>CALAUA010000001.1 GCA_937891975.1 uncultured Bacteroidales bacterium
TTTCCGCGGAGTTTCTCATTATGTGTCCACTTTTTCTCATTATTTTCTTGTCTATTTGAAAAAAAAGCAGTACCTTTGCGCCAAATTACTGAACAAATCAGCGCCAAATTACTGAATTTTCAATTACCACACTAAATATCAGCCACTTATGAAATCAGATAATTTTGTATCATATTCTATCATTTTGGTAGTGCAAACTCCCTAAAATCTTTGCTAATTTTCGGTCTAATTTTTGTTTGATAACACAACAAAACTCTGCGAAAAGTCGTTTTTTTTGGCACTTTTCGCAGAGTTTATAACCAAACAAGAATTATTATTTACACAAATAAATCATTGATTGTCAATTTATTTTGAATATCATACGCACCAACACGAGCCACAGTATCATAGGAAGAAATAAGCGTTAGAAACACAGCCTTCTTTGTCTTGACATTCTGAAGCAGTATATTGCGTTTGCGTACCAACTCATTGCTTATCTCCTCAATATTGTGTATCTCAGAATTGTAAAATTTCATCTCACAAAGATTGATTACCCCGTCTTGCCTATCAATCAACAAATCTATCTGCGCTTCATCGTTATGCCATGCGTACTCTTCTGTTAGCACACCAGCGATACCTAATGCTTTCTTTACCTGTAGAATATGCTGCGCCACTACTCGCTCAAAACTCAAGCCACACCATACATTATACATCGCAGTTTGAATATTATGCGACCAAAAGTTAATATCACTCTTTTTGTTCTTTAATATGAAATGGTGGTAGAACAAGGTATAGTTATCAACCAGTTGGAAGATTGCACCATTCTTCATTTTGCCTATCTGATTGTAGCGGCGAATAAATCCACAATATTCCAAATCTTGCAAGAGGGTAGTAAGTGCTCCATTCTCGTTTAACTTAGTAACATTCACTATTTCTGCTCGTGTCAGACCATAGCGTTTAGTGGCTAAAGCTTCTATTACACGCAAATAGTCAGTTGGATTTTTATATAAAGAGGCATACAGAGCGTTGTATTCATCATATAAAGCACCAGATGGATTGAAAAATAGTTGGTCCATATTCTGGGCTAAACTCATAGTAGGTTGCAAACATGACCAATAATAAGGAACACCGCCCATAACCATATATGCTTCTACTATTTGCTTACGTGTCATGACAAGTTTTCGGCTTTGTGCATATTCTTCACACTCACGCAAAGTAAATGGTTGTAGGAGAATCTTCTGTGTCACTCGATTATGCAGCCCTCCATGATTTTGAATCACTTTACGAATAATCCACGATGTGGCACTTCCGCATACAACCAACATTATGTCTGCTCTTGCGCTTGCCCATGAGTTCCAAAAGTGCTCTAACGCAGGAATGAACTGCGAAGCTTGCGTATCCATCCAAGGCAGTTCATCTAAAAAAATGACTTTTTTAGCAGAGCGTGATTTTTTAATAAGCTCTTTTAATAATGAAAATGCTTCCATCCAATTCTTTGGCTTGGAGAATCCTTTCAAGCCAGCTTCAGATAAGGACTCTGCCCAAGCCTGCAACTGGATGCTCTTGGGTGAGTTGGCAACTCCAGCATGTTGAAATACAAAATGTTTTTGCAAAGTCTGACGGATTAGGAATGTCTTTCCCACACGACGCCTTCCATATACAGCTACAAATTGTGACTCATCAGAAGCCAACGCATTATTCAAGATAGATATCTCGCTTTGTCGTCCTACTAACATAATTGCTTTATTTTATCAATTCATATTTTCGCCCACAAAGGTACTACTTTTTTCTCGATTACACAACAAAACTCTGCGAAAAGTCGTTTTTTTTGGCACTTTTCGCAGAGTTTCGTGTTATATGGAGATAAAATACTAATAGACACTATAACTAAAAAACAACAAGAGTTATTTTAATCAACAACATCAACAACCTAATCCAACAACTTGCGCCCTAATCAACTCTCTGGGGCGCTCAAGAAAAAAACATAAAGTGTCAGCAGGTATATAAATTCCAATAAAAAACGCGACCCCATTGGAGTCGCGTTCTTTATTTTATCTCATTGAGAGATTATTGGATATACTTCTCACCGTTCTTGATAACGATACCCTTGTAGTTCTCATCTACCTCAACACCGAGGAGGTTGTAGGTCTTGCCATTGAATGAAGGAGTAATTACGTTCTCAACGCCAGTAGCTGGACCACCGTCACCTTGCTTAACAATAAGTTCATATACATAACCATCAGCATCAAAAGTTACAATACCTTGACGGCCTGTGCCCTCTGTCAATGGTTCTACAGTAACAGCTACAGCAACTACAGGTTCTGGTTCCTCTTCTGTACCAACGTTTGCAAGGAAGTATTCTACCTCCATCCACTCTGGATAATCAGCAGACCATAACTCATCTACATAATATACGTTGGTGTATAATAAGTTATATTTGTTACCCTCCTCAACATAATAAGCGTCTCCGCCTTCTACTGCAACATTCATTACATTACCTGCTACATCTTGTACAGTTGGCCAATAAGCATCATACATGATAGCGAGGTTAGAACTTGCTGAGAAGATAGGAGTTAATTTGCCACCAACCTTGTAAACAGTTGTACTACCAGGAGTATAGTAGTCTGCATAGATACCGAAATCACAACCTGACTCATTGTAGCCAGTCAATTGAACAACGAAATCTCCCTTTACAACTACAGAAACGTCCATCATACTACCAAATGGGTCTTTCTCTTGGAATGTAGCAACGATGGTACCAAGACCTGCTTGTACTTCAACAAGGTTTTCAACAGTAGCCACAGTTGTAGCAATGATAGAATCAGTGATAATACCTGCGGTCAAATCAGCAGCAAAGAGCTCAATCTTAACTTGGCCACCCTCTGGCATAATGGCAGTACCATTTACGTTGTAAACTGGGATATTGATTGAACTAATAGTCAATGGACTAACGTTGCGAACAATAGAAAGGAGAGTATCAGCAGTTGCACCAGTTGCTGTATCAGCAATCAATTGAGTACCATAAGCATAAGCGCCACGCACACCAGCACCAATACGATAGAAGTCACTACCATTATCGTTATTCATAGGATCGGTTGCCATACCGCAAAGGGTAATAGGAATATTCTCACCAGTCGAGATGGTATATGGAGCTGCACCAGAAGCTAACAAACCACCATTTTCATTTCCTGCTGCAAACTTATAACCTTTGATGTTGTAGGTTTTATCACCTTGTGTCAAAGTGTGATCTGTGGTATAAGGAAGGTAATAACCTACACCATCAATACCATACCAACCTTTTGCCACCAAAGTCTCGCTATCCTCTGCAAGCAAGGCATCATCATATTGATCATACCAATCTGTTGGACCATAAAGGTTCTTCCATACTACGCTATCCATATAAGGAATAGCAATAAAATCAAATGCCATACCCATAAAAGTTGGAGTAATACCCCAATGCATCATACCATCAACATAATAGTAATCATGAGCCGCATAATCTTCTGCTGCTGCCTTTTGTTGCTTAGCAATGTACTCTGCATTCCATTCCTCCATAGTAATCTCGCGATCCATTTCTACGGATTGTGTAGCGACAACTTGACGAACTTCCATGTTCTCAAGAGCAGTCATTTGAACTTGTGCGGTAGCCATACCTGCTACGAGCACAGCACTTAAAAGAGTAATCTTTTTCATACCTTTAAAAATTTTGTTGTTAAACATTATGAGTTTTACCTCGTTATTTATATAAGTATATCTTACATTTTAATATTGTTAGCACCTCTTATTACCAATTCTTTTTCACCCACAAGTTTCATACCTGCTGCTGCATTAAAGAGATAGCCTTCCAATGGAGTAGCGCTGTAAGAACCCAACATGGCATCTGCTACAGCTTGAGCTACTGGAATCCGTCCCAAGAAGGTTTCTGTGTTGTTATCAGGGACTGCATTAGCCACGGTGATACCACTCTCATTTTGTGTCAAATCAACAGTCCAAACCAATTTCTTCTCTTGATTCTTCTTGCCTTCTTTATAGGTAAAGTTGATAAGCAAGAAATAGCCACCTTCGTACATATTCAATGACTGTTTGTAGCCGTAACCCATCACCTTCATCTTGGCAGAGGTATTATTCATCGCAGTATTTACTGCTGATAGCAATTCCTCTACTGCCTCTTGACCTGTAGGATCAACCGCCCAACCTAAAGCATTGTCCGTAAAGTAAGCGCCGAAAAGCACGTTCAAATTACCTGCATTCATCACGGCACCTTTCTTGCTCTTAAGTTCGCCCTTGATACTGTCGTAGTAGAAAATATGGTCGTGTACATCCTTACCAAAGCCCATTGATACGATGATACCATCTTCTGTAGAGCAAACTGGATGATAGGTAGCAGCTTCCGCTACAAGTGGAGAACCATATGCAGCACTTTGGAACTGACCATCAGCACCTTTATAGAGATACATTTTATTGTTGCCTTGGTGCAATGTTACGATGTTATTGTTGCCAAAGAGGTCTGCTTGCATCTTCTCGCATTTCTTATAATAATCAGCCAAATTGGTATTCTTCATAGGACGCATTACGCTGTATGCGCTATGTTTTTTACCCTTCAAGAGCACCAACTCTGGTGTCGCCTTCAGAATCAAGAACTCATAGTCTCCCAAGTGACCCGCACCATCCTCCTTAGGATCAGAAAATGCATGAAATACATCGTTGTAGGTATCAAATGTCAAGATTGGTCCGTAGTCGCTCTTTACGGCCCACGTACTAGCAGTATCGGTCATAATCTTATTGTTGGTAGTAGCCGAATTCTTAGCTGTTACGCTGACATTACCATTCTTACTGAACTTCAACACCATATTATAACCCTTGGCACTTGCCTCCAAGTTAGGGAAATATGCCATCTCCCAACCATTCTCGGCAGAGGTTAGTACATCAAAAGCATTTTCGATAGCTTCTTGTGCACGAATGGCAGCTGGCTTATCAAACAAGCTTTCCTCATCACGGCTGCAAGCAGCGAAAGTAGCAGCTAGCAGAGCAATCATTACTAAATATTTTGCTTTCATATCTTATTCTATTTTTTTGCGTTGTGAAATTTACCATTCAAGAACTCTAGGTTCATAATCATATTCCAATCCAAATTCTGCTGACGTTTTTGTACTTCATCACGCAACGCATCAAGATCTATTTCCCATTTCTCTTTGAGCCATGTGTTGCAAATATCCCATTTCTGATTGATGATAGCAGCACCTTCTTCACCCGCCTCCTTGAGCATATTATCCCACCATGCATCGGGTTTCACAATATAGTTAGCAATCACCTCTACAAAGTCCTCGCGCGCCTCGCTACTTCCATAGTTACTTACGCAACCCAACTGCCAAGCTTCTTTATAAGTACGCTCTTGCCATTTGATAGGATCGTAGTTAGCAGGAGTGATTTGTGCAAACTCGGTAGGGTAGTTCTTCTGTTGGTGCAAGATGTGTGCAAACTCGTGGTGCATGGTCTTAAAGATATACTCATTGAGGTTATCAATGTTGTTCAGTTGCATCTTATTAATCTTCAAGAGCGTAATCTTGATACCACCTTCTGCATAACCCAATTTCTCAGTACCATTTACAGGGTCCATCATAGATGAGCCAATAAGTTGAATCATCTTAGGCCCATATTCTGGCAAGAACTCAGGACCAACTACAGAGTCATATACATCATACCACAAATACAATGCCAAGTGAGCTAATGTATCTGCCATACCAATACTTACTGGTACCACATTGTAGTTAGGGTCAGTAGCATTGTCATCCAACTTATAGAGAAACTCTACGTTGTATGGCTCAGTATAGTATTTGTCCAACCATTTATCAAATTGATAGGTGTAAGTGGTGGTGTCAATTACAGGATCAATGAAAATAGACTCACCCGTCAATTGCTCATTTTCACAAGCAGCGAAGCCCATCACAAGACAAGCAACTGCTAATATTTTATATAAACTTTTCATAACTATTATTATTTAGTAGTTAGTCATTATTTTACTCCTCTTCCTCCACCAATTTCACAGCACTACTACTTGGCAAAGAAGCAGCGCTTGTATAAGTAGGAGTTGATTGGGTATATACATCACTTGGATTAAGAGATGGGGAGGTTGTCATGCTACCATCCAAGTTATCACCCATTACCTCGCGTGGGTTAGCGGTCATACCTGCTACGATAACCTCTTGTGGCAATTGGATAGCACGGCGGTCATCGTTCCAAACCAATTTACGAGGAGCGTCTTTACCTTGTACGTGCTCTATCTCAATACCGTAGCGTTTGAGGTCGTGCCAACGCAAGCCATCGTGCATACCCTCAATACGGCGGAAGTGGATTGCACAATGCACAAATGGCATTTGCTCTGGAGTAATTACCCAATCTGCTGCCATATCTTGGTTGTGCAATACTGGCGCAAACTTAGTACCAGCCTTCTCAGTATAGAACTTCGTAATAATTGCAGCATCCAATTTCACGGTACTATCAGCATACATGTTCATACGACCACCTACATTATAACTTTGACACCACAGACGGAAGTCATTAGCGGAACCTGCGAAGTCGTTCAGATATGCCTTGGCCTCAGCACGGCAAAGAAGTGTTTCGTTAGTAGTAAACGCACGACTCACCATACGAACGTAACCATAGCCTGCCACTTTGTCGGTATATTCAAAGTCGTAATAATCTTTTGCTATGAAACCACCCAATTTCTGATCAGCACTCCAAAAACCTACACCAGGGAATTGTCCATTCCAGCAAGGACCAGCTCCATGCGTAGCAAAGTTCTGAGCGTCACCATTTACTTGATAGCGACCATATGTTGGGAAGTGCGCATAAGCTGAAGATGAGTAAGTAGCGATTAGCAATAGGTTAGAAGGAGCATTCACATCTATATAATGATTGAATGCCAACTCAATGTTACTTTGATCACGGTTAGTTTCTGCATCAAAGAGCATTGACAACGTGGTCTCATCTGTAGTAGTCAATACATAGTCTGCATGCTCCACCACCTTTGCCCATTCACGTTTATATAGGTAGAAACGTGCAGCAAAAGCATGAGCAGCTTTCACGTTGAAGTGGTAACGAGGCACGCTATAGTACTCATCCGAAACAAGTTTCAAACCAGCCTCAAGATCTTTTTGGATATTCATAAAAGTGTGATACAACGAACCACCAATCCAAGCAGTATCGCCATTGAGGTCTAAACCGACCTCCAATTTTGGACCACGTGAGTACACAGGAGCCACCTTGGTCTCTGGTTGCATCATATAGGTAAGACCTAAATCCTTCTTACTATCTTCCGGGTTCTTCCACGCTTGGCAGAATACACCAGCCAGCAAGAAGTGATGGTAAGCACGAGAGAGCAATGCCTCGCCCTTTTCCGCATCCATATTGATGCCTTGAGCTTCGAGTTTTGCGATTGCCTCGAGCGCTGAATTCGCAGTAGCAATAGCTGTATAGTGAGCATCCCAAATCAGTTTTGGAGAGTCGTTGCTTGATTGCTTAACAGGTCTCCAAGCAAAAATATCGTTGTACATTTCATCCAATGGATTAACTGCATTGGCTTGACCTGTCTTTGGGTCTGGCACGTTGTTGTCAACCACTTGGTCGGATGAATACTCACATAGAGGAGCACTA
Source organism: uncultured Bacteroidales bacterium (assembly GCA_937891975.1). Lineage (GTDB taxonomy): Bacteria > Bacteroidota > Bacteroidia > Bacteroidales > Paludibacteraceae > Colicola. The sequence continues at coordinate 7,633 of CALAUA010000001.1, forward strand.
TTCGCTTCTGTATAGGCACTTACCAACAAAAGTTGTACTTTCTCTTTTGAGTCAATAGTAGCACGCAAGTCTGGCTCTTTATCCAAGAAATTACAAGCCGTTGTAACTAATGCTAACAAAGCAATGATAACAAATATATTCTTTTTCATTTTCATATTCCTTTCTTAATTAAGTGTTAGGTTTGATTAGAATCCTAATTTTACGGTCAATGTGAATTGGCGTGGAACAGGAGAAGACACACCACCTGTGTTATAATACTCAGGGTCACGTCCGTTCAACTTCTTGTCAGCGTATGCCAACCACAAGTTGGTTGCACTAAGTTTCACACCAAAGCTTGATACTGCGTTTTGTCCCTCAAAATACTTCTTAGGCAAATCGTATGCCAAAGACAATTCCTTGAGTCGGATGAAATCACCCTTAGCCACACGCTCGGTAGAGTAGTTGTATGCAGAATATGCATTGCTGAGTGCATCGATCTCACGCATTTGACGAACGGTAGGAATGGATGGGATGGTTGTAACATTCTCATCACCAGGTACCATCCAGCGGTTCTTCATTTCCTTCATGCTGGCTGTAAGGTCGCTATAGTCGCTGCTATATACAGGGCAGAGGTTATCCAAACGGAGTACGTTACCGAAACTATAGGTAAAGAACACGTTGAGTTTCAAACCTTTCCAAGAGAAGGTATTACCAAACGAACCAGTAATCTTAGGATCAATAGTTCCTTCGTATTTCAAATAATCTATATCTTCGTATTCTTGGAAGTAGATGTCCGCATAGTTACCAGGACCCACTACTTGGGTATGCTCAGCGTCAATGAAGAATGTAGGAAGACCTTCTTCAGTCAGACCAGCGAATGGAATACTATAGAGAGCACCAATTGGACGACCTTGAGTACGGCCCACACCATTTACGAGTGAATACACTTGTGAACGTGAATCCAACTTTGTGATGGTATTCTCTGCCCAACCGAAGATCCAGTCGGTAGTCCACTTAAAGTCCTTGGTCTTGATATTGGTGGTTGAAATAGTAAACTCACAACCTGTTGACTCCATGGTAGCATCATTCGCCAACTTGGTGGTAACACCACCCACACCCATGGTTTGAGTATAACCAATGAGGTCGAAGTTGTTACGGCGATACCAGTCAAACTCTACGTTAATACGGTTGTCTACAAAACCGAGAGCTACACCGATATTGAGCTCATTTTTCTTCTCGTAGGTCAGCTCAGAGTTTTCCAATGCTGCAAGGATAATAGCAGACTCATTTGCAGATGTACTTGGACGCCATGGGGTAAATGACTGGAATACTGCTAATGAGTTGCTTGCAGGACCACGGTCAGCGGTCAAAGAATAGGAAGCCTTCAAACTAGCATAAGTCCAAGCCTTACCAAATGCAGGCGCCCACCAATTTTCCTCATGCGCATTCCACGAACCAGATACGTTCCATGTAGGCAACCAGCGCGCTTGGCGGCTCTTACCCAACATATTAGAACCTTCGTAACGAAGCGTTCCGTTGATGGTATAACGTCCTTTGTATGAATAAGTTGCCATTCCGAAGAAAGCAAGGTTACGCAGGTATTGGAAACTATTAGAATAGTAGTCTGTACCTTCTTCTTGACTTTGCTTGAAGAGGCGATAATCCACGTATGGAATACCACCGTTGTTGTATTGATAACCCCAACCACGGAACCATATCGCTTGACGGTCAGTAGAGTTCAACTCAGAACCTGCAAACAAGTTGAGAATATGATCTCCAGTCTTACCCAAATCCGCATTGTAAGCAACTGTAGCACGGAGGTCCATAGAAGTTAATGTATATTCGGTCAAGTCATAGATACCACCCTTTGGCAATACAGTCTCAGGCAAAGCCAATGGATTGTCTGGATCTGAATAGAGATATGGGTTGGAGTCGCGAATAGTAGCATTCTCTGGATCAATACCTGCACGATATGCACGTGCTTGGTTGCTATCGTCCTTAATATTATGCTCTTGGCGACTTGAATAGTAACGAATAGCTGCCAATGCGGCGATCTCAAGACCACGAACAGGCTTCCAGTTAATATCCCCTTGGAACTTCAAGTCGGTTACCTTGATGTCAATATAGTTGTTTTCCAACTCATCGTTGATATTGAAATCGCAGTAGTTACGGCGATAAGTCTCCTCAGGATCCATCGCACGTGATGTATTCATTGCATAGGAGAATGGGTTGATATCAAACTCACGACTCACTGTACCATTGATAGGGTCTGTGCTTGCCGAAATAGTACCAGGTGCTTGTTGCTTACGATAACTACCCATCGTAGCAATACCTACGGTCAGTTTTTGTTTGCTAGTAGTAGGCAACACATCGTAACTAGCATTCATCATTCCCGTAAAACGAGCCACTTCACTAGCTTTGTACCATCCTGGATCTTGCATAGCAGAAAGAGACGCATACACACGTGCACGCTCACTACCTGTAGAGAAAGATACAGAGTGATTATGCATTACCGTTTGGTTGAACAACTCTGCAAACCAATCGGTATTGCGGAATTCAGCCGCACGCAGATAAGCATTCTTAGCCTCTGGAGTATTAGGCAAACCTACATTGCCACCCTTAGCCGCATCAATCAACGCGTACATACGACCATACACACCAGAGTTCTTTGCTGCATAGAGCGAAGAGTATTCAAGCCAACCTTTGCGCTCAAACTCTTGGTAGATACCCATTTGCTCTTGCGAGTTACAGATATTATAGTCATCGTATGAAGGCACCATACGATAGGTAACTTCACCAGTATAGTTCAATTTTGATTGACCAGCTTTACCTTTCTTGGTAGTTACAACAATCACACCCGCCATCGCGCGCGCACCATATATAGAGGTAGCAGAACCGTCTTTCAAGATTTGGAAACTCTCAATATCCTCCGAGTTTATACCAGAAATTGCACTCGCAATCAAAGTAGTAGCATCACCTGAAGACAAGTCATCTGCACTCAACTCCACAGCATCCTCCAAAATGACACCATCCACAACCCACAAAGGCTTGCTCGCACCGTAAATAGATGTTGCACCACGCACACGGATTTTAGGAGCTGTACCAAAGGTACCACTCACGTTTTGCACGCTCACACCAGCGGCACGACCTTCCAAACTGCGGCTCACATCTGCCACACCTGAAAGCATAGTCTCATCTGCCTCCAACTTGGTAGCAGCACCCGTAAACAAGCGCTTATCTTGCTTTACCATACCAGTAACAACCACCTCTTCCAGCTGCTCGGTATCGCTCTCAAGAGTAACAGTAATGTTTGGCTTTACTGGAATAGTCACAGTCTTGTAACCCATGTAAGAGATAACCAGATTTTTTACACCTGCAGGCACTGTCAACTCAAAGAAACCATCAAAGTCAGTCACTGTACCAACTGTAGTTCCCTCAGCCACAACATTGGCACCAATTGCACCAATACCTGCCTCTTCATACACTGTACCCGTAACCTTGGTTTGTGCCATTACACTAACCGCCAAAATTAGGGTCATCATCAAACAGTAAAAACGTTTCATTATCAATATGTTTTTAATTTACGACAAGTCACGAATTACATTACAATCACTCGCTATTGCCCAGAATTACTATTATCTAAAACAAGAAAAATCGCGCAAAGTTACTACTTTTTTCTTGTACCACCAAATATTTTTCAAAAAAAATGCCAAATTAGGTGCATTTTTTATGTTTTACAACATATTTTTGACGTAATCGTACATACAGACACCTATTTTTTCAAGGTACGCGCGATACGCGCACGCGCTCACGCGAAAATAAGGATGGATTCATTTAATTCAATAAAAATACACTAATTTTAAAAGAATAGTACCCATTTTCTTGCGTATATCATTTTTTTACACTACCTTTGCACCGCATTTAGATTTAGGGAAGCAAGTGAGATTCTTGCACAGACCCGCTGCTGTGATTCGCAATCCGATGTTCACTATCTCTTAGGTCACTGCCTTTAAGGTGGGAAGGCCGAACAAAAGGAGCGATAAGTCAGAAGACCTGCTACATGCATTCGTTGAACGCTCTCGTGGTATAGGGCTTAAGACATGAACAGACGATTTCTCATATGGCTTTTCGCACTCTCGTGCTTGGCAGCATTCTCTCAAAACAATGCCGCCGATAACCTATATCCGATAACCGATAGCGTAGCGTCCGTTATGTCCGATTCTTCGGACATCGCCCGTTATATCGACTTAGATGAGTACACCATCACCGCTCGCATCAAAGAGAAGGATATCATTATCCCTCAGACACTTGCGGGCGTGCAACTCAAGAAGATGAATGCCCTCAGCGTAGCCGATGCCATCCGCTATTTCTCGGGCGTGCAGATCAAAGATTATGGTGGCGTGGGAGGTATCAAAACCGTGAATATCCGCAGCATGGGTACCAACCATATGGGCGTGTATTACAATGGCGTACAACTTGGCAATGCCCAAAACGGACAAATCGACCTCGGCAAATATTCGCTCGAAAACATCGAAGAAATCCAGCTCTACAACGGCCAGAAGTCCGACATCTGGCAGTCGGCGCGCGAGTTTGGTGCTGCGGGAAGTATCTACCTCACCACTCGCCGTCCGCGTTTCGAGGCAGGCAAGGCCTTCAACGTGAAAGCTCAGATGCGTGCAGGCAGTTTTGCGCTTATCAATCCGAGTCTGCTGTTCGATATCCGCCTCAGCGAAACGATGTCGATTACGGCGAATGCCGAACTCGTTTCCTCCGATGGCAAGTATCCTTTCCGCTATCGCCGCGTCACTCCGTCGGGCGAAGTGGCATACGACACTACCGCCATCCGCCAGAATGGCGACATCAACGCCATCCGCGTGGAAGCCGCTGTCAATCACTACTATAGCAACACGGGCTTCTGGAAACTGCAACTCTATCACTACAACTCCGAGCGCGGTGTGCCGGGTGCGATTGTGAATAATGTGTGGCGCAATGGCGAACGCCTTTGGGACCGCAACTCCTTTGTGCAAGCCACTTGGCAAGATGAGTTGTTTAATCGTTGGTCGGTGCGTGCGAACATGAAGTACGCCAATGACTATACGCGCTATATCAACAACGACGACAAACTCATCCGTGTGGAGAACCAATACCTGCAACAGGAGTTCTACTTCACTATGGCGCACAAAGTGCGTATCTTCGATTGGTGGGACGTCAGTGCAGCATACGATGTGCAGTACAACCAACTCAGCATGTTCCTCGACGCGCACCGTTGGACACATTGGCTTAGCGCAGCCACCGCTATCAACGTGAAGAATTATTTGCGCGTGCAGGCAAGCGTGCTGGGGACTTTTGTAAAGGACCTTCCCCAACCCTCCCTTCAAGGGAGGGAGTTCTCCCCCTTTAAAGGGGGAGGTAGAGAGGGTCATTTCACTCCCGCCCTCTTCCTCTCCTACCGCCCTACTCAGCTCGTTGACCTCCGCCTTAATGCTTTCTACAAACAGAGCTACCGCTATCCTACTTTCAACGACCTCTACTATACCGACATGGGCAACGCCTACCTCAAACCCGAATTGGCAAAGCAACATAACGTGGGTTTGAGTTTCACGCAGCCATTCCGTATAGCTGAGAAGCGCGGTTCGGAGTTCCGACTCAATGCCGATTACTACTATAACCGCATTTCCGATAAGATTATCGCCTATCCCAAGGGGCAACAGTTCCGTTGGACGATGCTCAACCTCGGATTGGTCAAAATCAACGGTTTAGACGTCAATGCGCAACTGCATTTTGACCTGCCATTGGACTTTTACCTCACCGCCAAAGCGCAATACACTTACCAAACTGCGATTGATGTCACCGACCCAAACGATTCGTATTACGGTGATCAGATACCCTATATCCCATGGCATTCGGGTAGTGCTGTAGGTATGTTCGGTTGGCAAAACGACTGGCAACAATATGGCTTAAACTACAGTTTCATTTATGTTGGCGAACGCTATAATCAGCAAGAGAATATTATCTATAATTACACCCAACCTTGGTACACCCACGACTTGAGTGTATTTGGCGAATGGAATATCCATCCTACAGCGAAGCGATCTACAGGCGTAGCCGATCTACCATCTACAGCGAAGCGATCTATCTCTCCGATAACCTTGCGCGTAGCGCTAGATGTAAATAATCTGCTATCACAAGACTACGATGTGATTATCAATTACCCCATGCCTAAACGAAATTATAAATGTACGGTAAGTATAACATATTGATTGGGGCTATTGGCTATTGGTTATTGGCTATTGGCTTATTGAGTTGTCGTACCGACGAGGTTACCTACCCATCTGAGTACGAGGTTTTGCCGATGGAATCGAGAGAATTGAGCAGTTTTGCATCCAACGAACCTATAGGCATGTACCTACTCAACGAAGGTAATATGGGTAGCAACAAAGCCACTATTGACTACCTTGATTTCTGCAACGGCATCTATATCCGTAATATCTATGGCGAACGCAATCCGAATGTGGTGAAAGAGTTAGGTGATGTCGGCAATGATATACAAATCTATGGCAATCGCCTATATGCGGTGATCAACTGCTCGCACAAAGTGGAGGTGATGGATGCCCGTACCTGTCGCCGTATTGGTCAAGTAGATATCCCCAATTGCCGATATATTAATTTTTATGACGGAAAAGCTTATGTTAGTTCGTATGTGGGTCCCGTGAGTATTGACCCTAATGCCCAACTAGGTGCCGTCTTTGAGATTGATACGGCTACCTTGCAGATCACTCGCAAGGTGACTGTAGGTTATCAACCCGAAGAATTGGTGGTATATAATGAGCATATTTATGTGGTGAATTCGGGTGGATATAGAGCTCCTGACTACGATTCTACGATGTCGGTCATCTCCCTTAAAGACTTCCGTCAAGTGCAGAAGATTCCTGTTTGCCTCAATCCTCACCGCTTGCGCAAAGACCAATACAATCAATTGTGGATCACATCTCGTGGAGACTATAAAGATGTTCAACCACAACTCATTTGTTTCTCGCCTGCGACCAACAGCCAATTGTCAATTGCCAATGCGCCAGCAGCAAGCGAAATGGTAATAGTAGGCGATAGTATGTATTATTATGGTTCGCATTGGAACGAGCAAACAATGTCCAACACCATCACGTATGGAGTCCTCAATATTAAAGACTCCCTTTCCTTTAGGGAGGGGGTGGGGGTAGGCTCATCTTTTATTACCGATGGAACCGAGAAAAACATCAAGATTCCTTACGGCATACAAGTCAATCCTTATAATGGTGATATATATGTTACAGATGCTAAAAACTATGTTTCAAGTGGTCAATTACATTGCTACTCGCGCGAAGGCAAACGCAAGTGGTCTGTGCGCACGGGTGATATCCCTGCTCATATGTGCTTTATCTATCGTTAGTTGCGAGCAACCCGAAACACCGATGGTCGGCCTTGGTATAGATGACACCTATACTATTGAGCGTATGCGCACGCTTATCCTTCATCCTGAGTATGAGGGTGAGCACTATGCATGGCGAATGGGGGATGAGGTCATTAGTACCGAACGCGACCTAATTTTCTGTCAAGCAGAGGCAGGCACGTATAATTTACAATTGGAAATTCATAATGATTATCCATTCTACCAAATTAAACATCAAACAAAGATTGTTGTCTTCGACGAAGAAGTGGCGTATTCACCGTATATTTCTAAGGTGCTGGAGTATAATCCTGCTCCAGGACAGTTTATCAACACCATGCCTGAGTACGAAGAAGGCGACACCTATCAAACCATGCTTGGTAAGGTAGAAGATGCCATTACTGGCACTAGCCGCAGTCTAATCTCACTCGGTAGTTGGGGTGGATATGTAACCTTTGCTTTCGACCACTCCGTAGTGAATGCCCCTAATTTGCCCGATTTCACCGTAGAAGGCAACGCTTTCTATGCTTCAGCAGGCAACCGCAACGGCAGTAGCGAACCAGGTATTGTGATGGTCAGTATAGATGTGAATCAAAATGGTCTGCCAGATGACCCGTTCTACGAACTTGCGGGTAGCGAACACACCCACTCTGCCACCATACACCAATACTCCCTTACCTACCACCGCACCCCTGCCACTCACACTCCGCAGCCCGATATAAAGAACTCCCTCACCGACACCACCTATATTTTGTGGCACAACAATCAAGGCGAGCAGGGGTATGTACACAAGAACACTTTCCATTCACAAGACTATTATCCTCTTTGGTTTACCGATTCTACACTTACTTTCTATGGTACTCGCTTGCCAGACAATGCTGTGGACAAGAGCGGAAAAGGCAATATGTGGGTGCAAACAGCATACGATTATGGCTATGCAGACAGCCATCCTAATGATAGTATCAGCCGCTGTTCGTTTGACATCGCTTGGGCAGTTACCGCCGAAGGCGAGCCTGTTAACTTGCCATGTGCCGACTTCGTGCGTGTCTATACGGGTGTACACCAGCAATGTGGGTGGATAGGCGAGATATCTACCGAGATTTCTCATGCGCGCGACTTGAATATAGAGGAATAACCCTTTAATGAAAAAGCAATATTTACATACTATCATTCTATGCGCCATCGTATGGTGCATGTGTTCGTGTGGTTCATCTGGCAATATTGATGATTACAACCTGGAGGTTTATATCCCCACATATGCCACAGGTTTTCGCATTGTAGGTGCAGAGGGCAAGCAGAGCACCATCATCCGGGTGACTAATCCGTGGCAAAGTGCCAACGATGTAGAGACAATGCTCTTTATCGCTCGTGGAGGCGAGAAAGCGCCCGATGGTTTCCGTGGTCAAGTGCTGCAAGGCGATGCTGAGCGAGTGGTATGTATGTCGTCCACCCATATTGCTATGCTTGATGCCATAGGAGCTATAGAGAGCGTAGTGGGCGTGTCGGGCAAGGATTTCATCACCAACCCCTATATTGTGGCTAATCAACATACTATCCCCGATGTGGGGTATGACGGTAATATGAATTTCGAACTTCTCGTGGCGCAACAACCTGATATTGTACTTCTCTTTGGTGTAACGGGTGCATGTGTCATGGAGTCTAAACTCGATGAATTAGGTATTCCGTATATGTATATTGGCGAGTATGTAGAAGAAGATCCTTTAGGAAAGACCGAATGGCTTATTGCCATTGCTGAGATTGTTGGTTGCCGAAAGCACGGCATCACTTATTTTTCTGAAGTGCCAAAATGCTACGAGCATCTTAAGTCTTTAGCCGCTTCAGCCCAAACTCCCACTCCCAAAGTAATGATCAACACACCATACGCCGACTCGTGGTTTATGGCTTCTGCCACCAGCTATGTAGCACGACTGATTGCAGATGCAGGAGGCGATTATATTTATAAGAAAAACACCTCTAACCACTCTTTGCCAATTGATATGGAGGAGGCGGCATTACTGACTACCCAAGCCGATGTATGGATTAATGTGGGCAATGTCAATTCTGTGGACGATTTGTGTCGCCAGTTCCCTAAGTTTGCCAAGATGCCTTGCGTGCAACGGGGCGAAGTGTACAATTGCGACAAACGCAGAATCACTGGTGGAGGCAACGATTATTGGGAGTCGGGTGTAGTGCAACCTGATGTTGTTTTGCGCGATTTAATCAAGATTTTTCATCCTGAATTAGAATCAGACAAAGAGTTCGTTTATTATAGAAAACTCCCCAACCCTTAAAACTTTTATAACATGCAGCGTCATTCTACCATATTATTTGTCATCTTATCGCTCCTGCTGGTCATTCTGTTTGTACTTGACCTGCTCATCGGCTCTGTTCATATCCCGCTTCGCGATATTTTGGGTGCACTATTTGGCGGAGATGTAGATGCTGCCACGCGCCTTATCGTGTTGGATATTCGCCTCATCAAAGCTATTGTGGCAGTATTGGCGGGCATAGCACTATCGGTCAGCGGTTTGCAGATGCAGACGCTTTTCCGCAACCCATTGGCAGGCCCCTATGTGTTGGGTATTAGTTCGGGTGCCAGTCTAGGTGTGGCTATCTTTATTTTAGGTATGCCATTGTTGGGTGTAGCAACCAATAGTACCTTGTCGTCTATCGGCACCGCGGGTGCTGCGTGGTTAGGCGCGGCATTGATTCTCGCTTTTGTAGCTTCCGTCAGCACCCGAATCAAAGACATTATGGTCATCCTTATTCTAGGTATGATGATTTCTTCGGGCGTGAGTGCAGTAGTGCAGATTCTACAATATTTGAGCAACGAGGAAGCGCTCAAATCCTTTGTTATCTGGACAATGGGTTCGTTGGGCGATGTCACGAGTAGCCAACTCATGCTCTTACTGCCTGCGGTATTGATTGGTTTGGTCGTGTCAGTGGCAGTAATCAAACCACTGAACTTGCTCCTTCTCGGCGAACAATACGCTCGCACTATGGGATTGAATGTCCGCCGTTCGCGCTATCTGATATTCCTCTCCACCACCCTGTTGGCGGGTACTGTGACTGCTTTTTGCGGTCCTATTGGCTTTGTGGGCTTGGCTATTCCGCATATTGCTCGCATGCTATTTTGCAATGCCGATCATCGTGTCCTCTTGCCTGCCACCGCTTTGTGTGGAGCAGTTATCTTGCTCGGCTGCGATATTATCTCCAAATGGCTCACACTGCCTATCAACACCATCACCGCCCTACTCGGTATCCCAATCGTCATTTGGGTCGTTATTCGCAATAAATCTATAGTATAAGCCTACCCCTAACCCCTCCCTAAAGGGAATGGAGATTAAATTGAATATGATTGAATTAAGAAATATAGCATTAGGATACGATAGCCAGCACCTGCTATTAGACAATGTATCCACCACTTTCACTTGTGGTACAACGACTGCGCTCATTGGTCGCAATGGTACAGGCAAATCCACATTGCTGCGTGCTATCGTTGGTTCTGAACCGCTCAAGCATGGTTCTGTTCTTATCAACGGCATTGACATTCAGCAGATTACTCCTCAGCAACTTGCGCAACAGGTGGCTTTCGTGACTACCGAACGTATCCGCATCGCTAATCTCTCGTGCCGGGATGTGGTAGCTCTTGGCAGGGCACCCTACACCAATTGGATAGGTCGTATGCAACCCGAAGACGAGACCATTGTCATGCAGTCGCTTGAGAAAGTAGGCATGGCGTCTTATGCCTTCCGCACCATGGATAAGATGTCGGACGGCGAATGTCAACGCGTGATGATTGCCCGTGCTTTAGCGCAGCAAACGCCTATTATCTTACTCGACGAACCGACATCGTTTTTAGATATGCCTAACCGATATGACTTGTGCCGATTGCTTGCTGATTTGGCACATCAGGAAAACAAATGCATTATCTTCTCCACCCACGAACTAGATATTGCCCAGTCGCTCTGCGATACGATTGCGCTCATCGATTCGCCCACCATGCACCATCTCCCGACTCAAGAGATGATTCATAGCGGACATATAGACAAGCTTTTCAAGATACAAAACAAGATATAACTACTATTTAGAAAATAAGTTGTTAGATGCAGTTGGCATTTTTTAAAGTTTCGCTAATATGTTTGCATAAGTGTAATATTTGTAGTACCTTTGCAGAGAAATTCAAAACGATACAGTATGAATTGGTTGAATAGTCTGTTTTTTGGTACGGGAGTACCCCACTCGATTTTTGTACTTACCCTAGCAATTGCTTGCGGTATATTCCTGAGTCATCGATTGAAAGTAAAAGGTATCACACTGGGTATCACGTGGATACTCTTTTGCGCCATAGCTATGTCGCACTTTGGTATGCACCTAGACTCTATGGTGGAAACTTTTGCTAAAGATTTCGGACTGATATTGTTCGTGTATTCAATTGGTTTGCAAGTAGGACCAAGTTTCTTCTCATCGTTTGGCAAAGGAGGTATCAAACTGAATCTGCTGGCGATGAGTGTCGTGCTGTTAGGGTGTGTGACGGCCTACTTGATTCACTTGTTTTCTGGCGTAGATATAGCTACAATGACGGGTGTGCTGTTTGGTGCGGTGACCAATACGCCCGGACTAGGTGCCGCACAGCAGGCCTTTAGCGACATTACAGGTGTGAGTAATCCGAATATAGCTAGTGGTTATGCGATGGCATATCCATTGGGCGTGGTGGGAATTATTTTTGCTATTCTGACGATGCGCTGGGTATTCCGTATCAAGATAGATAAAGAAGAGGCGCGCGTGAAAGATGAGAGCGAAGCGCAAAAGGAGATAGAGTATATTGATATCTTGCTGGCTAACCCACAGGTAGAAGGTGCACATATTAGCGATTTGAGTAAGTTGTGCCATATGAACCTTATCGTATCGCGTTTGGTTCGTCCGAATGGCGAAGATGAGTTGCCCGATGTAGATACGGTACTGCACGTGGGCGATAGGATACGCGTAGTAGTGGACAAAGAGAACGAACCCAGTGTGCTGCTGTTGGGTATGGAAACCACTTTGCCCACCAACGAAAAAGCGCATGCGCACTTGGTTTCGCGCCATGTGGTAGTAACCAAACCTGAACTGAATGGCAAGCGCATAGGCGATATGAATGTACGTGCGACGTATCACGTTTCTATCACACGTATCCGCCGTGCGGGTATCGAACTATTAGCTACACGCGACTTGTACTTGCAATTGGGCGACCGCATCACGGTGGTAGGTGAAGAGCGCGCAGTAGATAAGGTGGAAAAGCTGTTTGGCAATTCTACGAAGCGTTTGGATATTCCTAACTTGGCATCCATATTCTTAGGCATCGCGTTTGGTGTGGCGATAGGTGTGCTGCCAATCATGTTGCCCGGATTGTCGCAACCCTTCAAGTTGGGTATCGCTGGCGGTTCGCTGATAGTAGCCATCTTGCTTGGCTGTTTTGGTCCGAAGATGCATGTGATCACTTATACGACCAGTAGTGCGAACTTGATGATACGTGAGATAGGTATAGCGATGTTCTTGGCGGCAGTTGGTTTTGGTGCTGGCAAGACGTTTGTACCTACTCTATTGGACGGAGGTTATGTGTGGATTGGGTATGGCGTGATTATCACACTAGTGCCACTGCTGATAGTAGGAGTGATTGGGCGTTTGTGGCTGAAACTGGACTACTTCACGCTAATGGGACTGATTGCAGGTAGCACCACTGACCCACCTGCATTGGCATATGCGACTACCTTGTCGTCGAACAACGACCGCGCAGCGGTGGCGTATTCTACGGTGTATCCGCTGACTATGTTCCTGCGCGTGCTGACGGGACAGTTGATGATATTGTTGTTTTTGTAGAAGTTAGATAGTAGAGATATGAAAAGATTATTGATTTTAGTGTTAGGACTATGGGCAATAGGCAATGGGCTATTGGCTGAAATAATCACTATGGATTTGAGTACGGCAACGGATATGGATGAGCATGCTGTTGCTTATAGTGCAGTAGCAGGTGAATGCGCGTATGACATTACTGATGTGTGGGATAGCACGTACAACGATAGTGGCATGTGTCAGTTTATCTACACAAATGGTGCACGTTTTATGCTATCGCATATGCCTAGCCAAAATTCGTATGGTGGTGGGAGTTGGGAAGGATTTACACTATCAAAAGTATCGCAAGATACAGCCAATGTATTTGGTTGTGCCGCTAATGGCGGTATAGAAGGAGAGGGAACACCCTATGTGATTGGTTACTATTCAGATTGGGTGAGCGAGACACAAAGGTACTCATCCAACATCATTTTGTTTGACCAAGAATATTACCCTGAGTATGTATATATTTGCCAAAATAGCAACACGAAAGAGGCTATCACCAATGGAGGAATATTCAATGCTCGCGCCTTTACCGAGAAGGATACTCTGGCACTGATTATCAGCGGGCTGAATCGCAATATGGAAGAAGAAGAAAGCAGCGTGTATTATTTGGCGGTGGATGGCAACATAAATGATGGTTGGGTAAAAGTGCCATTGAATGTATTGGGAAAGACATCAGGCCTTAGTTTCCGTATGACCACAACCGATATGGGGGAATGGGGGGCAAATACACCCATGTATTTTGCATTGGATGGATTAACCGTGAATACAGAAGAACCTACAGCACTACCACAAGTGAATACACAACGACCCAATGAAAAGAAAATACTAATACAACAACAAATATATATCTTGCGAGGCGATGAATGGTACACGCCATTAGGACAACGCATACGATAAAAAATAAAGCCGCTTTGCAGCGGCTTTTAATTTGAGTAGCAGGTAATTACTTACGGATGCCCAACTCTTTGATGATAGCACGATAACGCTCGATGTCTTTTGCTTTCAAGTAGTCAAGCAAACGACGACGCTTACCTACCAACATAGTCAAAGCGCGCTCAGTACCGAAGTCCTTGTGGTTCTTCTTGAGGTGCTCTGTAAGGTGGTTAATACGGAAAGTGAACAGAGCGATTTGGCTCTCTGCAGAACCAGTGTTCTTAGCGTCATTGCCATACTTAGCAAAGAGTTCTGCTTTTTTCTCAGATGTCAAATACATGTGTAATTGATATTTAATTAGTTAAACAATAATGACCTCGCATGATGCTATGATCCAAACGATGTCACATCTATCTGCTTTTTTGCAAAGCGGCTGCAAAGGTACTGCTTTTTTTTGAAACTACCAAACAAAATCACATTTTTGTTTATTTATTGATGAATTTCAAATGGGAAACTGCCAATCAATTCGCCATCCACAAAGAAATCAGCGTTGTATATACCCGTTTGTAGTATCTCTTCTACTAGCCAATATAATGATCCCGATATCTCTTCGCCCGCATACTCAAATTCTTTTGATACGGAATAAGCAATCTCGCTGTTCTCGAAATGAAAGACGTCGTTCAAACTTTTTTGCATCACTTCGCCATCAGGACGAGTGATACGCATATAGAGCATTTTCATGCCTGGCGCATTAGTGATATTGCGACCAACAGTGTAGTCAAACTGCAATTTCTGAATCTGGTTATAAATAGAAGTTTTGCGATCACGTTTGTTGAGCGGAATCATTTGGAACTCTGTAATTTCCAACATGGAGGCACGAGAAACTACTTCTGCCAATTGGGTGCGCTCCTCTTCGAGCTGTTGCGCTTGACGAGCTACCTCCTGATATTGCTGTTTAACTTGCTGATTTTCTGCAACCAATCGTTTGTTGGTACGGTCAAGTGAGTCGATTTGGTGTACATAACTCACCATCACCTGGCGCACAGTAGCCAACTCCTTTTTGAGTTCAGCAATGCGGCGAGCGTTAGTCACCTTGGTGATACGCAACTCCTCCAAGAGGTCTTGGACGCGTTGTTTCTCTTGCGACAGGAGTTCCACCAACGAGTCGTTGTGGATATCTGGCGTTTGGTAGCCATCGAACTGGATAGCCAACTCTTCGTACTCATCTTCCAACTGCTCCTTCTCAAACTCCATGAGTTCGACCATCTCCTTCATCTCCGTTTTTTGTTGGAGATTCATCCATACGAGCGCACATACGCACAGCGCCAAGACAACAAGTCCTATAATTAAAGCAATATATTTATTCTTACTCATAATACGTCTAATAATTTTTCCATTTGGGTTGAACGTGATCCCTTGAGGAGGATGTTTTTATCACGCAAAGGGTTCGTTTCCAGATATTTATGCAATTGCTCTACATTCTCAAACACTGGGTATGGCGAAGTAGTTTGCATGTATTCTTCACCTACAAGGAGGACGTTATCAGCTTTGCGCTCTGCCAACATATTCACTATATTCTGGTGCTCGAGGTGCGAATACTCGCCCAATTCACGCATAGCACCAAGAATGTATGTATCACCCTTGAATGCATTGATAGCCGCCTGCATGGAGGTCGGGTTAGCGTTGTAGGCATCTACAATCAGATGGTTATTAGCCGTTTGCATGGCTTGCGAGCGGTTGTTGGTGGGCACATATTGGCGAATTGCCTCCAATGCTTGTTCAGGGGAGATGCCAAAATACTCTCCTACACATATTGCTGCCGATACATTCTCTGCATTGTACTCACCTACAAGATGCGTGCCACTGGGCATGGTGCCAGTTGCGTAAGCAACAGAGCGGATATTGGACGCCGCTGAAGCGGCTATAGGATATGGGACGCCCTGCGGGCTATTGGACACTTCGCTATTGGTCATAGGCGATGAGGCAAGAGCATTCTCATGCATGCGCATGAGGTAAGGGTTGTCGGCATTGCGGAAGATGATTCCGTTGTGGGCTACAAGGTAGTCGTATAGCTCTTGTTTGGTGCGCTGAACGCCCTCAAACGAGCCAAAGCCCTCTAAGTGCGCACGACCGACGTTGGTGATGAGCCCGTAGCTAGGTTCGGCAATATCCACCAGTTCTTTGATATCCCCAGGATGGGATGCCCCCATTTCCACAATCGCCATCTCGTGTGCGCGCGTGATTTGTAATAAGGTAAGAGGTACACCAATCTGGTTGTTGAGATTGCCTTGTGTGTAGTGGAGATTATATTTGGTAGATAAAACGGTTGCCAAGAGTTCTTTGGTGGTAGTCTTGCCGTTGGTGCCTGTGATACCGATGATAGGCAATCCCAGTTCACGACGCCAATCACGGGCAAGGTCTTGCAAAGCAAGCAGGGTATCCTCTACAAGAAGGATGCGGTGCTTAGACGGCGTGTTGCCTAATGGGTTATGGGTAAGGGTGTCAAACACCTCTGGGTTGTCGATGACAGCCAACGAGGCACCGCTTTCGAGGGCTTGTTTGGCAAACGTATTACCATCAAAACGCTCGCCGTGCAATGCAAAGAACACGCAACCTGCGGGCAGATGGCGTGTGTCTGTACTCACGCAAAGCGAATCTTTATCTTTTATTAGAAAATCCCAATTCATTGCAACATACCATTTTGCCTGCAAAGTTACAAAAAAAAATGCACATACGCAAATGCGCAGTGCATTTTTTGTTTAGCGAAGACCCTTCGGGCTACTATTTAATGTTTAGTCGTCCCTTTCTCACCTTTCCGTTGAAATTTTATTTCACTATTATCTTCTTTCCATTCTGAATATAGACTCCCGCGTTCTTTGGTTTATTGACGGGAAAACCTAATATAGTATATATTTGTTTTCTTACTTCTTCGCCCTCATAAATCACGACATTTGTGCTTGTATTTCCCTTAAACTCCCCATTATTCAAATAGTTAAATCGCTCTTTTATCCATTTTTTTATAAACTCTAACTCACTATAAAAATCCAAATTGATTCCAGCAACATCCGTATCTCCGCTCCATCGCAACTCTTCGCGAGTGGCAGCACCACCACGCTCAAATAACGAGAAATATTTTTCAAATCGCGCTATTAACGAATCTGCATTCAGATATATTGGCGCTAATTCCTTGTATCTATACTGAACCGCACTTGCATAGTAAGGTATATTTAAAATTCTATCTATTACACGCATCTGTTTCGAACGCATATCTACCTCAGGACCAAAACTATCAGGGTGCGGTTCAATATCCGTATAATTTTGCCCTATTGTACAATCTAGATCCCATACTCCTATAGTTAGTTTTTTGTCCATTTCTCTATCATAACATCCCCAAAACATATTTTTTCCACAATTATCACGCGCAACGAGGACATTTACAAACAGATAGTAATCTATCAAGATTGGCACATCAAAATAATCTTCTACCTTCTCTTCAAATAGTAAATCAGAACTATTCACTACAAAATCTATTGCGTTATATAGGGTAGAATAATCGGTAGGATTAACATCATCAAAATCAGGGTATTTCGTTTCAAATCCACGATAGGTTTCCTGATTATTATCATAGTTTTTTAAATCAGTCATTCCCGTACCATCCCATGAATCAGTTTTCCATAGTTGTCCATGAAAGACTTCATTCTCCTCATCATATTTTTTCAACTGCATTTGTTCTTGATCCACATTTTCGCACATAGAATACAATCCTCTATACTCATTATTTAAAATTACTTCCACAAAAGTCCCTCTTGAATTGGTAATCGCATTAGGAGCTTTATCTATGTAATATGGTTTGCGTGCCATATCTTGCCATAGCTCATGACATATTAGATTGCGGCAACGTGATAAATCTACTTGGCCAGCATTTAGAATCCAATAATTATTTGTACGCAATCCAAAGAACTGACGTTTTTGTTTTTTCCCTTTTTCATTAACAAACTTTAATGTATAATTACGCTTATTTTTTCCTTCTCCATTTGTTGTGCCGCCACGCCATTTTATTTTGGCTAACATATCACTATTATAGCCCACACTATCTGGATGGTACAAATGTACGATACCATTCTGGTAGTCATATCCGAACTCACCTTGTAGCACTACAATGGGAAGATTCGTAAATGTAATAGGAAAACACATACTATCACTATTATTAAAATATGCTTTAAGGTAGTAAACCTTATTCCCTATAACATCTTCAAAAATAACACTATCATTTAAATTCACGAGGCTATCATTTAAACGCATAGAATGCCATACTAACGTATCTATGATAACACCTGCTGTTGTATCTATTGTACAAGTTGTTGAATATTTCGTACTATCAATGGTATCATCAAATTGCTTTATTTTAAATAAAGTATCAGAACATATTCTCGCTATATAGTCATTCGTAAATAGGCTATCTGAAATAGCGCACATATATACGCTATCTGTAGCATTAAATACAAGGTGTTTACCATTAATTGTAAATTGTGCACATACTCCATTGGCAATTGGTTGCATTACTAGCATTACAAGCAGTATACAAATAAATCTCATAATTTTTACAATTTTTATAATTCTTAAATGTTTAAACACAAACAAGTAGGACTGCATTGTCGCTGTTTCGCTTTACAAAGCTCTCGCATTACCTTCGGTATAGAATAAGCACCCCGAAGCCCATGCCGATATGTACGCACACACCTATCTTTTTTAGGTGTACGGAGATAGATACACATATCCCGAGGACATCAAAATGCTGCAATGTCTTGGAATGATTCTTTGAATTTGCAAGATTCTGAGAAGCCAAGCACAAAGCGTATTTGACGCCTTTATTATGTCTTGTAATTGCCCACCCAAAAGACATAATCCCAAGCGTGGGCTAATTACGAGCGCAAAGGTACAACAAAATTTGTGGATATGCAAGCAAATAGCGATTTTTTTTGCTATTTGCTGGATAATGGACGCTCGCATAACGAGCTATGGGACGCCGTTAGGCTATTGGACGGCGTTTCGTCTATTGGAGATATAGGGGGCAGTACAATGTAATTCTATAGGGAAGGTTGCTGAATAACCTAAGAATAACCTATAAATCACCTAAGAATCACCTAAGAATCACCTAAGATTTATAGGTGCGTTTGGTGTGACAAAACCTTGAGTTCTTGCAAGTAAAAATATGAAAAAATCGCCATTTATGCCCGAAAACATAAATGGCGATTGAGTATATTCCCAAATGGAATGAACTAATCTTTTACACGCAAAAGTTATTTTTTGTTAGGCAATTCGAGGCCGTAGCCCTTTTTCTTATCTTCTACCTTAAGAGCGAGGCTGAGCAAGAATGCCAACACACCAAACGAAGCGAAGACAATCATAGGAACTACATAGCCATTGGTAGAAACGCGGAGCGTACCAATCAACATAGGCACCAAGCACAAGCCGATATTCTGTACCCAGAAAATCAAGCAATAAGCTGAACCCAAGATCTTCTCATCAATAATCTTTGGCACAGAAGGCCACATAGATGCTGGCACCAAAGAGAAACTAACACCCAACACGAGAATAGTGCAGAGTGCCAAGGTCTTGCTTGGATAAAGTGGCAAGACAAAGGCGAAAATACTATGGCAAATAACCATGATAATTGCACCTACCATCATCATCGATGCACCTTTACCCTTATAATCAATAAACATACCGAGGAATGGAGTCAAGACCATCGCCAAGATTGGGAACCACTTGAACAAGCCAGATGCCTCGGCGTTGCTGATCATCAATGTCTCCTCGAGGAAGTTGGTGGCAAAGCGTTGGAATGGGAAGATAGCTGAATAGTACAATACGCACAGGAGCGCGATAATCCAGAACATCTTGCTAGAGAAGATCTTACCCAGGTCAGACACGTGGAACTCATCCTCTGGATCGTGCATATCTGTTGCCTCACCAATAGCCACGAGTTGTTTGTCGAACTTGGTGTCCATAATGGTGAACACGAAGAAGTTGAGCAAGCCCACTACGAGCAGAAGCGCAGCGAAAAGCAATGAAGCCACTACAGATGGTTGACCATTGACAGCAAAATGCTCGCTGATAGCAGGAGAGAACGCCATGGCAGCGAAGACGCCAATACGAGCGATAGCCATCTCAAGACCCATAGCAAGTGCCATCTCTTTGCCTTTGAACCACTTAGCGAGGATCTTACTAACAGTAGTACCCGCCATCTCGCAGCCGCAGCCGAAGATCATAAAACCGAAAGCAGCCATCTTAGCAGAGCCTGGCATAGCCGTCCACCAAGAGTTGAGCCATACGATATTGTTGGCATCAAACCAGTCAGAGATACCGATATATTTGATAGACGCGCCGAGTACCATCAAGCCCGCAGAAAGCAAGCCCGTGAAGCGAACGCCCATCTTATCTAGGATGATTCCAGCAAAAATGAGGAAGCCAAAGACACAAAGGATATATTCCGCAGAAGCGTATGTACCGAAGATACCTTGATCCCAACCGAGTGTGTCGTTGAGCACAGATGCCAATGGAGAAAGAATATCCACGAACATGTACGCGAAGAACATCATCGATGCCACTAGAATAAGCACCGTCCAACGTGCAACAGCAGAGTCGCGGAGAGTTTGTTGAAGTTGTTTAGTCATAGTTGTGTAGTGTGGTGTAGTGTTGTGTAGAGTTGTATTTACAAGGCTTCGTCCTCTGGTTTTTCAACCAAGGGACGAGGCTGTATTTTTTTCTTTTTTTTGAGCCATGCTGCTTTACGTTGTTCGTACTCAGCATAGTGAGATTCCAAATAGCCGTCAGCCATTACTTGATGCCTAACTCAGCTTTTACGGCAGCAGAGAGATCGAGTGCATCAGGTGCGATGTATAGCATTGCAGCTTGATCCATCACGTAAGTACAACTTTGAGCAGCACCCACTTTATTGATTGCCTCCAATAATTTAGCACGAACAGGTTGAAGATACTCAACTTGCTTAGCTTGCAAATCTTGTTGTACGGTTTGGTAGAACATTTGCATACGTTGCTCCATTTCAGCCAACTCTTGTTGACGGAACTCACGAACACCAGCAGTCATGGTAGATTGTTGTTGTTGGAACTCAGTAAGTTTTTTGTTAAACTCTTCTTGCATATTTGCAAGTTGCAGTTCGTAAGAAGATTGCAAAGAATCAAGTTTCTCACCTGCTTGTTTGGTTTCAGGCATCAAAGCCATAATCTCTTGAGAATTAACGTGTCCAATTTTTTGTGCGCTTGCGAAGATTGGTAATACCAATGCAAGCATAAGAATCATTTTTTTCATTGTGTTATCGTTTTTTTTATGTTATTATTTCGCTCCTAATTTCTCTAACACCTTATCTGATATATCTAGTTTGCTAGACATATATATGAGACTAGGGTCTGCCGAACGGTCTTTGACTACATCGTAGCGATTTTCGTTAGCAATATCTTGGATTGCGGTATAAATCTCATCTTGAATGGGTTTGAGAAGGGCTTCGCGCTTTTTATACCATTCACCTTCCTGACCGAAGTACTTGCGTTTGAGTTCGAGTACCTCTTGTTCTTTTGCAAGAATCTCCTCTTCTCTTCGTTGTTTCATATCTTCGGATAGGAAAATTTGTTCCGTTTGATAGTTCGTTGCCAAAATCTGTGCCTCTTGTTGGGCAGTTTCGATATCCTTCTGCCACCTTCTGGAAATCATATTGAGTTGTTCGTTGGCAGTTTCATATTGTGGCAGATTCTTGAGGATATATTGCATATCCACGTATGCCATAGCAAACTTCTGAGCCACGAGAGGAGTCGTAACAGCCCAACCGCAGCATATCATCAAGGCGATTAAAATATATCGTTTCATCTTCATAATTATAATTCTTGTCCAAGTACGAAGTGGAATTGTGATCCACCATATTGATTTGAACCATTGATAGGATCGAATCCCCATCCCCAGTCGATACCCATAAGTCCGAACATAGGAAGGAAGAGGCGTACACCAACACCAGCCGAACGTTTGAGTTTGAATGGGTTGTAGTCTTTGATATCAGCAAAACAGTTACCAGCTTCCACAAAAGCGAGTGCCCAAATGGTAGCATTCTGTTCGAGCGAGATAGGATAGCGAAGCTCCATAGTAAACTTGTTGTACACATATCCCATATTTCGTCCGACTGCAGGATCGTATGGTGTGAGTGAACCAGATTGGTAGCCGCGCATGGAGATATATTCCGTGGAGTAGCTTGAATAGCTAGACATACCATCACCACCCATGTAGAAACTTTCGAAAGGCGATTTAGCATTTCGGTTATAGTGTCCAAGATATCCGAATTCAGCACGAGTCATAAGAACAAGTTTGGAGTCAGGAGTAAGTGGCGTAAAGACCTTACCTGCGAACTTCCACTTGTGATACTCAAGCAGGTGATACTTCTCGGAATTAGACATCTGTGCAAACTGCGCATCGGTAGTTCCTTTGATGAGCGAGTATGGCGGCGTAATCTTCAATCCTAATGTGAATTGCGAACCGCGACGAGTATAAATGGGGTTATCGATACTAGAACGCGAGAGTTGCAGATTGAGCGCGAAGTTATGGCTAGTGCCATCAGTGAGAATCATGTATGGCCAATCCTTCATCATATACATCTGATAACTCAGTTCTCCGTAGAAAGAGAAATAGTCATCTGGCCAACTGAGACGCTTGCCATATCCTACACTAACACCGAAAGTACGAAGGTATTTCTCGGGATCGGCTTCCGATTCTTGCAATTGCTGATAATAGTCCGATTGACCCGAGTAGGAATAGTAGTTATAGTAAGTGTTGTACAGATTCTGATATGCTTGATAGTAACGGTCAGAATATCCTGTTTGTGAAGCAAAGAAGATACTAGCACTCAGAGAGTTAGGTCGTTTTCCACCGAGCCAAGGTTCGAGGAATGAGATTGATGCGGATGTATAGTACACACCATTGGTACGGGCATTGATACTGAATGTTTGCCCTTCACCTTGAGGCACTATGCGGTAACTCTTAGGATTAAAGAGGTTTTGAATAGCGAAGTTGGTAAACTTCAAACCCAACGAACCTACAAGACCTGTTGCACCCCAACCAAGTGAAAACTCGATTTGATCACTGGATTTGGTTTCTAGCTGGTAGGTGATATCCACAGTACCATCCTCTGGATTAGGCTGAATATCTGGAACCAGTTTCTCTTGGTCAAAGTGACCCATTTGCGCCAATTCACGCAGTGAACGCATGATGTCAGATTGGCTATAGAGTTGTCCTGGTTTGGTATAAAGTTCGCGACGCACCACGTGCTCATACACGCGCGTGTTACCTACAATGTTTATCTCATTGATAGTTGCAGGCTGTCCTTCGTACATTCGCATTTCGAAATCAATCGAATCGTTCTGGATACGTACTTCAACAGGATCTACGTTGAAGAATAGATAGCCTTGGTCAGTATATAACTTAGCGACTGCATCATCGTCTTCGTTAAGGCGTTTGTTGAGCTCTTTGAGGTTGTAAGTCTCACCTTTTTTGATACCTAAAACCGCATCCAAATACTCATATGGATAAACGGTATTACCTACCCATGTGATATCACCAAAGACGTACTTATTTCCCTCATCAATCGTGAGATATACATCTACTCGGGTAGAATCAATCTTAGATTGCACGATACTATCTGCTACAATGACAGCATCACGATAACCTATCTCGTTGTACTTCTCAATAACAGCTTTCTTATCATTTTCAAACTCAGCTTCTACAAACTTCTTCGTCCTAAAGAGATTGACAATATTGTTGTCATTTGTTTTCTTCATCGCACGGTTGATTTGGGTATGCGTTAGCGCTTTATTACCCGTGATAATCAGTTGTCCGACACGCGTTTTTTCTTTTTTATCTACATTCACGACTACTTTAACATACCCTGGGTGTGCCAAATCATTGGTTTGATAGACATTTACCTTTGTATGATAGAAGCCTTTTTCCTCCAAATATTTGGTGATAATCTTCTTGGCACGATCTGCAAGGTCAGGCGTCATTTGTCCACCCTTTTGAATACCAACTTTCACCTCGATATCTTCTTGTTCGGTTTTACGCAAGCCGTTGTATGCAATATCAGAAACACGAGGACGCTGCTTGAGGGCAATTTCGAGCCAGATTTTGTCTCCCTCTATTTTTGTAGCTTTAAACTTGACATCTGAGAACAAACCCTGTTTCCAAAAACGCTTGAGCGACTTAGTAATCTGGTCGCCAGGAATTTCAATCTTATCTCCAACAGCCAAACCAGAGAAACCAATCAACACAAAATCTTCATAACTATCTGCACCCGTAACGGTTATATCTGCAATTTCGTAAGTTTTGCGTTGCATAGTATATTCTATCACAGGCAGCGATGCCTGCGCTTGCAATGCTACTGTATCCGTTGGATTGACAGATAATGTATCCACCTGTGCCATCGCAGGGATGGCAAATAGGGTGATTAATAATATGTTAATTAACTTGTTCACTAGTTTTTCCAAATCTACGTTCACGATGTTGATAATCCACTATTGCGCGATAAAACTCTTCCTCTGTAAACTCAGGCCACAAGCAATCGGTGAAATACAATTCTGCATATGCCAATTGCCACAGCAAGAAATTGCTGATACGCAACTCTCCACTGGTACGAATTAACAAGTCTGGGTCAGGCATAGTGGCTGTGGTCAAATGAGCAGAAATAGCCTCCTCATTGATATCCTCCACCAACATTTTCCCTTCCTTGACAGCTTCGGCAATAAGTTGCGTAGAACGAATCAACTCCCAACGCGCACTATAGCTCAATGCTATTACCAATGTCAAACCTGTATTATTACTCGTTTGATTAATACAAGCGACGAACTTATCATACGTTGCCTGAGGCAAACGACTAATATCCCCTATGGTTTGAAGACGGATATTATTCTTCATTAAAGTTGGCGTTTCTTTGGCAATCGTGTCAACCAACAATGCCATCAACGCATCTACTTCTTCTTTTGGACGATTCCAATTCTCAGTGGAGAAGGTGTACAACGTTAAGTAATCTATACCTAAAGTGGCTGCAGTTTCCGTAATGGTATGCACAGTTTCTACCCCTTTACGATGCCCGAACATACGCGCCAATCCCTGACGCTTGGCCCAACGACCGTTGCCATCCATGATAATAGCGACATGGCGAGGTATTCTATCTTGCTGGATTTGCTCTTTATAGTTCATGTTTGGTTCTACTTAATAATTACAGAATGGACAACTCTTTTGATCTGGTGCGAACTCAAAAACAATACCGACCGTAAGCGTAGAGGTCACATCATTATTCATTACATTTGAACCATTTAGTTTATATGAGTTATTCAAAATATTTGGACGTGCCCTATCAATAACTCCTTCAATTCCATCCCCATTCATCACATAAATATTGTGTTGCCACGCCAATTGTAATTGCCAACGCTCTGCAAACTTCCATTTTAATCCCACTCCCACTGGAATATACATCGCATAATCAATTTGGCTGCCAACTTTTGTTTCTAAAACAGGGTACGAGAGCATGTCATTTGCATATACATTGTGTGCAGAAAAACCTATTCCAAGAAAAATGAATGGCGTAATCGCACGCATATGAATATTGTATGGATCAATTCCAAAACGAAAGAAATTAAACTCCCCTGTTACATCAAAATGCCACATCGGGTTGGTATATTTACCCTCAGCAAATCCCCACGAATTATCCTTTTTAATCGTATTTACAACCCGTTGACGTTGCCCTTTAACTTGAAGCGCCCAACGCTGATCTATCTTGCATCGAAGCTGTGCCCCATACACTTCAGCTGTACTCATAAATGCATGCGGTGCTAATTCTCCCACATAATACCCTGCACCTGCCTGCACACCAGCCTCTAGACGGTACATCTTCGACTCACCAAAAGCACGTGTGGGTACAAGAAGCACCCACACAAATACTAAACCAAATGTTATTATATTAGAGTGCAATACCTTACCCACTTACAAATTAGTAAGTAATCAAACGATCCTCATACCACTGACCCATATTCACAATCACACTGAGCGAGAAAAGACAGTTATGATAGACACCCTTGCTCATTTGATCAAATGTTGGGCGACCCGTTGCATTAAGATTAACTGGGGTTTTGTAGGTTTCATTTTTCTTATCCCACACCTTTACACCGTCTACAGTTTCGCCACCGATTGGGCAACCACCCTCAAGGTTTCCTGGTGTTAGGTATATCTGATATTGGAATGCACCTTTTAATTGCACATAGTCATTCAAGCGCCATTTTACACCAAATACCACTGGAATATACGCAGCCACACCAAGAGATTTCTCTCCAGTTAATTTATTCTTGCTACCAGCGATAGGATAGGTTGAACTCAACTCCAGATTACTTCCACCAGGGATAGCGCTACGAATGGTAGCGTCTTTGTTATAAAACGACATACCAAGACCCAAACCTACGTATGGAACAACATTGTAGATTCCAGCTTCTGGCTGCATGATATTTCCAAAGTTCAAAATGTTGAATTCAGCAATAGCATCCACGTGACACAATGTGTTGTAGTACGTATAGGTTTCATTACATGGATCTCCCTCGTAAAGTCTATTGGTTTCAATAAAGTGAATACGCTGTCCTGTCACTTGTGCACGCAAAGTCCAACGAGTATCGAAACGATAACCCAAGGAGCCACCATAAGTCTCAATACCTGGCCACTTAAAAGTTGCGCCATGTCCTTGCTTCAAATACAACGCATCATAAGAATGAATGCGGAATAAGGCATCATTTCCTTCCATAGGATTACGAGGCGCAACATAGAAACCAACACCTGCAGATAGTCCTAACTCAAAACGGTGCATGTACTCACGAATGTCTGCAAACATCATTCCTGGAACACAAACAAATGCCAACATTACAACCAAAAAACGACTTCTTTTCATAATACTTTTATGTTTATCTTTTCTACAAAATAGTTACTTACTACAACTAGCCCGCAAAGGTACTACTTTTTTTTGAAATATGCAAATTATTTCTTGATTAAAATGCGAAAAGCATCCACTACGCGACTTACCTCCACCGCGCGTATGCGCAAGTTGTGCGCGTTGTACTTTTGTCTAGCAGGGATGATAATCTGCTCAAAACCAAGCTTTTCCGCTTCTCGAATACGTTGGTCTATACGATTAACTGGGCGTATTTCGCCTGCTAAACCCACCTCGCCAGTCATGCATATTTTTTCATCCAGCGCAATATCCATATTCGACGAAAGCACAGCAGCCAGAACAGGTAAATCTATTGCAGGATCATTGACACGCAATCCGCCTGCGATATTTACAAACACGTCCTTCTGCAGCAACTTAAAGCCCACTCTTTTCTCCAGTACAGCCAAAAGCATATTCAGTCGCCTTCCGTCAAAACCCGTACTACTTCTCTGTGGCGTACCATAGGCTGCACTCGCGACAAGGGCTTGAACTTCAATTAGTAATGGACGTACACCTTCCACCGCAGCAGCAATAGCCACTCCCGACAACCCATCGCGGTTACCCGACAAGAGCAACTCACTTGGGTTCAATACCTCTCGCAAACCATCTTGTTGCATCTCGAAAATGCCCAACTCGCTAGTGCTACCAAAGCGATTCTTTTGTGCTCGCAAGATGCGATAGACATAATGCTGATCCCCTTCGAATTGCAACACCGTATCCACGATATGCTCCAATACTTTTGGTCCTGCTAGCGAGCCCTCCTTGTTGATATGCCCCACGATGATAAAAGGCACGTTCTTCTCTTTGGCATACTGTAATATTCTCGCAGCACATTCTTTCACTTGGCTCAAACTACCTATACTTGCCTCAATGGATTCTGTACCTATCGTTTGAATACTATCCACCACTACTATCTCGGGTTGAATTTCGGTTACGCCATCCAATATGCGCTCTAGCGATGTCTCAGCCAAAATATAGAGATTCTCAGCATCACCCGCCAATCGTTCAGCTCTGAGTTTCAGTTGCTTAGCACTCTCTTCACCACTTGCATAAAATGTTTTGCGATGCCCCATTTTCATCAGCACTTGCAGGGCTAATGTAGATTTTCCTATGCCCGGTTCACCACCCAAGAGCACCAAACTGCCAGGTACCAATCCGCCACCTAATACACGATTCAACTCCGAAGACTGCATATCAATCCGCATCTCCTCTTGAGCCTCTACCTCGCGTAAACGTTGCGCCTGCGCGCCACGACGAAGCGAAGTTCCGCCCTTTTTGGTAGAGATAGTGGTACTCACCTCTTCCTCGTATGTTCCCCACTCACCGCAGACTGGACAACGACCAATCATTTGTGGCGATTGAGCACCACAATTCGAACACACATATTTCGTCGTATTCTTTGCCATTATAACTCTATCGTCTCTTTTTCTACTGCCAAAACTGTATTTTCGAACACTTCGCGTGCCTCATTTAAGAACACATGGTGGTCATCTTCACGAGCACTGAAATGCCCTATTACCAATTTTCTTGCACCTGCTAACTTAGCAATTTGTGCGGCTTGCTTGGCTGTAGAGTGCGTATGCTTCTTGCACTTATCTGCATCTTTCTCGGTGTAAGTCGCTTCATGAAATAGCACCTCCACTCCTGCAATCTGCTCCACAATCTGCTCACGATACGCCGTATCCGAACAATACGCATACCGTTTGCGAGGCTCTTTGTCGCGATGATGTTCTGTAAAGAGAAAACCACACGTTGGTACTTTATGTTTCAGTGGGATAGTCTCAATCGTCAGCGTGCGGTCTTCAAATATCACCTCTTTCTTACGCGGATTAATTGCGTGAAATACCACCTCATACGGAAGGTCTTGACAATGATAATCCAGCAACGGGCGAAGCAGTTTCTCCAAGTCGGCATGTGCATAAATATGCAAGGGTTGTGTACGTCCCATCATGCCCAACGTGGATATCAACCCTATCAATCCAAAACAATGATCACCATGCAAATGCGAAATCAGCACCGTGTATAGCCGCGCAGTTTTAATACCCAACTGCCTCATTTTCAGTTGAGTTCCTTCTCCGCAGTCAACAAGAAATGACTTATCGCATAGTTCCACAATCTGCCCTGTAGGCGAGTTCTGGAATGTGGGCATTGCGCTGCCACTGCCTAATATGGTTAATTCGTTGTTCAAAAGAGTTCCAAAAGTTTTAAGGGTTTTAACGGTTTAACTACGAATGCTCAGATACACTCGCATAAATACTGCTTTGGTATATTGAGGAAAATCGCCCTGCTGAATCCAGCCGTGGTAGCCAGGATCGCGACGAAAAACATCCGCTACGCGCTGACCTTTGTATTTGCCAAAGTTAAAAATCTCTTTTCCCTCAGCATCATACGCAATGCGTCCTGCAAAATCTGCAAAGCGCACATTACCAGTTGTATAGTCGGATAGTTCCTCTACCGTGTCGGGTAACTCATAACGCTCTAACTGCGCTTTCAGCACCTCGTAGGTCGCCATCGTGTCGGCATCTGCAGAGTGCGCATCCGTCAAGTCTTTTCCGCAATAGAACTTATATGCTGCTACCAAATTGCGAGGTTCTTGGCGTTGGAAAATGGTAAATACATCTACCATTCGCATACGCTTCAAATCGATATTTTGCCCCACACGCAACAATTCCTCCGCCAATAATGGTACATCAAAGTGGTTGGAATTATAACCCGCTAAGTCGCTACCTTCCAGCACTTTAACCAGTTCTGGTGCAATCTCTTTGAAGGTTGGGCAATCTACCAAGTCCTCGTCGTGAATCCCGTGTACTGCGGTTGCCTCATCCGAGATATGCATCTGGATCTCTTGCCCCAACATCATCTGCGTTGGTTTTACGCGGAAAGTCTTCCCCTCGGCACAGCCGTTAGGGAAGACCTTGTAGTAACTCAGCTCTACAATCCTGTCTTGAGCTATATTCAAACCCGTAGTCTCCAAATCAAAGAAAACCAACGGGCGAGTAAGTTTCAATCTCATAGTTTAATCACATATTTTGTAGTTTGTTTTGAGCAGATTGCTGGGCGAACCGAGGGAGCAATGCGGAACATTGTGACCGAATGACAACCAGCAAAATGCCAAAAGAAACACAAAATTAGTCGTTCAAGAGCATTGGCATCAACAAAATCAACAAATCTTGATTCTCATCATTCTCAGAAGGCAAGATCAAACCTGCGCGAGCAGGATCAGCCAATGCCAAGACAACGTCTTGAGAAGTGATAGAAGACAGAATCTCAATCAAGAATGGCGCTTTGAAGCCAATAGCCATAGGCATACCTGTATAGTCGCATGCGATGGTTTCTTCTGCTGAAGTAGAGAAGTCAATGTCTTGTGCCGAGATCTTGATTTGGTTCTCGCTCAAAGCCAACTTAATCAAGCTAGTACCTGTGTTAGCAAATACGGCTACACGCTTGCAGGCATTCACAATTGTTTGACGATCTACAATCACTTTGTTGGTATTGTTTTGAGGAATAACCGCATTGTAGTTAGGGAAACGTCCCTCGATTTGGCGGCATACAATCACTGTTTGACCAAAAGTAAAGGTAGCGTTCTTTGCGCCAAAGTTAACAGACACATTATCACTACCCTTCAACACCTGACGGAGCAATTGCGCTGGCTTCTTAGGCAAGATGAAACTTACTGCTTGCGCACCCTTCACGCTATCGTTGGTGTAACGAACCAAACGATGAGCATCGGTAGCCACGAGCGTAATTTTCTCCTCGTTCAAGTCAAAATAGATACCATTCATCACTGGACGCAACTCGTCATCTGCGGTGCAGAAGATTGTCTTGTTCACAGCATCCAAGAGCACGTCAGCAGCTATCTCAAAAGTATTTTCGCCCTTCTCTACTGGCATCTCTGGATACTCATTGCCATTAGCACCTACAAAACTATACGTACCATTGGCACTTGTGATATTCAAACCAAAGTTTTGATCATCAATGTGGAATGTCAGAGGTTGCTCAGAGAACTCTTTCAAAGTTTCCAACAAAATCTTAGCAGCCACAGCCACTTTTCCCTCGCCTTGAGCAGCTTCTACTTGCATAGAAGTACGCAGAGTGGTCTCGCCATCTGAAGCAGTTAAGGTCAATTGGTCGCCTTTCAAGTCGAACAAAACACACTCCAAAATTTGTAAACTATTCTTTGCCGCAATCACACGGCTGGCTGCTTGCAATTGTGCAAACAATTCCTTACTTGATACATTAAATTTCATATCGGTATTAATTTATTTAGTTCTATACTCTGTCGGAGTTTACGCAAACACTCCTTTCAGCCCGCAAAGATACAAAAAATATGTGAATTATGCAAATTATTTGTGCATTTTATTTATTTTTTGTACCTTTGCACCCAAATTCCATGCCTCTAAACACTAAACTCTAAACACTAAACAAAAAAATGATTGGTATTTTCGACAGTGGTTATGGCGGATTGACCATCCTTAATCACATTCGCCAGCATCTTCCCCAGTACGATTATCTCTACTTGGGCGACAATGCTCGTGCGCCATACGGAACACGCTCATTTGATGTCATTTACGAATATACCCTTCAGGCGGTCAATTACTTGCATCAGCAGGGCTGCAATCTTATCATTCTCGCTTGTAACACCGCCAGTGCCAAGGCGTTACGTACTATTCAGCAGCGCAATATCAATCCTGACGAACTCCGCGTATTAGGTGTCATCCGCCCCACAGTAGAGGTAGTGCCACAACGCACGCGTACCAAACATATCGGCGTACTTGCCACCCCGGGCACAGTAACATCCGAAAGCTATGTCATCGAGCTGCTCAAGCAAGACCCTACCCTCACTATTACTCAGCAAGCATGCCCCATGTGGGTGCCGCTGATTGAGTCGGGCGAACATCTTGGCGATGGAGCTAACTACTTCGTGGAGAAGTACTTAACCGAACTCCTTACCCGCGACCCGCTAATTGATACCATCATTTTGGGCTGCACCCATTACCCCCTACTCCAACCTAAAATCGAAGCATTTTTATCTTCCATCGCCAATAGCCAATCGCCAATAGCCAATAGCCACATATCCGTCATCTCCCAAGGCGAGATTGTCGCGCAGAGTTTAGCAGATTATCTCCACCGCCATCCTGAAATTGTTGAACGCATCTCCTCCCCTTTGAAGGGGAGGTCGGGAGGGGGCTTCCTTACTACCGAATCTGCCACCAAGTTTGCCGAATCTGCATCGCTTTTCTTGTCCGAACCAATTGAGGCGGAGCATATTGAGTTGCGATAGTTTCTTTTCTTACAATTCTCTTGGAAATTACGCACAATACACGCACTATTCACGCACAATACACGCACTATTCACGCACAATACACGCACAATAGACGCACAATACACGCACTATTCCTATCACTTCCCCGAGGGATGACCGTGCAAATAGATAGCCAATTTAAGGAAAAACCTCCACACACTCCCACAAAAAAAATCGTTCCCAAAAGGAGAACGATTTTTTGTTGTGGATT
Organism: uncultured Bacteroidales bacterium; assembly: GCA_937891975.1. Classification (GTDB taxonomy): domain Bacteria; phylum Bacteroidota; class Bacteroidia; order Bacteroidales; family Paludibacteraceae; genus Colicola. The sequence goes on from CALAUA010000001.1 coordinate 40,320, forward strand.
AGTTATTGGTTAGTCAACAATAAAGGAATTGCTTTCGCCGTTTACTTCAAAGAAGTACATGCCACTTGGGTAGTCTTTTACATTGAGTTGCAACTCTTGTTTGCTCTCATCCAAGAACTTACGCTCAACCAACTTGCCTTGCATGTCATAAATCTTCATGGAAGTTGCGCCATCCACCTCGTAAGGTAATGTTACTAAATCACTTGCAGGATTAGGATACGCGTTGCGTTTCACTTTCGCAGGCACATTCTCCACACTTGTTGTAGCCTCGCCATTGCCAGGACAGGAGTAGATATAAGTATCATGAGGCAGTTCTATAACAAACTTACATGTATCTGCTACTTTTACAAGACTTACTATCGGACTTTGGTTTTCAAATCCCCACCGTTGAATGCACTCGCCATCTTCCTTTAGTATTTCTATTCTATAAGTATTCCACCAGTCATTCTCATTTATAACATTCACCACACACACCTTTCCGTCTGTACTAAAGACATTTTTAGCGATGATTTGCGGTTCTTGTTGGAAAGTATGAACTAAAGAATAATTTGAATCGTAAATATGAAACAAGCTATCATTTCCTCGAATAAAATACATATCATCCAAACCAACAACATATAATTTATTGCAGAAACTCAGTCTTCCATCAAAGTGATGCTCTTGCTTCAATGCAAATTGCGCACTCATTGTTGCTGTGGTTAGCAGCAAAACTAAACCAAGTAAAATCTTTTTCATAATCATTTTATATTATACATTTATCCCCTACTCACTTTTGGCATTTCGGGTTACTCCGTTATACATCAACAAGATACACACATAAAAAAGCACGGTACTTTTAGTATCCTGCTCAAAGGTGTTTGGCGTAACCCGACAGAAGAATACTTAAAAGCCCGTGCTTACACACGAGCATTTTAACTATTATTTCTTCTGTCATTTAGTCGCCAAACTTTTTGAGCAAAGAATAATGCTAAAACGCTTTTTCTATTTTATAATGTGCGTATCAACTACACACTAATGTTTCATAGGCAAAATATTTTAATATCACATATTTTTTTCTATCAGTTTTTTCAACTCCTCTTTACTTGGCAATATCGTTTGATATTTACTTGCAAAAATTTGATTGTTATTTTCAGGCAAAGTGATTTCAACCATCGCATCGCTTTTATCCGTACAAAGCAGAATGCCAATCGTAGGATTTTCATCCGCCTCTTTGACAAAGCGATCATAATAGTTCACGTACATCAACATTTGCCCTAAATCTTGGTGTTTGAGTGTTCCACGTTTTAAGTCTATCAACACAAAAGCACGCAACAAACGATTATAAAACACCAAATCTACACGAAAATGTTGTTCGTCAAATGTAAAGCGAACTTGTCGCCCTACAAATGTAAATCCTTTTCCTAATTCCAACAAAAAGGTTTGTAGATTATCAATCAATCGTTGCTCTAATTCACTTTCGTTGTATTGAGGCAGTTCTGGCAATCCGATAAACTCCAATACATATGGATCTTTGACAATATCTCTTGGAGAATCTATCACCTGTCCTTCGTAAGCAAGCGCCTGAACACCTGCTTTATCTCGACTCAAAGCTAAACGTTCGTACAATGAACTATCAAATTGGCGTTGTAACTCTCGCAAACTCCAATTGTTTTCTCGAGCCTCTATTTCGTAGAAATGACGTTCATCGGGGTTAGTAATTCGCATCAATTTAAGATAATGCGACCAACTAAGCGTGAATACGTTTTGAGATTCTCTAGACACTGTCTGGAAAATCTTATCCGTGGAATAAGTGATGTAAAATTGGCGCATATTCGCCAAATTCTGCATTGAAAATCCCTTTCCAAATTTATCTGACAATTTTTCAGACAGATGCTTGAGTAAGGCTATTCCATATTCAGCACGTTGCTCTCCTCGTTGTTCGTCTTCCACAATCATACGACCAATCTCATAATAGGTATAAACCATAGTAGTATTTACCGCTGCTATGGTTCGCTTTCGAGCGTCATTGATTAGTTTCTCGATGCGTTCTGCTAATATATTAGTTGTATCGTATTTGGGAACAATTTCCATAAACCAGAAGCAAAATATCTAATTAGATTCCTAGACTTGCTTTGATAGCAGGGACTTTGGCTTCGGCTTCGGCTACGGCTTTGTCGTAGTCGGCTGGAGTTGGCATCTCGGCAGGAATCTCGAAGTAGAACTTGATCTTTGGTTCTGTACCACTTGGGCGAACAGAAATCTTCATGCCACCTTCGGTGAAGTATTGCAGCACATTGCTGGTAGCATTGAGTGCCATCACGATAGGAGTCTCTACCCACTCGCCATTCACTAATTCGCGTTGAACGAGGGTCTTGAAGTCTTTAGACTTAATCACTTTCTCGCCAGCAATCTCCATAGGAGGGTTTTGGCGATAATTGACCATCATGGCTTGAATTTCCTCTGCGCCTGACTTACCAGGGCGAACGACATTGATAGTCGTCTCGCGTTGGAAACCGTACTCCATATACATATTAAGGAGATAATCGTAGAGGGTCATGCCGTTGTCCTTCGCATAGGCTGCAATCTCGCAGATGAGGCAGATAGCAGAAGGAGAGCATTTATCGCGTACCGCATCGTATGGCAAGAAGCCAAAGCTCTCTTCGCCACCACCAATATATTTGCGTGTGCCTTCCCACTCGCGGATACGGTTGGCAATCCACTTGAAGCCTGTATATTCGTCGGTCAAAGTAACACCTTGTGCGTCTGCCATCTTGCGGATTAACTCGCTGGTAACGATGGTCTTAACGAGGTAGTGCTCTGGGCGGAGTTTGCCAAGTTTCTTCATATTATTGATGATGTAGTAGCAGTACATCATGCAGGTTTGGTTGCCGTTAATGATAGTCCATTCGCCCTTGTCGTTGCGGCAAACAATAGCGATACGGTCGGCGTCTGGGTCAGATGCGATGACGAGGTCGGCGTTGAGCTGTGTACCAAGGTTCATACCCATGGTCATTGCCTCCGCGTTCTCTGGGTTAGGACTTTGCACGGTAGAGAAGTTGCCGTCAATCACCATTTGCTCAGGCACTACGTGGATATTCTCGAAGCCCCAAGAGCGAAGGCACATTGGAATGATTTGACGTCCTGCGCCGTGGAGAGGGGTGTAAACGATGTTGAGGTCTTTTTGGCGGAGAATGGTCTCTTGGTCAATCATGACAGTCTTCACAGCTTGCATGTAGTCGTAGTCCATCTCGCCGCCAATGATCTCGATAAGATGCTCATTGCCAGTCATTTTTACATCAGCGAGAGTCACTTTGTTTACCTCATCGATGATGCCTTGGTCGTGTGGTTGGAGCACTTGGCTACCGTCCTCCCAGTATGCCTTGTAGCCGTTGTATTCTTTAGGGTTGTGGCTGGCGGTCACGTTGACACCACCTTGGGCAGAGAGGTGACGGATAGCAAAGCTAACCTCTGGGGTTGGGCGAAGGCTCTCGAAGAGATAGACCTTGATGCCATTGGCAGCGAACACCGCAGCTACGGTCTCAGCAAAGAGGCGGCCGTTGTTGCGGCAATCGTGACCTACTACGACGCTGACGGTGTCGCCCTTGAGGGTAGTGAAACCGCCTTCGCGTTGTACTTTGAGGAGGTAATTGGCATAGCCTTGTGTGGCTTGTGCTACGATGTATTGGTTCATGCGATTGGTACCAGGACCCATGAGGCCGCGGAGACCACCTGTACCAAATTCGAGTGTGCGATAGAAACTATCGATGAGTTCGGTTTTGTCTTCTGCCTCAATCATGGCTTTGACCGCAGCGCGGGTGTCCGCATCATAAGGCTCTTTGGTCCATTGCTCAGCAATAGCCAATACTTTTTCGAGTTCTTCGTTTTTCATATTGCTTGTATTTTTAAAGTTTGCACAATTTATCGGGTGCAAAGTTACTACAAATTTTTGAATCTTGCAAGGAAATAGGAGAAAAAATGGATTGACATGAAGTATGAGTGGGATAGATATGTGACAGAAATGGAAGAGAACAAGGAAAATTGGTGGTTATCGCACGTTCTGCAAAATGCCGAGCATTTTTTCTCCCAAAGCCGTCTTTCGTTCAATGTGTTCCAACACCGCTTTTACAAATGAATTCGACTCAAATTTACCACGAACCTCCTCAAAATCAGCTGCCATTTGTTCACGGTCACCATCCATACCAAAACCTGTTTGGCTATTTAAGTCAAACTCTTTTCGTGCATCGTTGTAAACCATATTATCCAAAGCAACCACAGCTTTTTGCCATTCAGAAATAGTTCGTTTGATTTGTGGCAAAGTAACCTTATTCACAGGACATCCCCAAATCTTCTCTAGTCGCTCTAGTGCCCACGTCCATTCGTACGAGTAATAATGGGCATGCATCTCTTGTAATCTCGATTGGATCGTTTCGAGGGAATGAGCATCACGTTCTATTTCATCTAGTAGTTTTGTTACTTCCGATTTTGGCGCAATCATACCAGCAAGATCCACCCAATCTCCTAGTCCTATATTGCTGTCAGGCAACAAGATAGCTCGGATTTCTTCGATTGTTTGGAAGTTTTTGTTTTCCAATCGACTAATCAAACTATTGCCAAGGAATTTTTGAATTCCAATCTTATATAATTCTCGTCCATGGCGGAGGGAGGAATTGCGTATCTTGCAGTTTTTATAGCCATACACCTCTGTATTTTCGCCACTTAATTCAAATAGCTCATCTAAAATTTGAGCTCCATTCCACATTTTTTGTACAGTATATGGACTGAGCAAGTTGAAATTAATTTGGTCGAGTTTCTTTGGATCTTTTCTATTATCACGCTTTGGCCATTTTTGTGCATCACGGATAGTTCCCACTGTTCGCAGATTAGCTCCAGGCACAAGATAACTCTCAGAATTATTCTCTATTAAATAAGAGAACGGCAGGTTGGATGTATCAGCGTGGTGGGTATGTCTTCCCATAACGAGCGAAAAAGCTCCAATCTTGCTAGGCCATAGCAAGTAACTATCACTGGTCGTTTTTGCACCGCGCTCAGCAACACCTTGGTGAATAGGCCCCAGTTTATACATGTGGTTGGACTGGTTGCTTCCTGAACCTGCATTGAGGAAAGAAAACATACCCGCAATTAGAAGCGTGGACTTGTGGTGCGTGACGGTATAGGGTCCCGCAAAAATAGCACACGCTTCTCCGTGCATACCCTGACAGTTGCTAAAAAAGAGTGATTCGCTCGCAGAATAATGTTTGTCAAACACACATCCTTGGCCCACAAAACATTTGTCAACAAGTGTAGAATCATCAATCTTGACGCCAGAACAGATGATAAAGTCGGAACATTTCACGCCACTTCCAAGACGGACAGGCGCCAGATCATTGGAGTTGACACTACCATTTTTGAGGCGGCTAACTCCAATTAATTCGGCATAATCACCAATTCTGACATTCTTAATACTTCCGCAATTGATAATTCGTACATGTTGCCCAATCTCTCCCACTTCCGAAGTCTGTTTTTCTGCATAGGCGTCAATGAGCATTTCGACTTGCTTGATCATTTGTGGGCGATGGCGATAGAGTGTTAGAATATATGCCAAACTAGCTGATAGACAATCGAATATAGGAATCTCTCTACCGCCACCTTCGTTCATCACAGGCACACGCACACCATTACCAAACGAAGAACTGCCATCTACAAGAATAGCATTGACATTCTCAATACAAGTGCCATCACCTATGCGATAGTTTGCGATGTAATTGTGGATATTATACAAGCGTACATCGTTACCTATTTCGCAATTATGCAAGGTGGCGTGGTAGATACCTGAGTGCACGCTCAATCCTCCCGGCAAGATTGTTTCACGCGCAAAGATCCCTAATCGATTATGTCCAGAAAAACGGACATCATGAATATATTGTGTATCAAATCCTTCTGCTACTTCAATCCATTTCCAATCGGCAGCAGAACAGCCTTGCGCTTGAAGTAGTGATATTTCGTTAGCAGTTAAAGACCTATATGTCATATGAATATTATACTTAATCCGATGATTAATGTGCTTGGAGCCAGTTGGTACCGACACCGCAGTCAGCAATGAGAGGTACGGTGAGATGTACTACATTCTGCATCTCACTAACCACTATTTCACGAACCTTATCCACCTCATTTTGAGGGACATTGAAGTTCAACTCATCGTGCACCTGCATAATCATTTGTGCCTTTAGTCCCTCCTCTTTCAAGCGTCGATGGATAGTGACCATTGCCATCTTGATGATATCCGCAGCTGTGCCTTGGATAGGAGAATTGACTGCGTTGCGCTCGGCAAAAGAGCGAACCGTAGCATTATGTGACAAGATATCAGGGAGATAGCGTTTGCGACCAAAGAGCGTAACCGCATAGCCCTGTTCACGAGCGAGTTGCTTTTGATGTTCAATATAATCAATCACGCCTGGGAAAGCTGCAAAATAGCCGTCGATGAGTGCTTTTGCCTCGGAACGAGAGCAGTCGAGTTGCTGAGCCAAGCCAAAGGCAGAAATACCATAAATAATTCCAAAATTAGCCGTTTTGGCTTGTCGGCGTTGGTCTTTTGTTACTTCTTCGAGAGGAACATTGAAGATTTTAGCCGCAGTTGCTGCATGGATATCTTGCCCAGATCGGAATGCCTCAACAAGATGTGGGTCCTGTGAGAAATGTGCCATAAGGCGAAGTTCAATCTGCGAATAATCGGCAGAGAGGAAGAGGCAACCCTCATCAGGGATGACTGCCTGGCGAATGAGTTGTCCACGTTCGGAACGAATCGGAAGATTCTGAAGATTAGGGTTGGAGGAGGAGAGTCGTCCCGTAGCCGTAACTGTTTGGTTATAAGTAGTATGAATCTTGCCAGTAGCAGGATTAATATACGTTGGCAGAGCAGAGATATAGGTAGAAATGAGTTTCTTGAGTTCGCGGTAAGCGAGAATCATTCCTACCACAGGATGCTTAGGTTTGAGGGCAAGCAGTACCTCCTCGGAAGTAGAGTACTGTCCGTTCTTGGATTTTTTCGCCTTGGCATCGAGCTGAAGTTGATCAAAAAGCACCTCACCTACTTGCTTTGGCGAATTGATATTGAAGGTTGTTGAGGCAGATGTATATATCTGCTGCTCAAGGGTTTGCAATTCCTCATTGAGTTGAGTTTCCGCCTGCTTGAGCATAGGTACATCAATGCGTACACCCGCCTGCTCCATCTCGCGAAGGATGGCGGAAAGTGGCAGTTCTACCTCTTGGTAGAGGTTCCAAAGCGAAGAATCAGCCTTCAGCGCGTCCCAGTTTATCGGTTGGTTAGGATTGAAAGCTACTTCAGGGTTCAACAAATAACTTACTAGCCGTCCCTCTACCGAATCACTTGTATCGTTCGGTAAGCCTTCGGTATCGTTTCGGAGTGGTAACGGAGTGGTCTCGGGATTGATAGATGCAAAGAGGTCAAGAGTAGCTTCGGGCTTCGTTGATTTTTTGGAGCCTACCCCTGTCCTCCCTGAAGGGATGGAGCTTTGTGCAATAGGAGCTTGTTTAAGCAGAGAATTGAACTCAAGTTCACGGTAAATTGGAGCAAGTAAATCCCAGTTTCGTTCCTGATAAACAAGCGATTGTGCATCAAAATCAATTGGGACATCAGTTTTGATTGTAGCCAAGAAACGTGAGAAACGAATATCCTCCACTTGCTCCTGCACTTTGCGTTGAAGGGCACCCTTTAGTTGGTCGGTATTGGCAAGCAGATTATCAATAGAGCCGAACTGCTGCAAAAGTTGCACAGCCGTCTTCTCTCCCACTCCTTTACAGCCAGGGATATTATCACTGCTATCTCCCATTAGTCCGAGCAAATCAATTACTTGCAATTGATTTTGTAAGCCATATTTTTCGCACACCTCTTGCGGTCCGAGTTTTTCAAATCCACCCGAATGCCGAGGGCGATACATGAAGATATGGTCAGTAACCAACTGTCCATAGTCCTTATCTGGCGTCGCCATATAGACTTCGAACCCCTCTTTGGCCGCTTTATGAGCTAGTGTACCTATCACATCATCTGCCTCATAGCCAGGCACTTCGATTACGGGTACGTTCATTGCCTGAAGAATTTGCTTGATACGTGGTACAGCCCAACGTATATCCTCGGGTGTCTCTTGTCGTTGCGCCTTGTATTGCTCGAATGCCTCGTGACGGAAAGTAGGACCTGCAGGGTCAAAACCTACTGCTATATGGCTAGGTTTGAGTCGCTTAAGCAAATCCTCAAAAGTAATAATAAAACCAAAAATAGCAGACGTATTCTCTCCGCGAGAATTCATGCGCGGTGCACGAATAAAAGCGTAATACGCGCGGTAAATCATCGCGTAAGCATCTATGAGGAGAAGGGTTTTCATTATTCGAATTATGAATTAAGAATTTTGAATTACCAAGCAATAGGAGATTGTCCGTGTTGCTGAAGGTAAGCATTGGCTTGCGAAAAATGTCCGCAGCCAATAAATCCGCGATACGCACTCAGCGGGCTGGGATGAACAGCCGTTAAGACTAAATGACGACGTCGGTCAATGAATTGCCCTTTGCGTTGTGCATAACTACCCCAAAGCATAAAGACAATATTTTCTCGCTGATTATTAAGCGCTAGAATAGCCGCATCAGTGAGTTCTTCCCAGCCTTTACCTTGGTGGCTACCTGCACGATGCGCCTCTACCGTAAGCGTTGCATTGAGCAAAAGCACACCTTGCTCTGCCCAATGGGTAAGATTGCCAGAAGTAGGGATAGACTTGCCAAGATCGCGATGAAGTTCTTTGTATATATTCTCCAACGAAGGTGGGATACGTACCCCATCTTGCACAGAGAAGCACAACCCATGTGCCTGATTTACATCGTGATATGGGTCTTGACCAATAATAACGACACGTACCTTATCAAATGGGCACAAGTCGAACGCACGGAAAATCTGCCCCGCAGGAGGAAAACATTGCGTAGTACGATAGGCTTGGCGCACAAAATCGGTAAGCAACTCGAAATACGGCTTGTCAAATTCGGGTTGCAACACTTGTCGCCAACTCTCGTCAATACGCACGTTCATGGAGGGAATGTAAGAAACGTTTCAGAAATTTAATAGTGCAGATGGTTAGTCTTTGAGGATAAGCATCGCATCGCCATAATCACCAAAGCGATACCCCTCTTTAACTGCCTCCTTGTATGCCTTCATCACTACATCGTGCTCGCCAAAAGCAGCCACCATCATTAGTTGGGATGATAGCGGCATATAGAAATTGACAAAGAAAGCATTCGCCACAGTGAAATCATAAGGCGGATAAATAAACTTGTTGGTCCATCCTTCATATGCCTTAATTTGTCCGTTGGTACCTACCACGTGCTCCAAAGCACGCATTACTTCAGTACCTACTGCACATACTCGCTTGTTTGCAGCATGAGCTTTCTCTACCGCTTCTACTAATTGAGGAGAAATACTGATTTGCTCACTTTCCACTTTGTGTTTGGACAAATCCTCCACATCTACGGACTTGAAGTTGCCCAATCCCATGTGCGATGTGAGTGTATAGGTATTGACACCACGAATCTCAAGACGTTTGAGTAGATTCTTGGAGAAATGCATACCTGCAGCAGGTGCGGCTACAGCACCTATCTTGTCAGCAAATACAGTTTGATAGCGTTCCTCATCCATCTCGTCCACTGGCAAATCACCAAATACCTCCTCGTATTTCTCGAGAGTTTCCTCGTCCATCGGACGATGAATATATTTAGGCAGAGGTGTCACACCCATAGCATAGAGATGTTGAACAAAGTCATCTCCCTCATAATCAGTCAGAAATCGCAGAGTACGACCACGTGATGTAGTATTGTCAATAACCTCTGCAACAATGGTAGCATCTTCATCAAAGAAGAGTTTATTGCCAATACGAATCTTACGAGCAGGATCCACTAGCACATCCCAATAGCGGTTCTCATGTTGCAATTCACGCAACAAAAACACCTCAATATTGGCCAATGTCTTCTCCTTCTGGGCGTACAAACGCGCAGGAAAAACCTTCGTATCATTAGCAATAACTAAATCATCTTCATCAAAATACGAAGCCAAATCGTTCATCATCTTGTGCTCGATTTTTCCCGTTTTTGAATGCAATACCAACAATCGCGCTTCGTCGCGGAAACGGCTTGGAAACTGAGCAATCTGCTCCTCAGGTAATTTGAATTTGAAGTTACTTAATTTCATTGTCTATCAAAGTTGTAAATTGTTCAAATGTCATACAATCCTCAACACGGATATCCCCCACTCTCGTTCGGCGCAACGCGATCAAATGTGCACCACTATCAAGTTTCCGACCAATATCACGTGCCAAAGCGCGGATATAAGTGCCTTTGGAACATACAATACGTAATGTCAACTGCATTGTCACTGCATTAAACTCTTGTATCTCAATCTCATCAATGACAAGCAGTTTAGCTTTCAGTTCAACTTCTGCACCTTGACGTGCGAGTTTATATGCTCGCTTCCCATCCACTTTCACCGCAGAAAAAATGGGTGGTACTTGCCATTGTTCACCCTCAAAAGAAGGAATCACCTTATCTATCAACGCGCGCGTAATATGCTCCGTAGGATAGGTGGCGTCAATCTCTTTTTCGAGGTCAAAACTCGGAGTAGTCGCTCCTAACTGCAGGGTAGCAACATACTCTTTCTGATGGGCTTGCAGTTGGTCTATTAGTTTAGTTTTCTTACCAGTACACACAACCACTACCCCTGTAGCTAGAGGATCTAGCGTACCCGAATGTCCTACTTTGAGTTTCTTAACTCCCAAGCGATTGCACAATAGCCATCTCGCCTTTCCTACCACATCAAAGCTAGTCCAGCGATAGGGTTTGTCAAATGCCAATATCTCCCCCTCAACAAAGTCCATACACAATGGCAAACACACCTGCGCACAAGCAGTATATAGCAAAATATATCAATTTTTGGCGGCGCACAATGTTAATCATGAATTTACATGCTAAACAGCCAGAAACGAATGCTGCTATGAAACCCACTGACATAGGCAACACACCTAATGAACTACTCACCTCACCTTGCAAAAGATCAAGAAGTTCGAGCAATGCTTCGCCCAAAATAGGGATTAATACCATTAAGAAAGAGAACTTGGTTACACTCTCTTTCTTAACGCCACACAGCAGTCCTGTAGCAATCGTAGTGCCACTACGACTTAGCCCTGGTAAGACGGCTACCGCTTGCGCAAGACCAATGATAATGGCATCTTTATAACCCACCTCATGTCCTTGACCTGCACGACGTTTGCTAAGCAATTCGCTAGTATAGAGTAATATGGCTGTTATGCACAAACAAATACCAACTAGCAATAAGCCGCTACCAAAGATACTCTCAACTTGGTCTTTGAAAAACACTCCCACAATGAAAACAGGAATCATTGATACAAGAATCATCACAACATAATTCTTATCTTCGTTCCACTTTAAGGTGGTAAATGTGCCCTTGAATAGCTGCGCAACCTCCCGCCAAAGAACAACCAAAGTAGATAACACGGTAGCAGTATGTACCGCTATCGCGAAAGTCAAATTATCTTCTCCTGCGGTACCAAGTAGTGCTTGACCTATCTCAAGGTGCCCAGATGAAGAAACAGGAAGAAACTCTGTAAGCCCCTGAATTACCCCTAATAACAAAGCTTCCCACCAACTCATTTTTTGCGAGGTTTATATAGAATTGCAAAAATCATAACAACAAACCCAAATAATGCTATCATCGGACCTACTGTGATTCGACGAAAAGAAAATATATCTGGGTTATATACATCTGCTCCACTGGGAGCACCTACCATCAAGGCAAAGCCTACAACTATAACCACCAAGCTAATAGCAACCAAGATGGCGTTGAATTTCGGAAGATTAAATCTCATATAACTTATTTGTTTTCATGCGAATATACCTATTTGTTGCTGTCAAAGAAGCTAAGAATGTGATCAACACTCCTGTAAACAAAACAACAGCCACAAGCAATAGAATATTCATTTTAGTCAACGGGAACAACATGATTCCCAAACGATTTGCGCAATAATAATATGCTAATGCCAACATACCACATGCCACAACAGATGCCTCAACTCCCATGAGTATATTGCGACGGATAAACGGCCACTTAATCACCCATGGAGTAGCACCAACAAGGCGCATAGTATTGATTAAGAAACGCTTAGAATAGACTTGTAACTGAATGGTATTACTTATCAATACCAAAGCAATCACCAGCAAAGCCAAAGCTATTATCAATAAAATCAAAGATGCCTCACCCAAATTTTTATCCAATGTATTTAAGATATCTTCTTGATAAATAACCTTATCCACATAGGGAAGCGTCAATAATTGTTGCTCTATTTGAGCAACGCTATCCGCCTGCACATAAGAGGCTTTCAAATGCACCTCAAACGCATCGGTCAAAGGATTATATCCTAAAAACTTTTGAGGATCCTCTCCAAGATTATTAATATGTTCCTGTAATGCTTCTTCCTTGGATATATAGCGAGAATCTAAAGCATATGGTGCGCTTGCCATGAGACGTTGCATGCGATTTATCTCATCCGCAGTCGATTCCTCTTGTAAGACAATTGTCAATACAACGTTTTCGCGCACATAACGAACCAACTCGCGCGCTGACATCAGCATCACACACTCTAATCCTACCAAAAACAATACCAACGAAATAGATATCGTTGTGGTAAAATGCATATTAAAAATACTGCGATTTTTCATTATATGGAAGAAAGGGCAGGTGATGTCACCCGCCCCAAGTAATCATTTATCAATATTCCCACAAATCTTGTTCGGCACTCAACAACTCCCATTCGATACGTTCTTGTTCTTTCTTAATATCCTCAGGGGTAGTCGCAATCTCTGGTATCATACGACCATATACATTATTGGCACCAACAATATAAGAGGTGTACATCTTTTGTGCAAAGAAATCATCAAACGTCACACGCTTGGTGTCATTACCGCGAGGTGTAACATACTGTTGCGCCATGTATGGACGGAAGGCATCAAATGGCACCCAGAATAAGATTTGACCATAAATAGCATCCATAATAGGCATATCCTCATAATATGTCACATTATCTGAATGCATAGGTGCAATAGCAAGGATTTTGGAGAACATGCGTGAATAATGTTTATCGAAGAATACAATCTCTTGAATCATATACTTCAACTGATTACGCACAAAATTCTCATATGAGTATCCATTGAAACTCATTGCATCTGTGATAGAGTCATAGTTGAGAAGCATGTACTCTGATGTGGCAATATTACCATCGCCCACACCTTCACGGTCTGTATTCAAAATGGTAGGAATCAATTCCTTAGGCATCGCACCTAAATTAAAATAAGGTTTGATATCGCCTACTGTATTCGATTTCTCATACACTGGCATTCCCTTTTCTATCGCACGCAACATGGTACGGAACAAAGAACTATATTGAGGATCCTCAGAAGTAAGAGGAGTATATAGTTGATAATTTTGCTTCAAACGCATATCCACGATTCGATAGACAACGCGAGACCAAACCACATCATCTGCACGATGTGCAATATTGACCAACGTATCAGAAGACTCTTGCAACTCTTGAGTTTCTAAACGGACAATACCCATATCGTCAAAAAATGAATTCACCTGATGTTGTGCATAACTCATCATGCTAGTCAACATCACAAACGCCAAAATACTAATCTTCTTCATAATACGTATTAATTTAATTCTATTGGCAAACCACGAAGTTGAATCTCTTTACCATCGGGACCTTTTGCCTTAATATACATCAAGTTTATCGTGTTACCTTGTTTCAGTTTTTTTATGGCAGCCAACGTCTTATCATCAAAGTGATCACCTTTAACGGACAATGATGCTCCGGTTGGCAACTTCACTTGGAATCCAACTATATCAAACTTTGCCTGAACCAAACCATCCGCACCATAAGATGCTACTAGCTTGTTCTTAGGATTAATCAGTTGAGCGCGAGGGATACGCATCTCATCTGTTGGCACTCCATTAATCTCAAAGTAAGCATCTGGACGAGGTAAATTCTTGACGCGGTACGTATGTGAGCCCATCAACATATCCTTGTCATTCAGATGAGCATATACCTCAATATTCAGTTGATCTGCAGAATTTGCCTTTGGTTTGATTATCCATAAACCATTTGTAGAAGTAACATCCGCTTGATTACACTTAACCACCAAAGAGTGGGAACTTACACCTGGTACAGATACGGAAAATGGATTATCATAGCCACGATACATAATATTCAAGTCCATATTCGAAACCGTTGCACTAGGTTCACCGACTGTATAAGAGCGCTCAAAATTGATATATTGCATCACACCTTGTTGATCCATATAACCAATTCTACCAGTTAGTTTTTGCGGTCCAACAGTAGTAGTGATTACCTCATATATACCATTCTTATTCAACTTCTGACCATTAACATAATATTCAGGTACACTCGTGGAGTCTATCGCTGCAAGAATAATTTGAGCAGTAAACTTGTTTCCCTTCACCACATAATCTGCAGAAGGAATCACATAAGCACTAAACTTGTTCACGCGCAAGTCTGTTGCATCTGTTTGCCCTAGCAAATAACGTGCCGCACGACCTTCACAACGACGAATATCATTTTGCAACTTAGACAATACTGTAAGACATGCACATATTGGCATCTCGTTAAAGACTGAATTTTCCCAAGAGATTGAGTCACCTGATGTATTCACGCCACGAGGCGTGACAAACGTTTTGTTTATCTCTGCATCTAGTACAGGACTATGTCCCGTAACATCAATCATAAACTCGCGATAGGCATTAATCTTGTCTTTCAAGATGAGTGCATGCCCTTCGTTGATAGCATATTGGTGGGGAACGTTGGTATCATCCTGCTTTTTCACGTCACGAACACGTGCGTTGGTTTTTGCATCTTTACCATCAGCCAAGAGCACCATCTCATCCTTGAAATTTTGCACATATGCATAAAATTCTTCCGATGATTGCTTCACCAACATCGCTTTGTCATACCATTCTTGAGTTTTCTCTGGATTTTGCTCCAAAGCAGCGTTGAATTGCGAGTAAATATCACGGTTACTTTCGTTGATAGTTGCAATCGTCTCATGCAAACTATCATCCACTTGAGTATAACCATTCAAGATGGCTGCACTGACGTTGAGCGCCAACATGGCGGTCAACACCAGATACATCATACTTATCATTTTTTGTCTCGGGGTTTCCGGACAATTCTTTGCTCCACCCATATATTATATATATAATAAAGGAATAACGCCGTCTATCTATCAAGACAATGCGTTCAACATATTTCCATATACTTTATTCAAGTCAGCCACTTGACCTGCCAACTGCTTAGCACCTGCAGCATATGCTTCTTGGCTTTTCTTTGCAGCATCTGCTACATCAATCATAGCTTTCACACTATTAGCAAGCGTATCCACTTGAGCTGTTGCACCTACCACTTTCTCTGTTTGAGCCTTATATGCCTCTACCTGTGATTGCAGAGCTTTCAGTTGCAATTCGTAAACAGTATTCAAACTATTCAACTGAGCAGAAATGGCTTTCACTTCTGTCTCGTACGCCTTGGTACCTGCTGCCACTTTTTGCATATCAGCATTCACTTGAGCATATGTTGCACTCAATTCGTTGCCTCTAGCACCAATCACCTTTCCTGCCTCTACAAATTGCTCGGCTGCTTGACCTGCTGCATCCAATTTAGCATTCAACTGCTCAGTTGCCACAGCAATGGTGCCTAATTCACTCAACTGACTTGCAGTCTTACTCAAATTTGCTATACCCGCCTTCAATGCTTCTACTGCTTTTTCATCTATTACAGGTACATCTGCAGATTTTTTACCGCCATCAGCACCCGCGCCCAACAAAGTAGGACGTGGACGAGTCTGTAATTCTTCAAGCAATTGAGGATCTGCACCATGTCCCATCAACTGAGGAAACACATTCTCCCAATGAAAATCTGCATGAGGCTTGTCCAAACAACCAATTGCAAATAGCAATGCCTCAATACCCATACCTACTGTCAACATCACTCCAGCACCTGGGAAGTGCATAATCTTGAACAATGCACCTACAATCACAACCGAAGCACCTAGTGAATATACAGCACCTACGATTTTCTTACCTTGATAAGACTCATACCAATGCATGAACTTTGCCCATGCACCTTGTTTTGCTATCTTCTCTTTACTCATATCTTTATATTTTTCAAATCAAATTATTTCTCTCCAATAAACGAACGAACACAACGGAAACCGATATACGAACGGCACTCCTCTTGGTATTCATATGTACGCACACCGCATTGCAAATAGTAGCTAATATCTTTCCAACTACCACCTTTTACTACTTTGCGTTTCAGCACTGCTGGATCATCCTTACGAGCAATATACGTATAATCAGGGTTCATATCATGCACGCGCACATTAGCTGTCGTGGAGTAAGATGAAGATGTCCATTCTGCCACATTACCTGCCATATCATACAAACCAAAATCATTTGGCTCAAAGTGACCTACAACCATTGTTGACACACTCGTATCATCGTGATAAGAACCACGATATGGCTTGAAGTTAGCCAAAAAACAGCCCTCTTTATCGCGAGCATATTTATTTCCCCAAGGATACATCGCTACGCGACGACCGCCACGAGCCGCATATTCCCATTCTGCCTCGGTTGGAAGGCGATACTCATTCACAATTTGCTTTCCGACGGTACGAAGCAATTGCGTACGCCAATGACAGAATGCATGCGCCTGCTCCCAAGTCACACCCACCACAGGATACTCAGAGAAACTTGGCAAACTGAAATAGCCATACAATAGTGGATCATTATATGATGCTTCAAAATCACGAGCCCATACCAATGTATCTGGATATACACAGATGATGGCATTAGTATTCAAATCTCGAGGCTCGCGCAACTCACGAGTGATTGTCTCTGACTTTATCTCGCCATCTTCTACCCAGAATG
The DNA here is from genome assembly GCA_937891975.1 of uncultured Bacteroidales bacterium. GTDB lineage: Bacteria > Bacteroidota > Bacteroidia > Bacteroidales > Paludibacteraceae > Colicola. The sequence goes on from CALAUA010000001.1 coordinate 57,361, forward strand.
TATCCACACGAACAGTGGCTCCTTTAGGATACTTTCCTGTAGCGATATTAAAACGATTCGACAACTTCGCAGCCTCTTCCAAGTTCTTCCATGTGTAATGATAGCGCAATTCTGTCGTACGGAGAGAACCCATACCATTATCATAGAACAATGGAGCCAACGCCTCTGACACTGGGTCATCTGGCACAAAACGCTTGGTCCAAGGTATCTTCTCTTTCCAATTAATACGAACCACTTCATCATCACGCTCATACGCCGATCGCAATGCATATGGACTATCCTCACCCTCTTCCGCGATGAGCAATGTGTAAGCGATAGAATCGCGCACCCAATTCACAAATTGACGATACTCACTATTGGTAATCTCAGTCTCATCCATCCAAAAGGCATTCACTGTTACCATCACATTATTATCTGGTTGAGAGAATATGGCTGATTGCTCGTTAGCACCCATCAAAAAAGCACCTTTACGAATAAACACCATACCATAAGGATTTGCCTCGCCCATAGGACCAGACACACCAGCACCTATCAATTCGCCTGCAGGTTTATTACAAGCTGACATCATCAGTGCTAGTACAAAAATCGGCAAAAATTTTGCTGCTTTCATAATTTGTTTGTTATTATAAATACCTTATACTTTTATACTTATTTGTATGCCTTGGCTTCAATATATTAAAACCATATGCCAAATACAACTCATGCGAACCATAACTTTCCCTTATCAACGAATTAGCAGGCAATTCATACGTATATCCCAACTGCAAACCATTGATAATATCCAACCCCACTATCAAATTCACGCTACCAGCTATGCGATAACCCAAACCAAATCGATAACGCTTCTGCAACTGAGCCAACAATGTCAAATTCACATCCCACCCCTTAAAATCTGTCTGCACCATTGCGCTCGGCAACAACATCCAATCACGATGCTTCAACTGCCAATTATATCCACCTGCCACATACATCGTTCCCCTCACCGTCACACTCGTGCGTTCACTCCATTCTAATGTCGGTTGTGTCAAGTGACTATAGCTCGCACCAGCCCACCAGGTCGAACACGAATAATACACGCCCAAGCCCATATCAAACCCCATGCCGGACGCGCCCTTCTCACTACCGCCTCCTGACACCTGTGGTATCGCATCATCCCCTTCCACATGGTAATCATCTTGACCTGCTCCCAAATCCACACTATCCACCGCAAAACTCAAATTGATAAGACCCAAATCCGCACCAACACTCAAATAACCTTTACCCAAACGGATTTTATATGCATATTCCAAATACAAACTCTGATTTGAAAACAATCCAAAACGGTCGTTCATAAAGCGCACGCCTGCGCCATGATGAGTCTTACCTATCACAAATGGCGAAGAAAACGAAAAATGGGTCGTCATTGGTGCATCTTGAATGCCTGTAAAATCCATGCGGTGACTAGCCAACACACGCATTAAATCGCCATCTCCTACCGCAGCAGGATTATAAATCGATTGCATGAACATATATTGACCAATCTGCGCATCAAACTGGGCTCGCAACAGCACTACACCATTGACCAACGCAAATAATAGTACAATATAACGCTTCACAATGACTATCTTATTGCTGCAAACGTTAATTATATCAATACTCTTCCTCGTCAAAGAAAAAATCCTCTTTCGTTGGATAATCAGGCCACAGATCCTCAATAGATTCATACATCTCCTCATCATCCTCTATCTCTTGAAGGTTCTCTATCACCTCCATTGGAGCACCTATACGCTGAGCATAGTCCAACAACTCATCCTTAGTTGCTGGCCATGGAGCATCCTCAATTTTCGAAGCTAATTCTAAAGTCCAATACATAACAAATACAAACGCTTTGAGCGCTTTTTACTAAAATATCGCGCAAAAGTAGTAAAAATTTCTCAAATACACAAATTCTACGCAATTTTTTGTCATTTTTCCCAAAAATATACCCTTATTTCTAAATTCTTTGCTACAAATCTAGACAAAACAAAGCAATAATCGCTCAATCTATTCACAAATTGCCAAACCGATTCTGCCACCGTTTCACCACTCTCTTCACTCCACACCACCATATTACGTTCCAATCGGCGGCAAACACAACGACAAACATGACACAGCGAAACCTCTCTGCTGCCTCCAGGCAAGATAAATGCCCGCAACGCTTCCAATTCGCCTTGCATCTCGTCTATCCAACCCTCCAACATAGCCACATGCTCTGCCGAAAACTCCATATCGCTGCCTGCCAACACGGCTCCCAAATCAAACAACCTATTCTGCAACCAGCCCAATTGGTTGTCTATTTTCGCCGACCATACTGCCTCCGTATGTGCTAGTTCACTACGTAGCAAGCCTATATAGCTATTCAGCTCATCTGCAGTACCATACGCCTCCAATCGCAAGTCGGATTTACTTACTCTTTTGCCTGTCGCAAGCGAGGTCCTACCTTTATCGCCTGACTTTGTGTATATTTTCATAAGCGCATTTTATAATTTCGTTTCCAATAATGTTTATCAAAAAACACCAAACCCATCTGATACAAATCTATTGTACTTGTCACTCGCTCGTCAGCACAAATCTCCTTCCAAGCTCGTTCCATCTCCTCGCTATAATGAATATCATCCACCACTATCACACTTTTTTCATGTGTCATATCCGCCAACACATTGAAATATCCGCACGTACTCGCGTACGCATGGTTCGCATCTATAAATGCCACATCAATCCCCCGTAAACTGCCAACTGCGAACTGTAAACTATCAATAGTCAACTCTCCCACCACACACTCTATATTGCTTATATTCAATCGTTTCCAATTTTCTTTCGCTATATTCACCACCGCCTCACATCCTTCAAATGTCACTACTTTATTTCGTGAATCTGCTGCAGCCAAATACGCTGTGGTGATACCCAAACTCGTACCCAATTCCACAATCGTCAACCCCCTAAACTCTAAACCCAGTTCTACAATTGTCAATCCTTTTCTATCTTCTAACGTCTCATTGCCAATTCCTCCCCTTGAAGGGGAAGGAACTCCCTCCCTCGAAGGGAGGGCTGGGGAGGGTCCGAGGGGTCTCCCCAACCAATTCACCAATCGGAACAACATCTCCGCATATTTTCTCTTCGTCAAACTCCTCCTCGCTATATCACACACGCGCCTCACATCTCTAAACTCTAAACTGTAGGCAGCCTCGCTGCCGTTCTCTAAACTGCGCGATTTTATCGCGCTTCCATAATCCACAAACTCCAACTCCCTTTCATCCCGCAGCATTTTCTCGCGACAACGCTCTATTTCCTCCCATTTGTAGTAACTGTTTGTATCCATCATCACCATCCGCACCCACTCAAACAAATAAGGCGAATGCACCCCTTCTCCGCCTGTATTCCAAGCAGTTAACTGATGCCTTAACCACGACTTCGCACGATATAGCAATGTCTTACAATCCATAATCCGCTGCAAAGATACAAAAAAAAATGTATATGCACAAATGCCAGTGCATTTTTTGTTTCATGTGCTTCGCCTTTTGCTCCCCTGTTCATAGGGGAGCTGTCGCAGAGCGACTGAGGGGTTTCTAAACACTAAACTTTAAACTCTAAACAAAAAAAATTTGCAAGTTTCGCAAATTTTCCGTACCTTTGCACCCAATATGGTACTCAACTACATTTGGATAGGACTCATTCTCCTCGCGGTCATCATGGGCTGCGTACAGTTTTTTGCCTTTGGGCAAACGGATATCTTCTCCGAGATTCTCAACTCCACTTTCGCTTCTGCCAAGAACGGTTTTGAGATTTCGTTAGGACTTACGGGCGTGCTTGCTCTGTGGATGGGCATTCTTAATATCGGTCAGCAGGGCGGTGTAGTCAACACCCTCTCGCGTGGTGTCGCACCTTTCTTCCGTCGCATCTTCCCCGAGATTCCCGATCGCCACCCTGTCTATGGTACTATGTTCATGAACTTCGCTGCCAACATGCTCGGGCTTGACAACGCAGCCACTCCTATGGGGCTCAAAGCCATGGGCGAACTGCAAACGCTCAACCCCGACCGTTCCAAAGCCTCCAATGCTATGATTATGTTCGTTGTCCTTGGTGCCAGCGGACTAACCATTATCCCTACCACCATCATGGCATACCGCGCCCAACTCGGGGCTGCTAACCCTGCGGACATTTTCCTCCCTTTGCTTATTGCCACCTATTTCTCCACGCTCGGCGGGCTACTCGCCTGCTGTGCGGCACAAAAAATCAAGATATGGGACAAGGTCGTTATGGGCGTACTGCTTACCCTTACTGCCTTGGTGGTGCTCTTGCTTATCTTGGCGCAACGCCTACCCGAAGAAACACTCACCGCTGCCTCTGCCCTCATAGCCGCAGTCATTTTGCTTGGAGTTATTTGTTGGTTCATCATACAAGCCGCTATAAAGAAAGTCAATGTCTATGACGCATTTATCGACGGAGCCAAAGATGGTTTTAAGACGGCTATCGGCATCATCCCTTACCTCATCGCTATCCTTGTAGCGGTGGGTATGTTCCGCGCCAGCGGAGCCATGGGACTGCTTGAGCAAGGACTTGCGCACCTCTTCTCCCTGGTGGGCATCAATCCCGACCTCTCCGCTGCCGTTCCTACGGCTATTATGAAACCGCTTTCTGGTAGTGGAGCACGCGGACTCATGATTGAGGCAATGACCACCCACGGAGCCGACTCGCTTGTTGGTCGTTTGTGTTGCATACTGCAAGGCACCACCGACACCACTTTCTATGTCTTAGCTGTTTATTTTGGTAGCGTGGGTATTAAGAACACCCGCCATGCCGTCGTATGTTGCCTCATTGCCGACCTCATCGGCGTCATCGTCGCTTTCACCGTCGCCAATATCTTCTTCGCCTAACCACACTAAACACTAAACAGTAGCGGCTTTGCCGCGTTCACTAAACACGAATATGATCACCTTCCACTTCGACAACATCTCAACTGCCAACTGTCAACTGTCAACTGCCAACTGTCAACTGTCAACTGCCAACTGTCAATTGTCAACTGTCGATTTCCGCAAAGTCGAGCAATGGATCAAGAGTACCGCAGCGCAATATGGCTACTCTGTAGGCGAAATCAACTATATCTTCTGCGACGACGAGAAGATTCTGTCTATCAATCGTGAGTTCCTTCAGCACGACTACTATACCGATGTCATCACCTTTGATTATACCACGCACACGCGCGTGAATGGCGATATTTATATTTCTTTGGACACGGTTGCCACCAATGCCGAGCAGGTGGGTGTGCCATTTCTCCACGAACTGCATCGTATTATTATCCACGGCTTGTTGCATCTCACGGGTCAAGCGGATAAGACTCCCGAAACCAAAGCCCAAATGACTGCCAAAGAGGAAGCCGCCCTCCGCCAACTGCATCTGTAACCCTTCTATTTTTCATTTTTTTTGTTGAGCATTGGGGCTTCTTTTTAAGTGTATTGAAGCCTTTCTACTAATATGTCATGCACTTATAAAACTTAGGTGATTCTTAGGTTATTTATAGGTTATTCTTAGGTTATTTATAGGTTATTCAGCAACTTTCCCTATGGTGTTGCGGAGGATAGGCTGTTAATGAACTGATATTCTTATTTCTACAGTGTATATTGGTGTTATTTTGCAATGTATTGAAAATCATTATGTTGCGAAGAAAATGTATGGGAGGGGGGTAAAAAACTTGCGAGATTCAAAAAAATGTTGTAACTTTGCGGCCTAAATGTAAATTCAAGCAAAACTATATATTTTATAAGGAGTAAGCCGAAAAGCCAAGTGAGTAGGCAAAACTTTAAAAAAAATGATTATGAAAAAGCATTTAGGTGTATTTCCCATTCTTTTTGTTTTAGTATTCGTACTGACAGGATGTCCTGGTCCTATCAATAATCCTGATGTGCCTGTGCCAGGAAGAGATTCGATTGATTCTACAGATACTGAGCAGTTCCTTTCTCCAGATGAACAAAAAAATCTGTTGGTAGCAGTTGGCGGAGAACTCATCAATACGTTCAATCCTGCTGATCAAAAGAAAGCCGTAGATCTGGCAGAGAACTTGTATCACAAGTACCTAAATTATGATTGGGACGCTATTGAAGAAGAACTTTGGGAAGAGTATGATGATATATATTCTTCCGAATTTGAGTCATTCTTTGGGATGCCTAAACGCATCATAAATGTTATCAATGGCAAGCAAAATGCTACTTTGGAAGACATGGAAATCTTGCTCACACTCTCTAAGTTTGGTCGTGTGATAGAGTTTGATGACCAAACTAAGAGCATCAAGATTACTAAGACTAGCGACCCTTCTGTGACTGCTAAATTCTCTGACTCTAAAGGCACAAAATGCGAACTCAAAGTTTGGGGAGAAGGAAAAGAAATCGAAGGATCATATACCTATGAGGATGGTCATTGGGAGTATCCTGAAGTGTGGGACCCATATTGGGAAGAATGGGTTACAGATTGGGAGAATGGTGAGTTTATTGCTGACGGCAAACGTACTATTCGCGTGAAAGTGCCAACCACTATCAAAATGCATCTCAAGCAAGGTTCTTCTGCTCTGATTTCCATGAACTTTACATGGGACTCTAACCTCAAAGATTATGTAAATACCTCTATGAATCTGCAAGTTATCAATCTTGGATTTGAGGAGGAAATCAAAGCTTCCACTACTGAGGCTTCGGCGGTATTCTCTTTTACCTATAGCAATAAGAATATCATCACAGCCGCAGTCAACCTGCCAAAATATAAACTCATAGAGTGGGAAGGTGGTAAGGATTTCACCGAAGATGAATTCTGGAATTGGTTGGAAGAGTATGACGAAAAATATGCTTCTTTACTCGGTAAAGTAGGTAAAGGCGAAGCCAAACTTGACATCCTTAGTAAAATCCAACTCAAAGGTGGAGTTACCGATGGCGCTGCCCTCGTAGATGCTTATTATAATTGGGAGGATAAGTATTATAACAACGAATTGGATGAATGCAACGATTTGTGCAAGTTGCTAAATAAATACATCTATCTCTCTGTATATTACAATAATACAACTACCGAGCAAGCCAAACTCCTAATGGATGTATATGAGGATGAGTATGGCTATGATGTAGAACCTATCATGCAATTCCCATACGATGACTCGCAAATTGCAGTGATGACATATTTTACTTCTTCTAAATTCCTGGGTTTGGTTGATCTAGTGGAAGAATTGGCTAATAGTTATATCGCATTGGATAAGAACCATCTTATCTTTGACGAAGATTTTGTTCTGGATTTAGGCTTCTAATATCTTCCGATTGAAGTGCAAAAAATAGTCCTACTATTTATTCTATTCTTGGGTCACTTGTCCTTGTTTGGGCAAGTGACCTATGATAGTGTTTGGACTTTCAATAGGGAATTGGACGAAGTTACGGTTATTCAACAAAAGACACAATCAATCGTCGAGCAGCGAGGCAATAAATTGGTTGTAGATATGTCGGCTATCAGCCAAATGCCTAAATTTCTTGGCACTAGCGATCCTATCCGCTATCTTCAATCGTTGGGAGGAATATCCACCAACAATGAGACTACTTCGGGTATTCATATCCAAGGTTGCGATGATTATCAGACACTTACCAGCATCAATGGCGCACCAGTCTATTATCCCAACCACCTCCTTGGACTCTATTCCACGTTCATCGCACCTCACTTCTCCACCATGACGGTGGAGCAGTCCGAGCACCGAGGTACAATGGAAAATCGTATCGGTGGCTTGGTAAATGTGGAAACACACCACCTCCAACCTCCACGATTCAGTCTCCAGGGAAATATCGGTATCATCAATAGCGATGCCACCCTCACAATCCCTTGTGGCAAGAAGAGCGCGTTGTGGCTCTCTGGGCGCGCTTCATACATTAACTTGCTATATGGCAAATGGTTACAAGTTGATGGCATGGGGTTGGGATATAAATTCTGGGACACCAACCTCACCTATGCTATTCATCCCACTGAAAAAGATGAGATTGTCTTGACGGGTTTCTTTAGCCGCGATAACATATCGGTTGCAGATTCTGCTGCTTTTGGTGTGGGTGTTCATTGGTACAATGCCGTAGGCTCTGCATATTGGAATCGCCGCCTCAAGGCAGGCAATTGGCGAACATCCATCAGTTATTCAGGCTTTGATAACCGCATTTCGGTGGACGCAACAGCTGCAGGTGTAAAAACCAAAGCGGGTTGGGCATCTCTTGATATCAAGAATCGCCTAAGCAAAAGCCTGCGTGATGACCTAATACTTAACGCTAGTGCCGATTACACACACTATTTCTACCTCCCTTTGCAATTTACTTCTCAAGGCAGTATTGGCGTATTAGAGATGCCTATGGCCAAACCCATGCACTATGGTGAGGAGGCTTCTTTGGGAGCCGACTTAAGACATACGATCAATCAGTATTTTGCATATCATGCGGGTGTACATGCCAGCATCTATCATAACGATCAAACCTATTTCGGTATTGATCCACGCATCACGTTTCAATTTACTCCTGCTGAAAATCATGAGATTACGCTTCATGGTGGTTGCTATACGCAGTACTTCCACAAAGCAGGCTTAACGGGTGGAGGACTACCCTCCGACTTCTTCCTACTGGCTGATAGCATGCTCAAGCCCGAACGAGCAATCGCTACTAGCCTGCGCTATTCAGCATCTTTTTTGAACAAAAGATGGACAATCCAAGCCGAAGGCTATTTCAAGCAAATTTATGGCGTAGTAGAATCGCTCGGTAATGTCATACAGCTTATCAATCAAGGATTTGACTACGAAAAATACCTCATCACAGGTGACGGACGTAACTATGGTATGAATCTCATGCTTCAGAAAAATAGCGGCATTCTGATGGGTTACGTATCGTATTCTTTGGGCTGGGCAAGGCGCAAACTTCCTGCATTAGATGGGCGAAACGACTATATCTATGCTGCCAGTCACGAGCGCAGGCATGATCTCAATATCGTCCTTAATGCTCGATTTGCTAAGCGTTGGACGGTAGGCGGTCAATTTGTTTTAGCCAGTGGACTGCCATATACCAAAGCTGAAGAAGCCTACATGCTCAATGGAAATATGATTTGTCGATATTCCACTTTCAATGGAGCGCATATGCCTCTCTACAATCGCTTGGACTTGAGCTGCTCATGCGATATCATCAAAACGCCCGAACACGAGTTGGGTATCAATCTTTCTCTCTACAATGTGTATTGCTACGAGAATGCGCAATTCGTGGTATATCGCGAAAATCTCAAGCCAATACTAGGATCATCATTAAGTATCATTATTCCATCAATAAGTGTCTATGGGAAGTTCTAAACTGTTGAATATCATATTGATAACGATTGTCTTCTTCTTTTCTAACTGCCATCCAGAAGATGTATGTCATGATAAAATGGTACTTGAAGGATGGATTGATGCAGAGAAACATCCCATTGTGATGTTACATACGAGCTACTCCTTAAACCAACCTACAGATGATACGACACAATTGCTTGACGTATTAGCGGAACATATGGTGCTGTTTGGTAAAGTAACCATCTTCGATGGCGAAGATTCTGTCGCATTAACAGGTCGTGTGGATACCAACTATCTGCCTCCTTACATCTATACAACCACAAAAATGATTGGTGAAGTGGGGAGGACTTATACTGTACATGCCAAGTATAAAGAATTTTCTGTTACGTCTCAAACCGAAATACCATCTATCGCCACTTTTGATTCTATCCGTGTCACAGAACAAAACTCTAAAATGAATCTGAGTGGATATGCCAATCACCTTGAAATAGGATCACCATATATCCTTATGGCACGAAAAACCAACCAACGTCAGTACAAGATTTGTCCCATGGGTGCGTTTCGTGCTACAGCTCCTAACATGGCAATCACAATCAATAACCCGCTGGATTTCACAGGAGATGGAATGCTTTTGCAAACGTTATTTCCTAAAACAGATAGCGTAGGAATATCTATCAAATTTGCCAGAGTAGGGGAAGCCGAATTTCAAATGTGGGATAGCTATATCGCCCAAAATATGACGCAAGGAATGTTTTTTATGGAAACACATGGCAATATCCTCAGCAATATTCAAGGCGGCAATGGCTATTGGTGCGGTATGGGCGCTTCAGAATATATTGTGAAGTTAGACAAAGACAGTCTTTATATCTTTTGAGACAAAAATCCACTACTTCCGCCATAAAAGCCACTTCCATGAGTGGCGAAATCAAACAAAAACACACACTTTTTCACTCAATCACTTGCATATATAATTTTTTTTCCGTACCTTTGCAACCGATAATCACGAACGTTCACAAAGTGAACCATTTTCGCAAAAAGCCAACAACGTGAACGGAGTGAACAAGAAAATACTTAACAATCTAATAATAACACATCTATGGCTAAAGTTTATCAAGCTAACGAGATTAAGAACATTGCCCTCATGGGTGGCAGTGGCTCGGGTAAAACTACCCTTATGGAATCCATGCTCTTCGAGTGCGGGGTCATCAAACGTCGTGGTACTGTAGAAACACAATCTACCGTCTGCGACTATTTCCCAGTTGAAAAGGAATACGGCTACTCCGTTTTTTCCACAGTTTGCAACATCGAGTTCAATAACAAAAAACTCAATATCATCGACTGCCCAGGTTCCGACGACTTCTGCGGTGGTGCCATCACAGCACTTCACGTAGCGGACACCGCTATCATCACCCTCACCGCGAACGGCGGCGTAGAGGTGGGCACACAAAACAATTTCCGCCGCGCTGAGAAAGCGAAAAAACCTATCGCTTTCGTCATCAATAAGTGCGACCACGAGAACGCTGACTTCGAGCGTACCTTCAACGAACTCAAAGAGGCATTTGGCAACAAATGTACCCTCTTCCAATACCCTGTCAACGCAGGTAAAGACTTCAACGCGGCTATCGACGTGCTCCAAGGCAAAATGCTCGTTTGGAAAGCAGAAGGTGGTGCACCTGAAGCAAAAGATATCCCAGAGAGCGAGAAAGCTACTGTAGAAGAGATTCGCGCACAACTCCTTGAGTGGGCTGCTGAGTCCGACGAGACAATCATGGACAAGTACTTCGAGCAAGGTACCCTCTCTGATGAAGAACTCATGCAAGGTCTTCAAACCGTATTCGCAGAAGGTAGCATGTATCCAGTTATCTGCACCAGCGGTCTGAAGGACATGGGTATCCGCCGCCTCATGGGCTTCCTTGGCGAGATGACTCCATCTGTAGCTGAGGCTCCTAAACCAATCACCGTGGACGCTAAAGAGGTTACTCCTGACCCTGCAGCTCCTGCTTCTGCATTCATCTTCAAGACATCGGTTGAGCCACATATTGGCGACGTCAACTATTTCAAGGTAATGCAAGGTACACTCCGCCCAGGCGACGACGTACTCAACGTGGACCGTGGTACCAAAGAGCGTATCAGCCAACTCTATTCGGTAGCAGGTAGCATCCGCGTGCCTGTGGACGAAGTGGTTGCTGGTGACATCGCTGCTACTGTGAAACTCAAAGACACACGTACTGGCAATACCCTCAATGCAAAAGACTGCGAAAATCAATATCCTGCTATCTCTTACCCAGATCCTAAATACCGTCGTGCTATCAAGCCTGTTAGCGAGAGCGATTCAGAGAAACTATCTGCACTCCTCACCCGTATGCACGAAGAGGATGCTACTTGGGTAGTAGAGCAATCCAAAGAGCTCAAGCAAGTCATCGTTTCTGGTCAAGGTGAGTTCCACCTCCGCACACTCAAATGGCGTCTGGAGAACAACGATAAGATGATGGTTCAATTCGAGGAGCCAAAGATTCCTTACCGCGAGACTATCACCAAGTCTGCTCGCGCTGACTACCGCCACAAGAAGCAATCAGGTGGTTCTGGTCAATTTGGTGAGGTACACCTCATCGTGGAGCCTTACGTAGAGGGCGAACCCGTGAAGGAAGTTTACAAGTTTGGCAACCAAGAATATCGTATCACAGTACGTGACACCCAAGAGATTCCTCTCGATTGGGGCGGCAAGCTCGTGCTCATCAACTCTATCGTGGGTGGTGCTATCGATGCACGCTTCATCCCCGCAATCCTCAAAGGTTTGATGGATCGTATAGAGCAAGGTCCTTTGACTGGTTCTTACGCTCGCGACGTACGCGTAATCATCTACGATGGTAAGATGCACCCAGTTGATTCCAACGAAATCTCTTTCCGTCTCGCTGGACGTAACGCTTTCGCTGAGGCATTCCGCAATGCTAATCCTAAGTTGCTCGAGCCTATCTACGAGGTGGAGGTATTCGTTCCAAGCGAAATCATGGGTGATGTGATGTCTGACATCAACGGTCGCCGTGGTATGGTGCTCGGTATGGAAACTGAGAAGAACTTCACTACATTGAAGGCGTTGGTTCCTTTGAAAGAGATGGCTTCTTATTCTACTACATTGTCAAGTCTCACAGGTGGTCGTGCAACCTTTACCATGAAGTTCAAGAGCTACGAACTCGTACCTGCTGATGTACAAGAGAAACTCATCAAAGAGTACGAAGCTACACAAAAAGATGAGGATTAATCCCGCAATACCGATATCCGATAACCATTATCCGATATCCAATCAACAAAAAAGACTGCCCAACGGCAGTCTTTTTTGTATTCTCAAAACTCTAAACAGTAGCCCGAAGGGCGTCCTTATAGCGCAGCAGATAACTCCACTCGTATCAATATCGGATCATGATCCGCATACCTATACATCGTATCATCCAATCCTCTCTTGAAGCCCCTGCTATAGAAATAATCTGCATTCAAGTGATATACAGCCACTTTCTTCACCTGCTTTGCCATCGTTTCCGATGCAAATACGCGGTCCAAATACCCTGCTTCGCTATGATATACATACGAGTAACCTGTGCTATCATCACGCATCACCATATCGGCATACCCTGCCCGCACCAATGTCTGAATAGGTTCCTCCTGCGTGTAAGCATTGTAATCCCCTACCAACAATACATCCGAATCGCCAAACAACTGTTCCTGCTCTATCTTATCTAGCATCACCAGCAGACTATCCACATTCGCCATACGCTTCTCATTGGACTCGGCACCCGTACCACGCTTCGAACGAAGATGATTAACGTTCAATACAAACTTCTCACCACTCTCTATTTCTTCAAACCCACAAGCCATCAGACGATAGCGATAATGACTCGTAGTATCCTTGTATGCATATTGCAAATCCCCATACGGACGCACCTTATCCATGCGATAGATATAGCCACAAGATATCATGTCGCTATTGCTCCAACCGTGCGAAACGTAGGCATAGCGTTCTTTCTTCGCTATCTTGTTCATGGCATCTACCAGCATTTGCGCCGCACTATCGCCCTTCTGTATCTCACACAAAGCATAGATATCCGCATCTATCTGCTTAAAGGCTTTGCATATCTTCAGCGTCTGCATTGCTTGTTGCTTCTTTGTTGTTTTGCGTTGAGCATAACCTCCCAAATCATAGAAGTAGTTCTGAATATTCGCAGCACACACTAATAATCCCTTCTTCGGCATTTTGGGCTTTGTTTCTGGCTTATTACCCATGAACTTGGGCGTTGCACCTGTCACTAGTTTGCCTGGTGCGACCACACGAGCTTGCAAGTTCTTCACTACCGCACCAGTACGCACTTCATAATTGCGGATATTGCACGACAAACTAATAATTTTCTCTCTATTGGATTTCTTGATAGCCCAATACTGAGTACTATCGCCGTCAGCTAATCCCACCGCCTTTTCTTCGGGTACATAGAGCCGCTCCGTGGCCAATATCAATGAGTCGTAGTAGTTGCCACACACATACAATGGCGTAGTTATCTGTACCATCTTACCCACATACTGCTCCCAGCCCGCTTCAAAACTAGCAGGAAACTCCACCTTCTCAATAGCAACGACTCTACTGACGAAAGCCAGCAGAATTATCAACACCCTTACTCTACACATCATGATTATTGAATCAGAACCTTCTTGCTCTCTGTACCTTGACGTACAATATACACCTCTCCCTTCACAGGTGCGTTCACCACCATACCTTGCAGGTTATAATATATCACTCCATCAGTTGAGCCATTTTCAACATTCTCTACACTCATAGGTTGACCTTCACCCCATTGGCTCACCAACCATTTTTCAGTATCTGTCAAGCGTTCTTTTATTCTTCTTAGGCGTCCAGCCATATCTTTATTTCCATATCCTTTATCTTTCCAACGCTCAGCATCATTCTTTGCTGCTTCTGTTATATGATTAGCAAACTCTGTAGCATAATCATATACCGAATCATACTTGTAGTAATGCAACCATTGCCAAATCTCCTTTACGCGCTCCATAAACTTTGGAAACTTACAAATCTCTGGTATCCAGTGGTTATGCCACTCGCGTCCTTCATATAAATATTGTTCCTTATCATAATTAAAGGCACTACCAAAGTCCCAGACTGGTCCAAACATCCACTTCTGCCCCTCGCCCATATCGCGATACAGATAGCAACTGCCGTGGAATGACTCGTAGTTATCCGTAATCTCTTGCACAATATAGAACTTCGCCAACGCATCCATATCCACATATTGCCACAAGTCATCGCTATTCTTATCGCCATACACCAAGCGATCAATACGCTCCATCTCTGCTCTCAAAAATTGCTCTTGCGCACTCGACAACTCTTCTGGAGTCTTGTACGTAATTGCCATTTCTTCTCCTGTATCTCCCTCCATAAAACATATCTGTGGATCATCTCGATAGTTATCAATCTCCACTAACCAACCACCTGTTATATTCTCTGAATCAGTTTCATTATCCTCCTGCTCCACAATATTCACACGATCCTTATCCACACGAATGGTCTCAGTCAAGAAGTATAACCCTTTGTAATCGCCATTCAGCACCAGTTCTACGGGTTTTGCTTTCGGTGTCCATGCCATTCCAATCTGCTCACTAAAGTAAAAGCCTATAGTATTACGCATAAAGCCCTTACTATCATCCGCATGTGCCAACAACGCAAAGTGTTTACTTTTATTCATACCCATCAAAGCCGCCTTCTCGGTCAATTTCAAACGATAAGGTTTCTTATCAAAACCTCGCCACGTCCAATTACCACGACCTTTGATTTCAAGCGTCAAAGGACTATCCTTGCTACCTATCGCCTCAATATCAGCCGCATCCATAGGATCAAGGTAATAAGTCCCTTGCAAATAGTAATCTTTACTTGTGATTTCTTGTCTATTGGCTGTCTCAATATGCAACACAGGTAATGTACCAGAATAAGAAATAGCATGGCTATAGCCCCATGCTATTATCATTATCGCCAATCCTAAAATACGATTAGTTCTCATTTCTTTTTTTTCTTTTGATTATTATTGTTAAATGGTATTGCACGTTGTCCCAATTTCTGCATTGTCTCATCAAAAGCAGGAAAATCACATTTCAACACGCCGTTAGACAACGTCAGTATATCTTCTTTCAAACGAGCAATGCCCGACTCTTGCTCTTTATTCCATTGGGCATTCTTTTGGCGCATACACTGAGCAATATATATCACCATTGCTTGCTGTTTTTCCTCATCTTGCTCTTTCGCAGCTAATGCCACCATACTTTCTACAATGCGACCGTAATTGCGCATGCGAACAACACTCGTTTTTCTCAAATCTCCTTGTTCCATATATCCCTATCTTTAATCTCTAACCTTTAATCTCTAACCTACTTGCTCTTAATCAAATAAATCATCGTTGGATAGTGATCTGCGTAACCATCTTGCCAAACACCACTCTTTACTGTTCGGAAAGGCGTTCCTTTGTCCTTACCCTCTTGCACGGTCAAGAATGGCTTGTTGAAAATCTGCGACTTCCAATACACCCATTTACCATCTTCCACTTTAGCATTCATCAATGGCTCAGAGATGAAAATCTGATCAAACAAGTTCCAACTTCCTTGATATGCCAAACTACCTACGCCGCGATCCAATTTCTGCCACATGGTATTGAAAAAACCTTGTTCAGCAACCTCTTCACGCGTTTTCTTCGCGCCCATCACAACCGCACAACTATGATTATATGGATCGTCATTCAAATCACCCATCACAATAATCTTCGCCTTTGGCTCTTTCATATAGATACTATCGCACACTTGCTTACACAACATCGCCGCCGTATCACGCGTCGCACGACTAGTCTCTTCACCACCATAACGACTTGGCCAGTGGTTCACACTGATATGCAATTTATCCATCACAATCTTGCGATTGTCATCCAACATATAACCTGAAACCCATAACTGCAAACGGCTTCTCACCACACCACCATCCGCATAATGCGCTTTCAGTTCATAACCTTTAGGTTGACCTACTGGTTTGAACATATTAGGATTGTACAAGAATCCCACATCTACGCCACGGCGATCTGGACCTTCTAACAAAATAGGCACATACGTACGATTATATTTCTCTTTCAATTCACGACATAAGTCATGCAAACAACCTATATTTTCAACCTCAGAAACACCCACGCATGCTGCACCTCGAGGATCTTCATCTGTTCCAAGTTGTGCGATAGCATAAGCCATATTGCGAATCTTATGCTCATACTTTAGCGATGTCCACTTCATACCACCATCAGGCAGGTATTCATAGTCATTTTTACCTTCGTCATGAATCGTGTCGAAGAGATTCTCCAGGTTGTAGAATGCCACACAACGTACTAATAGTTCCTGTGAATCAGCCAAAACCACGTTGAAACTATAGAAGGTCATCAAAATGACCAAAACAAATCGAAAATTGGTCTGTTTCATAATTTTTTTGTTAATTCGCTACAAAAGTACAATTTTTTTTTGGATTGTACAAAACTTTTTTGTAATTTTGCTGCGATTTTTCATAAAACTATTGGAACACTTAAAACTTTTAGAACTTTAAGAACCCTTAAAACTTACAAAACATGTCTTCAGTTAATAAAGTTATTTTAGTTGGCAATGTGGGTAGTGACCCAGAAATTCGTTATCTTGAACGTGGTACTGCTATCGCAAATTTCAATCTAGCAACTACTGAGCGTGGTTATACCATGCAAAATGGTACACAAGTACCTGACCGCACAGAGTGGCATCCTATCGTATTATGGCGTAATCTTGCCGAATGGGCTGAGAAATATGTCCGCAAAGGAATGAAACTATATGTTGAGGGAAAACTGCAAACACGTACATGGGAAAAGGATGGGCAAATTCGCCGCAAGACGGAAATCATTGCAGAAAACATCCAAGTTCTCTATCGCCCTGCAGATTATCGTAGTCCTAATAGTATTGAAGAACCACAGAACAATACTGACCAACCATCTATCCCTACTCTTGATATAGAAGACATCTTCTAAGTCGTTAAACTTTGATTACCCCTTGGTTAAGAAACTTACACCCCTTACGCTACCTTTGCGCAAGGGGTGTAAATTTTATTTTCCTATATGTAAGCTACAACCTACCGCCATGTTCAATTTCTGACTATCTGCTTCAGTTATAGGTCTAATCAAATTACTTTTTGTCAATTGCCATGGTTGCAACATTACATTCACAAAAGTCTGTATCACTGCCTCATCATCCTTCACGAACCACTCTTTTTGTAGTTTCAATCCAACAAGTGTCACTGCAAAATCCCCTTGATAAGCAGTATACAAACTCTTTGCAGGAGTAAATCCGAAGCGTGCTGCTAACGTCCAATTATTGCTCAATTGCTGATCGTATCCTAATTCTATATATGTCGAATAAGCACGTTTCAACTCCGTTTTCACCTCTCCGTTTTCACCTTTCACTTCTGCGTAATATCCATCTCTTCCAAACGTACGAAACGCCACTAATCCACTTACTTGACCATCATAATTCTTAGCTATTGGTATTTTATGCACATACGACACTCTCCATTCGCCAGTCGTTCCTCCCCCTTCACGTGGATGATTTTTAAAATCGAAGAATTTGGAAGGACTGCCATCGGGATATTGATCAAAATAAAAACAATATAGATAATTAATATTCAATCCCCAACGACTAAAACCTATAGTTATATCCACTTCGGGATTAAAACCCGTGAACGTCCAATCACTTGCACCTACATTCCACCACATATTGGCATATACGCCAGCATAACTCACCGTAGCATCTAGTTGCAACGAAGGTCCACCTACATACAATCCACGCCAAATATAATTGCTTGTTAATGTAGTATTTACCGACCAATCAAACAAAGAAGTACTCTTTGTTTCTTCTGCCATCGCCACCACTGATGAAAGCAGAACTAGACTAATTATCCATTTTCTCATGGCTACTCTCACTGGCAAACTGGACGAACGGACAAACCATAGCAACGATAGTCATATCCTCTCATCATATCACTTGAGTCAAAATATATTCCCCCTGCACTATTTACACTAGAACTAACTAACGTACTTGACCAATAATTGCCATATCGCCCTACACGCTCAAGCGAACTTCCTTTGTAATAACCTGCCGCTGGCAAAAAGATACTATTGTTTGTATAACCAGATTTACAAGAAGTGATTTTATAACCAAATACTCCATTTTGTGTTGTACTCCTGCATGTGCAATTATTCAGAAGTTCTATAACTTCTTTACTCGTTGGCATACGCCACGCCCCTCCCCAAGTCACATTAGCCACATCATCTGCAATCTCAAGAGTAGTCTTTTGATCATTCATATCGTATTTGGTAATAGCATCTTCACTACCATTGCACCAACTATAAGCATTCCAACTATAATTGACTTTTGCATGCGTTTCACCCCATGCAAAATAATCACCATAACCTTCTGGTTTGCTAGCACCTACATTGCAAGTTGCCCACTTCACACTCAAGCCCAAATCCACATATTCATGCCCATTATGCATACCTGTTTTAGGTGATTTTTTCTTCGAGATTTGAACACTTGACTTATTTTGCTCTTCTTCCGCTAATATACGCGCTTGTTCCTTCTTCTGCTCTATCTGCAAGCGTTCTTGAGCTAGTCTAGTTTCAACTTGCAGTATGCTATCTTGCCTAACACGATTGATACTATCCAAACGCAACGCCTCTTCTGTTGCCGTTTGTAAACTATCAATAAGATACTGTTGATATTCTTCTTGTTGCACCAGTTTCTGATGATACATATGCCCCACTACTCCTGCTCCTATCAGTGCCAAACATATACCCATGCATAACCATACCCACCATTTCGACCTTTTCTTTTTGCCATCCCCTTTTATCTCTAAGTTCTTCTCATTTTTTAATTCCCTTATTTCGTTTTTTACTTCTCCCCTCATCGGTTTATTGGTCCAAGTAGAAAAATTCTTGACCAGTTTTTCTACTTGTTTTGCGTCTTTTAAGTCTATACAATCTACACCACCGAACTCAAACAAGAACCAATCCATTTTCTCCAACTGTGTATCTTGCAGCAGAACAGGTATGATTTTTATTCCTTTCCCTTTGGCAAAGGTTAATTCTTTTCGCGTCCACTCCGATTGGTCTGAATGTAAAGAGAGAGCAAACAACACATATTTTGACCGCTTAATCGCAGAGATAATCTTATCTCTAAATTCATCACCACTCTCTATTCCATCCAAATCAAACCATACATCAAGTGTTGGAATACGCTTTTTCAGCATCTCCGCCATTCTGCTCACCTCATCAAAATCTTTGCGTGAGTAACTTATAAAAACATCGTATTTCTTTTGTGTTTCCATCATAATAATTCGATTGTACTTACAATTCGTTGCAAAGATACAACAAAAAATGCAAATACGCAAGTTTGGCGCACATTATATTCACCTTCAAAGCAATTTTCCATTAGAAAATACTCCTTGAGTAATACTTTATTTTGTATCTAGCATCACTATACAAACAAAGAGCCCTGATGATACATACACAAAGAACCCCGAAGATTTCTCTTCGAGGTTCTGAAAATGGCGGCTACCTGTCGCGTTCGGTCATCTCGTGCATGACTGTCGCCTTGCGACATTGGGCACTCGACGCCACCCGCTCTCCCCACAAATTAAAAATTTGCGGGGACCCCGACGATAAGGAGAGTAGGTAGCATCACCATATATGCAAAGAGAGCCTAAGTATTACTTAGACTCTCTGAAAATGGCGGCTACCTACTCTCCCACAAACGCAGTACCATCGGCGTTGCTG
>CALAUA010000002.1 GCA_937891975.1 uncultured Bacteroidales bacterium
TGCGAAGCCATACGGATAGCCGTCGGACAGTTGCGCTTATGCAAGGTAACCTTTCCATCGTCAGCCTTGAAGCCGATGACCTCATCACCCGGAAGCGGATGACAATTAGGGCAACGCTGATGCTCAATGTCGCTCACCGTGGATAGATAACTACGTAAATGACGCTTCGCCTTGTAAGTGAGTACATGGTCAATCCAATCGGTATCTGGGCAAGAGTTCTCGTCCGTTCCAATCTCTACACAATCTCCACGATGGAGCACCGTCTTGACGGACATCAACTTGCCATTGATGCGGGCATACACTGCGTGCTGGCCAATCTTGCTATGGATCTCGTAAGCAAAATCTAATGCAGTAGCACCTTTGGGAAGGATGATGCCTTTGCCCTTCGGAGTGAAAACCAGAATATCATCGTTATAGAACGACGCAGTAACACCGTCCATATAATCCATATCCTTGCTATGGAATGCTACATCCTGCAACACGCTCTTGAACTTTTCGAGCCATTGAGATACATTCTCTTCGGTACGCTCCGCAGCGCAACCCAAACGAGAAGCACGGACCATACGCTCAGATGAGATATGCACCTCTTCCCACATGCCTTGGTCGCTGAGCAACTTCACATGGAAACTCTGATAGCCGTTCTCCTTCGGGTTATCAATATAGTTTGCTACGCTACCAGGGCGCTCCTTAAAGACTGAAGTCAAATCGCTGTAAATCCATATCGCTTTCTTCTTCTCATCTTGTTTATTAAACGACATTGGTATCAACCCCAGCATATCTATTCCCAATGTATTTTTCTCTTCCATTCTTGTAGAATCAAATACTATACGAACATAGTGTTTTCCGTCTACATGATTAAAGTCGCAACCGCTGGTTTGCATTTTTCGCCAAACACTATAAGGGGTACGATAACGAACCTTAACGTAAACCCAGCGGTTCAAAGAAGATAATACTCCATTTATGGTTTCAACAAACGCATTGAGATTTTCCTTATTCTCTTCCTTCTCTTTTTCCTGTAACGCCTCAATCTCAGCATACTCACGAGGACAACGGTAGCGGAACGAGAGGTTTTCCAACTCGCTCTTGATATGGTACAAGCCCAAGCGGTTTGCCAATGGTGCATAGAAATAATCCGTTTCCCCGGCAATCTTCATCTGCTTGTCGGGACGCATACTGTCGAGTGTACGCATATTGTGCAGACGGTCGGCCAACTTAATAAGGATAGCACGCACATCGTACTGCACTGATGCAAGTATCTGGCGATAGTTATCCACTTGCTTCGACTTCTCGTATTTATCCTTTTTCTGCTTTGTAACGACACCTACAAGGAATGCCACATCATTGCCAAAACGCTCACGAATATCCTCTATGGTGTAATCCGTATCCTCTACAACATCGTGCAAGAAAGCTGCAATGACAGGGTTTGCACCCAGTTCCAACTCTTCGGCTACGATACGGGCAACTGCAATCGGATGGATGATATATGGTTCACCCGTTTTGCGACGCTGATCTTTGTGGGCTTCCGCAGCCAAAGCATAAGCATCACGCACACGCTGCATATCCTCAGCCGAGATACGCTGCTCCATATTAGCAAACAAAGATTCTATACTCTCACTGATCTGGGTTGTGTAGATGTTGTTCATAGTCGTTTCTTCTTTAATTCTGTTACTTCTTTTCATCCATGTTGCATCACTCTGAGGGTGAACTTGCAACGTTCACTTTTATAGAAAGAGTCGAGGACCTCACCGAATATATCATTTGGAGAGAGGAAATCGAACATCGTCATACAGGAGCGAACCTTAATGGTGTCGATATCGCCAAAGATGGATAATACAGTTTTATCCTTATGTTCGAGCAATGCTTCGGTAATCTCTCGGATTCTTGTACCAAGTACAGGATGCTCTAAATAGCGTCGTGCCTCGTCTCTGTCAGCAATTCCATAATAATGCGCTCGACTGCTGCGCCCCAAACATCGGAGTTGTGGAAATATGTACCATATCCAATGATTGATTTTCCTTCCATTCTTCACCTCTTCCAATGCCTGCTTGTATCCGCAAAAGTACGGGACTTCTTGTGCTTCGATAAAGCGATTGATATCTGTGTTTTCAAACATAAGTTTCTTTTTTATCGGGTTAATATCTTTAATCATTTTCCTAACTAATCCTACTACTACATCCAACCACTTTTGACTCATATCAGAATGATTGAAGCCTTTGGTTGCATTAGCGAAGTCCTCTGTCATTGATGCGTGCATATAGAGAGAATGTGCGCCCCATAATCCTAACCAACACCAATCATTGCGTTTAAATGTAAAGCGCTCATCAGGATTCAAGAAGTAATCAAGGTCTGGCATAGTGTCAGAGTCCCAATTTTTCAAAAATGGACATACTTGCTCCATAATTCATCAACTCCAAGTTCAAATACACTTACACGATACACAGCACCGGTATAGGTTATTATATAGTTCGCTTTTTCTCCTTGCGAACCTGGGCCAGAACAATATGCAAACACAATATCGTCCGGCTGAAGTTCAGGGTATTCAGGAAAACTAAATAACCCGAATGGATTTTTGGACTCTGTTCGTTGTTTAGAGGCAATATCAATGATCTCAATCATACCAGTTTAATTAAAAGATGCGATGAAATCCAAGTTCCACCGCATCTAAAGATTGAATATAGTGTACTTCTTTATCCCTCTACCAGTTCATACTCAACACCGAACCACTCGTTGAGCGTATCCTCAACCTTTGCGTTGATTTCAGGCGTAATCTTATCCTTGATTTTCTTATAGACATAGAGCATTGCCACGCCATCATCCAAGATACCCAAGAACTTATAGATAACACTTGGAAGCAAGTCCATAGGCAGAATAGTATAGATAATGGCTGCGTAGATCAGTACACGGTCAAGGGTCGAGGTATTCTCATCGTCCATCACATAGTAGAACTGCAACAGGGGACGAGTAGTCGCACGACCGGCCTTCAATGCCCAAGGACGCAACTTATCCATCAATGCGTTAATCTTACCACGCCAATCAACGTTCTTAACTTTCTCAAGAAGACCTGAAATATCCTTACCCATGATTAGGTAAGCAAGAATCAAAAGTGAAATTGTAATCAACATATCGCTTAAATTTTATTGTTCGTTTTATAGTATAGAGAATAGTTTGATGAATTTCTATCTCTATGACACTATTTTTTCTTCATCTTCTTTCGGAAGAGTTGTACTCATTATTGGTCCTGTTCCCTTTGCTTTCTCAACAACCCAATCTATAAAGCTTTTCAAACTGGGATTCTCTAGATTCCCATAATTGCTATGGGTGGTTTGATCCATACTACCCAACACCCATACGCCGTCGAAAGAGTATTCCAAAGTATAATATACCGCATCGTTGTTGGTAGTGTTAATAAGCACTGCACCAAAAGCAGCCTCCGGAACCTGCCGAGGCTTAGGGAAGATATATAGAGCCATCACATATGTATCGTTGATCTTTATTCCATCGCAATGCAACTCATCCCACTCCAAGAAGAAATTCTCATCTACATGTTTCTTCATAAAGTCTTCCCATCCTTCAGTTGCCAGAATGGCATTTGGAGATATTTCTCCTTTTGATACCCCTGCAACGAGGTCGGGGATAAATTTGTATTGCAAAAAGTAACGGTACGAGTGTTTATCATCGTCAGTTAACTCTCGCTGTGGCTTCACCTCGACTACCGTATCTTCTTGCCTTTTTCCGAATATTTTATTCCAAAATTTGCTCATAGTTCGTTTGTTAAATGCAGTTATTACTCTATTGATTGTTGTTTTGGAAACATTATCTCCATAGGCTCGTTGGTGGTGCTTTCAATGGAGATCATACCTTCATAATCTTTGGTTTCGCTCACCCAAATGGTAAACTCATATCCTCCCTCCGATGCAGTTCTGCCATACCTCAGAGCGTCATATTTGATAGCCGTAACAAGACTATCGGCCTGAATATCATACAAGCCACACTTGTTGTCTTTGTAAACAATGCTGTAACGCTCAACCAATGTGGTCTCTACACGGTCAAACTTTCGCATACCTGAGCAAGAAACTGCCATAACCGCAACCAGCAGCAACGAAATAGTAAAAAAGTTCTTCATATCTTCAATATTTTCGTTTTATGATATAGAGTCTCATTTGGAGTTAATCTATCTCCATATAGATTCTTTGCCTGTCAACTGTTGCATATTGTAATTTGCCAAGCGATAATAATCCTCGTGAAATGGATCATCAACCGTCTTAAATGGCACAACAACTCGGAAGTCGGTATCAATATAACCATCTACATAGGAGTTCGGACAACCAAATCGATTCAGACCACCAACTCCCCAGCGAACTAATGAGATGCCATCTTTGTTGAATCCCCATACACAAACACCATACGGAGCACGAAGTAGGAATAGCTGTTCCACTGCACGAATATTATCTATTGCAGAGAAGTCGATATCCTCACGCGAAAAGATTTTTACCACACCTTTAGCATCAATCATCTCAACAACCTGCTCTGTATCACAATTCACCAAGTAGGTTTGCAATGAATCCTTACGCTTGAAGCAGAGAACTAAAGGAGAATCCTGCAATACTCGCCAATAATACTTTTTATCTCCATACTTGTACTCCGCAACCAGTTCCTCATATAGAGTTTTTGGGCGATAGAAGATAGATGGTCGTCTTATGTTCTGCAATTTCAGGACATTCCAGAAACTAATTGGCAAGCTGACATTCGGCAACTTTGCGGCATCACTAAACATTGGTGCGATATCCCATTCACTTTGGCATCCGCCACCACAGCCAACCGGTGTAACAAGAAAGTGCAACTCAGGATGTTCTGCTGCATATTGCGTGAACAACACAACCGATTTACGAATATCTCTCAATCCGATAGTGCCACCAATAGTCGGAATAGCATATGATTGTCCTTGCCTTCCTTCGCGTTGTCCCATCACAGCACCAAAGTGTTCCAACGCAAAATTTGACGCGCCATCAAAGTGTCTGCCTGAATTGCGACAACCAAAGACAAAGATTTCGTTCTCGGCGAGCGTTTCTATCCATTCAGAGGTTATACGATTGTCTGTTACCATAAATAGTCCTATTGCTTTCTTAATGCATCAGCAGCCCAACGAAGATATGTTGCAGTTTTATCATCTGCCTGGGCTGCATATCGCAATTGTGTTTCATACTTATCCATCTCGTTCTCTGCATAACGGGAGTATGTTTTAGCGCGGTCCAAGTCACCTTTTTTTGTGTAATAAGCTGCATCATGCTGGTATCCTTCT
>CALAUA010000003.1 GCA_937891975.1 uncultured Bacteroidales bacterium
TTATGCTTTGTATCGTATTATGCTTACATCGATTAGACTATCATTTCCACTTCTTGCAAGAAGATCTCAAACGTCAGTCTGTAGTCTATTCTGCGGCAACACCTCTTGCGGAAAAGATGTGGAGCAAGATGAAGCAACAAGTAACCACCTTTATGGAACAAAGAAACGATAGCATACCTTCAAAAAATGAGCAGAAATAAAAATCTGCTCATTTTTTTTAGAAATTATTTGGTCATATCAAAAAAAAGCAGTACCTTTGCACTCGCTTTCGGAAATTCAAGTTTGAACCTCTGAAACATTTTATTAGCGCTTAGCGCAACATGGTGGTTATAGCTCAGTTGGCAGAGCATCGGATTGTGGTTCCGAGTGTCGTGGGTTCGAGCCCCACTATCCACCCTACGAGAGGCCATTTGGTCTCTCGTTTGTTTATGTAAACAGTTAACAAAAATCGCCCAAAAAGCATTTTTTCTTGCATATTCCAAAAAAAAGCACTAACTTTGCACCAAATTTCAAGAATGCGGCATTAGCACATCGGTAGTGCATCGGCTTCCCAAGCCGAGGAGGCGGGTTCGATTCCCGTATGCCGCTCTTCGCGTTCGGCAACAAGGTCGCAATGACTGCCGCTTGCGGCATTGAGCGACTTGTGCCTCCGCTCTCCCCAAAAATTAAAAATTTTCGGGGACCCTATAAAAGAAAGAATGCGCTTGTCGCAAAGAAATCGCTATGCGATTTAAGGCGACCGCGATTGCTCCTCTCCCCTAAAATTGAAAATTTTCGGGGACCCCATTAAAGAGGGGAGGCAATCTCGCGAAGCGACACAACCTGAGCAGAGCACACACAACGTGAGCGAAGCGAACAAAAAAATAGCGTATCGGTCTATCGCGTGATAAGGGAAGAAAAGCCATTGGTTTTAATCCCCTATGATGAGGAAAGTCCGGGCAGCACAGAGCACCATAGCGGTTAATGGCCGTCAGGCAGTAATGTTTGGTCACTGGTACAGAGACGAGTCACCTTCGGGTGGGTGAAACGACTACACTGTGGGCTGCAATTCCAAGTATACCAATGTTTGAGCGTTGCTCGCGCAAGTTGGAGGGTAGGAAGCAATAGAAGCACGTAGTAATACGCGACTCAAGATTAATGATAGACGCCGACTATGTCGGTACAGAACCCGGCTTATAGATACGCTATTTTTATAAGAACTATTTTGAACAACTTTGAACAATACAACAATGAAAAAACTTTTTCTGTTTATTGCACTTTTGAGTGCATTTTCTTTACAAGCTAAACCACGTATTGACCGCGCAGAACCACTCTGCTGGTGGACTGAAATGAACTGCCCACTCACCCTTATGCTTCATGGCGAAGACCTCGCTGATGCTGAGGTAACTATCCAAAACCTCAACAACGGTCGTGTGGTCAAAGGCGAATGCACCGGTCTGCAAGTCAAAAGCCAACACAACGCCGAGAGTCCCAACTACCTCTTTGTGGACTTGGCTGTCAATCAAGCAGGTACTTATCGTATCACTCTTAAGAAAGGCAAACACACTTCTAAGGTGGATTACACCATCCATACCCGCCGCGAAGGTAGCCGCGAACGCCAAGGATTCAACTCATCTGACATGATTTATCTCATTATGTCAGACCGCTTTGTGGACGGCGATCCCAGCAACAACACCGTTGAGGGCATGGCTGAAGCATGTGCCAAGGACAATGTACATGGTCGCTTTGGTGGTGATATTCAGGGTATTATCAATTCGCTCGACCATATCGCAGCATTGGGCGCAACGGCAATATGGCCTACCCCACTCCTTGAGGACAACGAGGCAGCATGGTCGTACCACGGCTACGCATGCTCCGACTACTATCATATCGACCCTCGCTATGGTAGCAACGAGCTCTATTGCGAAATGGTGGAGAAAGCCCACGAGAAGGGTATCAAATTCATTATGGATATGGTGCCTAACCACTGCGGTGGTACCCACTGGTGGATGAAAGACCTACCCTATCAGGATTGGATCAATCAATTCGACACATTCACCAACACCCATAACGTCTTCTCTGCTAACTACGACACCAATGCATCTCAATACGACCGTCAACTCTCCAACCGTGGTTGGTTTGACCGTCCAATGCCAGATATGAACCTCGAGAACCCAGACCTGCTGCAATACTTCAAACAGTGGGCTATCTGGTGGATTGAGTACGCCAACCTTGATGGTCTGCGCGTGGACACCTATCCATATATCGAGATGATTCCTGGTAGCGAATGGGTAAAAGCCATCATGGATGAGTATCCTAACTTCAATATCGTAGGCGAGTGTTGGACACGTCCTGCTCCTGCTGTAGCATACTGGCAAGCAGGTGCGAAGAACTATAATGGCTTCAATAGTCACCTCCCTTCGGTGATGGATTTCCCCGTAGAAGAAGCTATCCGTCAAGCACTTGAAACGGATGGTAAGCAATGGGGTGATGGTCTCACTCGCGTGTACGATGCAATGGCTATGGATTACCTTTATGCCAATGTAAACAATATTCTTCTTATGCTTGGCAATCACGATATGGACCGAATTGCTGACGTGGTGAAAGACCAAGACCCACGCCGTGTGAAACTAGCATATACGCTATTAGCAACTATGCGCGGTATTCCACAAGTGTTCTATGGCGATGAGTATGCTATGAAGTCATCCGACCGTCGTTTGGGTCACTCCACCCTACGTATGCCTTTGCCATTAGGCGAGCAAGTGACTGAGGAGATGCAAGATATGTTCGACTATCAAAGTCGCCTCTTCCAATGGCGTAAGGGTGAACCAGTTATCCATACAGGTCGCACCATGCACTTTATGAGCCGCGACAATACATACGGTTTCTTCCGCTACAACGACAGCGAAGCAGTATTTGTATTCGCTAATGCTAGTGAAGAAAACCGCACTATACCTACTGCTAACTACGCTGAGATTTTGGGTAAGTACAATCCTGTAGGTGTGGATGTTATCACAGGCAAGACATACGATTTGAGCCAAAAGGATATTGTCATGCCTGCACTCACTAGCATTGTGGTGAAACTGAGCAAGTAGCCAAAGGCGCAGGGGAGATGGTGCAAGGTGTAGAGTGTAAAGTGTAAAGGCTGGGAAATAAATAAGGACGCAAGAAATTGCGTCCTTATTTGTTAATCCCGTTACCACTCCGTTATCAGTTGCTACCTTTGTTGGAGAATCCTTTTTCATCACTCTATTTTGTCATCGCAAAATAGAGAACAAAATGAAGAGTCCCCACGCGTCGTCTGAATCACGAGGAGAGGACAACCGATAGCCGCCGCTCGTCCACGCCATCCACAATGCCAATGCAAAGGCGGTAGCCTGCTGCTGACAAAGTGATCGACTCTCCATTAGGACCAGTAACCTTATAACCATTACCTAACCATGTCCACTTACATTCATTTTTAAGTTCTTCCAACTGCTCCTTTGTTCTATACTAATCTGTTATTTATATACTATAATGTATTCCAATACACACGCACGATGGAAGGGAAAAACAGGTTCAAATAGTATATAATTGACGGAGAAAAGGAATTTCTATACTATTGAAAAGATAGATTTTTCACAAATATTAACCACAAAAACCATACCAATTTATGCCTCAAGTTACTTTTATAATATCCTGCCTACCTCCGTCCATAAAACATAGAATTTTATTCTATTTAGCAAAAAAAACACCCATTTTCTTGCGTATGTGAAAAAAAAACAGTATCTTTGCAGCAAAATTGAACCACTTACCGCCTATGGCATAAAAACGAATTTTACTGACATACATCATTAAGCATTTGCTTTATTAGGATATTATCACTCTTCCACAAACAGTAATAGACTTCCGAAATATCGCGAATGTTCACGCTGTAAAGTGTGGACTTTCTGCATATATTGGAGTCTATGGGAGTGGAAGCCCGATAATACCAATATTAACAAGCGAGAGCCCATACTTTTTTTTGTGGTATGGGAAGAGCGCAGAAACCAAGCCCGGCAAAGGTGCAAGAGCCGGAACTAAATACTCATTAATTATGGCACAGAAAATTCTTTCTACACTTGGCATCGGAATGATTGCCATGCTATTTCTCGTCTCCTGCAAGGACGAACCAAGTTCAAGCAGCAAGTTAACCTTCAAAGGCGTGAATCTAAACAACGCAAAGGCTCTTGCGTTGGTACAAGAGGGTAACGGAGGATCCAAAGCTCCGCGTAAAATGCAGGCAGATGAAGGCGAAAAACCGCAAACCAAATTCCTCTACACCGTAGATGAAGAGGGAAACATGAATGCGGCGATTTTCTATTTCAACGAAGTGGACTCTACCACCAACACCAAGGCGCTACGTCTGAGTATCGAAAATATCTTTGCGGTTGGCGATGATTATCTCTGGCTGTACGGCTGTCAGTACGACTGCGACGACTTGGATTTATTGCCCGAAAAAGCCCGCAAGTACGTACAAGAGCAGATTGATGCCAGCCGTAAACGCCCGGGGCATTACAATTATCTCATTCGCAAGACGGATGGCGCGCTGTTTGATTTAACAAACTTAACTGTACTGCCGATTGATTGGGACGGCTCTATAAAAAATAGCGTTAAGACCAGCAATGACCTCAAGCAATATGGCATGGTGGCGCAAGTAGGAAAAGAACTCTACTGGGCAGAAGGTAATTATCAAGGTGGTTTACGCAAATTGGTGGACCAGGGTTCTACCATGGACCAAGTGAATTTGGATTATCATGCCAACATCGCGTACGTTCTTGGTGACGGAAACGGACATTTGGGAACCGTATTAAGTTATAGTAGTAATATGCCAACTAATCCTGCCTTTATTAATGGCAATTTAGCCAATCTGGTACAGGGACTTCCGAATGACATGGGCTTCCCACGCATGCATTTTATCGGTGGAAAGTATTTTGTTTCACATGGATATAATTGGGACAGCAGTTTGGAACCGGCTATTTATACTATCTCTTTTGAGGGCAATACCGCTCAAGCTACTCTTGCTGTAGCCGGTCATTCTTTACCGGAATACGGTTACGGCTATCCTTGCCGCATTGAGGGTTCGACCTATTCTTATTTAACTGATGAAGGCGAAGGCGCAATTATTAGGACCTTTGATGCCAATACCTTGTCCTTCTCGGTAGAAAAACTGCCGGAAGGTTTCCCTTCTTGGAATGAAGCTTATGATGAAGAAGGCAATGCCTATTCGATGGAGACAGAGAAACAAACCGACATGAGTTATGTGATAGTCTATAATCTGCCGACTCGAACGGCCACGCGTCACGAAATCGACCGCAGCGATGTGCCGCAATATAATGTTATAAAAGTCATAGGCTTCGATAGAAGTATGAAAGCTATGATCGAAGAAGCCATTCTGCCCGATGGTTCTACCGTTTCGCTCATTACGTACATGACCGGCGAGAATGCGTTCAAGACGGTTGTCATGGGCACCGAAGCCAGCGGAACAGCTGTCGTAGCTACCATCGTTCAGCTCAATTAAATATAAGCCTAACCCCAACCCTTCCCTGAAAGGAAGGGAGAAAAGATTAAATATTATGAAACGTAATTTATTTTTCGCTCTTGTAGTCATAGTGGCTGCAATAGGCATGACCTCCTGCGAAGGCGGAGGAAGCGGCAAAGTTCGTAATGTTGAGTTCAAACGGATGCATTTAGACGGAGTGACCGCTTTAGCTCTCGCCTCCGATGGCTCTGATGAACAGAAAGCGCCTCGCCGTGTACCTGCCGGCGAAGGAGACGGAGAGATAACCTACGAGACCCATCAACCTGTTTATTCTGTTTCCGAGGATGGCACACTCGTAGAAATTACTTATACCATCGAAGCCAGAGGTAATGGCGAAGTAGTCGATATGGTCAAAGCTAAAATGCGTCTCGTCATGGAGAATATCTTCACCATCGGCGACGAATGGCTATGGCTCTATAATTGCTACTATGATTTCCCCGATCTGGACGAACTCAAGGAGCCGTATTACTCCATGATCAAAGAGATAGTAGATAATTTCTACGGCAATTTCCTTGTCCGCAAAAAGGATGGCGCACTCTTCTATTGGGACGGCAGAGACGGCAGACCGCTTTATACCAACCAAGGGGTGCCTTTCTACCAGCAAAGCGACCTCTACAGCGTAGTAGAGTGCATCAACGGAGAGATTTATTCCAACTGTTGGCAACAATCACATTTAGCAGCCCCGGGGCTCTACCGTCTAAAGGACCAAGGCGACCAGTTAGCGGTAACAAGAATGCATAACGAAACACTCTTCTCTACTTCTATTACACCCGACGACCGCGGAATAATCGGTCTGGATATATTCTATGAAGGCACCAACGGTTCTTCGCCGGGAATCTTATTTGTCAATACGCTTGGCATAACGGGCATCGAAGCACCGGAGTCTAACCCTATTCTGCAGGGCGTGAGTGAACTGAAATGGGGATTTATCTCCATCCAGAACACGCTCTACACCGTGGCTACTTTCTACAAGCAAAACCGCCAGCAAGCGGCCTTCTATTCGGTTAAAATCGACGAAGCACAGGAGAGAGCTTTTGCGGATGAACTATTGGCACTATCGGAGGTCGCACCGGATTTATCTACTTTCGGCGTTTGCCGAGTAAGCAAGAAAGAGACTTTCTCATGGCTCGAAAGCGGATATAAATATACCTTCGACCCGAATGCAAAAGCAGTAAACGAGGCTGCTCTGCCGCAGTATTATCCCAGCGATTATACGGCGTATTACAACGACGTGGCTTATGTGATGGCTTCCGATGAAAAAACATTCTATATCTGCGATATGGCGGCAGACAAGGCAGAAATAGTGAGCATTGATTGGAGCGAGTATGATGCCTTCAAATCCAAACTGGCGCCTTCTACCATTAAGGCTTTTGATGCATACAACCCGCGCACGCAATCGTTTGTAAAGACCGCGCTCACGCTCGACGGACAGAAAGTGACGATCATGGTAGATGTAGCCGGTGACAACAAAGGCAAAGCCCGTGTCTATAAAGCCGGTGACACTACCGCCGGACAAGTCATCTCCGTCATGGTGAGACTGAATTAAGCCATAACATATCATAATAACAAATTAAGAGCCGCACTTTCGTACGGCTCTTAATCTCTTTATGCTCTCTTACTCTCCCGATGTCTCGGCTTCTGATTACGTGTTGTTTACGTGTTTGACAGCGGATTAATAGCGGGATATTCACGGGATATAGCCGCGTTATATATCATAGTTGATAGCAAAACAATAGGTATAAGAAAGAGGATGTATCAGCATTTGATACATCCTCTGATCTACTAGCCTATAGCTTGATTATCTATTACTTTTTGAAATAGCGGTTATACAAGCCCTCAAAGCCTTTGCCGTGGCGAGCCTCGTCCTTAGCCATTTCGTGAACTGTATCGTGGATAGCATCCCAGTCCATAGCTTTTGCGCGCTTAGCAATACGGAGTTTATCCTCGCATGCGCCTGCCTCAGCCATCATACGCTTCTCAAGGTTCTCTTTGGTGCTCCAAACTACCTCACCAAGCAACTCAGCGAACTTAGAGCAGTGCTCTGCCTCTTCCCATGCGTAACGCTTGAATGCCTCAGCGATTTCTGGATAACCTTCGCGATCTGCTTGACGAGACATAGCTAGATACATACCTACCTCGGTAGCCTCACCCATGAAGTGCGCATTGAGGTCCTTAATCATCTCCTCGTCGGTATCTTTAGCTACACCGATGATGTGCTCGCAAGCGAATGCGATACCAGCAGACTCATCCACTTCTTTCCATGTTACTACTTGTTTGCATTGTGGGCAACGCTCTGGTGCAGGTGCTCCTTCGTGTACATAGCCGCAAATAGGGCAAATAAATTTCTTATTCATATTGTTTTTTGTTTTTATAGGGTTAATATTCTTTTATCACTTTACATACTACAAAAACTGTGCCAAAACACCCTATGATTTCTTATTTTTCTCTTTGATGTTTCCATCTATTGTGCGTCCAAAGCCAACGCTCTGGTTGTTGGCGGATATTTCGCTCAATCAATCGGGCATAAGTGAGCGTAATCTCGTCCTCAGGCATTGCTTGAGGATTGTCGGTAATCACCTCAAAATGAATACGATAGTATCCTCGTTTAGGAGAAGTGATATTCGCATAAATCACACCCAAATCAAACTTGCGTGCCAGTACGTCACCACCGTCCAAGAAAGCTGTATCTTGATTTAAAAAAGTAGTCCACGTATGCGCATTGCGTGGTGAAGGCTTCTGATCGGCTATCAATCCTATAACAAACGGATGATCAGCATGGCGAAGCTGCACCAATTTACGTAATAATTGTTGCTTTTCCACACATTCACCACCTCGCTTACTACGCAGTAGCAACATCGCTCTATCAGCTCTCTCGTTCTTTTGCTTGCGATACACATTATACTCCACAATAGATTTATCCGAGAACTGTTTTCCCACATCGGCTATCCACTCCCAATTACACACATGCCCTAAATAAGCAATCACTCCATGTTTCTTGCGAGCTAAATCCTCGAGCAACTCCATATTCTCAAATACCACACGCTCACGCATCTCCTCATCGCTCACACGGTAGCCATAGATGATTTCCACCAAAATGTCTGCGAAGTGATGGTAAAATGCATTGATAATCGTTTTCTGCTCCTTTGATGACTTCTCAGGAAATGACAAGCGGATATTCTTACGCACTATTTTTATCCGATATCGCACCACATAGCGTACCAACGGATAAACCAAAGTATCTGCCAGAAAATATAGTAGCCATAGTGGGAAGACACTGAATATACGGATTATAAATAGCATTGTTAGTATGGGTAATGGATAATGGATAATGGGTAATGGATTATAGACTGCGCATTTTTTCGATTTCAGAAGCGTGTTCTTGTGGGGTTAGTTCACGAATATGTGTCTCGGTGCGGACATCTGTATCTTCCTTATATACTAAATAGTGATGTTCGCTTTTGGTTGCCACTTGTGGCAAGTGTGTGATACTAATCACCTGACGCGAAGCGGCAATCTGACGCATAATCTCACCCATTTGACCTGCGATAGCGCCACTCACACCCGTGTCAATCTCATCAAAAATGATGGTAGGTAAACCATTGGTAGAGGCTATTAAAGCCTTGATACATAGCATCAAGCGACTTATCTCACCACCCGAAGCCACTTCTGCTACGCGGCGAAGTGACTGGTTCAAATTGGCTGCGAACATAAACTGCACATCGTCCTTGCCCGTGGGCGTAAAATCATCAGTAGGTGTGATTTGCACTGCCACGTTCGCATGCTTCACGCCAAGGCGTTGCATGTCTTCTATCAGGTGCAAGGCGATAGGCGATGAAGCGATAAGGCGCGATTGGGTAAGCGCTTCGGCTGCCTCACTAAGGGCGCTGTGAGCCACCTCTACTTCGCCTTGCAAGCGGGCTATATCTTCATCATAGTTTGCCAATTGCTGCATTTGCGAACCCAATTCTTCGTGGAGAGCCATCAGCTCATCGATAGTCTGCACACGGTGCTTCTTCATCAGTGTTTGCAGCAGACTGATGCGTTCTTGTACCTGCTCTAGACGCATTGGATCACGTTCGGTGCGGTCGTAGAGGCGTTGGATGTCGGAAATAATATCTTTGAGGTCAATCTCCACGCTACTAAGGCGTTCTTCCATCTCCGATGCCCGATTCCCGATTCCCGACTTACTGGCATGTATGAGCGATAGAGCACCATTATCGCCATCCAATTGCTGCAGAGCAGTGGCGAGCGCTGTCTGAATCTCTTCGGCATGTGCAAGGCGGTATTCCTCTTCCTCCAATTCCTCCATCTCATCGGCTTGCAGGTGGGCATCCTCAAGCTGTTGCCATTGGAATGCCACATAATCAGCATCGGCTTGTGCTTTGGCTGCGCGTTGTTGATACTTTCGCAGGTCTTGCAGGGCATTGGTATAATGCTCGTAAGCCACAGCGTAGGCATCTTGCTGAGTTTGGTTGTTGGCAATACTATCCACGATTTGTAATTGAAAGAGGTCATCGCCCAGCATCAGACTCTCGTGTTGCGAGTGAATATCTATGAGTTGGCGTGCCAGGGCTTTCAGTTCAGTTTGGGTTACTATCTCATCGTTTACGAACGAACGTGAACGTCCATTGGTATTGAGTTCGCGACGGATAATGATATCTTCACCAAACGTGGCTTCAATCACGCATCGTTCTTCGCCTTCGGTGATGGTTTTGGTATCAGCACGTGCCCCCATGACTAGGTTGAGCGCCCCCAGTATAATACTCTTACCTGCACCCGTCTCACCCGTCATCACCGAAAAGCCCTCATGGAAATCAATATCCAAGTGGCTAATCAGCGCATAGTTCCTTATATGAAGGTGTGTTAACATTCTTCCTCGTAGTATCCTTGCTCAATGCCGTATTGCAGTTCGCCATCCATGATGAGCTGCAGTTGTTCGCTAGTGAGTGGGCGACCCAATTCTTTGGTTTGCTCGATGAGGTAGTTGAGTTGCTCCGTCTCATCAATCTCTCCCTCAAGATAGGTCACTTCGTCTGTATTATCCTCTTCTTCCAACAGCCCCTGCGATACGAGGTAATCGTCCATCAAGTCGAGTACCATCAATACGTCTGCTTGGGTCATACCCTCGCGGTCGGCAGCAGGTATGAGGTTCCAAATATACTCCAATTGTTGCTTCTCCTCAGCGTCCATCAGACTGAGTTCGATATTCGAATTTGCCATAATAATGATTGTTTTTTTGAATTTGTTTGCAAAGTTACGATTTTTTTGCTACCTTTGCAAATTATTTGACAAAAAAGTAAAAAAAGACATGAACAATTTTATTACTCGCACACTGTCTGCCATTGTGTATGCAGGCGTAGTGATAGCTTCCATATTGGTTCAACCTGCCAGTTTCGGCGATCATATGTTGCTGTTTGGTATCGTGTTTATGATTGTCAGCACGTTAGCTGTACGAGAGTTTCACTGTTTAGTAGGAGGATCGGATGTTAAGATTCAGTCCTATGCTATGATGGCTAACGCGTTGCTATTCTGCGCATTGTATTTCTTCTTCTATGGTGACTTGGTATGGCGTCCGCTGCTGTTTGCGTATGTGGCAATGCTGTTGCTTACGATGATTGTGCATCTCTTCCACGAGAAAGTGAATGCGGTGGCGTCGTGGGGTAACCTGTGCGCAGGGCAACTGATGATAGCGTTGCCTTTTGCACTGATGAGTGGTATAGCTCTCTATAACAAATGGCTGCTCTTTGCCTTGTTCATATTGCTTTGGATTAATGATAGCGGTGCATATATAGTAGGTAGTTTGATGGCTAAACGCAAGGGTGGCAATCATAAGATGTTCCCACGCGTGAGCCCTGCTAAGTCATGGGAGGGATTGATTGGTGGCTTCGTTTTTGATTTGATAGCAGGATACGTGTTCTACTTAGTGGGTTGGACTACCAATATTGGCTTGACCGCATATCCATTGTTAGATAGTCTGCTGTTTGCACTGGCTGTGGGTGTGTTTGGCACCTTGGGTGACTTGATGGAGAGTTTGATGAAGCGCACGATTGGTGTGAAAGACTCGGGCAAGTTCATGCCTGGCCACGGCGGTGTGCTCGACCGTTTCGACAGTCTCCTGTTGGCTGTGCCAGTAGTGTATTTCTTGTTTGTATATTTGCCTAGTATAATATAAGTTTATGCTCCCACTCGCAGAACGATTGCGTCCGAAGACGCTCAACGAATATATCGGTCAGAAGCACCTTGTAGGTGAAGGGGCTATTCTTCGCCAGATGATTGAACGCGGCAACTTGTCGTCATTTATCTTGTGGGGTCCTCCAGGCGTGGGTAAAACTACTTTGGCTCGCATCATCGCTCATCAGTTGGAGCGACCATTCTATACGCTCTCTGCGGTCACTAGTGGTGTGAAGGAGGTACGCGAGGTGATTGACAAAGCCAAGCGCTATGCAGCCATGAATAGTGGGTTATTTAGCAATAGGCTATTGGGCGATGAGGCGATAAGGCAAGAAGATGAAAGGCGGGCGATATTATTTATTGATGAGATTCATCGCTTCTCCAAATCACAGCAGGATAGTTTGTTGGGGGCAGTAGAGGATGGTACTATCACGCTGATAGGTGCTACTACGGAGAATCCTTCGTTTGAGGTGATTACCCCACTACTCAGTCGTTGCCAAGTGTATGTGCTGAAGTCGCTAGAGAAGGAAGATTTGCTAGAACTGCTAGATAGAGCATTGACTAAAGACGAGCATATCCGCAGTTTGAACATTGAGTTGAAGGAGACGGAGAGCATTCTCCGCTATTCGGGTGGTGATGCACGTAAGTTGCTCAATATCATCGAACTGGTCACCAACTCGGGTGTCAAAGTGATTGACAACGAGACGGTCACCAAGCAGTTGCAGCAGAACCCTGTGGCGTATGACAAGGATGGCGAGTTGCACTATGATATCATCTCTGCGTTTATCAAGTCGATCCGTGGTAGCGATCCCGATGCGGCATTATATTGGTTGGCACGTATGGTAGCTGCAGGCGAAGACCCAAAGTTTATCGCTCGCCGTTTGGTTATCTCTGCGAGCGAGGATATCGGTTTGGCAAATCCGAATGCAATGTTGGTGGCGAATGCATGCTTCGATACGCTACAGAAGATTGGTTGGCCTGAGGGGCGTATTCCATTGGCGATGGCGACGGTGTACTTGGCTACTTCTCAGAAGTCGAATTCAGCATATCTGGCTATCAACCAAGCGCTAGAGTTGGTAGAGAAGACAGGCAATCTGCCTGTGCCATTGCATCTGCGCAATGCGCCAACGAAGTTGATGGACGAGTTGGGTTATGGCGATGGGTATCAGTATGCACACGATTTCCCAAATCACTTTGTCAAGCAGCAGTTTATGCCTGATGCACTACAAGGGACGAAGTTGTGGCAGGCACAAGGTAGCCCACAAGAGCAGAAGATGGCAGAGTGGATGAGATTCCTTTGGGATGATAAAAAATAGGGCGTGTGCCCTATTTTTTTATCTTTGGTGTCGGGAGTCCGGAGTCGGGAGTCCGCTTCTGGTTTGTATCGGAGTTGCGAGTCGGGAGGCCGGTTGTTAATTTAATCCGGAGTCGGGAGTCGCGAGGCCGACTATTAGTCACGGGTGCCGTCGCAGCGGGGGTAATCGCTGCAGCCCCAGAAGGTTTGTCCCTGTTTAGTACCTTTCTTTATCATCCGTTGAAGCATCGGTTTGCCACACTTGGGGCAAACTGGTGCCTTAGCGG
Source organism: uncultured Bacteroidales bacterium (assembly GCA_937891975.1). Classification (GTDB taxonomy): domain Bacteria; phylum Bacteroidota; class Bacteroidia; order Bacteroidales; family Paludibacteraceae; genus Colicola. Next base: position 13,292 of record CALAUA010000003.1, read on the forward strand.
ATAATGCTTCTTGTTGGCGATGCTCCAAACGGGCTTGTGTAAGACTTTCGGTGAAACCACCGTTCTGCGTAAATTCCTCAAACTGCTTGTCTATCAGGCGTGATAACATCTGCACCTGTTTCCTGCACAACACGAATAGGGCATTGGCACAGTCCAACATATTGTCGGTCATCACCAATGGCTCGAATAATGCTACCTGTTTCTTGATGCGTTCTGCAGCGTCGTATGACCAGTTGTTTTCCTCGTAGTCGGTGTGAATGAAGGGCACCTGTTGCAAGGCTTGCATAACGGGATTATTCGCCTGCCAGAGTTCTCCATTTTGCTCGATGATGAGTTGCATAAAGTCCTCCGATAGTTCGATGGCACTGCCTCGTGCTACATCGGTGAGGCGCATCTCCGTTTCAGTGGAGGTGTTGTGGCGTGCACTACCTTCGGCAATGTTGGCATAGACGGAGCGTGCCGCCATATACATCTGGTCGTATAGGCGACCTTTGGGGTCGTTCTGCGAGGTTAGGAACTGCTCGCAGAAACGCCGAGTGAAGATGGCTATGCAATGAGCCAATACCCAAGCATCGAGGTTGTAGTAGCCGCTGCAGAAGAATCGGGATGACATATTTCTTGTTATTATTTTTTGTGTCGGGACTCGGGAGTCGGGAGTCCGATTGGTTTTATCGGGAGTTGCGAGGCGGGAGTCCGATTTGGGGTTATTTTCGGGAGGCGCGAGACGGGAGTCCGTATTTTCTGCGCACGTATAGGGCATAGCCCAGTGCGAGAAGGAGTAGACAAGGTACCGCATCGGTGAGAGGGTCTTTGTATATATCATCTGGATTATTTGGACCTGGATCTCCACCACCACTATTACCACCGCCAATACGACGTGGACCACGTGGTGAAGAGTCAGGTAGATTATCATCCGCAGAAATAAAGCCCGTGGTGGCTGCACTCGGCAGCGAAGAGCCCGAAGAAATCATTGCTGAAGTAGAGTGGAAGTTTACCGTTGTGCCTATAGCAGTAGGGCAGACATTGCCACTAGTGTGATTGTAGGTAGCTCTAGTCGCCTTAGTATTTCCCACACTAGTATAGCCACCCCCTGTGGAACTACTTCCCCCCGAACCGATGGAGTGGTAAGTAGCCTTAGAGGTTTGATGCAATTGATACTCAGTTGCCATCAACAGGGTATTGCAACTCAAGAGTGCGATAACTATCAATAATTGTTTCATTGCTTTCATAATTCTTTGCCTTTAAACTTTAAACATTAAACTTTAAACTCATTATTTATTGATAGTTTGTACTTGTTTACCCATCGCATCATAAATCACTCCGTTGCGCAAGATATACATCTTATCTTGATAGATGAACTTCATCGGTTGTTCGCTATTGAAGTGTAGCAGGTTCCCTACTCCCGTAGTCGTACCAGGACTTTCATCTCGCAATACGATGCGTATCGTGAAACGTGAATCATTATATAACTCACCATTGCTCTCAAACTCATATGCGCTAGACAACAAATCGAAGTCTGTCACCCCTGTTTGATTATCAGTCAGATAGACTGCTTCTACGTCGCTCAATTTGCTTGCTTCTTCATTGATAGCGAACATATATTTTCCTGTTTGTGGTGCTCGATATCCGATAGCTGTGTAAGCAGCAGCTGTTGATTCGGTCACCGCCTCAAAAGCCATGCGTTTACCCTCATGCATGAGCCACACTTTTGGTTTGTCGGTAGATGAGCCGAACATCTTCTCGTAGTCATCGAAGTCAATATCATCGGAATAGCGATCGCCAATGAACATACCCGTTTGGTCAGTATTGCCCTCTGCCGTAATCTCAATCTGAACAAAGGCTTCGCGTGGCGTTTCTGCACTTAACATGGCAGGAGCCTTTTGTATGCGATTAGCCGCAGCAAAGTTGATTGTACCAGTACCACCATCAGCAGTCTCTTGTAGATAGAATGGGAAGAATGGTTTGAGTTCGGTCTTGGCAGCAATATATTGGTCATAATCCGTACCATCTTCAGGAGACATCACGGTGATGTATTTCACATTATTATTTTCCCAATGATAGCTTCCATTCCAATGCTCAGCATCCGGGCTCTTCATGAGTTGCTGATGTCCGATATCCCCTTTCCATGTTGCCATGAATGGGTTACCGATGAAGTTCCAGCCAACATTATTGGCTGTGATTGTACCTGCTTTATAAGCATCAATGCCGTGGGCGGTAGTGGCAATCGATTTATCTGCTTCTGCAGATGATATAACCCTATTACCCAATGGGAATCGGATAATAGATAGTGGACGATTAGCGACATTGCCTACTTGACGTGGTTTAGCTGCGATGATATAACCAATACCTGCTTCGAAGTTATCACCATAATACCATTCCCAGCTGGTAGCATTGGCGTCGACTGCACGAAGAGCACCATTGTAGTGTTTCACCCAAACAGGGAAGTCGTCCACACCTGCTTCGTCAGTCACATTGGCAAGTGGTACTTTATATGGTAAACTGAATTGATAATACTTGTAGTTTTGGATATAATAGTCATAGATGATATTACCACTACCTTTGAAGTCAACACTTCCATTCAAATATACTTCAGGTAATGCGTAGGTAGTAGGATTGAGCCAGCTATATCCGCCACGAAGATATACTTGACGTTTGACTCCAAGGCTCTTTCCGTCCAATATTAATTTACCGCCTGGATAAACATATATATTGGCGAAGTCAACGTGCGCATCACCAGCAGACAGTTTTCCGCCGTTGAGAACTACGACATCACAAACTGTTGTCTCTAATGTACTATAAGCAGTACTTACGCTTTCCCCTGTTACTAATATTGGTTTACAGAGAAGTTTTCTATTGTTAGAAGTATTGTCCACTATCTTCAGTACCTCGCCATCGTTGGTAGTAAGCGCTACACCTTCCACCTTATAGATATCGCTTGTGCTACCAGAATTGAGATTAGTGAGTGTTACATTTGTAGTCGTTTTCCCAAGTGTGATATCTACGTTGGCAGGAGCATCCCCCTCAAAACGAAGTGCCATACTATTGGTACCCCACTCCATTACTTCTACATTCATTTCGGTTATTTCAGTCATTGGCAGGAGGTATAAAGTGTTGTCAACACTTTCGTAGGTACCCCATTTAGCACCACCCTCGGCAGATGTGCAATAGCACAAATATTTTTTGTTCTTCTCTTGATCACTCTTCAGCGTATATTGCCAATGACCGTCCACAACGGTAGTCGTAACTTTCCACTCGTAAGCATTTGATTCACCATCACCTAACTCGTCAATGACAGCATAGTTGCGAATAGTAGCACTATTTTGAGCATCATTTGCCCATAATCCTCTTTGCCCGTAATTCACCGAAGCGAAACGTAAGCATTCACCGTATCCCTGATATCGGTCTCCTGTGCCATTCGTTGTTTTCACTGGCCAAAGCGTATAGGTAGTAGTGGTAGGTGCAATGGCAGTCATATTGGTTTCATCTACCTCAATCACCACACCACTAGGGTTAGTAGGCTCGGTCATGTTAGCAGGTAGTGCATACCATACTGCTCCTACTTTAGTAGCGATAACGAACTTAGCGGGTAAATTACGCACATGAATGGTATGATTATCTGATATAGGCAGATTATGCGACTTAGCAGTAACTTCCACATCGGCAGGTACACCATCGCCTTCGCTGCTTGGACGGTAGTGAATATATATGCTTTGTGAAAGTTCACCAGCCTCGTTTGCAGTTAAAGTCAAAGATTGTTGAGGTTGATTTGCTGCTGCCATTGCGAAGTTAGCATTGCGTTCAGCAGAGAAATATACATCTGCGTTATTGGATGTAACAATCACCTGTGCATTAGGATACATCTTGTTTGCTGTAACTGTCAATGGTTGATTAGCCCTTATACCACGCTGCTCGGTAGCAGTTACATATACATCTTCTTTACTTACCGATATCGTACCACAAGCGAGGTATGATGTATAGAGAGGAGATTTCTTGTAGAGGTAGATCGGGGTTTGGTTGCCAGGCTCATAGAAACGGAAGCATTTACTAAAATCAGTATATTGTAATGCAGCTTTGTTTTTATGCATCATATTAGCGATTGAAACTGTTTTCGTTCCACCATCAAATGCCACCGTCAATGGATGATTCATAGCAGTTGATATATTATCTGTGCCAGACAATCCAGAATTGTCATTTTCGTTAATATAGTTATACTTTCCACTTTTCGATTGCAATACATATCCGTTATCTACTGCTATCAATTTTACAAAATAATCATCTCCCTCAGTAACAGATACGATATTATCATTTACTGATAAGTCCTTTTTAGAATCTGTAATTCCAATGTTTTCAGCATACCCATCTGCAAAATGATATGCACCATCTTTCTCTGCTGCTATCAAATAATCTCCTGCCCAGTTTTCGGCACCGAGGTCGGAGGTTACACGGTGGTAGTCGGCGGTGGGGTTTACTTGATATACTGGATAGAGAATGACATCATGATTTGGCATAGTGTATGGGAATGACACCTTATTATATATAAGTGAGCCATACTCTACCGCACTTGTTGACCAACCATCGAAGGTGTAGTTCTCAGAGCAATCGTCTGTTTGAGGAGCATCAGGAGCATTCTCGATGATGTCGCCTGCATAATGAGCTTCAGATAATACATCTTCACCTAAATGATTCAATGTCTTGAATATAAAACTCTGACAAGTAACGTCCGCAGAAACATCAATACTTACTTCCATATTTAATTCCCCTCCTGTAACCGTAATAGTTCCAGTATAATCATCGTTCTTATTCGTTGCATCTGCACGAACATAAACATTCTTTAGTTTACCTACGTTTGTGCCTGATTTGTAAGGGGTAACAGTTATATTTTGTGCATAGGTATCACCCTCCTTATTCGTTGAGAGGAGAAAACCCTCAGAAGCAGATAGAGTGATAGGGCAAGTGAGTTTCTGTGCAGACTGGAATGTGAGTGTTGCCGCTGTACTCTTCGCGGATACTCTTTGGCAGTTCACAGCGATGGCTGAACCATCTTGATAATATGTAATGGTGCCATTACCTAAACTAGCGTCCCCATCTAAAGTACATTTAGTTACATAGTTGGTATATTGGCTACCGCTTACGCCGGTTGTTACAGTGATGGAAGCGATGCGACGATGTTGTCCTGCTTCGCCACCGATAGTGAGGATTAGATTATTTGTTGGGCTTTCAACATTTTCTGTCCATACACCCTCCACATATGTACCTGAGTTTGCAGTTATCTCATTGGAACCATCGCCTGTCGCAAAATTAAATGCAACACTCTTTATATGATAGGTAGAGGCAATTGTGATGGTATTTCCTTGATATATGTGCACAGCCTCACTACTTGTATAATATTTTGGATAATTGCGAACGTTCGATCCTAAAGCGAATGTAATGGTAGCGTCGCCATGTCCCTCACCATCGCCGAGGATGATTGGTTCAGTCACCCTAGTGGCGTTGACATAACCCACTTCGCTGAAGTCAGCAATAGATGTACCTACACCTTGTGCGGCAGTTGCGAAGACGGCGTAGTAAATTTTATCAGTCGTTACATTGGAAGGTATATTATCTTCGGTAAAGATATCTCCTGCACTTGGAGACTGTTGAGAACTCCATCCCATAAACTTATCTGCGCAGCAACCGAGATCTCCATCAGAAGGATTGTCTGGAGCTGTAGAAAGTGGATTTTCGATGTTTACGGTTGAAGTAGCATGCTCTGTTCCGCCTAACATCCATGTAACGGTGTAAGGAGTTGGTGTCCATTGGGCAGTGAATTCAAGATTCTCCGCTGGCATAGTCGCTGGTATTTCCGCAGGAGACCAACCTGTGAAAGTATATCCTGTACGGCTTGGGTCAACTGGTTTTGTAACTTCTGCACCATAATTATGGTTATTTACTCTATCATCGGTGCCACCTCCTTGCCATTGACCACCATTGAGTTTCCAAATTACGGTGTATTGGTTAACAGTCCATTGAGCTTCTACCACTTGGTCGCCACGGGTTTCGGCGGAGAGTGTTGCTGGCTCCCAACCTTTGAAAGTATAACCCTCGCGAGCGGATGGTGTTGTAAATGTAAGTGGCAGATCTGCTGCAGTGTAGGTATTAGGATTGGTGTGTGTCGCGCCTTCCAAATTGGTATATTCAATATTGTATGTACACAAGGTGCGGTAGTTGGTGAGAGGTTTGGCTGTCCAAACGGCTGTCAACTCTACATCTGTTTCTGGTGTGTATGTTCCTGCATTGTGGGTTGTTGTACCATCTGACCAACCGCCAAAGGTGTAGACTGTTTGGTCATTTAAAGTAGGTAAAGTGACAGAGTTGCCTTTCTCTACAGTTTGGGTGTAGTTACCATCTACTTCATCCCATCCCGTAAAATCACCAGTACCGCCATTAGGGTCGAGAGTAACGGTCACATCGGTAGTACAAGTGGTGGTGTAGTTTTGATAACTTATTGCCTCACCATTTCCTATTTCAAGGTCGTAAAAATTGCCATCAGCAGTAATGTTGTTATCAGGATCATAACCTCCAAACGTATTAAAAGAATTTGTTTGGTATATAATAGATCTTGGTGAATCCTCTACAGATGTTACTCTCCAAGTACCCTTGTTTTGTGAAGAAGGTACAATATTCCAATAATAAGGTTCATCTCGTAGTTCTAAGTCAGTACTTTTGCTGTAGTAAATATACTGATTTTCAATGTCTTTAAATTGAATCGTGTAGTATAAATTTCCATCTACATTATGCAAATCAAATATAAAGGTACCTGCATTAGCTTTGGTTGTCGTTGATGTAATTTTTAAACCATTATCAGCACGTTCTTTTGCATAATGGTAAGTACCATTAACATTAGCATATATCTTATATTCACCATTACTACCATATATAAATGAGCCATCCCCTTCAATCATTTCGGCATAAACAGCATAGAAAGTACTAGGCTTGTTAATCATAGGTAAGTTACCAGGAGTCTCACTATTAAACAAATCTGCTGGTTTAGTTACATTAACCTCTTGTTGAGCCGTCCAACCAACAAAGACAATGTTGTTGTTGCAATGACTTGGCTTGTTAGGTAATTGCCCCAAAGTCATATTACCTTCTGGTAGGGATTCTGTTTTGTATATTTCTCCATTCGCCCTCCAAGTCACCTCATGAGAGACCTGAGAAATCGATTCATATGTATATGATATACTATAGCATTTGACAGCTCTATAAATACCAGTTACCGCTACTGTTAAGGTCTTACCAGTTGCTTCTTGTGAATTCTCTATGGTTACATCAGTTTGTCCATTCAAAGAACCAGTTCCTACTTCTATATCTCCGACCTTGAGTGTGATAGCACCTTCCGTATTAGAAAAACCTCCAAATTTAGCACTAAATGCTACTATTTTGTAATTTTCAGAGAGCGTTGTAGTAAATGTAATTGTGGTAGCAGGCTTTTCTCCGCTTCCTACTTGAGAATAATCTTTATTTGGAGTATAACTAGTAGTTCCAACAGTTATTATAGTCCATGTATTTTCTAAATTATCATCTCCCGTAACAGACGCAGCATTGATTTTTGTGCCACTATTACCAAAAATAATTTCGCCAGTATATTGAGTAGCCGCAGCCCACACATTATTAATGCTAATAGTCATTAAGATAGTCAGTATAACAGCAAAGCGTTTTGCGAAATTGGTATATATAGTATGTAAAGTTTTCATAATCATTTCATTTTTAATTGTTAACACTATTTATTTCATTTCGCAATTTATTGTTGTTCATCATAATCCGCAAAGACTGCGTAGAATTCTTGATTACCTGTTGCATTGGGGAACTCCGACTGTTGTGTGTAAAGTTCATTAGGCTCGTCAGTGTCATCAACATCCATTTCAGCAACTGTCCAACCTACAAATACGCCACCACATGGGGGCGCTGGATTGTCAGGTATTTTCTCTACCTTATCATTTTCATAGACCTTTGTAGATGCTTCTCCTAACTCTACACCTGTCAATGCAATACCATTTACATACCATGTTACATCATATTTAGTGTCTTCTTCAAATGTTACATCAATTTTTGTGTCACCCTTAGAATTTTCTTCGTATGTAACATTCCAGGTCCCATCACCATTATCAACAACCTGCGCAGAACCAGCAGTTGAAGGATTTGTAGCGGTTACTGACAAAACATGATAATGATTAGCAGGTTGCGGTGTAACGGTTACTGTAACTCCATCGCAGGATGCTGTTTTACCTAATGGTGTAACATCAAATGTTCCATTCTCTTCTGCTCCTTTTGTGATATTGATAGAATTAGCACAGCATGTAGAGATATAGCCAATGGCGCCAGCAATAGGTCCATAGATTTCTAGTTTTTTAATTTGTAGATTGTTAGCATTAGTAACTTTTATGGTATAAATAGTACCTTCGGTTTGATAATCTTTATCAATTTCAAATGTACCTCCAGAAGTACATCCTGTCAAAAGACTACTAACAGGTGTTTCACCAGTAAAAACATTCCATGTGACAGATCCTGATACAGTAGCAGTAGGAGTTGTTGAAACAATTTTTGACACTTTGAAACTAAAGGCGGGAAGTTCTAAATAGGCACCATTTTTTCCTAGCAGTACTTGATTAGAGTTGTAATAATATCCATTATTTGTGCTACCAGCTAATTTTATTGTGTAGGTTCCATTGGAATATTGATTCTCAGTTACAGTTTTATTGCTGTTTCCAGAAGGAATCTTCCAATTTTCATTTGACGAGAAATCAAGTGTTGTCTTTAATTCTTCTCCTCCCTCGCTGCTTCCATCTGCCCAAACAGCGTAATAAGTTTTATCACCGTCAGGCTCGGTAGTTGCGGTAATCTGGGTTCCTAATGGTGCAGCAGAAGAATTAGATTCTCCACCTGCGGGTTCTGTATACCAACCAACGAAGGTGGTATATACATCTGAGCATGATTTTGGATCGCTGGGTAATACTACTTTTTCTCCATCCAATACCGTTGTAGTATTAGATTCATCACCTGCCACATTCCACGTAATGGTGTGCACTTTTGTCCATTGGGCGGTATAGGTTGCATCTGCATCAGGCATTTGTGAAGGAACAGAAGGATTCCACCCCTTGAAATTATATCCATCTTTTTCTACCACAGGTGCTGTGAGCGACGCTCCGTATTTCACTGTTCCTGCAGCCGTACCATCGGTTGTAATATTACCACCGTCTAATATCCATGTAAGAGTGTGTGAGTTACGAGTGTATAGATATTCTACAACAGTACTTCCGTCTGCAGCGATGGTTACTTCCGTAGTAGAAGGAGCGGTAAAGCCTTCGTATGATTTAACGGCAGGCGTAACAGTAGTTTCTACTTCACCTGATGGGTATTCAGTTTCTGTTGGTTCTGTTGGATATGTACCATCTAGGTTTTGTTTATAGTGCTTGACGGTGTAGTTAGCCATTTGCGCAGTACCAGTACCAGAGAGTGAGACGGTTACATTGTCTGCACCTTCAGAAGAGATAACAATAGTCTGTGAATGGTTGCCAGCAGTTGTTGGTTCATACGTAACTGTTATTTCTTTCTCAAAGTTACCTGTATCATCAATTCCAAATGGACTTACTGAGAAACCATGTGATTCACCACTAATTGATAAAGTCGTCGCGTTTTTAATATTCTGTCCCGTAAGTGCAAAGGTCTTTTGTTGTGACTGACCAACAGTAACCTCTCCGAAATCTAAATTTGTTGGGTCGGCAGAAAGGCTCGGTTGTGTGCTACCACATTCGGGAGTAGAATGGTAGTAGGTGGTAAAACTGCCACCTGCAGAAACAGTAACCACTAGTTGTGTTATTCGGACTTGTCCATTGTCTGCTGTAAAAGTAACAGAGTTAGTATTTCCAGTCCATGTTTTATTTGAGTAATCACCACCAGAAGTATCTGACCAATCGTAATTACTTAAAGAAAATACAATAGAAGTAATGATATTTTCGCTACTAACTGTAAAGGTGGCGTATTTGTAAACACGAAGTTGATTATTATTTTGACTATAGATACCATCATTTGTAGAAATAGAAACCCCATCTTTAGTTCCATTTTGCTCTCCAGCAGTAGTTGTCCATCCCCCTGAATCTTCATCAGTAAACGTTACTGATGTAGTACCGCCTCCGCCACCACCATCTGTTCGTTGATAAACAGCGTAGAGGGTGATATTGCTTGTTGGTTCATAGTCACCAGCAGCGATAAGAGTTGGTTTTGTAGTTGTTTCTGTAGCAACTGCGGAAGTTGTTTTCCAACCTGCGAAACTCCAACCTGCTGATTGGCAGGCAGATGAAAGTGTAGGTGTAGGCAATGTAACACCATCACCAGCATTGGGTTCTGTTACAGATTCTGCGCAAGTGCCAGAACCAGCATTGAGGGTGACGGTAAAAGGAGGATTCTCTACTACAACTGAAACGATATTGGAGGTAGTAGAGCAAGAACCGCTACTTACAATACAATAATAATACTTTGTGCCCACCGTAGATGTGGATGGTGTATATGTGGAATTTGTAGCACCATTTATTTTCGTAGCACCACTTGTACTATTGCTTGTATTGCTATACCATTGATAAGTCAAATCATCTCCTGAAGCTACAACACTTAAAGTAGTTGGTGAATCATCTTTTGTGTATGTTGCTCCAGTAGGCTGAGTGCTGATGGTTGGCTCGGTACAAGAAACAGCTTCTTCGTATGTAACAGTAATGGAGTGTATATAAAATGCCTGAGTAGTAGCTATTGTGATTGATAAATCGCCTCCAGTGCCTTTTGTGGAATTTGCTACTAAATCCGTCCAAACATTAGCAGTACTCATCGTTGCAGTTCCAATAGTAGTAGAGCCTTGCTTAACTGTCATCGTTGTACTAACTCCTCCATTTAATCTCATATTCAGTACTACTGACTGCACATTATAACTTGAGAATGCATTAGTTGATAAGATGACTTTAGAATAGTAGTTATCTTTGCTTGAACCAAATTGCCATCCACAATATGAGTACCCCTTTGTAATATTGGTGTATGTAGGAGATCCTTTTCCTTTCGTAGTAGCGACACTCCAAGTTACATTGTTCAATGTTACCGAATTGTTGGAAACACTTACAGTTCCTGTAGTATTAAACGAGTGGGTGTACGTCGCACCCCACGCATTTGCACTGACAGTTAGGGCTACGAACATCACGAGCAAGAGACGGAGTCTTGCTATAGTTGAAAACAATTTGTTTGCCACGTGGGCACCATTAAGTAGATTTGTCATCATATCTTTATGATTTTTGCGCTAAGCGCGTTAATATTATCTGTGTAGTATTGTGTAGCTTGGTGTAGCATTGTGTAGTATTGTTATGCGTGCCTCGGCACGATAAAAGTATATATTAGCGTTCTGCCGAACTTCGGTTCGATTATCGGGGCCCCCGCGAACCTCGTGGGTGAGTGGGGAGAGCGGAGGCACATGTCGCCTAATGATGCAAAGCATCAGTCATCGCGACTATGTTGCCGAACGCGACAGTGATCTTTGAAATGTTGACATAATTTGGATAAAAACAGAAATAGAGTCGTTTGACCCTATTTCATTTGGATTGAACGGAAAGTTCGTTATGTGGTTATAAGCAATACTCCAATCGTTTTGCAAAACGCTGCTGTTCTGCTGGAGTAATGTGGCAAAGCGTTGCTACCTTACGCCAATCACGGACTGCATCTTTCACCTCGTTGATGATCTGCAATGCTATTTCTTCAGATAATAAGTAGTGTCCTGAAGCGCGCTGCAACTCCATAAGCGAGGATTCACAGGAACAATCAGAAATCAGCAAACTCTGAGTCAGCATGTTAGTGGGATTAATATCATATGCTGGCGAAAGTGTCCAACCATTGGATGTCAAAACAAAGGCGTGATTGCAGAAGTGATCATCGTGATTGCCTATGCAAATAGAGAAAGCCACTCGACGGTACAATTCTCTGAGATTCTTATCCGCATCTGCAATCCCCATGCCACTGACAATCGTATCCACAATGTCCAAATATCCATTCCCCGAAGAAGCATCTGCGCCATCCTGAAGATTGGTGAGCGTCATAGCGGATACGGAATGTACACGATTGGTTCCCATTCGGTCAAAGCGTTTGGATAGCAATACATGGTGAGAGAAACCCGAGATAGCCATAAGCTTAGTTTCAGCAACCTGTATGCCTGCTTTCTTCGCTAACTGATGAGCAAAATGTTCCCAAAGAGCCACATCGTAGTCGTCATGAATGGATGGCACCTTGGCAATATATAACATGCCATTTTCATCCATCATATTGGCTTTCGGACGTGCTCCGCCTAAGGATGAGCCTTGACGTAACAGATTGGTAACCCATTGTATATTATCAGGTTTTGCCTCGTACGCCTGTGCTATCTGCGTGAAATCGCGTAGCGATGTGAGTGGAGGTACAGACATCTCACCATCAGAAGTGCCGATAAAATTCTTTTCGCCAGCTATGCGAAATCTGAACGCTCCCATACGAGAGTAATCATCCAACTGAAGCAGATAATCAAAATCACTGAATGTTCGAGGAATTCTATTCTCTGCTTGAGCCACAATCTGCTCGCGTTTATCAATCAAACGCCGTCCCCAACGGTCAGGCAAGGCATCTGTGAAACAACCAAAGAGGCGCTTTGTTGCATGCTGCCAACCTGTATGGGATTGCAAATCACCACTCAAGGATAAGTGTGGATGATTAGTCAGCCACGCAGCATCATATGAGAAATGGTACGTAGCATTACCTCGCAATTGTTCATAGGTAAGTTTACCCACCAATTCTAATTGGGCATTGTGGTCAAGATATACTTCAATCTCTTGCATAGTCTATTGTTTTGATGATGCACGTTGGCGTTTCTTGAGGGATAGATCTTGCAACTCACGACCAATAGTGTCTTGCTGTGCAATCAGCAGGATATCCTCGTCCAAGTTCAGGGCAAATAGAATGCGCAGATATGTACCTATCGCTACAGAAGGAGTACCTTTTTCGACACGCATTACCGTCAGTTCTGAACAACCTGCACGATCAGCAATTTGCGCAATGCTAATATCACGACGCAAACGAGCCAAACGAATTTGTTCGCCTACAATGGCTAAGTTTTTTTGGGCTCTCCGTGGCAGAAGAGTACTTTGTGTGGACTTGCTCATAATACTAATAAAATATCATATAATAACATAAACGATACGTAAACTATATTATATGATAGTTAAATCGGCTGCAAAGGTACAACTTATTTTTCACATATACAAGTATTTATGAAAAAAAATAATGAATTTGGCGGATTCTTACTATAGAATTTGGCGGATTCTTACTATAGAGTTTGGCGGAACTTTTACCGAGTTTGGCGGTAAATTTTTACCGAGTTTGGCGAAAACTCCGCCCAAAAAGTGTAAAATCCAAATATGTCAATACGTCAAAGAACGAGTTTTAGGTTAGAGGCGAAAGGTTAAAGGTTAAAGGTTAAAGGCAGGAACCTTATCGCTTCGCTCTGAACCTGAATGATTTACTTTTGCATCTCGGGCGTTTATCCTGAAGATATCCCGAAGATACCTCGAAGATACGCAAAAGAAAAACATATTTTAACATTTGTTTAACACCTTACTCTCACCGAACACCTTCGGTAAGGGTAGCGCAAGGGTTCGGGATTTATAGTGTTGTAGTAAATAACTACATTTAACATATTTTAACCTCCCTCCCTCATTTCCCTCATAGTGAGGGGAGTGAGGGAAATAAGGGAAACTTTATGTCCGCAAGGGCAATTGGTATGCTAATATTAACGCGGTACAGCCGCCCAAAATCATAAAGATATGATGACAAATCTACTTTTCAGTCAATTAACTGCAATCGGCAAACGCTTTGCCATGGTATTAACTATGCTCGTTGTTGTGGGTGTTGGAAATGTGTGGGGAGAGGAGATTTATTCCAATACGGGGGCATCAGGAACCACTAATAACATTACTGCGTCTGGTAACATTAATAACAATAATGGAAATCCTGCGCCATCATTTGGTTTAACTAGTGCATCGAAAAAAGAAATAACAATATCCAATCTAGACTTATCGAATTATGAGGATATTACATTAACATTGGATTTCCAATTGGCTAAAAGTGGCAATAGTTACTCCTCGTTGACTGTGACGCAATATAATAGCAATAATACAAGTGTTGGTTCTCAAAATATTACAGGTTCAAACAACACATCATATAAGACTACTACAGTTACTCTTGAACCAACATGTACTAAAGTGACAATAGTATGTAGCCCTGCTGGCTCTACATATGCTACTTACGTTGATAATATAAAAATAACAGGGACACTTGCTGCAAGTGGAAGTGAAGGGGAATGTGGTTGGATTGAAACAGATATTAGTGATATTGAATCAACAGATGATGTGGTTATCACGATGACTAATGCAACAGATAACACATACGCACTTACCAATGATAATGGCACTAATGGTGCACCAAGAGCAACAGAGTTGACCATTGAGAATGGAGCAATCGTTTTACCAAATGTTGCTCCTAATCCTGCGGACAATATCTTGTGGAATATCACCAAGGAGGATAATGACCAGTTAAAAATATGTCCAAAAAATAACTCTTCAATTTGGTTATATGTCAACAGCAATACTGGTGATAATGTGCGCGTAGGTTCCACCTCTAATGCAATATCAAATGGACTATTCATAATTGAGGGAACATATTTGAAAAATGTTACTAAATCATACTATATTGGTGCTTACATTTCAGACTCAAAATCCGAGTGGCGTTGTTATGCAAATACAACAGGAAATATTGCTAACCAAACCCTCAAATTCTACAAATATGTGGAATGTGGTAGCACACAACCGAGCCGTTGTGTGACACCAAAAATGCGGGGATGACAATGGCGGCACGTGGCTAGTAGTAATCGAGTGGTAAGCGAAGTTCTATAAAAGATGCAAATAACCACTAGAAAACATTGCGGGAAACACCAGAATACTACGGTTGTGGTACGGTAATGCTACGGTAATGCTACGGGGATTTCTACGTGACATATATGTGCATAACATTTCCTCTATAGATTTTCATCATATCAATATGTCAAAGATCGCTTCGCGTTCGGCAGCATGGTCGCAATGACTGATGCCTTGCATCATTGGGCGACATGCGCCTCCGCTCTTAACTCGGACTCACGAAGTCCTCGTTAGGTATTTATAAACTCAGACCACGAAGTCCTCGTTAGGTATGTTATATCATGTGCGCCAAGGGCGCAAATTATTGCTCATTTCTGTGAGCAGAGGGCGAAGTGATTAGTACTTCGTACATGTGCGTGTGTGCGCATACAAATAAACACCAAAGGACGGTATAGCGTACTATACTCGTCGAAATATGTAAAAATGCTGCTCACAAAACAGCCGTCAAGCCAAAAATAAAAACGACGATAGTTCACCTATCGCCCTAAAAACACAGCCCCAAAAAAAGGACCAAAAAACATACGTTACACGCTGATATACAGATAATTAATCGCATCAAAGTGGAGTGTCTTAACCGTTTTCATTTGAATTGACGCCGCAAAGGTAATATTTTTTTTGCAATTAAACAAGTTTTTTTTCAAAAAAAAATGAAGAACAACAATGTAGGTGGGGTTTTTAGAGAATAATGGGTGATGTCGCCCAAAGGGCGAGGTGGTGTCCAATGGACTATGGAACCATGACCTTGCGCGTTTGTGTACCTTGACTGACAATATACAAACCTGAACGCAATTGCATAAGAGCCGCAGGCACATCATCCGTAGTACAAAGCAACTCACCTGACACATTATATATTCTCGCACACGCGCGACTTTCAACAGATACATACGATGCAGGAGTGGTAGTACTGATAGTCACATCCCCCGTCACATTGGTAATCGTAAGACGCCCAAGATCAGCATCATACGAAGACTGAGCCCCCGTGACAGTCACGTGAGATGGATGAGAACCATCAGGCATAGTCAAATAGGTAATAAAGCCACCACCACTGACAGTACGCATATACCGAGGAGAAACAGTTTCTGCTACATCATAATTGACTGAATAACAGAGCATATTGCTGCTAGTAAAGAGTTCAATAGCCAATTCGGGGAAGTCGATCATCGGATTGCGATTACCCTGATACTCCTGCGCACCATCATTACGCACCATCTCGGTGAGCGATGGAGGGTCCTGCATATGCCACTTGAGCAAAACTTCAATTGTCTCAAACACCCCTTTAGAACCTACCTTAGCAGGCAACTGCGCATTGCCATTATACAAAGCATTCTTATGACCTCCCTGCTCACCATACACCAAATAATCGTAGAGAATCACACGCGCAGCATCGCCACGGTACGAACCCAAGTTAATCTTCTTATACGCACTATTATTGATGCTGATCTCCTCATCTGGGTCGTAGTAGCCATAACTCTCTCCATAGGCCGTATTGCCACGGCTGGAGTTGATACTAGTCTGAGTGGGACGTACCGACTGCATATCATGCCCCATCGTAATATCCTTGTTAGCCCCTTTGGATTGTGGCCAAGTGTGCTCGCGGTTCCAAGTCTTACCCGAATCCCATTTAGCCTCGAAGCTAGCACCATTGTAATAACCAATGATATAACCACTGCGATTGAGGTCACGATCGACATCTTCGTATGCATAGCGTAGATCACCGTAATCAAGGCCCCACGCATCAAGTTTACAGGTATTACCCATCAGTTGATTGAGACGACCAAAGAGTTCATCGCCCGTGATAGCAAGAAGTTGGTCATAAGCATAAACGCCTGTATAATAAGACTTTTGCTTATTCAAATACGCCGTATAAGACTGTTTGCCTTCGTCGGACGCTACGTGCGCTTGCATGTCAATTGAGGCAAAAATTTGACAAGGTAATAAGGCAAGAAGAATGCCCAAAAAGAGGTGGATGTGCTTCATAAATACAAGTATTTTTCGTTTGCGGGTGCAAAGGTACGAAAAATTTGCAAAACTTGCAATTTTTTTTAATAAGATAAGAGAGTTGAGATAAGAGAGTTGAGATAAGAGAGTTGAGATAAGAGATAAGAGAGTAGAGAGGGGAGAGATTTTTTTTGAAAAAAATAACAAAGATTTGCATATGTCAGAAAAAAGTATTACCTTCGGACGCCGCCTTGGCATTGCCAATTCCCCCGAAAGTACGTTCGCATGATGCAGCCCATACTATCGCGTCGCTCACACTTTTTTTTGAAACATACGGCTTCGCCTTCTAAATATGCCACTCACTCTTCACTCTCATAAGCAAACTTCTGTCGTGAATGTGAATGGCATATTCAATAGATTAAATCTATTATTTTCAAAAAAAGTGCTCGTTTACTTGCGTATGTGCATTTTTTGTAGTACCTTTGCACGCCAAATATGTGCGTGTGCATAATCATAGCGCGCACATGCACGAAAAACAAAATTAAGATGATGAAACGAATAATCATAGCAATAGCCATCCTATGCCTCAGCAACATGAGTTGGGGACAGGAACTGAGGTGTACCGTCAGCATCAATTCAGATATGGTGGAAGGCTCGAATAAATCGGTATTCAATACTATGAAACAAAGTATTGAGGAGTTCGTTAACACCCTGAAATGGACCAATATGACCTTCCAAGATAAAGAACGAATAGAATGTAATATGCTAATCGTGGTGAAAAGCGTACAAGACAACCTGTTCACCTGCGAGATGACATGCCAAAGTCGTCGCCCCGTGTACGGCACAGCATACTACACGCCAACACTCAACTTCAAAGACAATAACTTCGTATTTACCTACCAAGAATACGACCGTCTGGATTACCAACAAACGACCTTCACAACCAACCTAACCGCACTGCTCGCCTACTACTGCTACCTCATCATCGGACACGATATGGACTCGTTTGCCAAACTGGGCGGCACACCCTATTTCCAAGCATGTGAGAACATAGTGAACGCGGCACAGTCAGCTTCGCTAGAAGATGCCGAAGCAGCAGGTTGGAAAGCATTTGAAAGCAATCGTAATCGCTATGCACTGATCAACAACCTGATGGATGAGGCATTCAAGAAATACCGCATCTACTACTACGACTACCACCGCCACGGACTAGATGAGATGGTGAACAACGTAGCCAACGGACGCGCACGTATAGCCAAAGACATCAAAGTGCTAAAAGAGGCCTACAGCGCACGACCTGCCACATACGTGGTGGGAGCATTCCTAGATGCGAAAAACGATGAACTGGTCAATATATTCAAAGAAGGAACTAGCGAGGAGAAAAAAGCAGTATATGACGTGCTGATGGATATCGATCCAACAAGGCAGAGCACGTATGAGGGGATTAAGTAGGGTTTAGGGTTTAGTGTTTAGTGTTTAGGGTTTAGTGTTTAGAGTTTAGAGTTTAGAGTTTAGAGTTTAGAGGTGAGAGGTGTAAGGTGTAAGGTGTAAGGTGTAAGGTGTAAAGTGTAAAGTGTAAGGTGTAAAGTGTAAGGTGTAAGGTGTAAAGTGTAAAGTGTAAAGTGTAAGGTGTAAGGTGTAAAGGCAATGAATAGATATGGAATAATAGGGAAGCCGTTGGGGCATTCGTATTCGGAAGGATACTTCACGGAGTTGTTTGTGCGAGAAGGAATAGACGCGCAATACAAACCATACCCCATTGACCATATCGAAGAGGTCAGAGAACTGCTAGAACAATTGGACGGTTTCAACGTGACATACCCCTACAAAGAAGCCATCCTGCCCTACTTGAGCGACATCGACAAGGTAGCTAAAGCGATTGGCGCTGTGAATGTAGTCTGCCACGGGAAAGGATACAACACCGATTGGATAGGTTTTCGCGATAGTATAGCACCACTGGTACGTAAAGGCGAACGCGCGCTACTACTGGGTACAGGCGGCGTGAGCAAAGCGATACAATATGCGATGAGAGAGTTGGGAGTGGGATATTCGGTGGTGAGTCGGCAGCGGAGCTGCAGTTCAGAGGACGCTTCGCTACAGGTGAGAGGTGAGAGGTTAGAGGTGAGAGGTGATGAGGTGATGAGGCGATTGGGATATGATGAAGTGGATGAGCAGGTGATGAGAGAGCATAGGATAATAGTAAACTGCACACCACTAGGGATGCAACCATACGAAAACGAAATGCCAGATATACCCTATCACTATCTGAGCAAAGAACATCTGCTATACGACTGCATATACAATCCCGAGAGGACACTGTTCTTGCAGGAAGGTGAAAAGATGGGATGCCAAGTGAAGAACGGACTGGAGATGCTACATAGGCAAGCCGATGAGGCGTGTTTAGTGTTTAGGGTTTAGTGTTTAGAGATTAGTGTTTGGAGTTTAGTGTTTAGAGTTTAGTGTTTAGAGTTTAGATATGAAAAAGTATTTATTGAGCGGGATGCTCATAGCAATTAGCAGTATGACATTCGCACAAGTGGTGCGAGAAAATGAAGCGGCAGTAGTGTATTACATGCCCAAAACAGAGTTGATGATTACCCTCGACTACAATATGGTAGAGGAAAAGCCTGGCGTATTCTACCAATATGCAGAACGCTATCTGGGTGCAACGAAAATCATTATCGAAGAAAACAAAAACCACCAACTCGTGGGAGTGAAAACACAAGTGGTAAGCAGTGCCGACACCAATCGACCATTCAAAGTGGTGGCACAAAAGGGTATCAACACCCAATTGATGAGTCTGACCGAAGATGGGAGATTGGTTGGATATGGGATAGAGAACGCTTCGCTACAGTTTAGTGAATGCTCGCAAGGCGAGCTACAGAACGGCAGCAAGACTGCCTACAGTTTAGAGGCGAAAAGTGAGGAACCGATGCCACTAATGGAAGAACAGTTTTTGGCAGGTTCGGTAGCGAAAATGGCAGAAGGCGCAGCGAAACAGATATATCGCATTCGCGAGACACGACTCAATATATTGGCAGGCGACGTAGAGCACGTACCAGCCGATGGCAAAGCAATGGAACTGGTACTCAACGAACTAGATAAACAGGAGCAAGCATTGGTGGCATTATTCGTAGGTACCACCACAGTGACACATCACACCCATACCCTACTCTTCACACCCGAAGAAAGTGTGGAGAACGAGGTGATTTGCCGATTGTCGCAACATAATGGTATTGTGGATAAAAATGACTTAAGCGGTGAGCCTATCTACCTGACACTCGATGCAACCTACAGAACATTGCTGCCCAGTGGATATGTGGACAAGAATACCCCTGCGCTATCACAAATCTACTACAACCTGCCGGGCGAAGCACATATAGTAATGCAATTCAAAGGCAAGACTGTAGCAGAAAATAAGTTTGATGTGGCTCAATATGGCGTGGCTGTGCCTTTGGCACAAGACCTATTCACTGGTAAAGCGATACCTACGATTAAGATTAGTGCGGAGACAGGGAATATATTGGAGATAAGGAGATAGGCGACTTTGTCACAGTTTAGAGGACGCGCCAAAGGCGCTACTGTTTAGTGTTTAAAGGCGAGAGGTGAGAAAAAGATGTTGCGCAGGGTGCTGAAATACATACGCGATAATGAGTTGCTGAAAAAAGGCGACAAAGTGCTGGTATGCGTAAGCGGCGGAGCAGATAGCGTGGCACTGCTAGATGTACTACAACGAGGAGGATGGGAGTGCATAGTGGCACACTGCAACTTCCACCTCAGAGGCGAAGAGAGTAATCGAGATGAGGCATTCGTGAGGGAGGTGATAGGCGAAAGGTTAAAGGCGAAAGGCGAGATATTGTGGGTGAAGGATTTTGATACCGAAGCTTATGCACGAGAAAAAGGGCTGAGCATAGAGATGGCCGCGCGCGAGTTGCGCTACGAATGGTTTGCTGAAGTGGCTGCCGAGACAGGTTGCAACGCTATCGCCGTAGCACATCATCAGAATGACCAAGCAGAGACACTGCTACTGAACCTCAAACGAGGTACGGGCATACGTGGGTTATGCGGCATGCGGGCGAAGAGTCATTTAGGAGCGAGGAGTCAAGAACCAGGAGTCAAGACTATACCTATCATACGTCCACTATTATGTACGACGAGAGATTACATAGAGCATTATCTAAAAGATATACGCCATTTACCGTGGGTGGACGACTCAACCAATAGCGACACACGTATCCAACGCAATGCCATACGCGAACAACTGAAGCACTATTCGAAAGCCGAAATCGAACATATGGCAGCTACAGCAGAACGTATGCAAGGATATGTAGATTGGCTAGAAGGTCGAGACACAAAATTGGCAGGGAAAGCCAAACTATACGAAGAACTGAAAGATTACGGCTTTGCCGAAATAGATAAAATATACGATGCACTACAAACAGGCGTGGGAGGAAAAACCTTTCGCTCAGCCACCCATCAAGCGGAAATACGCAAGGGGAAAGTAGTGGTCAAAACTATTCACATATTAAAAGACTAACTATTATGAAAAAAATTATTTCCTTATTATTAACCACTTGCTTTTGGTTAACATTATTCGCGAATGACCCGCTACTGACTGGTACGCCAATTGGCTCACCTGCCAACGATAACCCCGCAAAGAATGCATTTGACAAAGATTTGAACACCTATTATGCGTCCAACAGCGACAGACGTTCGTATGTATGGGTTGGATTAGATTTAGGTACGCCCCATGTCATTACCCGTGCAGGATGGTCGCCACGCAACGACGGAGTAGGACCAGAACGCGTAGTATTGGGTATGATTGAAGGTGCTAATAGAAGCGACTTTCTGGACGCAGTGTCATTATATATCATCGACAAGCAAGGCGTGATTGGCGAAATGCACTATGCAGATATTGAGGTGAGCAAAGGTTTTCGTTATGTGCGTTATGTAGGCCCACACGACAAGCGATGCAATATAGCCGAACTAGAGTTCTATGGTCATGCGGGCGAAGGCGATGAGAGCAAATTCTATTTGCCAAGCGGAATACCAATAGTGATAATGAACACTGTAAATGCTGAGGAGCCATACGATAAGGAACACAATATCCCTAGTTATGTGCGTATCATCGACACCGACAACACTTACGTGATGGATACAGCGACAACACGCCTACGTGGCAATGCTTCGCTGAACTTTGCCAAAAAGCCTTATCGCATTAAGTTTGAGAGCAAGCAAAAGCCACTGGACGCGCCTGCCAAAGCAAAAAAATGGACATTGATTAGCAATTACGGCGACAAGACCTTGATGCGAAACTTGCTGGCATTCCATATTAGTGAAGTAATGGGTATGCCATACACGCCTTATGGCCGCTCAGTGGACGTGATACTCAACGGCGAATACAAAGGTTGTTACCAACTATGTGACCAAATAGAGGTGAACAAAAACCGCGTAAATATCGATGAGATGGAGAAGACTGATATTGATGGCGAAAACTTGACGGGTGGTTATCTATGGGAGATTGATGCCTATGCAGATCAAGAGGTGAGTTGGTTTACATCAGACAAAGGCATCCCTGTGACTATTAAGTCGCCCGATGAGGAAGATATTAAGCCCGAACAAACCAAATACTTGAAGGATTTCTTCAATGAGATGGAGGAGACGGTATATGCAAGCTATTTTGAGAACAAAGATTATGGTTGGCGTTCGATATTGGATGCCGAGACATTCTTGCGCCACTTCTTGATAGGCGAGATGTCGGGCAATACGGACACCTATTGGAGCGTATATCAATATAAAAAGCGCGGAGAAAAGAAAGCTTACACGGGCCCCGTATGGGATTTTGATATCGCTTTTGATAATGACTATCGTACCTATCCGCTAAATAACAAGACGGAGTTTGTTTGCTTCAATGGCGGTTCGGTGGCTGGTAGTATGGGGCAATTTGTGCGCCGTATAGTATTGCAAGATGCTCAAACGATACCTGAACTTCGCGAGATATGGGATGAAGCTCGTCACAATGGAATAGATGCCGTTAGTTTATGCGCATGGATAGATAGTATTGCTAATGAGATTGACCGCGCCCAAACCCTCACATTTATGCGTTGGGATATCCTCAACCGACAAGAGCACATGAACCCAGTGGCTCGTGGTAGTTTTGCAGCAGAGGTGGCATACCTGAAAGAGTTTGTAGCCAAACGCGTGGAATGGATGGATAAGCGATTGGGGTACACCTATGTGCCTACTGACATCCAATCCCCTACCCTACAGAGCCAATTACCAGTGGCGGTATGGGACATCATGGGAAGAATGATATATAGTGGCAAAGAAATGCCACAATTGCAACCGGGCATGTATATCATTCAAGAAAATGGGAAAACAGAAATAAAATTGATACAATAAAAAATGGAAAGAAAAGTTCGTGTTCGTTTTGCACCTAGTCCAACAGGTGCGTTGCATATCGGCGGTGTGCGTACTGCCTTGTTTAACTACCTTTTCGCTCGCCAACATGGTGGCGACATGTTGCTCCGTATTGAGGATACCGACTCCACACGCTTCGTGCCAGGAGCCGAAGAATATATCACCGAAGCCCTGGCATGGCTCGGCATTGAGATTGATGAGGGTATCTGCCAAGATGCTCCTAATGGCAAGGGCAACCATGGTCCATACCGCCAAAGCGAGCGTCGCGAGATATACCATAAGTATGTAGATCAATTATTGGCTTCGGGCAATGCGTATATCGCGTTTGATACCCCAGAACAACTGGAGGCAAAGCGCGCTGAGATTGCTAATTTCCAATACGATGCCCGCACCCGTGAGCAGATGGTTAACTCATTGACACTCAGCAAAGAGGAAGTGGATACTCGTATCGCCAATGGTGAGAAGTATGTGGTTCGTTTCAAGGTGGAGCCCAACATCGATGTGCATGTGCACGACCTCATTCGTGGCGAAGTGGTGATTAACTCGAATATCCTTGATGATAAGGTGCTTTATAAGTCGGCTGATGACCTTCCTACATATCACTTGGCGAATATCGTGGACGACCACTTGATGGAGATTAGCCATGTCATCCGTGGCGAAGAGTGGTTGCCAAGTGCCCCACTCCACGTATTATTATATAAGGCGTTTGGTTGGGAGGAGAGTATGCCAGAATTTGCGCACTTGCCATTGCTCTTGAAACCAGACGGCAACGGTAAACTATCCAAACGCGATGGCGATCGTCTTGGTTTCCCAGTGTTCCCATTGGAGTTCCACAACCAGAAAGATGGCTCTGTATCATCGGGTTACCGCGAGGAGGGCTACTATCCAGAGGCAGTGATTAATTTCCTTGCACTCCTCGGCTGGCACGCTACTGGCGACCAAGAGATGTACACCATGCAAGAACTCATCGAGCAATTTTCACTAGAGCGCGTGAGCAAGTCGGGCGCTAAGTTTGACTATGAGAAAGGCAAATGGTTCAACCACCAATATCTGCAACTCAAATCGAACGAGGAGCTTGCCGAGCAGTTTATGCCATATTTAGAGAAGGCAATTGGCGATGGGCAATTGGCTATAGATAAGGCGAAAGTGGCGAAAGTCATTGGTTTGACAAAGGACCGTGTGAACTTTGTGAGTGAATTGTGGGAGCAAGTGAATTTCTTCTTTGTAGCACCTGAAGAATACGATGAGAAGTCGCTCAAGAAGCGTTGGAAAGAGGATAGTCCAAAGCATATGACTGAAATGCTTGCTTTGCTGGAGGCGCACGAAGATTGGTCGGCCGAGGGATTGGATAATCTGATTATGCCTTGGATTGCTGAGAAGGAGTATGGCGTAGGTATCGTGATGAACGCTTTCCGTATCTGCCTCGTAGGTGCTGCTCGTGGTCCACATATCTGGAACATCACCGATGTGCTGGGCAAAGAGGAAACTCTCCGCCGCGTAAGAACTGCACTAGAGAAATTGGGATAAAAAACAATAATGGTAGTTAACCATTAATGCTCAATACCCTCAAGAAATATTGGAATTACGATAATTTCCGCCCATTGCAGGCGGAAATTATTCAATCTGTGTTGGATGGTCGCGACACCCTGGCACTTATGCCTACAGGTGGCGGTAAGAGTCTGTGTTTCCAAGTGCCTACGATGGTTATGGGTGGGCTGTGTCTAGTCATCACGCCACTCATCTCCCTAATGAAAGACCAAGTGGAGAACCTGCGCTGTCGTGATATACGTGCAGCAGCCATCTACACGGGCATGAGTTATGAGCAGCAGAAAGTGGCACTCGACAACTGCCAATGGGGACCGTACCACTTCCTATATATTTCCCCAGAGAGATTAGAATCGGAGGAGTTTCGTGAGCGATTAACCCGCCTACCAATCTGCCTTATCGCCGTAGATGAAGCACACTGCATTTCGCAATGGGGATATGATTTTAGACCAAGTTATCTGAAAATCGCGGAGATACGCGATTTGGTTGCACGCAAAGCGTGCGGTTTAGAGGACGCTTCGCTACAGAACGGCAGCACAGCCGCCTACAGTTTAAAGACTGGGGGAGTGCCCATATTGGCACTGACAGCAACGGCGACGCCTGATGTGGTGGATGATATACAAGAGCGCTTGGCATTCCGCGAGAAGAATGTACTGAGCAAGAGTTTTCTTCGCGCGAACCTGAGTTATGTAGTACGTCAGACCAACAAGAAAGCCGATGAGATAGTGCATATCCTATCCAAAGTACCTGGTTCGGCTATCGTATATGTCCGCAACCGCCAACGTGCACAAGAGTTAGCAACTTATCTCAACGAAAAAGGCCTCTCCGCCGACTTCTATCATGCAGGACTCACAGCCAAAGAGCGCGCTGCCAAACAAGAAGCATGGAAAATAGGCGATGAGGCGATGAGGCGAGAAGGCGAAAGGCCAGGAACACGCGTCATAGTAGCCACCAACGCCTTTGGCATGGGCATTGATAAGCCCGATGTGCGGGTGGTGATTCATCACGATCTGCCCGATACAATCGAAGCATATTTCCAAGAAGCAGGACGCGCAGGGCGCGATGAGCAAAAAGCCTTTGCCGTACTGCTCTACGACCCAGCGCAAGACAAAGCCAAAGCCCGCAAACGCGTGGCAGATAACTATCCGCCAGAGGAATTTCTGCACACCGTCTATCACAAGACGTGCAACTACCTCGGTGTGGGAGCAGATAGTGGACAAGGGGCGACCTTCTTCCTAGATGTATATGACCTCTGTCAGAAGATGCATCTGCCCATACTGACCACCTATTCGGCTTTGCATCTGCTTAGTCAAATGGGCTATTTTTCGTTTGAGGAAGATCAAGAGATACAACCTCGCGTACAGATTCGTGTGCAACGACGCGAACTAGACAACTATAATCTAACCGATGCGCAGATGGCGCTGCTAGAGTCGCTGATGCGAGAATATACGGGTATATTCACCGACCTACAATATCTGAGAGGCGGGCAGCCAAGCTGCAGTTTAGAGGACGCTTCGCTACAGAACGGCGGCAATGCCTCCTATAGTTTAGAGACAAAGAGGCATGAGTTATTGGTGTCATTAGCACAAAAGGGTATCATCTCCTACGTGCCTCGGACAATAGCCAATGTGCTGCGGTTGACAGTGAATCGCCAAGCGGAGATTCGTGTGCCAAAACATTTCTATTCACAGCGAAAAGACCATTATGTGGATAAACTAAAAGCGATGGTTGAATACGCTGATAATCAGCTGTATTGCCGCTCACAACTGCTACTATCCTATTTTGGAGAAAACGATGCAATCACCTGTGGCACATGTGATATATGCAGAAAAAATCGTTCGTAAGGCGATTTTTTCTGGTATAGGGGTGTAAGATGTAAAGTGTTGGATTAATGATTTCTTTTTCTAATTTGTTCTGACAGGAGTTTATACACCTCTTGTTGTTCTTCATTGAGCAGTGAGAGATGGTGATTCATCACATTCTCATCGTTGCGTTGAGCAGGTCCTGTTTGCGCATCCTTGGGTGCTAGAGTATGAATCTTGGCTGCTGTCTCATCTATCAAAGGCAAGAGCGCAGAGAATGGAATATGGGTATTCTTGAGCAAGTCAGCCGCCATAGTGTACATCAGATTAGTAAAGTTACATGCATACACCCCTGCCACATGCAAGCGCTCACGATCGTGCTGCGTGGTTTCATATACATGGCTAGTGATGGTCAATGCCAACGAATACACCGCACTGATGTCATCTATTCCACGTGCCTCAAAGAACACAGGCACTGTAGAGAAATCCTCTATCACACGTGCCTTGCTGAATGTTTGGAAAGGATAAAAAACGCCCGCATGCGGTTTGTCGTCACCAAAAACCGTGATAGGCATCGTCCCTGAAGTGTGAAGATGCAAGGATTTACCCACGCCGACTACTTGCTTTACCACACTAGGTAATGCCTCATCACGGACTGCATAAATATAGACGTTGGCTTGAGGTAGTTGGTCCAAGCCCTCGCGGCTACTAACCATCTGACATGCAACGCCTTTCTTGGTGAATGCGTAATGGAGATTGGTAGCTACATTGCCCTTTCCTATAATAACAATATTCATTGTTTTATTGTGTTTAGTGAACGCTCGCATGCGAGCTACTGTTTAGTGTTTATGGTTGAAAGGCACGATAAAACTCAGTGACGGCTACGATACCGTTTTCCCATACTTCGAGGTCCATCGACTCGTTGGGCGAGTGGATAGCATTCTTCTCTAGTCCGAAGCCCATTAAGATTGTTTTTACGCCCAATATCTGTTCAAAACTACTAATGATTGGAATACTACCACCACGGCGAGCCGCCAATGGTCGTTTACCAAATGCCACTTCAAAGCCATGTTCTGCGGCTTTATAAGCAGGTATATCAATTGGGCAGACATATCCTTGACCACCGTGCATAGGAGTGATATCCACGCGTACACCAGCAGGTGCGATACTTTTCATATAATCTACAAATGCTTGACTCACCTTCTCATGGTCTTGGTTAGCCACTAGACGGCAACTGACTTTGGCATATGCTTTGCTTGGCAATACAGTCTTGCTGCCCTCACCAATATAGCCCCCCCATATACCGCATATATCAAACGAAGGGCGGCAAGAGTTGCGCTCCAAAGTAGAATAGCCCTCCTCGCCAAAAGTAGTATCTACATCTATCGCCTCACAATATGCCTTTTCTGAGAAAGGAATCTGAGCAATCATATCGCGCTCGGCTTGAGGAATCGGTAAGACATCATCGTAGAAGCCAGGAATAGTGATGCGACCTTTATCGTCTACGACCTTAGCAAGCATTTCAGTAAGCGCATTGATTGGGTTCTTTACTGCACCACCGAAATGACCACTATGCAAATCACGATTAGGACCAGTAACTTCCATCTGCCAATATGCCAATCCACGTAATCCAGTAGTGATAGAAGGTGTATCTTTGCCAATCATAGAAGTATCGCTCACAAGGATAATGTCACAAGCAAGCAAATCACGATGCTCTTCAAGAAAGGCCTCCAAGCTAGGACTACCTATTTCCTCTTCACCCTCGAAGATGAATTTTACACGACAATTCATCAAGCCCTGACGAACAAGATATTCGAATGCCTTAACTTGAATCATTGCTTGTCCCTTATCATCATCTGCGCCACGCGCATATAGGCGACCATCACGGATGGAAGGTTCCCATGGATTGCTCTGCCACAAATCCAATGGCTCAACTGGCATGACATCGTAGTGGGAATAGACGAGTACCGTAGGGATATTGGACGGCGTTTCGCCTATTGGATATGGGACGCTCTGTGAGCTATTGGACGCTTCGCTATTGGATATTGGGCTGTACTCGGCATAAACAAACGGATTGCCTTGAGAGGGCATAACTTCCGCATGCTGAGCACCTGCCTCAAGTAGAAGTTCACGCCAACGCTCTGCGCATCGAAGCATATCGGCTTGGTGCGCCGGTTGACAACTAACACTAGGAATACGAATCAAACTAGCCCACTCTTCTAAGAAGCGAGCACGATTTTCTGCGATGTACGAGCGTACTGAATTTACCATATGAAATTTATATTATTATGAAATGTGTTTTCAAAAAAATTGCTGCATTGCTACTCACTCGAGAAAACTCCTAAAAACAGGATTTGAGGGGTACAAGCCCTTTGTAATCTAACCACCTCATCGCTACAACTGAAAGTTGGTCTCGGCGTAGAGTATTAGCACGCCATTGGAAATGCACCTATCTCGTATAAAAATAAAGTGTTGAGTTTTCCGGTCTCTGAGCAATGCAACAAATATATTTTAAGATCACGTTATACTTCTTTACAAATTCTGTGCCAAAGTATAGGGGTTAAAGGCTAAAGGTTAAAGGTTAAAGGCTGGTAATATGCGGCTTCGCCGCTATTTCTTGCCTTTTGCCTATCGCCTCATCGCCTAAAATCGCCATGCCAAAGTGGCTACAATACGGTGGGTGACGGTACGTACATCCATCGGCAGTAGCTGCATCTCTGAAGCATATTGGTGAAGCGTTTGCCAACGATATTGATATGCCAATTGGGCTATCACCACATCGCTACGATATCCTATGCCTGCGCTTGCATATTGGGAAGAAGCCGTATAACGATAATCCATATCTGTTCGAATAGAATTATAATCAAGTAATACGATGGGCTCTTCCTTCATAAAAGATGATTCATATACATAACCTGCATTGAGGAATAATCCGCGATATGCCTGTGCCTCCGCGCCCACACGCATTGTGTGCACATCCACCATATCAGCAGAATGAGCATAATCGTACTGCACTGCAAGTAGCGCATGCTTCCCCAATTGCCCTGCTACGCTAACGCTAGTGCGTAATGGCGACACCATATCTACACTGATAGCACCGCTCTCAGGGGTCAAAACATCGTATTTTTCGCCCGCTATCGTAGTATGAACATCCCCCTCGGTTTGCACTGTTAAGCTCATCGCGGTAGGCGTTTGGAAAGATGCTCCTATACGCAATGCTTGCATTGGACGATAAATCAGACCTATCGTTCCGCTAACACCTACACCTGTGGCATGATACATTGATTTGAGTTCCGCAGAATTGATGCGATCTGTTTCTTGCCAAGAGAGACGTTTGGTATAACTCATTGTAGGGATATTTAATCCCAATCCTACATACCACTGATTGCTGATATTGCTTGCCCAAGAAAGGGTGTATTGGTCAGTCGTTCCCGACTCAGAGATAGATAACGTACCCTCGGTGAAGTTGACAGCAGGTGCCCATTGGTCTTGAGCTATTGGATTGATTAAGTATCCTTCGTAACCTAGAATACTCAACCAACCTATCTCCACATCATCCCAAGGTTTGTCTTGCAGATACTTCTCTGCCAAGCCATTGGTTTTGTCGCACATCGTTTCCACCATTCCCATGCCAGCACCTTCTACCACAACATCACGATTGAAATTGGCAAGGCGTTGGATAGAAAACATAAAATTATTGTAAATCATTCCGCGCTGTTTGCCAGGATTACCCCATGCCCAGATAGCAGACACTTGCGGAAGCGCAAAGCGGGAGCGGGTGTAGCGGTTGTGTAGCGGTTGTGTAGAGTTGTTTAGCAGTTGTGTAGTATTGTCTATTGTTTCATCAACAGTAATCATTGTTTCACCGCGCCGATAGAGCCCCAAACCAGCAGGGTTGTCAAGCACCGCAGAAGGGTCACCACCAATAGCGGTCATTGCGCCTCCCATACCCACATAGCGAGCTGTACCTATGATTTGGCGCTCTGAAAAACGCTGAATATCTTGGCAATAGGCTATAGGCGATAGGCTATAGGCAAGGAGCAATATGAGCAGGAAGCGTTTCATCGTTCTACTATGCGCATGACAACGGTATCGGGGTATTGGGTAGTATCTTCCAAGAAGATGAACTCACGCGCATTACGGTCGTAAACAGGTTCGGTAGGGACAATAGTGTCAACTGTCGGCCAATAATAAGAATCATCGGTATATAGACCTACCCCATCCCTCCCTGAAGGGAGGGTGTTAGGCGATGAGGCGAGAGGCGACAAGGCGACAAGGCTCGGAATCAATAGCCCAACGATTAATATGATTATGCAGCGTTTCATACGAGTAAGGACACTAAGGTCATTAAGGACTTTAAGGTCGTTAATGGTCTTTCAGCAAAAGTTGTGCCAAAGCGATTAGTTTCGGAAACCGATAATCTCGCGGACTTCGCGGATTGTTTTCTCTGCGCTGGCAGACGCAGCTTCAGCACCTTCGCGTGCTACTTTAGCAAGGTAATCTTCGTTGCTTTGGAAGAAGAGGATACGCTCACGAATTGGTGCGCAGAACGCATTGATATCTGCTGCCAGTTGCTTCTTCATATCGCCGTAGCGGATGGCCATGTTATTGTATTGGTCGTTGAAATAATCGTAGGTATCAGGAGTGGAAACAAGTTGCATGAGTGTGAAAAGGTTCTCGATTGGCTCTGGTTTCACTTGATTGAGCATAGTAGGTCCTGCATCTGTAACCGCGCGCATGACTTTCTTCTTGATGGTTGCCTCATCATCGCAAAGGTATATAGCATTACCTTCGCTCTTACCCATCTTGCCGCTACCATCCAATCCAGGCACTTTCACCGCTTTAGCATTGAAGTGGAAGGATTCTGGTTCCTTAAAATATTCGGTATTATAGATGCGGTTGAAACGACGTGCGAAAAGGCGCGCCATCTCCATATTTTGCTCTTGATCCTTACCCACGGGCACTTTGTCTGCTTTGTGGACGAGGATATCCGCAGCCATCAGCGATGGATAGGTAAGCAAGCCAGCATTCACATTGTCGGGTTGTTTACGCGCTTTCTCCTTGAATGATGTAACGCGCTCCAATTCGCCGAGATACGCATTCATATTGAGATAGAGATATAGCTCGAGTACTTGCTTCACGTCGCTTTGCACATAGATAGGTGCTTTTTGAGGGTCAATACCACATGCGAGGTATTCAGCAAGGATAGTACGGACAGACGTACGTAAGTTTTCAGGCGTAGGATGAGTAGTAAGCGAATGCCAATCGGCAATGAAAAACATACAATTGTATTCCTCTTGCATTTTCACAAAACTCTTCACTGCACCAAAATAATTTCCGAGGTGCAAATTGCCTGTAGGGCGAATGCCACTGATTACTTTTTCCATATTCTATAGGTATTCTAATTTATTTTGGGCACAAAAGTAGTATTTTTTTTTGAGATATGCAAGTTTTTTTGTACTTTTGCAGGCAAATTGGGAAAATCACATGACTTTAGCAGAATATATAGAACATGACTATATCTGAATACATAGAGCAACATAGTTCGCCAGAAAGCGAAGTGCTACAACAAATTACTCGCAGTACACACCTAGAGGTGATCAATCCGCGTATGCTCTCAGGACATGTACAAGGACGTGTACTGAGTATGCTCAGTCAGATGATTCAGCCCCAACGCATATTGGAATTGGGCACTTTCACAGGATACTCCGCCTTGTGCCTGGCAGAAGGATTAACCGAAGATGGTCGTCTGATCACAATCGAGCATAATGACGAGATGGAAGAGTCAATCCATCGTAATTTGGCATTATCGCCGTTGGGAAAGAAGATTCAACTTGTGATAGGCGATGCGAAAGAGGTATTGAGAGGGTTGAGAGGACGCTCTCAAGCGAGCTACAGTTTAGAGAACGCGCCAGAGGCGCTACAGTTTAGAGATGAGGAGTTGTTTGACCTTGCGTTTATAGATGCAGATAAGAAGGAATACTGCGATTATCTAGACTTGGTGCTACCATTGATGCGCAAAGGAGGATGGATATTGGCTGATAACACCCTATGGGATGGACACATCATTGACCCAGCATATGATAAAGATCGCCAGACAGTTGCATTGCGAGCATTCAACGACAAAGTGGCACAAGACCCGCGATTGGAGAAGGTGATACTGCCCTTGCGAGATGGGTTGACGGTGATTCGGGTTTAGTGAACGGCGCGGAGCGCCTACTGTTTAGTGAACGGCGCGGAGCGCCTACTGTTTAGAGAACGGCGCGGAGCGCCTACTGTTTAGAGTTTAGAGTAGAGATAAGAGATATGAGAATTGGTTTTTGGATTAAGAATGCGCGTAGTATTGCGTTGCCTCAGTCAGCGTTGCCCTGCTTGACAGCAGTGATACTGTGTATAGGTCAAGATGGTTTTGTATGGTGGTTGGCCATTCCCGTAGTGCTCGGTATATGTGCCGCCCACCTGGGTATGAACCTTGCAGATGACTATTTTGATTACAAACACGACTCACGCACACGCGCTGATATCAGCAGCACGAGCGTGCGCGCACGCATGGAGAAGTGTCATTATTTAGGTGAAAGGTTAGAGGTGAAAGGTGAAAGGTTAGAGGAGAAAGGTGAAAGGTTAGAGGTTAGAGGCGAGAGGCAGGAGGAGAAGGCTACGTTGAGTGAGTTGGGTTGGGCGATAGTGGGCTTTTTGGCTTTTGCAGCGGCTATGGGTGGCATCGTATTGGTTGGACAATGGTTGATGCATGGTTGGCAAGCCGCGATGGGCATTGTTATCTACGCCGTACTTGGTCTGATCATAGGTATCAACTATTCGGGCAAACCGCTTGAATTGGGATTTCACGGATTGGGTGAGTTGGTCATTGGTTTGATGTTTGGTCCGTTGCTCATGCTGGGCGTACAAGCAGCTTTGACGGGTAAGGCATTTTCGTGGGAGATGCTGTGTATGAGCATAGGTATAGGATGTATGGTGACGAACATCGTGTATGTGCACTCGGTGATGGAGGTGAATGCCGATGCCGAATTGGGTAAGATGACTTTTGCGCGGCTGCTCAAGAGCAAAGTATGGATGATAATTTTTATAGGTTTGTTTGCGATGATGCCATTTGTGATGTTAGGCCTGGGCATAGCTATGGGTTGGTGGAGCGCATGGTATTTGCTGACGCTTGCTACACTACCTATGTCGATATATTTGATTCACTCTACCCGACTATTTGCATATGGTTTGCCCCGCGAAGATACACCCCATTGGTGGATGGGTCCGATGGGCGACTGGGAAGGATATAAGAAAGCAGGCATTGATTGGTTTCTCTATCGTTGGCTCCTTGCTCGCAATATTTGCACGTTCTTCTGCTTGATATTGATGATTGTGCATTGTGTGAATTTAGTGTTTAGTGTTTAGTGTTTAGTGAACGCTTCGCTACTGTTTAGTATTTAGTGAACGCTTCGCTACTGTTTAGTGTTTAGTGAACGCTTCGCTACTGTTTAGTGTTTAGTGAACGCTTCGCTACTGTTTAGTATTTAGAGAAGAAAAGTTATGAATATATTTAAGACATTATCCCATTATGTGTATCTAGCACAATGGTTTTTGCGTGCACGTTTTTTTGGACGCCGTGCGCCATTACAAACGGTGTTGTTTATCACAGATAAATGCAATCTGCGTTGCAAACACTGCTCTGTATATGGCAGTGCAGGATATAAACAACGCAGATTTGAAGATATAGTAGCTGATATGCGCTACTCCTATGACCAAGGCTCACGTTTTATAGATTTGGAAGGCGGCGAGCCGACGTTGTGGCGAGAAAAAAAAGATGGTAGAGAGATAGGCGAAGAGTATTATACCATTAACGACCTGATAGACAAGGCATTGGAGATAGGTTTCTTCTCTATTACTGTTACAACTAATGCACAGCAAGACTTTTCGTGGATTCGTCCGCAGTCAATTTGGGTGAGCATGGATGGTATTGGCGAATATCACGACCGCATTCGCGGAGAAGGCACATTCGCAAGACTAGAAGAGAATATTCGCAAGTCAGGTTTTAAGCATATTTGCGTGAATATGGTAGTAAATGCGCTCAACTATGAGTCGCTTGATGCAGCAATGGAGTATGCCAAGAACAATCCTGCTATTGAGCAAATCTCTATCAATTTTCATACCCCCTACCCTGGTACAGAATACTTGATGCTAGCACCCGAAAAGAAAGCCGAACTAATAGATAAAGTACTTGCGTATAAAAAGAAAGGTTATCCGATTATGAACTCACGTTCGGGCTTGAAGTTGATGAAGCGCAATGCGTTGGGTGAGATAAAATTGGGCAAAGAATGCTTTGTAACCAACTTTATCTATACCGATGGTAGCCGCAGTTTGTGTCTAGGATATGGCACCGAGCAATGCCGTGTGTGCGGTTTTTGCATGGCAGGTGAAATGGCTAGTGTGTTTCATTTCCGCCCCGACACAATCCTCTCTGGATTCAAATTGCGGATGTAGGACCCCACTCGATCTCCCCTTCGGAGGGGAGAAGAAGAGAAGAGGAATGGCACGGTTTTTGTGGGATATTTAGAGAATTTGATTATTAACAATTTTAACCAATAAAGAGAACGAGTTATGATTTCAAAGAAACTTCAAGAGGCTATCAATGCCCAGATTAATGCTGAGATGTGGTCAGCTTATTTATATTTGAGTATGTCAGCATACTGCCAAGACGCAGGTTTACCCGGTATGGCTAACTGGTTTGCTATCCAATTCAAAGAGGAGCAAGACCATGCGATGATTCTGCTCAATTACTTGCAAAGTCGTGGCGGTCGAGTGCTACTCGCCCCTATCGCGGCAGTAGATACAGAGTGGGCTTCGCCATTGGCAGCGTTTGAGCACACACTCGCTCACGAAGGCAAAGTAACCGCCCTCATCAACAACTTGATGGCACTCGCCGTGGAGGAAAAAGACTTCGCTCTCCAAAGTCGCCTCAATTGGTTCGTAGATGAGCAAGTGGAAGAGGAAGAGAATGCTACTGATTTAGTACACAAACTTCGTCTTATTGGTGACAATGGCTACGGACTCTACCAACTTGATCAGGAATTGGCAGCACGCGTTTATACACAAGCTAGCCCTTTGGCGAATGGGGAGTAGTGTTTAGTGAACGGCGCTATGGCGCCTACTGTTTAGAGTTTAAAGTATAGAGTTTAAAGTTTAAAGGCAGGGAGATATGAAAAAGATTTTTATAGCGTTACTGGCACTAGGTTGCTTAGTAGCGTGTACGCCAAAGAAAACAGCGTATGAAAAATTCACCGAACTATACAATACGGTGGATGCCCAATTGGAAGAAATAGATGACATCGCGACAAGGGACTCTATCATTGACGACTTTATCGCACAAGGATATGCCCTACTTATCGAAGAAGTGGCAGATGAGACATCAGATTCCATCGTTGTAAGTATGTTCTACATGTTTAGTCCAGAGCAGAAAGCAGAGTTATTTGCAACTATACCTGCAGAGCGTCTTGAGATGCCTATCTTAGCACCTATCTACGAGGAATATCAAATAGAATTGCTCACTTCAGCTGGTAATCCATATATAGAAATTGTTTCCCTACAAACAGATGGTACTGCATTGGCACTGAGCGAATTAGTAGGCAAAACAGATTATGTATTAGTAGATTTCTGGGCTTCGTGGTGCGGACCATGCCGTAGATTGATGCCTGTACTCAAGGAGTTATACGAATCGTATCACCCATCAGGCAAATTGGAGATATTAGGTGTGAGTTGCGACCGTGATGAGGCAGCATGGCTGAAGGCAATAGAAGAAGATGAACTGCCATGGTTGCATATCCGTGACCAACGTACAGAGGAGTATAATCCATGTGATAAATATGGTATATCTGCTATCCCAACGACTATTCTGATTAATCGTGAGGGAGTGATTGTAGCTCGTAACCCTAGCGAGGCAGAACTAGAGATGATTTTAGTGGGAGAGTGAGTAGAGAATAGAGATAAAAGAGTAGAGATAAGAGTACTGAAAGGGATATTTCAGTACTCTTTTTTTGCGTAAATTTGCATATATGCAAAAAAAGTAGTATCTTTGCAAGCTAAAAGTCGTAATAACACAAAAATACAATATGGAAAATAGAACAACTATCATTGATTTTGTCGAAAAATATACTCACGAGTATAGCGAAATGACTTTTCTTCGCGAAAAAGTAGATGGAGTGTGGAGAGAAACATCTTTCCGCGAAACACGCGAAGAAGCATACCGCATAGGTGCAGGATTGGTACAACTTGGCCTGCATAAAGGTGATAAAGTGTCCCTACTCTCTCAAGGTCGCAATTTATGGATTACTAGTGAGTTGGGAATCTTATATGCAGGAGGCGTGAACGTTCCCCTGAGTATCAAACTCACCGAAAGTACTGATTTGCTATTTCGTATTCAGCATTCAGATTCGCGTTTTGTGGTTGTTAGCGAGCAACAGTTGCCAAAAATTCGTAGCATTATTGGGGAGTGCCCCAAAGTGGAGAAGGTTATTGTGCTTGACCCATTACCCTCCTATGAGCCCAACGAAATGCCTATCAGCGAGGTAATTGCTATGGGCGAGGCATACTTGAAGGAGCATAGTGAAGAATTTAAGGCCCTTTATGAGTCGGTTCAGCCAGATGATTATGCCAATATCAGCTACACATCGGGTACGACTGCCGATCCTAAAGGTATTTTGCTCACTCACCGCAATTATACAGCGAACGTGGAGCAAGGTGCCAGTGTCATATCCTGCAACAAAGGCGATGTGATGCTCATTATACTGCCTCTTGACCACTGCTTTGCACACGTGGCTGGCTTCTATACGATGATGTACTACGGAGGTAGTATTGCCACTGTGCCAACGGGCAAAACAGCCATTGCTACACTCAAGAACATCCCTATTGCCATCAAAGAAGTGCGCCCAATGCTGATGCTCTCTGTTCCTGCTTTGGCACGTAATTTCCGTAAGAACATAGAAACAAGTATCAAAGCCAAAGGCAAAATAGTAGAGCGTCTTTATGAGTTTGCACTCAACAATGCGATTCAATACAATAAGGAGTATTGGAACCGTGGTGGATGGCAAGCATGGCGTTGGCCATTGGTAAAACTGTTTGACAAAATCATCTTCAAAGCAGTACGCGAAGGTTTTGGTGGACGTATGAGGTTCTTTGTAGGTGGTGGAGCACTGCTTGACATTGAGTTGCAACGCTATTTTTGTGCGGTGGGTATGCCTATGTTCCAAGGTTACGGACTTAGCGAAGCTACACCTATCATTTGTGCCAACTCAATGGGACATGCTGTATTTGGTTCGAGTGGTCGCATCGTTAAGCCCCTTGATTTGAAGATTTGCGATGAAGAGGGCAATGAAGTGCCACATGGACAAAAAGGTGAGATTGTCATCCGTGGCGAAAACGTGATGGCGGGCTATTGGAAGAACCCAGGCTCCACAGCCAAGACTGTGGTAGATGGCTGGCTGCATACAGGCGATATGGGTTACGTGACCGACAAGCACCCTGGTTATTTGTGGGTAGTAGGACGCTTCAAATCGCTACTTATCAGTGCCGATGGCGAGAAATACAGTCCAGAGGGCTTCGAGGATAGCCTTACCGATGGTAGCAAGTATATCGAACAAGTGATTCTTCATAACAACCAAGACCCTTATACTATGGTACTCATCGTGCCGAACAAAGATGCGTTGAAGGAATACATAAAGAGTAAAGGGATGGATTACAAGACCTTAGAAGGAAAAAAAGCAATGCTTCAGAAGATTCAAGACGAGGTGAACGAGTACCGCAATGGTAAGTTTGCAGGTATGTTCCCTGAGATGTGGTTGCCTAAAGCAATTGCCGTATTGCCAGAAGCATTCACTGAGCAAAACCATATGGTGAACTCCACCATGAAGATTGTACGGGGTAAGGTAGAGGAATACTATGCTGATCGCATTGCATATGCCTATACCCTTGAAGGAAAGGAATTGATGAACGAGAAGAATATCGCTTCGCTATAGGTTAGTGTTTAGTGAACGCTTCGCTACTGTTTAGTGTTTAGTGAACGCTTCGCTAC
>CALAUA010000004.1 GCA_937891975.1 uncultured Bacteroidales bacterium
GTTCGAATCCCTCTTTCTCCGCGGAGATTAAGCGACTGCAAAAAAGTCGCTTTTGTTCTTTAAAATAGAGTCTGTGAAATTTCTTTTGAAATACGAAAGTAATAGGATATAGGTCAAGATACGATCTAATCTTGTAGACGTGTTGGCTTGTGGTCTCGTAGACTCAGAATAGGAGAGATGCCAGAGTGGTCGAATGGGGCGGTCTCGAAAACCGTTGATCGTATCCACGATCCGAGGGTTCGAATCCCTCTCTCTCCGCAACTTAAAACGTAAATTGTTAGATGATTGCAATTTACGTTTTTTTTGCAAAAAAAAGTTTTCGCGTGCCGAAGATGGTGCTGAAAGTTTGCGGTAATCATGTAAGAATACCTCAAAAACATCGAACGAAACACCTCAAAAACACCGAATAAATGATCGCTATGATTTAGAGGCAGATGTGGTATTACATTTGTCGGATGGTAGATATGCATTGATTGAATGTAAGTTAGGTAGTAACGAAATTGAAGAGGGTGCAAAACATTTGTTGCAACTGAAGAAGCTTATTATTGAACATAATCGGACGGAAAAACAGAATCCTATTCGCGAACCAGATTTATTAATGATTCTTACAGGCGGTAAATTTGCCACTCGTCGTGCAGACGGAGTACATGTCGTGCCTATTGGCTGTCTGAGACCATAAAACGATATATACAACACGCGGGAAGTGTAGTATTTACTAAGCTTCCCGCGTGAGTGTACTTGTGTGAAAAAAGTTTTTAAATGCCGAAGGTTACTGAATCTTTGCGGTTATTTTATAATCACTTTTTCTGTGCCAATGGTTTTGCTTCCTTGAGTGATTTTAATCAAATTCATACCATTTGACAAACGATGAGCAGGGATAGTGGTACTAGTCTGACCAGCAGGAATAGTTTGTTGATTCAGTACTTTTCCTTGCATATCTATCACTTGTAGGTTGGTTCGGCTGTTGTCTGCATTGTCCCCAGACAATTGGATAGTAATCATTTGATTACGATTAGCGACGCTAGGGAATGCACCCACTTTTATTGGAGCGCAGACTTGCTCTACAGATGCACCTACAGAAGAACGATTAATTTTATAAATCAGTAACGTTTCGCTCTCATTCATTTCGCCTTGGCAAAGAATATAATATTGGTCTGCCAATTTGATAACTTGTGCCTCTACAAGTTCAATCATGTTAAATCCGTTGGGGAAGGTGACTGTTTGAAGAATAGTTCCATCTTCAGACATTATATTGAAACTTTTGTAGAGAGAGTATTGGTAAAATGTTTTGTTTTCGGTGTAAGTTCCTGATTCGTAATGATCTGGCGTAGGCTCATTGTAACCGTAATCGTACTCCTCGCTCAACTCATGAGGGAATGATAGGTATTCATATTTATCATCCGTATTAAATAGTGTTTGACTTAAGCAAAGGCCATCTCCGTACTCATCTGAATCACCTATGGATTGTGAATCATAATCTAAGAATCCTATACTCCCATCTTGTGCCGATTCGTATTTTTCAGTGCCTGTTTCTACCCATTCGCCATATTCGAATGTTACTTCATCTTCGGCATATACGCTTTCGTCGTTATATGCTATATTATAGTCATACAAGAAACCATTTTGCCAAAGATACGCTTGCCTAGGATATTGTTTTCCGTATGTGTCCACCATAAAATAGTTGTATGCATCGCTACCATCAGGTTGATACATCTCCATATCATACACAAAGACCCACCCACCTTCTGGATGCGGAGTAACTGAGACTATCGTTTTTTTTTCTTGATTTTCAAGATATGTCTTCATATCATTTTCCGTCCATGAAGCAGGAATATCATACGTATAATGCCATTCTTGTGTTTCTTCGTTGAATAAATAGATTAGTGTCAAATTAGTATATGTGTAATCGACTACTACATTAGAAGAAATCAATTCTCCAGGAGTAACAGTTACTGTCACTTCTCGTTCTTTTCTGATTCTCACATCTTCATAGCGAGTAGGGCTAATGGTAATTGATTTTACAGGGGTGAAGTCATTACCATAAATGGCAATTTGGTCATCTGCTGTGCGGATATACACGCGATTACTGCCATCATACGAAAGCTCTTTGGGTACAACACTAAAAGCATTTTCGGTCTCATCATTTACTTGTAATACCGTTGGTAGGCTAGTTACTTGTGCTGTCAGTGCTACACTGAACAAAAGGCACAAAAGAGTAGATATTGTTTTCATTGTTATGATAATTAAAAGTTAATGAATTCCAATTAGTGGTTCGTATTTGCGTGCGAGTTCTGTCTCAAAAATCTCTTGTACAGGTATCACGTCGTATGGTAAAACGATGATATGTAAGCGAAGTTGCAGATTCATTGCTTTTGCCCAATCATTGAGTTGCAAACCATGCGATGCTTGATTTAGGTGGTAGCCAAGATGTTGAATAACTCTGCCGATAATATGTTGCTGCACTTTGCCCACATAAAGCGTATTTTCTCTTGCTACTGCTTTTTTTAGTACACGAGGTGTATATTTGGGCAATTGAGTGACGGTTTGTTTGATTTGTTCTGCATCATAGGGCGACGTAATCTCCCAACGATACAAGCAAGGCAATTCATCTACTTCGGCTAATTGCTCAAACATCTTCTTAAAAGGTGTTGCATAACGGACATCTTCTAAGTCACGGTATTTGTCTTCGAAATCTTTGCTATCAATTTCAAAAGACATTTCTTTTACAATACCGATTTCTGCGAGGTGGTGAAAACGAGCACAGTATAAATCTGCGATTTCACGAACAAAATCTTTTTCCATAATTGTAGTGATTTATAAGTTGTTGATATATATACAAAAAAAACTGCTCTCACTTACTAGCAGGTAGGCTCTGGAATGGCCTGTGTCCCAAATAAGCAAAAGCAGTCTACACCATACGGTGGACTGACTCAACTTATCTTCCTTGGGCACAGATGAATTTTCCAGATTTACCTGCCAAGCCGATACGCTGATACGTCTAAAAAATATGTCGTGCAACGATATGCGTTGCAAATAATTTACAATTTACTGTTTTACGATATACTATTTATTGGGTTATTTACAATTTAATGGGTTAGTATTGTTTTGTTATTTCTTCATCCATTCTTGGTACAAAGCAACGGGACCTTCGTGCCAACGTTTGGTGCTCTCTTGTTCCAATTGTTTGTACATATCTGAAGAATAGATTTGGCGCATGGCTTCAATCTTTGCTTGTATTGCTCAATGCAAAAAGAGATGAAATACGAAATTTCGCTGCTACGCATATCAATTCTTTTGGATATTTCGTTGCAAAGTTACACTTTTTTTTTAAGTTGCGCAAGAAAAATCGCAGTTGGGGACGATTCGTTATTTATAGTTTTATTTTTCTGCTTTTCTTTGACTATTGGCATTATAAATTCATTTTCTTATATCGCTAACCCATTTTGCCTGGTACGATAAAAGTAAGCAACCGTCCTGATGGAGGTTTACGTTTTGATTTTTCTTTGAGAAAAAAATAGTGTAAATTTTTTTTGTTGATGTTTTATCGAAACAAAAAAGTCGTATCTTTGCAGCGGAGAAATGGCAGAGCGGTCGA
>CALAUA010000005.1 GCA_937891975.1 uncultured Bacteroidales bacterium
TGAACTTGGGTGACTGCGTAACGGCTACATGGTAGCAGAGAGCGGGGATTTGATAGCCCACGCGTTCGAGGGTATTGCAGAACCAACGACCATTGATGACAAGGCGACCGGTGATGGCGTTGGCTTTGGGTTGGTTGCGATAAAGATGGATATACATACTCTTTGGGTGTTTAGTGAACGCGCCTTAGGCGCTACTGTTTAGTGTTTAGAAGTCAGGAGGGGGATTTGTATCGGTAGTGATAGTCAATTCCGATGAGTGAGCCAGAGAAAGTGAGTATTTCTCCAAAAGCAATAAGTACAGAGTGGTGGATTTCCGCTAATGGAGGGGTTACAAACCCCGCCACTAGCATCGTGCATCCGAAGATGCACAATGCAGTAGCGATGATGAGTTGGAGTTTTTTCATTACGCTTCGTTCTTGACTTGATTGAAGACATATGCCCATAGTGTTTTGTACTTGGTTTGCTTAGCAAAGGCAGCACGGTCTGCGGTCATATGGGTTGGGTCAATCATACGTGCACGTGCGGTAGTAATAATCTGTCCGAACTGCTTTTGCCAAGCTATTTGTCCAGCGGTGAGTTGAATTTTCTTGCTTGGGTCGCGGTAAGCGGTGTAGTTGGGATTGGCGATCATGTCGGAGTTGTTGGTAGGTGCTTGACGCACGTTATATACCACACAGTGCTTTTTGGTCAGTTTGCCACTGACAGATTTGATTGGGTCGATGTAAGTTACTTTAGCCATATCGTCGGAATTGGCTTGTCGCAAAGAAATCGCTTGGCGATTTAAGGCGACCGCCATTCCTCCTCTTAACTCGAAGCCACGAGCTTCTCGTTAGTTTTTCGTGGGAGTATCGAGGAGGACCTCCATTCCTGGGAGGGGGTTAATTGTTTAGTGTTTAGGGTTTAGAGTTTAGTGTTTAGGGTTAATGAAGGGTTAGTTCGTTTCACTACGTGAATGGTTATT
This sequence comes from uncultured Bacteroidales bacterium, assembly GCA_937891975.1. GTDB lineage: Bacteria > Bacteroidota > Bacteroidia > Bacteroidales > Paludibacteraceae > Colicola. The sequence continues at coordinate 962 of CALAUA010000005.1, forward strand.
TCATGAATGGTTATTCGCTATGCGAATGAAAAGTAACTTCGTGAAATCCAGCGAAGCTAACTATTCATGAGCAGCATGACTCTTCAGCAGCAAGGCTAACCATTCAGCGAAGCTTACTCGCCGTTCTCTAAACTGAAGCTGGCTTACACCAGCTTCGCCATCTCTTGTGCAAGCATATAACCTTGCAGGGTTTTGTACTTGCGTTGTTTTTTGAACGCCTCTTTGTAGGCAGTTAGTTCTTCCGAACTCAATGCTGCCACATTGGCTTTGGCTTGTGCAAAGCGTTCGCGTTGTGTAGTTTGTTTTTCGGTAGGCGGATATGGGTTATAACCAATCTTGCCGGTAAATTGAGTACCATATCTTTCTGCGGCGTAGTACTCGCTGTCGCCGTGGAACTTACCATGCATTTCGCCGATGAGTTCCATAGGTTTGAATTTACTCATTGTTTTTAGGTTAAGGGGTTTAAGTTTAACGTTTAAAGGCTGGGGTAATTTCGTTGCGCATTGAAATCGAGTACAAAGATACAACAAACCCGCACAGCGTTTCGGGCTTGTGCGGGTTTCGTCTGTGATAATCGTTTATTTCCTGCGATTTTCGTTCTTACTCTGGCTAATCTTTTAGTTCGATGCAGTACTTTTCGCAGATGTATTTCACCACTTTAGGTGGAAGAATTTTGGTATTGGTGGTGACACCATTGGCTTCCAAAAATGCTTGATCGCTTTTCAGCCAACGGCGGAAGGTGTCAGGACAAACACCCGCGGCGCGGGCTAGTTCGATCTTTGTATGTGATTTCATATTTTTTTATAACTCGTGTTTATTTGAAAGACAATTATTGTCAATGCAGAAAACTGCATTAGTGAGCAAAACAAAAAATGAGATGATGGTATCTGAAAATAGAATAAGGATTGCCTTCGGTATCCCTTCGGTATCCCTTCGGGATATCGAAGGCATTCGCCTACACCTCTTGATACATGATATTAAACACAAAGCCATAGAGCGTGAGCTCTTTGCCGTCGGCGGATAGAGGGCGAGGATAGAGACTTGCCCACTCGTCGTGGTAGATCTTGGTGAGTACGGGTTGGCGCAATACGGTCCATGTGGCGTCAACAGCAAGGATAAAACGAATTTCGTTTGGAGTTAATTGGGTAGTTTTCATAATGGTTAATAATTAATGGTTAGTTGTGTGTTTCGCGTCCCGCGTCCCGCCGTCCCAGCTATTTCTATAACTTTACCCGTGTGCGGGTAGGTATGTATATAGGGAAAGTGCTGGGACGGTGGGACACTAGTCTTTAACTAATAGATTTTTTATAGCATTAATTTCTTCGCTATCTCGTTGATATACAAGCCATCCTCGTGCTTTGATAGTGTTGATTCTTCGTTGGACATTTTTGTATCCAAACTGTCCCAGCAGCATGCCTAGGCGTGTCACGGACATCGGTTTTTTGATACCTCCGAAGGTGACTAGTCGTTCGGAGATCTGTGCGGTGGTCATAAATTCGCCTTTTCCTTCCGCAGGGATGTCGAATAGAATAGGGAGTAGTTGTTCTTCGTTGTCTTGGACGCGGAAGATTTCGTTATGTTCTTCTATTGTAGCGATCTCCTCTAGTTCAAACCAGTAGTTGAAGTTGTTTTCGATGAGGAATCTTGCTTGCGCGTACATGAGGTCGTATGGCAGGGTGGTGAAGAAGGGGTTTTGTATGCTCTCTACTTCGAATGGCAGCCATCGTCGGTTGCCAGTGATGTCGGTTAGGAACTCTCGTCGGTTGCTGCTTGCGCAGAAGCTAGCGAGTCGTATTCGTCGCTCTTTGGTGTAGCCGTATGCAGCACGTTCGTTGACATCTGATGCCGTGATGACGGACTTCATGGCATTGAGTTCGCGTGGTGTCATAGCGTCGAGTTCGTCCATGTTGATGAGTCCAAACTCGGCAATACGGAGTCGGTCGTCTTTGCTCAGTGAGTTAGCGTTGGCTAGTTTGCAGCAGTAGTCTCTGAGCTGTGGCGGTATGAGTCGTTCGAGCCATGTAGTCTTGAAGATACCCTGTCTTCCGATGAGCACCAGCACTTGGTGGTTGACGACTTCGTCGTAGAGCCAAGTAGCGACCATGGCTACAAACCATTTCTTGAAGCAGATGCGCCATAATTCCTCGCCTTTCGCCTCATCGCCTAATGCTTTTACTCTCACCTGAGAGGCAACCATATCTATCCAGTCGGGCTGGTCGGGCGTGTAGGGATGGAGGGAGTGCACATACTCGCGCAGTGGGTGTACGTGAGGGATATATCCACTACCTGCATTGAGTACGGTTAGGATTTCTTTGGCAGTGATGTTCGCTCCAGTCTCCATGCAGCAGTCGCAGACCATAGAGTTGATGTCGGCATTGGTGATATAGCGCCAATAATCCTCTTCTTTGCACTCTAGAGGTTCTGTCGCGTTCTGTAGGAAAGCGTCTTCTAAACTGTGATCATAGCGCACCTGCACCTTCTGCGCGATGAGGTCGTAGCGTAGTCGATTGTAATCGACATAGTTTTGGCGAATGTAATCGCATGCCAGTTGTTGGCGGTTTTGTTTTTGTTCACTCATATCGTAATAGGTTTTTGTAGATTCTTATTCTGGCTCTCGCAAAATAGGAGAACGAGAGGGCGGATGAAGAAGTCGAGTGCAAAATTACAACAAAAAAATAAGGCGTGCCAATCGTGACACGCCTATCTATAAAAGTGGTATAAAAGTGGTATAAAACTACTGTATTTTATGCTTTGCAGTAATAATTTCCAAAGTCTTTTCTGCTAAAGTCTGCCTTAAAATTACGCTCCAGCCCAAACCTCTTTACCCACCTGTTGATGATAATGGCTTTGGTTGTATCATCTTGCGTGTGCAGGTTGTATAGTTCACGTTGTTGATAGAGTTTGCGGCAGACAACAGATTTTTTGTTGGAAGAAGAGAGCGTTTCTTTCAGCATAGTTTCTACAGTTTGTCTATTCGGCTCGTTGTTTTTGAAGATGAGCGGAGCAGGGTCGGTGGTGATAGGCAGTGGTGTGAGATGGTCTGCCTGCTCGATGGCTTGTGTGTAGATGTTCTCTACTGGTTGTTCGATAGGAGGATTGGTGTAGAAGGTGCAGTTTTCGTAGTGTGCTCCTTCGTAGTGGTTGATCACTTGTGGATCCCCTTTGATGATGAGTGGCATAGTTGTGTTGTTGTGTTGTGGGTTAGTATTGGTTTGTGTAGGGTGGTGTAGGATGGTGTCGTTGGCGTGTTCCAACTCTATCTGTTCAGCGTTGGCTTGGCGTATGATGATGCGCATGTCGTAATCAACATTGATCCATGTGATGCGCCAGTCGCCCTCGCTGTCGAGATATACGGCAGGTTCTTGACCATTTTTCTCCATAAGATGCCAATGATAAGGGATGAGTGTGGCGATAGCCTTGCGGTGATATGGACACTCTATCTCGTTGATTGAGTGGATGATATCCATTGGAGAGTCGGTATGACGCAACAAGTCCTGAACCTCAAATTGGAGGTCCCTTTCGTTGGGCAGATTGGGGTAATCGCTCGGGAATATATGGCTCAGGTTGTGCTTCATGAAGAATGTGTTTTCGTCTGCAAAATTATATAATATTTTTTGTTTTTGCAAGTAATTTTGAAGAAAAAGTTTTCAACAATTTAGCAAGTAAAACGTAACGCAAAGAGCCACAAATAGATAGCGCAGAAACTTTTTACTCTCCACCATACATAAAAAAATCGCCTCAATTGAGGGGGGCTCAATGAGGTGATTTTTTAGTGGTGTGGTGCCTTGCTCTGCAAAAAGTGTTCGCCTTCGGAGGGGTACTGCTGCGGGTTACACCTCCGCTATCAACGGACAAAGTGCAAAGAGTTCTAAGGCAGAAACTGCTTCAGGAATAAGCGATGTTTGTTGGTATCCATAGTGTTATACTTTGAGTAGCGCTTCCACGCGTTTGGTGAGTATCTTTGAGTTATATGTTGGTAATATCTGTCGAATCAACTCCTTGTTCAGCGGATGTAGATTGTCAAAATAGCATTGTCCTGCGCTGAGATAAACCATATCCAAGAATGCACGCTCTGGCGTGGCAATAGCGATATTGTCGCGTTGCTCAATGCCTAACATATTTGCCCATATCATAGGATTAATCTTGCGGAACACATACGCACGACCATCTACCTCAATGGTGCGATTTTGGTAACTGATACAAGTAATCTCCTCACTATATTGAAAGGTAATACCCGCGCGAGCAAGCACATATTCCAACGATATATATGATGGACTTAGCAAAGTACAAGCCATCTCCTGCTCATTGTATTTGGGCTTAGCATAGATACCTTTGCGAGGATTGAGAAGCACTCCTTTTTTGGCATAATATATCAAGGAGCGCGAAAGAGAATTTCTATCGCGTGTATCATCTTTTAGCGCCAGCCATTGTGATGTAAAGACTGTTCTTGAGTTGGATAATATTGTACTTAAAACATCCATTGTGAGCTGTAACTGCAAATAATTTGTACTTTCAGCGCACAAAATTACTTCTTTTATTTCAAATACGCAAGTATTTTTGAAAAAAACTGCAATTTTCTGGCTCAATACTTGATTTTTTGGTGTAATCTTATATACTCATTTGCAAAAAATTGTGCCAAAAGATAAAAACCCCACCCAGCCTTGTGAGAGACTGGGTGGGGTTGGATATAGTGTTTTTCAGGATTACTAATTCTGTTTCTCTACTCGGATGGCGAATCCTCCACCTGGAGCCATGTTGATGGTCAGCGGGTCGGAATGGCGATGGACGGATAGCGTGTCAATCGCAGTAGCGTATGGGTTGGTTTGCCAATCTGCTTGGGCTGCATCTTGGTAGATGATAGCTTGGTAGTCGCCCTTGCCGAGGAAGTCTGCCCATGTGATGGTGGTAGAACGTGCTTGTTCGTCGGTGACGGCACCGATATACCAGTTGTTGGTATTACGTGCTTGGCGAGCCATGACGATATAGTCGCCTATCTGACCGTCGAGCATGATAGAACGCTCCCAATCGCATGGTACGCAGCGGATAAACTCAAACTCCTCGGGGTGCAACATATAGTTCTCTGGCAAGTCGCACGCCATTTGCAGCGGCGAATAGAGGACAACAAACAGACCCAATTGGTTGGCGAGCGTAGCATGTACGCGGGTGTTAGGATATACCGGATTATCAAAATTGAACACGCCAGGTGTATAGTCGGCCGGTCCTGCCAACATGCGGGTGAATGGCAATACCGTGACATGCTCGCACGGACTACCTCCATCCTGACTCCATGCATTCCACTCCTGTCCGCGAATACCCTCTTGCGTCATGAGGTTGGGGTAGGTGCGTTGCAATCCCGTAGGCATCACAGGCTCATGGTTATCAATGCTGACTTGATAGGTAGCAGCGGTCTCAATCACCTTGCGATAGTGGCGTACACCAGACTGCGAGCGGTTGTATTGGATGCCATCGATGGTCTGTATGGTAGGTGCTACATAGCCCGTCTTCACGGCATGCATACCATGCTGCTGCATATAGGCAAAAGCGGTATCTAGCTGATGCTGGTAAGAGGCTGCGTTGCCCTGTGTCTCGTGGTGGAAGATGATCTGTACTCCGCGTTGATGGGCATAGTTGGTGAGGTACTCCAGATCATAATCTGAGTAAGGGGTGGTGAAAGAGAACTGCGCCACTACGTCTGGCTTTCCCCAGTCTTCCCAACCCGTGTTCCAACCTTCTGCTAAGACGCCACCAAAGCCATTATCGGCTGCAAAATCGATGTAGCGTTTCATATTCTCGGTGGTAGCGCCGTGAATAGGACCTTGGTGCCAGGTCATTGTTTCAAGGTGCATTCCCCACCATATACCGATAAACTTCATAGGTTTGATCCACGATGTATCCTCAATCTTACATGGCTCGTTGAGGTTGAGTAGCATGCGCGACTCCACCAGTCCGCTCAGCTCGTTGCTGAGTACCATCATGCGCCATGGTGTAGCGAAAGGTGTGGTGAGATATGCTGCATCGCCCGAGCTCCAAGGAGTGAGATAGGTGCGTAGTTGACCATCGGCATAGTAATAGTTCTGTGCAGGATAGTCGTAGAGCGCAGCCTCGTGCATCCATGCATATAGGTTATCTCCCCATTGCAGGGTGATTGGCGAACAAACGGTGTCGATCTCGCTCATAGGGGCTGGTTGCCACAATGCCTCGTAGTATTCTGTTCTCCAAGGGATAGACCATACGGTAGGTTCCTTAGCAAACTGATAGCTGGTGCACTCGTTGATGAGCACAGTGTCTGCCATCTCAGGCAGCATGTAGCGCATGGCCCATCCGTCGTTGAAAACGCGGAAGCATACCTGCATCTCTATACCAGAGCGATGGCGCAAGAAGAGCGAGAGTTGATTGTAGTGATTGACGATATAGTGATCTTCGCCCCAGGTGGTTTCCCAAGTCTCGTTGTGCTGGTCACGTTGTGTGCGGAGCAGCGTGAAACCTTCTGAAAGGTCGGTTTGCGCGAATTGCAAACCCAGTTGGGAAGGGCGGATGATGTCTTGTCCATTCATCGACACTTGATAGATGGGTCGGCCCATACTATCCACACTGCATGCTACGGATAGCTTGCCATCGGGGGAGGATACAGAGGCCTGTGGCTCGCATGCGCAAAATAGCATGCAGCATACTATACCCAATATAATTTGACTTTTTTTCATACTTCTCTAAACTCTAAACACTAAACTCTAAACTAAATCCCTGGATATCCCTTCGACTGGGTGATATTGCCATTGCGCTCCAATTCCAATTGTGGGATAGGTTGCACGTAGCTAGGTTCGCCTTTCCATGTGATAGGTCCGTGGGATGTTTTCTCGTAATAAGCGGCCTCCGAGTCGCCGTTTCTGAATCGACGAATATCCATCCACCATTGTCCCTCGGCGAAGAGTTCAGCCCATCGTTCGTATTTGAGTGGATCGTTGGCAAGAGGATCGTTGTCATAATAGGCACGTGTGCGGTCGCTGAGGGACTTATAGTCATACTCAGAAGCGCTATTGGGATTCAGTCCATATGCACGGCGGTGTACCTTATTGATATACTCCAATGCGGTTGTAGGGTCGGTATCGGCTAGCAATTCGGCATAGAGTAGGTAGATATCTGCTAGTCGCACGATATAGAGGTTGCAGTTGCTTGACTCGTTGAGGCCATAAGGCGCAGCTCCCATCTCCGTACCGCGGGTGTTGGTGTATTTGCGGTGTTGCCAGCCAAGTACCTCTGGGCGGTTGTTGCACTCCGACGAGCGGTCATAGACAGTCACACGACCTTTGCCGTCGATGTATTCGTCCACATATGGTTGCCCTGCACAGAGCATGAGGCGTGGATCTACCTTCGACTTATCGCGCTTGAGTGCTAATGCTTCGGTGCGGTAGTTAGGAGTGGCAATCATGTATGGATAGTTGTCGAGTGAGCGGGTGCCACTATAGTTGTAGGATGGGTTGAAGGTGAGGCGTGGCACGGTATCGCCATAGAAATTGGCAAAACCAAAGCGCGCGATATTTTTGTCATGCACATAGTTGTTGCCCCATTGCGATGACTTCTTGGAAATGATGATATCATTCTCTTGCGTGAGAGGATCCACTTTGTCCTCTTTGCCTTTGCGGAAACGAATATCCAAATCCACATACCAAGGGGCATATACCATTGGCATACCAGAACCAGTAGTGTAGTTTTCCCATGGACCATCTTGGTTAGGATTGGAAGTCATGGTGAGCTCGTAGAGTGATTCCTCATTATGTTCGTTGGCTTCGTTGCCATAAAACATATCTGCATAGATATCATAGGATACTAATTGTTTGCTACTATTGAGAATAATATCCTCCATAAGCGTCTTAGCCAAAGACTTATTTTCGGGGAAGATATAGAGCGATTGCATATACACTTTAGCAAGCAATCCTTTGGCTGCCCATTCGGTAGCGCGAAAAGTGTCGTCGTTGTAGCCCTCTAACAATGGTATAGCCAGCTTGAGGTCGTTGATAACAAATTGCCACGTATCCTTGACGGTGGCGCGCTCCAGCTTCAGTGCTTCTACATCGGAGATAATACGATCAATAATAGGGAATCCCAATGCATTGGCATCCAGTTCGAAGAATATCTGCGCATGCCAATATGCCAATGCACGATTAAAGTAGCATTGTCCCAACGCATAGTCGAGTTGTTCTTGCTCGTTTTCTTTGCCATAGTTCTTGCGGTAGAACTCGATACCCTCAATACCTGTAGAAGCCAGTTTCATCCACTTACACAAATCGGTATAGGTGGTAGTGATATAGCGTGAATCAATACTAGTATAGTTATCTTGAGAAGTAGCACGCTCGTCGTATGAGCCATACAAGTCTGTAGTATGATCGTAGAGCCATACACCCATAGGGAACCAATAGAAGGCATACATACCGATGCTATGGCTTTGGGCGTATGCCGAAGTAACCAATTGGTCCACCTGTGCCATCGTTGCGGGGAAATTATCGGTAGATAGGGTCTGAGGGTTGGAAATGTCGAAAAAGTCGGAGCAACTGGTCAAGCCAATCAATGCTGCGAAGAATAGACTAACAAGATTCTTTTTCATGACTGTAAGTATATTAGAAGTTTGTTAGAAAGATAAGTCAAGTCCAAATGAGTACAATCTAGAAGGCAAATAGCGATTTTGGTGATCAACATTGTACATCAAACTATTGCCGCCAATCTCAGGATCCACTCCTGAATACTGGGTGATGGTAAATAGATTTTGCGCTGAGAAATAGATGCGCAAGCGTTCCATCTTGGCTTTGCGGCTGTACTTCTGTGGTAGTGTATAACCGATGGACAGATTTTTGAGTTTGAGGTAGTCGCCTTTTTCTACCATATATCCCGATACGGTAGAGTAGTTGCGGTTAGCAGCACCATCGCCTATGACTTTACCATCAGCATCCAGATAACCCACACGTGGATTCTCTGTGACGGTAGTGTTGTCTTTGCCGAAGCAAGAAGTAGTGAAGATGGCTGCGGTAGTATTGTCGCTCATAAACATGTGTGTATATGGCTTTACGAGGTTCATGATGTCGAATCCAAAAGCACCAGAGAATACCATGGATATATCGAAGCCCTTGTAAGCGACTGAAGCGTTGATACCCAGTGTCATCAAAGGCCATGGATTGCCAATATACTTGCGGCTAGCCGCATTGACCATGCCCTGTCCATTATCATCATAAATAAGGTCTCCTACGCCCGTATTGGCTTTTTGATAGTAGATACCAATCTCCTTGCTGTCGGCATTGAGTGGCTGTCCGTTTTCAGCATATCCGTAGGGGTGGTTAGGATTGTTTTTGCGCCATTGCTCCAGAGCGTATTGGTTGTATTCATCCACTTGCTCTTGGTTTTGGAAGATGCCAAGTACTTCATAGCCATAGAACATGGACATAGGGTGGTTGTCCTCGGTACGCGCCAATAATGGCCATGCTGCATCTAGACCCTTGTCGATGATGCTGGCACCCGGTTTGTCACCCACTTGCTTCACCATATTTTGGTTGAATGACATATTTACGCCTACGCTGTATTGTACTTCGTTGCGTTTGTCCTGCCACTGCAGCGTGATTTCGTGTCCTTGGTTCTGCACCAATCCTGCGTTGAAATATACAGGAACCGTGTTGGCAGGATCATCCGAACTGAAGTAATAGCTCATACCACTAGTGAGACATAGCGAACCCTGATAGAGCATATCGCGGGTTTGGCGGTTGTAGTAGTCATAGGTAAAGGTCAGACGATTCTTGAAGAAACCTAAATCAAGACCTATATCCGTTTGATTGACTTCTTCCCATTTGAGGTCTTCGTTACCCAAAATGGCAATCCACGCTCCTGTCTGGCCAATGGCACTATTGTCGAAAGCATGGCTCACACCACTAAGCGAATAAATAGAAGAGTACATGTATTGTGGTATATTATCGTTACCCAAAATACCCCACGATGCACGAAGTTTGGCATTGGATAGCCAATCGGATGCATTGTCCTTAATCCAACTCTCTTCGCTCAAGCGCCAACCCACATTAACAGATGGAAAGAATCCCCAACGATGTTTCTTAACAAATCGGTCGGACGCGTCTGCACGGAAGTTAGCCGTAAGCAGGTATTTGCCTTGATAATCGTAGTTGATACGGGCGAAGGCTGAGCCACGACGTTCTTGTGGAATACCATCCGATGCATCCTTGGTAGCCCCAGCTGTAGCGAGAGCGATGGATTGAGCAATGGGAATAGAGAAACCATAACTATTGACAGAGAGGTCATAGCCGTCAAATTTCCACCACTCGGTACCCACCATGGCTTTGAAACTATGGTCGCCCCATTGTGCATCGTAGGTCAACACGCTATTGAACATGAGGCGCAAATTAGTACCCGCATACGAGTCGAGTTGTCCGCCGTCGATGCCCACTTGCACGGGACCAAAATCTTTGTACTCGGTAAAGAATCGTTTGGAGTATGCACCCAACGTGGCAGAACCAGTGGTGTGCCATGTCAGTCCAGGAATAAATTCTACATTCAGGTAAGCCTGTGCGTTGAGATGATAATTATTGTCTTGAATGTCGTGGTAGGCAGCTTCAAGACCTGCGAAGTTAGGACCAGATCCCACGGACATAGGTGTCTGTGCATAATCGCCATTCTCATCAAATACTTCCGCTACGGGGACGGTGCGGAAAGGTACGGTGTGGTTGTAAATAGAAGAGTTGGTAGAAGGGTTGGACGATGTCATGGCACCATAGATAGATTCGCCAATGGTGACATGTTTGCCAATCTTATGGTCGAGGTTGGTGCGGAAGGAATAGCGCTTAGCGCGGGTGTCCATATACGTTCCCTTTTCATCCAAATAGCCGATGGATAGGAACATCTTGGTCTTTTCTCCGCCGCCACTGACCGATACGTTGTATTCTTGCTCAATACCCGTGCCGAACATCACGTCCATCCAATCGGTATTGGGCAGTTCGTCGATAGATGAAGCTCCCAGCACGTCGAGTGTGCTACCTATGCCCCAAATGTCGCGAGCACGTAGCCAGTCTTCGGTACCAAGAAGCTGGATATTGGATGTGATATTGCGCCATCCTACGCGCGCATTCAGATCCACTTGTGTGCGTTCGCTTTTTCCCTTTTTGGTGGTGATGAGAATCACACCGCCTGCGGCTTTCGATCCGTAGATGGCAGCCGAACCTGCATCCTTGAGCACCTCAATGCTCTCCACATCACGCATGTTGAAGTTGAACCCAGTGGATTGCGCCACACCATCTACGACGTACAATGGCGCCATACCGTTGAGCGAACCTGCACCACGGATGAGGATGTCGGCAGACTCGCCAGGCGAACCACTACCTTTCGTTACGGTCACACCCGCTGCCATACCCTGCAACGACTCTGCCAATGACTTAGAAGAGAAATCGGCAATATCCTGCGCAGAAACAGAGGATATAGAGCCAGTGACATCACTGCGGCGTTGGGTACCATAGCCAATGACTACCACATCGTCTAGGAGTTCGGTATCCTCGCTCAGTACTACGGGATAGATTGTTTTACCAGATTGGATAGTGATGGTCTCCATGCGATACCCTACATACGATATCTGGATCTTCTTGCCGTCTTCCACATCCAGAAAGAATTGACCATCTATGTCGGTCACAGTACCATTGGAGGTAGACACTTCTACGATGGTGGCTCCGATAATAGGATTACCCGCAGCGTCGGATACTGTACCTTCGATGGGCTTAGCATAGGCATGCCAACCCAAAATGAGCAGCAACAGGGTGCAGAGTGCTCTGTGCAGTGTGTGATTCATGCGATAAGGGATATATGAGTTGAACAATACGCGCGGGTAGCCCGCACATAGAATAAATAGGATAATCGGGGCGGTGGTACCGCCCCGATTGATAGAATAGAATGTCAGATTACTTAACTTGTGCACCCAAAGCGTTGTACTTCACGCCATTGTGCATGATGTACATTTGGCCGTTCTCGATGAACTTAGCACCTTGTTGCTTAACTTCAACGTTCTCTACGGCAGTTGTAGAAGCATCTACGCAAGGAGCTGCATAGCCCTTCTCGCCACTACCATAGATGCCCTCTTCGTAATCATCTGCATAGAACTCAGCAGAGGTCTTGGTGCCTGTATAAGGAGCGAATGCGAACAAGCAGTCAGAACCTGCAACTTTGGTTTCATCCACATTTTGATCTGCCCACATCCACCATCCTGCACCTGGGTTATCCTCGGTATATTCGAAACCGAAAATTTGAGCGCTAACATAGAGCACAGAATCAGTCTTCAATACGTCAACTAGTACACTTTGGTCTGGAAAGAGTTGTACATAGTTTACGGTCATACCCCAGATATTGCCTTTTATTTGTTTCATACGAGCAGTAACATCAGGTGTAGGACCTACATTTGTCCATTTGTTGATAGCAATACCACGGCTAGCACCTTCAGCAACTGGAGTACCTTTGAGGAAGTCCTCTAACCATGTACCTGTAACATCCACAGCAAAAGTAAAGGTCTCATCTGCTTCCATATCGTTGGCAGCAGCGAATTGATCAGCCTGGCAGTCATACTTCACGATGTAGCGACCATCGGCACCTACTGGGTTGTTCAATGTGTGTTGAGCCATTGCGCCCATGCCCATAAGAGCGGCAGCAAGAATAAGAGTAAATTTTTTCATTGTGTTGATAATTTAAAAGGTTAATAATTGTGTTTTAGACAAGCTAAATTTTGTCTTTTGACGATGCAAAGTTATAAGTATTTTGTCGGTTTGTCAAATAATATAATAAAAATATGGATAAAAATGCGATGATATATATATACTATTATTCTTAAGAATAATAATCTATTTTTTTGTTCAGAAAAAAATATAGATACTTTATAAATTAAAAATATATTATTCCTATCTAAATCGGTAGTTTATTTAACCTCTAATTTTTCTATTTCAAAAAAAAGCAGTACCTTTGCCCTTGTGAAACAATAATCTATCATTTTACTCGTATGAAAAACATCCAAATTATGCTATTAAGTTTGTTATGTGCAGTAGCCAGTTGTTGTGTAGCTCAATCTCCGAGCGACACAGATGTCTATTTGTTTGCTACCGACAGTATGCAACGCGGATATTACAACCGCCCTTACGAACGCTATGAGGCAGAGCCCAACTATTGCTCAACCAATGGCATCTTCTTAGAAGCAACGGATGACCAACGCCTCCTGCAATCAGAGGCATCGCATCAGCAAGCGGTACAGCTGGTAGAAGCCAATGACTATGTAGCATGGCGCGTAAATACCCCAGGCGATGGTGTCACCATACGCTTCTCTCTGCCTGATAGCCATGATGGATTAGGCACCAAAGGGACGGTGCATTTCTATGCGGGCGAAGAGAAAGTAGGTGAGTTGACCTTGGATAGCTATTGGGCATGGCAGTATTGTACGGGCACTTATCCAGTGAATACGCCCATTGCCAACAGCGTCATTCGCATGCGCTTTGATGAGATGCATGTGCGACTCTCGCGACCAGTGGCACAAGGAGAAGAACTGCGCGTGGTCAAGGTGGATGATAATACTACGCCATACACGATTGATTTTGTGGAACTGGAGATGGTTCCAGAGCCCGTTACCTTTGAGAGTATTGAGGGCGATAAGGTACAATATAATGGCGGCAGTCTGCAGGACTTTGTGAGCAACCATCGCGGTAAAATCATCTATATCCCTGCGGGCAAATGGGATGTTTCCAAACGCATTTATATCAACTACGACAATACCCACCTCGTAGGAGCAGGTATGTGGTACACCGAGATATTCTTCTCTGCACCATCTGACAATAATGCTACCTACTCGCAACGTGGTTTCGAGACTAATCGTAGCAATATCCGCATTGAGGGAATGTATATCAATACCATCAACAACCAGCGCTATTACAACAACGATGCTTCTAAGCAAGTCGGCAAGACCTTTATGGGCTCATGGGGCAAGAACTCCGTGATTCGCAATTGCTGGACCGAGCATTTTGAGTGCGGCGCATGGATAGCTGATTATTCGGCTACGGGTAGCGAGAACTTGCTGGTGGAGCACTGCCGCTTCCGTAACCATTATGCCGATGGATTTAACGCATCGCATGCTTCGATTGGACATACGATTCAATACTGCTCCTTCCGCAATAACGGCGATGATGATATGGCATCGTGGACTACAGCACGCATGTGCAAGAATGTCACCTATGCTTACTGCACCGCAGAGAACAACTGGCGCGCTTCGTCGCTCGGCTTCTTTGGTGGAACGAATCACTATGCGCACCATATCGCTATCTTCGACCCTCTGGAATGTGGTGTGCGCCTCAATGCGGACTTCGAAGGCAAGGGCTTTGGCGATGAGGGTATGATACGATTGCATGACATCACTATCGTACATGCAGGTTGCAAACGCGGCACCAAAGGTACGTCGGGCGACTTCTGGGGAAATATGCAAGGTGCGTTTAATATTGGACCAACTGGCAGATATGTAGTCAAGAATATCCAAGTAGAGAATGTGGATGTTCTAGACTCTCGCCAACATGCTTTCTATATTGCCGCAGGAGCCAATCCGATAGAGAACCTTGTGCTGAAGTCTATTCATGTGCAAAAAGCCGCTACTGCCTTCTATTTTGCTAATGCGAAGGGAAATGCTACCTATTGTGATCTCCACTGCCAAGATGTAGAGAAGGAAATAGGTAGCTACCAAGCAAACTTCTGGAACTGGGTACCGGCAGCCGATTGTGGGGGAACAGACGTGGAAGAGACCATAGTGCCTTCGCTGAGCAATGAGCAAACAGCCTACGACATCATTGGGCGACCTGTAGCCAATATGCAAACGGCTGCGCCGGGCATATACATTGTGGGAAGTGAGCAACACGCCATCAAAGTAATGAAACCATGAGATATATTTACATAATATGTGCGCTGCTCTTAGCGCATGTAGGGCTGATAGCTAGTAGCGATAGCGATTTGGCTGCATTGAATGAGGTGCTGGCTGAGCGAGAGGTATATCAGCAGCAAAAACAGCAGCGTATTCAATTGTTGCAACAGGCACCGATGAACCACTATGATCGGTTGTTGGCGCTGACCGAGGAATATCAGTCTTACTCCTATGATACGGCTACGATATACGTGGAGAAACTCCTAGACGAGGCACTCCTCTCCAAGGAGAGCAATAAGATCGCGCAAGCGCAAATCAAACAGGCGTTTCTCTACCTTAGTTCGGGACTATTCAAAGAGAGTTCGGATATCTTCCAGGCAATAGACATCGCCTCATGCGAACAGGATATTCAAGCGGAATATTACATCCACTATGCGCGTCTGCTGTACGATATGGCGGACTATGCCCATGGTAAGATTAGTTATGAATATATCAACTATGGCAATCGACTCAGCCACGAAGCGCTGAAGCGCATTTCACCCGAAGATACCATTCGCTATTGGTCCACCGCGGCTCTCTATGCTATGAAAATGGGAGAGAGTAATTTGGCTATACAGCGATTTAATCGCGTATTAGAAACCTCACAAATCACCGAACATCAGAAGGCCATTGCCTATTCTTCATTGGCATTCATCTATCAGAATATGGGCGACACCTTGCTTGCCAATCGCAATATCATATTGGCAGCGATTGCCGATATCAAGAGTTGTACCAAAGAGACTGTGGCTATGAGTATTGTGGCACAAAATGTGTTTGCACGCGGGCAAGTGACGGAAGCAGCGGTGTATATCCAAGCAGCATTGGACGATGCTACCTTCTACAATGCTCGACACCGACAAGTGAATATCAGCCGTGTGATGCCTATCATTGAGCAGCAGCAACTGATGATCGAACAGGAGCAAAATAGGCGTGTGACATGGCTCAATATATGCCTATATATCCTGATTGCGGGCATATTAGTGGCATTCGTGATGCTCTATAATCGTCACCGTGCACTCGTGAGAGCGGAGCAGAACATCCAAACCACCAACTTGCAGCTCACCGAAGCCAATCATATCAAAGAGGAGTGTATTGCCACTTTCCTCTGCAACGAGAACTCCGTCTATAGTACCTTCGAAAAATACCAACGCTATGTCAAGCGCAAAGCGCAAGACAAACGTTGGGAGGAGCTATTCGCTATCCCAGCTTATGCAGACGTGCGCGTACTGAAGAACAATTTCTACAAGCGTTTTGATACGATGTTTCTGCATATCTATCCCACTTTCGTTGAGCAGTTTAATCAATTGCTCAAGCCCGATCAGCAGATTGTTCTCAAGCCCAACGAACTGCTGAACGCCGAGTTGCGTATCTTTGCGCTCATTCGATTGGGCATCAACGACAACGCGCAGATAGCCAAACTGCTCGACTATTCTATCAACACCATCTATACCTACAAGACGCGCATCAACAATGCTACCAATCTCACTGCAGAGCAGCTGATCCAAGCCGTGATGCAAATCAAATAGTGGTTGTGCTACTTCCCCCTCCTCCATAAAAACCCCACCCAGCCCGTGAAAGACTGGGTGGGGGTAGAGATATTACACGACAACTGATGATTACACGAATTCCTTCGGAAGGACGGGCATAGCGCCCGATTGGGTGCAGACGTATGCGCTCACTTTCACTGCCATCTCATGGGCTTGCTCAATACTAGCTCCAGCGAGGATCTTTGCGATAAAGGTGGCGGTGAAGCTATCGCCTGCACCTACGGTATCAGCAACTTCCACTTTAGGAGTGTCAATGAAACTGCACTTATCTTTGGTTATCACATACGAACCGTTCGTACCGCATGTGAGAATCAACATCTTCAACTCATATAACTCAATCAATGCACGGCAAACGCGTACCGCCTTCTCCTTATCTGCCGCAATCAAATCGGCAGGGTCAGTAGTCACGCTCAGCAACATTGGAGCTACGATATCCAGCTCCTCATCGTTGATCTTGAGGATATTGCAGTGCTGCAACGAAGTCTCAATCACCTCACGGTTGTACCAGCGTTGGCGTAGATTAATATCAAACACCTTGAGCGTATCTTTTGGAGTGCTCTCTAAGAAGTGTTGGATAGTCGCGCGACTCACTTCCGAACGTTGTGCAAGCGAACCGAAGCAAACGGCTTGAGCATGCTGTGCCAAGTTAGTCAGTTCGGGAGTAAGTGGGATATTATCCCATGCTACACCCAATTTGATTTCATATTGAGGAATACCCTGCTCGTTGAGAGTCACTTGCACGGTGCCCGTAGGGAAATCCACTTTGGGCAAGCAATAATGTAATCCTACTTTATCAAAGGTATCAATAATCTCTTGTCCCAATTCATCGTTACCGATAGCAGAAATCGCACACGAGTCAAAACCGAATTGAGAAACATGATAAGCAAAGTTAGCAGGTGCACCACCTAATTTGCGACCCGTTGGCAGGCAGTCAAACAATGCCTCGCCTAATCCTATAACGTATCTCATAATGACTTATTTCTTAATTTTCAATGTGAATCCAGCCAAGTATGCTGCGCCTATTATCATGACAATCACAGCGCCCAATGTGCCCATTGCATCGCTCATAAAGCCCATGGCAAGTGGGAAAATAGTGCCACCAAACAGACCCATAATCATCAGACCAGAAATCTCGTTCTTATGCTCAGGGTCGTGTGCAAGTGCTTGTGCGAAGGTGATGGAGAAGATATTGGAGTTGCCAAAACCTACCAAGGCAATACCTACGTAGAGCAACCATTGGGTTTGAGCCACTGCCAAGATAATCATAGAGGCAATAATCATCATCACGCTAATAGCAAAGAACACTTTCTCTGGCACTTTGCGCAAGATTGCTGAACCACTCAAGCAACCGATGGTACGGAAGATGAAGTAGAGCGAGGTAGCAAAACCAGCTTCGGCCAATGTCATGCCCAGACGTTCCATGAGAATCTTTGGTGCAGTGGTATTGGTGCCTACATCAATACCTACGTGACACATGATGCTTAGGAAACAGAGCAAGATGAAAGGTTTGCCCAGCAGTTTGAAGCAATCGATGATATTGCTACCCTTAGCCACTGGCTCCTCGTTGATTTGGGTGAGACCCAAGCAAACGGTAGCGATGATACCAATCACGCCGTAGATAGGGAACAATACGCGCCAGCCCAGTTCGCCTGAAGGAATCACCTGAGTAGCACCCCACATAGCGATATATGGAGCCAAGAACGAAGCAATCGCCTTCACAAACTGACCAAAGGTGAGGGTAGAAGACAAGTTACCCGTAACGATATTGGATACCAATGGGTTGAGCGATGTTTGCATCAATGCATTACCAATACCCAACAGCGAGAAGGCAATCAACATCAATGGATAGGAGTTGCCAAAAATAGGCAAGAGGAGTGACAAAACGGTCACGATAATAGAGAGCAATACGGTGCGTTTTCTGCCAATCTTATTCATCAACATACCAGTAGGTACGGAGAAGATGAGGAACCAGAAGAACACCAGCGAAGGCATGATATTTGCCTGAGAATCGGTAAGACCTAAATCGCTTTGTACGTAGTTACTAGCAATACCTACGAGATCTACAAATCCCATGGTAAAGAAGCATAGCATCACTACTACGAGTGCACCAAAAGAAGATTTTTTCATTGTATCTTATGTGTTTTAATAGTTAATAGAATATACAGTAGCTTTTCCGCCTATAACCTCTACTTGGCTGTATGGCTCGGTAGGGAATACGAGGTTGGTCATCGACCAAGCTCCTTCGGCATCAAATGCCTCAATCGAACAATGATCGATAAAGAGGAGGACATGGTACGTATCGCGTTTGACGAAGAGCGGCGCCACCGTACGGGCTGCGAAATCATGGGAGAAAGAGCAATCGCCCGAAGCAGTACGATCCATGGAGAAGGTGCGGCGGTGCACATCCAGGTTCATGACCACTTTCTCCCCTTTGTCGTTGGAGAGAGTGATGAGCGCATCCTGTGAGCCATCAAGGGTCAGCTCCACGATACCGGCATCCGGCAGGTATCTGGTCTCCTCGCCACGAAGCGCCAAAGACTCCGGAGAAGGTACAGAACCCAGACGAAACTCGCCTTCGTCATCCGTAAAGAGGAAGAGATCGCGGGCGATAGTATTCTGCGAGCGGAAAGCGACGGTAGGAACGACTTCTGCGTACTGCCAGTTAGACATCCATCCGATAGCTACCAAACGACCATCAGGGGAGTTATGGAAAGTGAAAGTGGAGTAATTGTCCTTACCGTAGTCAAGCCAATTCATTTGTCCATTTTCACATTTACCATTTTCGCATTTAAACTCCTTACCGTCCCAGTCGCCAATGAAATATTGGGTAGCCGAGCCGCCGAACGGTCCACCGGGGTTGATGGAAACGAGGAGGACAAATTTATTTACCATTTGGTCATTTGTCATTTTCAATTTGATCAGTTCGGGGCACTCCCAGACACCGCCGTGTGCACCGAGATCTTTTCCAAAGGACGAGAGATAAGTCCAGTCCTTCAAGTTGGGCGAACCATAGAAACGGATCTCCTGCTGGCATGCAAGTGCCATCGTCCATTGGTTAGATTGCTCATCCCAGAACACTTTCGGATCTCGGAAGTCTGCGATGTCGCCCATGAGTACGGGGTTGCCTTCGTACTTGGTGAAGGTATAGCCGCCGTCGGTGCTATACGCGATAGACTGATGTTGCCCGATACGCTCGGACTGAGTGAAGATAGCTACGATAGTGTTCTCTCCAAAGCCGGCGGTGTTGTTTTTGTCAATGACTGCCGAACCGGAGAAGATCGTTCCGATAGAATCCGGATAAAGTACAATGGGGTGTTCCTCCCAAGTGAGGAGGTCGGTCGAAGTGGCATGTCCCCAGTGCATCGGTCCCCAGGTAGTACCAAAGGGATTGTGCTGGTAGTAGAGGTGCCATACGCCGTTCGCCTCGTCGTAGAACATACCATTCGGGTCATTCATCCAGTTCGCCTCGGGCGTGTGGTGATAGACCGAACGGAAAGGTTCGTCGGTCGGGTGCGTAGCAGGGCGATGAGCGCAGCCCACCAAGAACACGGCAGCCGACAACAATTCAAAAAGAAGGTTTTTTTTCATAGAATGTATTTTTATGTGATGGTGTTTTTATTGGTGAGTATTAAAGTTTTTGTCCCATAGAGGTGTATCTATGTCCGTCACGGCAGATAATTAGATGACTGTTCTCAAGACGTTTGGAGGCACTTTCTTTTCTCTCCACTACGGAAAGATCGGTCGTTTTATCTGGGTCATTGATCTGCTGGCGGATGTCGGTTATCTGGACAGAGCCATTATAACAACGGATTGTCCAAGGTTTGTTCTGAAGGCCGTAGATACGGTTGGTATAGCATACTTGATCGTTGATATAGAGCACGAATACCGAGCGGTCGATATAGATGTCTATATGATAGACGCGGTCGGTAGGTTGCGAGAAGAAATAGCCGTCTATATACGGTATGAAGCCCATGGCATCAGGTCCCTCTTGCTCGAAGTTCACTTTCGCTCTGTTGTTCGTTTCGGGGTTGACGATGATCGAGTAATAACGGTTAGACCAAGACTCTTTGGCTACGGAGACACCGAATTTCGTTTGCGCGGAGCTCGCTGTGACGGTGAAAGAGAGGTGGGTCTTTTCGCTGAGTGAGGGCAGCGCGAGCGATCCTCCAGCCACGAGCGAAGCAGAGGTCGTGGATACCTCCACATCGTCGTTGAACCAGGTACGCACGGGCTCTATCTCCCCCAGAGTGAGCGATCCGTCGGCATGCTGGATAAGACGATGAGCCACCAATGTACCTGCCCAATCCGGTTCGCCGTTGTCATTATTGACGGCGGTGTTGTTGTTATCCCTGCGGGTAGGACACCAACCCCAGATATACCGGTTCGTACCATCCGAAGCGGTCTTTCCAGCATAGTATCCGCGGGAGTCTAGATAGCCCTCATGGTCATCCGGCCAGACAGGGTTATCGTTCGTCGTACAAGCCGCCAAGCCGGCAAAAGTAGTAGCTTTAAAATACTGCACGCGGCGGATCTCCCGATGCAATTCGCTATAGACCAGATACCACCAGTTACCCATCTTGAACACATTGGGACACTCGTAGAAACGATCCCACATGGTCGTCATAAAGACTCCTTTGTGAGTCCATTTATAGCAGTCCGAAGAGGTAAAGTGGGCTAAGACGTTCCTGCCGTCTTTACCGGTAGCAATGAGCATGTGATAGACACCATCCTCGGTACGGAAGACCTCAGGGTCTCGGAAATCGTCATGGTAATAATACCATGTATCCGGAGCAAGATGGAAAGACGTCTTGGTCCAGTTGATACCATCAGAGGAGGTGGCACACATGATCACCTGACGGCATTCAGACTCCGAGGGCTGGTATTTATTGCCGGTGTAGTAGAAATAATAGGTACCCGTATGCGCCTTGATGACCGACCCGGTACCGATAGCCGCATCCTGCGCCCACCGGTTGCCGGTAGGAAGCACTAGTCCACTCTCTCCATAATTGACGAAATCAGTGGTGGAAATCATGTGGACGGGATGATAAGTAGCCCTATCGTTGGGGCGATATTCCTGCAGATAATACACGCGGAACTCTCCCGAAGCTGCATCGTAAAAAGGCATCGGGTCTCCGCACCAACCTTCTGCAGGTTGGTAGTAATAGCCGTTCTGCGCTCCTGCCAAGAGAGCGAGGCAGCAAAGAGGGATTATGAGTAAGAGTCTTTTCATAATAGCCAGCCCGGGAGGGTATCAGCCTCCCGAACCGTAAAAGGATTAGAGCTGTGCGCCGAGGGCGTTGTACTTAACACCATTCTTGATGATCACGAGTTGTCCGTTCTCGAAGAACTTAACAGTCTTGCTCTCTACAGCAGTGTTGCTGAGAGCAGTTGGGAAATTGCCTACGAGG
The DNA here is from genome assembly GCA_937891975.1 of uncultured Bacteroidales bacterium. Lineage (GTDB taxonomy): Bacteria > Bacteroidota > Bacteroidia > Bacteroidales > Paludibacteraceae > Colicola. The sequence continues at coordinate 22,867 of CALAUA010000005.1, forward strand.
ACGATGTCGGTTACGTTGAAGGGATCGCCACTCTCTTTGTTGAACTGAATCATCCAGTGACCGGCGTTCGCCAGACGGTTACGGAGGTCATCGGTCAGCGGGAGTTCCATGTAGCCCTCACCTGCGGTCATGGCATTTTGGTCAGCGATCTGTCCTTCAGCATCCCAGTTTTCTTTGATGTTGATGACAAAGTCCGAGCGGTTAGCCTCTGAATAGATACGGAGTGCAGTAGCTTTGCTCCAATCGACACCGGCATAGCCGTTCCAATAGAGTTCGAGCGTGGTCCATTCGTCCGCCCAGAAGAACCCGGTCCAAACAGTAAAACCTTCCTTGAGGGTTTTGCTCTCAAGAAGTTCTACCTTCGTGCAAGTGAAGTTAGCGCCGATGATTTCGAGGCCATAGGCTTTGAGACTATCCACTGCAGTCGGAGTAAGGAACTGCTCGAAAGCGCCGTCACCACTGATCCAAGCCGCCTCACGGCTACCTGCCAAGTGGTCAAAATGCTCGTTCATCACTTTGAACTCAATACCATCAGTAGCACCGGTGAAGTGCACTTTAATTAAGTTGCCGGGTTGAGCCGCTGCAAACTGATCAGCGGCAATCTGCAGACCACCATCAGCCCACGAAACATGCTTCGAACCGGTCCAGATGTCGGTAGCGTTAACACTCATTACCAGCGCTACGAAGAGCGCTACAAGAGAAATCTTTTTCATAATGATTTAATTTTAAAGGGTTGTTAATAAGTTATTATTGAGGTTGTTTAATTAATCTCCTTCTGTGATCGAGGAGCCGGATGTAAATCCACCAATGCCAATCTTATTAGCAGAACCACTACCTGCACAAAGCGCAGCCAAGTGATTTACCTGCACCGTTTCCATTTGAGGAGCGATATAATTCTTTTTCATGGTTATATTCTTTTGATGGTTATACAAATTTATTGAACGCGTACGCCTGTCACATTATAAAGTTGACCGTCACGAAGGATAAACAGTTGACCGTTCATCAGCACTTTCTTAAGGCTGAAGGCAGAAGGCTGAAGGCTTTCTACGCCGGTAGCCTGGTTTTCCACCGCAATCACGCGACGAATTCTACCGGGAACCGGGGCAATCGAAGTGATAGCACTCATATTGATATAGGCACGGTTCGGAGCAATAGTTACGGCGCTATTCACCAAGTAGAGGAGGTTATTTTTCAGCACATAGGCATCCATCGGTACATCCATCGCCGATTCGCCAAGGTTGCCAACGAGACCATTAGCCTCTTGATCCTCCGCGCGTGGGCCAGTCATGGTGACGGTGATCTGGTCAGCCGAAGCCTGGAAGATATAAGGTTTGCCGGCCTCCATCGAAGCCACCTCTTCGATGGTGATACCCTCGGAAGCGTTGCCGCCTACGATACGGTACATCGTGGCGCCCTCTATCGTAGCCGCAGCACGGCTAAGACAGATCGTACCATAGTTGCCGTTGGTCACCGTGCGGGTGTAGGGCTCCTCCATAACGAGCACGATGTCGGTTACGTTGAATGGATCGCCACCCTCTTTGTTGAACTGAACCAAGAGATGCTCCGAAGCAGCAATCTTCTCGCGCATGAAATCCGTCAGCGGTAGTTCCATATAACCCTCACCGGCAGTCATGGCGTTGATATTGGCGATCTCTACACCGCCGTTGATTTCCCAATTATCACGTACATTGAGCACGAAATCCGAGCGGTTCGCCTGGTGATAGAAACGGATTGCCTTGACATCATTGAAATCCACATAACGATAGCCGTTCCAATAGAGGTACATCGTGTTCCAATCGTCTGCCCAGAAGTAACCGGTCCACACATTGACACCTTCCGGCAGGGATGGCTTGCCGGCCTCTAACTCGACGCGCAACGCATTGAATCCATTACCGCCTATTTCCAAACCATATGCCTTCAGTTCCTCCACAGCTTTCGGGGTCAGGAAATGCTCAAAACGGCCGTTTCCTTTCAACTTAGCTTGCTCACGGCTACCTGCAAGGTGGTCAAAATGCTCGTTCATCACTTTCAGTTCAATCTCTTTCTCGGCATCGGTAGCATATTTAACGATGAGCTTCTGACCTGCCGTTGCGGTTGCAAAGAGCGCCTTATCCAATGTAATCACCGAACTCTCGCCATAATCTACATGCTGATTGCCTTTCCAGAGATAGGGTTTCTCCACGAGTGCAATCTCCGTTACGTTAAACGCAGCTTTGTCATCGCCATCGCCTTTGTAGAACTGCACGATAAGCTCATTGTCAATAGAAGCCAAGAGGGCACGTCTTTCGTCGGTCAAGGGCAACTCTACATAACCGTCTCCGGCAGTCATATCACTAATACCGCCGATATGACCATGTTCCCAAGACTTCTTGAAGTTTACTTCAAAATCCGAGCGGTTCGCCTCGTGATATACACGGATAGCGGAATAGTCGTTCCAGTCGACTACCGACGCGATAGCAGGATAGAAGAGCATCTCACCCCATCCGTCAGCCCAATAGAGACCTCTCCACATAGTAGTCATGCCTTCGCGACCTTCTACTTCGTTCAGTTCCACTTTCGTTACTGTGAAATTCTCGCCAACGATCTCCAAATCGTGCGCTTTAATGGCATCTATAGCGCCCGGAGTGAGGTATAGTTCGTAAGCACCCTCGTCGTTGATCCACGCGTTCTTGCGCGATCCAGCGATGTTTACGCCATTCGCCTTGAATTCGATACCATCCGAGGCATTGGTATAGAACACTTTCAGTGCATTACCGGGCCGAGCGCCCGCAAAAGTAGTGGCATTCAGATTCAGGGCTGTACCCCACGTAACGGCCTGGCTACCCGTCCAGATTTCCGTTGCCTTCGCGTTGAACAAGAACGCCAAGGCGAATAGCATCAATAGAGAGATTTTTCTCATAATGATTAAAGATTAAGTGGTTAGTATTGTTTGAGTTGGATATCTTTGACGGTCATTGCGCCTTCGTAGCAGTTGACGGACCAGCAGTTGCGCTGGATGCCATAGATACGCTGGGTATAAGTGAGCACGTCGTTGATATACATTACAAGCACGGAGTTGTCGGTATAGATGTTGATATTATACGTTCTATCCGCAGGAATTGGGAAAGGATAGCTGCCGCCACCTTTGAGTTCCCATTTGCCCTGCTCCTCTTCGAAACGGATATAGTTATTATTGCCGTCGGGGCAGACCATGATGCTGTAGTATTTCTCGTAGGTCTTGTCGCCGTCTTTGCGGTCGCCGCGAACGAAGGAGATGCCGAATCGGTCGGCTTTGTCAGCGGTGGTGACGGTCATGGATATATGGTTGTGGTAGCCGAGGGTGTTGAACATGACGGAGCTGTAGCCTTTCATGGAATACACACCGTCCGCGATGCTCAGATTGCCTTCTTCCTCGCCCCATTTCTTAACCGGTTTGAGGGTGGCTGGTTGATTATATTTGTTGCGGATAGCGGGTACCTCCGCCGTATAGAGGGTACCATCCTCACGCTGCATCAGGCGATGCACCACCAGAGTTCCCGCCCAGTTGGGCTCGGCATCGGGACTGATATCCGTGTTGTCCTTGCCCCGGCGCTCGGGACACCAACCCCACATATAGCGGTCCGTACCGTCGGAGGCGGTGTTGCCTGCATAGAAAGCACGACTATCCAGCGCGCCCTCCTTGCTGTCCGGCCAGTGAGGAGCGGTAGCCGACTTGAGTTCGGAGATCGTACGACCTTTGAGATAGTGCACACGGCGCTCAAAACCGCTAATGTCGCTATAGGTCAAATACCACCAGTCGCCCATTTGGAAGACATTGGGGCACTCTAAGAAACGATCCCATACCATCTTGGTGAACACGCCTTTGTGCTCCCAGGTCTGGAGGTCGGCGGAGAAGAACTCCGCGAAGCAGCCGTCCTTGTCTTCGGCACGCGAACCCGCAGGCATTGGTTTGGTAGCGACAATCATATGATAGCCGTCTTCCATTTTCCAAATAAACGGATCGCGGAAATTGAGCGTGCTATAGCCGTAGTCACCTCCGCGCAGACGGAATAGCGGATCTTTGGTCCAGGTCTTGAAGTCCGGACTGGTGGCGCGCATCACGACTTGGCGATCCTCGTCAGCTGCAGGTTTGTAGCGCTCGCCGGTATAATAGATATAATACAGCTTCTGCGCTTCGTCATAAACGACGCAACCGGTACCGATGGCGGCATCTTGCTCTCCTGCACGTCCGGTAGGCAGTACTTCGCCCATCGGGGTGTAGCTAGCGCAGTCGGTGGTACGGATGCCCCACAAGGGGTGGTAAGTAGCCTCCATATTCTGCTCGAAATTTTGGAGATAAAGGATCTTGTACTCATTCTCCACCGGATCGTAGAACGGAAGCGGATCACCTGCAGATCCTGCGGAAGGAATATAATAGGTAGTCGTTCCTGCCTCATCCGTGGCATTAAAGTAGGCGGTGATGTTCTCCCAGTCCTTCTGCTCCTGCGGGATATTCTCCTGGCAGGACGTCATAAAGGTACAAAGGCACAATGTACCAAAGACAAAGGATATGATTTTCTTGCTTTTCATATAGCTTTATTGCTTTAAGTAATTAAATGCATTTTCAGTTATCTTGGCGATGTTCTTGTGGTAGTACGAGGTGTATTCGCTCGGATCAGCGGCGGTGTACCAGTCGTAGCAACCCGATCCGATACAGATGATCGTACCGTGTTCTGCTGTCTTGCGGAACTCCCATGCTACTACTGCATCCGTACCGCCGGCGATATCGTACGCACCGGTTTTCTCGTGGAAGACATCGCGGTCTGCATATCCGCCCCAGTCGGAACCGATATGGTACTGCGCGGTGGAGTTCGTGATCTTATAACCCTCGTCACAAGTATAGACGTGATCCGGCGCTGAGGGGTTCATGGTCAGGTTCTGCCAGAGGGCATGGTCGGTATGACCGGTGATAGCGAACTCCCACGGACTGCCTACGCGCTCTGCATCAGCTTCCTTACCGCCCCATGCATTATTCGGGAAGCACTCTGCTTCGCCTAAATAGTACGGTAGGTTCACCGCATAACGGGTCAGCAGGAACGATCCACCGGCATGGTAGAACTCTTTGAGTTTGTCGAGCACGGTATAATCGACTGCTTCGGGAGCGTTTGCCTCAAAGGCACCCTTACCCTCCAGACCTCCGTCCTTATGGAAATGCCACCAGATTACCTTGCAATCCTTCATCTCTACCCTTCCTGCTGCCAGATCAGCGAAGGAAGCATAGTCTGAGTTCTCCACATTGGTAAGCATCCAGTTAACCGCCTCTTGCTCCTCGGGGTTGAGTTGCGCAGCCGTTAGAGCCAAACCCAAATAGAGCACAACCGGATTACCTTTTTCCCGGACGGTTACCTTGTAGGTAGTGGAAGCTGTGTTGTAGGTCACGGTGAAGTCCACCGGGTTGGTGAAGTCGCACGGCATTCCGGAATGTGGCGATACGGTAGCGCCGTCGGTAGTCTTGATATTCGGGATCAAGGTCTTAAGATCCGTGCCAATAGGCACAGAGACACTGATCGTATGCGCCACTTGGTCAATGATACCTACATAGAGCTCATTGAGCGTGAAGGAGAGGATACGGGCCTCGTCGTGCTTAACGCGCACTTTGTAGTCGCGATAGACATTGCCGTTCTCTACGTGGAGCACGATCGGAGAAGTCATATTCACCTGCTCGCCTTGACCGGGCGTAGCCTTTGCTCCGGCAGAAACACGGAGCGTGGTGATGGTCATCAGATGGTCGTCGTGAACCTCGGGAACGGCTACCGTTACCGTGGCCGAAGCATGATCCACTACGCCCGGATAGATTTCATCCAGTACCAGTGAGTCAATAAGGCAGTCTCCATCTACGTTAAACGGGTTGTCCTTTTCCTGGCAGGAAACCAATACGGTACAAAGGGACAATGTACAAAGTACTATTTTATAGAATGTCTTCATAACGCAATATTCATTATTCATTATTCATTATTCATTACCATCCTCCTATGTTTTGTTTGTAATGACCGTTGGAAGCGGATACCTGCTCATGAGGAATAGGCAGATACTCGTTTTTGTTAGCGGTGAAAGACGCTGAGGTATAAATACGGCAGTCGTTAGCCTCCTCTACGTAGTACTTGTTGATCACCTGCGCTGCTTCGCCCCAACGCACGAGGTCGAAGAATCGCTCGCTCTCCATCGCCAGTTCCAGACGGCGCTCCATCTTCACTTTAGCCAGTGCGTTCGAATAGTCAGTATAGGGCTTGACGCGGATCTTGGCTCCGTAGTTGGTGTCATATCCGGCGAGCATGCCGATGCTGCGCGATGCGCGGTTGCGTAGCTGGTTAACCAGTTCGATAGCCTCTGCGTCGCGTCCTAACTGGGCCATAGCCTCAGCGCGCATCAGCAGTACATCTGCGTAGCGAACCACGATACGGTTCATCGGCGTACCGAACCACAGGGCGGAACGGATGAGATAGCCGCTCTCGGGATCGACATTGTGCTTCAGCGTCACGTGGTAGCCGTACAGACCGTTGGAACGGCTCCAGTTATGCGTACGGCTCATGATCAGGTTCGGATTGAACTCATACGGGAATCCGGCGATACCTACCGTCAGCCACAATCGCGGATCGGCATTGTCGGTAGAAGCATCGAAATCCTTGTCGTTGAAAGTGTCGATGAACGGCAGACCTTCGGCGTCGGTGCGGAAGGCATTAACGAGGTTCTGGCTCGGTTTGTAGAAATCGCAACCGCCGTCCGTCACGCCTTCTATACCCGGCACCATCAGACCGTACGACCAGTTGCAGTTACCTAAATTTGTTCCGTCGTTGGTCGAGTATTGCATCGCCCAAAGGCTCTCCTTGCCGTTCTCATACTGCGGCTCCGGACGGAAGTTGTTATGGAAATCATCCTCCAAACCATACCCGCCGGCGGTATAGATACCCTCCTCGGTGTATTGGAGCACTTTGGCCAAATCTTCACGGTTGATTCCGGTCACCTGATGAGAAGCCGGATCGTCCTGACGGTAAGCCTTGTACAGATATACTTTCGCTAATAATGCAGCGGCAGATGCCTGCGTCGGACGCCCTTTGTCCGCCTGCGTGGCGGGTAATACGCCATACGCATATTCAAGGTCATCGGCGATGAGTTGCCACCCCTCGTCGTTGCTATATTTGGTGTTACTCAATTCGTTATAGTCCGCCTGCTTCATCATCGGATCGATGACAAAGGGGATATTCTTGTACAACCGTTTAAGCAGGAAATGACCATACGCACGCAAGAACTTCATTTCGCCCAGGCGTTGCGCTTTGAGCTGATAACTGTTGTCCATGGCGTCCAACGCAGCGATGGCGGCGTTGACACGGCTCAGACAGTTATACAGACGCACCCACATGTCGTTGATATTCCAGTTGGTCGTCAATATACCCTGACTTACCTCTAACTGATGGAAGACATCTCCGTCGTTCTCCGAGATACCACCTTTGTATGCGTCGTCGGAGCGGACATCGAAATTCCACATCGAGAAAGACGAGTTGATATCTTCTGCGGAGATGAAGATAGCATAAGCGGAGATACAGATATTGTCGATATATAACGGATCGTTTACTTGTTCCTCACTCAGCGTTGCCTGCGGCACATCATGGTTAAGAAAGCTGTCGCAAGCGGTACAAAGGAGCAATGTACTAAGTACAAAAGCTATTTTATTGATTGTTTTCATACTATTCATAATTAGTAGTTTATCTTTGAGCAGCCGTAGGCTGCGGTCTTTTTTCTTTGAGCGAAGCGGTTTCGTTTAGAACGTTACTTTGGTCCCCAAGGTTACGGTTAACGGGATCGGATATCCGAACGTAGGCACCTCTGGATCGACACCAGTGAACTTCGCCGAGTGGATAGTGAATACGTTTTGCGCCGAAACGAACCAACGCCAGTTTTGCATCTTCATCTTGTCGCATGCGCTCTTCGGCAGGTTATAGCCCAACTGCAGGTTGCGCAGTTTAAGGAACGAACCATCCTCTACGAAATAGGTGCTGACACGGGTCTCGTTGTTATTGTTGTTGGTGGACAAAGCGGGTATATCACTATTGGGATTAGAGGGACTCCACGCGTCTAACACGCGCGTTCCTTTATTAAGGTTCGCAACGTTCACGCCCGACCAGAGATCGGTTTGTTGTTTGAAGTCTTTCGTGATAACCTCCTGTCCGCCTACGCCTTGGAAGAAAAGTGTCAGGTCGAATCCTTTGTACTCAAAATAGAAGTTCGCGCCGAATGCTACTGCCGGGATCGGCGAGTAGATCCAGGTCTGGTCTGCTTCGCTGACTACGTCATCGCCGTTGATATCCCGGTAGCGGATACGACCTAAGCCTGCACCCTCCTGGTAAGCGTGGTTGTCTATCTCATCCTGGCTTTTGAATATACCATCGGCGATGTAACCAACCTGGGAACCGATAGCGTGACCGACTACCGACTGTACGCCGTTTCCTCCGAAAGCACCGCTGGCAGCTACGGTTGACGGCATATCAATTACCTTATTATCATAATGAGAGATGTTCGCAGAGATATCGTATTTGAAACCGCCTTTGGTTTGGTTACGGTAACCTAACTGGAACTCAACACCCATATTATCCACAGCGCCGGCGTTCACCCACTGCGATGCGCCTTCACCCATCACACCGATACCGGTCATGAGCACAAGGATGTCTTTCGTCTGTTTGTAGAACCAGTCGAACGAACCGTAGAACGTCTGTTTGAAGAAAGAGAAATCGAGACCGACGTTAGTCTGGGTCGTAGTCTCCCATTTGATATCGTCATTACCGATCTGCGTGCGGCGGAAACCGGAAGGAAGGATACCGCCGCCATTGCTGCCGGTGATGTCATAAGACGTACCGTAACTCTGACCACCGTGCTCGTTCACACCATAGTTGGAGTCATAGATAGTATAGCGTGCGGTAGCATTGATATCCTGGTTACCCGTCTGACCCCACGAGACACGCAGTTTCAGATCGTCCAACCACGAATTGGCTCCTGCCATGAACTTCTCCTGGCTGATACGCCAACCGGCGGAAACAGAGGGGAAGAAAGCAAAGCGGTTGTTTTTACCGAAACGGCTCGAACCGTCATAACGCATCGTCAGAGATACAAGGTAGCGGTTGTCGTAACTATAGTTCGCCTTTCCAAAGAAAGAGATCAGCGAGAAACTGCCGCCGCCTCCATAAGCCTGGGCTATACCCGTTCCTGCGGATGGCCACATATAGGTAGGATTGAGCACGATGAAGTCCTCTTTATAAGCAGAGAACCACTCATCTATCTGTCTGTTAAGCTCCGTTCCTAACAAGAAGTCAGCACGGTGTTTACCCATCTCCAGATTATAGGTAATAATGGCATTCCATATCCATTTTGTCCAATGCTCTTGTTTTGCTTCTACAGCATTCTTATCGTTGGCTACTACGCCTTCGGTAATAGGATAAGTAAAGAATCGCTGTCTCTTTTGCGCATAGTCGATACCAGCCGTAGTACGAATATTCAGACCTTTGATCGGGTTGATATTGATGAACACGTTTCCGAACAAACGCCAATAGGTGTATCGGTTGTCTTTACTGCGCTCCAGGATAGAGAGAGGGTTCTCACGCTGTGGGAAACCGCTGGACGAAGGAGCCTGCGCCAGATCGCCGTTGGTCGTATAGACAGGCAGCAAGGGGTTATACTGGAGTACACTCTCAATATAGCCGCCGGGAGCACTTACCTCCGACGTACGGTTGAGCGTGAAGTTCTCACCGATAGTCACGATATCCTTCAGCATCTTATAGTCGCTGTTGACGCGTGCCGAGAAACGGTCAAAGTTAGTCGTCTTGATGATACCATCGTTCTTGTAGTATCCTAAAGAGAAGAATGCACTCCCCTTCTTACCTCCGTTGCTGACAGAGATGTTGTAGTTCTGTATCACGCCGGGACGTGTGGTCTGAGCAAACCAGTCAGTATTGCTTACCGGTACTGTTCCGGCAGCATCAAGGTATTTATTGAGCATGATGTTGTTAAGAACCGGCTGGCCTTGTTCGTTATAACCCCAGTCGTAACGATACCCCAATACGTTGGTGTTCGGATCAGCCGTACCATCGTTGACATATGCCTGCCACATAGCTCGACCGAACTGCTCGGAGTTGAGGACGCGCATCCGGTTTACGTAGTTCTGCACAGCTACGGATGCATCCAAAGAGACACTTAACTTACCCTCCGAGCCTTTCTTGGTGGTGATGATGATGACACCGTTAGCAGCGCGCGAACCATATATACTCGCGGACGCGGCGTCTTTGAGCACCTGGATAGACTCTATATCGTTGGGGTTAAGCTCATGCATTCCCGAAGTCGTAGGAACACCGTCAATGACGTAAAGAGGATCATTGGAAGAATTCAAAGATCCTGTACCGCGGATACGTACCGTTGCTGTTCCTGAAGGGTTACCATCCGCAGAGATATTCATGCCCGGCACTTTTCCCTGAAGGGCCTTCATCGGGTTATTCTCCTGCTGTTTCTCCAGATCTTTCGCCGAGATAGCAGAAACAGCACCAGTGAGGTCGGCTTTGCGCTGCGAGGTATAACCCGTTACTACCACTTCCTCCAGCACCTCGCTGTCCTCCGCGAGGGAGACTTTCATGTTCGCTTTGGGGAATAACTGCTGGGTCTTATAGCCTACATACGAAATCACTACCATGGCATCCTTGCCGACGGAAAGTGAGAAATTACCATCGAAATCGGTAATCGTACCATTCGATGTGCCTTCCTCCAGTACAGACGCTCCAATGATAGGTTCATCGTAGGCATCTACTACGATACCATTCACATCTATGTTCTGTGCATAGATAGTGGAGGTAAAAACACCTAAAATGGTTAGGAAAAGTAATAATTTGTGTTTCATAATGTTGAATTTTGGTATGTATTCGCAAAGGAAAATTTTATTTTCGGTCGCAAAGATACACCAAAATTCAAATATAATAATATAAGAAAAATACCAATGAATGTAATAAATGTTACATCACTGGTACTTTTGCTATATTTTGAAAGATATGTTTTATCACATATGTTTTACAACATATTTTCGCTCTTAATCGGAAAGTTTTTGCTCGGTACTCGGATTAATACCAAAAAACTCTTTATAGCACTTGGTGAAATAGCTGGCAGATGTGAATCCAACCTCGTATGCCACTTCTTGGATGGTAGCATCGGTTTTACGAAGAATTTGCTGTGCTTTTCTAAGTCTAATATGGCGAATAAGTTCGATAGGTGATATACCCGTAAGTGCTTTGGTCTTGCGGAAGAGTTGTGTACGGCTTACTCCAAGTAGTTCGCTTAGCATTTCCACATTGAGTTGGCTATTGTTGAGATGTTTTTCAATTTGTTTTTGCAAGTGCTGCATAAAGAGTTCATCTTGTGACTGCTGTACCTTTGTTTGTTCTAGTTCGGCAGTAATTGCCTCTAATTGCTCTTGTTGTTTTGCTATCACTCGTGCGTGTTCTGCACGTTCCGCTCGTATGCGTCGTCGATAGCGGTATTCCCACCAAAGGCCAATCAATAAGCAGAGTACCAAGACGAGGCACCCTACTGTGGTGTAGAGGAGATCGCGTTGCATCTTGGACATATCCCATAACAATGTGATACGCTGTTGCAGTGCTTTGATGCTAGCAATATTGTGTTCTATCTCGCGGGACATAAGGTGCATAGTTTCTGCAGTGTTGCGATCTACTAACATGATGGGTAGAACAGTATCCCGCAGGAAGGGTTCGCCTTGTAAAATCTTAGCGGCTGATTGTATGACTAAATCTCCTCGGCTGGCGTAGGTGACGGATGCGTTGATCTTACCTTGCAAGATGGCTTCAACCCCATTGCCATCACCTGTCATGGCATCGGTGCCTAATATGGTGATGGGGGAAGCATTCACCTTATAAATTTCGCGCGCGTACGCGAGTTTCTCTGCCACTTCAGCAGCAGCCATAGCCATAATGTCGTTTTGTGCCACGATGGCATTTGTTTGAGGATAGAGGCGAAGGAGGGAGTCAGCAACAACTCGAGCGGGAGCTGCTAACCAATTGGCATTGCCCGAGCCCAGCAAACGAATATTGCTTTGATCTTTTAGTCCGTCAATGAGTCCTTTGTGACGCCATACGCATGGGGTGGAGCCTTGTAGTCCCATAATCTCAATGACGTATAATGGTTGTTTGGCGGTGGAGTGATTGAGCGTGGCTTGTTGGATTAACCAACTAGCCATATGTTGCCCCACGGCATAGTTGTCTCCACCGATGAAGGCCGTGTATTTTTCGCCAGTCACTTGTCGGTCTGCAATGATGACAGGAATCCCCGCATCGTACGCACGGCTTACGGCTGGCTTGACCTCTTCTGCCTCGTTGGGACATATGATGAGCAAATCCACTCGTTCTGCTATAAATGAATCTATCTGCAGGCATTGCAGTTGGCTATTATCGTTCGCTTGGCGAATAGATAATTGGATATCTGGATGAAAAATCAACTCATTTTTCATCTCTTCATTCATCTTGGTACGCCAAGCATCGTCCGAACACTGGCTAACACCAACACGATAAATAGCATTAGGTTTGTGTTGGCAACATCCTACTAATAGTAAGAAATATAGAATAGATAAGGGGTATAATACAAGGAATCTAATGTTGTTTTTCATGTGATAAAAGGGTTTTACGTGGCAAAGGTACAGTATTTTTTTTAATTTAGCAAATAATCTTGTGTCTTTCTGCCCAATTAGTACGAAGATTAGCAAGAATATATCCAAACATGTAGCAAAAATCGAACGTATGAGTGCTGCTGAACGCCGAGGCGATAACCCTAGTGAGGATTGTTATGGTCTATTGATCGCTCGGTGTGCGGCGCGTTGGGTGAGGCGCTTTTGCTGTGGGGTCATGTCGGCGTTCTTGTAAGGATTGCGTCGGCAATCTTTGCCTGTGAGCAGTTCGTACCATACGCATGCTGCGGTATAGCGCCCATAGACGTAGTTGAGGTGGTATCCATCTCGGCATAAGGTATCGCCGAGTTTGGTTTGACGCGCGAGCGTGATGGCTTTGCCACAAGGGATGAGTTTGAGCTCGGGGTAGCGTAAGAGTAGCGCAAGGGTAGCGGATTGGATACTATCATCCATGATTTGCTGGCTCTTCTGATAGCGTGGAAAGGCGGGATGCTTGGCGTCCTCAGAATAGGACCATGTTTGCATCCAGCAGAGCTGAGCGTTGGGTTGGTAGGCACGTACAGAGTCGATGAGTGCGCCGAGATAGGGCTCATAGGTGGACTGTATGCCGCTGTCATGGCTAGCCTGTTGGAAGGATATATAGTCCCACTGGTCAAGCAAGAGCGCTTGGCGCAATGAATAGCCCTCGTGAGGAGTACGGATGCCCTCTTGGATATAACGGAAGCTGTAGGCAGCAGTGTCCTTTATGAGGAAGGTGTGGTGCTGCTCCAAAGAGCAGCCTCCGTAGTATAGGTTGCCGATAATGATGGGCAACTTGCCGGCATCGCAAAGTGGCGCAAGTTCTTGTTCGACTGCATCCCAAGAGAAACTGTTGCCGATGCAAAGCACTCGGATAGTGTCGGATGCTGATGAAAGTATAAAGGAGCAAAAAGAAAAAAGAAAAGCAAAAAGAAGGCGTTTCATGGTACTGAAATGTTTGTAAAAAGCATATTTTTAGAATATAACGCTGCAAAAGTACAAAAAAAATTGTATATATGCAAAAAAAATAGTATTTTTGCGGCAGATAAATAAGATATGGTTATTAAAAAGACATTATTAGTTGCCTTGATAGGCTTGTTTTTGTCATCGTGCGGGAAACAGGGTGGTGATAGTATCTCGTATGATGTGGATAGCGCGCGTGTGGTGATAGAGGAAGCGATAGCGGATACAATCATCCCTGGTGCTGTATTGTGCGTGGTGGAAGATGGTGAAATAGTCTATACCGAGGCATATGGCAATCGTGCGGTGTATCCCGAAGTGGAAGCAATGACCGAAAACACGATCTTCGATTTGGCATCGGTGAGCAAACCTACTGGTGCTGGTTCGGCAGCACTGCTGTTGATAGCAGAGGGACGATTATCTGCCGATGATAAGGTGTGTGAGTACCTGCCAGGGTACCATGGCGACGTGGAGGTGCGCCACCTGATGACGCATTATTCGGGACTACCTGCGTATATGGGAGTGAAGGGATTGCAGTGGATAGTTGACAGTTTGCAGTTGACAGATCAGGCACTTAGAGATTTTATGATTGATACGATAGGAAGATGCCAACGTCCGAGTGGTGTGGGCGAGAAGTATCGATACTCCTGTCTGAACTTCATCAGTCTGCAGCGCGTGGTAGAGGCGATAGTAGGCACGGATATCAACCGTTATATGCGCACAGGGTTGTATAAAGAATTGGGTTTGCGTGAGATGGGTTGGCTGCCAGCAGATAGGTTGCATGGACGTATAGCTCCTACCGAGTGTATCGATGGTGTATGCTTGCGCGGCGAAGTGCACGACCCACTGGCACGCGTGATGATGCGCGGCGTGTCGGGCAATGCGGGCGTGTTTGCCACAGCCGAGGATGTGGCCACTTGGGCGATATGGTTTATGAATCTATCACCAGAGGTGCGTGCACAAGGGTGTAACGCGGGACTTTGGACGGATAGTGTGGAGACTTCGACGGGCGCGCTGATTCAGAGTTGTCGCCATACTGGTTATACGGGCACGAGCGTAGCGATATTGCCCACAGAGAAACGAGCTGTGGTGCTACTGACTAATCGTGTTCACCCCAAGGACGAACACAATTTGGGTGCACTGCGTAGGGTGATCAATGGATTGCTTGTACCGTAAAGGGGGAAGGGGTCCGCGAGCGGGACTTTCTACGTAAGTCCCTTGCGCCACTTGTAAAAGCCAACCTGCCAGCACCTGTAAGTAAACTTACATGCTAGCAGGTCGTCTTTCAGTACCGCGAGCGGGACTTGAACCCGCACAGCCATCACTGGCCAAAGGATTTTCTTACTACACTTACTTTTACATAAGCAATCTCAGTGAGATTTTGTAGTCTGGACTATTTCATGACCATGTTGCTTGCTGCAATTTAGGTCCCTCCCGTATAGTCTCTACGCCATTTATGAATTTCTCTATTGAGTAATTCAATTTAGAGAGCCATCGCCAAAGAATAGGTCGCCCTACTCGAGGTTTCTGTTTGTTAGAGAGGTTCTACTCACAAAGTTTCCCTTGTGGCACTCTTGTTGTTTAGACCTCGGTAATTCTTCGTCAATGCGTGACAATTTGGGCATAGAATTTGTAGATTTTCAATTCGATTATCACGAGTATTCCCATTTTTGTGGTGCAACTCCAAAGGAATTGGTTCTCCTTGCCATTCTATTAATCCGCACACTTCGCATCGTTTGTCTTTTAAACCACTTGTGAACAAGCGCTTTTTTAACTTGAAAGATTGAAAGGTAGAATTTTCTACCAATATCTCACTCAAATCTTTGGATTGCTTGGGTTTGAATTTTAACCCTACATTCCATCCTTGTCCTCTAAAGTGACTAATGTCCAAATGGTACTCAACAATAGCGTTGTGCAAAATTTTATAGTTACCGCCACTAGGACGAGCTCCTAATTTTCTGCACATCTCAGCAATGCTGAAGCTATCTCGTGCTGCATTTTCAAAGTCTTCTTTAGTCTTTTTCAAAGTCCTTCGTGTCTACCGATTCCACCATCGCGGCTTGAAATCGAGTGCAAAAGTACTGCTTTTTTCGCATATACGCAAGAAATATGCAATAAAAAGTCATCTTTTTGCGAAAAAAGGTGAAAATATTTGGTTATATCAAAAAAAAGTAGTAATTTTGCAGTCGCAATTCGCAAGTTTGGTACCTTGCCCGAGCGGTTAGGGATCGGTCTGCAAAACCGGGGACGGCGGTTCGAATCCGCCAGGTACCTCAAAAGAAGAGCCGCTCAGTTGAGTGGCTCTTCTTAGTTTAAAGAACGCTCGCTATGCGAGCTGCAGTTTAGAGTTTAAAGGCAAGAACTGTGAAAGAGATAGAAGAAATAACGAGTCAAGAGTATAAATACGGTTTCACGACAGATGTGGAGACCGAAGTGATTCCTGTGGGCTTGAACGAAGATGTCATACGGCTGATTTCTGCGAAAAAGAATGAACCCGAATGGCTGCTGGAGTTTCGCCTCAAGGCCTACCGCAAATGGCTGACTATGCCACATCCTAATTGGGCACATTTGACCATACCAGAGATCGACTTTCAAGCCATCTCCTACTATGCTGCCCCTAAGACACATACAGGCGATGAGAAAAAAGAGATAGACCCAGAACTCATGAAAACCTTTGACAAACTGGGTATCCCTCTAGAAGAGCGCGCAGCATTGGCAGGCAATATGGCGGTGGATGCTGTGATGGACTCCGTATCGGTGAAAACGACCTTCCGCGAGACCTTGGCGGAGAAAGGCATCATCTTCTGCTCCATCTCCGAAGCCGTACAAGAATATCCCGAACTGGTGCAGAAATATTTGGGTTCGGTGGTGCCTGCCAACGATAATTTCTATGCAGCATTGAACTCTGCCGTGTTCTCTGACGGGTCGTTTGTATATATACCCAAAGGCGTGCGTTGTCCGATGGAACTGAGTACGTATTTCCGTATCAATGCGGGTAATACCGGACAATTTGAGCGCACCTTGCTAGTGGCAGATGAAGGAGCATATCTGAGTTACCTAGAAGGATGTACTGCTCCTATGCGCGATGAGAATCAGTTGCACGCGGCGATCGTGGAGATTGTGGTGCACAAGGATGCCGAGGTGAAATACTCTACCGTGCAGAACTGGTACCCCGGTGATAAAGAGGGTAAGGGTGGCATCTATAATTTTGTGACCAAACGCGGTATCACCCACGAGAATGCTAGGTTGAGTTGGACACAAGTAGAGACGGGTTCAGCCATCACGTGGAAGTACCCTAGTTGCATTCTGAAAGGTGATAACTCGAGTGCAGAGTTCTATTCGGTAGCGGTGACCAACAATTACCAACAAGCCGATACAGGTACGAAGATGATTCATATCGGCAAGAACACGCGCTCGCGTATCATCAGTAAAGGTATATCTGCGGGCAAAAGTCAGAACGCGTATCGCGGATTGGTGCGCGTGATGCCCAATGCAGATAACGTGCGCAACTACAGCCAATGTGATAGTCTGCTACTGGGCGATACGTGCGGTGCACACACCTTCCCCACCATGCGCATACAGAATCCGACAGCCATCATTGAGCATGAGGCCACCACGAGTAAGATTAGCGAAGACCAACTATTCTATTGCCAACAACGTGGCATAGGTGTGGAAGATGCGGTAGGTTTGATTGTGAATGGCTATGCCAAAGAGGTGATGGATAAGTTGCCGATGGAGTTTGCCGTAGAAGCGCAGAAGCTCCTGCAGGTGAGTCTGGAAGGCAGCGTAGGTTAGTCGAAGAGAGTAGGCGAATCGTTGTCGAATCGCTTGAGGATATTTCGCATAAGCGTTTCGCGGATTAGGCGCGAACGATTCTTGACAGTATATTGGTTGCAGTAGCGCTCCAACGCACGCATCTCGCTATCGTTGAGCAAAATGGAAACACGATTCTTGCGAGGTTGCGGTTGGCTATGGAATTTCTTGACTGCTTTCATACTACAATTCTTTCTACGATAATCAAAACAGGATGACCATCTTCGCTCCTATGGCGATGAAATTGCATCCTACGTGGTTGGTATATGGGGTGTCATTGATGTATTCGATGACATCGGTTTGTGCTTGCTGCCACTCGGCGTAGATACCATATTGCAGACTGGCTTGCTGATTGATGAGATAACTGCCGCCGAAGGTAGCCCCTACGCATATGCCGCCCTGTGTATGTTTGTTTGCCGAAAAGCCGTAGCCGATGTTCATTCCTAATAGGGGAGCATGCTTTTGGTCGGTGAGTGGTGTGGATAGGTATGCTTGCAACGGTATGAACGAATAGGTGGTGCCGCTAATGGCCTTGGCGCGGTAGCCAATACCACCCCCAACAAACATACGTGTGCCCTTAATAGCGCGTGAACCAATCATAAAATCCGTACCAAATTGTCCGCCCCAACCTAATTGGGGAAGATACACGGCTCCTCCGTGGGCTTGCAGAGCGATATTGACTGGTCTGACGTTCGTGGTATGCTGATTGTCAGTCGTTGTAGGTTGGTGAGGCGCATTGTCATCTCGGATACTTGCCACCTCTTGTGTGGGATATTGATAGCGCATGCCATTTTTGGCGCGGATAATGACGACTTCATCGTTTTGCAGCAGCAGTTCTCCTTTGATGGTCTGTCCAGAGCGCAGCGTAACTACCTCAGCCCATGTGGATACGCTGAAGAGTAGTAGCAGGAGTAGGATGAAGGTTAGTCGGTTCATTGTTGCTGGTGATGTATGAGTGCAAAATCAATGAGTTTGCGCTCGATATCTACTTTGGTAACCCGCACACGGACAGGGTCGGATAGGGTATATGTGTTGCCACTGCGTGCAGCGATAAGGCAGTAGTTCTCCTCGTCGAATTGCATATAATCGTGTGGCTCGATGGTGCGAATAGGCACTAGTCCTTCGGTGAGTGTATCGGTAAGTTGGACAAAGAGTCCAAACTCGGTCACTCCACTAATGATGGCGTCAAACTCCTCGTTCAGATGATTGCTGATCCAACGTGCGTGCATCTCTTTGATGGAGTCGCGCTCCGCCATCTGCGCTGCCAATTCGCAGTCGGAACAGTGTACGCAAGCTTGCTCCAATTCCTCTTTGTCGCTGCGGCAGAGGGCTTTGGACTGCAAGAGGTATTTGGCTACAAGGCGGTGCACCATCATGTCGGGATAGCGGCGGATGGGTGAGGTGAAGTGGGTATAGTAGGGGAATGCCAATCCGTAGTGTCCGATATTGTCGGTGGAATAGACGGCTTTTGCCATGGAGCGAATGGTGAGCGTTTCTACCAGGGTTTGGCATGGACGCCCTTGACAATCATCCAAGAGGGCGTTGATATGCTTGTGGGTGGTCTTGCTGTTGCTAGACAGTTTGAGGTGTAACCCAAAACGCTTGATGAAATTGCTGAGTTTGCCAATCTTCTCTGGGTCGGGATTATCGTGCACTCGATAGACAAAAGGACGGGCTGGTTTGTCGGAGTCGGGAGTTGGGAGTCCAGATTTGCGTTTGCCGATTTCTGCGGCTACAATGCGGTTGGCGAGCAGCATAAACTCCTCGATGAGGTGGTTGGTGTCGAGCGACTTATGGAAGAATATCTCAGCAGGTTCTCCCTGCTCGTCGAGGCGGAAATGCACTTCGGGTGTCTCGAAGTTGATGGCTCCTCTGCGGAAGCGATCGGTGCGCATTGTCTGTGCCAAACCGTTGAGCACCTGCAATGCTTGAGATAGCGACTGGTTGGCTACTGCCTGACCGTCTAACATATCTTGTGCCTGACGATAGGTGAGGCGATGGTTGGAGCAGATGACGGTGCGGCAAATCTTGTGGCGTAGTACCTTGGCATTGGGGTCCATCTCCACAATGACCGACATACAGAGCTTGTCTTCGTTAGGGCGAAGGCTACAAAGCTGGTTGCTCAGTCGTTCGGGGAGCATCGGGATGACTCTATCCACGAGATAGATACTGGTGCCTCGTCGATATGCTTCCTCATCTAGTGCCGTTTGCTCCTGCACATAATGCGTGACATCGGCGATATGGATACCAATCTGGTAATTGCCCGTATCAAGAATCTGGAAAGAAAGTGCGTCGTCAAAGTCCTTGGCCTCGTCGGGGTCGATAGTGAAGGTTAGGACGTCGCGCATATCGCGTCGGCGGAGCAGTTCATTGGCAGGAATAGCGGCAATAGGTAGGTGTTGTGCTTCGGCTTGTACCTCTTCGGGGAAACCAGCAGGTATGGTGTATTCCAACTCCTGTGCGGCAGGAGTTGAAATACGTTTAGACGCTTGTTGGTTTCTCTGCTTGCGCTGCGTGGCTTGTTCGCGGCGCAGACGCTTAGCTATTAAATCTTTAGTTCTCATAGTGTATGTATTGGTTTACTACACCACTTACAAAACCTATGCCGAAGCTCAACGAAGGGTTAACGATTTATAGATAGAGGATAGCCGCCGACTGAGGTTCTACGCGCACGGTCTTTTCTGCAATGCGTTCGCCGTAGTATGGGCACTCGCCATCCACGCATGCGAAGCGATATTCGCCCTCTGGTAATGCCACTTGTGCGCTACGTGTTTGACCATTGAGTATGACTACGATAGTCTTCCAACTATCGCCTACTGCTTCGCCGTTGAGCACGTATGCCACCACGCCCTCTGGCGCAGGCAAGAAGTGCAAGTTTTGGCGAACCAAATCCGCATCGCCCATGTGGAAAGCAGGGTGCGCTTTGCGTAGCGCGATCAGACCTTGGTAGTAGCGGAAGAGATTGATGTTCTCTGCTTTGAGTGACCAGTCGATGGCATTGATATCATCGGGGCTGCAATAGGAGTTGTGCACACCCTTCTTATCGCGTGCGATCTCCTCACCACACCAGAGGAATGGCATACCTTGTGAGGTCAATACCGCCGTTTGTGCGAGTTTGCTAAGTTTTTGCAACTCGCCTGGGCGCAGACGCTTGTTGGCTTTGAGGCGATCGGTGAGCATCATATCATCGTGGCAAGACACGTAACTGATACATTGAGTAGGTTGAGTAGTCCATGCTTGCTTAGAGTAGTTGACTTTGTTCATATCCACCTCTGGGTGTGCGATACAACCTACAAGACCGAACTTGATACTCTCTTCGTGACCTTTCTCGCCAATGAGGAACGCACCCTTATTGTTGTCGGAGAATGGACCACGCAGCGCATCGCGCATATCGTCGCAGAAAGCACCGATATTAGGCAACTTTTGCATATTGGCTTTCATGCAGAGCGAATCGCCGTTGTAAAGTGGCGCACCTGCAGCCCAACCCTCACCATAGAGCAGTAGCGATGGGTCGATGCTGTCCATCATCTGACGTACCGCGTTCATGGTCTCTACATCGTGGATACCCATGAGGTCGAAGCGGAAGCCGTCCATGTGATACTCCTCAATCCAATAGCGGCAAGACTCAATGATGAACTTGCGCATCATTGCGCGTTCGCTGGCAGTCTCGTTGCCACAGCCCGAAGCGTTGCCGAGCTCGCCATTGTCATGCAAACGGTAGAAGTAGTCAGGACAGGTCTGGGTGAAATTGCTGTTCTCGACATTGAAGGTATGGTTGTACACCACATCCATAATCACGCGGATACCTGCCTTATGCAATGCTTGAATCATCTGCTTCATCTCGCGGATACGCGTAGCAGGGTCGTAAGGATTGGTGCTATAGCCACCATCGGGTGCGTTGTAGTTCACTGGGTCGTAGCCCCAGTTATAGACATTGTCGCTGAGGCGTGACTCATCGACTGAGCCGTAGTCGTAGGATGGCAGGATCTGCACGTGGGTGACACCCAATTCTACGAGGTGGTCGATACCTGTGGCTAGTCCCTCGGCGGTCTTGGTGCCATGTTCGGTCCAAGAGAGGAACTTGCCCTTGTTGCTGACGCCCGAAGTAGGGTGGATAGACATATCGCGGTGGTGCATCTCATAGATGATTGCATCTTTAGCACCTGCAAAAGCAGGACGCACGTCCTCTGCCCACCCCTCAGGATTGGTGGTAGCGAGATCAATGATGGCTGCGCGACGACCATTCACGCCCACTGCCTTGGCAAAGATACCTGGTGTCTCATGCAGTTTCCAACGAGAAGTAGGTTCTACGATTTGGAAAGTATAGAACTGACCATTGAGGTCGCCCTTAACGGTCTTGAGCCAACTGCCGTCTTTTTGGCGGCACATACGGAGTTGTTGCAATGGTGCAACAGTAGTGGCATCTGCATAGAGGTTCAGATACACGGTGTCGGCATTAGGGCTCCACACAGAGAAAGTGGTTTTCTCAGGGGTGTAGATCATTTCATCGAGTGAACCTTGCTTCACGGGATAATCATTGACGCTCTCGTAATGAGGTTTCTTAGCGCAGCAACCTGCTAATGTTGCTACCATAGTCATCATAATCAGTACTTTTTTCATATTATTCTAAATGCTTAATTCTTCATTCTCAATTGATAGAGGTCGGCTTTCTCGATTCGCTCTTGTGCATACGCTTTAGTCACCTCAAAACTCTTCTTTCGGCTCTTCGATGACGGCAGGTCAAACATCACGTCCATCATCACCGTTTCCATCAGTCCGCGCAGTCCGCGTGCACCGAGTTTGTACTCCAATGCTTTATCTACCACATAATCCAACATATCTGGCGCAAAGGTGAGCTGGAAGCCGTCCATTTCCAGCAGTTTCTTGTATTGCTTTACAATAGCGTTGTTGGGCTCCGTGAGGATATTGCGCAGTGCCTGTTTGTCGAGCGGACGCAGGTAGGTCAAGATAGGCAGACGACCGATGATCTCAGGTATCAATCCAAACGACTTCAAGTCCTGTGGGGCTACATATTGCAGCAGGTTGTCTTTGTCTATCTTTTGCGCTTTCTTCTGCGCGTCGAAGCCTACTACTTGTGTGTTCATGCGTTGTGCGATCTTACGCTCAATACCGTCAAACGCGCCGCCGCAGATGAAGAGGATATTGCGTGTGTCTACGTGGATAAACTCTTGCTCAGGGTGCTTGCGTCCGCCTTGTGGGGGTACGTTCACGACCGAACCTTCGAGTAGTTTCAATAAGCCCTGTTGCACACCTTCGCCCGACACATCACGCGTGATACTGGGGTTCTCGCTCTTGCGAGCAATCTTGT
>CALAUA010000006.1 GCA_937891975.1 uncultured Bacteroidales bacterium
TTGGGTCATCACCGAGAATGCCATCGAGGGCAAGCATCGCAAAGGTCTCCTCGGTAGCATAGATAGGCGTATCTTGGGGTAACAAACCGAGAAGGCCATAATGGTCGGCGTGTGCGTGGCTCAAAAATAGAGCATCTACACCCTGGCACCACTCGGCAGCATCGCTTCGTATTTGCCCCTGCTCCTCGGTAGTATGTTTGTCGTAGTCGAGGGGCATACCGAGGTCAATCAAAATCTTCGCCTTGTCGGTACGGATTTCAACACAACTACCGCCAATCTCGTGGGTGCCTCTATGAATGGTTAGAGTCGTCATCGTGCCCAAGAATGCCTCAAAATATTAAGTTGATTGTTATTCTCGCAAAATGATATGCAATGTAGTTCTAGGTAATCATCCTCAACAGCTACTCTCAACCGCTTTGTAGAAGCAAGTTGCTTTATATCATCTTCGGAAATATTAGGCATCGCAGCAATAGCGTCTATTATTAAGCCACTACTTGGCACGGTAATAGGTTTGGTGTAACCAAACAATTCTTGCCATTTATCACCGCTTTTGGAACGCAATAATTCCCTGATGAAACACGCATAAGTCACAGCTTGGTTTATTACCAACTCGATATTTTCATTCGGTTTGGTTTCATCTTTTACTTCGATTACACCAAGTCTTGTAGAATTACCATGGCGTACGCACGCCAAGATGTCAACACCGCCACCATTCTTCCCTCGATAAGTGGGAGTATGGTCACTTGCTTTGAATGGAGTAGGCATTTCGAAGAAACAGTTTTGTAATTTTACAGGCTGGATATATCTCAACTGCTTGCCTATGCCTATTTTCTTAGATAGTTCTCTGAATAATAGATTTTGGATTCTATGCTCCTCATTACGTCTGCCATTATCAATACGCTTCTTGTAGGTAGCAAAGAATTTTCTGAACTGCGTACCAATATTTGACCTCCAATCAGCTTTCTTTACATTGGTACTATATTCAAAGTTACTATCATTAGTATTGTAAGTAGTAAATGTAACTTTTGAATCTTTTTTTGTCACCTCTATATCTGCAACATTCTGCCCCTGATATCTTAAGAAATATTTTGCAGTTGTTTTATTCGTACAATTTTTTTGTGCTGTTGAAAAATTGAGGTATGCAAATAGCTCTCCTGGACATCTAAATTGTAGAGAAGAAGCAGAAGCTGATAAAAATATATCAGCATACTTTGCATATCGCTCTTCCCACTCACTTTTATTATCTCGTAGGATTCTAAGTACGTTGTTTGCATGGTCCTGCAACTTTTTGACATCTATCATAACATTACAATTTTTGTAAATTATGTATGTTTGATTAACAATATGAATTACTATACACTATACCGCCTCGACTGTGCGTGTGCGGAACGATTCGCGGGCCTTGCGGATATAGAGTTTTACGACATCTTCGGGCAGGTTTGACGAGCAGACAAAGGCTCTTGTTTGGTCTGGAAATTTCGCCAGCGCAGTCGCCAGCAACCACGCAACACCCATCCGCACATAGTATGGCTCCGCGCCTTGCACAGTGCCTTGTTGTGCCACTTTCGGTTTGCCTTTGATGCTCTTATACTTTGACCTTATGCACCCGAAATCGAGCCCGTTGATACGCTCAAAAACCTTGTCGAGCCACTCCCCATTGAGGAAATAACACATCGCCGCAACCACTGCAAAGCGCACCTCAAACTCGCACT
>CALAUA010000007.1 GCA_937891975.1 uncultured Bacteroidales bacterium
TTAGGCCTGTCGCTAGCGTTCATCCTGAGCCAGGATCAAACTCTTCGTTGTAAAATAATTTGTTTGTTAGCTCAGAATAACCTTAAATCTATTGTGTACTTATTAACGGGAACCGTATAATATAAATTTCGTATTACACGTTTTCAGTTTCCCAATTGAGTAGCTTCCTACTCTCTTGTACTACATTATTGCTTCAATCTCTCAAAGATCACTATGATTTTGCGCCTCATTTTTCGTTTAGCGCGAAATCGGCTGCAAAGGTACTGCTTTTTTTCGGACTAACCAAATTTTCAAGCAACTTTTTTCATTTTTCTTTGCATTTTCTTCATAAGTGGCTGATTCTCAGCATTACGATTTTTCGGCACGATTCTTGCCTTTTTCGAAGTTCGCTAACCTCAGGCGCAAATCGGCTGCAAAGGTACTGCTTTTTTATGAACTGACCAAATATTTAAGCAAGTTTTTTCATCGTTTTTAGCACTTTCTTTGTAAGTAACTGATAATCAATTATAGCATTTTTGCATGATGTAGGACGGCATAGTATGGTACGAGATGGCATATTGGTATGTTTGTGCGCGCGCGTACAATTAATATATGCACGCGTGCATGCGCGCGCGAGCCCAATAATTCTCTAAAATTAGAGAAAAAGAGCATTGAGCAAGGACTTGGGAAGGTGTTAGAGATATCTTGAAGATAGTCTGATCCCTCGGTGAAGGTGGCTGAATATTACGTTTATCCTACGTATATGTTACGTATATCCTACGTATATCTACCGTGTATCAACCGTAAATAGTACGTAATTGGTAAGGAATTGTCTAGTGGATACTCACAAGCGAGTTATGGGGAAAAAGGGAGATGAGAGGAAAATTTGTGTATGTGAGAAAAAAGTTGTAACTTTGCAGCGAAAATAAAAAACGAGTAGTAGCGCAGTTGGTAGCGCACCACGTTCGGGACGTGGGGGTCGGGCGTTCGAGTCGCCTCTACTCGACAAAAAAGACAGCGGAGATGCTGTCTTTTTGTCGTACATATAAATTCTGTTGTATGTATCTTGATTATTTTTTGCGAGTAAAACGTTTCTTTGTGCCAGCAGGTTCTGATGAATTAATCAAAGCAAGACACATTTCCTCTGTCAAGGATTGTACATCGGTCGATTTAGGAATACGGTAATTCCCTTTCGCTGTCTTGATATACGCACCATAACGACCTTCCAAAACTTGCATATCGCCAAAGACATGAATCGGCTCCTCTGCTTGCTTCTTCTTCTGCAAAAGTTCTACTGCTTGCTCTAATGTAACCGAGTATGGATCAACACCTTTAGGCAAACTGACAAAGACATTCGCATGACGAACATATGGTCCGTATTTACCTTCGCCAATAACAATTTCGTGCTCATTCCATGTACCCAGATTACGTGGTAAAGCATTATCAAAGAGCGATAGTGCCTCTTCCAAAGTGATGGTAAAAATACTTTGTCCCTTCTGCATAGAAGCAAACTTAGGTTTCTCAGTATCACTATCACCGAGTTGTACACATGGTCCATTTTTGGTAATTCGCGCTAAAATAGGT
This sequence comes from uncultured Bacteroidales bacterium, assembly GCA_937891975.1. Lineage (GTDB taxonomy): Bacteria > Bacteroidota > Bacteroidia > Bacteroidales > Paludibacteraceae > Colicola. Next base: position 1,564 of record CALAUA010000007.1, read on the forward strand.
TCTCCCGTTTGAGGATGGCTGCCAATATAACGCGCAGCCATCTTGCCCGAAGGTACCTGCTTGATGAGTGGATGGAAAGTCTTATAAAAATCATCTACAGTCTTCACCCAATTGGCTTCTCCTGCAGCAATGGCGTCGAAATTCTCCTCACAATCAGCCGTGAAATCATAACTAAGGATATCGGGGAACTGCTCCACAAGGAAATCATTGGCAATACGTCCGAGGTCAGTTGGGAACAATTTGCCAATATCTGCTCCTACCATTTCAGATTTATTCTTTTCAGTAATTCTTCCATTATGAAGCGCTAAGATGTTGTATGGTCTTCTAACACCTTCTACCGCTCCTCGCTCCACATACTTGCGCGATTGGATAGTCTCAATCACAGTAGCATACGTAGAAGGGCGACCAATACCTAGTTCGTCCATTTTATCCACTAGCGAGCCTTCATGGTAGCGTATTGGTGCCTTGGTGAAGGTCTCTTGGCAGTGTGCACTTGAGAGTTGACAATTGACATTTTCATTGAGTAGCGCGATTGCAGTTTGATTGTTCGCGGTGATTTCTTCATCCGCAGCTTGCGTATAAACGCGCATAAAGCCGTCGAAAGTAATCACCTCATGAGTTGCATTCCAAAGGTATGGCGAATTACTCATAGCCACCTCTACACGTGTTGTATCCAACTCCACATCAGCCATTTGCGTAGCCAACGCACGTTTACGAATAAGGTCGTATAGGCGGCGTTCATCGTTGTTGTTACCAGCTACAGGAACATTCATATAGGTAGGACGAATAGCCTCGTGCGCCTCTTGTGCGTTCTTGGACTTGGTTTGATATTGACGAGCTTTGTGATATTCTTCTCCATACTCAGCAAGGATAGTTGCCTTGGCAGTATTGATAGCTAATGCGCTGAGATTCACTGAATCAGTACGCATATAGGTGATATGTCCTGCCTCATAAAGTGACTGCGCAAGACGCATAGTCTTTGATACCGAGAAATGCAATTTGCGCACCGCCTCTTGTTGAAGTGTTGAAGTAGTGAAAGGAGGCGCTGGAGAACGATGTCCCAGTTTATGCGTCACGGAAGTAAGGGTAAAAGTAGCATCTTTGCAGAGATTGAGAAAATCAATTGCCTCCTGCTTGGTTGCAAAACGATGGTTGAGTTCGGTTTTGAAAGAAGTAGCCTCGCCATTGATGTTTTCGCCTACAAACTCTGCTGTCGCACGATAACTAGCCGTAGGCACAAAGTCCTCTATCTCCCGTTCACGTTCTACAATCAATCGCACAGCCACAGATTGCACGCGCCCTGCGCTCAACCCAGTAATAACCTTTTTCCAAAGTACGGGTGAGAGCTCAAAGCCCACAATACGATCCATAACTCGGCGTGCTTGTTGGGCGTTCACCAAATTGTAATCAATATCGCGTGGGTGGTTAATAGCCTCTAAAATAGATTCTTTGGTAGTATCGTTGAAAGTAATACGGCAAACTTTATCCTTGGGCAGTTGCAACACTTCTTGGATATGCCAAGCAATAGCTTCTCCCTCGCGGTCAGGGTCGCTTGCAAGCCAGACTTTGTCGGCTTTCAAAGCTTCTTTGCGCAGGGACTCAACAAGGTATTCTTTATCTTTGTCAACAACATAATTAGGTGCATAGTCATTTTTAAAATCAATGCCCATGCTGTTTTTGCCCATGCTCTCGATATCGCGAATATGTCCTTGCGATGACATCAAACGAAAATCCTTACCCAAATACTTGGCTATGGTTTTTCCTTTGCTTGGGGACTCAACAATCATTAAGTTTTTACTCATTTTTCTAATATATATAAGGTGTAAAGCACCCTGATTTTCGAAAACGGCGGCAAAGGTACAATAAAATTTTGAAAGGTGCAAATTTATTTTTCTGGTTTTCTCGATTACTTATATAAAGTAAAGTTTTTTGTTTTTTTGCTTTTTTGTTTGCATATATGTATTATTTTTTGTACCTTTGCGGCGTGAACAATTAGTCACCTTTTAAAACTTTTATAGCTATGACGTATTTGATTTTGACGATTATTCTTGTCCTCTTTGGTGTTGGACTCTTATTGGCAGAGATGTTTCTTTTGCCTGGTTTTGGTGTAGCAGGTATCTTTGGTCTGGCTAGTTTGATTGCAGCCGTAGTGATTGCCTACGTTAAGTTAGTCGCATTATGGGCGTGGGCTGGTCATGTGACATTGGCTGCATGCGTGGTGCTTTGTGGCATTGCCGTGTGGGTGTTTGTCAAGAGCAAAGCTATGGACAAGATGGCACTCGACACCAAGATTGAAGGTGGTGTGGATATGCCATCTGCGGGACAACATATGGAAGAGTTACAAAAATAACCCTTGCCTTTAAACTTTAAACTATAATCTTTAAACTAAAACAATTATGGAGACATTTGGTATTTTACAATGGGTATTGGTGGCGATATTGGCCATCCTCGTGATTATTTTCTTCTACTATGTACCATTTATGCTGTGGATCAACGCAGTCGTGAGTGGTGTACATGTGTCATTGATTCAGCTCTTCTTGATGCGTATCCGTAAGGTGCCACCAACACGTATTGTGAACTGTTTGATTGAGGCACACAAAGCAGGTCTGACCGATGTGAAGCGCGACGGACTGGAGGCGCACTTCCTCGCGGGCGGACATATTGAGCGCGTGGTGCATGCATTGGTGAGTGCCAGCAAAGCAAATATGCAACTCTCCTTCCAAATGGCGACCGCTATTGACTTGGCAGGTCGTGATGTGTTCGAGGCAGTACAGATGTCGGTTAACCCTCGCGTGATTGACACTCCACCTGTGACCGCCGTGGCGAAAGACGGTATTCAGTTGATTGCCAAAGCGCGTGTGACCGTGCGTGCGAACATCAAGCAATTGGTCGGTGGTGCTGGAGAAGACACTGTTTTGGCTCGTGTTGGCGAGGGTATTGTATCTTCTATCGGTTCGGCTGAGAGCCACAAACTCGTGCTAGAGAACCCAGATAGCATATCCAAGTTGGTGCTCAGCAAGGGGTTGGATGCAGGTACAGCGTTCGAGATTTTGAGTATTGATATCGCCGACATCGATGTAGGTAAGAACATCGGTGCGCAATTGCAGATGGATCAGGCGCAAGCGGACAAGAACATCGCTCAAGCGAAGGCAGAGGAGCGTCGTGCTATGGCTATTGCTAATGAGCAAGAGATGAAGGCCAAGGCGCAAGAGGCACGTGCAAAAGTGATTGAGGCAGAGGCACTGGTGCCACAAGCGATGGCAGATGCTTTCCGCAATGGTAATTTGGGTATCATGGATTACTACCGTATGCAAAATATCCAAGCGGACACTACTATGCGCGAAGCCATCGGCAAACCTGCTACCACAGCAGAGAAGAAGAAATGAGAGTAGCACTGCTACAATACTCCATCGCTTGGGCAGACAAGGAAACGAATCTGCGCATGGCGGAAGAACATATCGCTGCATTGGCTGGCAAAGCCGATGTGGCGGTATTACCTGAGATGTTTGCGACTGGTTTTTGCACCGACCATCCCGAATTGGCAGAAACGATGGACGGCGAGATTATCCGCCGCCTGCAAGCGGTAGCGAATAAGAGTGGTGTGGCGATTGTGAGTTCGTTTATCTGTTTGCCCGATCCCCGATGCCCGATTCCCGATACCCGAACGAAGCTCCGCAATCGCGGTTTTATGATTAAGCCACATGCGGAGATAGAGATTCAGGATAAACGCCATTTGTATGCCCACGGCGGAGAAGATTTGTTCTTCCAACCTGCTCAGAAAAGGCATATCTTTGAGTATAAGGGTGTGAAATTCCTGTTGCTCGTTTGCTACGATTTGCGTTTCCCTGCTTGGGCGCGTAATCGGTCGGGCAGCGATTATGATGTGATTTTGGTGGTGGCCAATTGGCCAGAGGTGCGTGTGCAATATTGGGATGCTTTGGTGGCAGCTCGCGCTACGGAAAACCAGTGCTATATTGCTGCCGTGAACATGGTGGGTACAGACGACAAGGGGCTCAATTACAACGGCCATTCGGTAGCGTATGACACACGTTTGCAGCCGATTGTATCGTTCGCTGATAATGAGGAGAGCACGAAGATTGCTGATTTTGATATTGACGCGCTACACCACTTCCGCGAGGTGTTACCACTTTGGAAAGACATTGATAATTTTGAATTAAGAGTTATGAATTAAGAATATTCGCAAACGAATAATCGTTCAAGTATAAGTGCGATAAGAATTTTGAATTATAACTGGAACATACGATGTTTGACTGCGGTGGAGCAAGAAGTGCAACAGCAGTTGGAGAAGGAACTGAATATCAGTTCTGCTGCAGCACGTATGTTGGTGGTGCGTGGCATACAAACGGCTGATGAAGCACGTGCGTTCGTGCGTCCGTCATTGGACAAACTACACGACCCTTTCCTCATGAAGGATATGGACAAAGCCGTGGAACGTTTGCACCAAGCCATCACGCAAGGCGAGAAGATTCTTATCTACGGCGATTACGATGTGGATGGCACGACTGCCGTGGCGCTGATGTACCGATTTTTGGAGGCGATAAGGCGAGAAGGCTATGAGGCGAAAGGCGCTGAAATCGAATACTACATTCCTGACCGTTACACCGAAGGATATGGTGTTTCCCAGCAGGGTATAGACTATGCTGCGGAGCAAGGGTGCGGATTGATTATCACGCTGGACTGCGGTATCAAGGCGGTGGAGAAAGTGGCATACGCTAAGAGCAAAGGCATTGACGTGATTGTCTGCGATCACCATACGCCTGGCGAGGAGTTGCCCGATGCAGTGGCAGTGCTGAACATGAAACGCCACGATTGCCCATACCCTTACAAAGACCTTTCGGGGTGCGGTGTAGGTTTCAAACTCGCGCAAGCATATACTCAAAGGTATTTGGTGGATAATGGACGCTCGCAAGGCAAGCTAATGGACGGTGCAGAGCACCTAATGGATAATGGTACAATATCCAAGAGTGCTGCGTCCCATCTCCTGCCTCTCATGCAGCTATTGGCGATGTCGATAGCATCGGACATAGTGCCTATCACAGGGGAGAACCGCATATTGGCGCACTATGGTATCAAGCAACTCAACACCCAACCGTTCACAGGTTTGTCGGCAATCATGCAAGTGGCAGGTATTGAGGCAAAGAAGATAACAATCAATGAGTTAGTATATAAGATTGGTCCACGCATCAATGCGTGTGGGCGTATGAAGTCGGGTCGCGCTGCCGTGGAATTGCTGCTGACTAATGACCCTGATTTTGCTCATGAGCAAGCCGAAGAGGTGAATCATCACAACGAAGACCGTCGCGACTGCGATACGGAGACAACGAAGGAGGCGTTGCAGCAGTTGCTGGATGACCCCACCTATGCCAACCGCCGTTCGACAGTAGTGTATGCACCTCATTGGCATAAAGGTGTGGTGGGCATTGTGGCTTCGCGTTTGACGGAGACGTATTACCGTCCGACTATCGTACTGACGGCAGGCGAAGATGGTATCATTTCAGGCTCAGCGCGTTCGGTAGGTGGGTTTGATATCTATGCTGCTATTGACTCGTGCCATGACTTGCTCACTAACTTTGGCGGACATAAATACGCTGCGGGACTGAGCATGCACATAGATGACTTGCCTGCGTTCCGCGAACGTTTTGAGGCGTATGTGGCTGCGCATATACAACCTAATCAGTTGCAACCGACATTGGATATTGAGGCAGAGTTGCAACTGGGCGATATTACCAAATCGTTCTACAATGTATTGCGTCACTTAGAGCCCTTTGGTCCAGGTAATCCACGTCCGTTGTTCGTGTCGCGCCGACTGATTAACCACCGCGATACGCGTGCTGTGGGTAAAGAGCGTGAGCATCTGCGATTGGATGTAACCGATCGCATGAATGCGATTACGGGTATCGCTTTTGGGCGTGCCGATATGGCAGAGTATATCCAAAACGGCAACGCTGTGGATATTTGCTATGAACTAAATGAAAATACATTCAACCATTATACCACCATCCAAATGATGGTGCAAGATATTCAACCATGTACAACGAACTAGAAACACGAGGCCCTAAGTTCCGCAAAGGAAGTATTGAAGTAGTTTGTGGAAGTATGTTCTCGGGAAAGACCGAAGAACTCATCCGCCGTATGAAACGCGCACAGTTTGCCAAACTGAAAGTAGAAATCTTCAAGCCCGCTATTGACGTGCGCTATAGCGAAGCCGAAGTAGTCAGTCACGACCGCAATGCTATTCAGTCCACACCTGTGGATAGCAGCCAGAATATCCTGCTGATGGCGAACGACGTAGATGTAGTCGGCATCGACGAGGCACAATTCTTCGATATGGGCATTGTGGAAGTAGCCAACGAGTTGGCTCGCCGCGGTATTCGTGTCATCTGTGCGGGCTTGGATATGGACTTCAAGGGTGTGCCTTTCGGTCCTATGCCAGCGTTGATGGCCATCGCAGACGATGTGTATAAGACCCACGCTATCTGCGTGCATTGTGGTGATTTGGCGTATGTCAGCCACCGTACCGTCAACAGCGACAAGCGTGTGTTGCTTGGTGAAACCGAGAGTTACGAACCACTCTGCCGTGCTTGCTACGAGAAAGCGTTGGCAGCAGAGAAAGCAGAGCAATAAGTTATATCAAATAAGATAGGTAGTTTGCAGTAGTTATCACATCTGTTTTTTGTGGGTGATATTGTTCGATAAACTGGTTAGGTATTTTGGCTGATTGCTTCTTTTCGTTCCATTTCATCTCGAACAGATGTAATTCACCATTTGACTCTTCGATATAATCAATCTCTTGTTTTTCTGTAGTTCGCCAAAAGTAGGACCTTACCAAACGGTCGGAATAATGATTATATTTCATGCGCTCTGCTATAAAGAAGTTCTCCCATAATGCCCCTTTATCTTGTCGCAATTCTAGTGGGGCAAAGGCTTGCAGTACCGCATTTCGAACGCCTAGGTCATAAAAATATATCTTTTTTCCCTTAGTTAGCTCTGTTCGGATATTTCTATTGAAACTATTCAAACGGAATACAATATAGCATTTCTCCAAAATGTCAATATATTTTTCTACTGTTTTGCTATCTACACCTACCGTCTTGCTCAGTTCATTGTACGACACTTCGCTACCAATTTGCAAAGCCAATGCCACTAATAACTTTTGTAGCACAGCAGGTTTGCGCATGCCCTCTAAATCCAATATGTCTTTGTAGAGATAGCTTTCCGTCAACTCCATCAAAGCCTTTTCGGGCGGAAGACTACCAAATAGCACATCGGGATAACTGCCATATATCAAACGCGTCTCCAGCATTTCACTGGTAGTAATTAACCCTTTCGCTGCATATAGTTCTCCTGTAGAGAGAGGGAATAGATGATATTCTATTTTGCGCCCTGTCAGTGGTTCATTGATTTTGCTGTGTAAATCTAGTGCAGACGAACCAGTAACTAACAGCTGAATGGTAGGGAAATTATCTACTATCACTTTGAGGGTCAATCCTATATTCTCCACGCGCTGTGCCTCATCAATCACCACTACCGATTTGTTATTTATCAGCACTTGTAAGCCTGCAAGCGAGGGATTATACAGCATATCACGCACACTTTGCATGTCACAGTTGAGCCATAGGATATTATCCTCAGGCATAGACTGTGTCATCATACGAAACAGGGTAGATTTTCCTACTTGTCGTGCGCCAATCAACAGAATGGCTTTACCTTTTCCAATGTAGTGTGTCAATACATTTTGCAGCGTTCGTTGTATCATAGCGATTGAGTTTTATGGATTATCTTATTTAGTTTTCCTTGAAAAACGCTGCAAAGGTAATCATTTTTTCTTTATTTTCCAAATTTATGGCAATATTTTTGGATTATATTCCAAATTTATGGCAATATTTTTGGATTTCAGTTGATATTTATAGTTTATTCAAGATAGTCAACATAAGCAAACAATCCGCATAACCGACTTGATTGTTCGGTTATGCGGATTTGTTGTTTAAAGAAGTAACAGTAATCTATTTTACAAATGATTCAAACCAGTTGGCACGAATGATTTTATCTGACAAAACAAACGCTTCTTGTTCGCTAATAGGTCTGTTATTTCGAGCAACAGAATCTAATAGATTAACTCCAAATCCTTTCCAATAATAATCTTCACAACCAATTAAATGAAGAATTGTAGGATAAATATCCATTTGATATAAAGTGTCTGATATGTATATGTTATTATCTAGTTTGGGAGAAATAATAACTAATGGACAAAAACCATTTATAGACTTATTTAAGTTTTCATTACTTCCATGAAACCAATTAAACTCTCCTTCTTTAAATATATTATGATCCGATGTAATCACGATTGTGGAATTATGTATTTTCTCGTTTGAATGCCAAGCATCTAATAAAATACCAAGACCTTCATCCATAACATTGATACACTTTAAATATTTACGCAGTGTTTCTGGCAATTCTTCTGATAAGTATAATTTGGAACTATCAGCATATGTATTGAAAGGCGCATGAGTTGACATCGTTAATGCTAAAATATAATCATTAGATTGAGATAGTTCAATAATCTTCGGAAATATTATTTTATCGGAACTGCTGACTACAATACCTGAATCAATTTCATAAGATTGATTCATATATCGCTGATTCCACGCACCCAACTCATGTGGAAATATTCCAATGGAACTTTCATATAAACTGCTTAACGAAGGATATTTATTAAATGGAAATCGGAAAACAGCAGCTCCTTCTTGTAAAGGTAGCAAACCAGTATTTACAATCATTTGTCCATCGGCAGAGTTTCCTGCTCTACGTTGACTAATAATATGAGGACAATATAGTAGATTCTGATTTGTTGAAATTTCTTTATAAAGATTTGGTGTTGTTTCAAGTGATATCGCCCATGTTTCGAAACTTTCTATTAAACATAAGATCAAAGGATTGGATGGTGTTATAGAATCTTGTAATCCTAAATATATAAAGTCATTAACTAATCTATCTTCATCTTTTGTTGGTAATTCGAAATTGTTATCTTCTAATTTTATCATATCGACTACATTCAATATAAAGTGATGTATGACAGATAAATGAGTAATATATTTTGTAATCGTTCCGTCTTGTACCCAACCTTCTCCTACTATATTTCTAATATTCTTTCCAAATGGATTAAGGGTGTATTTGTAAGATTGATCTATCATACCATCCTCCATGGTACGCCATTTTAAATTATAATTATATAATGTATTTAAGCCAATACCATTTAAGATTAAAGAGGAACAAATACAAACAACAAAATTCCTCCAATGACATCCGTGATTGATAAATATGGAGAATGCGAATATCAATATTATAGTTGGAATTACTAATACAATATCTTGAATATATACAAAGGTCAATATGCTATCCCAAAAGCCAACCATGTTTTCTATTAACGTCATTGAATAAGCATCTAAAAATATCGAATTAGCACGGCTATATATTAGTTCTGTTATAATCCATACATTTATAAAGAGTGAAGTGATGATTGTCCAACCTTTATGTTTGAAAAGAAAGACAAAGCTCGCTATAAATAAGGATATACTAATCTTGGGGAGATAGAATGCCCAAAAAGCCATCGGATTCTTCCACAAGGAAGAAATCAAAATAGAGTGGAATGCTAACCAATGAAACAAGCAACATTGAAGAAAGATTGTTAATGCGAATAGCACAAAAAAACACCATTGTGCACGGTTGCCTTTGGATAGATAAGATTTAATCTGTTGTAACATAGATTGATAGTAATTATGCTTACTATCAATCCGTTAAGTGAAATAAAAAAGGTATGAGTTTACCTTCGCGTTCAAGGGAAGCCTGAGAAGAAACCCTGTTTAACCACAAGTAAGCTCATACCTATAGGTACAAGTTATTTTGGTTAAACAGAATTGTCAGGATACCCAACAACGCTTTTATTCCGACTTATAAGAAATCAGTTTCTCAGGCTTTTTTCTTGAACGCGAAATAATAGTAATGCAATGTTAATATGTCTGCAAAACCGATTGTTTGGCTTTGCGGTGCAAAGGTACAACAAAATTTGCGGATGTGCAAGAAAATGGCGAAAAAATCGCTATTTTCTGGATAATGGACGCCCTAAGGGCTATGGAACGGCGTTCCGCCTATTGGAGATTGGTCGCTACTACCATGGTACACCTATACTTATCTATCGTGTATCTAACGTATATCTAACGTATATCTATCGTATATCAACCGTAGTTTATAGCGGAAAGACATAGTTCTTCGACTATTTAATCGAAAGATAAGCTACAACACGATTGCAAATCTATTGTTTTCTTATAAAAAAGTGTTCGTTTACTTGCACATGTGTATTTTTTGTCGTACCTTTGCAGCAAATGACGAACCAATCACTCTACGATATTATTCTGCCGTTAGCAATTGCGGATGTTTATACCTATAGGACCCCCTCAATCCCCCTTCAAGGGGGAAGAGATGTGATTGGTTGTAGGGTACTGGTGCCGCTGGGGAAGAAGAGTGTCATTGGTATCATCTATCGCAAGCACGAAGGGGAGTTGCCAGCCAATGTGAAAGTGCGCGATGTGTTGCAAATAGTGGATGAGACACCTATCGTTACGGCAGAGCAAATAAAGTTATGGGAATGGTTTTCAAGCTATTACATGTGCACTCTGGGAGAGGTGATGGCTGCTGCCCTACCCTCTGAAATCATTGATGACAACTACAGCGCAGCAACTACACAATACATACAATTGGCACCTGCCTATCTAGCACAAGAAGCACAAGAGCAGTTGCTCGGGGAACTGAAACGCGCCAAGAAACAAGAACAATTGGTGCGAGATTTCCTTCGATTGGCGCAGAATTATCAAGTGGAGAGGCGTTTGCTGCTGGAGCAAACTGGAGTGAGCGGTGCGATTCTGCGGACATTGATTGACAAGGGGATATTCCTTGAAGAAGAGCGACCTATCTCGCGTTTGCGCCAATACAAAGGCGAGACACAAAAGCCACATACCCTTGATAGTCAGCAAAGTAGAGCAATAGAGGAGATACGAAAGAGTTGGCAAGAGAAGAATGTGACATTGCTACATGGCGTAACCTCCAGCGGCAAAACAGAGGTATATATCCATCTCATTGAAGAAGTCCTTCAACAAGGCAAACAGGTACTGTATCTGGTGCCAGAGATTGCATTGACTACCCAATTGACAGACCGTTTGCAGGCCGTGTTTGGGGATAGACTGGTGGTGTATCATTCGAAGTTTAGCAATGCGGAGCGAGTAGAGATTTATCATACGTGCCACGGCACGCTGGATATTGGACGGGCAGAGCCCTATGGGACGGGCGATGCCCTATGGGACGGCCAAAGGCCTATAGGAGAAGAGGCGAAAGGCGAAAGGCGAGAGGCGAAAGGCAGGCTCATATTGGGTGCGCGGTCAGCTATCTTCTTGCCATTCAGTGAGTTGGGGTTGATTATTGTGGATGAGGAGCATGAGCCCAGTTACAAGCAACAAGACCCTGCACCACGTTATCATGCGCGAAGCGCAGCCATTATGATGGCGCAGTGGTATGGTGCGAAAGTGCTGCTGGGTACGGCTACTCCATCCATTGAGAGTTATCACAACGCATTGAGTGGGAAATATGGTTTGGTGGAGATGACAGAGCGTTTTCAGGGATTGCAACTACCAAAAATCACAATGATAGACTTGCAACGTCAGTATCATCGCAAAGAGATGTATGGGCATTTTGCTGATCCATTGGTAGATAGGATACGCGAGGAACTGGCTAAGGGTAAGCAAGTTATATTGTTTCAGAACCGCAGAGGGTATGCGCCATTCTTGCAGTGCCCAAGTTGTGGCGAAGTGCCTAAATGCCCGAACTGCGATGTGAGTATGACCTATCACAAAGCCAATCGCACCTTGGTTTGTCACTGCTGTGGACACAGCATCAGTGCTCCAAGTCATTGCCCAAAATGCAAGACAGAGTACCGCACGCAGGGATTTGGTACCGAACGACTGGAGGAAGAGATACAAGGGCTATTCCCCGAGGCACGCGTGCTGCGTATGGACTTGGATTCAACCCGAAAGAAAGATGCCTACCAAACGATTATTGATCGCTTTGCTAAGCATGAAGTCGATATACTGATTGGTACTCAGATGGTTACAAAGGGTTTGCACTTCAATGATGTGAGTCTGGTGGCAGTATTGCAAGCAGATTCGCTATTGAACCAACCTGACTTTAGGAGCTACGAGCATGCGTTTCAGATGCTGGAACAGGTGAGTGGTCGTGCAGGTAGAACGGGCAGTCAGGGTGAGGTGATGATTCAGACATTCGACCCGAAGAATAGTTTGTACCAACACTTGATCGCGCATGATTATCAGGGACTTTACTTGGAGCAGATAGCCGAAAGAAAGACGTTTGGTTTCCCACCCTATCATCGCATGATTATGCTGACGCTGAAGCACCGCGATATGCAACGACTGACCGCAGCAAGCAGTATGTTGCAACAGCGATTGCAGCAGGTGTTTGGGAGTCGCGTTTCGGGAGTTATCTTGCCAAGTGTGGCTCGCACGCAGAATATGTATGTGCGGCAGATTCGTTTGACGATTGAGGCGAATGCGAATATCGTGCGTGCCAAAGAGTTGGTGCGTGAACATATCGGCTTCGTGCAACAACAATCGGCTTGCAAAGGGACTATCATCCTACCCGACGTGGATCCGATGTAGGGATTACCAAGAGCCATCTAGGCTTTGAGCGGGAGTTAGGTAAAAATTGGTGCTATCACCATGCCAGGTAAAGCGATAGATATTGTAGATATGCCTTGGCAATGGGAATACTAGTGGAGCATCCAAAGCTGCCATACCCGTGTAATAAGTCACTCCTTCTTGGAAATAAGTAGAAGAAGTTCCATCGCCTACACCATCATTATTGTGCGCATAGATACCATATAAAATACGCTCATAATCTTCGTAATACACATCCTTAAAGCGGCTAAAGAAATATTCTCCTGGTACGCGCCAACCACCTTCACGAATACTTACACTATCTATCGTTTCACATACCCAAGGAATCGTAGAAACGATTTCTCCAGTCGAATCAACGGGATAAATATAATCCCAATAGCCATCTACTCGATATTCAAATTGCAAAGGTATTGTGCTTGTACTATCGGTAGTTATTGTTTCTAAGAATAGTTTGCCTGCAGGTTTATTCGTTTTTGGATCCACTACAAAGGCATAAATCCAATATTCGGTGCTAGGTTGAAGCAGGGTGAAGAAATGTTTGATATCACCATACTGCAATGAATGAGAAGAGAAGTCAGCTACGAAAGGTATATGCTGCTGCAATTGCTTATTACGCCAATATAGGTAGTCCGCATATGCACTATCCAAGGACAGTAACATAAATGTCTTGGCTATCTTTTGTGGGTCAACACCCTCTTGTGTAGGTTGAATACTTATTAAATAAAATGCTTCTTTGTTTGTAGAAAAACGAACCTGCGCAAAACCTGCCGACACTTGCTCTACAGCAATAGTGATTTCTACATCTTCAGTATGTGCCACTACATCTGGATTACATGCGGAAAAACTTATAATCCACCAACCTACTACTAATGCTAAAAGACCAAGATTACCATGCTTACGTACCCTTGTCATAAAGCAAGATCCTATATTAGAAACTAAAATTGCCATTTTCTTCTTTCTCGTCATTCTCTAATAACGTTTGTACTGTATAAATAAATCGAACACATCCTAACTGATGATTGCCATAGTGACCAAAACTATATTGGATATTCGCATTTTTCCATTTACTTTTAGCACGCATCGCATTCTCAAATGGCACTACATCATCATCCATTGAATGGAACATGAATACGGGAGCTTTCGGCGTCCATGAATATGTAAGAATTGAGTTCTCCGTCATGGCCTTATAGAGTTCCGAAACCTCTTTACTAGTACGGTCCCGACCTAATTCAGTAAGCAAATCGCTCGTTACGTTCGTGCCTATCAGAACATTAATTTGATTGGTTGTATAAAGTTTGCTATTTACCCAATGATCCAAGTTTTCGTAGATATTGCTTGCCATCATGGTACTCATATCCAAATTAAGTTTATTACCCACAACCATTCCTTGCATCATGATAGGTACTGCGCATGGGTAAGAAGCCCAATTGGTTTCCACAAACTGATCGTAGGTATATTTGATATCATATGGTCCTCCACCTGCGAACACACGGCGAATCTTGATAGGTTGGTCATTAAGCTCTATCTCATGCTGAACCGCCATCGTGGTGGCACCACCCTGCGAATAGCCCATCAAGTATATATCATCGTGCTCGGGCGCGCAACCTGCTTTTTCTAAAAATGGCACTACCGCGTAGTACATATCTAGCACATTACGCGCTGTGATTTCCATCACCAAATAGGGGTGCACTTTGTCTGTAGTAACACCATATCCTATGTAATCGGGAATAATCAATGCATAACCTAACTTCACGAGCAATCCTTCCAATGAAAATATATTACTTGGTGCTTCTTTATTGCTCGCAATAGTATAGTGTGATACCAATATATATCGTTTAATCGGGCCTTTTGCTGGCAAGATCACTTTTCCAGACAACCAAATTGGTTGGTCATCTACATCCACAGACTTATATATACCACTCAACTCTACTGCAACAGTCGTTTTGCTAAAATCCAACAATTCTTGCATGATACCCGCTACGGATGTTGACGTTGCACGTTGCTGAGGTTTTATCCCTGCAACATTCGTTTGCGGTGCGGTGGTAGTATCTACGATTCCGACTAACTCCAACCATTCTGGATCGTTGCTCAAATCTTGCAGGTTGGTGGTCTTTTGCGCTGTTACACGGAAGGTAGTATTCTCCGCCATATTTAAATCGGAGAAATCCACATACTGCACGTCGCCTTTATAGCATCCTGTCAGCAAAAGAAGAAACAGCTGAATAAAAATAATATTACGCTTCATACTCTCTCTATTATCTAAAATCTATGCCCTACTGATAGGGTAAACATTCGTGAGCCCGCCAAATAGACTTCGTGGATATTCATTAGCGAATATAACCCGCCAAATTCCACTGCACCGAACCACTTTTCGTTACCGACAGTCATTCCTAGAACA
Organism: uncultured Bacteroidales bacterium; assembly: GCA_937891975.1. GTDB lineage: Bacteria > Bacteroidota > Bacteroidia > Bacteroidales > Paludibacteraceae > Colicola. The sequence goes on from CALAUA010000007.1 coordinate 16,720, forward strand.
GTGAGGTTTAGTGCAGGAGCTAGCACCGTCTTACGACCGCGGTAATCTAATTCGGAACCAGTATTGATATTCAAACCTACTCCTAATCCCGAATATAGGGACACATATTTGGAGTGCATATATGTAAAACGCGCTGTGGCCATAATGGCTATATTGTGGAAGTTACAATTTTTGTCTCGCTTAACTTCTTCGCCTGTTCCCTTGCGGTGTACCTTATCCCAAACAACGCCGCTATAATCTATCATAGCTCCGATATTAAACCAATAGCGCACACGATACTGATACTCCGCGAACCAATGTTGCGTATAACGATATCGCTCTTCATATTGTCCTATATAGGATTCTGGATAAATGGTAGGATGAGGTTGATTATACCACACCAATGTCTCAAATAGTTGATCTCCCCATCCTACACGTAGTTCATGACGGACGGAATCATATGAATAACGCTTTACATCGCGAATAGAATCCCGATAATCACGAATTTCTTGACGTACCGAATGACGATACTCACGAATAGCAGTATTCATAGAATCAATTGCTACACGATCATACTGCGCAACCGCTAATAGCGGAGAGAACAGCAAACAAACAAATATGATCAGCCGTTGAAAACGCATACAAGTAATTAATTGAACAAAAAATATTAGGGACTACAAAGGTACTATATTTCTCTGAAATATGCAATTTTCTACATCATTTTTAGAAACAAATCATAAAAAATACCTCCCTACCATGACAGTAGAGAGGTATTGATTATTTAAATTATGGAATTAGAGTTCGTTGAGTTCCTCTTGGCGGAGTTGTGCCTCAGCTGCCGCTGCTGCACGTGCAGCTTGGATAGCTGCGTACTCCTCAGCATTGTGCACGCTGATGTGTTGGAACTCGCGAAGACCAGTACCTGCAGGAATCAAGTTACCGCAGATAACGTTCTCCTTCATACCATCGAGGTAGTCCACCTTGCCTTGGATAGCCGCTTCGTTGAGCACCTTGGTAGTCTCTTGGAAGGAAGCAGCCGACATGAAGGACTTGGTAGCCAGAGCAGCGCGAGTGATACCTTGGAGCACTTGGCTGGCGGTAGCACACATCGCATCACGAGCAACCACGAGTTTCTTATCCTTACGACGGAGTGAAGAGTTCTCATCATGGAGGCGACGTGCGGTAACGATTTGACCAGCTTTGAGAGTCTCGCTCTCACCTGCGTCGGTTACCACTTTCTTGCCCCAGATACGGTCGTTCTCCTCAAGGAAGTCAATCTTATCTACGATTTGCTTCTCAAGATAACGTGTATCACCTGCGTCTTGGATCTCTACCTTACGCATCATTTGGCGAACGATAATCTCGAAGTGCTTGTCGTTGATCTCCACACCTTGCATACGGTAAACCGATTGTGCCTCGTTGACGATATAGTCTTGCACCGCAGTAGGACCTTGGATAGCAAGGATATCGTTAGGAGTGATAGCACCGTCAGAGAGAGCTACACCTGCGCGAACATAGTCGCCCTCTTGAACGAGGATTTGCTTACCCAGTGGAATGAGATAAGACTTCACTTCACCCAATTTGCTGGTGATGGTGAGCTCACGGTTACCACGTTTGATACGTCCGAAGGTCACCTCACCATCGATCTCAGCCACGATAGCTGGGTTGGATGGGTTACGTGCCTCGAAGAGCTCGGTAACACGTGGAAGACCACCCGTGATATCGCCTGCAGTACCGAACGAACGTGTTTGTGTGAAGAGTGAATCACCGACCTTCACCTCAGCGCCATCCTCGTTGACGAGCAATGCCTTCACTGGGAGGTTGTAAGTACGCAAGATATTGCCCTCAGCATCAAGGATATGCGCAGATGGCATCTTGGTTTTGTCCTTAGTTTCGGTGATAGTCACCTCTTTCTTACCTGTTTGGTCGTCAACCTCGGTCTTAGCAGTTACACCCTCAATAACGTCTTCGTATTGGAGGCGACCAGCTTGCTCGATAATCAACGCTGCCTTATATGGATCCCATTCGCAAACCTTGGTACCCTTCTCGTAAGACTCACCTGGAGTGATGAAGAGTTTGGAAGCATAAGGGATATTGAAAGTAGTCAATACAACACCTGTGTTCTCGTCCACAAGACGCATCTCATTCAGACGGCTCACTACAACTACCTCACCAGCGTCGGTGGTTATAGTACGGAGGTCGTCGATCTCAATGCGACCATTAGCTGGGATAGCGTAGGTGTTTTGAGTAGCTGCATTACCAGCGACACCACCAGAGTGGAAGGTACGCAATGTCAACTGTGTACCTGGCTCACCAATAGCTTGCGCTGCGATCACGCCGACAGCTTCACCCTTCTGCACCATCTTACGGGTAGCAAGGTTGCGACCGTAGCACTTCGCGCAGACACCATGTTTGGCCTCGCAAGTGAGTACAGAACGAATCTCAACTGCCTCAATACCAGCAGCTTCGATAGCTTCGCATGCTGCCTCGCGAATCTCTTCGCCAGAAGCCACGATGAGGTTGCCCTCGAGGTCATAGATATCGTGAACACTGACACGACCCAAGATACGTTGGGTCAATGAAGCCACAACCACGTCGTTTTGCTTCACCGCACGAGCGGTCAAACCACGCAATGTACCGCAGTCCTCCTCGTTGATGATGACGTCGTGAGAAACGTCCACAAGACGACGAGTCAAGTAACCTGCATCGGCAGTCTTCAACGCGGTATCGGCAAGACCCTTACGCGCACCGTGGGTAGAGATAAAGTACTCAAGCACGCTCAGACCTTCCTTAAAGTTAGAGAGAATTGGGTTCTCAATAGTTTGGCGGCTATCTGCTACACCTGCCTTTTGTGGTTTCGCCATCAGACCACGCATACCAGCGAGCTGTTTGATCTGTTGTTGTGAACCACGGGCACCAGAATCCATCATCATGTACACAGAGTTGAAACCTTGGTCGGCCTCTTTCATGTGTTGCATGAGGACTTTGGTCACTTGTGCATCGACCTCACCCCAAGCAGCAACGACCTTGTTGTAACGCTCGTTGTCGGTCATGAGACCTTCCATATAGAGTTCGGTCACCTCTTCTACGGTTTGGTTACCCTTAGCAACGAACTCGTTCTTCTCCTCTGGAATAAGGATATCGTTGAGGTTGAAGCTAAGACCACCCTTAAACGCCATCTTGTAACCGAGGTCCTTGATGTTGTCCAAGAAGAGAGCGGTACGAGCTACACCACAAGTTTTGATGACATCAGTAATGATATTCTTAACGGCTTTCTTGCCGAGAGTAACGTTTTGATACCCAACCTCTTCTGGTACGAAGTGGTTAACGAGCACACGACCAGGAGTAGTCTCTACCAATGAAGTAGTGTTGGTACGTTTGTCCAAGATACGCACTTTCACGTTAGCGTGGATATCCACTTTGCCTTCGTTGAGCGCGATCTCGCACTCCTCAGGAGAATAGAATGTGAGGCCTTCACCCTTCACGCCCGTGCGTGGTTTAGAAATATAGTAAAGACCGAGAATCATATCCTGAGAAGGTACGGTAATTGGGTTACCGTTAGCAGGGTCAAGGATGTTGTGCGAACCAAGCATGAGGAGTTGTGCCTCAAGGATTGCCTCGTTGCTAAGTGGCAAGTGCACAGCCATTTGGTCACCGTCGAAGTCGGCGTTGAAACCGGCACAAGCCAGTGGGTGCAATTGGATGGCCTTACCCTCGATCATACGTGGTTGGAAAGCCAAGATACCATGACGGTGCAAGGTAGGAGCACGGTTGAGGAGCACTGGGTGACCCTTCATTACGTTTTCGAGGATATCGAATACGACTGGCTCTTTGCGGTCGATGATCTTCTTAGCAGACTTAACCGTCTTCACGATGCCGCGCTCAATGAGTTTGCGGATGATGAATGGTTTGTAGAGCTCAGCAGCCATATCTTTTGGCAAACCGCACTCGTGCATCTTCAACTCTGGACCTACAACGATTACCGAACGAGCAGAGTAGTCCACACGTTTACCGAGCAAGTTCTGACGGAAACGACCTTGTTTACCCTTGAGCGAGTCAGAGAGTGATTTCAAAGGACGGTTAGCGTCAGACTTGATAGCGGTAGTCTTCTTGCTATTGTCGAAAAGTGAATCCACTGCCTCTTGGAGCATACGTTTCTCGTTGCGGAGAATCACATCTGGTGCCTTGATCTCTACGAGGCGTTTCAGACGGTTGTTACGAATGATTACGCGACGATAGAGGTCGTTGAGGTCAGAGGTTGCGAAGCGACCACCATCCAGTGGAACGAGCGGACGCAACTCAGGAGGAGTCACAGGGATGACACGCAACACCATCCACTCTGGACGGTTCTTACCCTTGCTAGCGCGGAAGTTCTCTACCACTTGCAAGCGCTTCAAAGCTTCAGCTTTGCGTTGCATAGAAGAGTCGCTATTAGCACGGTCACGAAGCTCGAAGCTGAGCGCGTCGAGGTCAAGACCCATCAGCAACTCTTCGATAGCTTCAGCACCCATCTTAGCGATGAACTTATCAGGATCGGTGTCATCAAGCAATTGGTTGTCTTGTGGAAGACGACCCATCAACTCTATGTATTGATCCTCGTCGAGGAGCATCTTGTTTTCTACAATTTCGCCATCTATCTCTTGGCCAGCGAGTACACCCGCTTGGAGAACGATATACTTCTCGTAGTAAACCACTGAATCTAATTTCTTGGTAGGAACTCCAAGAAGCGCTGCCATCTTGGAAGGCAACGAACGGAGATACCAAATATGTGTAACAGGAACCACCAACTTGATGTGTCCCATACGCTCACGGCGCACTTTCTTCTCGGTTACCTCTACACCGCAACGCTCGCAGACAATACCTTTGTAACGAATACGTTTGTACTTACCGCAATGGCACTCATAATCCTTAGTAGGACCAAAGATGCGCTCGCAGAACAAACCATCGCGTTCAGGCTTGTAGGTACGATAGTTGATGGTCTCAGGTTTGAGAATCTCTCCCGAACTAAGGCGCATAATCTCATCTGGAGAAGCGAGTCCGATGGAGATGCGGGAGAAACCGTTTTTCTTATTATCTTGTTTAAAAGCCATAATTCTTGAATTTTATTCCATTGTGATTGAGAGAGCGAGACCTTGCAACTCGTGCAACAATACGTTGAGTGACTCTGGCAAACCAGGTGTAGGCATTGCTTCGCCCTTAACGATTGCCTCGTATGTACGTGCACGACCTGTTACGTCGTCTGACTTAACTGTGAGGATCTCTTGCAGGATATGAGCAGCACCGTGTGCCTCAAGTGCCCAAACCTCCATCTCACCAAAACGTTGACCACCGAACTGAGCTTTACCACCCAATGGTTGTTGAGTAATCAAACTGTAAGGACCGATAGAACGAGCGTGCATCTTATCATCAACCATGTGACCAAGCTTCATAAAGTAGGTCACACCCACGGTTGCCATTTGGTCGAATGCCTCGCCAGTACCACCATCGTACAATTGTGTCTTACCTGCACGTGGGAGACCAGCCTTATCCGTCCATTCGTTGAGCGAATCCAAAGTACAGCCATCGAAGATAGGAGTAGCAAACTTAACGCCCAACTCGTGACCTGCCCAACCAAGAACTGCCTCGAAGATCTGACCGATGTTCATACGAGAAGGCACACCCAGTGGGTTCAGTACGATATCCACAGGAGTACCATCCGCCAAGAATGGCATATCCTCTACGCGAACAATCTTAGAAACAATACCCTTGTTACCGTGACGACCAGCCATCTTATCACCTACGCGGATCTTACGACGTTTAGCGATATATACCTTAGCCATCTCAATGATACCATTTGGCAACTCATCGCCGATAGTGAGGTTGAACTTCTCGCGTTTGAGCTGAGCATCCATCTCTTTGTGCTTAGCGATATAGTTCATGATACAACGACAAACGAGATCGTTGGTGTGCTCATCCTCTGTCCAAGAAGCCAACATTACTGACATGTAGTCAATGTTTTGCAAGCGTTCAGCAGTAAATGCCAACCCCTTCTCAATAACAGTAGCGTTCACATAGTCCTTCACGCCAGCCGACTCATGTTTCTTAAGCAGAACTACCAACTTATCCACCAATTGGGTCTTCAATTTAGCAACATTAGCTTGGAACTGAGCATCTAGTTTAGCCATTGTCTCACGATCCTCAAGCTTTTGCTTACGATCTTTGATAGCTTTCTTATAGAGGTTCTTACCAATGACCACACCGCTGAGCGATGGAGTAGCTTTCAGTGAAGCATCCTTCACATCACCTGCTTTATCACCGAAGATAGCCTTCAACAGTTTCTCTTCTGGAGAAGGATCCGACTCTCCCTTAGGAGTGATTTTACCCACGATGATATCACCTGGATTGATGTGAGCACCGATACGAATAATACCGTTCTCATCCAAATCCTTGGTAGCTTCCTCGCTCACGTTTGGAATATCTGCGGTAAACTCTTCCATACCACGCTTGGTTTCGCGCACTTCCAAGAGTTGCTCTACCACGTGTACAGAAGTAAACATATCCTCACGAACAATGCGTTCGCTCAGCACGATAGCATCCTCGTAGTTGTAACCCTTCCAAGGAATGTATGCTACCTTCAAGTTCTTACCAAGTGCCAACTCACCATTCTCAGTTGCATAACCCTCGGTAAGGATTTGTCCTTCAACCACCTTATCACCTTTGCGAACGATAGGACGGAGGTCGATAGTAGTATTTTGGTTGGTACGTTGGAACTTAGGTAATTTGTATTCTTTCTCTGAAGATTCAAATGAGATGAATTCTTCCTCTTTATTACGAGCGTAGTTGATAACAATCTTGTCAGCATCTACATAGGTTACTACACCATTGCCCTCTGCCACAACTTGTGTACGAGAGTCTTGGATCAACTGACCTTCGATACCTGTACCTACGATAGGTGCCTCGTTGCGCAGCAATGGAACTGCCTGACGCATCATGTTCGATCCCATCAACGCACGGTTAGCATCATCGTGCTCCAAGAATGGAATCAAAGAAGCAGCAATAGAAGCAATCTGCGATGGAGATACGTCCATCAAGTTCACCTCAGAAGGAGCTACTACTGGGAAATCTGCCTCAAAACGAGATTTTACCTTCGTGCGAATAAACTTACCATCCTTATCCAATGGAGCATTACCTTGTGCTACGATTGCACTTTCTTCATCTTCGGCAGTATAGTATGCAACATCCTCGTTGTTCAAGTTCACTTGACCATTCTCTACCTTACGATATGGGGTCTCAATGAAACCGAGATTATTAATCTTAGCATAGATACAAAGCGACGAAATCAAACCGATGTTCGGACCTTCAGGAGTCTCAATTGGGCACAAACGACCATAGTGAGTATAGTGTACGTCACGCACCTCGAAACCTGCACGGTCACGGCTAAGTCCACCAGGACCAAGAGCTGACATACGACGCTTGTGAGTAATCTCAGCCAATGGGTTTTGTTGGTCCATAAATTGAGACAACGCGTTAGTACCAAAATAGGAGTTGATAACGCTAGAGATAGCCTTAGCATTGATCAAGTCGGTTGGAGTAAACACTTCGGTGTCACGCACGTTCATACGCTCACGAATAGTACGAGCCATACGAGCCAGACCTATACCAAATTGGTTGTACAATTGCTCACCTACGGTACGTACACGACGGTTACTCAAGTGGTCAATATCATCCACCTCTGCATTGGAGTTGATAAGCTCAACCAAGTACTTGATAATCTCAATCATATCCTCCTTGGTCAAGGTACGAGTCTCCATAGGAATTTCCATATTCAACTTGCGGTTGATACGGTAACGTCCTACCTCACCCAAATCATAACGTTTCTCTGAGAAGAACAAGTTTTGAATCACCTCACGAGCTGTAGCATCATCAGCAGGCTCTGCATTACGCAATTGACGATAGATGTACAACACTGCCTCTTTCTCTGAGTGAGAAGGGTCCTTTTGCAAGGTGTTGAAGATGATAGAGAAATCAGACTCGTTTGCCTCTTCCTTGTGGAGCAAGATGGTCTTAGTGCGAGATTCAAGGATTTCCTCACACAATTCTTCAGTCAGAACGGTCTCACGCTCAATGATAACCTCATTACGCTCAATGGTAACCACCTCACCAGTATCCTCATCCACGAAATCTTCGGTCCATGCTTTCAACACGTTTCCTGCCAAAGTACGACCTACGACCGCTTCCAAGTTCTCCTTAGTACACTTGATTTCCTCTGCCAAGCCGAAGCAATCCAAGATATCCTTATCACTCTCGAAACCGATAGCACGCAGCAATGTGGTTACAGGTAATTTCTTCTTACGGTCAATGTAAGCATACATTACGCGGTTGATATCTGTCGCGAACTCAATCCATGAACCACGGAATGGGATAATACGTGCAGAGTACAACTTTGTACCATTAGAGTGCATTGATGTACCGAAGAACACACCTGGCGAACGGTGCAACTGGCTTACAATCACACGTTCAGCACCGTTAATCACGAAAGTACCTTTAGGAGTCATATATGGGATATTACCCAAGAACACCTCCTGCAATACTGGTTCAAAGTCTTCGTGATCAGGATCAGTACATGTCAAGAACAATTTTGCCTTCAAAGGCACACTATAGGTCAATCCACGGAGCAAACACTCCTCAATCGAATAACGAGGAGGATCAATGTGGTAATCCAAGAACTCCAACGTAAAGTTGTTACGTGTGTCTTGAATGGGGAAGTTCTCCGAGAACACCTTAAACAAACCTTCCGTATGACGCACCTCAGGAGTAGAATCCATTTGGAAGAAATCATGGAAGGATTTCAATTGAATTTCCAGAAAATCAGGATAGGGCATCTGCTTTTGCATTGCCGAAAAATTGATTCGCTGGTCTTGTTTTTGTTTTGCCATATAATTTTATGGTTTTAATATGTTTTAAACGTTATAACTATCTGATAATAAACTATTTAAATCTAAATAAATGGCAATACTTTTATACTATTTTAATCAATGCCGCAAAAATTTTACCAGAGTTTAACATTTTTTCAACATTATACACTATTCAGAGAAAAAGGTTTAGACCCCCAAAAAGGGTCTAAACCTAGCACTATTAAGTAGGTATTATTACTTGAGTTCAACCTCAGCGCCAACCTCCTCAAGAGCTTTCTTGAGAGCCTCAGCTGTAGCTTTGTCAACACCTTCCTTAACGTTTGCAGGAGCTGCATCAACGATGTCCTTAGCTTCCTTCAAACCAAGACCGGTTTGCTCTTTAACAGCCTTAACTACTTGGAGCTTGTTAGCACCAGCTGATTTCAATACTACATCAAAAGATGTTTTCTCCTCTGCTGCAGGAGCGTCGCCACCTGCTGCAGGTGCTGCTACTGCTACTGCAGCAGCTGCTGGTTCAATACCATACTCCTCTTTCAAAATTTGAGCGAGTTCATTAACTTCCTTAACTGTAAGGTTTACTAATTGTTCAGCAAAAGCTTTCAAATCTGCCATTGTTGTATAATTTTAAAGTGTTATTTTTTTAATGTTAATTAGTTTGGTTTGCTGATTATTCAGCGCGTTCACCCAGCGTTTTCAACACGCCGTGGATGGTAGTACCTCCTGATTGGAGTGCAGAAACAACGTTCTTTGCAGGAGATTGGAGCAATGCAACCAAGTCTGCAATGAGCTCGTTCTTTGACTTGATGGTAGCGAGGAAATCCAAGTTTTGTGCACCTACGTAAACTGTTTCTTCTACATAAGCTGCCTTCAATTGTGGTTTTGCCTCTTCTTTGTTTTTCTCTTTCTTGGTGAACTCCTTGATTAATTTTGCAGGAGCGTTACCTGTGTTAGAGAGCATCAAAGCGGTGTTACCTTTCAACGCAGCAAAGATTGCCTCGTCGATACCCTTTGCCTCGAGAGCTTTTTGGAGCAAGCTATTCTTTGCCACCAACAGTTTAACGTCTTGCTTAAAGCACTCGCGACGCAATGCGCTAGTCTTCTCAGCGTTCAAACCTTCGATATTGGTGATATAGAAATGAGAGTATTGCTCGAGTTGCTCACCTAGGAGGGCAATAATCGCGGTTTTATCTTCCTTCTTCATAATTCTCTTAAATAATTAAAATTAATTACTCAGCTGATTTTGGGTCAACCTTAATACCTTGACTCATTGTACTGGAAAGATAAATACTCTTGATATAAGTACCTTTGCTTACTGCAGGTTTCAACTTGATGAGAGTTTGGATAAACTCGTTAGCATTTTGTGCAATTGCCTCTGGAGTAAAGCTTACCTTACCAATTGAGGTGTGTACAATACCAAATTTATCCACCTTGAAGTCAATCTTACCTTGCTTAACCTCTTTCACAGCCTTAGCAACATCCATGGTTACTGTACCTGATTTTGGGTTAGGCATCAGACCGCGAGGACCAAGCACACGACCCAGAGCACCAATCTTACCCATGATTTGAGGTTGAGTGATGATCACGTCAATGTCTGTCCAACCGCCTTTGATCTTCTCGATATACTCATCCAAACCTACATAGTCTGCACCTGCCTCTTTAGCAGCTGCTTCTTGGTCGGGAGTACACAATGCAAGTACGCGAACTTCTTTACCTGTACCGTTTGGCAAGCTTACCACGCCACGAACCATTTGGTTTGCTTTACGTGGGTCCACGCCCAGACGTACATCAATATCTACGCTTGCATCGAACTTTGTAGTCGTAATTTCTTTTACGAGCGCAGCAGCCTCAGCTACTGTGTAGAGCTTACCTGCTTCAATCTTCTCAGCAGCAAGCTTTTGATTTTTTGTCAATTTTGCCATAATAATGATTGAAGTTTAATTATTTAACGGTAATACCCATACTACGTGCTGTACCTTTCACCATCTTAACGGCGCTTTCTAGGGTAAAGCAGTTCAAATCGACCATCTTATCGGTTGCTATTGCAACTACTTGCTCCTCGGTGATGGTAGCCACTTTGTTACGGTTAGGTTGGTTAGAACCACTCTTAACCTTAGCAGCTTCCTTCAACTGTACTGCTACAGGAGGAGTTTTTACGATAAAATCAAATGTCTTGTCAGCGTAAACAGTAATTACAACAGGCAAAATCTTACCTGCTTTTTCCTGCGTTCTGGCATTGAATTGTTTACAAAACTCCATAATGTTCACACCCTTAGAACCCAACGCTGGGCCTACTGGAGGTGATGGGTTAGCTGCGCCACCCTTGATTTGGAGCTTAATAAATCCAGCAATTTCTTTAGCCATAATTCTTTGTTTGTTTTACTTTGTTAATAGTTTTATTGATTAGAAACTATCGAGTAGTACAACGGCCCGTAACAGTGCCTCCTACTCCTTTGCTACCTGATCGTAACCCAACTCCAATGGAGTCTGACGATCGAAGATTGTTACAACCACTTTGAGTTTGCGTTTCTCTTGGCTAACCTCATTAATCACACCCTCAAAACCATTGAAAGGACCATCGGTTACCTTCACGCGCTCGCCCACCAAGTACGTCTCATCCAATACTGCCTCTATAGCAGCCTCGTCCACATTGCCTACCAATCGATTGATCTCGGCTTGTGTTACTGGTTTGGGTTTGATAGTTGACTTACCGTCGCTCAAAAAACCCAACACATTAGGAATGTTACGCAACAATGGATAGCACTCATCGGTCAAGTTACACTCTACCAATACATAACCTGGCAACATATTGCGCTCTTTTACAACGCGCTTGTTTCCACGTAATGCTACCACCTTCTCAGTAGGAATCAAGACTTGCGACACATACTCTTTGAAGAGCGTACTCGTCACCAAGGCACCTTCGATATACTCTTTTACCTTGTTTTCCTTTCCACTAATCGCGCGGAGCACGTACCACTTGTAATTGTTCTCAGCCATATCCTTCAGTCTTTGTTTAATAGATTAGAACAAGCCGTAAATCAATGTCATGATTTTCTCAAAGCAAAAATCCATGAGCCATACGATGAGCGCCAGTATTATGGAAGCAATCAACACTAGCACTGCACTCTTGGACAACTCCTTACCCGTAGGCCAGCTCACCTTGTGAACCAACTCCGTGTAAGACTCTTTTAGGTTTTCTACAAACTTCATATTAGTAGTTATTTTCTATTAGTACTTATTTTTGCGCCAAACATCTGGCCTCAGCATGCGCCGAAGTCAGACGGAAGCTATGTCTTGTAACAAGCACGGAAGGCAGGAATCGAACCCACATTGACGGTTTTGGAGACCGCTTTCTTACCATTAGAAGACTTCCGTATGTTGATTGCCGAAGCCGAAACTTCGGCAATCATTTATCATTGACTTAAATATTAGTCAATCAATTTGGTAATCTGACCAGAACCTACGGTACGACCACCCTCGCGGATAGCGAAACGAAGACCCTCAGAGCAAGCAACTGGGTAGATCAACTTAACTTGAATCTCCAAGTTGTCACCTGGCATTACCATCTCAGTACCCTCTGGCAAAGAAATCTCGCCAGTTACGTCCATTGTACGGATGTAGAATTGTGGACGATAGTGGTTGTGGAATGGAGTGTGACGACCACCTTCCTCTTTCTTCAAGATATAAACAGAAGCCTTGAACTCGCTATATGGTTTAACAACACCTGGGTGGGTGATTACCATACCACGACGAACCTCGTCTTTGTCGATACCACGGAGCAACAAACCTACGTTATCACCTGCCTCACCTTGGTCAAGCAACTTGCGGAACATCTCCACACCGGTAACAACTGATTTCTTACCCTCAGCACCAAGACCGATCAATTGGATTTCGTCACCTACTTTCACGATACCTGTCTCGATACGACCTGTAGCCACAGTACCACGACCAGTAATTGAGAATACGTCCTCAACTGGCATCAAGAATGGTTTGTCAACAGCACGTGGAGGCAATTGGATCCATGTGTCGCAAGCATCCATCAACTCCATAACCTTATCCTCCCACTCTGGAACTGCGTTCAACGCACCAAGAGCAGAACCACGGATGATAGGAGTATTGTCGCCGTCGAACTCATAGAATGAAAGAAGCTCACGCATCTCCATCTCAACGAGGTCAAGCATCTCAGCGTCGTCAACAAGGTCGCACTTGTTCATAAATACAACCAATGAAGGAACGTTCACCTGACGAGCCAAAAGGATGTGCTCACGTGTTTGAGGCATAGGACCATCAGTAGCAGCTACTACGATGATTGCGCCGTCCATTTGAGCAGCACCAGTAACCATGTTCTTTACGTAGTCAGCGTGACCAGGGCAGTCAACGTGAGCGTAGTGACGGTTAGCGGTTTGATACTCAACGTGTGCAGTGTTGATAGTAATACCACGCTCTTTCTCCTCTGGAGCATTGTCGATAGAGTCGAATGAACGAAGCTCAGAAAGACCTTTAGCAGCCAATACAGTGGTAATAGCAGCGGTCAAAGTAGTTTTACCGTGATCAACGTGACCAATTGTACCAATGTTCACGTGTGGTTTCGAACGGTCAAATTTTTCTTTTGCCATAATTCTAGAATAATTTTTTAGTTATTAACGTTAATACTAATGTATTTTTACTTACTTTCTTTACACACCGCAATACTCCCATATAGCGGAAGTACCTCACGGTATTATGTGTTTGAGCTAATGGCGGGAGTTGAACCCGCGACCTCATCCTTACCAAGGATGCGCTCTACCACTGAGCTACATCAGCAACACGAACCTTGTTCGCCACTACTCGAATATACGAGTGTATAAATAAAAATTGAGCGGAAAACGGGGCTCAAACCCGCGACCCCCAGCTTGGAAGGCTAGTGCTCTATCGACTGAGCTATTTCCGCGAATTAACCACGACTTCCGCGACGGTTACTTTTTTTGTGGGAGCAGATGGATTCGAACCACCGAAGGTGAAAACCAGCAGATTTACAGTCTGCCCCATTTGGCCGCTCTGGAATACTCCCAATATCTATTTCAATGTTCGTTTTGGAGCCTCTTGTCGGATTCGAACCAACGACCCCGAGATTACAAATCACGTGCTCTG
>CALAUA010000008.1 GCA_937891975.1 uncultured Bacteroidales bacterium
CAGGCATACGCTTCGGCGCGGTCAGGCTGTAATCGTTGTACGAGAGCCACGGGAAGGCCAAACGCTCCAAAAAAGCACGCATCTTGCCCGTCACCTCGCCAAAGTAGATGGGCGAGCCTAATACTAAGCCGTCCGCCTCGGCAATATCGTCCAGGAGGGGCGAAAGGGCATCCCGAAAGCGGCAGATATTCGAAGCCTTGCCTTTGAGTTTGCAAGCCATACACGACATACAACCCTTATAATCAAAGTCGTAGAGCCGCACAGTTTTTACCTCAACATCCTCGCCAACCGACTTTGCCCCCTCAGCAAATCGCTGCAACAGCTGCGCGGTATTCATATCCCTTCGCGGACCACCATCCACAATCACAATCTTTTTCATATCGCTCTGTTTTTATCCCAAATCGTTCAAGATGTATGCCACTATTTGATAGGCGTGCATAGACTAATAGCCTTTTTGAGATTTTGTGTTTGGGCATAGTATTTTACCAATTCACTAACCTTATAAGCCCCTTTTTCATATCTCCCCGATGCGGCTATTGTGAGAATAAAGGTCTCCTCTTTGGTCTCATTATTAATCAGTCTGCGATAGTTTTTGAATGTTTTGGATATCGGTATAACTATATTGCCAGAAGTGTCGCAAACGCCAAATTCCCCTTGATATTTGTCCCCGATTACAAAGTACCCTCCAAGAGGAATTTCAGTGATAAACTCAAAGGTTGGCGGACATATCAAATTCCCATTAATATCCATTATGCCACATAGATAAGCAGCGAATTTATCTCTTCCCGTATACTTTCCAGCGTGTGCATCTTCGAACGATCCGAGACCATCTCTGAATATGACAAATGAGTTAATTGGGAATTTGAGTATTGAATTGAAATCTCTATCAACAATATCGTAGTTGCTTAAAATTAGCTTGTGTGCAAAATCATCGTAGCTAATAGTCCAACCCCTATCAGATGCATACTGTGTAACATGACCCGTAGAGGATACCACTTGGGAACCACGTGCAATACATAGTCTCCCATCTCTAAATTCTCCCACTGCCGTAAATTCTCCAATAATGGTTCCATCACCCTTGAGAACGACGAAATTCGAGGTGAGGTTTTGGTATTTGTAATAACCTTCTCCTATGTCAAATACCTTAAATCCCGCAGATTCAAGATTCTTTATATATTGTGGTTGCTCTTGTGCCGATAGGTTCATAGAGAATATGATGAGCACAAGATTGAGAATTGAGAACTTTGTTTTCATAGCAGTATGGTTTATGGTTATTATAATCACAAAGTTACGCATAATTTCAAAAACAAAAAAGAGAAAAGTCGAAACTTTTTCTCTTCACTCGCAATCAACACAGTTGTAGCCCACTGCGGTTGCACCCTCAATCTGGCGATATAGTGCAAAGATAACAAATTCCAACACAAGAGTTTTTCACAAATTCACGCTTTCTCAAAAATTTTCTATATCTTTGTAATGG
>CALAUA010000009.1 GCA_937891975.1 uncultured Bacteroidales bacterium
CAACGGCTCGGTGTATTCGCGCTCCACACTTGGACCATAGACGTAGTCGTAACCCAGCGTATCACGCATCAACTCCAATATCGCATTCTCAAAATTCTGCTCGGTAAAGTGCATATCTTTTGACGGTTAGTTGTTACAAAGTTAATAAAAATATCCAATGTTGACTATTGCGCTAAAAAGATAGCGTTCAAAAATTTTCTACCTAAACTATCCTCCTTTTCAATAGTACTTTGTATTTCTTCGATAACTGCATTGTAATTGTAACTAAGGAGAAATGGTGTAAATATGCTGTCTTTTAATTCTCTTTGTTTATTCACATATTGTCGAGTTCCAATTCTACACCCTACAATACCCTCTAATTGTTGTAAATATTCATTGTGTATCTTCAGAAAATCTCTATACATACTAGCACTAAACAATTTAGAGATTTGCATTATGATCCTAAAATATGGATATAAATCTTCTGTTGCAATGTTTGCGATAAATAGTTGTATCTTCTCAAGATATGGTATTAAGAATAAAGTTTTAAAATCAATATCTAACTCACTTAACAGATAAAAGAAATTATAATTAGATGCCAATATAGATAATGGTGTATCAACTAATGATTTGTAAACACTACTTTTAAGTGCTGTAGATAATCTAGCGACAAACGATGCCGCAAAATACTCCTGTAATGATCTATGAGGGAACTCATAAATTATACCATCTTTTGTAAGAATATTTATAGCAACCTGTAAATCGTAAATTAAT
Organism: uncultured Bacteroidales bacterium; assembly: GCA_937891975.1. Lineage (GTDB taxonomy): Bacteria > Bacteroidota > Bacteroidia > Bacteroidales > Paludibacteraceae > Colicola. Next base: position 754 of record CALAUA010000009.1, read on the forward strand.
GTATCATCATCAAATTCTACATCCATTCCTAATTTTACTCGATTTAAATAATCTTGAATCTCCTCATATTGAAACGAGTACTTTGTATCCCAATATGTGGCAAATGAAAATTTGTCAAGTAATTCACGAATCACATCTTTTGATAATCCACTTTTCTTTTCCCTGCGGAACCCTAATTTCGAAATTGTGTCATGTCCTGAGTACAATGTATTAAAAACTTGTGCATAAAAATCACTAGTCTTTTGTGGAATATGTGAGTCAGTTTGATATGAAAATATAAACATTGATAATAGTAATGGATTTCGCAAAAAATGTCTATATTGATCAATTTCCTTACTCTGTATAGTATCTATGATTTTATTTGCAATTTCTTGTTCATCAACTTCATATTGGCGTTTCACGAATTCTACTATCTGTTTATTTGATAATTGACGTACACGATAGTTATAAAATCCATCCAAAAGATTTATTTCATCTGTTGGCCTGGAGGTTAATATATAAGAGTTCTTGTTATATTTTCTTGATATTTGACTAATTTCACGAGCTATATTTGATTTAATATTACCATCTAATTCATCGTACCCATCAAAGAAGAACACAAACTCTCCAGAGATTAACATCCGATTAATAATGTGCTCAGAGTCCGCTATCCCCTCATATCTTATGATGTTGTTAAGAATATAATCTATGATGCTGTAATCTGTCCCGTTTAAATATCTTAATTCTACTTTAATAGGTATTTTATAATTATTTCTTATAGCCCCTAAAAATAAGTATTTTATAAGCGTGCTTTTGCCACTTCCTGCATCACCTATGATAGTTACCAATTTACTTTCCCTAAATACGCTATTAATATCACATATCTCGATTTGACTGCGACCTTCATATGAACCTACTCGTCTAAATCCGTACATTCGTTGTATCGATAATGGCAGATATACCTTGTCAAGATCAACCGGTCTATCGCGATGTAATATAGTTTTAGTTTGTTGACAATTGCCACATTCTCGTATTATATATTCTAAAATATTATTACTTGCAACATGTTTTATTTCGTCTTTTACTGTGTTTAAGATATTATTTAGAGATTCAATAATAACATTCCGAGATAGTTCTGAGATAATAGTTTTCATGATTCAAAAGGGTTATTTTATTTTTCCATTCATCAATTTTGGTAATAAAGTATCGCGGAGTGTGGCAAGGGTTTCGTTTTCTTTTTGCAACTCTCCGATTTTATTAAACATTGGTGCAACGACTGCATCAAAGGCAGATATATCATCTTTATTAGGTACGATCAATGAATACTCTTTCAAATCTGATATAAATATACATTGTTGTACCGCTCCATGTGCAAGATGTTTAATTTCATTCTGCTGATACAATAAAGCCGCATACAAAAAATATGGACTAATAATATCTTGATTGGGTTTAATAATGGCAACACTCCGTTGAAATTCATAATTTGTTGGAGATTCATTAACTAAATACATTTCTCCAACTGTTCCTACTGATGTTACTAAAATATCACCTTGCGACAACCTTGTTCTTTTACGTAGTTTTGTAAATGTTTCATGGTCTATTCGCCTTTCGTTGCTACCAATGAACAATTGCCTACTTTTTATATTTTTACAACTCAACAAATAGTATTCTCCATTTGGCGAGTCTATCACTGTATTATGTACTCCATCGGTAATGTGTAATGCAATCTCTCCAAGTTGTTTTTCTTCCCAATCATCTTTGCGATTATCTACAAACCATTGTTTATAGAGTGCTTGGGCTTGCTGCTCTAAATTATCATTTATACGGCGATTATTCTCGATTTTATCATCTATCGCACCCAATATCCCCGCAATCCTCCTCTGCTCCTCCAACGACGGCAGAGAGATTTCCACATTTTTCATCACAGCACCTGAGACCTCTTTAAAGGTTGTACCGCTACCCATTGCTTCGATTTTGTCCTTATTATACTTTAATATATAATATAGGAAAAGGCTATCTACTTTTTCATTTGGAATAATGCTCTTAAAACCCTGATTTGTAGCAATCGGATTTTTTGCAACAGCGACATAACCAATTGGCGCACGAGAAGAAAACAACACAGTGTTTGCTGGTAATAGTTGAGCAGAACAACTATCCAATCCCTCCTGCGTGATATTACGCTCACCCTTCTCTATATATCTATCTTGAAAATTGGATAAATCTTTTGGAGTAAGCCAAGGAATATCACCACCGTAGTATGATGATACGGATGTTGAAGGTGTTGCACCCCCTACGACAGTTCCAATTTCTGATAATTTATATGTTTTCCACTCTGTCATAATTAAATAGTATTAAGCCCTCTAAATCGCAATACCTCTTCTACAATTTT
>CALAUA010000010.1 GCA_937891975.1 uncultured Bacteroidales bacterium
ATGGCACTTAAGCCGACACCTCACGGCACGAGCTGACGACAACCATGCAGCACCTAGTTTCGTGTCCCGAAGGACTGAACTGTTTCCAGATCATTCACTAACTTTCAAGCCCGGGTAAGGTTCCTCGCGTATCATCGAATTAAACCACATGTTCCTCCGCTTGTGCGGGCCCCCGTCAATTCCTTTGAGTTTCACCGTTGCCGGCGTACTCCCCAGGTGGAATACTTAACACTTTCGCTGTACCGCTGACATTATATCGCCAACAGCTAGTATTCATCGTTTACTGCGTGGACTACCAGGGTATCTAATCCTGTTTGATACCCACGCTTTCGTGCCTCAGCGTCAGTTGCATGCTGGTAAGCTGCCTTCGCAATCGGGGTTCTGTGACATATCTAAGCATTTCACCGCTACACGTCACATTCCGCCTACCTCGTTTGCACTCAAGATCACCAGTTTCAATGGCTTGGTATGGTTGAGCCACACGCTTTCACCACTGACTTAATAACCCGCCTACGCACCCTTTAAACCCAATAAATCCGGATAACGCTCGCATCCTCCGTATTACCGCGGCTGCTGGCACGGAGTTAGCCGATGCTTATTCGTCTGATACTTGCAAGAACGGACACGTCCGCTTTTTTACCCTCAGACAAAAGAAGTTTACAATCCATAGAACCTTCATCCTTCACGCGACTTGGCTGGTTCAGACTTCCGTCCATTGACCAATATTCCTCACTGCTGCCTCCCGTAGGAGTTTGGACCGTGTCTCAGTTCCAATGTGGGGGACCTTCCTCTCAGAACCCCTACTGATCGTCGGCTTGGTGAGCCGTTACCTCACCAACTACCTAATCAGAAGCGTGCTCACCCATAATCCTTACGTTTCAAATAAAAGAGATGCCTCCTCTACTCACATGGAGCATTAATCCAACTTTCGCTGGGCTATTCCCCGATTATGGACAGATTGCACACCTGTTACGCACCCGTGCGCCGGTCGCCGCCAGAACAAGCAAGCTTGCTCCGCGCTGCCCCTCGACTTGCATGTGTTAGGCCTGTCGCTAGCGTTCATCCTGAGCCAGGATCAAACTCTTCGTTGTAAAAATAATTTGTTTGTTAGCTCAGAATAACCTTAAATCTATTGTGTACTTTATTAACGGGAACCGTATAATATTAAATTTCGTATTACACGTTTTCAGTTTCCCAATTGAGCATTACTGCTCTCTTGTACTACATCATTGATTAATCAAACTTTCAAAGATCACTACTGATTTCTGCTGTTTTTCAACGCTCACTCGCGTTTATTGCGAAATCGGCTGCAAAGGTACTGCTTTTTTTCGGACTGACCAAATTTTCAAGCAACTTTTTTCAATATTTTTTGCACTTTCTTTGTAAGTGGCTGATTTTCAGCATTACATTTTTCCAGTACTTTTCGCCTCTTATCAACACTCACTTGCGTTTAGCGCGAAATCGGCTGCAAAGGTACTGCTTTTTTATGAACTGACCAAATATTTGAGCAAGTTTTTTCAATATTTTTTGCACTTTCTTTGTAAGTGACTGATAATCAACACAAGCGTTTTTTGTGTGGTATAGTGTGGTGTAGAATGGTGTAGTGTGGTGTAGTGTGATGCGTGCGCACGTATGTATAATAATGTACGCGCACGAGCGCGCGCGCACACTATATTCAGTAGTTATAGTATTAGTAATTATAGTATTTAATTAGAAATCTTGTTATGATGACAGAGCATGAGTGAACCGTCTTCACGGCGGAGGTGCATTCCCCCACCCTCGCAGTATCGGAAGAGTTTACAGGTATTGCAGGGTTCTATTTGTTTCATCCATTGGCGATTGCGATAATCTTTGAAACCATTTTCCCACACCTCCCAGAAGTCGTCGTGGTAGATATTGCCTTGGTAATACTTGCCACGTACACTGGTGCACGCTGAAATGCTACCATCAATCAATATGGAAGCGACACTCACCCCTGCTGCACAATGGAACAAGTGGTCACGTACTTCTAATTCATAATCAGGCATAAAGCCCTCGCAGGAGTAGGAGATATGCAAGCCTTGTTTGCGTTTCTCGCGGATATAGTCTAATAACTGGCGATGCTGCTCAGGAGTCAATAATAATTCGGGATTCTCTGCTGCACGTCCCATTGGGTCAATCGTTATCAATCGCCAGTTGCGCACGCCGATAGACCACAGATACTTCTGCATCTCATCGATTTGTAGGAAGGAGCGTTGGTTCACGCATGTTACCACATCCCAAGTCAGTGATGGCGTTGCTGCTGCCAATTGAATAGCACGTGTCGCACCATCAAAAGCAAGAGGATGTTGGCGAAGCCAGTTGTGGTTATCTTTCATGCCATCAAAACTGATAGCGATCGAGCGCAAACCATTCTGCATCAGTTCCTTGAAGCGTTTGGGAGTGAGTGCCAAACCATTGGTCACCATACCCCATGGATAACCACGCTGCTTGAGTGCCTTGCCCACTTCGGCAAGATCAGTACGCATTAGGGGTTCGCCACCTGATATGATAATCAGCACCTTATGTGGATCTACATGAGGGGTAACGGACTGGTCAATCACACGGAGGAAGTCCTCGGCAGGCATGTCAGGTGTGACCTCGGAGCTGGAGCAGTCGCTACCGCAATGGAGGCAATGGACATTACAACGGAGAGTAGATTCCCAAAAGAGTTGTTGCAGCGGATGCAACTGCTGAAGGTTCTTGCGGCGTAGCCGCTCAAGCTCGAAGATGATGCGTTTGCGTAGGTTCATGCACTATTTCTTTTTGAGTTGGAGTTTGACATCTACGGAATATTCTGTGGACCATTCGGAGTCTGTCTCTTTTGTCATCTCAGTGAAAGGAATCTGCACTTTCTCCGAAGCATAGACTTCTGAGGTATCATTTACTTCTATGAGTAGCGTGTCATTGCCTTCTTGTGGGAAGCCATATGCTCGTTCAAACTCACCCGATGCATTGGTATAGACTGTATCCTTAATGCTAATACGTGAGGTATTGATAACCACTTGCATAGACTCCAGTGGCTCACCTGCTTCGTTGGTTACTTCGCCATCAATATCTATTGTATTTTCTGGCACTCCAGGACCGTACAATACTGGACCAGGAAATACACAAGAAACACCCAAGAATCCCAATAATGTAGTCAGCAGACTGCTTACCAATAAATGGTATTTGTTTTTAATCTTTTTCATAATTTATTTCTTATTAAGTTTGAAATCTTGACGCATAGAATAATAGGTTGACCAGGAGTCTTGGTCTTCCACTTTCATCTTGCCCGATGCTATATGCGTGGAGTCGGAAGCATATACCCCTGTGGTATCATGTACAATCACTTCCATACAATCACCTCCGTTGGAAGTGAGGCTATGAATAGCATGATAATGACCATCTGCATTGGTATAGACTGTATCTGGGTAGTCCCATTCTTGGTCAAAAGTGCGGACTACCACTTGCATATTCTCCAGCATGTTGCCATTTTCGTCATAAACGTATCCTTCCACATCATACTCTGCATATGGACAACCATAGCAAGCAGTCAGAACAAAAGCAACGCTAGAAAGCGAGAACAAACGAATAAATTTCTGCAAGAGGCCATTGTATTTTTGGCGAAAGTTTGTTTTCATATGTCTATTATTTAAGGGTTTGCAAAGGTACGATATTTTTTTGAATTGTGCAAGAGTTGGTTAAAGATCAGAAGCGATAACCTACAGAAAAGGTAAAACATCTATCAGGAAAACTGCGTCCTGTAAATAATGCACCCGCCTCGAAGCTACCAAACCAATGGTTCTTGCCTACAGAAATACCTAACAAGGTGGCTTGCGCAGCAAAAGTATGCCATACATTGCGAGTTCTGCTTTTGCTCTCTATCTGCATGGCGTAGCCCACTCCTATTCCCGAATACAGATTGACCCACTCCCTATGAAAATAAGTGAAAGTGGCAGAAGGTATTACATGAAGCCATCCTTCGGTAAAATCTACCAACAAAACATCTTTCGCACCTGGATTATAATGAGGATCCGTTCCCTTATCCCAGATCGTATTGACTTGCACACCTGCTGCAAACCAACTATTTACACGATATTGATAATCGATAAAGATATTAGGTAAAATCACATCAAATTTTCTAGAATCCACATGATCCGGTTTTGGTGAATACCTTTGTGCATAATAGATAGAGCAATCACCCACACCTATGCGCAACTCATGAGGGTTCTCGGCACGAGTTTCCTTGGTTTCAGCCAAGGTAGTATTCCATGCCACACAAGCGATGAGAATAGTTAATGTAAAGATTATTCGTTTCATAAGAGTAGAAGTTTTAAGGGTTCTAAAGGTTCTAAGGGTTCTAAAGGCAGGGTATTTCTACGGTATGCCTATACTAATCTATCGTGTATCTATCGTATATCTACCGTGTATCTACCGTGTATCTACCGTAATTGACAGCGGGAAGATAGCGGAAATTAAAATCTATATCCGACAGCAATGGAGAGGAGGCGAGAGCCGTAAAGTTCGTGGGTGCTAGGGAAGGAGAAAGCCCATGACTGCATACTACCTAATTCCGCCTCTGCGTACCAATGTTCGTTACCTACATTCACACCGAACAAAGTGGCATTCAGTGAGATTCCATGTGCAGGATCATTACCCAAAAGATAGAGAGAGTATCCCACTCCCAATGCCGAATATAATTCCAGAACTCGTTGACGGAAATATGTGAAGCGAACATTCGGCATTAGGGTGAGATGCATCAGATTTTCATATTGATACGGGACATATCCGCCGAGCATAAGCGACTTATAACCATCATATACTCGATTCTCACGATGCATGTATAACATATCTATACCCGCTCCGAAACTAACTACGGGAGTAAACTGATAGCGATACCCCACAAAGAAATGACCAGAGGTACGCATTCTACCTGTTTCAACTACGCGATAGTCACGAAGAAATTTGTCGGCTTCAGGAGCTGGCATACCTTGAATGAATTGCAGCGCCTCGTCAATATTGCCATAAGGCGAACCCACACAGTCGTAAATTACGCCATACAAACCCTCAAAGTCATATTGGCTCGCAGGAATAGCAGCATCACCCCATCCTATGCGGATAGCATGGCGACCATGGATAAACTCAGATGTAGTTTGTTCGGCAGATACGGGCAAGCCAATCCACATCAGCATCAATAATATATATATACGATATTTATTCATCTCGATTCAATTTTAGGGTTATTTGAAAGTAGTATTTGATAAAATATGATATGTAGCTAATGACAAACTATCCATCAACATCATAGGCGCAGCTGTTACAACCACCGTGTCTCCTACAGCAAAATCCTCCAAAAGCGGATTATTAAGGCGCATGAGATATATGGAACCATTATCCGTTAGGAAGTAATTATTGTTGTTTGTACTACGGATGGCACAAAAGAGTGAGCCTTGGAAATACTCCAACTGCAATACACCACGGAAGAAGTATGTACCTGGCACATACGGAATCTCATTCATCGGATTGCTAGGAGGTGTAATCGTATCACGAAAGATACGATCGCGATCTTTGTTCTGCACATTAGAAGATAATCCTCCTATATATGGATCCAATAATCCAGAAGGTGGTTCTGTCGGAGATATATCCGGACTACAACTCACACAAAGCAACATGACAAACAAAACCGCCATCGTCATTATGGGCAAAAGATAGATCAACTTTTTCATGTTCGCAGATTTTTTATCGTAAAACATTCGCTATTTAGAGCTTTCGAAATCCGCTGCAAAGGTACTGCTTTTTTCTGATATGACCAAAAAATAAACTGATGCAGTATAGCATGCAGGCAATTTGTATATAATTGATTTAGTGCGCATTATAATTTTGTGAAAATAAAAAACTGATGCAGGCACAAAAAATGGCTTGCAGGAGTGGGAAAAAAGTAGTAATTTTGCATCGCGTTCGGCAAGCCAATCGCAAAGAATGACGCTTGGCGTCATTAGGCGATAGCTGCCTCCGCTCTCCCCAAAAATTAAAAATTTTCGGGGTCCCCATTAAAGTAGGATATGAAAAAGAGTATAATTATATTATTTCTCCTATTGATTGTATGTATAGCATGTACAAAGAGGACGGTTGTTGAGAATGAAGAATTGCAGGGGGCAATATCGCAAATGTGGTTGGATGCAGGTGCGGCACAAAGGATGTTGGATGGAATAGACACCAACGACTTGAGTGAGTATGAGATGCAGCGATATCGTTTGGCAGAAGCACATCTGATGCTCAAACGAGAGTTGAGATTGCCTAATAGTAGTAATCTTGACGCTATGGCAAACTACTTTGCTAATTGTAAGGATGAAGCTAGTGCTTCTGAAGCCTATTATATACAAGGTGCATACCTCAATTATATAGGAGAGAACACCCAAGCGATGCAATACCTCAAGAAAGCAGAGAGTTATCGCGCAGCATCTATCATTCGGGGTATGACCTACTACAAGATGGGACGCATCAGCGAAAGCGAACAACTGTATGACATCGCCTTGGAGAATTACCAGAAAGCACTACCCTATTTGGAAGAAGCAGGATTGCCCTTGTACTTGGCATCAGTATATCGTGAACTAGGACGAAACACGCACGAAGAGAGCAGGAATCAGTACTTTGGCAAGGCACTAGCAGCTGCTCAGTTGATAGGTGATACGATTTTGCAGATGGATATTCGCTATGCTCAATTGTCTGCAAATCAAGACAATTCGCCAGAATTGGCAAGCATATGTCAATATATGTGCCACACGGCAGGGCAGAAACGCTACGCATATGATCTGGTAAAATACTACATCCGTACCAACAAAGCAGATTCAGCACGCATTTACCTCGATATTTTAGCGGCAGACACCACCGCACAGATATGGAGCGAGCAGCAATACACACTCTGGCATAGCCAATATCTGCATCTGAAAGGAAAATATGAAGATGCATATGAATCTTTGTACGAACTATATGACACCTATTACAGAGAATCCGAGGAAAAAGGTAGAGCCAGTGCGTTTGTGGCAGCACAACACTTTGATAATGAAGTAGAAAAAGCAAAGAACTTGCAGTTGCAACTGGAGAAGCAGCAGTTGTATATCGTGTTAGCAGCGGTGGTGATTATTATATTGTGTGTGGGCATATTGCTGATTTTATACAATACGAAACGGCGCACAGAGCGATTGACCGAACAAGCACGTACTCAGCAGCAAATCAAAGACTTACAGAACGAGTTGCAGTTGCGTCGCGATGCACTGAAGCGCGTATTGAATCAGCGATTGGAGCTGAATAAGAACTTGCAAGAGGCACTGCTAACCAAGAAGAAAGAGGAAACTATTCCTAATTGGGCGCAGCAGTTTATTGAATCAAATATCTTTTCCACCGATGAACAGTGGGAGCACTTCTTTGGCGAGTTTAATGGCTGCTACGGGGATTTAATGAAACATTTACAAATGGATTACCCACGCTTAACTAGTACTGACACTCAGGTACTAGCATTGTATATTTTGGGATTGGACAACTCGGACATTTGCCTGCTTATGGGTCTGACCCAACGCACCATATGGAGCAGGCGAATGCGTATCAAGTCGCGTATTGGCTTAGGAGAAAAAGAATCGCTAGAGAAATGGCTCAAAGCACGATTGGATGAAATAGAATAATAAAAAAAGATTAAAATTCCGTCGTTTTCACGCTGCAAAAAGGTTTGAGTTTCCTTCGGCAAAGGTTCGGTAAGGGTTCGGAAATAGCAAAATAAAGAATGGGAATTAGGAATTAACTTATATTAACAACAATGACCTCCGTGCGGAGGTCATTGTTATTGTATAATAAATAGATGGATTACTTTGCGTAGGAAACAGCACGTGTTTCGCGGATGACAGTGATGCGGATTTGACCAGGATAGGTCATCTCATCTTGGATACGCTTAGCGATGTCGAATGAGAGTAGCTCGGTCTCCTTGTCAGTGAGTTTGTCTGCACCTACGATGACACGGAGTTCGCGACCTGCTTGGAGTGCATAGGTCTTGGTAACTCCAGGATAGGACATAGCGATGTTCTCAAGATCGTTGAGGCGTTTTACGTATGCCTCTACAATCTCACGACGTGCACCAGGACGTGCGCCAGAGATAGCATCACAAGCTTGTACGATAGGAGCAATGATAGACTCCATCTCACACTCTTCGTGGTGAGCACCCACCGCATTGCAGATATCTGGTTTCTCGCCATACTTCTCGCAGAGTTTCATACCCAGCTGTGCGTGTGGCATCTCCATATCCTCGTCGCTGACCTTACCAATATCGTGGAGCAAACCTGCGCGACGCGCTTTTTTAATATTCAAGCCAAGTTCAGCCGCCATAGCCGCACATAGATTAGCTGTTTCGCGTGCGTGCATAAGGAGGTTTTGACCATAACTGGAGCGGTACTTCATCTTACCGATAAGGCGTACAAGTTCGGGGTGCATGCCATGGATACCGAGGTCGATGGTAGTACGTTTACCTGTCTCGATGATCTCTTCCTCTACTTGCTTAGTCACCTTAGCAACAACCTCTTCGATACGTGCAGGGTGGATACGACCGTCTTGCACGAGTTGGTGGAGTGAGAGGCGTGCAATCTCACGGCGAACAGGGTCGAAAGCAGAGAGAGTGATGGCTTCTGGGGTATCATCCACTACAATCTCCACGCCAGTAGCCGCTTCGAGGGCACGAATATTACGTCCCTCACGACCAATAATACGTCCCTTAACCTCGTCATTATCAATATGAAATACCGAAACTGCATTCTCCACAGTCGCCTCAGAAGCGATACGTTGGATAGATTGGATGATGATCTTCTTAGCCTCTTTGCTAGCTGTGAGACGAGCCTCATCCATGGTGTCGTTGATGTATGCCATCGCAGCTGTTTTGGCTTCATCGCGAAGAGCATCCACGAGTTGTTTTTTTGCTTCTTCTGCCGAAAGCCCAGAGATTTGCTCAAGTTGTTGCTCAGCTTTTTGGTGAAGTCGTTCTACCTCTTGCGACTTATGCTCAATAGCTTTTTGTTGATTTTCAATCTGTTGCTTAGCTTGATTCAGTTCGTTTTGTGCACGCTGTACTTCCCCTTGCTTTTGGTTGAGCTGTTGTTCGCGTTGCTGTTGGCGTTGTTCTTGTTGGTGGAGTTTTTGCTCAGCTTGACGCACTTGATTTTCGTGTTCGAGTTTCAATGCAATGAATTTCTCTTTTGCCTCAATGATTTTGTTCTTTTTAATCACTTCCGCCTCATTCTCCGCTTTTCGGAGCATACCTTTGCGATGGAATCGAAATCCGAGGAAGCTAATAAGTGCTCCCACCAGCATAGATCCCAATCCTATAAGTAAATTTTCTAACATAAGTATCTGTTATTTAATTTGTTGTAAAATTAGTTTATTTAGTTCTTGTATTTTTTCATCAATAGGCTGCAAGCGATGAGCATGTGCATCGGCTTGCAAGTTGACCGCCATATCCAACGCTACATATACCCAAAGTTGTTCTGCCGAACGATTTGGGGCGATTTTCTGGTAATGACGATATCGCTCGTTAATCATCTCAGCAGCCTTACGATAGAGGTGTTCCTTATCCGCCTGCACATTGAGCGAGATATGGTGTGCATCTAGTTGCAGAGTAATATGTTGTTTGCGCGATTCCATCATTGTTTCAAGACATCTAGTGCCTTATCAATCTGCGAGATAATGGCAGTCAATTTTTGTCGAACTTTCAAGCGCTCTTCCTCGTTATGTCCCTCTTCTGTGATGAGAGCGTGCGCTATCTGAAGTCGATTATATTGCTGTTTTAACTGCTGCAGCTCAGCATGCGATTGCAGTATTTCCTCTCGTTGGCGGATATTTTCCTCTTTGAGAAGTTGCATATCCTCCTGCAACTTCTGATATTGAGAAAGAAGTTGTTGAAGGTTCTGCTCTAAAGCAACGAGAGATTCCACGTGTGTTAATTTTGAATTATGAATTCAGAATTAGAAGCTATAACCAATACCTAAACCTAGCGTACCCTTGAATTGTACACGTTCAGCAGCAATACCTTCTGCATTAGCAATCTTCACACCATTGTAGTATTTGAGCGAGGTGGAAAGAGTCACATTAAGGCATTTGAGGAATTGGTAAGAAATAGCGGCATCCCAATCTACATCGAAATTACCGAAACGTTGATTATTATCTTGATAACCTATCTTCGTATAAGCAGCATCATTCGCATATGATTTTCCTGCTATACCTTCTGCATAATATTCACCAGCAGCATCTTGGTAGATTTCGGTTTTATTCCATGCATATGGGGTGTAAAGACTAACCGAAGTAATAATTTTCAAATCTTTATAGGTATAGTTGATAGCACCTTTAATAGAAAGACCCAATTGACCACGCAAGTTACTATCGTAGTTTTTGATTACTTTACCTGTAGCATCATCTACATCATATTTCCATACAGCATAACTCTCTTTGAGTGATTGACCTAAACCTGGTTGGTCTGTAGCATATTTATTCTCTAATTTATCACTCACATATACTGATGTTAGACGACCTGCTACTGGGGATATATATACAGAGAAGATATCGTTTGGTTTCCAGTCAATACCCACAGCGATATCAGTATAAGCAGGAGCCAAAAATTTCGAAATAATTGGATCGTATGCGGCCGATACACCATAGGTACGACCTGGAGCAAACTGGCTCTTAAAATCTGCAGATGCAGTCAAATACCAAGCCTTGTGGAATTGCCAACCGAACTTAGTATTGAAATTGATTTTGTCACTAGATTTTTGGAAAGGATCAAAGTCTTGGTCAATATAAGAAAGACCATATTCCAAATCCACATTAGTTTCCCATGAAAGATCGTTCTCATTGTACAAAAGACGCACTTTACCAAAAGCAACTCCATTAACATTGTTGTTACCACCAGCAGCCCAATTAACAAGACCAGTAGCACTAGCATTCAATCCTACAACACCATTGCAAGACCATGGAGAAGGTTTCTGTTCTGCTTCTTGTGCTACAGCAAAAGCAGCAAAGCAGATAGAGAAGATAGAAAGTAAGTATTTTTTCATTTTGTGTCTAATTTTATTGGTTTATATATTTATCTGATTATCAATACTGTGCAGCATCATATACTTGATCAGCCACTTCCGAGCCCGCCACTTTCTCAATGATGCAGAATGCAAAATCACTGCTTAATCCGGGTCCCTTGGCGGTAATAATATTTTTAGATTCTACCACCAAACCATCAATATAACTTTCGCCAAGATACTCTTCGAATCCTGGATAGCAGGTCGCTTGTTTGCCTTGCAAGATACCCAATCTTCCTAATACAGAAGGTGCGGCACAGATGGCAGCAATGAATTTATCTTGTTCGTTATGCTTAACCAAGAGTTCGCACAAAGGCTTACGTTCGTATAGATTGGTGGCACCACCTGGCAAAATAAGCATCTCTGCATCAGCAAAATCCACATCTTGGAAGAGTTTATCTGCTTTTACCGAGATATTATGAGCTCCTAAGACCGATTCAACACCTGTTATCGACACTGTGGTCAATGCGATATTGGCACGTCTTAATAGGTCGATTGTCGTGATGGCTTCGATTTCCTCGAATCCATTGTCTAAGAAGATGTAATTCATACTTGTTGTTGATTTTAGTTGAGTTTGAATGTATATGTAATTTTACCTATTTGAGGTGTATCTCCTTCTGTAAATTTAGCTTGTCTGGCAGCCTGCAATGCCAATTGCTGTGTAGCACGATCGGATATAGTAGTTCCTCCCGTAACCGTAGCATTGGTGACATTACCCGCTGCATCCACCATGATTTGCACAACAACCTGCCCTGCCTGCGCAAAATCAGATGATGGTTCGGGTAGGCGTTTGACATCTCTGCCATAAAGCGACCACTGTGTGCCGTTGGTGATGCCCATACCCTTGCCCACAGGATTACCTTTAGTTCCCGCAGTATTGCTGTCAGATGCATTATCAGCATTTGCTCCTTCGGCGGTACCTGCTTGTCCAAAGAGGTCTTTCACTTGGTTGTTGATAGCCTCCTGCTCTTTGGCACGTTGCTCTGCGAGGGCTTTCTCTTTTGCAATACGTTCTGCCTCTACGCGTGCTTCTTCCTCCTGACGTTTACGTATCAACTCCTCTTCTTCCGCTCTACGTTTAGCCTCTTCTGTTTGCTTTGCGAGTGCCAACGATTCTTCATCCTCTTGCACTATCAAATCATTGTTCGACGGACGTGCAGGAGCTGCAGGCGCAGGGATTTGTTCTACTTGTGTAATCGCATCCAATGGACGCACATCAGGCATACCACCCCCCTCATCAGCATCACCAAATGCCACTACTATCCCCTCATCTTCCGTCTGTACAGGGGCTTGTACTTGCAGCCACCATAGCAGCAAAAAGATGAGGCACATAGAAATAATCGTACCTACCGAAGCGATAATATGGGATTGGGATTGTTTGCTCACTTCTTTGTAGCGATTACGATTTTCATCTTATGCTGATTAGCGATATCCAACACATGTACCACATCGCGGTATGGGATGTCTTGGTCTGCATGTAATGCAATATACATACTACTATCCTGCTGCTGAATCATTGAGAGGTAGCCCTCCAACTCATCTGCTGCTATAGTCACGGGTTTTTGCCTGCCGAGTGCTACGTAGTAATTACCCAAATTGTCAATGCTCACTTTGGCTACTACCTGCTTAGTCGTGGTTTTCGCACGTGCAGTAGGCAAGTTAATTTTGATATCATTGGGCGAAGACATCGTACTTGCCATTACGAAGAATAGCAACAGCAAGAAAATGAGGTCAGTCATGGACGACATCGCAAACGTAGCCTCTACCCTATTTCGTCTTTTTAATGCCATAACTTCAGTTTAAAGTTTATAGTTTAAAGGCAGGATTATGCGGGTTCATTAAGAAGATCCATGAACTCCATGGTGCGAGATTCCAATTGACGAACCACGCGGTCAATACGCGACACCAGCAGGTTATACGCAAACATCGCCAAAATACCTACAATCAAACCACCTACGGTAGTCACCATGGCTTGATACATACCCTCAGAGAGTGAAGATATCTCAATCACTCCACTCGCATTTTGCGCCATGTTGAAGAACGTTTGAATCATACCTAGTACTGTACCCAAGAAACCCAACATCGGAGCACCTGCGGCGATAGTAGCCATCAGCACCAGACCTTTCTCCAACTGACTCACCTCCAAGTTACCTACATTCTCTATCGCCACTTGTACGTCCTGCATTGGGCGACCGATACGTGTAATACCTTTCTCCACCATATGCGCAGAAGGAGTATCCTCTTTGCGGCACAACTTGATAGCCGAATCAATCTTACCCTCTTTGATATAATCACGAATACGATTCATAAAGGTCTTATCCTCTTTGGTCGCTTTGGTCAGAACTACCATACGTTCGATAAACAGGTAAATACCAAACGCCAACATCAGTGCCAGCACTATCATAATCCATCCACCATACTCAGCCATAGTGAGCAGGTTGATTGAATTTTCCACTACAGTTTCTTCTACCACTGCCACTGTATCTTGCACAGCGGTCAATGTGTCCATGTCAGTTTGAATTTGAAAGAGCATATTTGTATTGTTTTATAGTTTCTTCTATTCCTAAATACAGCGCATCAGCAATCAACGCATGACCGATACTCACCTCATCGAGCCAAGGAAACGCTTGGGCAAACGCCTTGAGATTACGCAGGTTCAGGTCATGACCTGCGTTCAGACCAAGCCCCAACTCGTGCGCCTTCTCTGCCGCAGGACGGTACTGCGCGATGGCTGTTTCTGGATCATGGTCATATAGTTCGGCATATGGACCTGTATAAAGCTCCACCCTATCTGCACCTGCCTTGGCAGCATATTCCACCATCTCTACATCGGCATCCACAAACACCGACACACGAATACCAGCATTCTTAAAACGCTGAATGATAGCCGTCAACTTCGCCAAGTGCGCCTTCGTATCCCACCCATGATTACTTGTCAATTGATTATGGGCATCGGGCACTAGAGTTACTTGCGCAGGCTTCACATCTAGCACCAAATCCATAAAAGCTGGCTCAGGATTACCTTCAATATTAAATTCGGTAGAGACCACAGGTTTAAGCGCGTATACGTCTGCTCGTGTTATGTGTCGTTCATCAGGGCGAGGATGTACCGTAATCCCCTCAGCACCAAAGCTTTCGCAATCTATCGCAAATTGTTGTACATTAGGAAGATTACCCCCACGTGCATTACGGAGCGTCGCCACCTTATTAATATTTACACTTAACCTTGTCATAATCGCTGCAAAGGTACAAAAAAAATGGTAAATATGCAAATTTTTCAAGAAAAAGTTTCATAGCACCATTCTTTGCCGAATCATACGGTAAAGTGCTAGGCAAGATTCGTGTGACTTTCGGTTAACCGTCGGGAAAGGTAAGGAGATTATTAGGTTATTCTTCCATTGATTTATGGTTCGAATAAGTTTTGTAGTTTGTCGAAACGAGCGACCGCCTCAGACCCATATTTCCACATATGTTGTCGGATTTTAGTCATCGGTTTATCCTGCCCTAGTTTGGTTTTAGAATAAAACTTATCGGCATAGCATATGAGTTTTTCCTCAAGTGTTTGCGGAGAGTATTCTCGCAATGGCATAGGCAAGTGCTCGCGAACAATCTGCTCATATGTAATACCAGTACCCGTATGACGTTCAGCGACTTGCGCATGTTTAGGCAATCCCTCTTGACGAAGAATTTCAGCACCGAGATAGCCATGTTCGATGTAGGCATGGGTACCCATACAATGAATTTTGGGCGCATCACAAAGCACCACACCTATATCATGCAACATTGCAGCTTCTTCTATGAATATAGGGTCTATTTCCCCCGACTCTATCCATTCTGGGTGTGCCTTAAGAATCGCTAACGCACGGTCAGCCACTTGGCGTGAATGGGTCAAAAGAATATGCTGCAGCTCCACATTACCTGCACAATACTTAGCTATTAATCCCTCGTAGTCAATCATCACAACTATAAACTATTACTTCCCCCAATAGAGTTTATCTTTCAGGGATTGCATGAAATTTTGCCCTTGAATACGCACCAATTTGATTGTACGTTGCGAGCGTTCAATATGCAGTTGAATATCATGGTTTAACACTTGGCTGCGTCCGTCCACACTCAGCATAAAATTACCATTACGGCTTGAAATTGTAACGTCAATCTTGCTATCATCCAACACAACCAATGGTCGGATATTCAAGCTATGCGTTGCTACTGGTGTAAGGATAATCGCATTAACATGTGGATCAAGCAATGGACCGCCAACACTTAAATTATAAGCTGTTGATCCTGTAGGTGTTGCAATAAGCAGACCATCGGCTTTGTACTTATGCAAAAATTCTCCATTGAGGGTCACATCCACCGTAATCATACTGCTCAAACCCGATTTCAGTACTGCTATCTCGTTGAGAGCATAAGGGGAAGCTATCTTACCCTCTTGTTGACATGACACTTCCAGCATACGACGCTGCTCTATCGTATAATTATTGGTGATTAATTGATCAAGTACTGCATCAATATTATCGGTCTGCACTTCAGCTAGATAGCCCAGATGTCCACAGTTGATACCTAGAATAGGAATATCCAAATGACCAACCAACGAAGCAGTAGTCAAAAAAGTTCCATCACCACCCACTGATAATGCGAAATCTATCGTTTCACCCGTCTGCGAAATATAATCTTCCACAGATGGAAACTCGCGATTAAAAGCCTCATGACGAAGTTCCTGTGAAAGCACAATATCCACCTCACGCAATTGCAGAAACTCAACAATGTGCTTCACCTCACGGATTGTATCGGAGCGAAGGGTATTCCCAAAAATAGCGATTGTCATAATTGTTTAGTGTTTAGAGTTTAGTGAATTTTTTAGACCATTGAGGAGTGCAGCAGCATTCATGCGTTTTTTGCCAGGAAGCTGCAATTCTAGGATATCCACATAACCATCAGCGCATGGGACAATAATATGTCCCTTCTGCTCAGCCTGTTGCGTAATCTCCACCTTATATACCTTTGCCCCCTTTAACACCTCTGCTAACGGGTGAACAGTAGGCATTTCATTGATCCATGCAGCAGGATACGGACTTAATCCACGCACATGATTACGGATACGCTCAGCGTTCCATGAGAAATCAATGGCACAAGTATCCTTAAAGATTTTAGGCGCAGGACGCAAAGGAATAGTATCATCTTGTGGAAGAGTAGGGAGCGTTACTCCCTGATTTTCAGCATCTATGATAGAATCCACTGTGCGTGTAACAAGCGTTGCTCCCATCACCATTAGTCTGTCATGCACAGAACCCACATTCTCGTCTTGAGCAATCGAAATACGTTCCTGCATGATGATATTACCAGTATCAATCTCGTGCTGAAGCATAAAAGTCGTAGCTCCTGTTTCGGTATCGCCATTCATCACCGCCCAATTGATAGGTGCCGCACCACGATATTGTGGCAATAACGAAGCATGCAAATTAAATGTACCCAAGCGAGGCATATTCCATACCACTTCCGGCAGCATACGAAATGCCACAACTATCTGCAAATCTGCCTGATACGAACATAATTCTTGCAAGAAGGCCTCATCTTTCAAACGCTCAGGTTGCAACACGGGCAAGCCCACTGAAAGAGCATACTGTTTTACGGCAGAGTACTGCAACTGATGCCCTCTACCTGCTGGTTTATCGGGCATAGTGACCGCAGCCACCACATTATACCCCCCCTCTACCAAGGCACGCAAACTTTCCACCGCGAAGTCTGGTGTGCCCATATAAATAATTCGTATTGATTGCTTATCCATAATATATTACTATATCACAAACTGTCAACTATCTAAAAGTGTGTGCAAACCCCACACTGATAAGTTCTTTGAATTGTAGTTTTGATTTCTGATCAGTTACATTTTCCACTGTTCCATCATAACGAGGATACAGCATCAACTTTGCCGACATATATTTATTGATAATAAAGTCTATATCTATTTCCAACTCTGTTTCAATCTGCCTATAATTGGTAAAGAAATAAAACTTAGTTTCTAATTCTATCTCACGTAGTGGGCGCCATTTCCATTCTACACGCAACGAACTACCTATCTCATCCAAAATATTATGCTGATTTTCAATACCATACTCTGTTACATCCACACGTTCTGGATTTGAATTAAAGGCATATACCACCTTATATGTAGCAGGTGACAAGTTGATACTCAATCCTTTAATAGGTTTGTATTCCACACCAAGTCCCATCGAAAATCGCAGAGGTGTGAGAAAAGTAGAATTCAGCCCCATTGAATTCTTACGATAGTTTGGGAATAAGTTTGTTCGAAAATCTGCAAGTAACGATACATACCAGTATTTATGTACTTGATATCCAAACTTACTATATATCTGAAACACATCGTCTGTAGTATTCACTTTGCGTAAAGTATCTCCGCTCACTGTACTAAGACCCACACGCCACTCCGCATTGTTCTCCCATATCAGATTGTCTTTCTTATAATTAGCAAATGCTTTTGCACCCCATAATAGTGAGAAGGCATTCACAGCTCCTTGATGCCAATTCTCGGTAGCATAATTTTGCGTCATTTGCAGCGATAAATTGGCTTCTTTGCGCCAATGCGAACGCATATCTCTTATCGCACGAGCCGCCTCCAACTGATCTTCTTGCACGTCCTTTACGATAGCACGTTGAATCTCTATCGTACCTAATTCGACTTCCTTCAAACGATTAGTATCACTCACCGACACATATAAATCCGCATGGTAATGGGTAATATACCTGCGTGCATTACGACGAATAGCTTCCACCGTATAACGTTCTTCTGGCATAGTATCGCTCAGCGATGGCATCACTTCTGGTATATACATCAATGGTACACATAAAGGATGCGGATAAACCTGCCAAATCGTATCACACACCACCACGACTGAGTCTCCCACTACTACTGTATCACGATGTAAGTCAAGACTTTGTTGAGATACCAACTCTAGTAGCAGCATATCCTCGGTAATGGTCTGAGCAATCATGCTAGAACCTAATCCAGCAACGATTAGCACTATGAGCAACGACTTTCTCAAGGTAATGCAGGACGTTTATAGGCACGAATAATCAAATAAATACCCCAAATAATAAATGGCAACGAAAGTATTTGCCCCATATTGAGCAAGTGATTTGCTTCGAAAAGCTCTTGATCGTTCTTGATGAACTCCAACATAAAACGTGTAAAGAAGATTATCTCTAAGAACACACCTAATAGCAATCCCTCTCGCTTGTACGCCTTACCCTTCCAATACATCAGCCATGTCACCACAAATGCCACGATGCAATAGAGCATCTCGTAGATTTGCGTAGGGTGACAAGGCACGGTCTGACCATCACGCACGAAGATAAATCCCCATGGTAGGTCGGTAGGAGTACCATAAATCTCAGAGTTCATCAAGTTGCCCAGGCGAATCAAAGTGGCTGTCACACACACGCCTACTACCAAGCGATCCATAATCCACAATAGTGAGGTATGATACTTCGGCTCCTTAGAGAACACTTTTTTATTGAGCAACCACGCTGCCGTCAAAAGTCCTATAGCACCGCCATGACTAGACAATCCACCTTCCCATATTTTTAACAAACGCAATGGATGTTCGATATATGGATTGCGGTAGTTGATAGTCCAACCAAAGATCTGTACAGGGTCAGTGGAGATGTCCATATAGTGGCAATAGGCTCGCATACTTGGCAATGTCACATCATGCCATTCGTAGAACCAACAGTGCCCCACTCTCGCACCAATAATCAGACCTATTACCATCCACATAAATAGTTTATCGGTCCACTCTGGTGGGCAGTTCTCGTTTTTGTATAGCTTAACTTGAATGAGGTAGCACAAATAGATACCTATTGCCCAAAGCAAGCCATACCATCGTATTCCTCCATCACCGATAGGGATAAGTACAGGATTCACATCCCATACTACAGAGGTAAGACAAAAATTCAGCATTGATACCATTACGCCTCCATTTTACCGTGACATTGTTTGTATTTCTTGCCTGAGCCACAAGGACAAGGGTCATTTGGACGCGGTTTCTTTTCTACGCGCAATGGCTCAGGGCGTTGCATTTCGCGTGTATCACGACCAGCGGCAGCTGCTTGTCCACTAGCCGCAGCAGCGCGACTAACCGCGTCTTTTTGTGTACGATAGCGCGAGTAGTCATGGCGTTGTTGCGCATGCGCTTGGCGCACATCTTCTGGATCACGATTAGGTACTTGACCACGGAACAAAATCGAAATCGTGCGGCGGTTAAACGCATCCAACATCTGACGGAAGATATTAAACGACTCTAGTTTATAAATCAACAATGGGTCTTTCTGCTCATAGCTTGCATTCTGTACCGATTGCTTCAAATCATCCAATTGGCGAAGATGATCTTTCCACTCATCATCAATCACATAGAGCACCATGCGTTTCTCAAACTCACGAATCACCTCGCGGCATTCGGTCTCGTATGCCGCCTTAAGATTAACTGCCACATTGTACACTTTCTTGCCATCCGTGATAGGTATTAAGATATTTTCATACATCGCACCACGTTCCTCATACACTTTCTTTATCACAGGATATGCCACCTTTTGCAAGGTTTCCATACGACGTTTGAAAGCCTCCAAAGCTGCCTCTGCCAATTGGTCTGCCAACACATTCTCACGACTGCCGCGGAATGTCTCCTCATCAAATGGCACCTCCATAGCAAATACTTGCATCACATCCAACTGAAGTGCCTCATAATCCATCATCTGACGTGACTCCGCTATCAACGCATCTGCTGTATCATAAATCATATTGGTGATATCTACGCCTATGCGCTCACCCATCAACGCATGGTGACGTTTCGAATAAATCACATTACGTTGTTGATTCATCACATCATCGTATTCTATCAAGCGCTTACGAATACCAAAGTTATTTTCCTCCACTTTTTTCTGCGCGCGCTCAATAGACGACGAAATCATGTTATGCTCTATCATCTCGCCTTCTTGGAAGCCCATACGATCCATCAATCCTGCCAAACGGTCAGAACCGAACATACGCATCAAGTCATCTTCCATACTTACGTAGAACACACTGCTACCTGGGTCACCTTGACGACCTGCACGACCACGCAACTGACGGTCCACGCGACGGCTCTCATGGCGTTCGGTACCGATGATAGCCAAACCGCCTGCATCCTTCACCTCTTTGGTGAGCTTGATATCCGTACCACGACCAGCCATGTTAGTTGCAATAGTCACCACGCCTGGGCGACCTGCCTCAGCCACCACATTGGCCTCATGTTGGTGCAATTTCGCGTTCAACACATTATGTTTAATCTTGCGCAAGTTGAGCATACGACTCAGCAACTCACTGATTTCCACAGAAGTAGTACCTACCAACACAGGACGACCTGCGGCTACCAACTCCACAATTTCATCAATCACCGCATTGTATTTCTCGCGTTTGGTGCGGTAGATGCGGTCGTTCATATCCTCGCGAGCGATAGGGCGATTGGTAGGGATTACCACAACGTCTAGTTTGTAGATATTCCAGAACTCGCCTGCCTCTGTCTCAGCAGTACCTGTCATACCTGCTAACTTGTGGTACATACGGAAATAGTTCTGCAACGTGATAGTGGCGAAGGTTTGTGTAGCAGCTTCTACTTTCACATTCTCTTTCGCCTCCACGGCTTGATGCAAACCATCCGACCAGCGACGACCGTCCATCACACGACCTGTCTGCTCATCCACAATCTTAACTTGGTTATCATCAATGATATAATCCACATCCTTCTCGAACAAGGTATATGCCTTCAACAACTGATGCACCGTGTGCACACGTTCGGATTTGATGCTATAGTTGGTCATCACCTCATCCTTCTTCTGCTGTTTTTCTTCGGCTGATAGATCTTGTTTCTCAATATCAGCCACTTCACTACCCACATCTGGCAAAACGAAGAATTTAGGGTCATCGGTATTGCCTGTTAGCGTATCAATACCTTTGTCGGTCAGTTCGATAGTTTTGTGCTTCTCATCAATCACGAAATAGAGTTCGTCAGTGGCGATATGCATATTTTTCTCGTTTTCTTGCAAGTAGAATTCTTCAGTCTTTTGCAAGCGCACTTTCACGCCTGGTTCACTCAAGTATTTGATGAGTGCTTTGCTCTTTGGCATACCCTTAAACGCACGGAAGAGTGCCAACTCACCTGCCTCACGCTCCTTCTCATCTGCACTGCCCATCTTAGCTTTTGCTTCGGTCAGCAGTTTGGTGGTCAAAGTATTTTGTGTACGAACCAGCAACTCAACGCGATGCTTATACTCATCATACATCTGGTCTTCGCCTTTTGGCACAGGGCCACTGATAATCAACGGAGTACGCGCATCATCAATCAACACGGAGTCCACCTCATCCACGATGGCATAGTTATGACCACGTTGCACCAAGTCCATCGGACTAGTTGCCATATTATCGCGGAGGTAGTCAAAGCCGAACTCATTGTTCGTACCAAACGTAATATCGCACGCATACGCACGACGACGCTCATCCGAGTTGGGTTTATGCTTGTCAATACAATCTACAGTCAAACCGTGGAACATATACAGCGGCCCCATCCACTCCGAGTCACGTTTGGCGAGGTAGTCGTTCACGGTCACTACGTGTACGCCCTCGTGGGTCAAAGCGTTCAAGAACACAGGCAAAGTAGCCACCAGAGTTTTACCTTCACCCGTTGCCATCTCGGCAATCTTACCTTGATGCAATACCACGCCGCCTATCAACTGCACGTCATAGTGCACCATATCCCACACCACTTCGTTGCCGCCTGCGGTCCAAGAGTTGTGATATATGGCTTTATCGCCGTCTATTTCTACAAAGTCAAAACGTGTGTCGGCTGCCAAATCGCGGTCCATTTGCGTAGCGGTTACTACCACGGTTTCGTTCTCAGCGAAGCGACGAGCAGTACTTTTTACCACGGCAAATGCATCGGGCAGAATATCCATCAATGTTTTGTCATAGATATCCAACACCTCTTTTTCAAGGTGATCAATCTCGTTATATACTTTTTCTCGCTTATCTATCTCTAGTGCTTCAATGCTTGCTTTCAGTTCAGCGATGCGTGCCTTATTGTGTGCCACAGCATCTTGCAAACGTTGCATCAATGCGGCACTACGAGCACGCAACTCATCATCGCTCAAAGCATCTATCTCAGCATACACTGCTTTAATCTTCTCCACGTATGGCATCACCGCACGCATATCTTTCTGCGACTTGTTGCCAAACAATTTGGTAATTACTTCTATAAATCCCATTTTTTCAGTTTATAGTTTATAGTTAACGATTAACAGTTAATATTCATTGGGATAGTCCACCCCAAAATTAGCGTGCAAAGTTACAAAAAAAAATGCATATATGCAAGAAAAACTCATTTTTATTACCATAGACCGCGTTTTTTGTAGTAGATTTAAGGGTAGGATGCCCTTGAATACACACACCACACTCTTACCTTTCCCCGTACCATTCCCGTAGCACTCCCGTACCATTCCCATATCATTCTGTACTTTGCTTGATACTTATCGTCACAAGAGAGGGTATGTCTATATCGACACACCCTCTAACAGTATTTAAGACTATATGTGATTACCAGTCTTATTCTACGTGAGCACCGAGAACATTGTATTTCACACCATTCAGCAAAATATGGAGATACCCATCCTCAATGAATTTAGTTTCGGTTCTTTGATTTTCAGTCACACTTTCTAATCCTGTGCTAACTGGCTCATGCTTCACGCGCAAAGCATCCACATAGAACTCACCCTTTTGCGATAAGAACGAATTTTGTCGCACCAAACGCAGACCCATAAATTGGTAATCTACACCTGCTGGCAATGCCGACATATCTGCTTCTTGGTACAACCAACCAGCATAGTCCAAATCACAAATTTTGGTGTATTTAATATCACCTTCAACAGCCCATTTTGCATATAATGTATTAAAAGAGTAATTTCCACACACATGTAAAGCAAATATAGAGTTACTATTACCTTTTATCTCATGCATGTTATTTCCAATATAGAATGCTGCGCCATCCATATCTGAGTAATTATATTCTAGTTTATTAGATGCGGGACCTTCATATTTCTTGGAGGTATAACGTATGGTTGATATATACGAAACACCAAAAGAGTTTTCTTTATCCGCCTTGAAATATAGGGTATCCAAAGGATTATACATCGGTATAGAAGGCTCCACATCTTGACCCGTTGTAAATGTCACAAAGAACGTATCATTCAGCAGCACACCATTCACGTCTGCTAATTGAGGTAGCAATACCAATTTATATTCGGTATAAGGTTCCAAATTTCCTGGTACCTCAAACGAAGCATAGCCGTATGGCTCTGGCGCACCGTCGGTCTTCATGGAAGTTCTGGTTGGTTTCAGCAATTCCCCATTAGGAGTCATCACTCCCACATTATTTCTAGCCGCTGTAGTCAATGGACCATCAATAATAGATATAAATGATGGTCTCAATGGTATATTAGTAGCACCTTCTACAGGATAAGTTTGCACGACGGTCAAAGAGCCGCGATTAGACGTGCGGAACTTAAACGAAAATGGTGCACGCATGTGATTCTCAAGATTGAAGTCTGGGTGACAAGCTTGTGTAGAAAGCGAAACAGTGTATTCTGTACCTGGCTCAAAACGCTTGGTTGGCGTAAATCGCAAGCGACGTCCACCTTCTTCGTATGTCACAGTACCATCCACAGCAGGACTGATAGAGAATGCCGCAGTAGTACTATCTTCCTGAGCGTCCCAGTTGAAATCAATAGATGCCGTCACAGACACCAACTGACTATCTGTCAATTCCACATGGGGACTATATCCCACTACCTCCAACGGAGTAGCACGTTGCATAGACAACGCAAAGTTAGCATACGAGATATTGTTGTTTTCAACCACTAGTGTTTGCTCTTGTGGATAATAACCTTCTGGCACGGCTTTTACCACATAAGTACCTGGTTGAAGATTCCAGAAGAAATAGCAACCATTATACAGGGTATCTGTCGTATAAGAAGCCACCTTCTGATCATCTTTCCACAATTCCACGACACCCTTCAAAATAGGACGGTACATATCACGAGAATCGCGACGAGCTCGGTAATCTGGGAATACTTGTTTCTGATAATCATCATTGATCTTTCCGCCAATGGCACCATAAGGTAATCCGCTCTGGCAGAAATGCTCCATAAAGGTTTTGGCAAAATAGAACGACTCTTGGCGCTTATAGTCAATATTCATCAGTCGGTATGTCTCTGGCAAATAGTCGTGCATCATACCCTCTGAGATAGTACCGGGCACCTTCAAGTTACGCAGCACGCCATAGCCATTACTCCAACCCATGATCGTACGAGCAAAGGTCTTATCACCATCTACTCGTGGCTCACGAGACCAACTACTAACTTCATTCTTATACTGATTGGCAGCCATCAACAATGTAATAGCACGAGCCTCATCACAAACTGCTTGTGGAACCACCTCTGGATAACCACTCAATCCGTAAGGGTCACCTGGAGTAATACCCGAGTGAATTTGAAGAATATAGTTAGATGGAGAACCTGCGTTAGAGTGAATCGAGAGCATAAAGTCCGCCTTCCAATCGCTAGCCTCTTTAGAGATACCTGACAAACTTCTGTCATCCTCTGTTCTATTTTGAGTACGAGACATCTTTGTCTCAAATCCCAAGGCACGCAACATCGTATCCAAACGCAAACCTTTGTCCAAGTTAGAGGTACTCTCAAAGAACGTTTGCTCTCTTGTATAACCGGCTGCTGAATTAACTGTACTTTGAATAAAGATTGGATACAAATTCATCTGTCGATCATCCGAGTCATATCCACCATGTCCAGGGTTGATATAAATCTTGAAATCAGCTGGGTTAGAAGAGGCAGCACGCTTGGCTTGGCGATTCATGTGATTGAGCACAGTAGCGTCCAACTGCTTTACCATACGAGGCAACTCTTTACGGATTGGCTCCTCGGTCAAGTTCAATTGCAACATACGAATTTCGCCATCTTCGGTATTATATACCACACGACCCGACTGCGCATCTACGTTTGGATGCATACCCATACCCTCTGGAGCGGTCAAGCGTTTTACCACTTTACCATCCACCGACGCTATCATGATAGATGACTCAACATTGTAATAACCATCGTGATTATCATCCATACCTACCACATAGTCATTACCATACCATACTGGCGCATCAAAATCCTGTCCCAAGTTAACAATCTCTTTACCAGTAAGGTCGCAAATACCTGTACCATATTTAGTATTAAATAGGATCATCTCTTGATTAGGAGAAAGCGATACCCAAATATAGTTGGCATCACCATGAGGATTCAAAACCACTTTTTCGCCATTGCGATAAAGGTTCAAATCTAGATTCTCATTGTCCACACGAAGTGCTGCATCGGATGCAGGAACAAAATAATCTGCATTCTCGTGAGAGAGATAAACAACGGTCTCTGCATCAGTAAAACGTGGGAAATATCCATCACCCAACTTGGTATCACTGAGCACTTGTATCTCTGCACTCACATGGGAGATAGCACAGATACCCAAAAGGAATAAAACTACTTTTTTCATATAGATAAAATGTTTAATTGGTGTACACATTATTTTACACGAGTGCCTAATACATTATATGTTTGCCCATTATATTGAATGTACAACATATCTTGTTCCATATATTTCATAGCACTAGGCTGCACCGAAACAGTTGGCAATGTAGAGAGAACATCCTCCGAAAAGACCTCCGAAATACCAGACAAAGAAATATACTTTGGACCTACTTCATTGGCGCGGTCTAAATACCAAAGAATACCTTCAAAATGCAATGGCCATATAGCGGCATCCGTGCCAAACTCATCAGCCAACGCCACCTCGATTGTATAGGGTTCGTTGGTAGGTATATTTTGGAATTTCACATGGCGATTTTCCAAAGAATTATTTGCGCGCAGCATCACGATCACCTCCGACACCACTGCATCCGTCAGCATGGGTATTCGTAATTTCTCAGGGCATGAATATAATACAGAGTCTTTTTTCACTTGCACATTCTGACCACCTCTTCCTGCTTTGAATGTAAAACATAGGTTAACTACAGACGAATTATCAACGCTCGTCAATGCTGGCCCAAATCCTGTAGAACCGGTTACTGTCCAGGAGGCAAAATCACGAAAATCATCCCATACAACAATAGAGTCCGCCGGCATTTCCACTCTAACGGAGAGGGTATCTCGGAAATCATCTATTTGCCCTACCACCAGTGTAGTTCCTGTAGTATGTCCCGTGATTAAGCCCACTTCGTTGACGGTTGCCACGGTTGGATTAAGAGAAGTCCAGGTCAGAGCCTCTGCGTATAAATCAATCGGTTTGTCATTCACGATGGCTTGCACCTCCACTTTGTAGGGGTTAGATGGACCACATAGCACCGACTCTAAACGGAAATGAATAGGAGCTGGACTCATACTAATTTCCATTTCTGCAGTTAGTTCGCCCAAGGTAGCTTTTAGCACACCACTTTGCGTACCAGAAGACAAGAATCTACCATCGGGTAATATCTCACCCAAGCTAGCATCACAACTCAATTGTATCCCCTGTACATCGGCATCCACCAATACACCATATTGGTTATATCCCAAGAATTGAGGACTTATCACTGCGTATCGAGGCATAAGATACTTAGGCGAATACGGCTTGATAGATGCGATAGTATTATCTGCCTGAGGCAAATTAGCCACCACAAACATGCCATTGGCTACCGTACGCTCGCTACCATCTGACCCTCTATTCACTTGATCAAACGGACGGACATACATACACGAGCTTCCGCCACCGTCCCAGTTCACGGCACTGTATGCACCATAGTACTTCAATATCTCTGCCAACACCTTGGTGGTACATCCTTTGCTCACTCCACGACCATCCACGACCAACATGAGTACCGTATCACGAGTTTGAGACACACCATATCCTGTACGAGGGTGCAACTCATCCCAGAAATCCTTGGTTGACACCACACCACTATCCAGAATCATCGTGTTATAATGATCACCACCGATCATCTGTGCCACATTCACTGGTACTCCATCCAATTGGAGCTCAAAATTCAAAGTAATCTCATCACCTTCGTTCAAGGTGCTTAATGCGGCTGCCATAGTGCCATGACCGGAAAGAACTGCCGATTCGGCATCCAAGGACATGGAACCTACCTTCTCTTGCTTAGCCAATACTTTTGCCTTCATCACACCTGTCGTAGCCCACTTCTCTCCATCCAGCAATTGAATTCGAACTTCTGTACCATACGCATTCGTTGCAGTACTACTGCCTAAATAATGATTATACAGCACCAATTCATTTGCCTCACGACTTCCATTGGCATGATGAATGGGGAGCGTATCATGGGCGGGTGTAATCAGTTGCATAGAATAGGTATGGGTAAATGCCGTCACACCTTTCTTGTCGGCATCCACGCCACCATGACGACGACCGCCTCCTGCACCCCAAGGAGTCAATGCATACTCGCCATTCACGATAGTAGTACCTACTGGAGTACTATTGGCATAAAAATCGCCATTCACACCACCAAAGAAGATCTTTGTATCCGTAGTGCTACGCTTAGCCATATTAGATGGTCTCTCCAAACCTTTCACCACACCATTGCCCAGCACTTGTTCGATAGACACGTATGGATTGCGAGTATCCACAGTCATTAGCCAACAATCCAGTCGATAGGATTCATCGGTAACTTTCAGCATACGCAGTTCATAAAACATCGTACCAGGACCTGCCGAATACATGGATAGGGTATCAATTGTAAAGTCCACCCCATTCAGCGAGATAGTAGCAAATGAAACAACACTAACGCAAATAGCGAAAGCAGAGAGCATAAGTTTCTTCATGGTATCTATGATTTACAAGTAAATATACAATAGTTGTAATTTGCCTGCAAAGTTACTACTTTTTTTTTAATCACGCAAACGATTGAATGTTTTTTTGCAAAAAAAGAGTGCACCCCTAAGGATGCACTCTGAATAATTATTTATAAGATTTTATCTTATTTTACTTGAGCACCGAGAACATTGTACTTAACACCATTCTTGATGATAAATACGTGACCATTCTCAAGTACTTTCTCAGCACCGATAATAGTTTCAATTTCTTCGATATTCTCTACATCTGTTGTACCACCTACTGTGAGCGTGTAAGCAGCATAACCATTGTTGGTAGCGTACAAGTAGATGTGAGCTGTATTGCCAATTACGTCCACGTAAGGCACTGCAGAACGTCCTTGGTATTGGTCAGAACCCATACCATCATTAGGGAAGTACCATAGTGGCTCCATCTCTAAGAAAGTACGCCATTCGTTATCATATTTATAGAGAGCGAACTTGGTTGACTTAGAACCTGTTACATATTCAGCCACCATTGCCACAAAGTATTCACCATTTACCTCAAATTCGCAAACACCGTTAGGTTGAGTAGCTGTCATTTCGATAGTATCACCCTCATTGTTCCATACTTTACGACCAGTTGGACAGTAGATAAAGTCTTCGATTACAGTACCACTTTCATCAAATAGAATTGGGTTAGTACTTGATCCATCTACATAGAAGTATTTACCAGTCTCATCTTGTGGGAAGATTTGAGGAGCTGTACCAACACCTGCAATATCCTGTGCAAGAGCGATACAGTTCTCTTTTGTTGGTTTCAAAGTTATCATCTCTGCTTTACCTACCACACCTTCCTTGATGAGCCAACGATATACACGCCAGCCATCTTTAGAGTCGGCAGCCATAATACAAGCATTACCCTTCACATCACCGCTAACACCGAATGCGTCGAAGCGGAAGTCAATACCTGCTGCAGCAAAGTCAGGATTATCGAGGAGGCACTCGTTGATGAGCTCAGTAGCTTGACCAGTAGTCAAATCAACAGTGTAGATGAAGAAGTTTTGTTTGCTACTTGTCACACAAGGACCAACCAAGCAGTTGCCTGCGTTATCCATCTTGATATCGTTGAATGGATATTGGCAAGCCAATGCCCATGCACCAGTACTATCTTGACGCATGAAGAGGTGATCACCTTTAATCTTGATAGGATCCAGTTTCTCACCTGTTGCACCATCTACAATGCCGATATAACCTTCATAAGGAGCTTGACCACGACGTTCTGCAAAATACATCTTGCCGTCGCGAGCCACCATACCACGTACCATATCTGTTGGACCAGGCTCATTACCCTTGTAGTTGCCATGTTGTGTTGAGTAGATCCACTCGTTCTTCAAGGTATATTTCTCATGACGAGTAGGATAAGCGTAGGTATCTACCAAGCCCTTAGGAGCAAGAGCTACACTAGCCACATCACCAGTGAATTGGAAGTTCTCACCATACCAAGCTGCTACTGCACCATTGATATTAACAACTTTATTTACTGGGAATGTTGTTTGATCTAACTTCATGTAGTAGCCTAATACCTCGTTGATACCATCGGTAAAGTAAACATCACCATTGTCAGCATACTTAGAAATAGTCAAACCACTGATTGCAACTCGTTTTGCATAATACTTAAATACAGTATCATTAACCAAGTCAGAAAGTAATGTAACCTCTACTGGCTCATAGAATTTACCTTCTTTTGCCTCTACAACTGCTTCACCTTCCAAACGTGGCCAACCTTTAGCGTTGGTTACTTTACCCTTAACAACTACCTCTTGACCTGCTTGCAAGCCAGAGTTCTTCATATAGATATCCATACCAAATCCAGAAGCATCCTCTATGTAAATTGTACTGCCACCTACGTGGTTAACAATACCCTTCACCTTGGTCTCTGTACCAACTTCCATAGCGCGAACCTCTTTAATAGTAGGAATATACTCAGTCCATTTTGCATAGAGTTTACCACCTTCGATTACAGATTCAGGACTAACAGTTACCACTGGCTCACCTGTAAACTCAGCATTGGTGTACCAACCACCGAAAGTATAACCTTCTTTGTATGGCATATTCAATACTACCTCAGCAACGATCTCTGTTGGGTTAGCAAAAGCATGTTTCCAAACAGGAACATAAGCTTCTGGTTTACCACATTGTACCCAGTTACAAGTGTAAGGATAAGCAGCTGTTGCAGGAGAGTTAAGCATAAAGCCAGATACATCTGCACGGAAATAAGCATCTGCCGCAGAAGCCTCCATGCTAGCAATAGCAGTACGAGGAGTAGCTTCTGGAGCTTTAGAAGTACCCATAAAGTAATCCATCAGCTCTACGAGGAACGCATATTTATCTTTTTGAATATCCAAGAACAATTTACCGCACTTTTGATCTGCAGACCATGTCTTGTTTTGGAAGAAACCACCTACGGTAGCATCTTGACCTTGCGCCTCAGTTTCGGTCATCCATGTGCCATTGATATTGAAGTAGTAAATACCATTCTCCTCTTTAACAACTGCCAAAGAAGCACTATATGCAGTATTGTAATCCTTTTGGATTTCGAGCATCAAAGCGCCCTTGCTGGTCCAACCATTGTCGTTAGTTACACCACCATTCAACTCATATTCGAGGTTCAACACTTTCACGAACTTAGCTGTCAATGCGAGGTCAGCAGTTACAGCCACCTCAATGGTATAATCAGCAGCATACAATGCGTCGCCTGCGTACCATCCCATGAAGGTGCAACCCTCTGCAGAAGCAGCGGTCAAAGCAACCTTTGTGCCGTATGCAACAGTGTTCTCGCCCAATACAATACCCTCTGGGAGAGTGATAGTACCCAAAGTAGCATCGTTAACAGCCAATGTCAATTTTACATCATCCTCTTTTTGGAATACAGCGGTCAATGTAACGTCCTCTTTTACTTCGAAGGTATATTCTGCTGTTTTAGCAACAGTGTCAGTACCATTCAACCAAGCTACGAAAGAGTGACCTACATTTGGGATAGCCTTAACAGTAGCGTTACCACCTACAGCTACATCACCAGCACCCTCTACAGTACCCATAGCTTCGTCATTTACATTAAGAGTAACGGTAGCAGCAACTACAGCAGAAACTTTGTAAACAGCGCCACCATCGTGTGAGTGCCAAGCATAGAGCAAATAGTTGTTGTCATCAATCTTCTCAGTGTTAAACCAAACACCACGCAACGCACCACCAGATGCCTTTGATGCATCATGAAGAACAAACAACAGATTGCCATCTTTGTCAGAAACAAAGTTATTATCTGTTTTATTGAGCACCTTGAATTCAGATGTATAGTTACCACCTACGTGATATACCCACATCTCTTTACCAGCGAGTGTAAAGTGAGTTGTACCAAGACATTGTGCTTGGATGTCGGTCAAACCATCAACTTTAGTTGCAGTTGTACCATCGAAAGAATAAACACCACTACCTGCAGAAGCATAATGATAGATACCATCATGCACATCCATAATCGCGTTTTGAGATCCGCCTAATGTCATACCTGCGATAGGAGTAGCAGTAGCAGTAGCACCATTTACGATAGTGATATCAAATGCTGCTTTACCATCGTTGTTGATAAGATAGAGGTGACCACCTTCTGCGCTAAATACATCACCAGCAGCAGCGATGAAGTCGGTACGATTGAATCCCTCTAAAGCAGGGCAAGTAACTTGTGCACCAGTAGCCTCACCTTTCTTTTGTACATAGATGAAAAGTTCAGAAGTAGCACTAGAAGGGAAACCTGCAGAACCGAAAACTACGATGTTTCCTGCATCGTCTTTTGCCACTGAGTGTGAACCAATACCTGTAGCTTCTTTTGAAATCACTAACTCTGGTGTAGCATCTGCGGCTGTTACTTTGTACACACCAGCACCTTGTTGATGGTAATACAACGCACCGTCCATACCGAATCCTTGGCGAGCAGCGCCACCACCAGGCTCAGTAATAGACCAAAGTTTCTCAACAGACAACGTAGTTTTTTGCGCCGAAACTGTAGAGATTCCCAGTATTGCTGCAAGAGCAAATACTGAAATGAAAGAAAATAATTTCTTCATACAATTAAATGTTTTTTTGGTTAATAAATTTGCTTCCTCCTTCCGTGGGGACACGTCCACCGTGGACCTCGGTTGCGTTAAGTAAAGTTAGTTTGTTTGTTAATTTATAATTTTATCATCTATTGATAATAGTTTACGTATTGTACGTCTATTGTGCGTAATTTCCGAGCATATTATACTTCTTTCCATTACGTAGGATATATATATTCCCATCCTGTAGCACTTTTACTGGAGTAGTAGATACTTCCACTTCCTCTGTAGCCGTAGCAGCTTCCATATATACAGTGATAATCTCTGAAGAGTCTGTATATCCACCTTCAGCCATCGCCATCACTCGGATATACCACGTACCTGGCTCCACATCCTCAAAGGTATAAGAATAGATATCTGTCCCCTCTAATATTCCTCGTTGCGTATATCGTCCTGGGAACGATGTTGCGATAGATATCTCTACACGGAATCCAGAAGAAGCTTGTTCCTTCCATTCTACATACAATTGTTTACCCGTTATATGCTCTCCGTCGGTTGGCGAAATAATCACAGGGATTGGCACATCCTGTGGTCTGGTTCGGAAACGAACGATATTTGCCAGCACATATTTATCCTCGAATTGGGCAGACACACGCAAATAGTAGTTGCGCGAAGCAATCAGAGTGTCTGGCAATGTATATCGTGGTACATTAGTAACGGCTGTACATATAATATCTGCCTTGTTGAACGCAGATGTAGTAGCTAGTTCGAAAGTGTATTCCACATTTTGTACTTGTACGCTATCGCATACAAAGGTAAGAGTATAATCCGTAGTATCTCCGTCTAATGGATATTGAATCTTGAAATACGAACCCTGGAACGACTGAATCTTAGAGAACGAATCCTCCTTATCTATACTACGTGTGCGCACGCGCCAATAGTATGTACCTTCAGAGTTCAGCCAATACACCTTACCCAAGTAGAAAGTAGTGTCGGTGAGTTCATATTCATAATCCAATGTAGCAAAGTCAGGTGACTTCGACAATTGGAAGAAATAGGAGTCAGCCCCTTCTACCGCATGCC
This sequence comes from uncultured Bacteroidales bacterium, assembly GCA_937891975.1. Classification (GTDB taxonomy): domain Bacteria; phylum Bacteroidota; class Bacteroidia; order Bacteroidales; family Paludibacteraceae; genus Colicola. The sequence goes on from CALAUA010000010.1 coordinate 33,233, forward strand.
ATGTTGCATTACTTGGCAACAAGGTATAAGTGTTCTCAATAGGCGAAATGAGTTGCGCCTCAGGCGTCTTGCCCCATTGCTTATTATTGTACCTACGCGCAGGATATTCATTGCCATAACGATCCAATACCGCCACAGCATAGGTATAACCTGCTGGAGTGGACACAGTTGGCAATTGGAAGGAGTTGGTATATGCCGTCCCCAGCAAATACTCGCTCGTACTCGTAAGACCAACAGTAGATTCTGGATTAGTAGGAATACAATACACCACATATCGCAGGTTTTCTGCAGGAGCATCCCACATCAGTTTTTGACCATTCTTGCGCATATTGCTCACATATAAGCAATCATCTGTCGTGTACCATGACATTTGTGGAACCACCGCTGGACGATTATATACATTATTCTTGATATATTGTATAAAACCTTTGGTGTTTAATCCCGTTCCCAATCCATACCAGCAACTACCTGGCGCTCCCATACGGTCATACAATCGGTTCAACTCTGTTTGTGCACCAATCTCATCCGCATAAAACTCCGTAGATGCTAACTGAGCACCATCTGGCTTTAATGCACTCAAACTATGGCTCACATACATATGACGTCCAAAATGACAAGCCATATCCGACCACCACTTACTTAGCAAGTCGTAGTTGGTATAAGAATCTATCTTCCAATAGATTTGTGGAGCCATATAGTCAATGGTCTTCTCATTATACCATGCCAATGGATCCGAATAGATGCCATTGTATTGCCAGTCACCAGAAGGAGACGGACAAGGCTCTACACCATAGACAGGAGCAGATGTATTATAACTACCAGCCACACCGGCAGGTCCAATACCAAAAGTAACCCAAGGCTTAGTAGCTTTGATAGTGTCACGCACATTACGCACCATCAAATTTACTTGTGCACGACGCCAATCTGCTCTTGAAAGAGTTGTTCCTGAGTTTTGATACAAATCATTATCATAGGATAACTCGTAACCCGATTGATAGAAATAGTCATCAAAGAGTACACCATCCAAATCATAGTTCTCCACCATGTCAGCAATCACACAACATATCTGCTTGCGTACCTCTGGCATAGAGGGGTTAAGAATCGTAATATCCCCACACTTCACGAGCCATTCAGGATGGGTATAATGGTAGTCATTTGGTGTTTTGCCATATACAGATGATGTGCCGTAGCGATATGGATTAACCCAAGCATGTACCTCTATACCTTTAGAGTGTGCATACTCAATCAGCAGTTGCAGCGGGTCGTAGGTAGGTTCGCCACCACGCGTACCAGTCAAGTATTGACTCCAAGGTTCATACTTAGACTTGTACATCGCATCGGAGAATCCGCGTACTTGAAAGAAGACGGCATTCATATTGGCTTCTGCCAACGAGTCAACAATCGCACGCAATTCATTTTGTTGCTTTTGTTGCCCCGCTTCAGAAGCTTGACTATGCGACTTTGGCCAATCTATTGCCCACACTGTCGTCAACCATGCGGAACGAAACTCACGCTTTGGCTGTGCTTGGAGCGTAAACGCCAAGCACAAGCCTAAAACGAGAAACATTATTTTATTGATAGACTTCATTCAGTATTAGAAGAGTTTTGATGGAGCATTATTAACAGCCAAACCATATACACTCACTCCTGGTATCAGACAAGTAACCTCACCTGTAGCTAGATTATAGGAATAGATACCTGTAGGAGGATATAAGTCTTGTGTCTCTTTAACTGCGTAGTTGTTGCGGTAGCCAAAATATACACGTCCGTTCACTTCATCGTATGCCATTTGGCAAATACCAACACACTCACTGGTATGTCCCTCTACGGATGGAATATTTCCAGTTCGGTTAGTTTTGAAGCTTTTCGTACCAGTCGAATCTGTATATTGCACTTCGTAGTTTGGTAATTGTTTCAATGGATCTGTGATTGCTACTATCTCATCGTATGATCCAGCATATAAGCTATTATAAGCATCACCAGTGCAATATACACATAAAGTTGGTGTCGTGTTCTTCGCACAGTACACAAATGTCTTAGGATATGCCTCCAATACGACGCCATCTTTTGGCTTATTACTATCATCACCTTGCGCAATAGCAGCAGATAGGATATCTGAATCTTGGAAGCGATAAATACCATTACCATTGTAGAACTTAGCCCAGTGCCATACACCATTAATCTTAGCCAAAGTTCCTCCAATGGCACCATAGCTCCAACCATAGTTGTAATATCCCAACGTGTTGTGGTTGACATAATATGGGAACTCAGTTGTGCCATACACTTTATCACGATCTTTCAAAGCCACCTTTATGAAACCAGTGTTACGGTTCGCGTAGTACAAGTAATCGCCATCTATACATCCATAGAATGGATCATCAAACGCGGCTTGACCCGCATTAGATATCATTGTTTGCACCTTGCTACCATCCTTCGAGATCACAGATATCTTACCATCACCCAGCACGCCATTCTCATCATTTACATAATAGAATTGCTTACCTGCATCCAACACATAGAGCAATGTGTCGTGGAAGAGCAGTGTGAATGGGTGTTGACCGGAAGCTACACCAAGATCAAATGGATTGACAATCATATCAGCTGGTTTCTCAGCATCAGTCAGTTTGTATGCCATGATACGACCACCTTGTACAGCATAGTAGAGTGTAGGAACCTCCTTGTTGTATCCAACTTGTACATTCAGCGTAGCATCTTCCAACTCCATGCCACCGAGAGTAGCCGCTAACTTCACTTGTTGCGAACCTACGTGTGAAAATTGCAAACCAACTGGCACATCAGTAGGAGAACTAGATTCATAAGTTAGCACCTCATTACCATTAGCATCTTTAGTACCTACAGGGAAGGTCCAAACGAAAGTGGCAGGCTTATTTTGTGGGTTAGGCAATTCCACACTAAAATCTACCAATGTCTTTTGTACCTCGCAAATTGCGTCATCCATAGCGACACTTACGATTGGCTTGATCGGAGCAATCATAATTACTTGTTCTTTACTCAAATCACCAATGGTCAGTTTCACCTTATAGGTTCCTGCAGTAGTATAATAGCATGTAATAGTATCCTTACCTTGCAATTCTGGGTCAAACACTGCATTCTCTCCAAACTCCCAAGTCACACTTCCTGTAGTTGTCGCAGGGGAAGTGTTTACAAAAGTGATATAGGAATCAATGTAATAATCCAAGTAATAGACAGAATCCGTCTTTTGATCAATATAGTATTCAAACGAAACTGCATCTCTTGGTAAAACTTCTTCCTCTGGTACATTATCTATACATGAAACAACGCACATTGGGAGAATGGCTATCAATAGCACTTTCAGAAAATCACGTTTCATATTCATCTTATTTAATAGCATTAATACTCAATTAGTTAACCGAAATTTCTTTCGCATCTGCAGAGCTATAGGTACCTGCTTTGTCGTATGCACGGAACTCCGCATGGATAGTAAAGCTTTGTTGGTACTCTACTGCATAGCCATCCGCTCCCAAAATCAAGTCTTGGAAGGTAACTTTATTGTTCCACAATTTCTCAACGGTATCCATAATTTGTGGATATACATGTTGCGAACTATCTACGTATGCATTAACATTCCATATGGTATCAACCGTCCAACCAATAGTATCAACGCGGCCATATTTACCTTCCTTAATCTTAGGTATAGAATCAATATCGTAACCCAACGTATCGAATACAGTCTCATACTGTTTGAAGTGTTTAGTCCATACATTGGTATTCTTGTCGAATGTAGAATCCGTCACCCATTGTATATAGGCAGAATCCATAAGGCTTAAACCTTTGAATACATCCATATACGCAGCATAGGTCATTTTTGTAGTCAAACTATCCTTAAATCCCTTAGCAAAAGATTCACCAAAATATGCATGCAAGTTCTTTGTAAATCCTATAGTGTCTTTAGGATTCTTCCAGGATACAGGTGCAAGGGTATAACTCACTGGGAATGCGTCTTCCAGGACATACGCGTGCAACGAATCACTCCACAACGCTTCGTCGTGCTTATAGGATTGAACAGCTTGCAGTACGCGTTTTTGCTCCGTCACACTACTTGTATAATTGTATGAAAAAGATTTAATCAATGGACAAGAAACCATTCTATCTACCTTTTCCCACAAATCATACCATACTTCGGAATGATCTAGCTCTTCTACTGTAGAATAATATTGAGCAGTAAATCCCATAGTTGTTCCAGCCTTCACAGCACTACTCTCTATTGTCCAATAGGTCTCTGGGCCTACTGCACCAGTGATTGTATTCTCATCGAAGAAATCATGTTTCTCGCAAGACGCCATTCCCACTACAAGCAAGGCCAGCGCCAGTATGTTTAATTTATTCTTCATAATAAATATATTTATCTTGTTATACCATTCCAATCTTATTGCCACTTGATACCAGGATCTGACGAGTGCGCCATACCGCTAGTATTATACGCCCAAATCATACGTTTTTTCAAGATTCGATAATCCAAAATCTTCTCACCAGCCGCATTGGTCGTATAATAACCCATACGATCCAACTCTTTCTTATTGTACTTAGTCTCAGTCTCAGTATCCGCATTCAGGCGAGCCACCCACGCATTTGGTGACAATTCTGCATTGACACCAAAGTTATCTGGATCATCAATCCAATATGGAGCATACAAGTTATATGGACGACGCAATGAATATGGTTGATCAAAGAATTCCACAGTTTCATTATCTATCTCCTCCTTGGTAGCACCATTTGGTATATTGGCTACATCATATACATATATGGCCGCTTGACCAGGACGAGAATATGAGATACCATTCGTAGAAGAACTATAGTTGTAGCGACGCATATCTGTCCATTGTTCTGGTTGGAGATACATTGCTACATACTTTTGTTGCATCAAATCAGCAATGGTAAACTTATCAGCACCTGGCAACTTCACTTCCAAGAAGCGCTTATATTGCAATACCTGATTCTTACTAATGCCTTGAGCAACCAGAATAGAGTCTGCCTTAGGGTTGCTATTAAGCAGCTCTAATGCCCAATCCAATTGAACTACAGGTAAATTATATCGAACCATATTATCCTTAGTAGCCTCTACTGTAGTATTGTATGCACCAGCATTATCACCAGCCCAATATTGTGCTTCCGCTTTGATGAATTTCAATTCTTCAGTTGTAATCAAAGCGATATAACCTGTATTTTGGGTATAAGGGTTAGACAACTTACTTGCCGCATATAAGTCTGGATAATTAGCAGTCGTTTTATCGATACTCATACCTATATTGCTTTCCAAATAGCCCAATGCATTATTCTTCTCAGCAGTAGGTTGCTCCATGATTTGAGTTGCACGCAAGTCAATAGCATAACCGCGCTTCATACCCCATGTACCATCAATAGCACCCAAAATTCCTTTCAAGAAGAACTTAGTAGGAATAGAAGAAGCCAAACGGTTGTCACGGCTCTCCCATGAGTTGATCTTTGGAGCGTATGGTCCCCAAGGGCAGTTTGACTCGGTCACACCGCCAGGATAATGATATTGTGGTTCTTCCCAATTAGCTAGAGCATCGTCCACTAGACGAATAATCTCCTGACATACAGCTGGATTATTCTCCCAGTTAGGCAATTTACGCAACCACAAACGTGCTTTCAGTGCCTTACAGAATGCTTCCCACTTTGCTATATCACCACCATAGATACGATCCATCTTATCATTGATAAGAAGATTGGTCTTAGCTTTAACCCATGCTGGATCTTTATACAATTTCAGCAATTCATCCACCTCTTGGAACATCCATTCATATACCTCTGCTTGTGTATCATATTTAGGCGAAGCACTTTGATATACTTGAGAGCGAGGCATATCACCAAATGCATCCGTAGTCATCATCGTGGACATCAACATCACTGTACGTCCAATCAGAATGGCATTATACTGTCCAGCTTTTTCGGCTAACTCGTTCATTTTTTGAATGTTTGCACCTAAATCATAGAAGTGACGACGCCACATTGGGTGACGGTTCACACCTAGGAACTCCCAACCTTGGCTATATGGATACGAACCGGTTGCACTCTTACCACCAGTAGTCAGCGCTTGGCACATATATACGCCATACTCCGCATGGTCATAACAAATCTGAGCGGCATAGAAAGTTGCCACTGGCAACACTTGATCCACCGAAGTCGTGATAGGAGAATCCTTGGTATAGTTCACATCCAAGAAATCCTCACAACTTGTAAAGAACATCGCTCCTAAAAGAGCAGATATAATAAATAACTTTTTCATATTCTTGAATCTATTAGATTGTTAGAAAGAAGCCGTGAGGCTGATATTATAACTACGAGTGCTTGGCACAGGGCTATTATCAATACCCGCCGAACCAGTACCACCTTGTCCTGTAGATGCGTTGCAGACTGGATCTGTACCTGTATATTTAGTTAGCACAAATACATTGTTACATGTGAAGTTAAGCTTCAATGCTTTGAGTACCTTTTGATTAGGTATCAGCCTCACAAAGTCATATCCCAAAGTCACATAACTGAGTCGCAAGTACGAACCATCCTCAATAAAGTTGGTGGATACATTGTAGAAATAGTTAGTGATATTTGTCTGGTTGAGAGTAATTGGTTTGGTGTTTGGCAGATAAGTCACATTGCCTGCCTCATCCACGTGCTCAGTCACACCATTGAACACCACTTGACGACCACGATAGGTCTCAAGAATCTTGTGGTTACCGCTAGAGATGAGGTTACGTCCTGTCACATTCAGAACATCGCCTCCATAACGTCCGTCAAACAGGAATGAGAATTGTACACCATAAATATTCATACTACTATTCAAACCTGCTTGGAATTTCGCTTCACGGTTACCAATCAGCTCGTTCTTGTTAGGATTGATCTTAGGGAAACCATTCTCATCTACAATCACTTGACCAGCAGCATTACGTTGATAATCCTTACCAGTGAGCGCGGTAGTAGAACCTCCGAGATAAGCAGAGGTAAATACATCACCGTATTGAGGACCTGTAATCTCATGTACATCTTCTGGAAGACCGATTACAGTACCACGGTTTAGACCAAAGTTAAGACCCAAAGTCCAATTGAAGTTTTTGCGTTTGAATACATCTTGATCCAAGGTAAACTCCATACCATGATTGCGGATAGCACCCTCATTACGAGTTTGGAGAATATAACCTGATGATGGAGATACACGCACAGTCACGATTTGGTTATCCACCTTGGTATTATAGTAAGCCACATCCAAACGTGTCTTGTTATCAAAGAACTTGATATCCATACCAACCTCCCATGAATAAGACATCTCAGGTTGCAGGTCAAGAGAAGCAGATGACATAGTAGGATCTATACCATAACCGCCATCAGGATAGGTACCAAATTGTTTAAAACGACGGTCATAGAGGTTAGCTGGCGCATCCTTACCTACTACAGCGTAGTTACCACGCAACTTCCAGTAAGAGAACCAGTTATTCTTCGTTTCATTCAAACCAGGAATCAACTCAGAGAGGATGATTCCACCCGTTACTGAAGGATAGAAGAATGGATTGTTGTTAATAGTAGATGACCAGTCCCAACGACCCGTCACGGACAATGATGCCAATCCTTTATAATCTCCACGAATTTCACCAAAGTAACCAAAACGACGACGAATAGAGTGACCTGATGTACGATCTGACAACTCCATCCAATCACGATTGGTATTGGACAAACTGTAGGTACCTGGGATAATAAAGTCACAACCATAGTTAGACATCGAGAAACCCTCAGACATCTTCAACTCTGTACCTACCATCACATCAATCGAGAAATCTTTTGGCAATTCTATCTTATAACTAGCATTTACACCAGCTGTAAAGAGTTGGCTACGACTAGATGATGCAGAATACGAACCCAAAGAAGATTTACTCATATTCTTGATATCATCAGTGGTCAACAAGTAGTTTTCTGGATTCATATATCCACCTGTCAGACCTAGCATTGGGAACACCTCAGTAGCACTTGTAGAAGCCAACCATGCCATATATTGATAGTATTCATCCCAAGCACCTTCTGGAGTGCCCTTATCATGTAGATTATTTGGATTATACACATAGTCCTTAGGCGCATCGCCAGTTGGCATTGTTACAGCACTAACCACATTGCTATCATCCCAACGAGGAACTGAATAACTATCTGAAGATGAGTGACTAACATCGTAGCTTACTCGACCCACAATTTGCAAATTCTTGATAGGTTTCAGGGTGACACTACCATTAATCACATTACGAGTTTTCTTTGCTACACCATCATCCTCATATATGCTATACAATGGACTCATAGGAGAACCATATTTATTTGTATCGCTCCAATAACGATAACGTGGCAAACCATTTTCATGCTTGTAGTTAGTAATATCATCATTAATTGGCCAACCATACACTGAACTTACACCACCAGTAGAACGTGATTTTGTATCAGTGATATTCACACCCATTTGGAATGTAATCCATTCTGCTGGAGTATATGAAGCCTTTATCAACGCACCAAAACGTTGCTTATAATCTTCTGGAATAATACCATCTGCCTTAGACCAGTTAGCAGAAGCATACGCTTGGAATTTCTCACTACCACCAGTCACAGAGAAGTCATACTTGTGATAGAAACCCGTTTGGAAGAAGTTACCAATATTGTCATAAATAGTTGCACCCTCACCCAACATAGGACCCCATCCACCAGATGTCTTATCCTTGTAGAATCCTTGTGCACCTGGACCGTATGTTTGTTGCAATTGAGGAAGACGAGTAGGAGTATCCCATTGCCAGCTACCATTAGCTTGCACTTTGATCTTACCCGCCTCACCCTGTTTGGTAGTAATCATGATGACACCATTCGCTGCATCTTGACCATACAACGCCGCAGCCGCTGCACCTTTCAACACAGTGATATTCTCAATATCATTAGGGTTGATATCCGCAGCCGTTGAACCACCACCACTAATAGCCACACCATCAAGGATAAACAAAGGCTCATTGCTTTGACTATTGTTCACAGATGAAATACCACGGATAATAATTTGACTACCAGAGTTAGGCGAACCACCTGCATTCGTAACAGACACACCCGCAATCTTACCTTGCAATGAGTTAACAAAGTTAGAACTCTTGTTCTCCGTAAGCGCATCTCCACCAATATTTTGCACAGCAAAGTTCAAGCGTTTTTTCTCTTGAACTACACCCATCGCAGTTACAACCACCTCTTCCATAGCAATGGCATCGCTCTGTAAAGTAACATCCATTTGAGGACCTGATACTTTTTTCTCCAAAGAGGTCAAACCTACATAACTAAACACCAAGACAGCATTATCAGATACTGTCAGTTCATACATACCATCAAAATCGGTAATCGTACCATTTGATGTTCCTTTCTCCAAGACAGAAGCACCAATCACTGGCAATCCGTCTTCTGCAGAAATCACAGTACCTGTCACTGTTATGCTCGCCATCATAGCCACAGAGAGCAGCGAACAGGTTAGAATAAAGAGTATTTTCTTCATAAATATTAGAATTAGTAAATATTTCGTTTATTTATTGCTGCATTTATTCGGCGACAAAGTTACAAAAAAACATCGAAATCACCAAACGTTTGCATATTTTTTTACATTTTTTCACGATATGCATCCATCGCCTTTTTCACACTACCATGCAAAAGCAACAGGTCTTTAGCCTTGTCATACTCCAATCCCAATTCATCCACAAGCATACGTGTACCACGGTCAACTAGTTTCTTGTTTGAAAGTTGCATGTTCACCATCTTATTTCCTTTCACACGCCCCATCTTAATCATGGTAATAGTAGTAATCATGTTACAAACGAGTTTTTGCGCTGTGCCTGATTTTAAGCGAGTAGAACCCGTTACAAACTCAGGCCCCACCAATGGTTCAATAGCAATCTCAGCCACTTGTCCTACAGGCGAACCAGGGTTACAAGAAACAGAAGCTGTCAAGCAACCAAACTCGCGCGCACGCTCAAGCGCGCCTATTACATAAGGTGTAGTACCCGAAGCAGCAATACCTACCACCGTATCCAAGGTCGTGATATCATGCTCCAACAATTCCTTCCATGATTTCTCAGGATCATCCTCTGCATTCTCCACTGGATTACGCAAAGCATGATCACCACCTGCAATCAAGCCAATCACAAATGATGGTGGCATACCAAAGGTAGGAGGAATCTCACTGGCATCCAATACACCAAGACGACCACTCGTACCTGCACCCATATAGAAGATACGACCGCCTTGTTTCATACGTTCTACAATACCTTCTACCAATTTTTCTATTTGAGGAATACACTCCTTGACAGCCAAAGCCACCTTTTGGTCTTCCTCATTCATTTCACGCAGCAATTCACCCACCGACTTCTGATCCAAATTGTCATGAAGCGAACTTTGCTCTGTAATCTTTTTAAATTCAGCCATAATCGTTTTTACACTATTAACCGTCAACTGTTAATTATTAACTGTCAACTACATTGTAGGAACCACATCTTTCTTATGATACTCCTTCAAGCCTTCCATAGGACCTTGAAGAATCTTACCTACCGCAAAACCATTATCTGCAAGCACTTTTTTAAGTACATCTTGGTAATAATAAGCAATCGAGCCGATAAAGCCTACTGGCAATGCAGGATATTGCGGCAAAATACGCTTAGCAAAATAATCGAAGTGGTCGTAAACAAGTTGTGCAATCAATGGGTTTTCAAGGTTCTCAGCGCAGAAACGACTGAGAGAGGCTAAGTAACGATTTGGGAAAGGTTTACGATATACGTTTTCGATTACGTCTGCGGCTGTAATGCCATATTGTTTTTGGAATTTCTCTTTGAGTTCTTCGCTCAATTGATTTTTGAAGAGATCTGAAACCAGACGTTTGCCAAGCACAGCACCACTACCTTCATCACCAAGAATAAAACCTAGCGCAGGAACATTTTTCTCTATTTCTTTGCCACTCCACAAGCAAGAGTTGGCACCTGTACCCAGGATACAAGCCACACCTCTTTCCTCGCCAAGCAAACCGCACGCAGCACCTACCATATCAGAATATACCTCAATAGCAGCTTCTTTGAAGATACCCTCTAAAGCATATTCTACTACTGGAGTTTTCTCAGGAGTACATCCTGCCCCATAGAAATAGATGTTGGTAATCTTACCTGCCCACATCTCACCAGCCATCTTAGGCAATAGTTGGTTGTTTACGCTATTCTTAATAGCATCTGATGTCTGTTGAAACGGATTGATACCATCCGTAAAGTACTCACTACAATGGCCATTTGCTGCCATTAAGCACCAATGAGTCTTGGTAGAACCTGAATCTGCAATTAAAATCATAAGTATTTATTTTATCTATTTTGTTCGTAACATTTCAAAACATTTTGTCTCCATCTACAAAACAACTCGCAAAGGTACTACTTTTTTCGTATACGCGCAAGCGATATCATGCGATTTATGTTGTAAAACATATAAAAAGTAAAAAAAAAACTTTTTTTTCGCAACCGTTTGCATAATTTGATGAAATAATGTAATTTTGCAGTCGAATTAGCATGCATAATTGTGTGCACACTTTGCCTGACAATAATAAAAATAAACATATACACATTATGAGAAATAATCTTAGCCAGTTGATTTCTCTGAGCAAAGTTGAAGAGAAATTGTATCGCCCTGTGGACGCATATGAGCAGTCACGCGTTACTCGTATGGAGCACGTGAACACGACTATTGTTGAGAACCCTCAAGAGGGAATTGCCGCAGTGGCTACACGTATCGCAACATTGATCAACCGCCGTGATGCTAATGGTCAGAAGACTGTTTTATCATTGGCATCAGGTCGCTCAATGCGTGATTTGTTTGTAGAGTTGGTTCGTATGCACAAAGAAGAGGGACTTAGTTTCAAGAACGTGGTTATTTTTGGTTCTTACGAATTCTACCCACTTGCAGACTCTTCTATGGGTAGTATGGCACAAATCCAAAGCCAGCTACTTGATCACATCGATATTCTTCCAGAGAACGTACATACATTCCCTGGTGACCTGCCTAAAGAGACCATTTTTGCATTCTGCGAAGAGTACGAGAAAGCTATCACAGAGGCGGGTGGCATTGATATTCAAGTATTGGGTATTGGTCAATGTGGCAATATTGCGATGAATGAGCCAGGTACACAGCCAAACTCTTCTACTCGCTTGGTGATTATGGATGGAAACTCTCGCGTGGATGTGAAATCCCTATTCGGAAATGTGGCGCAGGTGCCAACATGCGCTATCACATTGGGTATTGATACCATTCTTCAAGCCAAAGAGGTGATTCTCCTCGCCTTTGGTCAACACAAGGCCAGCATCGTGAAACAAGCTATCGAAGAAGTTGCATCTTCTGCTTGCCCTGCTTCATATTTGCAACTGCATAAGAACGCTTCATTTGTTCTCGACTTGGAAGCAGCTAACAAACTCACCCGCATCAATCATCCTTGGAAAGTGACCAACTGCGAGTGGACCGACCAACTTGTTCGCCGCGCTGTGGTATGGCTCTGCGAACAAACCAAAAAGCCAATCCTCAAACTCACCAATAAGGACTATAACGATTTCGGACTGAGCGAACTTATTACCAAATTTGAATCTGCATACAAGTGCAATATCAAGGTATTCAACGACTTGCAACACACCATCACGGGTTGGCCAGGCGGCAAACCAAATGCAGATGACACCAATCGCCCTGAGCGTGCTAAGCCATTCCCAAAAGATATCGTAATCTTCTCTCCTCACCCAGATGATGATGTTATCTCTATGGGTGGTACCTTCCAACGCCTCATCAACCAAGGTCACAATGTACACGTAGCTTATGAGACCAGCGGTTGTATCGCCGTTTGCGACGAGGAGGTAGTACGCTTCATGGACTTCATGAAGGGTTACAAACTCATGCACCTTCCTGAAGATCAAGTAATTGAGAAGAAGTACAACGAATATATGAACTTCTTCCACAACGAGAAGGTAGGCGACAACGATACTCGTGAGATTCTCAACCTCAAGGCACTTATCCGCCGTGGTGAGGCTACCGCAGCTTGCCGTTACATGGGTCTCCCTACCGACCATATCCACTTCCTCAACTTGCCATTCTACGAGACTGGTACTATCAAGAAAGGTCCTCTCTCACAAGCTGACGTGGATATTGTAAAAGCATTGCTCGAGGAAGTTAAGCCCCAACAAATCTTTGCTGCAGGCGACTTGGCAGACCCTCACGGTACACACCGTGTATGTCTTGACGCAGTACTTGCCGCTCTTGATGAGCTTAAACATACTGCCGCTTGGGACGAGTGGTTGAAAGACTGTCGCATCTGGATGTATCGTGGTGCATGGATGGAATGGGAGATGGATCTCGTAGAGATGGCTGTACCTATGTCACCAGAGGAGCTTCGCTCTAAGCGTAACGCTATCCTCCGCCACGCGAGCCAAATGGAGTCCGCTCCATTCTTGGGCGACGACGAGCGTCTGTTCTGGCAACGCGCTGAGGACCGCAACCACGACACTGCGAAAATGTACTCCGACCTTGGTTTGGCAGAATACGAAGCTATCGAGGCATTCGTTCAATACCATATTCTTTAACAAGAATTAACACTTTTCTTTCGCTTTCCTCCGCAATACCTTTTTGCGGAAGATATGCGGAAGATAAGCCGAAGATAGGCTGAAGATAAAAAGCGAAAATAATCATTTTATTTATTAAAAAATATGAAAAATATCACATGTTTTATTCCTTTCCAAAGTGAGGAACAGGTACAAGCTACTGTAGCGAACTTGAAAGTTCAAGACCTCGTAGCTGACATCCATTTCATTCATGGTGACATTCGTTCTACAGCTAATGTTCGCGAGATCGCTGAGAAAGCTAACACCGAGTACACCCTTATCTACACAAAGTACACTACCCTCTCATTCGTTCTCTTTGCTCTTGAGCGTATGGAGGCACTTATCGAGGACACCAAGGCAGCTATGGTTTACGCAGACCACTTCAACCAAGTAGGTGAAGTTCGTACCAATGCTCCTGTTATCGACTACCAATTGGGGTCTATCCGCGACGATTTCGAGTTCGGTTCTGTTCTTTTCTATCGCACCAGCGCTGTGAAAGAGGCTGTTGCTCGCATGGATGTTGATTATCAATACGCTGGTCTCTATGACCTCCGCCTCAAAGTGAGCCAAAAGGGCGCTTTGGAGCACATCAACGAGTACCTCTATTACGATGTAGAGCTCGACAACCGTACTACTGGTGAGAAGAACTTCGACTATGTAGATCCTAAGAACCGTGGCGTACAAATCGAGATGGAGCAAGCGGCTACCCAACACCTCAAAGATATCAATGGTTACCTCGCTCCTGGCTTCAAAGACATTGATCTACAAGGCGGTGGCTTCGAGTATGAGGCATCTGTAATTATCCCTTGCAAGAACCGCGTTCGTACCATTGGTACAGCTATCAAGAGCGCGCTCAGCCAAGTGGTTAAGGCTCCTTACAAATATAATGTTATCGTTGTGGACGACAACTCTGAGGATGGTTCTGTAGATGTAATCAAGAGCATCGTTGCTGAGGGTCACGACAACCTCGTTTATATCGCTCAAGACAAGACTTGGCACGCTATCGGTGGTAACTGGAACGTAGCTCTCCACCACGAGAAATGCGGTCGCTTCGCTATCCAACTTGACTCTGACGATACTTACTTCGACGAGAACACCGTTCAAAAGTTCATCGACGCTTTCCACGAGCAAAACTGCGCAATGGTAGTAGGTACATACCAACTCACCGACTTCGACGGCAATATGATTCCTCCTGGAGTAATCGACCACAAAGAGTGGACACCAGACAACGGTCGCAACAACGCTCTCCGTATCCACGGTCTTGGCGCACCACGTGGTTTCTATACCCCAATGCTCCGCACTATCAACTTCCCAACCACCAAGTATGGTGAGGATTATGCAGTTGGTTTGCGCGTAAGCCGCGAGTATCAAATCGGTCGTATCTATGACGTAGTGTATAACTGCCGTCGTTGGGATGACAACTCTGATGCTAACTGCGATATCGTGACCATGAACAACAACCACTTGTACAAAGATCGTATCCGTACATGGGAGTTGAAGGCACGTATCCAAATGAACGAGAAGAAGTAATTTGAAACTTTTCGAAGAAATATCCAACATGTTCTCCCGCGAGCTCAGTGCTCACGGGAGAGCATTTGTTAATTACCAAGCCTTATCTCAGGTCGAAGTCAAAGACATGACTATTGACGGCTTCCCCGCTAAATTGTTTTTCAACCCCGCTCGTGTGCGAAGCGTCATGGCAGATGTCAGCCCCGAAGCTTTGCAACAGCGAGCATGCTTCCTCTGCCCCTATGGCGTGGAGACAAACCAACTTACCCATAATTGGGAATCCCCTACAGGACACACCTATTATATACGCGTAAACCCCTTCCCTATTTTCTCTCCGCACTTCACCGTTTCTTCCTCCGTGCACGAACGCCAAGAACTGCTTCCTCACCTCGAAGCCATGTTGCACTTGGCGAAGGAACTACCCGAGATGACCATTTTCTACAACGGTCCTATGTGTGGAGCTAGTGCCCCCGACCATATGCATTTCCAAGCTGTGCCTCGCCACAGCCTCCCTATAGAAGATCATTTCGATGCCAACTATGCCAACGCTATCTTGGTGCAAGAAACGGATCTGCAAACCCATTTATCAGCCGTTAAAAAAGTCCTCGCAATGGGCATTATCCCCGAGGAAGCTAGCCAAACAGGCTCTTTGACTGCAGGTGCCTCTCATGCCGAAGAATACGAACCCCGTTGGAATATCGTTTCATGGTACGAGCCCGCCTCA
Source organism: uncultured Bacteroidales bacterium (assembly GCA_937891975.1). Classification (GTDB taxonomy): domain Bacteria; phylum Bacteroidota; class Bacteroidia; order Bacteroidales; family Paludibacteraceae; genus Colicola. The sequence goes on from CALAUA010000010.1 coordinate 49,127, forward strand.
TCGCCTCATCGCCTTATAGCCTCATCGCCTAAATTCAACACAATCGTATTCTTTAGAAAAGAATCCCGTCCTATGTGTTTCTTTGCGCCAGAGGAAGAACGTATTTTATTCTCTCCTGCTACGGTAGAGATGGGCGGTATTGGCATTGTAGCCAACCGTGAGAGTTTCGATCGCCTCACCCCATCCAAACTCCGCAACATCATCCGCGAAGTGGCAAATAATCCTTGCATATGATACAACCTATTCTTAAAATTTCATCCAAATGAAACACCTCCCTTTCCTACTCTGCCTGATGAGTTTTTTGGGCTGCAAGGCAGCAGACTTCCGCTCGGTGGATGCAGAGACTTTTGCAAAGGTCATTGAAGACACCACCGTTGTTCGCTTGGATGTCAGAACTGCTAACGAATATGCACAAGGGCATATCCCAAACGCGCTACTCATAGATGTAACACAAGCCAACTTTATGCAAAAAGCAGAGCAACTGCTTCCAAAAGACAAAACCATCGCCCTCTACTGCCGTTCAGGCAGAAGAAGCAAAAATGCCGCCATGCAACTCGCCCAACACGGCTACCAAGTCGTAGAACTCAACACGGGCTTCAACTCATGGAAAGGCGAAGTAGAACGATAATTAGATATTAACAAATAACTCCATACACTCATGAAACACGAAATTGCAGTGGGCGTGATGACCGCCCCAAAGATTGAAGCAGTCATACCAGGTCCTCACTCTACACCAGAGCGTCCTACCTTCCTACTCAAGAATGTGCGTATTGGCATTGGTTTTCACTGGGATAGATTGGAAGACCAAGAGTTTGAAGGTACACTTGAAATACGCGACAATGCTGATGGCACACAGACTGCTATCAACCGCCTAGATGTAGAAGACTACCTCAGTTCTGTAATCACTTCTGAGATGTCTGCTACCTCTTCGTTGGAACTATTGAAAGCGCATGCCGTTATCTCCCGCAGTTGGGTGCTTCGCCCAATCATCAGTCCATCCACCTGCACCGACAAACCTGATTTGAGCGACCCTGATCGCCATGTAATCTGGTACGAGCGCGATGCACACGAGGGCTTTGATGTATGCGCCGACGACCACTGCCAACGCTACGATGGTATCACCCGCCGTGATGAGCACCCAGAGGCAGCAGCCAACGTGCAAAAAGCCATTGATGCGACACGTGGACAAGTGCTTATGTACGACGGCAAGGTATGCGATGCACGCTTCTATAAGGCTTGTGGTGGCGCCACCGAACTCTTTGAGAACGCTTGGGCAAACGAGCACTATGACTATCTGGAGCCTGTTCGTGACGAGATTGGCACTCCTCTACCCGATTTGACTATCGAGGAAAATGCACAAGCGTTTATCCGCACCTCGCCATCGGCTTATTGCAATACCACCGACGAGCGCATCCTCAGCCAAGTATTGAACAACTACGACCAAGAGACCAAAGACTTCTACCGTTGGACAGTGCAATACACCGCAGCCGAACTGAGTGAGATTATCCGTGAGCGTTCGGGCATTGACTTCGGCGAGATTCTCGACCTCGTGCCTATCAAGCGCGGACCTTCTGCTCGTTTATACGAGATGCAGATTGTAGGCAGCAAGCGCACGATGGTCATTGGCAAAGAGTTAGAAATTCGCAAATGGCTAAGCCGCAGCCACTTATATAGTAGTGCCTTCGTGGTAGATCGCAACGAGCAAGGCGACTTCATCCTCACCGGTGCAGGCTGGGGACACGGTGTTGGTTTGTGCCAAATCGGTGCCGCCGTCATGGCGGATAAGGGTTATACCTACGAGCAGATTCTTGCCCACTACTTCCCTGGAAGCACATTAAGAATAATATGATTACGCACACGTGCGATCGCGCGAGAAGAAAAAACTGATATAAAAAAAAGAAGGATTGTCATCCCGACAACCCAATCTTTACTTAACCTTAAATCTAATACCATGAAAAACACGGTGCAAAGGTACTGCTTTTTTCTATACCCACCAAATATTTTGCTATAAAAATATGTTTTATAACATGTTTTTCTCGTTTTTGCCAAGTCAATTTAACAAAAATGCATGAAATTCTACTTTTTTTTGTCAAAAATTTGGTCATATCAAAAAAAAGCAGTACCTTTGCACCCGCTTTCGAAAAGGAAGTGATTTTGAAATACAAATTGGTGCGGTAGTTCAGTTGGTTAGAATACATGCCTGTCACGCATGGGGTCGCGAGTTCGAGTCTCGTCCGCACCGCAAAAGAAGCAACCTACGGGTTGCTTTTTTTGTGTACTGTGACTTTTCACTCGCTTGCGAGGTCTTATCTTCAATATTCAAAATAGCGCACGCGCGCGAAACAATAATATAATAATCACAGAAAAATCTTTTCGTTATGTCATTGTGATCCTTCGGTGAAGGTGGCTAAATGTTACGTTTATCCTACGTATATGTTACGTATATCCTACGTATATCCTACGTATATCTACCGTAAATGATACGTAATAGGTAAGAGATTGTTAAATAAAAAAGGAGATGAAGAGGTAAAGAGGAAATGGAACTGAAAAAAGTAGGGGGATTCGATAGATATTTCCTTCTTTTTCAAAAAAATACTCGTTAAACTTGCATATTTGCATTTTTTGTAGTAACTTTGTGCGATTTTTGGCTTTTGGTTACAAAACAAATATTATCAATAACGCCAACAACCAAAATCAACCACTTTAGTTCGCATCGTACAACGAAGCAGATTGTTCAACGGAGTGAGATAAAAACTCCGCGAGCAGTAAAGGATATAGGAAATAAAATACAAAATATATGGACGCAAAATACAATCCTAAAGACATTGAAGCCAAGTGGTATCAATACTGGCAAGACAAGAAACTATTCCACAGTACTCCTGATGGTCGTGAGGCATACACCGTAGTAATCCCTCCACCAAACGTGACAGGTGTGCTGCATATGGGTCACGTACTCAACAATACCATCCAAGATATCCTTGTGCGTCGTGCACGTCTTGAGGGTAAGAATGCTTGTTGGGCACCTGGTACTGACCACGCTAGTATCGCTACCGAAGCCAAAGTGATCAAACGCCTCAAAGAGCAAGGTATCAACAAAAGCGACCTCACCCGTGAGGAGTTTCTCAAACATGCTTGGGCTTGGACCGAGGAGCACGGAGGTATCATCCTGAAGCAATTGCGCAAACTCGGTTGCTCATGCGACTGGGACCGTACTGCGTTTACGATGGATGAGACACGCTCCAAAGCGGTGATAGATGTGTTCTGCGACCTATACAACAAAGGACTGATTTATCGCGGACTGCGTATGGTAAACTGGGACCCAGAGCGCCAAACAGCCCTATCCGATGAGGAGGTGATTTATCAAGAGGAGCACTCGAAACTGTACTATATGAAGTACTATGTCCTTGAAGGCGATGAGGCGAAAGGCGAAGAGGCGAAAGGCGAGGAAGGCAATGTGATTCATAAAGATGAGAAAGGTTATTACGCAGTAGTAGCTACTACCCGTCCTGAGACCATTATGGGCGACGTGGCGATGTGCATCAACCCTAAAGACCCAAAGAACCAATGGTTGAAGGGCAAGCACGTGATTGTGCCTAAGGTAGGTCGCGTGATTCCTGTGATCGAGGACCGCTATGTGGAGATAGAGTTTGGTACAGGTTGCTTGAAGGTGACCCCTGCACACGACGTAAACGACTACGCATTGGGACAAAAGTACGACCTCACTACCTATGATATCTTCACCGCCGACGCACATGTGAACGTAGAGGGCTTGGAGGCTGATATCTATCCTAATGTGGCAGTGTACCAAGGCATGGATCGCTTCGACTGCCGCAAGCAAATCGTAGTGGATCTACAAGCTGAGGGATTGGTAGAGAAAGTGGAAGACTACACCAACAAAGTGGGTTACTCCGAGCGTACCAATGTACCTATTGAGCCACGATTGAGTCTGCAATGGTTCATTCGCATGCAGCACTTTGCTGACATCGCGTTGCCACCTGTGATGAACGACGATATCGTCTTCTATCCAACGAAATACAAAAACACCTACCGCAACTGGCTGGAGAACATCAAAGACTGGTGTATTTCTCGCCAACTATGGTGGGGACACCGTATCCCTGCGTACTACGAGAAAGCATTGCTCGAAGAGACAGGTGCCGAGAACTATCCAGAGGATAAGATTATCGTAGCACCAAGCATTGAGGCGGCTGCAGAGAAGTCGGGATTGAAAGTCGAGGAACTGGTGCAAGATGAAGGCGCATTGGACACATGGTTCAGTTCGTGGTTATGGCCAATCAGTTTGTTTGATGGTATCAACAACCCTGGCAATGAGGAGATTAACTACTACTATCCAACCGCAGACTTGGTGACAGGTCCAGATATCATCTTCTTCTGGGTGGCGCGTATGATCATGGCAGGTTATGAGTATATCGGTAAGATGCCATTCCGTCATGTATATTTCACAGGTATTGTGCGCGATAAATTGGGCCGCAAGATGTCTAAGTCATTGGGTAATAGCCCAGACCCACTGGATTTGATTGAGCGTTTCGGCGCAGACGGTGTGCGTATGGGTATGATGCTTTGCGCTCCTGCGGGCAATGATATCCTCTTCGATGATAGCCTTTGCGAGCAAGGAAGAAACTTCTGCAACAAGATTTGGAATTGCTTCCGCCTCATCAAAGGATGGGAAGTAGCAGACGCCGAAATGCCTGCTACCAATAAGTGGGGCGTTGAGTGGTTTGATGCTGTATTGGCTAAAGCACAAGAGGAGGTGGCTGACTTGTTCAGCAAATACCGCCTCAGCGAAGCATTGATGGCTATCTACAAACTCTTCTGCGACGATTTCTCTGGTTGGTACTTGGAGATCATCAAACCTGCATACGGTCAACCAATTGATAAGGCAACGTATGAGAAGACTATCCAATTTATGGATACCATGCTCAAGTTGCTCCACCCATTCATGCCATTCATCACCGAAGAATTGTGGCAAGCTATCGAGGACCGCAAAGAGGGCGAGAGTTTAATGGTTTCTCCAATCAATGCTACACAACCGCTAAACAACACTACACAACTGCTACACGACGCTACACAATGCTTCGAGATCATCTCTTCCATCCGCAATATCCGTGCACAGAAGAATATCTCTCCTAAGGAGGTATTGACCCTCGTTTGCCCAGAGGCATTGCCAGCAGTGGTAGTGAAATTGGCGAACGTTGAGTTGGCTGTAGGTGCAGAGAAGAGCGCAGGTTGCGCATCGTTTATCGTGGGCACAACTGAGTATAGCGTGCCATTGGAGAAGTTCATCAATGTGGACGAAGAGCTCAAGAAACTCGAAGCCGAGTTGGCGCACCAAGAGGGCTTCCTCCGTGGTGTGATGGGGAAACTGAGCAACGAACGCTTCGTGCAAAATGCAAAACCAGAGATCGTAGAACTCGAGCGCAAGAAGAAGTCCGATGCCGAGAGCCGTATCGCTACGCTCAAAGAGGCGATTGCTCAGTTGAGAGGTTAAAGGTTAGAGGTTAAAGGTATGAATAGCGGCATTGCCGCATACACATGCCTCTAAACTATAAACTTTAAACTATAAACTAATATGAGAGACTTAGCATCACTTCGCGCAGAGATAGACCAACTGGATGAGCAGTTGTGGGAGATTATCGGCAAGCGTGTGGATGTGGTTCGCCAGATTGGCGAATGGAAGCATGCACACGGAGAGCCTATAATGCAGCCACAACGCTATCAACAAGTGCTCGACCAATGCCTTGCATATGGCAAACAAAAAGGACTGAGTGAAACGTTTATCCGCGAAGTGATGGAAGCATTGCATAAAGAAAGCATCAGGGTTGAGTCCTGATGTTTTCTTTTGCTTTGGCACGATTTTTGTAGAGTAGAAACATGGAGAATGTATTTAGGATATATTCCCTTGTTTATTGCTGTATAATACTAAACATTTATCATATGCAAGCAACTGTAGATATTCGTGAACTGCAAGAACGCATTGAGCGTGAGAGTTCGTTTGTAGATGCCTTGACAATGGGCATGAACAAAGTCATCGTAGGTCAAAAGCACTTGGTGGAAAGTCTGTTGATTGGTCTATTGGCAGACGGACATATCCTATTAGAAGGTGTACCTGGTTTGGCAAAAACATTGGCTATCAACACTTTAGCAAAGTTGGTGAAAGCTGATTTTAGTCGTATTCAATTTACTCCTGACTTGTTGCCAGCGGACGTATTGGGTACACAGATTTATTCGCAAAAATCAGAAGAGTTTAAAATTAAGAAAGGTCCTATCTTCGCTAATTTCGTATTGGCAGATGAGATCAACCGTGCCCCAGCCAAAGTGCAATCTGCCTTGCTAGAGGCTATGCAAGAGCGTCAGATTACGATTGGTGAGCAAACATACAATTTGGAAGAGCCATTCCTTGTATTAGCGACCCAAAACCCTATCGAACAAGAAGGTACTTACCCATTGCCAGAAGCACAAACTGACCGTTTCATGCTGAAAGTAGTGATTGGTTACCCAAAAAAAGAGGAAGAAATGCAGATTATTCGCCAAAATATCACGGGCGAAAAGATTAATGTGAACTCAATCCTAGAAACAGAGGACATCATCAAAGCTCGAAAGATTGTACGCGAAGTGTATATCGATGAAAAGATTGAAAAATATATTGTAGATATTGTATTTGCAACGCGCCAACCAGAGGCATATGGATTGGAAAATATGAAATCGATGATTCAGTTCGGTGGCTCTCCACGTGCAAGTATCAACTTGGCATTGGCAGCGCGTGCATATGCCTTTATCCATCGTCGTGGGTATGTGATTCCAGAAGATGTGCGTGCGGTATGCTATGATGTGCTCCGTCATCGTATTGGATTGACCTATGAGGCAGAAGCAAATAATATCACTACTGAAGATGTAATTACAGAGGTGCTAAACGCAGTACAAGTGCCTTGATTGGTTTAGTGTTTAGAGTTTAGTGTTTAGGGACAATGACCTCTGAAGAATTACTAAAACGGGTACGGAAGATAGAGATAAAGACTCGCAAGTTGAGCAAGAATATCTTCGCAGGCGAATACCACTCGCAGTTCAAAGGACGCGGTATGGCGTTCTCCGAAGTGCGTGAGTATCAGCCCGGAGACGACGTGCGCTCTATCGACTGGAACGTAACCGCACGACTCAACAAACCGTATATCAAGGTATTTGAGGAAGAGCGTGAGCTGACAGTAATGCTATTGGTGGACGTGTCGGGCAGTCGCAACTTCGGTACACAGACTCAAATGAAGCGTGATATGATAGCGGAGGTGGCAGCAACCTTGGCATTTTCCACCATCGCTAACAACGATAAAGTAGGCGTGATTCTATTCTCCGACAAGATAGAGAAATTTATTCCTGCTAAGAAAGGAAAAACGCATGTCCTACATATCATTCGCGAATTATTGAGTTTTGAGCCAACTTCTAAAGGTACGGATATTGCACAAGCATTGCAGTACTTTGCCAATGCACAGAAGCGCCATTGTACTGCGTTCTTGATTTCTGACTTTATCGGTTCTGGTGCCATGTATCAACCCCTAATGATTGCCTCTAACCGCCACGAAGTGAACGCAATACAGATTTACGACCACCGCGAAGCGGAGTTGCCAAACGTAGGTTTGGTGAAGTTCCACGATGCTGAGACTGGTAATGATATGTGGGTAGACACCGCCATTACTGCAGTGCGCAATAATTATGCACAAGCCTGGCGTAACAACCAAGATGAGATACAACAACTCTTCACTCGTACTGGCGTAGATTACGTCAGCATACGCACAGACGAAGACTACGTGAAAGCTTTAATGCACTTATTCAGATGCTAACAACAATTTTGGCACTGGTGGTTAGTGCCGCAATAGATAGTACCACCCTCTTTATCGGCGATCAGACCGATTTGCACTTACGTGCCACTTGTGAGCAAGGAGAGCAAGTGCAGTTGCCTGTGCTCGCTGAGCAACTCATTCCAGGCGTTGAGATTGTGGATCGCACCATAATCGATACTACTACTCTCAATGACGGACGTGTGCAGTATAACCAATATTTTACGCTAACCTCATTTGAGGACTCGCTGTTTTACATTGAGCCATTGGCATTTGTAAGTGGCGATGACACAGTATGGAGCGAATCGCTGATGCTAAATGTGGTACAACCATTTGAGATGGATAGTACAGACATCGCTATTACTGATATCAAAGGGATATACAAAGCCCCAATATGGTGGTGGGGCATACTGCGTTGGGTGTTGTTGGCGTTGGCAGTTGCAGGTGTAGGCGTGGGAGGATATTACTTGATTACCTACTTGCGAAGTCGTATGGGTATGAAAGAAGATGCCCCACAGCCTGCTGAACCGATGCGACCTGCGGAAGAAGTAGCACTAGAGAAGTTAGACATTATTCGCGAAGAAAAGATATGGCAAACAGGACATGTGAAGGAATATCATACACAACTTACCGATGTAGTACGTGAATACATTGCTCGTCGCTTTGAAGTGAGCAGTGCAGAACAAACTTCCGATGAGACCCTACGTGCTATGCGTCCGTTGCTCAGTGATAAGAAAGAACTCTATGAGCAATTACGGAAGATGCTATCATTGGCAGACCTAGTGAAATTTGCCAAGTGGACGGTTACTCCCGATGAAAATGAACTGAGTTTGCGTAGTGCATATACCTTCGTGAAAGAGACAACGAATCAATGTTTAGAGGACAGTGCTGAGGCACCTACTATTTAGTGTTTAGAGTTTTGAGATTATGACATTTGCTAATCCTGGATATTTATTTCTTCTCCTACTGTTGATTCCTATAGTAGGATGGTATATATGGAAGCTGCGCAATACACGAGCATCGGTGCAGCTATCTTCTACTGCCATATTGCAACAGCAGCCCAAGAGTTGGCGCGTATGGTTGATCCATGTGCCTTTTGTATTGCGTGTAGCAGCGATTACACTACTATCGTTAGCATTGGCGCGCCCTCAACTGAGCAATCGTTGGCAGTCAGAGTCCACCGAAGGTATTGATATTATGATGGCATTGGATATCTCGGGTACTATGCTTGGTGAGGATCTCAAACCCAATCGCCTGGAAGCAGCCAAAGCAGTAGCAACCGATTTCGTACTCTCACGTCCTAATGATCAAATAGGTTTGGTAGTGTTTGCAGGCGAGAGTTTTACCCAATGTCCATTGACCACTGACCATGCAGTATTGGTAAATCTCTTTCAGTCGGTGAAATTCGGTATGATTGAAGACGGTACCGCCATTGGTTTGGGTTTGGCCAACGCAGTCAATCGTATGAAAGATTCACCTACCAAATCTAAGGTGGTGATTCTGCTTACCGATGGTAGTAATAATCGTGGCGATATTGACCCACAAACAGCAGCAGAGATTGCTAAAACTTTTAACATTCGCGTGTACGCGATAGGTGTGGGTAGCTATAGCGACCAAGTACGTGTGCCTATACATACTCCATATGGCGTGCAATATGGCACCATGAATTCGGAGTTTGACGAAACAACACTCCGCAATATCGCCCAATTGACTGGCGGCGAGTATTTCCGTGCAACAGACAACAACAGTTTACGCAATATTTATCAACAAATTGATCAATTAGAAAAGACGAAGATTCGTGTACGTGAGTATTCCAAGCGTACTGAATATTTCATGCCTTTCTTAATGGGAGCATTGCTCTGTTTACTGCTAGAAGTACTCATTCGTTTCTTCGTTACTCGCACTATATCTGAGTAGGTTATAATAGTTACTAAAAACGAAAGATATGTTTCGATTTGCAAATATAGAAATGCTTTGGTGGCTCATCACAATCCCTGGATTGGTGATAGTTTATATAATTTACACCAAACGTAAGCAACGTCAGTTGACCGAATTCGGTGATTCTGAACTAGTGGCACAACTTATGCCAGATTCCTCAAAGACTCGTCCCTTATGGAAATTCTGCATATTGATGGTGGCTTTGACTCTACTCATCATTGCTGCAGCACGACCACAATACGGACAACAAGAGAAAAACGTCAAACGACAGGGTATCGAAGTGATGGTAGCTCTGGATATTTCCAACTCCATGTTGGCAGAAGATGTAGCACCTAATCGTTTGGACCGCGCAAAACAAATGCTTAGCAAAGTCATTGACAATATGATGGAAGATAAAGTCGGATTGATTGTCTTCGCTGGCGAAGCATTTACGCAATTGCCTATTACATGCGACTACGTATCAGCCAAAATGTTTCTCAATACGATTACCCCTAACCTCATTCAAACTCAAGGAACAGCCATCGGTACTGCCCTTCAAACAGCTATCACTTCGTTTGGTGCAGAAGAGAGCGATGCTGGACGCGCAATTATCCTTATTACCGATGGTGAAAACCATGAGGATGACGCTATTGCTGCTGCCAAGAAAGCACAAGAAATGGGCATACAAGTATTTGTGATTGGTATTGGTAAGCCAGAAGGTGCTCCTATCCCTAAACCAGGTACCAATGACTATTTCAAAGATCGCAGTGGACAAGTGGTAGTAAGCCAAATGAATGAGGAAATGTGTCAGCAGATTGCCCAAGCCGGCAAAGGTGTTTATGTACGTTGCGACAACACCAATACCGCCATGCGCGCTCTGCAACAAGAATTAGACCGCATCGCTACTGCGGATATAGAAACGACTGTCTACGCTGACTACAACGAGCAATATCAGTCTTTTGTACTGATAGCCTTACTGCTACTTGCAATCGAGTTCTTCATTCTATCACGCAAGAACCATCGACTAAATAGAATGGATTTGTTTAAAGAGAAATAAGAAAGGAAACATAGCATGCGATTATTTATTACTATCATATCATTATGCGTCACTGCGCTGCTTTTTGCACAGCAAGAGAGCAGTGATGTACGTCGTGGTAATATACAATACAACGACTCAAACTATACAGAAGCGGAGATAAATTATCGTCGAGCATTGGACAAAAACGACCAATCATTTGAAGCACATTATAACCTTGGTGATGCACTCTTCCGTCAAGAAAAGTTTCCTGAGGCTGTAGAACAATACGCCAAAGCAGAGCAACTACTCAAGTCTGATGATAAAAAACGTAAAGACCAAATTGCTAATCGATTAGCTGCCACATATCATAATATGGGCAACGCTCTCTATGCACAACAACAATACGATAAAGCAGTAGCTGCATACCAAGAGTCACTGCGTCGGAACCCTAAGGATCATGATACTAGGTATAATCTTGTGAAAGCCATGCAGCAGCTTCAAAAGCAGCAGAATCAACAGCAGAATCAAGACCAAAATCAACAGCAACAAAACGAACAACAACAGCAAGAGCAGCAACAACAGCAACAAAACGAACAGCAACAACAGCAACAAAGTGAGCAACAAATGGATAAGGAGACTGCTGAACAAATCCTGCAAGCGCTAGAGCAAGACGAACAGGAAACACAAGAGAAACTGCAACGACAACAAGGAAAGAAACGTCGCGTAGAAAAAGAGTGGTAAGATTATGAAAAAAATACTATCTATATTATTCATCTGTAGCATTGCGCTATCCGCTTTTGCACAAGATGTAGAGTTCAAAGCTTCCGCACCTGCGCAGGTGGTAGTAGGTAAGCCATTCCAACTCAGTTATACAATTAATCAACGGGCTAAAGACCTGCGTGCTCCCGAATTTACCGACTTCGATTATCTAGCTGGACCATACACCTCGCAATCATCATCAACATCGTTTGTCAACGGCAAGCGTACATCCACTTTTACCCTTACCTACACCTATACATTGATGGCAAACCAAGAGGGTAATTTTACCATTCCACCTGCAACAATCAAAGTAGATGGGGAACATTACACTTCCAATGGTGTACGTATTACCGTGCTTCCGCCCGACCAGCCGGTTAATAACGCGAGCACTACTAACCAAACTACACCACAGAGTACTCGTACCTCAGCAGAAAATACATCTGCAGACAACATCTTCATGCGCACTATTGTGAGTAAAACCAAAGTGTGTGAGCAGGAGGCAATACTTTTAACTTACAAACTCTATTTTGCAAACGTAGATGTCGCACAACTCACCAACAACACTCGCTTGCCTGAGTTCAAAGGATTTCTCAAGCAAGATATCGAACTAGGCGAAATACAAACCGAGTTAGAGCATTACAACGGGCGCAACTACCAAGTGGCGGTACTCTATCGCACCTTACTTTATCCACAACGTAGCGGCGATATTGTCATTGATGCAGCACATTTTGAAGCATTGTTGCGCGTACAAAACCGTGCACAAGTGCGCAGTATCTTCGATGATTTCTTTAATAGTTATACTACCGTTACTAAGCCACTTATTGCCCCTAGCGTAACCATTCATGTGGCTCCGTTACCAACTGGCAAACCTGCGCCTTTCTACGGTGGAGTGGGACAATTCAATATTAATAGCAAGATTTCAAATATCAACCTACAAGCCAACGAGGCTGTCACACTCACGCTTACTATCCAAGGTACTGGCAACATGAAGTTGCTCAAGACGCCTTCTGTTGATTGGCCAGAGGGATTCGAGGTGTACGATCCCAAGGTAACCAACAATTTTAAGACTACTACTGCAGGCGTCAGTGGAACCAAAACTATTGAGTATTTAGCTATCCCACGCGCAGGAGGTACCTACACGATTCCACCTGTACAATTTGCATATTACGATCCAAAAGCAGGTGAGTACAAACAACTAACTACATCCTCATACACACTTAACATTGAGCGCACTACTACTGAGGATAATACAACTGCTACTGTCAGTCAGTTCGTTCAAAAGGAAGACATTCAGCAATTGGGTACCGATATCCGTTACATCCAAACGAATGTACCAAATAGCACACCACATCAGGCCATAGCAATCACTTTCGGATCGCTCGTTTTCTGGCTCTGCTATCTCATACCTACTCTACTAGCTATTATGCTTTTTATTATCTTCCGCAAGAAAATCAAAGAGAATGCTGATATTACCCGTGTTCGCTACAAGAAAGCAAACAAAGTAGCACAACGTCGACTAAAAACAGCAGAGAAACTTCTCAAAGAAAATAAGAAAGAGGCATTCTACGAAGAGATAGAACGTGCCGCTTGGACGTATCTTAGCGACCGCCTATCTATACCTACAGCACAACTCAACAAAGAGAATATCGCTCAACTACTGCAAAGCAAAAGTGTTGCGGATAGTGTCATCCAAGAGGTGCTACAGATGCTTTCTACTGCTGAATTTGCGCGCTACGCACCTACATCTGACCATGCGATGCAAGACATCTACAACGATACCACTAAGATTATCAACCAATTAGAAAATTGCAAACTATGAAACTATTATTCGTATTTTTAACGACATTATTCGCTGATGCCAACGCTCAATACGCCGAAGGCAATTATGAGGAAGCGGCTACACAATACCTTGAGATTATAGCTGAACACCCTTCGGCTGAGGTATATTATAATCTCGGTAATGCCTATTTCAAGCAGGGCGAATTGGCGCAATCAATCCTCGCCTATGAACGTGCTTTACGCCTTGAGCCATCAATGAAGGATGCAAAACACAATCTGCAATTTGCGCAAACACAGATTATCGATAATATCGCTGATACTCAATCATTTTTCCTTTCCAATGGGCTAAAGGCTATCCGCAATGCATTGAGTATCCAAACATGGATGGTATTATCCATTGTATTGTTCATCTTTACATTGGTTGGATTTTTCTTGTTTGCTTTTAGCCGAACTGTATGGGTGCGCAAAACGGCTTTTTATACAAGTCTAGCAGCGTTGATTATCTCTATTTCGGCTTGTGCCAATGCGGGCAGTCTGCATCAGCGTGACACATTGCGTGCGGAAGCAATTATAACCCAAGGTATAGTCAATGCAAAATCTTCACCTGACCATTCAGGTACCGATTTGTTTACTTTACACGAAGGTACAAAAGTTGAGATTACCGAAACCATTGGCGACTGGTGCTGTATCCATGTGGGCAACAATATCGGTTGGATGCAACTTGCACATCTAGAACGTATATAAAACAACTTTACACAAAAAAATGCCATTGGATCCCCAATGGCATTTTTTTATGTATTAGTATTGTCCTTTTATTTATACGGTCGCCTCGATGTTCCACATAAAGGCGCGGACACCGACTTCTTCGTTGCGCTTATCGAGTTTCTTTACGGCTTCAAGTAACATAGGCGCTTTCTCGTCAGGAACGATAGTGATGACACAAGAGTTCATCTCTGGCCATGCGTGGGTACCACGGCGTGGTTCGCCATTCTTGCTTCCACGGCCTTGCACCTCCTCAAAGAAGGTGAAACCGCGTATCTCTAACATATCAAGCATATACTCTACACGCTCGGTGTTAGCTTGATTGAATACTATCATTACAGATTTCATAATTACGTTTGGATTAAGGAGCCAGGAACCAAGAATCAAGACAATCAGTCTTGGCTCTTGGCTCTTGGTTCTTGATTCTTATTTTTCTTTTTCTTCGCAGTCCTCCACTTTGATATCCATGAAGATGAAGTTCTCGCGCACTTTCTTGAGTTTGTCGCGTTCACCTTTCTTAGACATTGCACCATAAATGACAGGTACAATGTATAGAGTCAAAAAGGTACTAACGGTCAAACCACCGATAACGACGATACCCAATGGTTGCCACATCTCGGCACCTTCACCTTGGCTCACTGCCATTGGCACCATACCGAGAATAGTGGTGAACGCAGTCATCAATACAGGGCGCAGACGGCTCTCGCCTGACATCTGGATAGCCTCGTTAAGGTCGTGTCCACGCTCGCGCATGAGGTTGATATAGTCCACAAGCACGATACCGTTCTTCACCACGATACCCACAAGGAGTACCAGACCCAAGGCACCAATCATATCCAGAGAAGTGTTAGTGAGCCATAGGGCTATAATCACACCCGAGAGCGCAAATGGCACGGAGAACATGATGATAGCAGGTTTGCTGAACGACTCGAACTGCGATGCCATCACGATATACACGAGCAGGATAATCAGCATGCCCAGCATACCCATCTTGCCGAATGTCTCTTGTTGGTCTTCGTAGTCACCCGCGATACGCATAGTGTATCCAGCAGGGGCATCTACTTGAGGAAGTACTTGTGTCTCAATGGCTTGTGCCAAGTCGCCCAATGTAGTCTCGAACGGTGTTACCTTGACGGTCACAATACGCTGACGACTCTTACGTGCGATAGTAGGTGGAGCCCAATACTCGTCCACCGAGCAGACTTCTGACAGTTTGATAGTCTTGCCTGTTGGGGTTGGGATAGAGAAGTCGAGCACATCGCTGATAGAGTTGCGGTTTTCCTCTTTCAAACGTACTAAAATATCATACTCATCACCGTCTTCCTTCAAGAAGCCCACAGCCATACCATTCACGCGGTTGCGCAGGTAGGAAGATATGGTGGCAGAAGTCAATCCAAGGCGACTTGCTTTCTCTTTGTCCACTACAATCTTGATTTCAGGGCGGTCATCATCGCGGTCGGCATAGACATCACGTGCACCAGGCAGTTCTTTGGTCAGTGCCATGACTTGTTGCGCCATTTGGTTGGTAATATCGAAGTCATAGCCATAGATTTCTATGTCCACGGTGTTTCCACCACCAGGGCCGCCACCACTGGTAGATGCTTGATATTCAATAATTTCAGGATATTGTGCCATTTCTTGACGAAGCACTTCGGCAATCTGCCAGATAGTGCGCTCGCGTTCCCATTTCTTGTTCAAACGCACGGTCATAGAGATGGTATTGTTCATGGTGGTGGAGAAGATAGCACCCGTACCGTCATCATCATTGGAACCCGCAGAGGTAGCAATCATCTCAATCTCAGGCACAAGCACCATAAAACGCTCTTCCAATTGGCGTGCAGTCTTGAGGGTCTCCTCAATACGTGTACCGCGTTGTAACTCAATGGTTACGCTCAAGCGAGCATTGTCTTGTTGTTGCATAAAGTCGGTTCCCACTTTGCCAAAAATGAATGGCAAGAGTGAAGCTCCGAAGAACGCAAATAGAATAACAATAGTCAATGCCTTGTGGCGCAAGCACCATGCAAGCGATTTGCCGTAAACTTTGTCTACCTTGTCAAGGAAAGCTACGATAGTGCGGTCGTACCAAGACTTCTTGTCGCTATCATCGATGAGTTTGCCGTTCTCCACGCGCACTTTTCGTGCCTTCAGCAGCTTGGAGCAAAGCATTGGTGTGAGAGAAATAGCAATCACGGTAGAGGTACAACATACGACTGTTACAATCCAACCCAATGACTCAAACATAATACCAGCCATACCATCCATCATTGTCAGTGGTACAAATACGGCGCAGAGTACGAGTGTAGTAGCGATAACGCTCACCCATACCTCGTTCGTCGCATAGATACTTGCCTCGCGTGGACTCTCGCCACGTTCGATATGGCGTGTGATATTCTCGAGCACCACAATCGCGTCGTCCACCACCATACCAATAGCGATAGTCAATGAACAGAGCGAGATGATGTTTATGCTGGAGTCAGCCATCTTCAGATAGATAAACGCCACAATCAATGAGATTGGAATGGTGAGCGAGATGATAAGTGTCGCACGCCATTTGCCAAGGAAGAAGAGCACCACGAGCACCACGAATAGCAATGCGTAGAGCACAGACTCCTCAAGGGAGTTGATGGAGTTGCGGATATTGTCTGCCGAGTTGTAGATCTCTTGAATCTTCACGTCGGTAGGCAATTGCTTTTGAATCTTCTTCAATGCTTTATCCACATCTTCGCAGACTTGCACGGTGTTGGAGCCCGATTGCTTAGCCACAATCAGACGCACAGCTTCGCGACCATTGGTCTTCTCATCCAATGAGAGGTCCTTGATAGTATCGCGCACGGTAGCGATGTCGCGCACGAATACTTGTTGCCCTTGTGGGGTCATGGTCACCATCAAGTCCTCAATCTCGCTACTCTCGATGAACTCAGAGCGCACCTGCATTTGGTATTGCTCCTTCTCCATCTTCACCGTACCCGAAGAGAGGTTGAGGTTGTTGGCAGAGATGACTTGTCCCACTTGCTCCAGCGAGATGCCAAAAGCGTCTAGTTTTTGTTGGTCGATATCCACATACACATAGCGATCTGGTGCACCTGCCACAGACAGGTTACCGATACCGTTGATCTGGTTCAATTGTGGAATCACCTCATCGTTGAGGATTTTGTCGAGTGCAGGATAGGACTCGTCTGCCGTGATAGCATATTGGCAGATTGGCATGGTGCTCGATGAGAACTTGAACACCATAGGCGACGAACAACCATCAGGCAACTGGTTCTTAGCCATGTCGCAGAACGATCGTATGTCGTTGACGGCTTCCGTAATGTCGGACCCCCATTCCAATTCGAGTACTACAAGACTGACATTATCTTTACTGGTAGAGTTGATATACTTCAGGTTATCCACCGAAGTCAAACTATTCTCCATGATTTTCGAGACGTTGGTCTCTATCTCGGACGCCGACGCACCTGGATAGGTAGTCATCACCATCACATATGGTGGGTCCATCTCAGGGAATTGATCCACAGGCAGTTGCACGAAGCAGAACAGACCTATGATCATCACCGCAACGAACACCAGCATCGTCGTTACGGGATTCTTAATCGCGGTTTTATAAATTGCCATAGTTCTTCAGGTTTTACTTTACTTCAATTTTCACACCGTCAACCAGTTTGTGTTGACCCACGCTGATGTATTCTACACCTGCTTTAATTTCGGGTGCAATGATTTCAATGTTCTCGTCAAAGCGTTGTCCGAGTTTCACGCTCACGCGCTTAGCGTAGCCATTCTCGTTGATAAACACATAGCGCTCGTTCGAACCAATCAGTTTCTCTACCGATTGATAAGGCACCACGATGGTGTTCTCTTTGCCTAGACCGAGGGTAGTAGTCACGTACATACCGCCACGCAACTTCTCGCTCGCATTGGGGATAACCACCTTGCATTGGAAAGTGTGGCTCGCAGCGTCGATGGTTGGATAAACCACCTCAATCGTTGCAGGGAAAGACTCATCTGGATACACTTCGCTCTTCACAGTCAGCTTCATACCTTCCTTAATCATAGGATAATAAGTCTCTGGCACTGCAATCAACGCTTTCAGTTTCTTCACTTGTGTGAGCACCACGATTGGCTGACCGCCATATAGCTCGCCATCCTCGTAGGTCTTAGCAGAAATAACACCGTCGAATGGAGCTTTCACGTAAGTGTTTTGCTCCAAGAAAGCGAGGTTTTGCTTCAGTTGGTCGTATGCCACTTTTGTCTGGTCGTAGGTCTGTTGGCTTACGCTTCCTGTTTCCAGCAATGCCTCCAAACGTCCCACCTCGATTTCAAGGTTAGCCAGTTGGATTTTTTGTGTGAGATACTGTGTTTGATCCATACGTACAAGCATGTCGCCTGCTTTCACCTCATCGCCTACTTCCACGAAGATATGCTCTATCTTACCTGTCAGCGATGGTGCTACGTTTTGTGTCACATAGCCCTGTAAGTTCGTAGAAATATTGAGCACGCGCTCAATCTCTTTTTCTTGGAGGGTTATTGTACCTACCACCTCCACGCGCTCAGCTTCTTGTTGAGTAGCTTGAGCGTCTTTCTTGCCGCAACCAATCAAACAAACTGCGGCAGCCATCATTAATACAATCTTTTTCATTTATCGTTTTGTTAATTAGTTATCAATGTTATTCGGTGTCTGGAGTCAGGAGTCGGGACTCACTACAAGTTCAGAAATTTCTCCAATTCCACTTCTGCATTCACCAATGTCAGCACCGCTTGCACATACGTCGATTGTGCGGTGATGAGGTCGTTGCTTGCATTCACGAGGTCTAGGTTACTTGCCACACCCTGTTGAAATTTCAGCGAAGTGTTGTCAAACACGCGTTGCGTCACGCCCATGTTCTCTTGCTCGTTGGTGTAGGTCTCGTAGGCATTTTGCAGGTTATAGCGCAATTGTTCATTTTGGATTCCAAGGTTATCGGCTGTCTCCTCAAACGTGTTGCGTGCCTCTTCCAAGGCGATTTTCTTCTCCACCACACCTGCTGCACGCTTACCCGACGACCACAATGGCATGCTCACTTGTACGCTCAGCGCATTAGGAGGAGTCATGTTAAAGCCCTCTTTCTTACCAAAATAGTCTTTTTCGCTGTATTGATAGCCCACACCTATGGTTGGACCATACGCCCAACCTGCCATGTGTACATTCTTTTTCGCCAATTCTACATTTTTGGCAAGGGTTTGGTAACTGAGGTTGTTTTCCAACACAAAGTCTTTACCCAGCAATGTGACTATTGCTTCCGCGCTCAGCATATCGCTGAGTTGGGTGGTGAGGGTCAGTTCAGTTTCTGCTGGAACATTCAGCAGCACTTTCAGCGCATTGATTGCCAACTGTGTCGAACGCTTGTTAGCATTGATATTATTCTTCAATGTGTTCACACGCACGAGGATTTGGTCAGCCGTTGTTTGCTCTGCTGCACCCACTTCCACGCTGCGTTGGGTCATTGCTGCCAAGTTCTCAATGTTCTTCAGCGAACTATCCAGCAACTTCACCACATCTTCCAGCACCAACACCGAAGCGTAACTCGATTTCACACTCGCACGCAGGTTGTCCTCGCTGATTTCGAGATTCAGTTTTTGCATCTCAATCGCAGTATTGTTGAGCAATGCTCCCACAATCGCCTGTCCATTGATACCTACGGATGCTGTGATACCGAATGTACCATTGTCTGGCATTTCAATAGGCATACCACCAAAGTTCATCTTGTAGCCCATCATAGATTGGTATGCCCACGACATATCCACCGACGGAAGCATACTCGCTATCGTCTGCCAACGTTGCGCATACGCTTTTTGCACTGCCAAACTGGCGTTTCTCAAACTGCGGTTGGTCTCCACCGCATAATCTTGCGCCTGAGCAAGACTTAAGTTTAATGTTGCAGGCACCTCACGCACCTCAGCTTTCTTCGTAGCTGCCATCACATGATCTTCTGCCTGCATGCCGCTCGCCAAAAACGCGAACAAGCCAATGGCTAAAACAATTTTTTTCATCATCTTTTATACCTTATATATTATATATTATTTTTCACTTTCTCTCTCAACCGCACCAAACCGCTTTCGCTCAATATGCCCCGCATCAAAATATCCATTCGCTGATGACCTATGCGGTGCACTTCCTCTTTGGTCATCTGTCCACTAGTCATCAAATCCAGCAATCGATACTGCATGTCCAAGAACATCATCGCCACCACATCCACATCAATCTCAACTCTAAAGATGCCCTCGCTAACACCTTTCCCCAAAAACTGTACCAAAATCTTCTCTGCCGTTTGGCGCATCACTTTTTTGTGCGCAGCAAACAGTTGCGGATAGTACTTTTCCAGGTCATACATCATCGCGGGTGCCTTCAAATCCTTCTTCTGAGTGGATTGTGCTATCTTCGCCCATTCCACAATCACCTGCGTGATGGTGCGTTTAGATAGTGCGGTATCTAAATCATGTGCCACTTTCTGCTCATGCTTGTGCAAAATAGCTTGTACCAAATCATCTTTCGATGCAAAATACACATAAAATGTCTTCTTCGACATACCCAACTCTTTGCATAGGTCATCCACGCTCACCGAACGTATTCCCACCTGTTGCATACGTGGGGTAGCCGCTTTTAGTATGTCTTCTTTCAGATTAGCCATATTATGCATTTTACAAAAATCGTGCAAAAGTACTAAAAATATCTGGAACTACCAAATTTTTAGGAAACTTTAACACTTTTGTAGTTTCCACGTTACAAAATCACACATAAAAAAAGAGCGGTCCTCACCGCTCCATTTAATCTCTCAGTTTTCACCTCTCACCATTCACCTTTAACCTTCCCCTAATAGCTCTCCTCCTCATTCGGAAAACTGCTATTCTTCACAGCAGCAACATAATCGCTCACCGCAGTCTTCACTGCTTCACCTAATTGCGCAAAATGGCGCAAGAATTTGGGTTTAAATCCTTCGTTCAATCCCAGCATATCGTGCAATACCAGCACCTGACCATCGGTCACATTGCCTGCACCAATACCGATCGTAGGACAACTCACTGCCTCTGTCACACGTTTAGCCAACTCCGCAGGTATTTTTTCCAATACGATAGCAAAGCATCCTGCCTCGTCAAGTAACTTCGCATCGTTGAGTAGTTTCTCAGCTTCGGCATCCTCTTTAGCGCGCAAACCATAACCGCCCAATTGATTCACGCTTTGTGGAGTCAAGCCCAAGTGTCCCATCACAGGCACACCCGCCTGCACCATATGGCGAATGGCAGGCAAGATTTCCTCGCCACCTTCCAACTTTACCGCATCAGCGCCCGACTCCTTCATCATCTTCAGCGCATTGCTAACCGCTTGTTCTTCACTCACTTGGTAACTACCGAATGGCATATCTATCACTACCAATGCGTGCTCCGCAGCGCGTACCACACCTTTGGTTAGAAAAATCATCTCTTCTACGGTGATGGGCAGTGTATAGCGGTTTCCGCATACGATATTCGACGCACTATCGCCCACCAAAATCATCTCTATACCTGCCTCATCTAGCAGACGGGTCAAGGTGTAGTCATAACTAGTGAGCATGGCTATCTTCTCGCCTGCTTGCTTCATCTTTCTCAGGCGTGTGGTCGTCATACGACTATTTTGTACATGAACTGACATTTTACCTACATTTTTCAATTTATGCTGCAAAATTACTGCTTTTTTTGGATATATGCAAAATTTTGTGTACTTTTGCAGCATAAATGCATAAGAAACAATGAAACTTTCGAAACTTCTCATGCTTCTTCCGCTCTTCCTACTCTTGGTAGGTTGCCGCACACAGAACACTCTTCCCTCTGGGGAGGGAATGAGGGTTGGTTTCATGCCTGATACCACTCTCCTCCCCTCTTTTCCCGCTGAGGCACTTTATGTCTTAGGCGCGAGATGGGAAGCGGACAGTATGTTGCAAAAAGAGCAAAACCTTGCAGATTTTATTGAGCAAGAGCTCATACGCCTCTATCCAGAAAAAGCATACAAAGGGTATATCAGCAAGCTCTGTTCCGTAGCAGACTTATTATTGGTTAGTTCCACGCAACGACCTACTCTCTTTGCCCCCAAGCAACAAGAAATACGATTGGTATCTGGTCAATCGCCTAGTCACGAACTATATACCGTTCTAGACTCCCTTTCGTTAGAAGACGAGTTACTAGCTCTAGAACTCACGCCCACTGAGCAACAAGACTGGAACAAACTCCAATCGCTTATCCATAGTAACCAACCACTCACCCGCGAGGCGTTTGATACGCTCCATCTCGAATTCTTCGAGGAAGAGAATATACTGCTATCCTTGTTGCTCTGGCGTGGTCCGCGTATGTTTTATCGCGTACTCCAGAGCAAGGCACGTGCCGAAAAACTAGCGTATTATTACTACGGCGATGCCACCAATAATGGCCGCCCAGGCGATGCGTTCAAGCATATCTATGTAAATGTGTTGTTGCGAACTTATGTCGGAGAATGGCTATCCCACGCTATTATGGATATTTTTTGGGAATGGAAAAGTCCCAATGCACCGTGCGACCATTATATGGACTTGCATAATAACGTGATTGGTCGTCAAACGCGCTACGAGGAATTCACCACGCTTGATGCTCAATGTTCCGACACGCGCCATTGGTTGCAATGGGGTGAGAATGTGCAGCGTTTCATCCAAGACTCGGTTAATGGAGATTTACAGGGTTGGGATAAAGAAACGCCCACCTTCATCGTCGAACCCGCCGCACAGCAGGTCAGCGATACGCAGTATATCTATTGGGACAAATAAAAACGCTACCCTTGCGCAAAGGTAGCGCAAGGGTAGCGTATTTCTATACCAAAGGTTAACGATTTATAGTTTAGTTCTTAAATTGCAATTCACTGTTGCGAAGCTCCACAATTACGGGCTTTTGGTGGTCCACCTTGCCTGCAATGATGGCTTTGCTGAGTTCATTGAGTACGAGGCGCTGTAATGCACGTTTGACAGGGCGGGCACCGAACTGAGGATCGTAACCCTCACGAGCGATGTAGTCGATGGCATCGTCGGTAATACGCAAGTCTATTCCACTCTGCATCAGCATCTTATGCACACCCTCAATCTGCAGGCCCACAATATCACGAATCTGACTCTCATTGAGCGGAGTGAACATAATCGTCTCATCAATACGGTTCAAGAACTCAGGGCGAATAGTCTGTTTCAACAATTCCATCACCTGTTGACTGGTTTTCTCATGATCAATGCCTTGCTCCTCATTCTCGCGGATGAGTTGACTGCCGAGGTTCGAGGTGAAGATAATCAGTGTATTCTTGAAGTTCACCGTGCGACCCTTATTGTCGGTCAAGCGGCCATCGTCTAACACTTGCAACAGCACATTAAACACATCGGGATGCGCTTTCTCTATCTCATCAAAGAGCACCACGCTATAAGGCTTGCGGCGGATGGCTTCGGTGAGTTGTCCGCCCTCGTCATAGCCCACATATCCTGGAGGCGCACCAATCAATCGGGTGGCAGCGAACTTCTCCTGATACTCCGACATATCGATGCGGGTCATCATATTCTCGTCGTCGAAGAGATACTCCGCCAATGCTTTTGCCAACTCCGTCTTACCCACGCCCGTCGTGCCCAAGAAAATAAACGAACCGATAGGACGTTTAGGGTCTTGCAACCCCGCACGAGAGCGACGAATAGCATCGCTAACTGCCTGAATAGCTTCGTCTTGACCCACAACACGCTTGTGCAGCTCCTCCTCCAAATGCAGGAGCTTATCCCGTTCGGATTGCATCATCTTCGTTACAGGGATGCCCGTCCAACGAGCCACTACTTCGGCAATATCGTCCTCATCAACCTCCTCCTTAATCAGACTCTCGCCTTGCATCGCATGCAATGCCTCTTGCGCAGCTTTGATGTTCGCCTCTGCCTGCTGCAAACGACCATAACGAATCTCTGCCACCTTGCCGTAGTTGCCCTCTCGCTCAGCGACCTCTGCTTCGTGCTTCATCTGCTCAATATGCGCTTTCTCGTTTTGGATAGTCGCCACATAACCCTTCTCCTGCTCCCAACGCGCGTTCATCTCTTTCGCCTCGGCTTGCAACGCCTGGAGTTGCTCCTCAATAGTCGCTAGTTTGGCTTTGTCATGCTCTTTCTTTATCGCCTCACGCTCGATTTGCAACTGCATGATTTGGCGGTTGAGGTTATCCAATTCTTCGGGCTTAGAGTCCACTTCTAGGCGCAGTTTAGCCGCCGCTTCGTCCACCAAGTCAATGGCTTTATCAGGAAGAAAACGGTCTGATATATAGCGAGTTGAGAGTGTCACCGCAGCAATCAGCGCATCATCTTTGATACGCACTTTGTGGTGAGTTTCGTAGCGCTCTTTGAGTCCACGCAGAATAGAGATAGTAGCCGCCTCATCAGGCTCATCCACCATCACCATCTGAAAGCGGCGCTCGAGGGCTTTGTCGGTCTCAAAATACTTCTGATACTCGTCCAAGGTGGTCGCTCCCACCGCACGCAACTCCCCTCGTGCCAAAGCTGGTTTGAGGATATTAGCGGCATCCATTGCGCCTGAGGTCTTACCCGCGCCCACGAGCGTGTGTATCTCATCTATAAAAAGGATTATCTCGCCTGCCGCGCTTGTCACCTCCGTGATGACACCCTTGAGACGCTCCTCAAACTCACCTTGGTATTTGGCACCCGCGATGAGGGCTCCCATATCAAGCGAGTAGATTTGTTTCTTTTTGAGGTTCTCGGGCACATCACCACGAATGATACGATGCGCCAAACCCTCCACAATAGCGGTCTTACCCACACCAGGCTCGCCGATGAGGATAGGGTTGTTTTTGGTACGACGTGAGAGGATTTGTAACACGCGACGAATCTCGTCGTCACGGCCAATCACAGGATCCAATTTGCCCTGCTGGGCACGTTCGCAAAGGTTGATAGCAAACTTCTGTAGGTTTTCGGTTTTGTTGTTCATTGTATTCATAGTTCTATGTTTTTTAGTCATTAAGATCCTTAAGGTCGTTAAAGACTTTAAGGTCGTTACTAGTTTTTAGACAAAACCCATACCAAAGCCTTTTTTAGATAAAAACCGCCTGCCAAAATGGCAGACGGCTTAATGATTATGTATGTATCTAATTTACTTATTATACATATATGGAACAGATGCCTGTATATCCGCACTGCTGCTAGCAATATGCAGCACAAACTGTCCTGCTTCAGTTACCCACTCATGTGCTTCAGCATCAAAGAATGCCAACATTTCAGGTGTTATCGTGAATGTAACCTGCTTTGTCTCACCCGGTTGCAATGCTACCTTGCTAAATCCTTTCAATTCCTTCTTAGGACGTACTACAGATGCCTTCGAATCGGTCACATAAAGTTGTACCACCTCTTGACCTGCACGATTGCCCGTATTGGTAACCGCTATCGTAATCTGATCGCCATTCAGCATAGCCTTACCATACTCAAAAGTAGTATAACTCAAACCAAAGCCAAATGGGAATAGAGCTTTGCGCTTAGGAGGATGGATGGTATATTGCTCTCCTTGGCTCACATACTTAATAGGACGACGTGTACCATAGAGATCTGCATAGCGATAGCCTACAAAGATATCTTCCTTGTAATACACTTGTTTGTCCACACCTGGATAAGCCACCTCACCATATTGATGAGCAGGATAGTCCGCCAAAGTAGGTTGGATAGTATATGGCAACTTACCCGAAGGATTCACATCGCCAAACAACACATCAGCCACAGCATGACCTGTTTCCGAACCACTATACCATGCTTGCAGAATAGCCCCTACCTCTTGGCTCCATGGCATGCCATGTGCATTACCTGAGATGGAAACGAATACCACCTTATCGTTGACAGCCGCCAATGCCGAGATCAATTGATCTTGACCATAAGGCAACTCATAATGCAAGCGGTCGCCATCTTCACAATCTTGGTTGTGCGCCTTGTTCATACCACCCACAAATATCACATAATCGGCCTTCTTAGCTGCTTCTATAGCCTCTGCAGTGAGTTGCTCGGGTGTGCGGTCGTCTTGCAAAGACTGACCTGTAGTCACACCATTGTACTCACCACCTACATCGCCCACATATCCGCGCACATACTTCACTTCTGCCAATCCCACAGCACGCTCCTGAATACCTTGCAATGGAGAGATCTCGTACTTGGCTTTGAGCGAAGACGAACCGCCACCTACAGTCATCATCTTGATAGCGTTCTCGCCTACGACGAGGATAGTAGGACGGTCCTTCAGTTCAATAGGCAATGTCTGATTCTCATTGCGCAAAAGCACCATACCTTCGCCCGCAATCCTGCGTGCCGCAGCACTGTGTGCCTCTGAGCACATCGCACCAAAAGCTTTATTAGGGTTCATCGAGGTGCGGAAGATAAGACGCAAGACATTGCGCACTTTCTCGTCAAGTTCTTTGGTACCCACCTCGCCACTCTGAATCTTTCTTAGGTATGGCAAAGCCAAATGGTAGATATCGTATGCGCTAGAGGCCCCATCCGACAATCCGTCGGTCCATGTACCGAACTCTAGGTCTAGTCCGTTGGTGATAGCTTGCTCGGTGTTCATAGCGCCACCCCAGTCGGAGATCACAGCCGCATCACTGCCCCACTCCTTGCGTAAGATGTCTTGCAGCAGGATGGTGTTGTGACACGCATATTGGCCCTTGTAGAGGTTATATGCACCCATGATAGACCATGAGCCACCCTCTTGCATAGCAGCACGGAAAGCAGGCAGATATATCTCGTAGAGGGCACGATCAGAGAGGTTCACGTTCACCCAGTGACGATCCACCTCTTGGTTGTTGAGGGCATAGTGCTTGACGCAGGTAGCCACACCTTGCTCTTGCACACCTTTCACGTATGGCACCACCATCTTTGATGCCAAGCAAGGATCCTCGCCCATATACTCGAAGTTACGACCATTGAGCGGCGTACGGTAGATATTCACACCAGGGCCAAGCAATACGTCCTTGTTGCGATAGCGTGCCTCCTCACCAATGCTTACACCATAGAGGTAGGACATATCCGTATTCCATGTTGCAGCCAAGCAGGTGAGGGCTGGGAAGGCAATACATGAGTCGTTGGTCCAACCTGCTTGGTTCCACTCGTCCCACAACACCTCTGGACGAATACCATGAGGGCCATCGGTGCACCATATACCAGGGATACCTAAGCGTGCTACTCCTGGAGAGGAAAATTTAGATTGTGCGTGGATAATAGCAATCTTCTCTTGCAAGCTCATACGAGAGAGTGCATCTTCAATACGATCTTCAAGCGGAGCTTTTGCATCCAAATACACTTGTCCCATCATAGGTAAGCATACCATAGACAGGATAAAAAGGAAAAATAATGGTTTTTTCATAGCATTAAATTGATAAATGATAGAAATGTAGAGCGGTAGTCAGCCGCTCTACACTAAAGAGAGATGGATTATTTCACTACACCACCCAATGCGTTGTAGCGTACGCCATCACGAAGGATATACATTTGACCATTCTCAATCACTTTGGTAACTGTATTAGGAGCAACTACATCTTCTACAGCTGTAGGAACTGTCTCTGACTCAATGGTAATCTTAACCTCTGCTTTCTCGTAGTCAACTACCAAACGAATGGTACAGTCCATATATACATCGTTATCGTTTACAGAGTGAATATTACCGCCCTTAAATGCACAAGTATATTCCTCGTTCACTTTCCAGTATGCATCTTCAGCAGGAGCACCAAACTCTACAGCCCAGTTGCCATAAACAACCTTGAAATCTGCTCCAAACTCAGCTGCCAACAACTCATAAGTATTAGCTTCACCCTCTACAGGAGTAAAGCGTTGATCCACATCGCAATTCCAACCTAGTTTTGTGCCAGGCAAGTGCCAATCTGCTTGAACAGCATAAAACTCACCAGAAACGAGAGTCAATACCATGTCACCATTATCCTTAGCCTCAAGGGTAAGAGTAGCGTTCTTGTAGCCAGCAAAAGGGTTAGCAAATGCCAAGTTAGCAGGATCGCCAGTATCGTTCTTAGCACCCATCACATAAGGAACACCCAATTCAAGACCTGCATTAGTCTCACGGTTGGTAGCCCATTGCTCGTCCCAAGCGCGGTCCTTGATTACCTTGAAAGTACCGTTCATGTCTGGTACATTAGCGGTCAATACGCCATCAACCTCCTCAAATTGGATAGCGTCAGGAAGACTCCAGTTGTTGGTGAATCCACCAATGATTTGATAAGTGGTAGGGCCAGCAGCATAATCGTACAGAGTACCTGCAACGAGGTTGATTACAATAGCGTCTGGATTGGAAACATCCAATGTCAATTTTGCATCTTTGTAGCGTGGTTTCTCAAAGCCAGAATTCTCAGGCATAAGAATAGCAGCATTAGCAGGAGCATCACCCTCTTTTTCAGGAGTGTCGATGCACTTCACTAAAGTGTAAGGGGTGTTCATAGCCACACCTTCGCCAGCAGCAGCCGCACCATGTTGTGGGTGCCAACCACCATTTTCAGCTACTTTGAACTCACCGTAGAGGTCAGCCACCTCAAGAGTGAGAACGCCATCTACTTCAACGAACTTGAAAGCCTCGTTGTTATTGCTCCAACCACTTGCTTCACCAGCAAAGTAGTAATCAGTAGCATGAACAGCTACCATAGCTGTCATCGCCAAGAAAAGAGAAAAAATCTTTTTCATAATACATTAATTTAAATTGGTTAATAATTAGTTATTTATTGTGAATTGCAACACAATTCATTGTTTGTGCATAATTGCTTGTATCACCACCCAATAGTGGGCAATATATCTCCAAACTGGAGCGTAACATCTTGCCTCTTGCCAGCGCGCGCACCTCCCTCTCGGTCATTGCCGCACGGTAGAACAATACCTGATGGATATTACTTCCTTGTATCGTAATCGTATCGACCGCCTTATCTATTCCTTCGTTCGCAGCCACCAGTTGTCCATTCGCATATTGCCACATCTTCTGTTGTGCCGCAGAATAGACCTCCGTATAGATGGTATCTGCGCTCGTATAGCTCAACGTATAGGACTGCACTTGTCCCTCTGGTACGAAGCTCACACACACTACGCCGTTCTCATCTCCCTGCGTAGGGACATACTCGGGCAAAGGTTTGCCAGCTTGCAGCGCCTCCCACATCGTCAGCGGGAAAGCCGA
The DNA here is from genome assembly GCA_937891975.1 of uncultured Bacteroidales bacterium. Classification (GTDB taxonomy): domain Bacteria; phylum Bacteroidota; class Bacteroidia; order Bacteroidales; family Paludibacteraceae; genus Colicola. The sequence goes on from CALAUA010000010.1 coordinate 78,407, forward strand.
AGCCATCGCCTCGTGTCCCAGCTGATTGGGGTGGTAGATATCCGAACCATTCCACATATGCTCTGCCCAGCGACCTGCGCCATCATCGATAGTACCGAACACATTGATGGTGGGCACATTCCACTGCTGCACCTCTAGGTTCACATCGCAGAGATCCTCATAGTCCACCTCATTGAAGTCGGCACGAGGATAGTTGTTAGTAACAACCACCACTCTCCCCTGCTCTTGCAGCATACGGATCAGGCGAGGCATGTTCTCGCGATAGGACAAGACGGCGCGTGCACCTTTCTCATGCAATCCCTCATTGCCCAGACTGATGCCGATGACCACATATTTTACCTCTATGGGTGTCATGTCGCGCTCGAAGCGAGCGAATAGGTCATAGGTATTATTACCATCGATGGAGATATTCACACTCTCCCAACCTGCAGGCAAAGCTTCGGTCACTTGCGCCGCATAGCCATGGAGCGCATCTGCACCCACGCCCCTGCACACAGAAGAGCCAAAGAAGCATACGCGCTGCTCCTCAGGTGACTTGCAAGCGTTAAATAGCGAGCAAGTCACTAGCAGAAGAGCAGAGAATAGATATGTCCGCGACGATTTCATATTCATTATAAGATGCAAGAGGTGATACTCTCAGCAGGCAATTGTATCTCAAAGTGCTTGCCGTCGTGCTCGATGATGAAGGACATACCCGTCGCATTCTCATTGAGCAGCACCAAACCATAGGTACCATCAGGGTTCTCCGATGCTACAGCCGACAGGCCTGTAGGCATATAGCCCGACACACCAATGCGGGTAGAGCCTGGCTTGAGCGCCTTGCTCAGGTGACCAATCACATAGTAGTGGCTGCGCTTGGTAAGCGTGGTATAGTCCTTGGATGAGATATCCACCGAACCGTAGCAAGTAGCACACGCACCAGGACCACCGTGAGGGCCGCCGTTCTCGTCGAGCATGAAGTTCCATACTATCACTGCCTTACACCAGCGTGTCACGGTACCGATACAAGTATTCTTCATCTCAGACATCAGCGACTGACCAAAACTTTGGTAGTTCCATGTACCAATAGATTGCTCGGTGAAGTAGAGGTTTTTCTCTGGCGCTAATTTGTGGATAGCATCTAATTCCACAGGACTGCCACCATAACTATGGTAGGCAGCACCATCAATATATTGGCTTGCTTCAGGATCAGCATATATCTTTATAGGATATTGCAGTTGGTCTTTTTTGCCATCGTAATTGTAGTTATGGTCAAAGCAGATAATCTTGGATGTAATACCTTCGTGTGCAAAGACAGGTCCAAGTGCTAACTTGATAAAGTCGCGCTCTTGATCCCAAGGCATGTATAGTGACATAGAGTTGCCCCAGTTGAGTGGCTCGTTTTGTGGTGTCACGCTAGTGATCTTGATACCCTCTGCTTCGAACGCTTTAATCCACTTCACGAAGTACATAGCGTAATCTTGGTAGTAATCGGGATTGAGGTAGCCACCGACCCATTTATTGGAACCCGTATAGGCTTTTTTGGTATGTATATCATCCACTTTCATCCAGATAGGACAACTCCAAGGTGTACCCATTACTTTTAGGTCAGGGTTGATAGCCAAAATCTCTTTCAGCACAGGAATAATATAATCCACCTCATCAGATGTAAGCGCAAAGTTTTCGATACCTTTGGTGTCACAGCACGTATAGTCATAATTGCTGCGTGAGTTGAAATCGCTACCTCCGATAGGCACGCGCACATAGCCATAGCCCATACCTTTCTCAGGCGAGAAGGTCTCTACCAACAATTTCTGACGACGGTCAGCAGGCATCTGCATAAGGTTGAATGCCGCAGCTCCAGTGATAGCGGCTCCAAAGCCATCAAATGTTTGGTAACGCACATTCGGATTGAGTGTTAGCGTGCGCTCTGGTGACATATTGAGTCCTTCTGCATAATCCTTGCCTACAGCGACAAAGCCCATTGTACCATCTGCTGTTGTGACATAGGTCATCACATCACGTACTGGAACAGAATCGCCATTAGGAGTTTTATCATTCGGATTTTCTACGGGAGTATTGCAGCCGAGCAAAGCGGCTGCAATACCTATAAATAATAGATTATTCACTTTGGTCATTGTTGTAGAATTTTATCGTAATTTCTCGTATGTAGTGGTCAGCTTGTTTTGATCCAGTGTAATGCGATAGATGCCATCAAATTCTTCTTGAGTAGCAGCTATCCAGTTGCCAGCTTCTGCACCTGTGTCGCCATTCACTTTGGTCAAACCTTCAGGACCAACCCCCTTGATATTCAATCCTATTTGTTCGTAGTTAGCACCAGCTTCTTCGCCACCCCAACCTTTTTGGTGGAAGAACTTGAAGTTGAGCGAACCATATATCTCAAAGTCGGCATTCACACCATTCTTGAGGTATGCGGTAAATTGATATACCTTAGGAGCCACAGTACGACAAGCGATGTATTGTCCTAGGTTATCAAAGCCCCAACCACCTTGAACCTTAGGTGATGCCACTGGCAAACCAAAGCCTACACCGGTCATCCACATCACATTAGGATAAATAGCATCCTTCAATGGCTCTACCACGATATAGTCCTCTTCAGGCAAGTAATATACCTCGTACATACCCTTCTCGCCCAAGAACTTCACTACATTGCCGTCCTTGAGTTCCATGTAGTCCAAGTTATATGCCGTAGCCAGATTTGCCACACCATTGATAGTCACTTCCATTTCAGGATCGAAGAAGATCTTCGCATGGCGATAGGTCTTGCCTGCCACCTCTGCCAAGTCCGCATTGACATCCAGTGCAGACACAGGTTGTGCTACCTTACCACCAAAGTACAACTCAAAGGTCAATGGATCGAATGTGATGGTATCAATGCTCTCAAGATTGTCATTCGCCAATACGATAGAGCTAGCCTCGCCCGCGTTGAATTGCTCCTCGGTAATCAAAGACAACTTACCATTCAGCATACCCAATACAGGTTGTTTCCAATCCACGCGACCGAACTTAGTACCCACCACTGCCAACAGACATTCGATGGATTTAGGATAGCCCAAGTCCACTGCCACAAACTTCTCACCATCCCATGTCATTTGTTTACCTTTGCCCAGAGGCTTATAGTTGATGGTAGGAGGCATCACATACATAGTTTCAATAGCAGGACGATGGCCTACACATTGGTCCAGAATCACGTTCTTCACGGTTCCTTCTATATTGGTAGCAGTCAAATATACTTTCACGGGCTCACCCTCTGGCATATTAGGACCAAAAGGTACTGCATAGGTGAATGTGTCTTTATACATCAAACCAGGTGTACGAACCTCTTCGTTAGCAATCACATTGATACCCACAATCACCTTAATGGACAACGTGGATAATGGTGTCTCCTTCTCTGTGACTGTCACTTCAAAAGTGATACTATCACTACCAAAATTTACCTCCTCAGTCAGCATAGTTGCCTGCATCTGAGGGTCACCCGCAGGATACACCTCACGGAAGGAGTCGGGCTGACAAGCGGTATAGCCTATTGCGATCAACGCAAGGAATAGGACTTGAAATATACGTTTCATATTCTGTTGATTATTTGCAGATTAGTACTCAAATTAATAACCATCATTCTGAACTAGATTAGAATTCTTGTCCAATGCAGTTTGTGGGATAGGCATCAGTTTGTGTGCCTCCACAAATGGACGAGCCTGTGGCAAACGACCCTCGTCGCGTGAGTTGATATCATTCATCACTTCGAGCAGTTTGCCAAAGCGTATCAAGTCGAAGAGGCGATGGCCCTCTAATGCTAACTCTAAGCGACGTTCGTGCAAGATAGCATCCAAGACAGCTTCTTGGCTACCCATTTGTGATGCAGGTAGGTCAGCCAATTTAGCACGTTGGCGAATCGTATTCACAAGAGATACGGCACCATTCAAATCACCCTTGTGCGCTAATGCCTCGGCTTTGAGCAACCAAATATCTGCACCGCGCAGCTTGATTACACTATTGTATGCCGAACGACATTTGTACATGAATGGATAGTTGTCAGCAGGATAGTAGTTGCTCCATGCACACTCATAATAAACGATCGTTTGGTTGCAACGTACTGTGTCGCCTTCCCTCTCAAAGGTGCGAATCAAGTCACGACTTGGGGTAATCCATTTCGCCCATGTGAAGGACTCTTCCCAGTTAGAGAGATTACGACCGAACATCCATGTTACCCAGTTACCGCTAGCAGCGGTGTATTGTGCTTCAAGGATAGTCTCTTTGTTGTTGCGAGTAGCATCTCCTAAGGTCTCATCGTATTTCCAGAGGTCGGCATAGTTATCAGCCAACGCAATACCATCAGCAAAAACCTTATCGCTATACTCGATTACCTTATCCCATTCACCTAACTCAGCATATAGTTTAGCAAGCAACGCATATGCCACAGTCTTGCTGAGTACGCGTTTGTCATTTGGATTCAATGCTGGAGCATAAGGAATGGCTTCTGTCAAGTCTTTGATTACTTGTTTGTAAGCAGAGTCTTGTGTTACAGGCATTGGGAAATAAATTGGATATACTTCCTCTATGTTGTCTGCTGTAATATCTGGAGCCTCTGTCAAGTTCAATGGAATGTTTCCGAACCAGTGTGCCAAGTCGAATAGCATCATACCACGGAAAATCTTTGCCTCTGCTTTCCATTGATTGCGCTCTGCTTCTTGGAAACTTGGGTCTGGCACTTTATCAATATTGGAAATGATCACATTAGCTTGTGCGATGTCTTCGAGATAGCGATCCCAATCGCGAGCGATGTCAGGATTGGAAGCATCAAGAGCGTTGGTCTCAACAGGTACTACCTCTGCACCCGTTGTTCCTGCATACGCATTATCCGTACGAGCCTCACCAAACAACAAATAATCCAAATACCAATGCTCCTGACGGTCGCGCATGATATTATATAAATTCTCATACACAGCCAGCATCGCTGCACGATCCTTGAATTTAATACGAACCGAATCATCTTCGGTAGATGTTCCTAAGTTGAGTTCCGATTGATCTGAAATCGGTGCCATATTCAAGTCACACGACACAAGTGCTACACCCAACGCTACACCTATTATATATATATACTTTTTCATATTCTCTAAATTGATTTACGTTCAACCATCAAAATGCAATGTTCACACCTAGCACGAAACTGCGGGTTTGCGGATAAGTACCATAATCCAAACCTTGTACAGTTCCTGAATTACCATATTGGTTAACCTCTGGGTCCATTCCTAAGTATTTAGTCAATGTAAATAAGTTTTGAGCCGAGAAGTAAGGTTGCAAACGTGTCATGCCTATCTTCTTCATCCACTTACCCGAGAACTCATAACCTATAGTGAGGTCTTTCAAGCGGATATAACTACCATCTTCCACAAAGTAGTCGCTTATCCTCATATCAAAGCCTGCTTTAGGAATAGTGGTAATCATACCTGGGCGACGCCATCTATCAAGAACACGAGTGGATTGGTTCTTAGCATCGTACATACCTTCTGTTTCGATGCGGCTGGCATTGAAGATATCGTTGCCATAAGAGCCTTGCAGCAAGAAACTGATGGTAACACCGTAGAATTGGAAAGTATTAGTCATACCAAAAGTAAAGTCTGGATTAGGATCACCCATATACGTACGGTCATTAGCTGTTACCTCGCCATCACCATTAGTATCTAAATAAATCAACTCACCCGTTTCTGGATCCACGCCACCGGTCTTGTAGCCGTAGAACGAACCGAGAGGCATACCCGGTGTGTTGCGTACGCAGTAGTCTGCCAATACGTCAGTCACCTTAGCATCATAGTACACTTGACTAGTCGCCAGTTTCTCCAAACAATTCTTGTTATGAGAGATATTCAATTGGGTATCCCACTTGAAGTTCTTCTTAACGAAGTTGTGCGATGTTATTGTGAATTCCACACCCATGTTGCTCATTTCACCTTCGTTGCGTTGGATAGAAGATACAGCAGCTGAACCTGCTGGCAAGGACACCCACATCAGCATATCGGTGGTGTACTTGTAGTACCAATCAAAGTTCAATGTCAATCGATTCTTCAACATTGTCCAATCCAAACCTACATTGGTTTGTGTTGTACGCTCCCATGTCAAATCAGTATTGCGGAGTGATGATTGACTATAGGTTGGAACAGCATGCTCTTTGCCTGTCTCCCACCAGTTTTGGCGGTTGATGCTATAACGTTCCAAATAGGCGTAATCACCAATACCACCTTGGTTACCAGTTTGTCCCCAACCACCACGTAATTTCAAGTCATCAATCCACTCTACATCTTGCATCCAAGACTCACCCGAGATACGCCAAGCTGCACTCACGGATGGGAAATATGCCCAACGATGATCTGGTGCCAAGCGAGATGAACCATCCGCACGGAAGTTTGCTGAAATCAAGTAACGAGAATCATAATTGTAACTCACACGAGCAAAAGCTGACATAATAGCCCATTCACTTGCACTTGTATTGGTACTTCCTGGATCAATCTTGTTAGCTGCATTCAATGTCTGAATAGTGCCATCTGCATAGTGGCTACCTGCGATATAAGATTGTGTCCACATCGAATGAGTATAAGAACTACCCAACATCACATCCAGATTATGACCATTCATGTTGGTGGTATAGTTCAGTACGTTATCCCATACGGTCACGAGGTCGGTGCTGCGGGTATCGCTACCCTCACCATATTGGTTACGTCCCCACGATGTCTTATGAGGATCGAGGAACGAGGTGTTGTTATTCATTCGCAAATCTTCCGTAAAGGTTGTTGTAAACTTCAACGAATGATCAAAATTATCGCCACGGTTAAATTTCTTGGTGTCATACAGGGTTACAATACCCTTACCCGTAGCCAACAAACGATGTTGTTTGTTGTATTGATTCTTATAACGCTCAATATTCTCCAGTGGGTGGGTGATATTGCTTACACCATAGAAGTTGGTGTAGTAATAATCTGGATTCTCAGGGTCATAGATAGGCGCGTAGGTAGGTGTATTGATTACCGATAGCACCAAACCACCACGGTTGGCACCTGTACCCGAAGAAATGGTACCTTGATTTTCGCTATAACCATATGCCACATTCGCACCTATATTCAACCACTTGGTAACCTCAGCATCCAACGATGTACGGAAGTTATAACGTTGATACTTAGTGGTAGGAACGATACCTTGCTCGTTTGTATAACCACCTGACAAATAATAATTTACTTTCTCTGTGCCACCGCTTACTGACAACTGATAGTTTTGAGTAGAACCGGTCTTATAAGTCTCATCAAACCAGTTTGTCTCATCCTTCAAGCCGTCTGGCAACACCACGTTGGAGCCGAGATCATCTAGATACTCGCGATATTGCTCGAAATTCAAGCTCTCCATACGCTTTGCCACTTGAGTCCAACCACCATACATAGAGAAGGTCACATTCATCTTCTCCTTATTAGCAGAGCCTGCCTTGGTGGTAATCATAATCACACCATTAGCAGCACGCGAACCGTAGATAGCCGCAGAAGACGCATCTTTCAAAATCTGCATCGTCTCAATGTCGTTTGGCGCGAGGAAGTCAATATCCGTCATTGGTACTCCATCCACCACGTACAATGGATCGTTACTACCATTCATAGATGTTGTACCACGCACGCGAACTACCATACCTGCACCTGGTTGACCACTTGGCTTCACCACTGTCACACCGGCTGCCTTTCCTTGCATCGCTTGAGCTGCTGAAGTGATTGGACGCTTCTCCAAATCCTCAGTATCCACAGAGGAAATCGCAGTGGTCACATCTTTACGCTTCTGCGTACCGTAACCAATAACCACCACCTCATCTAGCAACTCTTGATCTTCACGAAGTACGACAACCATGTCTTGTGCCGCACGAACTTCTTGATTTCGATAACCGACATAAGATACGGTCAACAAAACGTCCTTTTCTACGACAAGCGTAAACATACCATCAAAATCGGTAACAGTACCATTTGAGGTACCAGACTCTACAACGCTCGCTCCAATCAGGGGTTCTCCGTTAGCATCCAACACTTTACCTGTAATGGACACAGGCGCTGCCATTGCTGTGACGCTAAACAATGACATTACACAGATGATTAATGTCATGAGCAGACCACGAAGGCCTTTCTCTTTGTGTTTGTTCATCATAATTGTTTTTTATTGTTGATTATCTTTAAGGTATATCCTTTTCTGCGTTGCACAAAAGAGGACCTTTGCGTGTCACATATACATACAACACACTATTTCGACCGCAAAGATACTATTTTTCTATGAAATCACCAAATATATTCTTCAGAAAATTGCATTTTATTCACTTTTTTTTATTTCATTTCTCTTTTGAAACAAAACACATCGACACTCAATACACATTTATCTACCCTTTTACCTCTACTTTATTATCTCTTATCAATTACGTACTATTTACGTAGGATATACGTAAGATATACGTAGGATATACGTAGGATAAACGTAACATTCAGCCACCTTCACCGAAGGATCACTACTACATCCAAAACAAAACAAAAACAGTTTCAAAACCTAAAATTTGCATATGTGCAAAAAAAGTAGTAACTTTGCAAACTAATTTCGCGATTTATGAAAAAAGACCTACATATTGACACGCTTTGCGTGCAAGGTGGATACAATCCTAGCAAAGGAGAACCAAGGCAAGTGCCTATTATTCAGAGTACTACATTCAAGTACGAGACCAGTGAGCAAATGGGCAAACTCTTCGACCTTGAAGAGAGTGGCTATTTCTACACTCGTCTGCAAAATCCGACCAACGATACTGTGGCAGCGCAGATTGCAGCCATGGAAGGTGGTGTGGCAGCCATGCTCACCTCATCGGGACAAGCAGCCAATTTCTTTGCTTGCTTCAATATCTGCCAAGCAGGCGACCACATGATTACTACCACAAGTATCTATGGTGGCACTTATAATCTATTTGGCGTAACCTTCCCAAAAATGGGCATAGAAATCACGTTCATTGACCAAGACGCCAGCGACGAGGAGTGGGCAGCGGCTTTCCGCCCCAACACGAAGTTAGTGTTTGGCGAAACCCTTTCCAACCCCAATGTACGTATATTGGACATAGAGCGTATTGCGGGCTTTGCCCATCAACACGGTGTTCCGCTGATTGTAGATAATACCTTCCCTACCCCCGTCAATTGCCGCCCATTCGAGTTCGGAGCGGACATCGTTACCCACTCGACCACGAAGTATATGGACGGTCATGGTGTACAAGTAGGCGGTGTGATAGTGGATAGCGGCAACTTCAATTGGGAAGCTCAACACGATAAGTTCACTTGCCTCACCGAACCCGACGCATCCTACCACGGACTGCGTTACACCGAGGCCTTTGGCAAACTAGCATATATCACCAAAGCTACTGCCCAACTCATGCGCGACTTAGGTTCAATCCAGAGCCCACAAAACGCTTTCTACTTGCACCTAGGATTGCAGACCCTGCATGTACGTATGCCTCGCCACTGCGAGAGCGCACTGAAGGTGGCTCAGTGGTTGGAGCAGCACCCCGATGTGGCATGGGTACGTTATCCCGAACTGGAGAACGACCCCGAGCATGCACGCCAACTCAAGTACCTGCCCAACGGCTCATGCGGCGTGATGGCATTCGCAGTCAAGGGCGACCGCGCTTTTGCCAATCGCTTTATGGACAACCTGCAACTGGTAACTATCGAAACGCACGTAGCAGACTGCCATACATGTATCCTGCATCCCGCTTCGCATACCCACCGCCAACTCAGCAACGAGGCACTTCTGGCAGCAGGTATCGACCCCGACTTGATGCGCCTGAGTATCGGTCTCGAAAACGCAGACGACTTAATAGCAGATATAGAACATGCACTTACACAAGCTCACAACGCATAATTTCTTCTTTGAGGCAGGTGGCACTCTTGACCAATTAGAGATAGTCTATCACACCTCGGAGCGCGAATACCAACCAGGTGACCGCGTGGTATGGCTATGCCATGCCCTAACTGCTAACTCCGACCCAATGGATTGGTGGCCAGAGATGGTGGGCAAAGATTGTTGCATCGACCCTGAAAAGGACTTTGTCGTTTGCGTCAATATCTTCGGCTCTGCCTATGGCACCACAGGACCAAGAGATTTCGGGAATCGCGACTCGCGAATCCCGAATCAAAAAGGATATCTCGATTTCCCCAAGTTCACGGTGCGCGACACTGCCCGACTATTTACGTTGGTACGCGAACATTTGGGCATCAAGCAAGTGGACTTACTCATCGGTAGTTCCATTGGCGGTTTCCATGCCCTCGAATGGGCGATTATGGAAGGCAATATCATCCGCCGTGCAGCGTTCATTGCCACCGCCCCACGTGTATCACCATGGCTGAGCGCATGGATGGAAGTGCAACGTATGGCATTAGAGGCTGACCCCACTTTCCGAGCGTGCGAATCGCTTGATGGCGGACGCAAAGGATTAGAAGCAGCACGCGCCATTTCGCTCATCTCATACCGCAGTTTCGATGGCTACAACCTCACACAATATGAGACAGACGACGATTGCCTCTTTGCCAGTCGTGCAGCGAGCTACGAACGCTATCAAGGCGAGAAACTAGTCAAACGTGGCTTCGACGCCTATTCCTATTACTACCTGCTACATTGCGTAGATAGTCAAAACGTGGGTCGCAACCGTGAAGGTGTGGCTACTGCTTTGGCGCAAATCAAAGCACAAACGGTAGTGATAGCTATCACTTCAGATGGGCTCTTTCCTCCATGCGAAGGAAGAGAATGGGCAAAGCATATCCCTAACGCACAATACTTCGAGATTGAATCCCGCTTCGGACACGACGGATTCCTCCTCGAAACCAATCAAATAACAGAGATATTAAAATGAAAGTATTAAAATTCGGTGGAACCTCAGTTGGTTCAGTAGAGAGTATTCGTCATATTCAGCAGATTATCAGTCAGCAGACCGATGACTGTATCGTGGTAGTCAGTGCCTTGGGCGGCATCACCGACCAACTGCTTAGAGCAGCACACATGGCACTTGAGGCTGGCGAAGAGTATATGGAGGTATATCAGCAGATTCGCTGCCGACATATGGATATGGTCGGCACCCTAATCACCAACCCTACCACACGACAAATGCTCTGCCATGAATTGGAAAGCATACTTGATGAGCTACGTTCTATTCTCTTCGGTGTACACTTAGTAAAGGATCTGAGCGCGAAATCAGAAGCAGTCATCGTGAGCTATGGCGAACAACTCAGCAGCCGTATCGTCACTACAGCCTTGACAGGTGCTGTCCGCAAGGATTCGTTGCAGTTTATTCGCACAGACCGCAAGCAAGGCCAAGTATTGCTCAATACCGAACTAACGGAGCAACTCATCCACCATGCTTTCTCGCCTATGCCTCATCTGGCAGTCGTGCCAGGATTCATTTCGCGCGATAGCCAAACTGACGAGATTACCAACCTCGGACGTGGTGGCAGCGACTATACAGCATCCATCTTAGCTGCCACATTGGGTGCGGAGGTATTGGAGATATGGACTGATGTCAATGGCTTTATGACAGCCGACCCACGACTCATCCCAAATGCCTACACCATCAAGAGTTTGAGCTATGTGGAGGCATCCGAGTTGTGCCACTTTGGTGCGAAAGTAGTATATCCACCTACCATCTATCCTGCGTGCGCGAAGAATATACCGATTCGTATTCTCAATACTTTCTGTCCCGATAATGCTGGCACAATCATACAAACCAAACCCGAAGACACTACGCGTTACGTGCGCGGCTTGAGTAGTATTCGTGACGTAGCATTGATTACGGTATCTGGACTCTCGATGGTGGGTGTGATTGGTGTCAACCAACGCATCTTCAGTGCCTTGGCCACAGCAGGCGTATCGGTCTTCCTCGTTAGTCAAGCATCGTCAGAAAACTCTACTACTCTGGGTATTCAAGAGAAAGATTGCGACACCGCAGTAGATGCACTCACGCACGAGTTTGCAGAAGAAATCAAAGTGGGCTCTATGTACCCTATGCTCGTACAACAAGGCTTGGCAGCCGTAAGTATCGTGGGCGAGAACATGCACAACATGCCTGGCATTGCAGGCAAACTGTTTGGCACATTAGGTAGAAATGGTATCAGCGTGATTGCCTTTGCGCAAGGTGCCAAAGAAACAAATATATCGTTCGTTATACCCGCTCAGCAACTCAGCAAGACAATGAACGTATTGCACGACTCATTCTTCCTTAGCGAAAACAAAGTGCTCAACGTCTTTGTTTGCGGCGTAGGTACCGTAGGTGCGCAACTGCTAGAGCAAATCCATCAGCAACAGCACATGCTACTTCATGAGCAGCATCTACAGCTCAACGTCGTAGGTATTGCCAATAGCCGAACAGCTATCTTCAATGCCGATGGAATCGACCTTAGCAACTACCGCGACCAACTCAAGTCCGCTAAGCCGCTCAGCTTGTCCACAATCAATAGTCAATTGTCAACGCTCTACAATAGCGTATTTGTGGACTGTACGGCAAGTGCCGATGTGGCAGGTATCTATCAATCATTGCTAGACAACAATATCTCGGTAGTCACAGCCAACAAGATTGCTGCATCATCCGAATATAGCCACTACCTCCGCCTCAAGCAAACGGCTCTTGACCGTGGCGTAAAATTCCTCTTTGAAACCAATGTAGGTGCAGGATTGCCTATTATTGGTACCATCAATGACCTACGCAATTCAGGTGATAAGATATTGCGTATAGAGGCGGTATTGAGTGGCACACTCAACTTCATTTTCAATGAGATTGCTGCTGACGTACCATTCTCCGAGACCATCCGTCGTGCTAAGGAACAAGGCTACAGCGAACCCGACCCACGCATTGACCTCAGTGGTAAAGATGTGATTCGCAAACTCGTCATCTTGGCGCGTGAAGCAGGCTATCAAGTAGAGCAAGAGGATGTGGAGAAACATCTCTTTGTCCCAGAATCATACTTCCAAGGAACAGTCGAGGACTTCTGGAAAACACTTCCTGAGTTAGACGCTGATTTCGAAACTCGCCGCAAGGAATTAGAGGCACAGGGACTGCGTTGGCGTTTTGTAGCTAAATTGGTAGAGGGCAAAACCACTGTTAGTCTAGAGACTGTGGACGCTTCACATCCATTCTACCAACTGGAGGGCTCCAACAATATCATCCTTATCACCACCGAACGCTACCACGACTATCCTATGATGATTCGCGGTTATGGCGCAGGTGCCAGCGTGACTGCAGCAGGAGTCTTTGCCAATATCATGCAAGTTAGCCACTAAGAAGGAACTACTCAATGACCACTATACAAAAAAATATCTGCTCATCGGAGCAGATATTTTTTTCCATTTTGGATAGCAATACCCTTGTAAGTAGTAGGGTCAATCGGCTGACCAAGTATATTGTACCATTGCCCAGAGATAGGAGTGGTGATATTTTCTACATTGGATGGGATAGATGTGGTGACAAATTCGCAGGTTATTAATCCGTTTGTTTCTTGGATATTCTCTAATTTGTTGTGTGTAAACGGTGTGTATTTTGTGATGTTCTTAGAACCCGGGAATGGCACTTCTGGCTTAGGTTTGGTAGTGGTATAAGGTGACGATGTGGATAGTGCTGAGATTAAGCGATAACGAGGAGTGTGGTCATTAGGGCAGTTGTTGAACCAATCGTTTTCGTTGAAAATCACACGCCAAATAAGCATACCATGACCAGGTAAATAAGCATCCCAACCTTCTTGCTGGCGATTCTCAATATAATACACAGTATCAGTACGGTACGCGCCCTCTGCAACATGTTTTTCGTTGCGTGCTAACATGAATGTAGTAGTGCCATCAGCAGGTATCTCTAATTGCTTTGTTTGTGCTAACGCTTCTGGCTCTAACCACCCCAAATAATACTTGTCATACACCGAATAATTGGGAGGTGTATTGCCATTATTGAGGTAATTACCATATCCCATCAACGACCACGCACCAGGAGTTTCACGTTCTAGTACAGTAGAATAGTCTGTAGTTAGGTAGTAATCCGGCAATCCCAATACATGGCTAAACTCGTGACAGATAGTACCTATTCCTGAGCGCGCATTATTAGCTTTACGCATCTCATTGGAACATGCATAAGTGTTCAGCAACTTACCATCTATCTTTGGTAAATTGTAGTTTGTCTCGGACGTTGCAAAATACTCCGTTTGATTGGTATAACCAAAATACAAGGCAGAAATCAAATCCCAGTTATGCGGCCAAATAGTAGCAGCACCACCACCTTCCGACTCAGCATAACCTGCATAGATGATATACACAAAGTCCACCATACCATCATTATCATTGTCATATTGCGCAAAATCTATCCCAAAACGGTCTGCTCCTTGACACGCGTCAATCACGAAATCAACGACATACTGATCATTCCCATCTTCTTTATTGGCTCCATAATAAGCCATTGAGTGAGGAAGGTTCACTGGTCCCACTACATCGAAATGAGGAATATACTTGCCATTGGATTGGTCGGTAAAATATTGTTTACACGAGCCAGTAGCACCATTATACGTGTAGCTTGGGCTATTTGCTAACGAGTCGAATGCTTGCTGAGTATTGCTAGAGGCAAATTGCACATCCTCGAAGTTCACAAGAATCAACAGTCCCCTTGGAGCTAGATTGATATGAGTCTTCTTACGAGGCGCAACACGTTGCTGCTTGGTATGGCTATTATGAGAAATAACCTCAAATGGAGCTCGTGGCCGACGAGGCTCAACCAAATCTAGACCAGGCATTGGAGCCACTGCCCAACATTCTATCACACTCAGCAAGGCTACTGCACAACCCAAAAGAATACGAGATAAATAACTATTCATACTTTTTTATATCTATTTTGGTTGCAAAGGTACTACTTTTTTCGCAACTTAACAAAAAAAACACACTTTTTTATCAAAATATTTGGTCAATTCAAAAAAAAGCAGTACCTTTGCAACCGCTTTCGAAAAGCATGGTCCGTTAGCTCAACTGAATAGAGTACCACACTACGGATGTGGGGGTTGCAGGTTTGAATCCTGCACGGATCACAAGTAAAAAAATATCACGCAAGAATTCATTCTTAAGCGTGATATTTTTTTTTGCTTGTAAGACTTTGTATTTATATATCATGTCGAATGATATAGTAAGGTATTCCCAACTCTTGTATTTCCCGTTCGTACCAATCAAATAGGTATTCTCGTATATCGGGGTTTTCGCGCACAGGATCAGGTAACCAAGGCATATCGGGATAACACAACAGATAGATATCCATCGGAAATTCATGCAATGCCTGCTCTACAAAATCTGGACAATGACCAAACTTGTGCAAAAACCATACTTTGGTAATAATCAATTCCGTATCAAAAAACACCACATCTCTTCGGTATCCCTTCGGTATCCCTTCTGTAGAACCCAGCGATAGTTCACGCAACTGTTGTACTTGCATATGCGCGATATTCATCACATCTTCTACCGTGTACGCTGACGCGCACGCGCGTGATTCCATATATTCGCGCGCGTACTCGGGTATTAGCAAGCCTTCGTAACGATGTGCCAAATACGATGCAAGAGTACTTTTACCCGTAGATTCAGGACCTATGATACCTACTTTATACACAGCAGAAATAATGTTATCTACCCACAAGTATGTCGTTCAATGCTTTACCGTGTGAGCATCAATTTTACATTGATACCCACATTATCTGCTTTGACTGGATAAGAAGATGAGATAAGTGGTGTAGTACCTTGGTGGTCGTAGAAGAATTGCAAATTGATTTTCTGCGAGAGTACATAGTCTGCACTAATCTTAATGCCTAACACTTTATTACCAGAACTTGCTTGGGTAAGATCTTCTTCTACCTTACGCAAGAGAGTTTTGATATCCTTATAACTGATATCCACATTCAATTTTAGGTCATTGCTTACCTTCTTCTGTCCACCATCGCGATTCTTAGTCACAAAATTGAGATTCTTAATCGTATATCCTGCACCTATCACAAATTCATCTGTATGTCCCTCCGTAATTTGAACAGAGTTGATATTCAATGAGATATTACGTTGTTTGCGATATTCAAACTTAGCAGATAGCGAATTCTTCATAGTCATATTCAATCCCACCAATGGCGAGAAATTCTCCGACAAGTTCACCGACGATATGTCGTATGCAGAAGAAGGCAATGGATTATCAGTAGTCACATCACGCACAAAACCAACCTGTTTGTCACTCAATTCTCTGGCAGGAACCCACGTAGAATAACTAGAATAACTACCAATAGCATACTTACAAGTATAAGCGTGGGTAAGATTGATGGATTTGAAGTGATCTCTCAACCATGGCAGTTTGCCCAATCCGTCAAATGTGACTGACCAGTTAGGTAATATTTGCAATATGCCCATGAATGGATTAAGATTGACCGTATTCACATCACGACCAGTATAAGCCGCCAAGAAGGCAGGCACAAGCACATCTGCCGTATTACTTGCCACTGTGCCATATTGAGGTTTATAAGGCTTATCACGCAATTCAGAAGGAATAAATCCTGCGTTTGGATATACTACATTGCGGTATTGATCCTGCACACGCGAACTCACCACCTGGCGATTCGCTAAGAATTGGTCAAACACATCCGATGCAAAATTATCCTCAGCTGTACCTAGCTTACGGAATGCAGTTCCTATCGCCACTTGCGTGATATTAAACGAACCCGTCATATTCTCTTGCAATTGGTCATACGAATAAATAATGGATGTGGATTGAGCTTCATAGCGTTTTCCATTCAACTGAATCTTTAGACCTGGTAGCGGCTCCAAAGTCAATTTAATATCCAAATCACTTGTCTTCGAACGCATAGCAGGTTGCACAACGGTAGTATCACCCGACAGCCAACCATTATCCTTCGCTTTTTCTACAAAATCATCCGTAAACCCACCAAAAGCGAAATCAAAACCTGGCGCATAGAGATTGTCAAATCGTTGTTGCCCCATAAATCCTGCTTGCGGTGCAAAACCTGGCAGCGTCAACGAATTGGTATTACGATATGTCACTTGTACCTTGCGGAACATCGTGCCGATATAAGTCGCCATATCTGCTACCACTAATCCTGGAGAGCGTTTCTGCTTATCCACAGTGGTCAAAGAGATAGATACATCTTTCAAATCTACCTTCGACTCAATCGTTGCTTTAGTATTGGAAGTTGAAGTCAGCTTCAGTTTCACAGTCTTTCCATCCGCAGTAGTCGCACTCAATTTCAGTGTCTCCGAACCCAATCGGTGAGTAATCTCTTTAGGCTTACCTGCCTCCAAAGTGACTACTTCTGTATAGGTTTTAGGCTTAAACATAGCCCTACGACGCATCGTACGTTGGTTATAATGCTGCGTCATCTGTTTCCAATACTTCGATTTGCCATACAAAGTTTCGAAGTTAATACCACCATCCACTTGCCATGCTCGCGTTGCACTAATCACATTACCCAAATTTGCTGTATTAGTAGCACTAGTTTGCATCGTTCGATTCCAATTATAAGTGGCATTGTATGACGCATTCGCTGTCAGTGCCTCAATGTATGGAATACGATTAAACGGCACATTCCAAGAAGCGGAGAACAACTGCTGATAGGTGTAAGGCGTACCCCATGTGCCCATACTACGCATAATCGTATCTTTCCATGCTTCGTAATAATCATTCGTAAAATGATAATCCTTTATGATTTCAGGAGCATAATATCCCTCATCCACCGTTGAGTTCATCGCGGTTTGGAAGGTGAACTTCATATTCTTCGTCAAGTCATATTTGAAGTCGAAGTTCCTATCCCAAGTAAAGTCCTTCGAGAAGGTCAAATCCATATCATTATTAACCGATTCACCCAAATCAGCTGTATTGAAATCACGCATCTTGAGGTGAGTATAACTACGATGCATATTCGTATTGAAAGCCCAAGACTGTGGCAAATAATAGAAATTCAACTCACTCAGCAATTTCACTTTCTTCACCTTTTCCACGTTCTTAAATGGCTCCCAAGGCTGTGGATTAAAGTTATAGGAATAATTAAACGACCCCTTATAATCCTTTGTCACATCCTTCTCTATCTCTGGGCTAAACTGTTCCTGCTCATTATAACTAGCTGATATCGAGAAGTTAGCAGGGTCATAGAACATGTTACGCTTCTTCGAGTGAATATCCACTTTCAAGTTAGATACCGAGAAACTTGTTGACTCATGCACTGTATTAGCCATTTGGCGAATAGAATCCTTTTCTTCCTTTGTCTCAAAAATCTCTAATGTTTCGGACAGCTCTACATCCGTATCCAATGGATCAAATTTTGGCGATTGCGTCTCATTAGAGTATGATACGTATAGGGGTATTTGCAACTTAGCTTTCTCTGGGAACAAACGACCCGCTTCCAAAGCTGCACTTACCGACAACTGATAAGCATCTTCCATATTACGATCTAGTACATTCGACTCTATCGAACCATAGCCTGCCGTTTCCATTCTACCCGACACATTCACTTGTGCAATATCACTGATACTCAACGAAGCATTTGCCATCGCAGCTACACCACCTTGCTCATTAAACTGACTCAAGCGCAACTCATTCACCCAGATCTCGGCATTCACCTCTTTGTCTGTCTTATTACGCACACCTATCATGATGGCTTGCACATCTTCCAACGTTGGATTACCCAACACCGTAATCTTATTATCCAGATCATCAGGATCATAGCTCTCATATGGGATAGTATTACCCACACTGCTATTGCCTGCACGTTTAGCACGATTACGAGCCATCTTAGCATTCACCAAGGTTTGTAGGTCAAAATCAAACATATTCTCTTCTAACCAAACCTTCTGACGATCAAGCACATTGTCATTGTTATACCGTCCCTCTGGAGTCAAATCTAGTGGTATCTCATACTCATAATAGTTGTTCTTCAAGTCCGATCCTAAACGTATGAAGCACGATATATCTTTATTCGCGATAGGATCAAACTGAGGCAAACACTCTGCATGCACAAACATCTGCAGACGCTTGTACTGACGCATATCATACACCACATTCTTATACACCGCACGCGCATCTTTGGGAGCCAAATCATGCAATCTAAACACCATTGATTGCTCATTTTGGGCAATCAATTGCGCTTGGCCAGGGTCTGTCTGACGGGTGATACCAGGAGGCAATACATAGTTGATTGGCTCACGGTTAGAGTTCTCTTCTATATTCACCGCTTCCACATCCATTGATCCTGCTGACGTATATGGATTAGATATGTTGTACTGATTATTCACAATATCTTGATACAATCCTTTGGTATAACTGCGCCATTCGCCACGTACCAAGTCCAACGAAGCCAAACGCAAGTGAGTCTCCTGCGCAAAATTAGTCATATAGATACGTGCAAAACGAATCGACTTGAAGTTGCGGATATTACCCACCTTCTTCATCATGGCCGTATCGCCACGCAAAGGTATCTTAAATTGATACCAT
The DNA here is from genome assembly GCA_937891975.1 of uncultured Bacteroidales bacterium. GTDB lineage: Bacteria > Bacteroidota > Bacteroidia > Bacteroidales > Paludibacteraceae > Colicola. The sequence goes on from CALAUA010000010.1 coordinate 97,938, forward strand.
TTTACCATAGCTGTCTCTTTATTACGTAAAGTCACCTTCGTTTCCATAATACTTGCAATATGTTGCTGACCAACGCGTTGCATGTCTTCTTTACGAATAGAGATACGATAGCGATAGAAGCGCTCGCTATCATTCAGCGTATTATCTTGATTGATATCCTCTATATCTGGCTGCAGGGTAGATGCCGTACCATATGCCGCATTCTCCTGCATCTCTGGCGAGTTACCCTCAGTACCGTTGTAGCGTTTATAGCGCACCAGAACAGGGGTCTCTGCTTCATCATAATCGTTACCACGATAGTAATGGTAATCATCACCTGCTGGGTCATTCAGTGGCGAGAACTCATCTTCTTCCCACAATGCCAATACCGCAGGATCCACCTTACTCCTCAAGGTTGCCACATAATCGGCATAAGGTGTCGTTCCGTTGTATTCAAACAAAAACTCATCCGCCGTACTTAAACCATTCAAACCAACATCCTGCTTCTCGCGAGCACCCGACTCATTGGCAAAAGCCACAGTGGTACTTGTAGTCTTGGGTGCGCGTCCCCACATGGTTTTATCCACCATAGACTCATCATCATTCAACGGCAAACCATGCTCAAAACTTTTCTTGCCATCTCGCAAGATATCCTCACTCACATCGCCTAAATCAATATACAAATCACCTCCTTCAAAACCCACATCTGGATTGGTCAAGAATGGATCCATCAGCCAAAACTCAATATACTCAATATTCGCCTTCTCAAAATCGGTGTTGTCCAACTTACGCATAATACCACCCCAACGTTGCTTAGGATTGGTCAATTTACCATCCACACCTATCTCCTCTGCAGAGATATTATACGGACCACGTTCCTCGGGATAATAACTCAGGTTCATTACTGCCAACTTCGTATCCGCATTTGGCAGCACTTCTTTGTTTGGATACACCTCTTGCTCATACACAATACGCGTACGGTGATCCGACATCACTTCGCGGTCATCCTTGATGTGTTTAGGAGTATTGCTTTGTGGATAACCAAAAATCGGGTCAATCGTGTACCATGCCAACAATGCACGGTTCTTATTATATGCGATATTATTACCCAAGATTGCCTCATCATATCTATCTCCAGTAGGAGTAGATGCCAAACGCCAATAGTTAGGATAGTGAATATCAATATTTGTTTTTGTTGCCTCAAAGTCATCAATATATGCAGTTCCCAAGTTGCCTACATCCTTTGTATGACCTGGTATCAAATGAGCAAACTCCGCATTCACTTGGAAGGTAGAAGGAGCAGTGGCTTCTATCCATGGCACCTTATCCACTAGCAATGTCAACCATTGCAACTCAGTCTTCCAACTCGCATTCACACCCCATATTGTATTCGCCAATGGCTCGCTACCTGTATTCACTTTGGTCGTCAATGGCTTCTCACGCAGGTGCATAATCGTACCACCTACCGTCAAGTCTTTATTAAATTCATATTCCAAATGCGCACCAAACAGCGACTTGCGTTGCATCGAGAATAGCGACTGATTCTCCAACTTCACATCCACATTCGTACCCGAATCTATAATTGACTGATTCAGAATAGTCACCGTTCCCATCGTGTAATCCACCGTGTAGTCCACATTCTCCACCAACGTCGCACCACCTGCGGTCACCACCACACTTCCGCGTGGGATATTCATCGCATTCAAGCGAATCTCATTGCCTGCGCTACCTTTGTATTTTCCCGTCAATACAAACTTATTCTTTTCCGACAACTCCTGCGCATTCACCAAGGTCGAATCATACAACTCTTGGAAAATATACTTTTCTGCAATCTTCTCATCGCCTATTACGCGTGCCAAGTGGCTACCAAACGGCTCTAGCACAGGAAAAATAATTCTACCTGAAGACGACAGAGCGGTATAACCCTCTACATAGTCAAAACGCCCATCAGGAGAGTTGTTATTGCGCGAATCCAAACGGTCAAGATTCATCACGCGGAGCAACTGCTTACCCTTAATATCACCTTCCATCAAGTACTGCATCTCTGTACCGACCGAATCATTGCGGTATTGGATGTATAGTTCAAATTTATCACCTGACATCTGACTCGCGCCCAACGAATACACGTTCTTCATCATCAAGTCCCATGTACCTTTACCTTTCTGGTCTGGCGCATTATTCGTACTCTTCAGCAGTTTCAACATCAACGCATTAGGTGCCTTCAATGTCTCGCTACCATCGGTTGAGAACTCACCCACTTGATACACCTGACCTGCATACGTGTACTCATACGCCACTGCCAACACCTCATCTTGATTCAATGCGGTTTTTAGCGAGATATAACCCAATGCCGAGTTCAGCGAATACTCACCATTATTCAGCAATCGAGCCGACTCCACTTTCTCATAGTCCTCACCTAGTTCCATGCCTGTCAGCAATTGCATCACACTACTAACCTGCTGTATATCACGTATTTCAGGATGACCATTCACCAATGTCTCATACAGACTATTTGCTTTGTTATATGGAGTACGAGCACCTGCATCCACACTCCACGCCGAGTTCAACACATGCTGCGCATTATGCTCACCCAAGTCTGCCAGAGCCACGATATTACGCGCATCATCATAGTTGCCACGCTTGTTAGTTACCCACACCTCTATACGATTGATGGTCACACCACTCGCTATGTATGGCAATGCCTGCATCGCCTGCTCATAATTATCACGGAAATAATAACTCAAGAAGAAATGTCGATTCTCATCATACGTATCAATCGGCACCTCAAAACTCGTAGTCTGCGCTCCTCCTTCACTCGAAACCGACTGGCTCTCAGAGTTTTGTTGCGAAATCAACGCCTGTACTTTCAGTTTACCAAACTTCAAGTCCGTCTTCACGCCAAATAGTGCCGAACTTCCGCTTATCAAACTGCTATTCAAGTTCATTGACACATTACCGGCCTCTATCGACTGAATAATGTCATCCTCCTGACCCTTATAATTCATTTTCAGGTTTATCTGGTCAAAGCTGAACGACGCTTCCGTATTGTAACCCATATTAAAGTTCAACTTATCGCCCACTTTTCCGTTGACATTCACCTGAATCTTCTCATCAAAATCAAAGATATTGTTATTGCGCGAGCGTTCTGTCAGCGCAGGATTATCCACATATTGATGTTTGAAGCCAAACAGCAGTTCTGCCGAACCTTGCATCTTCAGTTGCACACCTCCTGGACCAAACACTTTATCTGCTGGACCGATATTAAATTTCATATCGGTGATATCAAACTTCTTCTCATTATCGTGCTCCACCTCACTTATTTTCTGCTGCCAATACTGCCCCATCTGTTGACGTTCACTATACGCACGATACTCATCCATCGTCATCATGAAGGGCGTCGCTATTTCTGTTTCACCGATGCGCGTACGCACCACGTAGCAACCATTCGCAGCATCATATTCCACGGTAGTTGTCACGTTATCAGGCGTTTGCAAATCCAAACTACTTTGAGGACGGGTCAATTCTTCATAATTATCCGCACCCACGCCCTGCACTTGCAGTGGAGCCATCACTACGCTATCGTTATCTTGCCACGATACGATACTATCCTGCTCCTGTGCTATTGCTAGCATAGGCAATACACCCAACAATATGATTACTATATTCCTCACTCTAAACACTAAACTCTAGACACTAAACTCAAACCTCCCATCTACAGCATCTTCAATGCCTGTTTAATCACTTGCTCAACACCTGCATTAGGGTCTGCACTCAATATCTTATCCACCACTTTGCCACTTGCTGCCGCAGCAAAACCCAGCATTGTCAGCGCACTCACCGCTTCTTGTTTGATTTCACTATCCACGCCTTTAACCTCTAAACTGTAGCCGCTTGCGGCGTCCTCTAAACTGCCTTGGTTCGCCTCCAAGCCAAGGTCTATTTTCAGCACCTTATCTTTCAAATCTACTATGATTCGTTGAGCAGTCTTTGGTCCTAGTCCCTTCACTTGCGATAGCGCACGAGCGTTACCTGTAGCTATGATCTGGCGTATCTCACTCGCAGAGTATGCCGACATAATCATACGTGCAGTATTGGCGCCTATACCGCTTACGGTCATCAGCATCAGAAACAACTCACGCTCACCGCGAGTAAAGAATCCGAACAAATCATGCGTATCCTCACGTATAATTTCGGTTACAAATAGTTTCGTTTCTGTATTTTCTTTGCCAACCAATGCCGAGTAGCTTGGCAATGCGATATTAATGGCATATCCCACTCCTGCGGCTTCTATTACAGCATAAGTCGGGGTCAAATCTGCCAAATTTCCTTTTATATATTCTATCATAATTACGAGTGTACACAAAAACGCGCAAAATTAGTAAAAATTTCGCATATATACAAGAAAATAGACGCTTTTTTTGAAAAAGATGAAATTACACTAACAATTAGTAGGTAAATGGGACATCCTTATAAGAACTTTAGTCATATATCGACAGGGAACTATACACGAGTAGACATTGATTTTATTTTAAACAATTAAGATCAATTTTGATGTCAATTAATGACAACAAGTGTCGATAGGTATATATGTTCCAATAAAAAAGCCTCCGTAAATCTTTACGAAGGCTTTTTTACTATATGATTAACGTTGCAATGTATTACAATTTAAATTGCAAAGGCAACATCACTTGCGCACGAACTGGTTTGCCATCCTTTTGACCTGGAGCCCAGTTACTCAAAGTAGAGAACGCACGTACTGCTTCATCATCCAACACGGTGTAACCACTGCTTCTCATGACTTTCACACTCGATACAGAACCATCTTTCTCTACGATTAAGGTGCATATTACTTTACCTTCCCAGCCATTGGCTTTTGCCTCTGCAGGGTATTTCGTATTCGCAGCTACTACTTTCATTGCCTCAGTTAGTCCGCCTGGATATTCAGGTTGTACATCCAAACCTAACTTCAACACAGGTTCTTCCACTGGCTCTTCTACCACTGCCTCCTCAACTACCACTTCTTCAGCAACTTCCTCTGTAACCTCTTCTACAACCACCTCTTCAGCCAAAGTTTCTTCGGCAGCTTCCTCAATAATAGGCTCTTCAGCAATGGTTTCTTCAACTACAACCTCCTCTACAACAGGTTCTTCCGCAGAAACAGTATCTGTCTTTTCTGCTTTCTTGGCACAAGCTACACATACAATAGCTGCCAACAAAATCAATGATAACTTTTTCATAATAAAGATATTTTTAAAGATTAAATATATTTTCGCTTGCAAAGGTACAATAATTTTTCAATATAACAAAATAAATCGTGCATTTATTTTATTTCTCCTTTCTTTTACCTTTCCCCTTACCACCTCCGTACTACTTCCGTACCACTTCCGTACCACTCGATACTTTCCTAGTAGGTTGCTTGCGATTTTTCTGCTTGAATCACACCTACATATGGATTCACGTAACCAAGGCCTTGTATGTTTGATAGAGGGATTATGAGTCCTTCCTTTTCGGATTCTTAGGAAACCAGCCACGCTCTACGCGCTTCTTTTGCTCGAAGAGTTCAAGGATAGACCAAAAGCAGGAGAAAGATATAACACCCAGTATCACAGAGAAATAGATATTCTCAATCAGCAGCGAGCCCACCAACATCACTACCCCTGCTAATGCAAATACCCACCAGCACTTCGTGCCAAAATAATACTCACCTTTGATTACCAAAGGATGAAAAAAGCCAATACACAAAAAGGCTACTAATCCTAATACAATACCTGAGAAATTCATTTTTTAGTGACAGAACATAAAACCAAAGAAGAATCGCGGACCAGTAGGCATTAGCAGTTGATTCTCTGCAAATGCTAGCATCCAATCCATGCGAAGGGTCAGATGGACACGTTTAGTCATACACCAGTCCATGCCCACGTATGGGTTCACATAGCCAAACCCTTGTTTGGTGAGCATGGTCCACTCTTCGGGTTGCCAATCAGCCTCACTACCTTCTACCACAGAGAGCGTGCGCATCGCACCACCACCCACAGCAGCACCAATGTATGGCCACACTTTTTCCATGCGCCAGCATGCATCTGCTAACAGGCCACCCGAACCAACACGCACATAACTGCCTGATTGTAAGACATCTCTCATATCGGTAGCACCAGACTTCATGGTTGATACATATCCCTCACAACCTACACGTAAGTGTTTCCAGAGGTTTATTCGCAACGAACCACCAATACCCGTAGTCATACCCTGCGGACTAATACTTTCGCCAGAGGGTAATACAGCAGAAGGATTCTTGCCGAAAAGATAACCTGCATGCAACATCATTCCGCCACTATATCCTTGGAATACAGGTGTTTTCTCTTTGTCTACAATATTTTTTTTCGTTGCAGTGGTATCTTGTGTCACCTCCTGTTGCGCATATGTCGCCGTGGCGATTACCAACAATATCAATAGTATTTTCTTTCTCATCATTTGTTCTTTTGCAGTTCCATATTCATTTCGCTGCAAAGGTAGTACAAATAGGCTTAATTTTCCTTAAATCTAACTTAAATTATTATCCTAACGGTATGCGGAGTTCGTTGATGGTGCCGTTGATGTCAAGAGAAAGGGAGAAATGATGACAACCCAGTTGCGACTTGATACGGATAATGCCCGGTTTGGAAACGGGCAAAAGGACTTTCAATATTCCGTCCAACATGGTGCGCAAGTCCTCTGGAGAAATGGTAATCTCACTCACAAAAGGATCAAGGTGCAGACGCGGAGTGAGTTGCTTGGCGGCAAAGTCCGCTTCATGCTCACGAATCCACTGAATAGCAAAGTCTTGGATATTCAGCGTATGCGATTGTTTGGGTGCTGCAGTATGCAAAATGATTCCTACACCACGGATGGATTCAATAGGCGTATTACGCGCAAAGCCCAGTTTACGGCGCAGGGAATGGAGATGCACATCAATAGTGCCTGTATCATACTGAAAACGTTGTCCCCAAACATTATCTACAATCTCATCGCGCTTGCAGACAGTGTCAGCATGCTGGAGAAGATACTCCAATAGCGCATACTCCAGTTGGGTAAGATGCACCACATCTCCACCGCGCGTCACGCAATGGAGATGTGTATCTAATTGAATATTACCCAATTGGTATTTCATGAGGGGAGACTTCTATAAGTGATTAGAAGAGATAACCCATCTTAATATAGAAGTTCGCCCACTTGGCGTTGTCTTGTTTGTCGAACGCCATCGCCCAATCCACAGAAAGAACAAAGTTCTCGTTCATAGCTGCCTTCAAACCCAAACCAGCTGCCATGTGAGGCATATAGACGCGAGAATGGTCGAAGTTGCCGTCCTTATCCAAAGCGAAGTAGTCGCCCAATGGTAGAGGAGGAACGGGACGATCCTCCGACGGAGTGGATAATGTAGCCTCCAACACGTCTTTTGCATAAGCTGATTTGATACCCTCTTCATCCAACTCGTATGGCTGAGTGATGATACCTAAATCGAAGAATGGAGCTAAACCAATATAGAAGTGCTGGCGACCGATGTCGAATGTAACCACCTTACAACGGAGCTCTACATTGGCGTAGGCAAAGCCGTTTGCCAAAATACGGTTACGCATGATACCACGCAGCGAGTTAGCACCACCCAATCCCTCGTACATCACACGTTGGATAAACAAGGTATTGAGGTAGGTGTTCATATAGAATGGCGACTTACCTGCGATATTATTCTGTGTACCAATGCGATACGCGAAAGTCACGCGGTCGCGATATACAGGTACATAGTGGCGGAAGTTGAAGTTGAACTGCAAGTGATTGTAGCCCGCAGCAGCTTGCTGAACGTACTTAGCATTGAAAGCAGCCGTGTAGGTAAAGAACGCATCAGCATAGATACCTTTGGTTGGGCAGGTGCGTTGGTCACGGCTGTCGTAAGTCAAGCCCAAACGTAAGTATGGGTGCCAACCACCAAGTGCCTCGTTCTTGTCAATGATACCCCACTTAACATATTTCTCGTACAACCCTTCTACATTCTGATTCATCGCTTTTTGCTCATAGCGTTTTAGGGCTGGATTATAAACATTCTTCTTGCCATTGAGCATGTCAATGTCGCACTCGTCAATCATGTAGCCAAGTACGCCAAGACCTGCATTCCACTTGATATCTTTCCAAATAGTACCTTCAATGTCGGCAGCGAAGCGGAAAAGGTCGCGTTTATATTTATAGAACGCGCGCGATTGGTAGTCCTCAAGCACACCCATCTTAACAGGATCTTTCTTCCACTTGTGGAAGTCTTGGTTATAAACCGACTGATAGCCATTGAAGCCATAGAAATCGCACATGGCGTCTGGTTGATAGGTAGCATCAAGGGTCAGACGGTGCTTAGGAATCAAGTACTTGCTATCGTAGTTCACACGGAAGATACCATAGTTCTTGGTGGTATAAGCCGCCTCCGCATAGAGCGAGTGGATATACTCAGGGTACTGCGAACCATCGCCATAATAGTAAATATTGGTCAGAGCGCCACCTTGGAAACCCAAGTCAGCATCAAACGCCACAGACGGTAATACGCCGAAGTTCCAACCCGTCTTAATCTTACGACCGAGCGAGTCCACTTGTTGGACTTTCTCCTTCTTCGCTGCTTGCATTGACAATGTCAATAAAGCTGTAAATATCAATATAATAGTTCGTTTCATATTCTTTGTCTCTAAACACTAAACAGTAGCTCGCTCTGCGAGCGTTCACTAAACACTAAATACCGCCCAATATCCAAGCGAGGAGGGCACCGAGGTAGGTACCAGCGGCATAGCCGACCAGTCCGACTACAATACCAGAAATAAGGACTTTCTTATTCTTCATCGCACCTGCGATTGGTGGCACGAATGGAGGCGAGCATAAGAGACCTACTTGGCAAACGCAGAACAAATCGCCACTCACTTTGGCGATGCGGCAGAGCAGCAAATGTAAGCCCACTGAAATACCGATAATCCAGAATACAAAACCACCTATATATAGTGAACCGCCATTCACACTATGAATATCAAACATTGATGCCACGATTACGCTGAAAATCAAGATAAAGAACATGCCTAACTCAAATGTCTTTGGCAGTTCACGTACTTTTTTAAAGAATGAAGCAATGATAGATAAAGTGGTAATAGTCAGAATAACAACGAGTTCGTTCAATGTGCCAGTAATGAGCAAAGCCATACCTGCACCTACTGCAAGGAAGATGACACTCAATCCTAGTCCCTTTATCATACCGATAAAGTTTTTCTTCTCAAACATGCCGCGGTAATTTTCCACATCATTAGTCTCTACAGTTTCTTCATCCATACGACCCTTATGGGTTATATCCTTGTATGGCAATAACTTACGGAAAATCTTATATCCGCCACCTAGAAGGAAGAATATATAAGGTGTAGTAATCACCATTTGGAATGCCAGCACAATCGCCATCACCGAGCGATCTACATTCAATGCTGCGCCCAAAGCATTGAAGTTCATGGTTCCGCCAGTGTAAATACCCGCCATCATACCAGTTACTTTGGCTATCTCTGGCACATTGTTGCGGAAGATAAAATAACCCGAGATGGAAGCGATAATGACTGCCACAATACCCGTCACTAATGCCCAAGCCGTTTTAGGTAGTGACTTTGTCCATAACTTGAAGTCGCAGTTGAAAAGCATCAATGGAATAGCCAAAGGCACTGCCACATTCATCATCATAGATTGCATTTTGCTGAAGGACACTGCTACTTCAGGATCTTGAAAATGGAATACACCACAGAGCGAAGCGATAATGCCCACTGCATATGCAAGTACTACAGTACCCAAGGTTTGTACCCATTTCCAACGCTTAAAGCCCTCTATAATCAACAGAGGCACAAGCACATAACATGCTAAAATAATGTAAACTTTTGTCATGATTATTTTGTTTCTTCAGGTTTATTCAATTTGCGAGCAAGATACATATACTCTTGCAAGAACATCCAAAATGGCATCGTGATGAAGCCCGTCAGTGGAATGATAATCAGTTGCCAAACGAACTGCACGGAGTTGTGGAAGGCAGGGTCTTTGATTGCCCAACGGATAATGAGCCAAGCCAACCAAAGGGGCAATGTGATAACGCCAGCCACCAATGCGAGAGGCGACATGAGTACGAGCATCAAGAGCAACAGCCACTTAGGCATGCGGTGTTTAGGAAACCAGTTCTTGTGCGCAGGACGATTCTTACTGAGCTCAGCCCAGTTCTTCTCGTAGTTCTCATCATCGGGCACCCAAAGGATTTGTTCACGCATGCGATTGGTGAGTTCCTCGCGCATAGCAAGGATGAGTTTAGGACGCTCTAAATCAGCATGTTCCGCAATGAACTGCGTCATATTGATAGGTTTGCCGATATTGATAACGAGCGTGTCCCATAGGTGGAACCAATCGCTATACTCCAGTCCGACAGGTACAATATAGATTGGCTTCTCATGTCCAAATTTCTCATTGGCACGCAAAGTAATACGGAAGATTCCTTTGCCTAATGGCAGAAGCGAGTGCTTGGTGCGGTGCGTACCCTCTGGGAGAATACAGAATGGCACACCTTCATGAAGGGTATCAATAGCGCGTTCGACCGTCTCGTCGTTTTGCAGCACCTCGCTTGCGCCATCACGCATACGGCGGATAGGCATAATCTTGAGCCAACCTAAGATCTTGGCAAACAAAGGTTTGCGGAAAATGTCGGCACGCGCGACAAACACTTTTCTCTCGGAATTAATAGAAAGCACCGCCAGCGCATCTTGCAGCGCGTTGGTGTGATTGGGAGCAAAGATAACCGCTCCATCGGTTGGAATATTCTCCTCTCCTACGTATTTAATGTGTCGGTACGAATGTCGGAACATCCAGTTCACCAAAGGGAGGAGAATGCGATAACCACGATTTTCATCATGTATCTGCTTCTTCATATCTTCTCAGATTTTGATTCAGTGCTGCAAAGGTACGGATTTTTTCTGGAACGAGCAAATAATTCCACCGAAAAAGACATTTATGATAAGCAGAACGGCATAATTTTTGCCTACAATATGAAAAATTAAGTTAGTTTTAAGTTTGTTATAGTGAGAAAGCTATACCTTTGCAGCAGATTTAAGAAAACAATACATTTGCTGCGTTATGGAAGGAAAGCAACCCCAAGAAAGAAGCAAAAAGCAAAAGACAGTACGCTTTTTCGTGATTGTATTTATCTGCCACATCATCGGCTTCGCGCTGATATGGTTGGTACAACATTTTATAAACTAAAAACCTAATGCCTTATGACAACTATCTATGATTTTGCGGCACTCACCAATCGCGGTGTAGAAAAGTCGTTTGCAGACTATCGTGGCCAAGTGCTGTTGATCGTCAACACCGCCAGCAAGTGCGGCTTTACCCCTCAGTACAAAGAACTGGAAGCATTGTATCAGAAGTACAAAGACGCTGGTTTAGTGGTGATTGGCTTCCCTTGTGACCAATTTGCGCACCAAGAGCCAGGCACAGATACGGAGATTGAGCAGTTCTGCCAAATCAACTTCGGAGTGACCTTCCCACTGATGAAGAAGATTGAGGTAAACGGCGAGAATGAGCATCCGCTTTATACCTTCTTGAAAGCACAAGCAGGAGGTTGCTTTGGTAGAAAGATTAAATGGAACTTCACGAAGTTCCTCGTTTCGCGCGACGGTAGCGTGATCAAACGATATGCTCCCGCCACCAAACCCATGAAGATTGAGAAGGATATTGTGGAGATGCTGAAAGCGGCAGAGCCGCTATAGTTTAGTGGACGGCAACTGTAGGTGCCTACTGTTTAGAGTTTTTTTGATGCCATATAATACGAAAAAGAGGCACACTCGTTAATGAGGTGCCTCTTTTTTATCTTCGGCACAAAAGTTGCCTACAAGTTTCGGGAGCACCATAGGAGATCTGTGGGATATCTGTGGGCTTTCTGTGGCTGTATTAGGTCACGCTCAAGTTGACTGCGGGTTTCAGGACCATTTCGCGACAACGAGTGCATATCTAGAGTCTATATGTGAGTATTTGGTGGCTTATGTGTGAAAAATCGCCTCATTATGGCGATTTTAATTACAGACTAAAAGTTATATTTCTATACATTTTCAATCTAAAGCTAATATTGTATATCTTGTATTCGATGTTCATATTCCATAATTTTTGAATACAGACAAGACTTTTGCAAGGGACATTGCTCGCAGTTAAAACAAGTGGGCAAAGGTAATCCATCTAAGACATGTTCCCTGTCTTGCATGTCATTAATTACCTCATTAACCAACGTTGCTGGATACCATTGAAGTAATGTGTTTTGTATTTCTATCAGGGATACCCCTTTTGCAATTAGTGCCAAATAATCAGTAACTACATAGTAATATACGTCCAGTTCCACTTCATTAAATACTTGTTGTTGCAGAAAATTATTCATGCTTTCAGAAGCTATATTATCATCACCTATCTTATATGCCAATAATGCTAACAATAGGTATTTGTTTATTTCATTAAATTCTTTCGTATATGGGAAAAGAGAAATCATTTCTTCCGTATTACCAAAATGCGATTGAATAAAACTATGAGCCTCATTTTTATCTAGCAAATTTATTCTATAATTTTTAGGAATCTGAAAGAAATTATCACTTTCTTTATCGAAAAAAGGAATAATATCACATAGACGATAATCTAAATCAGACATATTGGGAATGTATAAATGATATACATGAAATCCTAAAATAGAATTATTACGTACATACAATGTGTATCCTTTATTCTGTAGCCATTCACACATCATATTATATTCCTCTTGAAACGTATCTTTTTGTTTTGGATACTTATTGGGTGTAAAATCCCATGATGGAGTGCTCATAAATAGCTCTTGAGGCAATATACCAGTCCAATTTTTTACACTCTTATCGTGTTCTATAGACATATCCCATTTATCCGATAAGGTAATAGGACAAAATGGTTGGGTGGGAGTATCTGCTCCTTGAAACATTTCTGTAAAACACCGTTGTAATGCTGTGACAATATTTACATCTGCTCCTAAACGAAATGCATATTGATGTTTTGCCGTATTATACACTAGTAAGCCAATTACAGGAAATCCTTGCCCCAATGAGCAGTCTTTAATATGAAATGTAAAACTTTGTTCCTTACATAATGTCTCTATACGATCTATAATCTCTGTTCCACCAAAATATGACAATGGAATGTCTGGTGGTGTAAATCGTTGTATATATAATTCTTGCAAAACATATCGTTCTATGATCTCACCTATTCCTTGCATAATTGCTTCTTCTTTTGTGTTTCCAGCACAAAGACCTGTAGAACTTGCAGCATATCGTATTAATTGATAAGGTAAATTCTCATTATTACCACTTGAAACATTTTCAAATGGTACATAATACATAGGATATTGTTCTTTTGGCAATTGTAGATTAGGATGAAGATTGCGAGGTGCAAAATATTCTAATTCTTCTTTCATTTTTTCAGAAGAAATCCACTCAAATATTTCGTCTTGGAAATAACGATAAGACAGTTCTTTTGCAGGAATAGAATTAAGTTTTATGTTATTGCTACGAAATAATTTAGTATTATATTTTGTTGCCATAAACATAAAACGATTGGCGAAACGCTCCATAAATTCGCCAGCTGCACTTGCTAATGAATACTCTGGAGTTAATCCTTTACCATTTGTTCCAATGGATAATGGTTGTAAATCATTAAGTGTTAAGCGACAAGAATAATATAATCCTTCACGTGAAAAGTGTTGAACAGAAAATAGAATACCTAGATTTTCTAAAATATCATAGATATGTCGTAAGGTATTTGTTGGTAATTCGTCTTTATATGGTCGCATACGATAGTTTACAATTAGGCATAAAAAGAGGGTGTGTCTATCAATAGGACACACCCTCAAAAAATAAATTAGTCACCTACGATACCTGAGCATCCTAAGCCACAGAAAGAACATCCAATAGTTTGGATTTTCTTACTCTCTTGAATCGCACGAGCATTGTTTGCAACCATTTTTGTTGCGCTGCTCATCAAAGCACTTGTTACTTTCATAACTTTAAAATTTTAGAGTGAAACATTAATTTATTTTACCTTCAGAAACTGAAGTTTTTGAATTTCTCATAACATACAAGAGCTGCTTGTAAATATAATAATTCTTCGGTTGTCAACTCTCTATTTGTTGAGAGTTTCATATAGTAATTAATCTGGAATTGACTGCCTATTTGAGCTTCTGCAAGTAGCATATTGCATAGTCGTTTGTCACGATTAGCCACATCGTCTCGTTGAGTGTAATTAAATCCGTAACATGTCCTACATATTTGTCTTAATTCACACTCTTTGCACTCACCTTCCCAAAATCGTTCTGGTGTTTTCCAAGAGATTGTATTCAAGTAGTCCTTGACATCTTTATCTCCATGTACGATGGGTAAGAACAAGTGACAAGGATATTCTTTACCATCGTAATCGTATAAAATCATAGAGCGTTCTATGCCACAATTCAACGGAGGGATTTGATTGCAAAAAGGTTCTAATAATCGTGTATATGGATACATTAATATACCCATTGGTTTAATGTCCATATGTTCGAGGTAGTAATCTCCGACTATTTCCAATGCTCTTTTATAAGCATCAGCATCTTCTTTACTCCAATCTACACCAACACCAAAACTAGCTTCTACTTGTTTACCTTGCTTGAGCCAATAAACGATACCCTCTCCAAAAGAATGAATACTCTCTTTGGATGCTGTTGCTTTAACATGTGTATCTGGCCATGTCTCAAACAAAAAGGTCATCGCATCCATATTGATATGGCAACCTCTATTAGCTCCTTGAGTATCATCCATTCCATCTACAGACATTATTAAACGAATTTTATCCTTATGTTGGCGCAGCCAATCTTTTTTGTTTTCATCTAATAATGTTCCATTTGTTGTGATAGAAAAGGTTATTGGAACAGGAAAATTCTGCTCCCAGGCCCACATACACACCTGTTGTATGAGTGGGAAACGTAATAGAGGTTCACCACCAAAGAAATCAAATTTTAATTGCCCTTCTTTATTGGATTCATAAAATCTTTTCACTTCTTTATTGATTATCTGCTGAGCAGTCTCAAAGGTCATATTCTTTTTAATGTCTTTGAATTTTTCAAAACAATAGACACAATTAAGATTGCACCCATGTGTGAGCATTAGTGTACATACATATGTAGTTTTATTTCTCATAATGATAAAATTTAAATAATCTAAATATTTTGTTATAATTTTAAGCGGATATCCCCAAACAACCGTGGAAGGCACCTATTGGGTATTCATATTTATAGTAATGGAAATCCGTATACTTATCAATCTCGCATCTATAATAAGGAAGTCCAATAAAAATCTCCTTAACACGAACCTCATATCCAGTACTAATTTCCTTTACATTTTTAGGTATGGAGATGGCGGTTAGAGAGGAGCAATGTGCAAAAACATTCTTTCCAACACTTGTGATACCATCGGGAATAGTGATGTCCATCAATGAAGAACAACCTTCAAATGCATAATCTCCAATACGCGTTACAGGATATGACATATTGCTATCAACTACTGTTTTTGGTATAATGATGTCTCCAGCATACTCTTTCTTACGAATGACGGACGCAGTCAAGTTTCTTTCATTTAGAAGATACGTTATATCTTTTATGGTTTTCTCTTTCATAATTTGGATAGTAATGTAGATTGTTTAATTGCAAGTGTATATCAATGATAGAACGCATCCTTTAAATTACAATATATCCCTTTACGCCAAATATAATCAAGAGTATTGATACTATCGCAAATAATAGAGTAAACATATTCCTAAAACTCAATGCGACTATCCTACATATGCAAGCGAGTATTATAAATATAATCCAATCTATGGCTTTCCATGCCATTAGCGCAGCTCCCACTATGAATAGATTCAATAAAATAGCCGCAAATGTGCCTTGATTTTCAAAAACCTTGCAGACCACTATAAGTATACCTATTCCAGAAGCAATTTTAAGGATTAGCAATAACACATGAACAATATTTTCCTGATTCCGCTCGATCAAATGTGATACTCTTGATACAAAATCGTTGCGATTCCATGTGCAGGTTGCAAGTATTAAGACTAATGCAAATAGTATAAGTGCCCAAGCCCAACTCATAATTTTATTTATATATTACAAACCCTTATATGCATACAAAAAAGCGGGACTGCACTCTTGTCAGTTCCACTTATAGAGGCTCTCGCATTGCCCGAAACATTAGAACCGACAACGCGAAGCCCACGCCGAATATAAATATACTCTCGTGCTACATAGTTAAGGTACGCGCGTGCGTACCATGCATATACGCAAAGGACGTACCAAATAGGCACAAGATGGATAATCTATATCCCGTAGGACATCTACCGTTGCTAAGTCCTGAATGTTTCTGAAATTTGCGAGATTTCTATAAGTCAGAACAGAGCGTCAATAAACGCCTTTTTAATATGTCTGCCGCCCTCCGCCAATGATGTCAGACATCCCTCGGCGCAGGTTCACGGTGCAAAGGTAATACTTTTTTTTGAATTGAGCAAGAGGAGTGCAAATAAAAATGCCATTTATGCGAATTTTGCATAAATGGCAGGGGAGGGAAAAGGAGATTAAATCTTACTTTTATTCAGTACATTTATTCATCAATCTTTTTGTTTCGCGCAACTCCTTTTGCAGCAATTCCATTCGTTCTTTCAATTGCTCCTGAGTAGGCAGCAATCTTAACAAAAGTACTTTTTTGCGCTTGGGAGTTCTTAGGTCGTTCCTTGGTTCATCCTTGGTTCTTCGTTGGTCTTTTACACGGAGCATATATATAAGGTACAAGGGAACAGAATCTTAACAAAAGTACTAAAAGTAAAAAAGTGGCACCCGATATGAGTGCCACTTTTTTAGGGATATTGGACGCTTCGCTATTGGACGGCGTACCGCCTATAGGACGCGCCATTGCGCTATTGGAATTAAGCGTTTACAGTAGCCATGTGAGCGATGAGGTCGAGAACCTTGTTAGAGTAACCGATCTCATTGTCGTACCAGCTAACAACCTTAACGAAGGTGTCAGTCAAAGCGATACCTGCCTTAGCATCGAAGATAGATGTGCGGGTGTCACCCAAGAAGTCGCTAGATACAACTGCATCCTCAGTGTAACCAAGTACACCCTTCAACTCGCCTTCAGCAGCCTCTTTCATAGCTGCGCAGATCTCAGCATAAGTAGCTGGCTTAGCCAAGTTAACAGTCAAGTCAACTACAGAAACGTCCAAAGTAGGAACGCGCATAGACATACCAGTCAATTTGCCGTTCAACTCAGGAATAACTTTACCTACAGCCTTAGCAGCACCTGTAGAAGAAGGGATGATGTTGCCAGAAGCAGCACGGCCACCACGCCAGTCCTTCAAAGATGGACCGTCAACAGTCTTTTGAGTAGCGGTGGTAGAGTGAACAGTAGTCATCAAACCATCGGTGATACCCCATTTGTCGTTCAACACCTTAGCGATAGGAGCCAAGCAGTTGGTGGTGCAAGAAGCGTTAGATACGAATTGTGTACCCTTAACGTAGGTCTTCTCGTTTACACCGCAAACGAACATTGGAGTGTCGTCCTTAGAAGGAGCAGACATAACAACATATTTAGCACCAGCCTCCAAGTGAGCTTGAGCTTTATCTTTAGAGAGGAACAAACCTGTAGACTCAACTACGTACTCTGCACCTACCTCATCCCACTTCAAATCAGCTGGGTTGCGCTCTGCAGTTACGCGGATAACTTTACCGTTAACGATGAGTTTGCTGTTCTCAACATCAGCCTCGATAGTTCCTTCGAACTGACCGTGCATGGTGTCGTACTTAAGCATATAAGCCAAATAATCTACTGGGCAGAGGTCGTTGATACCTACGATC
>CALAUA010000011.1 GCA_937891975.1 uncultured Bacteroidales bacterium
TCGCCCGACACATCACGCGTGATACTGGGGTTCTCGCTCTTGCGAGCAATCTTGTCCATTTCATCGATGAAGACAATACCACGCTGTGCTTTCTGCAAGTCGTAGTCCGCATCTTGCAAGAGGCGAACGAGTAGCGACTCCACATCTTCGCCTACATAACCAGCTTCGGTCAGCGCAGTCGCATCCACGATGGCAAATGGCACTTTCAGCAGTTTGGCAATCGTGCGAGCAAGCAGTGTCTTGCCCGTGCCTGTAGAACCGACAAGCAGGATATTGCTCTTCTCTATCTCTACACCGTTGTCATCTTTGGGTTGGAGTACACGCTTGTAGTGGTTGTACACCGCTACGGAAAGGTAGCGCTTGGCTTCGTCCTGACCAATCACATATTGGTCAAGAAAGGCCTTAATCTCTGCAGGTTTAGGTAGGGTGGATAATTCTAGTCCTTCTATTTCTGGATTCTGTGCTTTCTGCACCTGCATCTCCATGATCATCTTGTGCCCTGCCTCGATACACTCGTGGCAGATATACACGCCTGGAATATCTGCGCGAAACAAATCCTTCATCTCACGTCCACAGAACGCACATTTCTCTTGTTTCTTATTTCCCATTTTCTCTAAACACTAAACTCTAAACACTAAACAGTAGCGAAGCGTTCACTAAACTACTTCTTAGTATACACTTTGTCAATCATTCCATACTCCAATGCCTCGTTAGCGGTCATCCAATAATCGCGGTCGGCATCTTGGCGAATCTTATCCATTGTTTGCCCCGAGTGGTCGGAGATGATCTGATAGAGTTCGTCTTTGAGTTTGAGTATCTCTTTGGCTGTGATCTCGATGTCAGATGCTTGCCCTTGGATACCGCCCATAGGTTGGTGGATCATCACGCGGCTATGAGGCAACGCAGCACGCATCCCCTTCTCGCCTGCTACGAGCAGTACCGCACCCATGCTAGCTGCCATACCCGTACAGATGGTAGCCACCTTAGAGCCGATAAACTGCATCGTGTCATAAATACCCAATCCTGCATAGACGCTGCCACCAGGAGTGTTCAGATAGATACTAATATCTCTCTCCGAATCCACAGAGTCCAAGTACAATAATTGTGCTTGAATCACGTTGGCAGTATAGTCGTTGACCTCGGTACCAAGGAAAATGATACGGTCCATCATGAGTCGTGAGAACACATCCATCTGTGTCACATTCAATTGGCGCTCCTCCAAAATAGAAGGACTGATATAGCTCGCAGAGGCGTTCATCACCTTCTCTACGTGCATGGAGTTCATGCCTTTATCAACGGCAAATTTCAAAAAGTCGTTCATAATTAGTGTTTTTTTACATTTAACCTGCAAAGATACAACAATTTTTGCACATATGCAAATTTTCGATTATTTATCGCACAGAAGACCATGGCATCCCTCTACGATGTCGCGGTATGTAACCTCAAAATCGCCTGTGTACCAAGGGTCGGCTACGTCGCGGTTCAGAAAGCGGCGAATCTTGGGTTCTGGCAAAGCCGCATCTTGTTCCAAGAGGTCATTACCCAGCACGCGTGCCAGATTGCGGATATTGTAGTTCTCCATGCAGAGGATGAAATCAAAATGCGCGTAGTCCGCCAAGGTGATTTGTCGGGCATAGTGACGGGTGAAAGGTACGTTGTGTGCGGTGAGGCAGCGTTTGGCGGGTGGATAGATATCGTTGCCAATCTCCTCGCGCGAAGTGGCGCAAGAGTCGATTTCCCATTGATCAGATGCCCCTGCCTGAGCCACCATATGGCGCATTATCATCTCTGCCATTACGCTGCGGCAGATATTGCCGTGACATACAAATAGTACTTTCATATCTTACTTAAATCCAAAAACAAAATACACCGCAGCCACAAGGCAGAGTGCTGCTACGATGTGGTTCCACTTGATTTGCATCTGAAAAGCGATGACCGAAAAGAGGATAAACACCACAAGGGTGATGACCTCTTGTAGAATCTTGAGCTGCATGAGGGAAAATGGGCCACCATTGCCCTCAAAACCGATGCGGTTGGCAGGCACTTGCAGGCAGTACTCGAAGAATGCAATGCCCCACGAAATGGCGATTACTCCTATCAATGGGAGGGTTTTGAACCAAGAAAACTCAGCCATCTTCAGATGGCCATACCAAGCCAGCGTCATAAATACGTTGGACGCCACTAAAAGTAATATTGTGTAAAAACTGTTCATATTTCTTAGGTTAACGGACGGCTTCGCCTACAGGACGCCCTGTGGGCTATAGGTTATAGGCGATGGGGCAAATAATCGGACTTAATATTCTCCATCGCACTAAAGATAGAATCACGCACATTGGGATTGAGTGCCTCTAATTGGTTGAGTAGCTGCTTCACCTCTGCGCGGTTGCTGGCTTTCTCAAGTGGGCATAGCTTAGTTTGCTTCTCATAACCGCTAAGTGCTGCATAGTGAGCAATGTCTTGTTCTTCGATGAGGCATAGTGGACGAATCATTTGGATAGGCATCTTGTCCATTTGCAAGAGGGGTGGAATAGTAGCCACACTGCCTTGGAAGATGAGGTTCATGAGTAGGGTCTCCACGAGGTCGTCTTTGTGATGCCCGAGGGCAATCTTGTTGCAACCCAGTTCTTGTGCTACATCAAAGAGCACTTTGCGCCTATACCACGAACACAGGAAACAGGGATCTTTCTCCTTTTGGATTTCCGATTTCCGACTCCCGATTTCCGTATCGCGTACTATAAAAGGTACGTGCACGCGCGCGCAAAAGTCTTCGAGGTAACTGAGGTCGGAGTGGTAGTCGCGCTCTTTGACGCGCACATGCACTGCGGTCACTTGGAAGCGTGGCACGTGAATCTGTGCGCGTTTGCCGAGCAGTTCGACCAAAGCCAACGAATCTTTGCCACCGCTCAATCCGATAAGGATATGATCGCCATCAGCAATCAATCCATAATCGGCGCACGCCTTGTGGAAGCGCTTAGTCAAGCGAGTGTGCAAACGACCTAGTTCTTTTTCCTGTTGCGTTTTCATTTTTTTGTATTATTCCTGAGTCGGGTGTCCGGAATCGGGAGTCACGTTGCTCTATAACTGATTGCCAATACCCGAAATACTGTGCAAAGGTAGTGAAAAATCGGTATATATCACAAAAAAAGTCAATAAAAAGCACTTTTTTGTCATTTTTTTTGCAAAATATTTGGTCAGTTCAAAAAAAAGCAGTACCTTTGCACCCGCTTTCGGTTGAGAGCGATGTTCTTTAATATTTTGCGGCAATAGCTCAGTTGGTAGAGCACAACCTTGCCAAGGTTGGGGTCGCGAGTTCGAGTCTCGTTTGCCGCTCTATAGAGATGAGCAGGACATAGTTCCTGCTTTCATTTTCTAAAAAGGTCTTTGAATACGGAAAAGAATCGGCAGTCGATACAAAAGTCGCTGACGCGACGCCCAAATGGCGGAATTGGTAGACGCGCTCGTTTCAGGTGCGAGTGTTGAGAGACGTGCAGGTTCGAGTCCTGTTTTGGGCACATCGCGCAGGTGGTGAAATTGGTATACACGCTACTTTGAGGGGGTAGTGGTCGCAAGACCGTGTGAGTTCGAGTCTCATCCTGCGCACAAAGAGAAATCCGAAAGGGTTTCTCTTTTTTTTTGTCATAGTGGGTTGAAAAATTGCAGATATGCAAAAAAAGCACTACCTTTGCAAACGAATTATTATCAAAATATATATGAAAAAGATTTCGATTTTTCTATTGCTATTGATAGCAGCAACGATGTCGGTACAAGGCGTGCCAAGCTCTTTTCCTCGTACGTTCTTGCTGGAGCACTTTACGAGTGAGAATTGCAACAATTGCCCTATGGGAATGAAGTATATCGTGGAGTATTTGGACAAACAGACAACACCCTATATCTGGGTGAGTCATCATGCTATCTATGGCACAGATGAATATACCTTGGATGAAAGCAATGCGTTGGCAATGGACTTTATGGGCATTTACAATGTACCAAGTGTGGTGTTTAATCGCACAGAACAAGGTGGAAGATTGGAAGTGGGAGCTACAACGGATTTGGTGACTTGGGTAGAAGAAGGCCGAGTGGCAGAAGGCGATACAGTGGCGGAAGCATCGGTAGAGATAGAGCATACATATAACAATAAGACCCGCCAATTGGCTATAACGGTGAGTGGGCAGGTGGCCAATGTAGAGCGCAAGGAATACCTGTTAACTATTTTGATTAAGGAGAATCGATTGGTGGGTAAGCAGGCGGATCAGATTACATCTTGGAAGAAGGTCAATTGGCTAGAATATATGCATCCTCGCGTGGTGCGCAGTTTTGTGAATGGCACTTTTGGTGATACGGTAAAAGTGGAGAACCAAGCATATAGCTATTCGACCACTTACCAGATGGATAAGGATTGGGTAGCAGAGAATTGCTGTGTGGTGGCATATCTGACACCGCTAGAAAAACAGCCAATTATCAACGCAGAGCAGGTGGCTGTGGTAGCAGGTACAGAAGGCGGCGAGCAGTATGGTCCGTATGGCATCACTGAAGCCAAAGGTCCTAGCACAAGTATCAGTTTTGATAGTGTACGCGTGACGAAGTTGAAGGATGATGTATTGGAAGTTCAGATGGTATCTAATAAAACGATGTCTAGTTATAAAGGCGTCTGCAAACAAGTAGGTTTCGTGTATGTAAATACAGAGGATAGCATACTGGTGCCTGGTACCTATTCTATTCAAGATGGCAACCACGAGGGTACAATCACAGCAGGTTATCGAGTGGATGAGGAGGAGACTTTGAGAGGTTCAAGATTGGTGTATGCGCTATCCACAGATTTGAAGAACGGTATTGTGACTCCAATACATATGTGGCGTATGAGCAAGGGTGAGATGGTGCTGGATGAGAATGGCAATGTATCACTGACCTTCACGACATACAACGGCACGACGGTAACCGCGACGGCGGTGTATGATTTTTCTCCAGCGGCGGCAGGAGTGGAGGATGTAGGAGTTCTTATCTCGCCAGAAGGCTCGAACGATTATTCGCAAGCGAATCTTCAGGGGTTCAGGAGTTCAGGAGTGAGAAAGGTGCTGCGTGAAGGGCGGTTGTTGATAGAGAAGGAAGGTGAATGGTATAGTGTACTTGGCAGTAAGGTAGCGCAATAGTGCGTTTATTGTGCGTTTATTGTGCGTGAATAGTGCGTGAATAGTGCGTAATTGACTAGGGGAATGATATGAAAACAGCGTGGTTGGAATGACCACGCTGTTTTTTGTTAGGGAACTAGTTGTACTAGTGAACTAGTAACTAGGGGCTCTAGGAGCACTAGGAATACTTATACTAGATCTTATTTTACAAGTGCGCCGTTGGCGTTGTAGGTTTCTCCGTTGCGGATGATGAGGAGTTGACCATTACGGAGACGCTTTTGTGTACTCACCTTTTCGGTAGTGATATCCTCTAGAGCAGTAGCAGCTGCATTGTAATGCAGAACGACAGGTACATCGTATGAGTTGACTGCATCTACCTCTACTTTCATCTTGCCATTGACATTCTCTACGATGACAGTGCCATCTACAAGGCAATATAATTGCAGTGGATCAAGGTATCCCTCCGCATCCAAGCCGCAGAAGAATGATGGTGCAGGACCATCAGGAAGAATACCTTTGCAAGCTAGCACTGTACCTGACTCATATGAACCATCTATAGGATATACGCCAGCAGGTACACCGATGACAGGGTCCATAGCGTCAGCATTAACATAGAAGTCCACGACATAAGATTCATCGGCAATAATCAATTCAATCATACCATATCCTTCTATAAAATCTTTCACAATAACTTCTGCATCTGTAGGGAATGTATAATCTATTTCTCCCTCTTCTGTATCAAATAGAATAGGTTCACGGACAAATTTAGTCTTGTATGTTAGGTCATATTGCACTGCATTGTCACAGATAAATGATGCTACAGCAGTGAGGATACCATTATCTACGGTGACGGTCATTGTGCCCTTTTGTACGGAGAACTCATCGTATTTCTTAGTCGCTGAATTCCACTCTTTGACATATGTATCAATTGCGTAGAAGTCGTTGTGGTCGAACTTACCATCGTTGTAGAAAGTACCTTCGACGCTACCATTTGTGATACGCTCAACATTGACTTTTGCCATTAAGGAACCATCTTTACTCATACCATCCAGGATGAAGATGCCACCAGACAAGGCGTTGACGAACTTGACTGCTTCTTCGTTGGCGAGTCCATCGAAGGTACAAGTAACGGTCTTAGTAGGAACAGGTACAGCGTAGAACATAGAGATATTGTATCGGCATGAGTCGAAACCAAGTACGGAAGCGGTAAGGAAAGTGGTGTCGTTGCGTTGGAAAACATTACCTGATACTTCTGCAAAATCTACAGCGATATCCTCAGGCAGACCATTCGCATCTTTCGTGTGGTGGGTGATGAATGTTTGTTCCATACCCAAATTGATGCGCTCGAAATCGCCACCCATTTCTATTACTTGGTCAATCTTGAAGATGTCGAATGCTACCGAATACTCGCCATTGTAATTGGCTAGTTGTACCTCCTTTGAGCCGAGTGGATCAATATAGAAATAGGATTTAGCCGAATTGGTGAAATTGAGGTCAAGTGATCTTGCCTCTTCTACGCCATAAATGAGGTGCATGATATAGTATTTGTGATCGGTACCGAGCATTTCGATTTCCACTTGGTATCCCTGGAGTGAATTGCCAGCAACCTTGATAGAACATACCATAGAGGTAATCTCTTTACCCGTTTTGCGATCTGTGAGGTACATATATGCTTGGTCGCCTGAATAAGTAGCAGGAGATGTGATTCGGTTGGCATTGTATCCCGCCATGATCTCATAGTAGGCATTGCTAGCAGTGATGAGGATAGTGGCATCGGACATGCCATAACTATCGTCAATGAGCATGTTGTTGCATGTAAATTCTATTGTATCTGTAGGCACAATAGGTGCCTCCATAGCGACATTGTAGAAGCTAGCGTCAGTAGTCAACGCCTCGAACATGAATACATAGGAAACACCCCCCGCCTTATTAGGTGAGCTGTAGATAACACCCTCAAGATCCATAATCTCGTAGGATACACCGCGATGCACCAGTTTGGCATTTTCGGTATCCATGATTTTGTGGCTATAATAGCCAACAACACCTGTCTCAGTGAAGAAGGTCAAGTCCACATCCATGGTGTCGTTCTTACCAGCAATACGCACACGGTCTTCTTCTGGGGTTACCACACAGTTTAAGATAGCCACATCGTATTTGACTAGTGGTCGGATGATAGTATGCTCTGCGTGCACCTTGAAGTAACCATACTCTTCGCCACCAATACCTTTGGTAACCAGCATAACGGCATCCAAGGTAAATTTAATAAGACTTTCACTTAGTTTCTCCTCTTGGATTGTCAGTTCACAAGTTTTGTAGTAGTGGGTTTTGCCATTTGCTTCTGGGAACATACACCAAGAGTGCCATTCATCGAGGTCTTTCTCTGTGTAGGTACCTGCTGGGGTTTCAGGAGATGCACCATAGATGTCAAAGATGAATTGATAGCGGTCGTTGTGAAGTGTGATATACCAATCGCCTCCAGTAGTATCCAATTCATCATATCTATTTGTGAATATTTCAACAGGATAGTAGATAGGATCATCGTAGAATGATCTAAAGATGACTTCAGTCGTGTCATGTTGGGTCCATGTAGGTTCATCTGCAAGTGTAGCCTGCTGAGGCTCTGGTTGTTGGAGTGCCTTGATAGTGTTGCTCAAGCGCTCTGTAGCCATCAGCGACTTTAGGGCTTGTGGTTTGGTGGTCCATGTTGCTTGTGCAACTGCTGTCAGAGATATGGCAGCCACCATGAAAAATGTGAAAAAACGTTTCATTGTTAAAAAAATTAATTATGGTTTGTTGTATCGTTTATTGCAATTTCATGCCTTGTGCATTGTACTCGTGGTTGTCTTTGCGGATAATCAATTGTCCGCCACGAATGTATTTATGGGTATTGGATATTGGAGAATAGATATTGGGGAGTGAGGTTGATATTGAACCATCGTAAATAATATGTATGGGCACATCGTAAGAGTTGAGGGCATTGACTTCGAGGTAGAGTTTGCCGTTTTTCTTAGCGACTGTGATAGTACCTTTTACCCACATATAGATATTGGTCAAATAACCTTGATTATCTGTTGTTGCATAAAAAGGAGTAGATATTTGGTTTTGGTCATCAGGTCCAGCATTGCCGAGTACGGTACCAGGACGGAAGGACTTGTTGATTTTGTACTCGCCTTCAGGGATGAGGATATCCGCATCAGTAGAGTCCACAAAGAAGTGCATCGCCATAAGGTCAGACTGGTCGGCAGCTCCGACAGCAAGGTATATCCATCCTTCCTCTTCGGATTTATCCATGGTGGAGAGAATATCGGCAGCCGTATATGTTCGCTCTATTGAGCCGAAAGGCATATCGCCACGCAGGTATTCGCGCTCGTAGTGAGCGGTCATAGTGATATGATAATATACGCTATCTGCACAGATGGCTTCCGCCACGGCTGTGATATTGCCATCCTGATCCATGGTGACGGTCATTGTTCCCTTCTCCAGTGGCATGATAGCGGTCACGTAATCACCCTCCATCTTGGCAATATAGGTATTGCGGTACTCCATTTCCATACGTCCTCCTTCTACGCCGAACTTGCCAAACATACCATCATAGACAAAGGTGCCTTCAATATCTTCAGAGAGCGGGCTGAATGCCACTATATAGGTTGTATCCGATGATGGGCCATATAGTTGGTAATAGCCTTCTTCGTTGCGCAGATCTCCAAACTCTACTGGGAAGGAGAGCGTAACGGTGTCAATAGGTGTAGGCACTACGTACCACAACTCGATGTCATAGAGCGTAGCATCCATGCTGATGAGCTCTGCTTGCATAATGGTGGTATCACCAAGTTGGAAGATACGACCATTGATGTCTGCTAGTTCGGTGTATTTACCTGTAATAGAGTCTTTCACGCCACAATAGTCTCTGTCCACATCTTGCAAGGAGAACGTACTACCCATCTCCACGCCGCGAATATTGATAGAAGCATAATAGTGCTCATCTTTGTTCTCGAAGAGCAGGTCATTGTTCATATCAGGGGTGAAAGTGGCAATGGCGGAGTGATTGAAACGTACCATCACCGTATCTTGAGGCGTTGGCACGACATACGATAGCTCTAGATTATATACTACATTATCGTCGCCTCGCATCGTACCCGTGATGGTCCAATGGGCAGAATTATCCATCTTCACATGCAACGTAGCATCTAAGGAATGGATAGTTGTATTGTTTTGTACATCTTGCAATTCGATGGTGACATCCTCTTTGGAGTAGGTTCCTTCTTCTGCTTCGGTAGCCATCCATGCACCAGAAAGGATGTATTGGTCGTTCTTGGCGTCGAAACTGACTACGCCCAATTCCTCTGACAACGCATCATTGATAATGAGGTTGGTGGCTTTAAGCTCTACAGAGTCGGTAGGTGCAGAGAAAGTATGTGTCATTTTGATGACATATAATATAGTATCGCGCGTGAGAAGAGCCACATTGGCGATACATGCCAGATTATTGTTCTTGAGTTCGGTGGCTACTTCCGCTTGAATGGAAAGGATATCTAGTTGCTCATCGTTGTAGAAGACGGAGGTTTGCTGCAAATCAATCTGCTTCATTGCAAATTTGCCTACTAAAGTATTGCTTTTGATGGTGATAGTGGCTTGGGTATTATCATTTGCTCCATCTAACGTGAATAAATCTTCTTTGCGCGACAAGGTGGCATTATTGATTTCAGCCGTAATTTGCTTGGCTGGGGTAATGCTATTGTGAATACAAGAAACGATATAAGTGACACCATCTTCGCCTAAAAGCGTGGCATTAGCAATGATTTGGGTGAGATTGTTGCTCACTTTCTTCTGCTCCACAGTGAGTGTCACACTATCAAACATCACGTATCCCGAAGGTGTTTTGAGATGTGTATCTGCCATGTTGATGTCATTGTTGGCAGTGGTGAAGGTGCCGTAGCCATTGTTGGCAGGAGCATAGTAGGCAAGCTCCAGTCTGTAACCATATTCAGGTTTACCAGGGTCGGTACCTTCCATGCGCATGAACCAATCTTTGTAATTGCTGTCATAGCCAAATTGGCTGAAGCCAGAGAAGTTGAGTGTAACCGTCTCTTGTGGTGTGTAGGTGCCAATGATGTGAAACACTTGGTCTTCTGCCGTAGGTTCTTTGTCGAATGGTGCGGTAGAGAGGTTAGCATCTAATATCTCCACATTGCCATCCTTACTCCATTGGGCAGAGCCAGTAAGATTGATTTTGCCGAGAGTGGCATAATATACCTCGTATGTTTTGTAGCTACCATTGTATTCGTTGAGATAAATGGTAATCTTACCGTATGTGTCGTGCTGACCATACAGTACAAGGTTGGCATATCTGCCAGTACCTTGCACCTCTTTGTTGGTTATTTCAAATTCGATTTCTTCTACTGTTTGCGCATAAATACTCGTGCTGCCACATACCGCAGCCAATAGGAAGAGAAGCAAAAAGATTTTTTTCATATACATACCTAATAACACTAATACTCCAAATTAGGCGACAAAGGTAGTAAAAATTTGCGGAACTTGCAAAAAAAATCGCTACATAGCGATTTTTTTGTTTAGAGGACGCCCCAGAGGGGCTATTGTTTAGTGTTTAGTGGCGAGAATAAAAAATAGGCTCCCTCGGATGAGGAAGCCCATTTTTGGGTTTAAGGTTTAAAGTTTATAGTTTAAAGGCTGGGTTTTTATTGCCTCTAACCTATAACCTATAGCCTATAATCTCTTATTTCAAGGTAGCACCTTGAACGTTGTACTCAACACCGTTCTTGATGATGATGAGTTGACCGTCGCGGATAACCTTGCGAGGAGCAACATTGGTATTGATGTTGTCAACACCAGATGCTGGAGCTGCCAATACCAATGTGAAAGCATAGAATACGCCTTCATGTTCTGCAAGCACCGCAGCAATAGCTGTTTGTTGCTCAGTATCAACCATAACCAAACCTTCAAGGAAAGTAAGCTCTTTGTCTCCGAGTGTTAAAGTGGTAGTTTCTGCTAACCAGTGAGTTCCTTCCTCCTCATCGTATTCGCCAAGAACTAAGTTAACCGTGAGTGTTGTGCCGGTGGATAGTATTGCTGTCGCGGTAAGAGCTGTTTCAGTGATTACCAAGTCTTCAGCCACACCAACCAACTGTGTAGCATATACAGCTACGAGGTCAACGTCATTAAGGATAGTGAAGGTGTATTCATAATCTTCAGCAACAAATTCGCCATCTTCCATCCATCCTAAGAATATATAACCTTCGTTTGCTTCTGCTGTTACGGTTACTTCAGCACCGTCTGCGTACTCGCCTGCACCAGTTACGGTACCTGCACCTTCTGGGTTAACAGTGATAGTAACGGTGTGCTTAACTGGCTCTGCAGCAGGCAACTTACCAGAAACAGTAACATCGAATGCTACTTGAGTGTATGGGTTAACAACGATACCCTTAGCGGTAACCACACCATCTACAGTAGTGATAGTAAGTGTACCCTCACCGAAGCCAAGCCATGGCTCATTATCACCACCACCGATAGTAACGGTACATGTAATCTCAGATGGCTCAGTTGCCTCTGGGTAGTAAACAGGTACCTCAACCAATACTGGGTATGTAGTATTGTCGGTTGTGTCGGTCCAGTTAGCAGTCATCTTCAATGCGTATTCAACAGCATCACCGAACATTGGAATAGTATCAATTTGAACAGTTGCATCTTCTACTACTACAACGATAGGATCAGCAGGAGCAGCAGATGTCATGTTGAGTTTGATCTCATAGAGGGAACCGCTATCCTCTACATGCAATACAGCCTTAACTGCAGGAGCGTTTGCGTCAATATCGTAAACATAACCATCGATGAAGCGAGCATCAAAGCCCATGATAGCTACAGAACTTTCCTCAGTCAAAGTGATTGTACCATCACCATTGTCTTGACCCAAGCCAAGGTAAACCTCAACTTGCCACATTGTACTTGGACCACCAATGATTGCCATGTTCTCAAAATCAATTACCAAGTTGGTGATTTCGTCTTCGATAACCATGTAGTTTGGCTCGCTCTCCAACTCTACATTCAATGTGTAAATAGTAGCGTCAGCAATGAGAGTGATAGTGAGTGTGTTCTCAGCAACAGCAACTGCGGTAGCAGCAGCGGTAGCTTCAACAGCAGCGTCAAGATTAGCAGTAGCTACCTCAGTAGCAGCAGCCAAGCCAGCGGTGATGTCAAGAACCTTAACACCTACGAGCTTACCCTCTGCATCTGCATAAGGAGCAACCATGAGAACTTTCTCGTCAACGGTTACGATAGAAGTACCTTGATACTTGTTACCAAGAGTACCAGCTGCAATTTCTTGGTTTGCAGCATAATCTGCACCTATTTCAGCAGGAACGAGGAACTCAGATGGCTCTGACAACTCACCCTCAATAATCCAACTAGCATCTGCAAGAGGAGAAGCAAGGAGATAGAACTCTTTACCTTGTGTTGCCTCCTTGTAGTAGTTAGCTGTAGTATGGAGACCGAAGTTGAAGTAGTAATCGTTGTTATATGTTCCACCAGCAATATCTGGCTCTTCATATACACCATCAATGATTGAATACAATGCCATGCGAACAGCACGGTTATTGTTGTGAACAGCAGTTACCAAAACCTTAGCATCAGTAGAAGTACCTTTAACAGCAAAGGTCTTACCCATATCTCCATGGCTTGAACGAGCAGTTGCTTGACTGGTGAACCATATACGTGGAGCACCTGTTAGATCATCCCAAATATAATAGTAAGAGGTACCAAGTTTGTAGCCATCTTCAGGAGCAGTACCTGCGAATTGGCAACGAACATAGTTGTTAGCGACGAGCTTGCCATCCTCAGTGAGAGCAATATCAGAGATTGCGAGGTAGCTACCCTTATTCTCAGGATCAACTGGAACAACGCCTTCTTGTACGAGCTCGAGGATAGTGCCGTTCGCGAGTTCGTAGATGTGTGCAGTACCGTCAGCCTCGTGGGTGAGAACGATGGTGTTATCGCCGTTTTGGATAGCACGTTTAACGATACCTACCATCTCGGTAACTACCTCAGGCTTTGCAGGAAGTTTAGGATAAGTAACAGTGAGAGTCTTGGTTGCATATTCCCATGTGAAGATGTAGTCGCCAGCTTGATCAGCAACCAATTTGGTATTGGTGTCGCTGTTAGCGCCAGTAAATACAGTAGAGTTGTTATCGCGGTTAATAGTCTTAGCATCACTTTGCCAGTTGCCACCAACGATCATCTTAAACTCATAGGTCTTAGCATCGAGTTTGATAGTAGCGGTAGCGGTCAATGAGTCAGCAGCCATTACCAAGGTAACAGGTGCATCACCCCAGCTAGTCATATCACCTGCTACTTGGATAGTAGGGATGATTACTTCCTCTTGCTTGAGGGTAGCAGTAGCTGTGAGTTTCTTAGTAGCAACATTCAATACGAAAACAACATCGTAGGTACCACTAGTAGTGATCTTGAGTGTTTGGTTACCAGATTGTGGAACGGCTACAGTCCAAGCGTGATCCTTAGCTGCTTTGTACTCATAGGTACCAGCTGTAAGCGTAATATCTTTCTTCTCGAGAAGGTAAGTACCATCTGCTTGCAAGGTCATGTTGTTGTTAGCATCGTTGAGGTTCCAGTCGGTACCAAGAAGGCCCTTTGCACCTACAATAGTCCAAACGTCTGGAATTGGCGTAGCGAGTTTCGCCTCAGCCTCTTCTTTGGTCATCCAGCCCATGTCCATTACATAGTACTTGCCAGCAGTCCAAACGAGGTCAGGAGTTTGAGAACCACCACCCTTGTTGTTGAAGATTACATTTGCATAGTCACCTACGTTAGCTGTGAATGAATATACATCGTAGCCAGCGATTTGCTCAGCCTCTTTAACAGTTGCCAAACCTGGCCATGCAGTATCAGGAAGTTTAGCACCCCAAGCGTGTGCAGTAACGTTAGCCCACTTCTTGGTGTTGATGAAGTAAACGGTCTCGGTAGCTGGTTCTACTACAACCTCTTTGAAGTTAGCAACGAGAGCTACGTCAGCAGTTACAACGAAAGTATAAGGGTTCTCTGTTGAAACAACTTCCTCGCCCTTGGTCCAGTTAACGAACTCGTAACCTTCAGCTGGAGTAGCTTCGAGAGTAACCTCAGCATTCTCGATGTACTCGCCAGCACCAATAACAGTACCGTTCTCAGCGGTTACAGTAACGGTGAACATAACTGGCTCTGGTTCAACATACTTTTTGTATAAAGCAACAGGTTTTTGTGATGCACTAGCATAGCAAGAGAATAATTGGCTGCTTTCATTGTATTGCATCACATTTCTATTGGTACTATTAGTTGCTACAACGGAAGTAACTCCTTCAGCGATAGTAATAGTCCAAGATGCATGTTCATTCAATAAATCGCCTGTCTTAAGATGATTACTTGAATTAGAAGCAGCCCAGAG
Source organism: uncultured Bacteroidales bacterium (assembly GCA_937891975.1). Lineage (GTDB taxonomy): Bacteria > Bacteroidota > Bacteroidia > Bacteroidales > Paludibacteraceae > Colicola. Next base: position 14,572 of record CALAUA010000011.1, read on the forward strand.
GTAACCAGCGCCTGTATTGAATGCAAATGTACCTTCAGAAGAACCTGCCTCTAGAGTAAATACTTGTACTTGATTAGTTGCTGTTAAGGTATTCTCACCTTTAACAACGAGAGCCACTCCACGGTTGTTGCTATTTTGAGTAGTACTCATAGCAACACTTGCTTCTGCTGCTGCAATGATAACTTCGTCACCTACTTTCAAAGTAGAAGCATCTGTAACTAAATTCCAAGTATCTTCTGTAGTTGCTAAAACTGTCAATGTGTATTTCGCTTCAGCAGCATAATAATCATCAGTTTCTTCAAAGGAAGCAATAATATCAGTTGTACCGCCGCCTACTAATTCAACAGCACCAGTAGTAGCATTGATAGTAGCTACCTCCGCATTGGAACTGCTATATGTTACACCAGCCAAATCAGCAGGAGTAGTCGACAAGGTAGGGAACTGATTCTCTACGCCTAAAATGGCATCGCATGTAGATGCGCTCCAATTCAATGTAACAGATTCTTTAACAGGACCTCCAGCATTTGGGTTGTAAACAACAACAATGTTCTTGATGTACAAAGCCTTGCTTGTTGTTTGTGTAAAATTAATCTTAATTTCACCACTACTTGCACCAGTACCGTTATAATCTGTAGAACTTGTTGATAACTTACTATTGATATATTCGGTATCACCAACAGTAACTTTCAGGTTCGCAGTTGCATTTGATGCAGTTGCAGCATTAATGGTAATTGATTGAATTTCACCAGGGATGATTGCACTGAAGGTAAAATCCTTTGCAGGCTTACTGCCTGAACCAAACTGTTGACCTTTACCATTGCTGCTATCCCAGCCAGTATATCCTACTGCAGGATAACTCCAAGTGACACCGCCTAAATCTACGGAACCTCCACTTGTAGACAGAACATTCTTCGTAAACGTGTACGAATACGTTTCTGCTTGCGCAAAGCTCATCACTGAGAAGAGCATTGCCATCAAAAAGAAAGATAATTTCTTCATAATGATTTGATTTTTTGGTTAATAATAAAGTTAATTAATATAAATTGTTGTGCTTATATCCAATAATCGGCGACAAAGGTACTAAATTTTTTGCAGATATGCAAATATTTTCACTTAAAAATGTTATAGTATTCTACGAATAACCCGAGTAATCTGCAAGCAGCTGCTTGTTGTCTGGCTATTAAAATAGGAAAAAGGCTGTCTCAGTAGGCAGCCTTTTTCTCTGTATGTTGTTAGTATTGCTTGCAGTGTGAAACACTGCTATCGTAGCAGCACTAACTGGTTTGTTTTCAATTACTTTACGACAGCACCTTGTGCGCTATACTCAACACCATCTTTGATGATGATGAGTTGACCATTCTTCATCACCTTGGTAGGAGCAACGGTGGTGTTGATATCATCAACGCCTGTTCCTGAATCTGTTGGCAGTTTACCAGAGATGATGACATCGTAGATTTGCGAAGTAGATTTTTGGTTGAATACACCAGTTACCGTTAGAAGCTCGCCTTCGATGGTTGCTTCTGCTGCGCCAGTCAAGAAGAATAGGTCATAGCCTTCTCCGCATGTGAAGATAGCAGATGGATATACCTTAGAAGGTACTTCTTCGAACTTGGACAACCTGATAGCTACTGGTTTGTCACCCCACATACCTCCGATTGTAGCAATTTGCTCGTTGATGAGCACCATAGCGTCGGTAATATCAATCAAGGTAACGAAAGTAGCGTAGAGATCAATATCTTGTGTGATAACAAAGGTATAGGTCGCCTCTGTAGAAACCACTTGCTTACCTTGTGTCCAACTCTCGAAGCGATAACCTTCGTTAGCATCAGCAACGATAGTTACTTCTGCTCCTTCTTCGTAAGTGCCAAGACCAGTAAAGATAGCAGCTTCACCGATATTGCTGGTAGCAGTAACGTTGAAGTACTTAATAATCTTCTTGAAGTTAGCTACTAAGCTGAGGTCTGCAGTAACGGTGAAGGTGTAAGTAGCTGAGGTAGAAACGGTGTCTGTACCTGCGGTCCAGCATACAAACTCATAACCCTCGTTAGCGGTTGCTGTCAGAGTAACCTCGGTGTCTTCACTATAAACGCCACCTTCTACTAGACCCTCTATTGTACCCATTGTAGCATCATTTACCACAGCAGTAACGGTGTACTTAGGAACATCCTTAGTAACGGTCAACGCTTTCTTAGCAGGAATTACGGTAACGTTCTCTTCTGAAGGAATTGAGAATACAACGATACCTGTACCTTTGTCACCAGAGCATACTAAGTTGCCTGCATAATCAAGGTGCATTTCACGGATAGAGGACATACCGCACTTGTAAGAATAACGGAGAGTCATTACTGGTTTGTTACCTTCCCAAACGATATCCCAAACGAGCAAGTTTTGCGAGCCATCAATCATATAGAGAACAGACTCATCCTCATTGAGTGCACATGCACCACCAGCACAACCATCGATAAGGTCTTTGTATGGAGCTTCCGCAGAAGAGAGTTGACGAGTACCTTCCCAATCATAGAATTGAAGGGCAGTTGCAGAAGCATTATTGTTGCCTGCGGAGCGGTTGGATGCAATCCAAACACCATGTGAGCAGCCCAATGGATAACCATCTGCTTGAAGATTGATGCCTTTGATTTCAAATTGAGCAGAAGGTTGAGAGTTCCAACTATGTTTATATGTCCCTTCCTCAGTACCAATGTTGTAAATTGCCAAGGAGAATGCCTTCAGCCAAGAACCAGCATCTTCGTTGATAGTGAGGAGCTTAGCATCTTTACCAGTGCCATAAACAGACAAGCCTACACTACTTGAACCCACATCAACACCACCATTGGTGAGCAGACCAGAACCTTCACGTTTGTCAAATACGAAGAATTCTTCGTATGTACCTTCGAGGTTAGCAGGGTCAGCTACGATGATACCAGAAGTAGCATCGCGACCATCAGATATCCAAATATATCCTTGATCATCCACAAATGAACGGTATGGGGAACCATACATATCACGACCACCCTTGAGAGGAGCAGTATTGATTTGTTTATAGTCAGGAGTGAAGGCGTGCAAACCGCTCTTGGCATTGCCGCTACCTTGACGATCCATTACATAGAGATATTGGAAGTAATCAGATTCAGGGTTGTTATTGATGCTGATGAATGGACGAACCATTGCAGTAGAAGCATCTGCCTTGAGGTTAGCAAGAGGAGTATGGTGTATACGTCCCCAGTTACCGATTGCATCACCTTCGAGTTTGAGTGCCCAAGTGAATGTTTGACCTTGTGCGCCTGGCAATGATTTTTTAGCTACAGTGCAGTTGTTTGTGCCTTTCACTACGCCATTCAAAGCTACGCTACCTACCTCAACACCTTCAGCGTCATAGAATAGTATGCTAGCCGCGTTGGCATCTGCATTAGCTTCGAAGCTGAAGATATAGTTGTTGCCCTCTTCAGTTACGTTCAACTTGTATGCAGAAATAGCTGCTATAGCAGGTTGTGTTTGTCCCTTTGTAGTGAAGGTGTACATTTTACCATCTACGAGTAGATAGAGATAGAGGTCGGCATCAACCACTTTGGCAGTAGCAGCAGCGTATGCAGCCTCTACAGGAGTATCAAGGGTGGTGTTGGTAGTCTTGATGAGTTTTGCTTTGTCAAGTCCGTCAGTGATGTCGAGTACTTGAACGCCAATTACTTTGCCATCTGCATCGGTCTTAGGTGCCGCCATGAGGCTGTGACCTGCATACTTGAAGTAGGTAGAACCGTTGAACTTCACGTGCATCAAGTCAGCAGATACTTGACCAAGTGAAGTTGGATTTTGGTTTTGACCATCAGGCAAACGGAACTCGTGAGGAGTAACCTTGTCTGCATCCAAAATAAAGTCTTTCTTCTCGCCACGTGGAGACAATGTGAATTGGACATTCTCACCATCGCGTGTACCGTCGAGAAGAGGATTCTCGCCCAATGTGATTGCGTTACCGTAGAAGATATAACTTGGAACGCCGTCGGTTACGGTGTAGCAAGAGTAGCGGAATGTACCACCACCGCTGGTAGCGTTGTAGTGACGAGCAGATACCAATACTTGGCAATCTTTACTTTCACCCTTCACAGCCAAGGTATAACCTACATCGCTGCGGTAAGAGTTAGCACCGTCTTGTGCAGTAAACCATACGCGTGCATCGCCTGCGAGGTTATCCCAAATGTAGAAGTACTTGGTACCGCGTTTGTAGCCAGCGTCCACTTGGTCATTGCTATATTGGCAACGAACATAGTTCACACCTACCAATTTGCCATCGCAAGTGAGTGCGATGTCGGAGAGTGCGAGGTAGTCACCTACGTTGTCTGGGTCGCGAGCAATAATACCATTGGTAGAGATAGAACTGATGCTATCTTTAGCAGATTCGATGAGGTAGATGTGAGGTGTACCGTCTTCTTCGAGAGAGAGGATGATGGTAGAGTCGCCGCTTTGGATAGTGCGTTTAACAGTACCCTTGATAGCTGCGGTATAGTCGCGTACTGCTTCTGCTTTCATTGCGAATGTGCCTGGTACACCTAGGTAAGCAGGTTGCACTGGATTTGGATAATCTTCGTAAACCACTGTAGGCGGAGTCCATGTGCTATCCACAAGGTAAATCATAGGATAGGTAGTTTCGTTCGCTTTCACAGAAATAGGCTCTTTATACTCCTCTTCCATAGGCAAGAAACCAGGGCAAGAAGCCTCTAGCGTGTAATCATCGCCTGGCTCAAGGTTCTTGAAGATGAACAAGCCGTTGTAGCAAGTGTCTACGTTGTAGCGAGCTACCTCTACGCCGCCTTTCTTCAAGATGACTTCTGCACCATTACAAGGTACCCATTGGTCGTTGGTCTTAGGAATGTAGTTGTAGAGTTTGTTGGTCATCTTGTTGTACTTGTCTTTTACAGTACCCATGATATAACCTACTTTCTCTTTTTCTGCTCCGTAGTAATCCACGATACCGCGGTAGTAAGCTAGACCTTCCATGTGGCAGTACTCGTAGTTGAGTGCGCGGTGACGAGCAGGTTGATAGGTATGGAAGTAACCCTCTACGAGGAAACCAGGAGCACCGTGGTGCAATACACTGAGGTAGCCAAAATAGGTTACTTCATCTTCGGTGCCCTTGAATAATGTGCGGTCATAAGGGGTGCCGCTACTATAGAAGTTGATGTCACCTCTGAGGTTGGTTTGACCAGGTTTATTGTAGTATGATGAAGGGTCGATACCGCTGAGCATAATCTCGTTGCGGTGTGGCCAACTTGCAGCAGCCATTTCATAACTGCCTGGTACATATTTGTACTTGTTGATAGAATCTTCGGCTAATATCTCATCGTGACCACGATAGAGGAACAGAGGGTAGTTGACATTTGCACCTTCTGTAGCTGCATTGGAGTGGATAGAGATAAAGTAGTCGAAGTTACCAGCCTCGACTTCCTCGCATATTTCGGCGAGGTCGCGGTTGTATTTCGCAATGTCTGGATGTTTTTGGTACTCAGCCCATGTATAATCAGGGTAGTCGCCATTTGCTTTCTCGTAGTCCCAGGGACCGCATTCTGTGTGTGAGAATTGTACAGTAGCACCAGCAGCCATCAGTTTTTGACCAAGATACCATGCTTTTTGTAAGTTGGTGTTGGATTCATAGAATCCGCAGGTATCAGGCATACCTGTAGTAGGGAGTTCAGGATAAGGGATAGTCGCCGCAGGACGGTCGTTAGGACCGAAGCTACCGTGACCAGGGTTGAGGTAGAACTTTTTGCCAGTCAAGTCAGCTGCTGACATGGACATAGTTAGCAGCGCTGCTGCTAACAGCATAAAACACTTTTTCATAACAGTCTGCTTATTTTACGTTCAACATGTATGTCTCACCTATGGTGGTAGAGAACACGATAGTATTTTGCGCTACATAAGGATAAACCGCAATCATTGAGTCGTTGGTCAATGTTTGCTTTTTGCCATCCAAAGTGTAGGCAACGATAGAAGATTTGGTAACGAAATGTCCATCGTCGTAAGAAGCCATAGCGACGAGTGTGTTGTTGTCATACCATTTAGCAGCTTGGCATTTGTGTGCGATGAATTGAGGATTGCTACCATCGATGTTAGCTACCCAGCATCCGTTTCCGCAAACGTAATAGCAGATTTTGGTTCCGTCAGGAGATATAGAAGGCCAGATGTAGCTTTCGTTTTGTCCGTTAGGTGCGAGTGTTGTGGTTAATCCGTTGCGTGTGAGCACGATGAGGCGGTCTTGGATGGTAACCGATGCGAGATTGTCGGAAGCCACCATACGTTTCATGTTGACTTGTGCGCGCGCTACGGTGTTCGTTTTAGCAGTAGCGAGATTTTTGCGAATGATGTTGTGTTTGCGCATCTTGTTCGCTGTGAATTTGGTCTCTCGGTACACGAGTTCTTGTCCGTTTTTGCTGATTTGGACATTGTACCCAGCACCATCAGCCGTAGAGATGGTGGTTGTTTGTTTTGTGGCTACGTCAAAGCGTTGTAAGCCTTGGTTTGCGCCATTCGTGAGTAGGATGTAAGAGCCGTCAGGGCTTACGCCTGCCACTTTTGCATCTACGTTGTGAGGGGTGTCCAACTTTTTGACGTTGGTAACCTCAAACACTTGCGCTGCTACCATCATTGGGATAACCAGCGCCAAAGAAAGAAAAATTTTCTTCATACGAAATGTTTTTAATGGTTGATTTATAATGGTTGTTGTTTGGCTCCGTTTCGCGAAAATAGTGGCTGAAGCGAAAGTTCGCAATTTGGCGACAAAGTTACTACTTTTTTTTTGAATGTGCAAGTGTTTTTACAAAAAAACAACTCCTTCGGTTAAAGGAGCTGTTTTTTAGTTATGAGTGATGAGCGATGCACTATGAGTTGATGTTCATTATTGTTATTTGATTGTAGCCCCTTGTACGTTGTACTTCACACCGTTGCGGATGATGAAGACTTGTCCATTCTCAATCATCTTCACAGGAGCTGCGCTGGTGGTGATATTGTCCACGTCGGTAGTGCTGCCTGTGTTGGTCATCTCCAATGTGATGCGTGCTAGCGTGTCTCCCCATTGTGCTTCAATGAAAGCAACCACAAGATTCTCTGCGAGAATCATTACGGATCCCTCAATAATGGTGATTTCTTGTGTGCTCTCTCCATTGATGAGAGTCAAAGTGCTATTTTCTGCCAACAGGAACATCATGCCCTCTCCTTCGCCAAGGATCAAGTTGGCTTGGAGTGTGCCAGCAGGCAATTGGGCTGTGCCTGTGATGGTAGCAGTTTCTTGGTTGAAGGTCATATCGGTGACAGCAGCTTCGATGATGATGGAATATACTGCTACAAGTTCCACGTTACCTTCCACAGTGAAGGTGTATTCTGCAGTGTAAGAAACGATGCTATCATTCTCTTTCCAGCAAAAGAAAGCCCATCCTTCCGTTTCTTTCACAGCGGTTACAGTTGCCTCAGCGCCTTCTTTGTATTCACCAGCACCTGTGGTGAGTGGCTCGTTGCTGTCGGTATTGTCTGAGGTGGTGACAGTATATCTAGGAACGTACTCGCGCGCGAGGCGAACGCTTTGTCCGTAGCGACCTTTCTCGCCCCAGATTTGTGGTTGTGCGATGGTATATGTGTCGTTGCCAAGTGGTTTGCAGTTGATGATGTAGTAGGCGTTGTTGTTCTCGTTGATAGAACTGCTCCAGTAATAGCAGTAGTAGTTATCGTTGTCGAACCATCTGTAGAAACCGCCGTTTACGAGATAGTCAGGACGGGTCTCGGTCTGTTGGTCGTAGTTGATCATATTGCCATAACCACCTGTACGACGACCAGCCGCAGGTAAGAAGATTGCACCAGCAGCTTCGATGGTTAGCCATTGCTCAAGGGTGTAGAGTTTATAGTCGTAGTTATAATCTTGGTATTCCTCTTCCTCGTATTTGTGGGTCATATCCTTTGGAGTACATCCTTCTGGCATCACCCAGTTGTCAGGGAAGAGCAAGATACCGAGAGTGGTGTCCACCATGGCTATTTGTTGCAAGTAGGCAGCGTTGGTACGTGTGTTGAGCAAGTAGTTCCACTCGTCTTTGGAGAGTGTGTACCAATCTTCGCCCTCAAATAGTGTACCCCAGTCAACGAAGTCACCTGTATAGGTGTTGTTGTCGTTGGATGGGTTAACGCCAAAGTAAGTGGATGTAGAACTCCAACCGAACATATCAATCCATCCTTTGAATTCTGGGTTGCCAAGTTCAATGTTTTGTTTGCCGACATAGTTGTATTGTTGGCTAGCGAAGCGCCAAGTAGAGTCTCCTGTATGGAATTGGAGGTTGCCTGGTGCGAACTCAATTTGCTTGTCAGCGGCAACAGAGAAGATTCCCGATTGTACCTTTGGTTCTGCCTCGGGTTCGATAGTGGCTTCTGCTTTCTTGTATAGTTGAACGATCTGTTGCTTGGCGTATGTCTCGGCTTTGAAATAGCGGAATCGCATGTTGTTGCTGGCTTTGTTGAAGCGCATCACGGAAGTGTTGCTTGTGATGATGACACCGCCGTTCTCTGCGTCATACTCCAAGGTGTTAAGTTGGGCTTCGTCTTTGAATAGCAGTTTGTTGTTGTCAGCTTGTCCGCAGATGTATTTGCCGTTGTTGTCGCCGCCATTGGTAAGGATGGCGTAGCCGCCGTTCATAGGAGCGATGGTGATGGTTGTTAGGTCATCACCGTATATTTTCCCGTCCTCAATAGTGGCTTCTACGTAGCAACTAGCAACATCGACACCTGTCCACACGTGTGCGGAAGTCTCGTTTTCATATACCAAAAGATATTCGCCGCTCCAGTCCTCAGGAGTAGTTGTTATCTTTGCGTACTCTGCTGCAAGACTCATCATGCTAATGAGCAATGCGGTTAATAAAAATGTAGATTTCTTCATGGGATCAATAGATTTCTAGTGTTAGTAAAAATTGAGGTTACTCGGAATATATCCGAATAGGGCGACAAAGGTACTAAATTTTTTGCAAATATGCAAATATTTTCACTTAAAAATGTTATAGTATTCTACGAATAACCCGAGTAATCTGCAAGCAGCTGCTTGTTGTCTGGCTATTAAAATAGGAAAAAGGCTGTCTCAGTAGGCAGCCTTTTTCTCTGTATGTTGTTAGTATTGCTTGCAGTGTGAAACACTGCTATCGTAGCAGCACTAACTGGTTTGTTTTCAATTACTTTACGACAGCACCTTGTGCGCTATACTCAACACCATCTTTGATGATGATGAGTTGACCATTCTTCATCACCTTGGTAGGAGCAACGGTGGTGTTGATATCATCAACGCCTGTTCCTGGACCTTGTGGCAACTTACCAGAAACGGTAACATCAAATGCAACACCAGTGTATGGGTTAGCAACGATACCCTTAGCGGTAACCACACCATCTACAGTAGTGATAGTAAGTGTACCCTCACCGAAGCCAAGCCATGGATCATAGTCATCTTCACCGATAGTCACAGTACATGTCATCTCAGATGGCTCAGTTGCTTCTGGATAGTAAACAGGAACCTCAACCAATACTGGGTAAGTAACGCCGTCCTCTGCATATGTCCAGTCAGCAGTCATCTTCAATGCGTAGTCAACTTGATCACCGAAGAGAGGAATAGTATCGATTTGAACAGTTGCATCTTCTACTACTACCACGATAGCCTCTTGTGGGGTAGAAGTCATATCAAGTTTGATTTCATAGAAGGAACCGTTATCCTCTACATGCAATACAGCCTTAGCAGCAGGAGCGTTTGCATCAATATCGTAAACATAACCATCGATGAAGCGAGCGTCAAGGCCCATGATAGCCACTGAACTTTCTGGTGACAATGACCATTGACCGTCCATATTGTCATCTTCTGCAAGGCCAAGGTAAACCTCAACTTGCCACATTGTACTTGGACCACCAATGATTGCCATGCTCTCGAGGTCAATTACCAAGTTGGTGATATTGTCTTCGAGAAGCATGTAGTCTGGATCTTCGCCACCTTGCATTTCACCTTCGGCATATACATAGTATGTAGCACCAGTATTCCCACTGGTGTATTCAGCTTCAATAGTAACAGCATTGCCTTCTTTGAAGATTGCTACAGCGTTAGCCACTGCGAAGTCGAACCAATTGTCGTCGTCACCAATCTGGATCTCACTAACTTGAGCACCTTCATACTCTTCGAAGCCATCCTCATCAAGATCAGCCTCGTTATAACCAGCAACAGCGATAGATACTGGGTAAGTAACCATCGAAACAGTATCAGTCCATTCTGCAGTGAGAACTAATCTGCCTGCTTCATCTACGCTTGCAACTGCATCGATGATTTCTAGTTCAACAGCAGGAGCAGCGTACATGATGAGGTCGAGAGCAACGAGCATTACTTCGCCCTCTTCTTCAGCAGAAGCGATGACGCGACCTGTGTAAACTTGGCCCTTCTCTGGGTCAGTAGCTTGAGCAATTTTACCTTCAACTACGGTCAATTCGATACCACCGAAGGTCATGAGAGAGTTCTCAACGTTTACTTCGTACTCTTTGTCCTCGCCAGTATAGTTATTGAGGAACAATTGTACGTCAGAATCAAGCATATCGTTGCGACCAGTGAGTTGCAAATATGTAGCCTCACCAACAGTTAGGATATCAGTAGTCAAGTTAGAGATCTCAACAGTCTCCTCAAGTGCGTACTCTGGCTCAGCAGAAGTAGCGTCGTACACTACGTGAACAGGAACGTCGTTAGAGTTGAGAGCATTCACCTCCACTTTGAGTTTGCCGTCCACTTTGGTTACCTCAACAGTACCCTCTACTGGGAAGTAGAGAGGTGGAACCAATTGTCCTTGCGCGTTGGTTTTTGCGTAGAAAGAGTAGCCTACGCCACCTGTGTTGCTTACACCTGAGCTTGCCAATACGGTACCAGCAGCTTGGCTGTCGCTGATGGTGTAAGTACCAGCAGGGATAGTAGTCTCAGCATCTGCTACACCTTCTGGATAAACGAACAAGAGTGCCAACATGCTGGTAGCATCAGCTACGTCAAGCATACCATAGAAACCTTTGTCTGTAGTTTCAGCAACAGCGTCCTCGCCGTATGTGTAGTCGAGTGCGCCGTCAGCAGCAGTAGCGTCGTATTTGAGAGGAGTTTTTACCTCTACCTTCTCGCTCTTGCCACCTATCTCGAACACGATGGTCATAGGTACGTTGTTAGAGTTAACAGCGTTGATGGTGATTTTAGGAGCACCATTTACGTGCTCTACAACGATATTACCACTTTGCATGAAGTACATAGGGGTATTGATGTAGAGTGTGCCACCTTGCTCTACCAATGGGTAGTATGCGCAAGGAATAACGCCTTGAGTAGCGGAATAACCTTGAGATGCAAGAGCAGTGTTGTAAGCAGGCTCGCTAGTGATAGGGTATGTACCCTCTGGGATGATAGCGCCCTCTACGGTGTCTTCAACGAAGAGCAACAATGTGAGGTAATCGCTTTTATCACCTGCCATGATGTCGATGTACAAGTTACCTTGTGCAAGGTAATTTGCATCAATAGCAATCTGGTCAGTCTCGTTGTAGTAACGGATCAACTCACCAGCTTCCGCATCGTACTGCAAGCCTTGGGTTGCAGCAGGAGCTTTGTGCATAGAAGGTGCCAATTCTGCTTTTACTACCTGTGGTTGATACAGAGGATAGCTCTTCTTGGCTACACCAGCAAGTGGCGTAGCAGTTGCGCTAATGATTAAGCACAACGTCATGAATAAAGCATAAATCTTTTTCATAAGAAATTTGTTTTAAGAGTTAATAATGATAATTGTTATGTGTTTCTACGTTCGTTTCTCGTAGAAAAAACAGACTAAAATTGGTTTTATTACGTTGAAAAACCGATAAAATAGGCGACAAAGGTAGTGATAAATTTTCAAACCACCAAATTTTTTTTCACAAAAAGTAGCAAAAAGTTGCATAAAAGTGAAAATATCTATCGTTTTGTAAGAGCGGATAGGGGCGTCTATTGGTTGGCCGGGACTCGGTAAAAGGAGCTAAATAACCTATAAATCACCTATGAATCACCTAAGAATAACTAAAGAATAACTAAAGAATCACTAAAGATTTATAGGGTTATTTTAGGTTCTTTGACAATTTAGTTGAAAGAAATAGAAGCTCCTGCTCGCTGCGCTCACGAAATCTTAATAAATCTTATTATAACGCGACTTATAGCATACTGCGTACTCCGTAAATTGCTACCGCTCCTTCGTCGAAATGGGCTTGCAAGATGAAACTCGCGCGCGAGTTTGGCTTGCCGCCATTTCTCCTCTCCCCAAAAATCAATAGATTTTCGGGGACCCCGATAGACCTTGAGCGAAACTCGTGCGCTGAATCTTAAGTGAATGCGAATAGTTTTCAACTAAATTATCGATGAAACAATAAAGGGGAGATGAAGGTTGGTAGAAAAAAATAATTGCTTTACTTGCATATGTGAATTATTTTTACTAATTTTGCGGAAAATTTGAAAAAAGGCTAAATGTATATCGCAATAGCGGGAAATATAGGTGCAGGGAAAACAACATTGACAAAGATGTTGGCGAAGTACTATGGCTGGGAACCAAGATTCGAGTCGGTGAGTTTTAATCCGTATTTGGAAGATTATTACACCGACATCGAACGTTGGTCGTTTGCCGTAGAGACCTACTTCCTAAAAGAACGCTTCAAAGATATGCTTCGCATCAACGAGGTGGGACATACTGTAGTACAAGATAGAAGTATATTCGAGGGCGTGTATGTGTTTGTGACGAATAACTACAAGCGCGGTGACCTGTCAGAGCGTGATTATCAGACATATATGGAGCTGTTTGAACATATGAAGCGGATGATGAAGTTGCCCGATCTGATGATATACCTGCGCAAATCAGTGCCTTCGCTCATCGCACAAATACAAAAACGTGGACGCGATTATGAAAAGACAATGCAGATAGATTATTTGCGCGATTTGAACGAACGATACGAGGATTTTATCTTCCATCAATACGAAGGCAGAGTGCTGGTGATAGAGAGCGATGGGATGGATTTTGAGGGGAATGCAGAGGATTTTAGGAAGGTGATCAATAAGATAGATGCGGAGCTGTTTGGGCTTTTTAGTGCCGAAAACTTTTAGTTTTGGCACAAAGCCGTTGTATGTCCTTTGGACGTTATATGCCTTTGGCGTTGTTATGTTGTATGTGCCGTTGGCACGTTGTTGGTTAGAATAACGCGAAGCAGCAAACCAAAACAACGCGGCATAGCCGCAAAGAACGCTTGCAGAGCAAGCTAATAACATTAACGAAGTTAATTTTGAGATTATGCATATAGCAGTAGCAGGAAATATTGGTTGCGGCAAGACGACGCTGACCAACATGCTCGCCAAACATTATGGTTGGGAGCCACGTTTTGAGAGTGTGGAGTTTAATCCTTACTTGGAAGATTTTTATGCGGACATGGGCCGCTGGTCGTTTAACTTGCAAGTCTATTTCTTGAACAAACGCTTCAAGGATGTGGTGGATATTTCGAAAGAAGATAAATATATCATCCAAGACCGCACTATCTACGAAGATGCACGTATCTTTGCGCCCAACTTGCACCGTCAAGGGTATATGTCGGACCGCGACTTCGATAACTACCGCGACCTCTTCGACCTGATGATGTCGCTCGTGAAGATGCCTGACCTGATGATTTATATCCGCTCCACTATACCAAACTTGGTGGCGCAGATTCAGAAACGCGGTCGTGCTTACGAAGCAAGTATGCGTATTGACTATTTGCAGGGATTGAACGAACTCTACGAGAACTGGATAGCTGATTACAAGGGCAAGCTGCTGATCATAGATGGTGATACGATAAAGTTCGGCGATAATCCAGAAGACTTCCGCCATGTTACCGACCGCATTGATGCGGAACTCTTTGGCTTGTTCCCATTTGAGAAAACGGAAGAGCACGGAAGGGAAGTGAAGTAGGACGCCTCTTTGGGCTATAGGACGGCGTACCGCCTATTGGATATTGGCAAGAGGTTATGAAATAACCCCTCAGTCAGCAAGCTGACAGCTCCCCTATAAACAAGGGAGCAGAAAAAAAGGAAACCCCTTCAGTCAGCATAGCTGACAGCTCCCCTATAAACAGGGGAGCAAAAAAAATATGATTAAGCGTTTTTTGGATCATATAGCGATTGAGAAGCGGTACTCAGAGAGGACTGTGAAGGAGTATGGAGATGACTTGCGAGCGTGGTGCGCGTTCTTGGGGTGGGAGATTGAGGATTTTGACCCAAAACAATTAGACGCAGAGGATGTGAAGGCGTGGATGCTGCAGATGTTGGAAGACGGACAGTCGCCACGGAGCGTAAAACGCAGACTATCAGCCGTGAAGAGTTTGTATCGGTTCTTGCTCAGTCTGGGGCTGGTGAAAGTGAATATCACACGAACGGTGATTGTGCCGAAAGCAGATAAACCCCTGCCGATATTCTTCCGCGAAAGCGAGATGGAAGCGTTTAAGCAGCAGAACAAAGTGCCCAGTTACGATGAGGGGATGGACAAGGAGGAGTGGCTGGAAGTGATGCGAGATTATCTGCTGGTGGAGATGTTGTACCAAACGGGTATGCGACGAGCTGAATTAGCAGCATTGGAAGATAAGGATGTGGACGTACAAGGACGGCAGATTAGGGTGTTTGGAAAGCGAAGAAAAGAGCGAATCGTGCCAATGGGGGAGCAACTGGCGAAAGAAATAGGGGAGTATCTGGCGGTGAAGCGAGAACTTGTGGCGGGAAATGAGGCGTTTGGCACGTTTCTTGTACGAAAAAAGAAAAACGGCGAATGGGTGGCACTAGGTGCTGCGGGCGTATATAATATAGTACGCGCGCGTATGGGAGAGGTGAGCACGCTGAAGAAACATTCACCACACGTATTGAGGCATACGTTCGCCACGACAATGCTCAACAACGGGGCGGACATACGCTCAATACAAACGCTGTTGGGGCACTCGAGCTTAGAAGCGACGCAAGTATATACCCATACGACTTTCGAACAGATGAAAGAGGTCTATGAAACGGCGCATCCGCGCTCGTTGACTCGGAAGTCCAAAGTCGGAAATCAAGACGAATAACCAAGTGTAAGCTTGGTAACAATAATAACTTAACCAATAAAAAAAGGAGGACTTATGAAACTGAACGTAAAAGCTGTGAACTTCGAGATTGCAGATCGCCTCGAGAAACACATTGAGAAGAAAACTAAACGCTATGAGAAGTTGCTCCCAGAGTCCGCAGAGATGGAGATTCAGTTGACGGTCGTAAAACCAGAAACGAATCTTAATAAGGAAACGCACGTGCGCGTAGTGGGTTTTGGCGCAGAGTTATTTGCCCAAAAAGTATGTGATACTTTTGAAGAGGGAATAGATGATTGCCTAGAAGCTATTGAGAAACAATTGGAAAAACGCAAAGATAAGTAAAATAACGTGTATTTTGGCGTGAGAGGGGCGGAATTGCCCCTCTTTTTTCTGTCAAAAAGCACTTTTTTTGCAAAAAAATGCATTTTTTCCGTAAAATATTTGGTCCATTTCGGGCTATCGCCCTTGCATTTAGCGACGCGGCAGTACCTTCGGACGCCGCCTGGTACCTCACTGCCTTCGGTACCATTCCCCCGAAGCTACGGTCGCAAAATGCAGCCCATGACCGTCATTTTTCTGCCAAAAAGCACTTTTTTTACAAAAAAAATGCATTTTTT
>CALAUA010000012.1 GCA_937891975.1 uncultured Bacteroidales bacterium
TATATGTTACGTATATCCTACGTATATCCTACGTAAATGGTACGTAATTGATAAGAGTTTTCTATGGAGATCATAAACAACTAATTCAGTAGATAACTCTATTTTTTTTAAAAAAAATGCTCGTAAATTTGCGTATGTGCAATTTTTGTTGTACCTTTGCAGCCGCAATAGGGTAAGTCCTACACGACCAGCTCCCTTTGAACTCCCCCAGGTCTTGATCGAAGCAAGGGTAAAAGGTTGTAGCGGTGCGATGTAGTCCGCTTACCCTTTTTTGTTGCATGGCGACAAAAAAAGTAAAAAAGTATTAGGAGTTCTAAGAGTTTTAAAGGATATCAACAGGTGCTGGAGCAGTTTATCAAAAATAGAATCATACAAGAATTACCCTTCGTTGCCAACGAAGGGCAAGTAGAACTATTGGATAAACTTAGCCGTTTCATCACCTCTCCCACTCCACGCAAAGCCTTCATTCTGCGAGGGTATGCAGGAACAGGTAAAACAAGTATTATGGCCGCCTTGGTAGGAGCGTTGAAACAATTAGAGCAACGCGTAGTACTGCTTGCACCAACGGGCAGAGCCGCTAAAGTGCTATCACGTTATTCGCACGCGAGCGCGTACACGATACATAAATATATTTATCGGCAAAAACAATTGGGTGAACATACCTTTACACTCAACGATAATCTACATAAGCATACTTTGTTCATAGTGGATGAAGCCTCTATGATTAGCGGCGTGCGAGATAATTCTGGTTTTGGCTCAGGCATGCTATTAGATGACTTGGTGAGTTATGTGTATAGTGGCGAAGGATGTAGCATGCTATTACTGGGTGATGATGCTCAGTTGCCGCCAGTAGGAAGCAGTGTATCTCCTGCATTATCAGCAGATTACATATCAGGTTATGGATTAAACGTATGCGAGCACACGCTGACAGAAGTAGCCCGTCAAGCCTTGGATAGTGGCATATTACAGAACGCAAGCATTCTGCGTCCGTTTGCCCTAGGCGAAGAGGTCGCATCAGGCAGTTTGAAAGAAGTATTATGGAAAAAACTGGTACTTCGTGAAGACGTGTGCACTGTGTCTGGAGCACAGTTGTTGGAAGCATTGGAAGAAGCATATAATGAAGTTGGTGCGGAAGAAACGATTCTGCTGACACGAACCAATCGCAGGACAAATATTTACAATCAAGGCATTCGCACACGTTTGCTATGGAAAGAAGATGAAATATCTTCGGGTGACAGGTTGATGATTGTGAAAAACAATTATTTTTGGACAAAAGAGTATGAGAATCTGCCATTTTTAGCCAATGGTGACATGGTGGAGATGGCTCGTTTGCGCAACGTGCGAGAGATGTATGGTTATCATTTTGCGGATGCACAGTTGAAATTGCTGGATTATGATTGGGAGATAGATGCAGTTTTGTGGTTAGACACCTTGCAAGCAGAGTCGGGAGATGGTAATCAAACGATGCAACAAGAGTTGTTTAATAAGATTGCAGAAGATTATCCCGAGTTGCAGCACAATCGTCGTAAGTTGATAGAAACCATCTATGAATCACCGTATTACAACGCTTTGCAAGTACGTTTTGCTTATGCCATCACAGGGCATAAATCACAAGGTGGTCAATGGGAAAGAGTGTTCATTGACCCGTACAAAGGAGGCGAAGATAGTCTGCAAGGTGAGGATGTAAAAAGCTATTATCGCTGGTTATACACAGCAATAACACGTGCGACAAAAAAAGTTTATTTCATAAAAAATGAGTAAATACTTGTGTATATCAAAAAAAAGTTGTAATTTTGTGCGCTGAATAAGTAATTTTTAAAGATATTTACATACAATATGAAACATTTTAACACTATTTTCTTTCTTGTGGGTATAGTATGCTCAACAGTGGTTATGCAAAGTTGTGTTGCGGATGTAGATTTGAATAACATTGACACAACTGCCTCCGTAAAAGCAACATTGGCAACTCCAATTGGTAGCATCAAAGCATCCATTGGTGATTTCTTTGGTGACGGTGAATTTGGTATTTATGTTAATCAAAATCATGTACTCACTTTTAGAGATACATTTAGCATTACGCGCAAGTTTCATAATGTAGACTTGAAGCAGTCTTTCAGTGACAAAACGATACCAATGGACGTGTACGAAAAGTTATCGAATAATTCGTTGTTATCCGATGGTAAAATTACTGGTAATAGCAATATACAAATTCCGTTGACTTTTCCTTTCACATTGGAGTTAGATAGTATTAATCATGATGAAAATCATCAGCGATTAGATAGTGCATTAATTCGTAATGCTCGTTTTGTTAGTCGCATTTCTCTAAACGGAGGTCTTCCTTTGGAATGGGAGTGGATAGATAAAGTTACTCTTACTTTAGGAGAAACATTTTCTCGTCCTCAAGGCAATACTCTCACTATTTACACTAGAGGTGATGGTTATGGTTTTGATCAGGATATAGAAATAAACGTGGATCAATTCATCATCAACCTAATGAAAAACAAAGACTTAAACCCTGAGAAAGATCAAGACAAGTACTCTGGTAACGTCATTAACACATGCGACATGACTATTACAATGTTCGTTACAGTACCATCATCAGCTGGGCAAATACTTATTCCATCAACCGCTGGATTCAAATATTATGTTGCGGTAGAGTTTATTGATTATGAAGCAATTTGGGGTATGTTTAAACCAAGTAGCGATATGTCGGGTGCAGACGAAATCAGTATTGCTGAGATGTGGAGTGGTTGGGATTCATTTAAGCAAATGAGATTGCCATTCGCAGATCCAAGTGTAGATTTGTATATTACTACTCAGATTGCAGGTGCTATGGAGTTGACTGGTGATTATTTATACGTTTCGGATAATCAAGGGAAATCTGTGTATGCAACTTTTGATGAAAAAGATAGCAAGTTATTTTACAAGCCATTTCGCCCTGATGAATATTTGCCATTAACTAGTGCTATTGGCGATTCAACTACGGTACACGTAGTATTTGACAAAGACGTTTATCGCGGTCAAATAGATCGTTTATTTACAATACATCCTGAGAATATTGGATATAAATTCTTGATTGACTTCAACCGTCAAAAAACACCACAAATACGAATAACTGACAACACAGATTTGAAAATAGATGCAGTTTGCAATTTACCACTTCAATTTAACCAAGGTGTCTCACTCGCTTATTCTGACACAATCCGTGATCTTGATTTAAGTGGTTTATCTGTGGACTCGTTGTTAGGCAGTATAGAAGTCATTGATACATTGGAAAAAGCAATTTTAACATTGGCTCTAAAGATAGAAAATGCTATTCCATTGCAGTTTAAAGGAGAATTTAGTTTCTTGGATGAGAACGGCGAGGTGTTGCTTCATGCTGATAGCATCGTTATTCCCGCTCCAAAGCATGAATTTGATGCAAATAACAACCACTGGAATGCGACACCAGAGACTTATGCAGAACTGATCACAATTGATAAGGAAAATGCAGAGACTCTATCAAAAGTACGCGATATTGCATTTAACATCTCTATGGATGATGAATCGTTGCAATATATTTACGAGCAAGATACACAAGGTGAATTCAATGTTGAATTAACTGAATATGAGACGTTACAAATCACTATAGGTGTCGGAGCAGATATGGAAGCTATACTCAATTTAAACACAGTAAATAATCAGTAATTTTAATAGTTAGGAGATATCATTATGAAAACAGCACTGCGTACTATATTTGTAGCCACTCTCCTTGCGACTACTTCATTGATTAATGCACAACAGGTACAAACTCTCTACTTCCTTGAGAATGCACCCATGCGTCATATCATAAATCCTGCGTTTCAGCCTGTAAGTGGGTTCTATTTGACATTTCCCGTGATTGGCTATACTAGTTTATGGGCTGGAAATAATGCCTTTACCATGCAGGATTTTGTATTTAATGATCCTACCACGGGTAATACCATCACACCACTACACCCAAATGCAAATCCAAATTGGTTGGCAAATAAACCCGAAAACGTATTGATTGATGTGGATGCCCATCTAAATATTCTTAGTTTAGGTGCTCGTGCAGGTAAGAATGGCTATTTTCACTTGAATATATCAGAACATCTACAAACTGGTGTTGGTATTGGTAAACAATTATTCGGGTTGAATGATTTGACATCTGGTATAATAGGTCCTCTTTCGATACAGGCAAATGCATTGGTTTACACAGAAGCATCAATAGGCTATTCTCATCGTATTAATGAAAAATGGACTGTGGGTGGAAAATTAAAAGCATTATTGGGACAAGCATATCTTCAAGCTGACCTTAGTACCTTATCACTGGAGACTGGTTATGATCAATTATACGCCACTGGCGATGGTAAAATGATAGTAGCAGCACCTTTGCAATGGCAAAACTTACCAACAAATGTTGAGAATCTTGAATCAGTTGATATTAATTCTTTGGTGGGAAATGATTACCGAAACTGGATTACTCCTGCAGGTATAGGTGGCGCTATAGACTTAGGTTTCACATACCAACCTATCAAAAACCTCCAGATCACTGCTGCTGTTACAGATTTGGGTATGATTCACTGGAATCATTTAGCAACAGGCGAATTATCACTTGACGGCACATTTACGGGTGTTGAAATGAACTATAACGAGTTCATGCAGAATGGTGCATTTCAAATAGATAGTTTGACAAACCAATTGGCAAACACTCTTATGGGATATATTGATTCTATACAGCTAGGTAATATCAAAACAGATCAACCTATCAATCGAATGTTAATGGCAAATCTGAATATAGGTATCGATGCTAAGTTTTGGGAAGATCGTATTGGTATAGGCGTATACTCGCACACACGTTTCAATCTCCAAACTATAACTGAAGAAGTTACATTAGGTGCAGCATTCCGTCCATGTAATTGGTTTAATCTCGCAGCTTCGTATTCCTTCATAAATGGCAAATGGAGTAATTTGGGTGCAGCATTGGGATTGGCGCCATACGATGGTTTGATGCTCACATTAGCAACCGACTATGTACCACTCACATATGCTCAAGCAGTTATTGACAACAAAAAACTCTCTCTTCCTTACAAAACACCAGGAGTAAACGTATCTTTTGGTATTGCTATAGTAGCAGGTACGAATAAGAAAAAAACAAAAGATAGTGATAAAGATGGAGTATTGGATAAATTCGACTTATGTGCTAATACACCCATTGATGTGCGTGTAGATGACATGGGTTGCCCATTTGATAGCGATGGCGATGGGGTAGCAGATTATATGGATGAGTGTCCTAATACCCCATCCGCAGCATATGGTCTAATTGACTCTGTAGGTTGTCCTATCGACACCGATACAGATGGAATTGCAGACTATCGTGATGTATGTTCTAATACTCCTGCAGAAGCTGTTGGTTATCTAAACGCAGAAGGTTGTCCATTAGATACAGATGGTGATGGTATATATGACTACCTAGATAAATGTGCGGGGACACCAGCTGCAGCATACGATATGCTAGATGAACATGGTTGTCCACTTGATACAGACGGTGATGGCGTGGAAGATTATATAGATATGTGCCCTAATACCCCAGAAGCAGCCCATGGTTTCATTGATCAATTTGGTTGCCCATTAGATAGCGACAAGGATGGTATTTACGATTATCTTGACCAATGTCCAAATACTATTGCCGAAGGACGCAATCATGTGGATGAAAACGGATGTCTGTTAGATACTGATAAAGACGGAGTATATGACTACGAAGACCTCTGTCCTACAATCGCTGGCGTAAAAGAAAACAAAGGCTGTCCTGAGGTAAAACGTGAGATTCGCAACTTACTCAACAAAGCAATGTCAGGTATTCAATTCGAAAATGGCAAAGCGACTATTAAGAAGACCTCATACAAGATTTTGGATGATATTGCAAAAATTTTCATTGATAACAGCAATTACATCATTGAAGTACAAGGTCACACTGACAATGTGGGTAAACATGACTACAATGTAGATTTGTCTGAGCGCCGTGCCCAAGCTGTACGTACCTATTTGATAGGTAAGGGTGTTCCTGCAGAACGTTTAAGCGCACATGGCTATGGTCCAGACAAACCAATTGCAGACAATAAAACTAGTGCCGGTCGCGCAAAGAACCGTCGCGTAGAGTTCAACATCACGTTTGAAGAAGTAACCTATGAAACAGTTTATGACCGCGTACAACCAACTGACACTGTCCATAATACAGTACAAAATACAGATACGACAATCACAAAATAAAATTTAACATTACATCATATGGGAAGAGCTTTTGAATATCGCAAAGCGACAAAATTAAAACGTTGGGGTCATATGGCCCGTGTATTTACTAAGTTAGGAAAGGAAATCACTATGGCAGCACGCGATGGAGGACCAGATCCTGATAGCAACCCACGTCTACGTACACTCATGCAACAGTGTAAGAAGGAGAATATGCCAAAGGAGAATATCGAGCGTGCCATCAAGAAAGCAACCGACAAATCATCTGAAGGTTACAAAGAGATTTGCTACGAGGGATATGGTCCTCATGGTGTAGCTATCTTCGTAGAAACAGCTACTGATAACAATATGCGTACTGTAGCCAACATACGTTCATATTTCACCAAACATGGTGGTAACTTAGGTACACAAGGGTGTTTGCAATTCCTCTTTGATCGTAAAGCTTGCTTCACCGTATCAGCAAAAGAGGGCATAGATTTGGATGAACTGGAATTGGAATTGATTGACTTCGGTGTGGAGGAGTTAGGTCACGACGAAGAAGAAGGTACTATCGTTATTTACGGTGACTTCAACCAATACTCACAGATGCAAAAATACCTCGAAGACAACGGCTTTGAGATTCAATCATGCGAGTTTGTACGTATTCCAAACGACACAAAAACATTGACCGACGAGGAAATGGAAAGTGTACAAAAACTAATTGACCGCATTGAAGAAGATGAGGATGTACAAAATGTCTTCACCAATTTAGGATAATAATCTCTAACCAATAAAACTTTTAGAATACTAGAACAACGTTGAACCATTTTGAACAATGTTGAACTATCTTGAACTAGATTATGCAGGCGTGGCGGCCGTCAGGGAGCATTTCTCCTTGACGGCTCTGCAAATAGAGCAGTTCTTACAACTTGGCGAGCTCTATCGTGATTGGAATGCTAAGATCAATGTCATATCACGCAAAGATATTGACAATCTATATCCGCATCATATTCAACATTCATTGGCAATAGCCAAAGTGTTAAATTTTCAACCAGGCACTACCCTACTCGACGTAGGTACAGGAGGCGGTTTTCCAGGTATTCCGTTAGCAATTCTCTTTCCAGAATGTCAATTCACATTAGTGGATAGCATTGGTAAAAAGGTGCGCGTGGCAAGCGAAGTGGCTAAAAGTCTTGGTTTAGAGAATGTTCGCTGCGTGCAAGAGCGCATAGAAGAGGAGAAAGGGCAATATGACTTTGTTATCAGTCGTGCAGTAATGCCTCTCCCTGACTTGGTAAAATTGGTAAGAAAGAACGTGAGTCACAAACATCAAAATGCGATGCCAAATGGTTTGATGGTGCTCAAGGGAGGGAAATTGGCTGGCGAGTTACAACCATTTCAAAAATACGTAGAGAGTACTCCTATCACCGATTTCTTCCACGATGAGTGGTATAAAGAGAAATTTGTCATTTATCTACCATTATAATATATGGTCAACATTAAGGTATTTTATTTCAATCCCTATCGTGAATGTACTTACGTGATTACTGACACCAAAAAACATGCAGTAATCATTGATGCAGGTATGTACGAGCAGCATGAACAACAGCGATTAGCAGAGTACATTAACAAGGAACAACTCACGCCTGTAGCTCTGCTCATTACCCACGCACATCCTGACCATGTTTGCGGTATGCAATGGGTTGAAAAACAATATAACTTGCAAGCCATCATACAACCCCAAGAAGGGAAATTAGATATTCCATACTTTGATATTGAAGTCATCACTACACCTGGGCACAAAGAAGATGCAGTTTGTTACTACTTACCCCAAGAGAATATGCTTTTTACTGGTGACACACTCTTCCAAGAATCCATCGGACGTACAGACCTACCCGGAGGTGATATGGCTACACTCATTCGTTCTCTAAAAAAACTTATCGTGCTACCCGCTGAGACCACAGTATATCCTGGTCATGGATATGCCACCACCATCGGGCATGAGAAACTATATAATCCTTATTTATAAACTGCTTGTGGCTCTTGGATAAGCTAAAAAAGATATGCTGTACTCCGTGGTACATCTAAAATATACATTTGCAGAAACTTGGCAACAGGACTTGTTTGAGCAGGCAATGTGCGATATTGGTTTTGAAGTTTTCGACCAATCCAACGCCTATATTCAAACCAGTGTATTGAGCGCCAATAAAGCCCTATTGAACACCTTAATTGCGGACACAGAGGGGGTCGAAATGCTTGGTATTGAAGAATGTGAAGACATCAATTGGAATGCTGCATGGGAAGCAGAACACGAGGTCGAAGAACTGCCTTTTGGTATACGCATTACGCCCCATTGTGCTTTTGGCGCAGGTCATCATGAAACAACCAGTATGATGATAGAAGCATTGCTGGAAGCTGCTGAAGACTATCGACTGGATCGAAACGCGTTGGTATTAGACATGGGTTGTGGCACGGGTGTGTTGGGCATCATGGCAAAGAAATGTGGCGCAGCACATGTGGTTGCCGTGGATATAGATGACAAGAGTGTCACCAACACATTGGAGAATGCCGCAGCAAATCATGTAAAACTGGATGTGCGATTAGGCGACACACCTCCCGCAGGAGAATATCATTTCATCCTTGCCAATATCCACCGAAATATTCTAGTCGCACAAATACCTTTGTATGCCCAATATCTAAAACATGGCGGAGAAGTTTGGTTAAGCGGTTTCTACGCAGACGATATCCCATACCTAATAGAAGCGGCAGAAGCTGTGGGACTACAGCATGTTGAGACACGAAGCAAGAACGAATGGCAATGGATTAGACTAAAGAAATGAACACAATTTGCGCCATATCAACCCCTTACGGTAGCGGAGGAATAGCCGTTATGCGTGTGAGCGGTGAGTCTGCAATACAGATTGTGGACACATTGTTTCATGGGCGAAAGTCGCTGACGGAAGCCCCTGCATACACCGTGCATTACGGAGAATTGAGGAGGGCTTCCAGAGTCGCGAATCGGGAATCCAATGAGGTTCTTGATGAGGTATTGGTGAGTGTATTTCGTGCGCCACATTCGTTTACGGGCGAAGATGTAGTAGAGATAGCATGCCACGGCAGCATGTATATCCAGCAAACGCTTCTGCAATGGCTCGTGGACGCAGGTTGCCAATTGGCTAAAGCAGGCGAATTTACGCAGCGCGCATTTCTCAACGGAAAGATGGATCTCACCGAAGCCGAAGCCGTAGCCGACCTGATTGCCGCACAAACCAAAGCCGAAAAAGACTTGGCGCTCAGCCAGTTGCGTGGTGGAATATCCAACGAGTTGGCAGCATTGCGCGAACGACTACTGACCTTCACTTCGCTCATCGAGTTGGAATTGGATTTTGCCGATCACGAGGAATTGGAGTTTGCCGACCGCACACAACTCAATGCTCTCGCCGACGAAATTGACAGCACTATCGGTGCATTGGTTGCATCTTTCAAGACGGGCAACGCCATCAAACAAGGTATTCCTGTGGCAATTATCGGCGCGCCCAATGTAGGCAAATCTACCCTACTCAATGCCCTGCTTGGCGAAGAACGCGCCATCGTAAGTGACATACAAGGTACTACACGCGACACGGTGGAGGATACGTTGGTAATAGGCGGTATGCTATTCCGTTTTATTGACACCGCGGGCATGCGCGTGACGAATGACACAATAGAAAATTTAGGAATTGAGCGCAGTCGCCAAGCTGCACAACGAGCTGCAATAATCATCCATTTGCAAGACCCTACACAAGACGCGAGCGACATACTATCCGCGCTCCCCGATATACAAGAAAAGAAGATTATTCACGTCTTCAACAAGGCTGATATCCTACCTTCGTTCACTCCGCCAGAAAATGCTATTTATATCTCCGCGAAGAATGGCGAAGTGAGTAGTATAAAAGAACAACTTATATTATTCGCAAAAGAGCAATTCAACACAAGAAATGCCGTAACTATCAGCAACACACGGCATTACGAAGCGTTAGTGCGTGCACAAGAAGCCATACACCGCGTACAAGACGGATTGAGCATGCAAATCAGCGGCGAGTTCCTTAGTATGGATTTGCAAGACTGCCTTACTGCACTTGGCGAAATAACAGGACAAATCACCTCGCAAGAGGTACTAAATAATATCTTTAGTAAATTCTGTATCGGAAAATGAGAACAAAAATCAATTTAATATTAGGTGCATTGATTGCACTGTTGAGTGGGTGCAAAAGCCCCAAAGATATACCTTTGCAAAGCGAGAAGGTTATGGTATTGTATGGTCCGCCTGCCGTGTTCCAAGAACAAGTAAAAGACACCACTAAGAATGATGACCAACCTACTCCACCCAACACATTCCAACAAAACAAGGTAGAGATACCCAAAAATAGTAAATCATTATGATATATTCCATGACAGGTTACGGCAAGGCCGAGAACCAAGTAGCGAACAATAAAAAACTCGTGGTAGAGATACGCAGTTTGAATTCCAAATCTATGGACCTCAGTGTGCGTATAGCCCCACAATTGCGCAGCAAGGAGTTGGATATTCGCACGCTGATTGCGCAACGCCTCGAACGCGGAAAAATCGACCTCAGCATCTACTACCAAGATGCTGTACAAGGCGAGAATACTGCCACTTTTGCGCCTATCAACCGCGAGGCATTTGCATATTATTATAAGGAGCTTACTGCTCTACAAAGCGAATTGGGCTGGACTAACCACCAAGATATTGTTTCTGCTATCTTGCGCATGCCCGATGTCACTAAGGTGCAAGACTGCGGCGAAGTGAGTGATGAGGAATGGGCACTAGTGCTGCAAACCATAGAGGCGGCTATCGTGCAGTTCAATGCTTTCCGCGAACAAGAGGGCACATCGCTCTACCAGATGTTCAGCGAGAAATTGGATGCTATCGCAGGGCTGCTGGCTGAGGTAGAACCTTACGAGCAAAGCCGCGTAGAGAAAATCAAAACACGCATCGAGGCGAACTTGGAGCAATTGTCTGCTGCAACGCAGCAAGCCATCGACCGCAATCGTCTGGAGCAAGAGATGATATTCTACCTCGAGAAGTTGGACATCACAGAGGAGAAAGTGCGCCTTACCAACCACCTCAAGTACTTCCGCGAGACGATGGATAACGAGGGATCTGGTGTGGGCAAGAAACTTGGATTCATTGCTCAAGAGATGGGACGTGAGATTAACACCCTTGGCAGCAAGAGCAACCAAAGCGAGATGCAGATTATCGTGGTAAAGATGAAGGATATCCTTGAGCAAATCAAAGAACAAGTTTTAAACGTATTATGATAATTATTTTGTGTGCGCCCAGTGGATCGGGCAAATCAACCATGGTTAAACACTTGTTAGAAACCTATCCAGGCAAGTATGAGTTGTCTATTTCTGCTACAACCCGCGCTCCGCGTGGGCAAGAACAACATGGTAAAGAATATTACTTTATTTCGCGCGAAGAATTTGAGCAACACATCCAAAACAACGATTTCGTGGAGTATGAGCAAGTGTATGAGGGATTATACTATGGTACGCTCAAATCAGAGATTGAACGTATTCAGTCAGCAGGGCGTACTATTGTTTTTGACATTGATGTCAAAGGCGGCATTAATCTAAAACGTATATTTGGCGATGACGCATTGGCCATATTCATTGCACCACCTTCAGTAGAAGAATTATCGCGCCGCCTGCATGGGCGCGGCGATACGAGCGAAGAAATGATACAAAAACGCCTCGCCAAAGCCGAAATAGAAATGGCAGATGCACCACACTTTGACAAGATTATTGTAAATGATAACCTAGCGACGGCCAAACGAGAACTAGATAAACTAGTCAAATTGTAAATATGAAGATAGGTATTTATGGTGGGTCATTTAATCCGATACATTATGGACATATCGGACTAGCCAAATGGGTGATTGAAAATACCAATTTGGAAGAGGTGTGGATGATGATATCACCGAATAACCCACTGAAAGACAAAAGCATATTAGCAGATGAACAAGAACGTTTGGCTGCTGCTAAAGAGGCGATTGGCGATGGGCTATTGGGCAATAAGACGATGAGGCAAGAGAGCGAAGAGGCGAAAGGTAGGATTATCGTATCGGACTTTGAATTTCATTTGCCACGCCCAACCTACACCGCTAATACATTGCGCGCGCTCGCGAAAGAATATCCCGAACACGAATTCACACTCATCATCGGCGAAGACAACCTACGCATTTTCGACCAATGGCGAGAATACCAATACATATTGGACAACTATCGCGTGTTTGTTTATCCGAGAAAAAGTGAAAACGAAAAGGTGAAAGGTGAAAAGTTGGAGGCTAAGGAGATTATTTATTTGGCAGGAGCACCATATTTTGATATTTCTTCTACAGAATTAAGAAAAAATTTGCATAATTGAAAATTATTTTGTACCTTTGCGGTCGAATACTTGACATAAGTATCAAAAAGATAAACAAAAATTTAATTATTAACTATAAATGAATTAGTTACTATGATTCGCACAACATTTAATCAACTCCGTGAAGTTAAAGACAGTATGCCAAAAGGTAGTTCAGCTGTGATTGCTGAAGAGTTAGGAATTACAGCTGATGACGTTCGCGCATACTTCAATGGTACTGCAGTGGCTGGTTATCACATTGAGCAAGGACCAGATGGCGGTATCGTAATATTAGAAGATACGAAAATTCTGGAAGTTGCTCTCCGCATCGCTTGGGCTAGCAAGCATGCACTTTAACAAGCATAAAAAAATGAAATTCAACTATTTAACTTTAACACTAGCGCTGTTTAGCGTTAGTGTTTTGCCTATTAAGGCTTTTGCAGAAGAAACCAAAACAGACCCTGAAACAGCAAAGAACGAAGAGAAAAAAGAAATAGGTCTTTCTATCGAAGTTGGAACAGATATTGTTAGTTCGTATCTTTGGCGTGGCTTAAATTTGGGAGGTATATCCATCCAACCTTCTGTAACAATTGACTGGAAGGGATTGTATGTATCTGGTTGGGCAAATATCGGTGCTGACAACTGGACTTTTGAAAACATCAATCCAGAGTTGGATATCACCATTGGTTACGATAACTATGGTTTACAAGTTGATTTGACTCACCTATATTATTTTGGTGGCGATGCTTATTTTCCTCGTGGTGGTTTCAAAGCACAAGAGCAGAAATCATACACTACTATGGAGGCACATGCGGGCTTCCATTTAGGTGATTTGATTGAGAAGATTCCATTTTCAGTAGATTGGTACACAACAATTTACGGTGACGATTGCTATCTTAACGACGAGGGGAAATGGCAACGTGCTTGGTCCACCTATATCGAAGTAGGCTATGCATTCGAATTGCCTTTGGGCATCATGCTAAACACTAGCGTTGGTTTCACCCCATGGAGAGGTATGTATTCTTACTACGAAGAAGTATGGAAGAATGCTCAAACTGTAGCTATCAACAATGTTCATCTGCGCGTAGAACGCGAATTCGAATTCAAAGGAATCGCTTTTGGTGCTTGGGCAGAGTGTATGCTCAATTGCTATGGTATTGATAAAACAAATGTTACCACCGAATTGATTAATAAAGAGAATCAGCGTCTAAATTGGGGAATAGGCGGTTGTTTGTACTTTAGTAGCGAGTGGTAAAACCATTTACAATTATTATGAAAAAGTGGATTGCACTAGGATTAGCAATAATAGCAGCACTCTTGCTGCTATTATTGCCTGATACACCTAAGAAACAGTTTTTTCACAACCAAGGAAATGTATTTGGCACGTATTATAATATCCGTTACGAAGCCACCTATGACCTACATAATGCTATCAAGCAACGTCTTAAAGATGTTGATCAATCTTTGAGCATGTTCAATTCTAGTTCTGTGATTAGCCAAATCAATCGCAATGACGTTGTCCCATGTGATTCATTGTTTGAAATTATGTATCACGAAGCCTGCGATGTTAGTGAGTTGTCTCAAGGAGCTTTCGACATCACTGTAGCACCTTTGGTCAATGCATGGGGATTTGGGACAAAGAACAATGACTTAAAGACTAGAAATCAGGACATCAATCTAGATAGTTTACGAACTTTTGTGGGTTATAAAAAAATACGTCTTGTTAATCATTATTTAAAGAAGGAAGATGAACGTACTACATTAGATGCTAGCGCAATAGCGAAAGGGTTCGCATGCGATATAGTAGCAGATTTGCTACGCCAAAATGGATGTAAAAATCTACTCGTGGATATTGGTGGCGAAGTTGTTTTGCAAGGTGTAAATGACAGGGGTAATCCTTGGCGTGTGGGTATTAGTCGCCCTACTATTAATGCGCAAGGAGTAGAAAAAGAGTTGCAAGAAATTATTGAAAGTAGCCAGCTCTGTATGGCTACATCGGGCAACTATTTGCAATATTATTTTGTCAATGGTGAACGCCGAAGCCATACTATCGACCCACGTTCGGGTTACCCCGTTACCCATTCGTTACTGAGTGCTACAGTATGCGCTAGTAGCTGTATGCGAGCAGATGCCTTAGCCACTGCGTGCATGGTATTGGGCGAAAAAGAAGCATTAGACATGATCGAACAAACAACCGATGCATCGTGCTACCTGATTATTGCTGACAGCGATACATTACGAATTGCCACTTCCGAAAAGTGGCAAGATAGATAAATTTTTGCCAAAAAAACATTTTTATTTGCACATATGCAAAAAAAGCAGTACCTTTGTAGGCTGATTTTGTAATTTGACTTAAAAGGGGCTTTTAGTAATGAAAAGAGGGTTAAAGAATAGGAAATGGTTTGTATGCCTATTTATGGGCATATTTGGTTTGTATGGTTGCGGAGAGTATCAGCAGATATTGAAGTCCAAAGACCCTGACTTTAAGTATCAAAAAGCATTGATGTACTTTAACGACGAACAATATGTAAAAGCACAAACGCTCTTCGATGAAGTTACTAGTTACTACAAAGGCACCGATCGTTCGCAAGATGTACTTGCCTATCTATCACGTTGTTACATGGGTCAAAAAGACTATGTATCTGCAGCCGAATATTACCAAGCATATATTCGCAACTACCCTAAAGGACGATATATTATTGAAGCGCGTTTTCAAGTAGGGCATTGTTATTATTTAGATGCACCAGATGCACGTCTTGATCAAACCGACACAAAAAAAGCTATTGACTTCTTTACGCAATTTGTAGAACTCTATCCTGAGAGTCAATATGCCGAACAAGCATACAAGGAAATGAACGAACTTTACGACAAATTAGCATACAAAGAATATCTCAATGCTAAACTCTATTACAACCTTGGCACGTATTTAGGAAACAATTATTTGAGTGCTGAGGTTGTAGCCAAAAATGCACTGAAGGAATATCCAACCAATAAACATCAAGAAGAACTCAACTGGTTGATATTCCAGTCCAAATACCAACAAATGATAAATTCTGTCGATAGCAAAAAGGAAGAGCGAGCTCGAGATGCCGAAGATGAATATTATAGTTTTATTACAGAATATCCCAACTCAAAGCACATCCCTGCAGCTGAAAAAATGAATAAAGAAATAAAAAAAATATTACAATAATATGATTGATTACAAAAAAACAACTGCTCCCAAAACCACTATTACAAGGGACATGAACGAGCTTACCGAGAAGGTAGGCAATGTGTATGAAACCGTAGCTATTATCGGTAAACGAAGCAATCAAATTAGCACCACACTCAAGAAGGAACTTGATGGCAAGTTGCAAGACTTCTCTATTCCACAAGATTCAGCAGATGAAACTTTTGAAAACCAAGAGCAAATCGAAATCTCAAAAAGCTACGAAGCAATGCCTAAAGCTACACTAATTGCAACCCAAGAGTTGATTGATGACCAACTCATCTATCGCGGCAGCAATCGTGATGACCTTTTGAAGTGATTCTACAAGGCAAACATATTTTAGTTGGAATCAGTGGGGGCATTGCAGCCTATAAAATTCCAGAACTAATCCGCCTACTCAAGAAAGCAGGTGCCGATGTGCAAGTGACAGCTACCAAGCATGCCTTGGAGTTTGTCACTTCTCTTACACTACAAACCGTCAGTGGGCATAAAGTTTATTCAGATGTCTTTGCCTCTATCAACGAGCATAGTACCGAACACATATCCCTACCTGACTGGGCTGATTTAATGATTATTGCACCTGCCACCGCCAACGTGCTTAGCAAGATGGCACATGGTATTGCCGATGATGCCCTGACCACCACATTTGCTGCCATGCGCAAGCCTATAGTGATTGCGCCAGCAATGAATACACACATGTACGAATCCCCTGCTACGCAACAAGCCATATGTATGCTATCACAGTGGGACAACATTACCATGCTCGATGCTGCCAGTGGCGAATTGGCATGTGGTACAACGGGTAAAGGACGTATGCAAGAAGTGGACGTGCTTGCGGCAGCAGTAGAATATGCACTGACACCCAAGACCCTTATGGGCAAACGTGTACTCATTACTGCAGGTCCTACACAGGAAGCTATAGACCCTGTGCGTTATATCAGCAATGCATCTACAGGTAAGATGGGCTACGCGCTCGTACGAGCATGCCTCAATAGGGGTGCAGAAGTTACTCTGATCACAGGTCCTACCCACTTATCGCTCCAAGCATGGCAAACTTTCTGTCCATTAAAAATAGTAAATGTGGTATCAAGTGCTGAGATGTGCGAAGCCACAATATCGGCTTTTAAGCAAGCCGACATCACTATTTTGTGCGCGGCAGTAGCCGATTTCACACCATGCAAAATAGCTGACAGAAAACTAAAAAAGCAAGAACTCTCAACTATCAACTCTCAACTGTCAATTGAACTAACAACCACCACCGATATCGCGGCAACACTAGGGAAGGAAAAAGGTGAGAAACTATTAATAGGTTTTGCACTGGAAACGCATGATGAGCAAGCTAATGCTTTGCGAAAATTGCAATCCAAAAACTTAGATATGATTGTTCTCAACTCCTTACAAGATTCAGGTGCTGGTTTTGGTGTGGACACCAATAAGGTTACCCTACTCTATACCGATGGCACAAAAAAAGACCTCCCACTTCTTCTCAAGCAGGAGGTAGCAGATGCCATAATTGAAGCACTTCACTAAATAATAGTGAAGTGTTCCCAATTCTTAATTTTTCAATTTATTCAAGAGGCTACCTAACAACGATTTATCTTCGTTCTTTTCTTCTTTGCTTTCTGTTTTAGCCTCTTCATTTTCATATTCAGGAACCCATTCTTGACGCTCTTCAATAGCACCTAATTGACTTTGCACAAAGGAGATCACGTCATTCAATCCTTCTGTAAAATGTGCAAAATCCTCCTTGTAGAGGAACACCTTGTGCTTCTCAAATTGTGGTGGTTCTGCTTCACCTGTCTGCTTGCGTTTGCTCTCTGTAATGCAGAGATACAAGTCTTCATTACGTGCCTTCTTCACATCTAGATAATAAATGCGTTTACCTGCTTTCACGCTGCGTGAATACACGATTTCTGGCTCACTTTTTCCTTCAAATCTACGATTTTCCATCTCTTTAATCTATCTAATTAGTTAATTTTCGACAAAGGTACTACAAAAAATGCACATATGCAAATATTTTAGTAAAAAAGTGAACATTGAGAAGTAAACAATGTGTTCAAAATACTTTATATATTACGCACTATTCACGCACTATAAACGCACTATAAACGGACAATAAACACACTATTCCTAATACTTCCTAAATGGATCAGCATGTAATCTGCCTAAAATAAAAAAGAAGGTTTGGTATTTGCAAATAGCAAAAAGATAGAAAAAACCAATTATTTCCAAGTGTTTGTTTGCGTATGTCAGAAAAAAGCACTACCTTTGCACCATAAAAGCGAACTTATAGATTATGATAAATCGTACATTAGTCAGAACGAAAGTTGTTCAAACACTCTTTGCAATGTATAGCGGTAGTGATCACACCGCTCTATCTGCACGCAAAATGCTGCTAAATAAATTCTCAAGCACGTACAGTCTGTACATGATGATGCTCAACTTCGCAGATGAACTTACCACCTATGCTGAAGAGCAAATAGCAGAAAATGAACGCCGTGCAACCGTACTCCATCAAACGTATAACGCTAATCGCAAATTCGTAAACAACCGTATCGCGCAACAGATATTCAATAACCGTCGCGTACGCAACTATATGGAAAACGAACACCTGCGTTGGGATGTCGGCATGTCAGCCATAGAAAGTACATACAAGAAACTTCTAGAAGCACCCTTCTACAAGGAGTTTATGGAAATTGAAAAACCTACCTACGAGGACGAAAAGAACCTTTGGCGCAAAATATATGGTTCTCTGTTACTTGAGAGCGAAGACCTCAACGCCGCATTAGAGGAGATGGAAGTAGCACTTGATCAAGAAGGATGGACTGTAGATATTGACATGGTAATCACTTATGTGATCAAAACACTCAAACGATTCAAAGAAGATGACAGCGATGAATTGCCACTATTAGATATGTTCACCTCTGAAGATGAACTGACCTTTGCCAAAGATCTGCTACAGTGGAGTATTGAGTGTGCAGAAGAAAACAAGGCACTAATAGCCAACGCCCTACAGAACTGGGAAGCTGACCGCGTAGCATACATGGACCAGATTATCCTAATGGTAGCACTCACTGAGATTCGCAAATGCAATGAGATTGCGCTAGAAATCTCTATGAACGAATATATCGAGTTAGCTAAAGAGTACTCAAGCGACAAGAGCTATGTATTTATCAACGGCGTGCTTAATCGCATCGTCAACGACTTAAAAGCAGATAATCAACTGTTTAAACTAATTAAAAAATAAAATCCTATGCTAAATTCAATTTTTTTATTAGCAGCTCAACCAACAACAGCAGCTGCAACTGAGGGAACCGCACAACAAGGTGGCGGTTGGTCATTCTGGATCATGATGATTTTAATATTTGTAGTATTCTACTTCTTCATGATTCGTCCACAACAAAAGAAACAAAAAGAGT
Organism: uncultured Bacteroidales bacterium; assembly: GCA_937891975.1. Lineage (GTDB taxonomy): Bacteria > Bacteroidota > Bacteroidia > Bacteroidales > Paludibacteraceae > Colicola. Next base: position 19,264 of record CALAUA010000012.1, read on the forward strand.
TGCAAAAACAACGCGATGCCCTTACCAAAGGCAGCAAAGTAGTTACCGCAGGTGGCATCTATGGCAACGTGAAAGAGGTACAAGAGACAACCTTCCTCATCGAAGTAGCCAAAGATGTAGTAATCAAAGTCGACAAAGGTAGCGTATATGTAGCTGCCGAAGATGCACAACAACAGCAACAAGCGAAGTAAGATAGTGTCGCAGAGCGACATGTAACATACAACGCGAAGCAAAAACGTGAATGAAATGTACTGAAAACATACGCAAACAAGCCAAGCGAGTATGGCTTTGGCTACTGAGAAAAGACATACTAATCTATGGCTTGTTTGTGGGGTTAGCATTCATCTTTTGGTGGGGACGAGCCATGTCCTCTCCAAGAGATGTTGTGATACAAGTGCCTCTGGTATACCAACAAATTTCCGACCAAATAGTATTGACACAAACACTCCCCTCTACTATTAACATTAAAATTCGCGATAATGGCAAACAATTGCGTCAAATAAAAAAACAAAACATTCACCTACACCTTGACATAGCACCTTACATCAAGGCAGAGAAAGGCAACATAACTATTTCAACCGATATTTTAAAACACAAACTACAAGACTTATTGCCTGGCTCTACTGCCATACAACAAATAAACCCCGAAGTGATTGCATCAGCATACTATATCCAACAGCAGAAAACTGTGCCTGTGGCAGTAATATCACAACTCACAGTAGCACCACAACACCAATTGGTAGGAGAGCCACGAGTAACGCCCAGCCACGTGAATATCTATGGGGTACAAGAGCAAATAGATACTATCGAACAGATACTGACCGATAGTGTGCATGTTATGGACCTACGAGATTCAATCACGATGACCATTCCGCTTAAGACCACGACGAATGTGCGCGTGCACCCATCACAAGTGTGCGTGACATGGTACGCTGAACAATTTACAGAAAAGACTTTCACATTACCCATCAAGCCGCAGGGTATACCTGTGGGAAAACGACTACGTACCTTCCCAACAACCATTGATGTGGTCGTGCGTGTGGGAATATCGCATTTTGCGCAAGTAACTGCAAACGATCTAAAAGCTGTATGCCACTATCCCACCAAGCCATATGAGACTTTACCAATAGAGATTATTACCAATAACCCACATATATCCAATATACGCTTCTCACCCCATCAGGTGGAATATATTGTGGAGATGTAGAAATAAGGAGAATAATAAATGAAGAAGATTCAAATGGTTGACTTGCAGAGTCAATACCTGCATATCAAGGAAGATATAGACCGCAGTATTCAAGCTGTGATTGATTCGGCAGCATTTATCAAAGGTCCTGCTGTAATTTCGTTTCAAAAGAACTTGGAACAATATACGGGGGCAAAGCATGTGATTCCCGTAGGCAACGGTACAGATGCACTGCAAATTGCGTTGATGGCACTTGGCTTGCAACCAGGCGACGAAGTTATCACCCCTACTTTCACCTTTATCGCAACTGCTGAAGTAGTCGCATTGCTAGGATTGAAGCCCGTGGTTGTAGATGTAGACTGGGATACGATGAACATCTCGGTGGAGGCTGTTCGCAAAGCCATTACACCACGCACCAAAGCGATTGTGCCAGTACACTTGTTTGGTCAATGTGCTGACATGGAAGCACTAATGGCCATCGCCAAGGAGCATAACCTATACATCGTAGAAGATGCGTGCCAGGCTATTGGAGCTGTATATACCTTTGCTAATGGGACACAAAAACAAGCAGCTACTATGGGCGATATTGGGTGTACGAGTTTCTTCCCTTCAAAGAACTTAGGTTGCTATGGCGATGGCGGTGCAATCTTCACCAACGACGATGAACTAGCAGCCAAGATGCGCGCTATAGCTAATCATGGTATGGTAGTACGCTACTACCACGACACGATAGGCGTCAATTCGAGACTAGATAGTATTCAAGCTGCCGTTTTGGATGCTAAATTGCCTCACTTAGATAAATACATAGAAGCTCGTCAAAAAGCCGCAACATATTACGACGAAGCATTCAAGAACAATTCACATATATTGATTCCTACTCGTGCTGCAAATAGCACTCACGTATTCCATCAGTACACTCTTCGACTAATAGAAGTGAATCGAGAAGCATTACGCAATGCGCTAGCAGAGGCAGGTATTCCTGCAATGATATACTATCCTGTGCCATTGCACATGCAAAAGGCATATCAAGACTCTCGCTACAAAAAGGGCGATTTCCCCGTGGCAGAACGCCTCGCGAACTGCGTATTGTCGCTACCAATGCACACAGAACTAGATGAAGAGCAATTAGCATATATCACACAAAACGTGTTAGAAGCACTAAACACTTAACACTAAACCAATCATGAGTACTACCTTATCATTATCACAACAGTTGAAGCAACAACTCAAGTTGTCGCCTGCGCAAATACAAGCGATGCGCATGTTGGAGTTACCTGCATGTGAATTACAAGCATGTATCAACGAGGAATTGCAAAAGAATCCAGCTTTAGAAGAAGGACAGGAACTTTCAATTGATGGTGATTTTGGTGATGTAGATTTGCAAGATGATACCTATAACAATCCTCTACAGAATGAGGACTTTGACTATGACGCCTATGTACAAGATGATGACATTCACGAATCTTCATCACCAGTAAATAGTAGTCGTACACACGAAGATATCCCTTTCTCCATGGGAACAAGTTTTGCAGAGTATCTCAAATCACAAATCTACCTAACCAAGATGGATAAGCCCGATCGCCATATAGCTAAGTTTGTGGTGGGTAATATAGATGATGACGGCTATTTACGCCGTACAGTAGAAGAATTAGTGGACGATTTAAGTTTTCGAGAAGGATTAGTGGTCGAAGATGAGAAGATGGCTGATATTGTGGAGCAAATCAAGCAGTTTGACCCTGTTGGAGTAGGAGCATATGACTTACAAGAATGCTTGCTAATTCAGTTACGACGTAAGCCCCAAACGCCAGAAATTGAAATGGCAACCCAGATTATAGAGCATCACTTTGAGAGTTTCTCACGCCATCAATTTAATAAGATATTGAGTCGTTTGGAGATTAGCGAAGACCAACTCAAAGAAGCTACTGCTGAAATTATACGTCTCAATCCTCGTCCAGGTAGTGCATGGATAGGTACAGTAGTGGAGAGGAATCAATCATTAATTATCCCCGATTTTATTGTGGAGCAAGAAGAGGAAGAACTGGTTATCAGTATCAATAATGGTAATATCCCTGATTTACATGTATCCGCAGAATATCAGCAGATGATAGAGCAGTATGCACATGTTTCGTCGCAAAACAATGCCCAAATACGTGAAGCAGCTCGTTTCGTAAAAACAAATGTGGATAATGCAAAGTACTTTATAGATGCTATCCGCCAACGCAATGAAACGATGATGCGCACAATCGAAGTGCTAGTTGCATTACAACGCGACTTCTTCCTGCAAGGTGATAGCATGTATCTAAAACCACTAACACTGAAAGATGTAGCAGAGCGAACAGGATATGACGTATCCACTATCTCACGTACATTTTCCAACAAATACGTGCAAACAGAATTTGGCATATTCCCTATGAAGTTCTTCTTCTCCGATAAGATTGTTAATAGCCAAGGGGCAGAAATATCTACTCGCGAAATTAAACAAAAATTGCGTGAAGTTGTAGAACAAGAAGACAAAACAAATCCTATTACAGATGACCAATTAGTGGAAATCATGCATGAATCAGGCTATCCTATTGCTCGTCGCACCGTAGCAAAATATCGCGAACAAATGGGTATTCCTGTTGCTCGATTACGCCGTCAACTATTAAAATAACCTATGCACAAATTACTGAACATACTATCACAGGCATTGAGTATCCTACTCCATCCTATGTTGATGCCATGTTATGGTATGTTGTTGTTTTGCTTTTCAGGACAACCTTCCATTACAATTCTGCCAAGGGTATATATAATCATTAGCCTAGTAGGAACATTCATATTGACTTTTGCTATCCCTTTTATTCTACTGTTATTCATGTGGAAAAAAGGGTATATTGATTCACTACACATTGATAATAGCAAACAGCGAACCACACCTTATATATACACACTTATTTGCTATGGTTTTTGGGCATATTTTCTACATACCATCTTACTTATGCCCACTTTTATGTTGCTAATCGCCTTAGGGGCTATTGGAGCATTGATACTCGTTACACTTATCAATCAATGGTGGAAAATATCGGCTCATCTAACAGGTATTGGAGGGTTATTCGGTGGAATATGTAGTTTCTCACTCTACTACTCTACCCTTTCTATAGTACTAATTATCAGCACACTAGTAATTATTCTGTTGCTCATGTATGCAAGATTGTATCTCAAGGCACATACTTCGATGCAAGTGGTATGTGGATTTATATTGGGAACATTATGCACATTTATTCCTACTCTCATTTTGACTTATGCGTAAACTACTAGTTGTCATATTTGTTTGTGTAAGTGCTTTCTGCTCAGCAGCCCAAAGATTACTTAGTGATAGTGCACAAATCTATTTGCTGACCTGCACTCCTGGCGAACAAGTATGGTCTAAATATGGACATACGGGTATTCGCGTGGTGGATGCCACCAGCAAACTAGATATCGTATTTAATTACGGAATATTCAATCTTATGGCAGATGATTTCTATCTCAAGTTTGTACGCGGCGAAACATACTACCAACTCGGTATTGAAAGTTATCCTTACTTTGAAAAATTCTATAGCAGTATAGGCAGAACAACCTATTGGCAAGAATTGAATCTCACACAAGTACAGAAACAGCAGATATTCGATGCTCTTTTGATTAACTATCAACCCAAAAATAGATATTATCTCTATAATTTTGTATTTGACAACTGTGCCACACGCCCCTATTATCTAATCAAGAACGCGCTGCAGGATACAATTGTGTCGTCCTACAAAGGCTATGAGGGCACATCATACAGAGAAGCCATCACCCATTATACTGGTCATAACTCGTGGGTGGACTTTGGCATCAACCTAGTCTTCGGTAGCGATGCAGACCAACCTATGAGTAATGAACAACGCTTATTCTTGCCCGAAGAATTGATGAATTACGTGGCAAAAGCACAATTGTCGGATGGAACGCCTCTTATTAAAAATCAACATATAGCTCCCTTCCCATTTGCAGAAGTAGCATGGTATGCAAACTGCTGGTGGGGGATTATATTGTTCATGCTACTTATGCTGGCGCTTTCGATATATGATAGAAAACGTGGTAAACTGACATGGGGCGTTGACTTGACTCTAGGCATCGTATATCTAGTTTTGGTAGCGTTGGTCGTATTCCTAACATGTTTCTCATGCCATCCCCTTGTTGGATTTAATTGGCGATTACTTTTATTTCCTTTCATTCACGTATGCACACGACTCATTTATATACTTCGCTGATCGGTATTCTACTATCTATCAGTTCAATACTTACAGCTCAACCTCGTTTGACCATAATGGTTATGGTGGATGGTATGACACAGGAGAATCTGACAACAATGCGTCCATTTTGGTCGGCTGGCGGATTGCGCCTACTGAGTGAAGAAGCATTTCAGACTACTGCTTCATTCCCTCACCAAGTATATGGTGGACAAGAAACTACTGCCACACTAATGACTGGTACCACCCCTATGCGCCACAGCATCATGGCTGACCAGTATTTCAGCCGCAATGAGCGCACACTTTTGCCTATTTTACAAGATAAACAAGTGTCAGGTATTGGTGCCGACATATACATCTCACCTCGTGATATTCTATCAACTACTATCACCGACGAATGGCGTATGCTACGTGGTACAGAAGCGCGTATTTATGCCATTGGTTTACAACCCGAAGCTACCATCATAATGGCAGGACATGCAGCCAACGCTTGCTGTTGGTTAGATGCTGCATCACTAAAATGGGTAACCAGTTCATTTTATCCAGAAGGATTGCCTGCGGCAGCCGATGATATGAATATGAGCGGACGCATTGATATATTGGCAGAGCGCGAGTGGAGCCCACGTATGGATATAACGATGTATAACCATCCAACCGAAAAAGAACGTAAACGTGGATTTTCATATCTTAATAAAGAATGCCTACTGCAATCGCCTGCAGCCAATACACTGGTGATAGAAATGGCTTTGGCACTACAACAATCGCAAAAACTAGGCACCGACATCACGCCCGATCTACTATTGCTGCAACTCAACACCCTGTCGCCTAATGCAGAGTCAGATGCTATTGAGTCAGCAGAACAAGAAGATATGTACATGGGAATTAACCAAGATTTGGGATTCCTAATGGAACAACTCAACAAACGAATCGGCAAAGAAAATTACCAGATACTCGTTGTGGGTCGTCCTAGGAAAGGACATTCTACTACTACATTAGAAATAGCAAATTTATCAGCTCAGCATTTCAATGTGGATCGTGCAGCTGCATTAACAGGTACTTACTTAATGGCCATTTATGGACACGAACGTTGGGTAGATGGCGGTCATGGACCATTCATTTATCTCAATCGAATGTTAATAGAGAAGAAGCGCATGTCACTGGAAACAATCCAACGACAGGTGGCAAACTTCCTTATGGATTTTGAAGGCGTACAAGTAGCATATCCTATTCATGAAGCAATCACATCCGATGATAAACACTCTATTTATCGCAAACATGCGGGCGATGTGTATTTCCAACTACAAGATAATTGGCTGTTAGAAACCAATGAAAATATGCCTTTTGACCAAGTGATACAATCAGAACCTGTAGCACCCGTGCTATATTGGTCAGGTACTAGAACTACCTTCCCCGAAGGAAAATTGCAAGCCACTGACATCAAATCATTGATTATCAACGGCTCTATTCACTGACATGAGCGAATCGAGTCATCAACGTATAACCATCAAACGGCAAAGCCCACCAACGTGAGCGGAGCAAACAAAGAATTATGATTTTCTACGAACTAAAAATCACTTACACCCGCCAAACAGGCGAGGACAACCCAAAAGCAGTCAAAGAAACCTACCTCGTAGAGGGATTGACCGTAGCAGATGTGGAAGCACGTTTGCTCGGCGATATACAAAAATACATCTCTGGCGAATGGGAAACCAAGAGCTGCAAGCAAGTGCAATTCTATGACCTCATTCCTAATCCAGAGGGCGACCAATGGTACAAAGCACGCGTGGAGATGATTACCATAGAGGATAACGGCAAAGAGAAACGCAAAGCCGTAACTATCTATGTACAAGCGGGTAACATCACAGAAGCGAATAAATCACTTCATCAAGCAGTCAACAACCTTGACTGCGAAGTAATCTCTATTACTCGCTCGCCAATCCTCGAAGTATTCCGCGCAGTATAAAACAACACTACACAAGGGCTGCACCATGTTATGCCACATCACACAACGTCTTGCTTCTATTCGCGCTACTATCCCTGCTGGCGTAACGCTTGTTTGTGTGAGCAAGTTTCACCCTGCTGAAGCCATTATGGAAGCATATCAGTGTGGAGAAAGGGACTTTGGTGAGAGCCGTGTACAAGAATTATTGTCAAAGTACGAAACGTTGCCAAAGGATATCCGTTGGCATTTCATCGGACATCTGCAAACGAATAAAGTCAAACAGATTGTACCATTTGTGCACTTAATCCACTCGGTCGATAGCCTGCGCTTATTGGAGGTTATCAACCGCGAGGCAGAGAAGATTCAGCGCCGCGTCAAAGTATTGTTAGAGATACATGTCGCTAGAGAAGATACCAAATCGGGCTTTTCGCCAAAGGATTACACATCACTCATCACTCATAGTTCATCACTCATCACCAACTACCCTTGGGTGGAAGTATGTGGCGTGATGGGTATGGCGACCAATACGGATGACCAAGCAGAATGGCGTCGTTGTTTTAGGGAGATAAAAGCCCTCGCCTCTAAACTCTCAACTCTAAACACTAAACAGATTTCCATGGGTATGTCCGACGATTATCTTGTGGCGATAGAAGAAGGAAGCAACATGGTACGCATCGGCTCTACCATCTTCGGGTCGAGAGGCTCGACACCCGAAAATAATCGGATTCCCGAATCCCGAATCCCGACTCAAAAAAAGTAAAACAAATGACTATCATCCTCGACATGGGCGGAGTGCTAATGAACCACAACATGCCCGAATGTATTGCTCGCTTCACCGATATTCTTGGCGAAAAAAACATGAAAACAATTCTCGGACTCGCCTCCAATGGTGAAGGTACTGCCGACAGCCTCATGGAGCAATACGAACGCGGTAACATCTCCACCGATGCGTTTATTGACGGTATTATGCACTATGCTGTGCGCCCTACCACCCGCGAGGAGATTATTGCTGCATGGAACGCCATGCACGGCGGTATTCCTGCTAAACGATTGGACTTGATACGAACTTGGAAAGATAAGGGACATCGCTTATTCCTCTTGAGCAACAACAATGAATTGCATTGGGAACATATCTTGTCGCAATACGATATATCGATGTTTGAGTACTGTTTTGCTTCGCACCTCATGCATATGAGCAAACCAGATCCACGCACATACGAATCAGTTGATAATCAGCTGCGTACATGGGACTGCGAACATCCTTTCCACTTTGTGGATGACATTGAAATTAATCGCAAGGTAGCAGAACAATTAGGCTGGCGCACCTACGAAACGATTTATGATTTATCCATTTAACAAATAAAAAAAGAGGCATACACGCCTCTTTTTTATCTTATATTTTTATAGAACGTTATTGAGTTACTCGTATTCGTGTAGCATTTAGTGCTTCAGCGAGATTTATGACTGTCTGCTGACAAGCACCTGACTCATCATATATCTTCGGTGCAAGACGCTGCAAACTAAAGTAAATTTTTTCCGCTTCTGCCAAGGCAGCAAGCGATGCTTCGCTAGCATCAACCGCCTTGCTTAGCAGCAAATTCATCATATCCACCGCACACCAAAACATAGCCAAACTAGTATATTTGCCATGATGCACGCGGTACATCGGTAAAATAGCGTTATACGCCTCCTCTACTTTACCCTCGCGACGAAGTTCGAATATCTCTTTTACAGTCATTTATCTTCTACGCATGCCTTGCATTTGCTGCATCTTCTTCATCATTTTGCTCGTCTGTTCAAACTGTTTGAGGAAGCGATTGACCTCCACAATGCTTGTTCCTGAACCTTTGGCAATACGATTTTTACGACTACCATTGAGTAATTGTGGGTTGCTACGCTCTTGAGGAGTCATGGATGAGATAATCGCCTCAATCGGTTTGAAAGCATCGTCACTAATCTCCACATCCTTGAGGGCTTTACCCATACCAGGAATCATACCCATCAAATCCTTCATCGAACCCATCTTTTTAATCTGAGCCAGTTGTGAGAGGAAGTCGTTGAAGTCAAACTGATTCTTAGCAATCTTCTTGCTGATACGGCGCGCTTCTGCCTCATCGTATTGCTCTTGCGCACGCTCAACAAGTGACACCACGTCACCCATACCCAAGATACGATCTGCCATACGAGATGGGTGGAAGACATCCAATGCGTCCATCTTCTCGCCTGTACCGATAAACTTGATTGGTTTTTGCACCACTGAGCGGATACTCAAAGCCGCACCACCACGGGCATCACCATCCAACTTGGTCAGGATAACTCCATCAAAATCAAGGCGATCGTTAAACTCCTTGGCGGTATTCACCGCATCTTGACCCGTCATGGCATCCACCACGAAGAGTGTCTCTTGAGGGTTGATGGCTTGCTTGATAGCAGCAATTTCCTGCATCATTTGCTCATCTACAGCCAAACGACCTGCAGTATCCACGATTACCACATCATAGCCATATGCTTTGGCTTCCTTAATGGCTTTCTCTGCTTTGATAACAGGGTTGGCTTCGCCTTCGCCTGTATATACTTTCGCGTTGATCTGCTCGCCTAGTACGCGCAACTGCTCAATAGCCGCAGGACGATACACATCACACGCCACCATCATCACGCGTTTGTTCTTTTTTGTTTGGAGATAGTTCGCCAATTTCGCAGAGAAAGTAGTTTTACCCGAACCTTGCAAACCACTCATCAATATTACTGCAGGGCTACCCTTGAGATTGATTTCGGCAGTTTCGCCTCCCATAAGAGTTGCCAACTCGTCGTGGGTAATCTTGACCATAAGTTGTCCAGGACGGACAGCAGTCATCACGTTTTGCCCCAATGCTTTGGCTTTTACCTGATCGGTAAACTGCTTGGCAGTCTTGTAGTTAACATCGGCTTCAAGCAAAGCTTTGCGGATATCCTTAACGGTTTCCGCGATATTGATTTCGGTGATACGACCTTCACCTTTAAGAATCTTAAACGAGCGTTCTAATCTTTCTGATAAATTGTCAAACATAGTACTCCATTTTAATTTGTGTGCAAAGGTACTGAAAATTACGCATATATGCAAGAAAATCGCTGAGAATTTTGTTTCTCAGCGATTTTCATTGAATAAATATCTGTGTATTTATTATTTATTTACCAAAACACCCGCAGCGTTGTAGATATTGCCATTAGGCATGATGAGGTATAAAGCACCGTTGTATAGGATTTTGCGAGCTTGTATTTGATTTACTTCAACATCTTCCACAGCATCAGGTATATCTTCGCACAATGCTGTTACGGTACCATTGCAACCACTAAAGTTATAAATACCATGCATTGTGAAATCCAAGTCAGCTGTTTGATTACCATTACCACCATTACCATTATTCCAGATAATTTTCCAATTAGATGGCTCACCTGTAGCGCTTGCAGGAACCACGAACTTAAATTTGTCATCGCTTAAGTGTGTAACTGCAGTACCAGGCCATTCACCTGTAAGTTGTTTATCGCCGTTAGTAGGATCCCACATATATACATAAACAGATGTACCGAAGTTAGAACCTTGATAGAACACAGCACGCTCATCAGCAGACTCCAAGCACATCTCACTAGGTGTTGGTCCTGGGTTTGGATTTGGATTAGGTGTTTCACCTGTATCACCACCCTCACAAAGCTTGGTCACAAGGCTTTGATAACCTCCTGTGGTGTATAATCCGCGCATTTGGAACTTCAAATCATCTGTTTGCTTGCCATTGCCATTATTATTCCAAATAATTTGCCAATTTGAACCATCACCTGTCATACTTTCAGGAATAACGAATTTGAACGTCCCACCACCAAGGTGCTCTGCACGTTGTCCTGGCCAGCTACCGGTAAGATTTGTACTACCCTTCCAAATATGTACAGCTACTGAAGTTCCCCAATCTTTATCCCCTTTGAAGAATACGGCGCGCTCATTAGCAGAAGCCACACAAGGCTCTACTGACTCACCCCAATCGGTGCTACCACCTTGACCAAAGCGATCATCCAATTCTTCTTCAGTACCATCCCAATTAGAAGAACTTCCTACTGAAGACTTACCATAAATATACTTGCCATCTGTACCAACTTTACCTGGCGCTTTGGTTTTGTCAGTATCCAATACATATACACGGAGATTACCCTTACCAGAGCAAGACACTGTCAATGTTCCATTGGTTACTGTCTTCACATCTCCAGTCACACAATCTTTATAGGTACCATTCAAGATATTTCTAAACGTTGCACCACCTGAGATGGTTACCAACGCATATGAGTCGGTAGTAGCATCGGTATAACGACGTTTGAATGCAAACGAACCGGAGCAACCATCTGTAGAGTATTGACCTTTACGCAATGCAGGCACTGCCATACGAATCTTAGCCAAACGTTGGATATGCAATGCGAGAGGGTGATTCAATGTTTGTGCCATATTACCAGTAGCATTAGAATATTCAGCAAAGTCAGTAACGTTAGCTGATCCTTTGATATAGCCGCCATAATATGCACGACCTGTCTCTTTCAATGCAATATTTGGACCTTTATCAATCACGCAACCTTTCTTAAACTCAATCTCAGAACCATAATATACACAAGGAATACCACGGAAAGTAAACATCAATGCCAAGTTCTCAGCCCATGTATCTTGACTTTGGCTGAAGCGTTGGCCTTCTGGAGCACCATCAGGTGCATAGTCGTGAGAATCAACGTATGTTACGTTCCATGTAGCATCGTTGTAGTATTTGTCACCATATCGCACTCCCCATGCTTCACCTGCAGAACGGAAGTTCCAGTGCATAGGGAAGTCAATAATGCTCAAACCAGAATTTTGGCTGTAATCAGGTTCGTGATAGCTATTACCATTGAGCAAGGCGTTTTGTGATGTACGACCATCGCTATATTGACCATCATTGTCAGCAGCATGTTGATTAACAGAAGTTACGTTAGTATGGTTACCTTTCTCGCCCTCTTTTACAAACATATCATTCCATGAAGTCTCGCTGGTATCCCAAGCGTAGTTCTTCTTCTCCTTCCATGTGTAGAAGTATGGACTCAAATTGTCGTGGTTACGATAGGTCACGTTACGGTCACGTGCACATACCTCAGCAAACATAAAGAAGTCGCCACCATTACGTGCTGCCTTATGCTCTTCTGCCAATGCCTCAAACTGAGGGATAAAGTTCTTGTTGAAAGTCAAACGAGAGATGTGACCACCAGTATCAATACGGAAACCGTCCACACCCATCTTAATAAACTCGCCATAGCACTTAACGAGGTAGTTAGCCACGTATTGGTTCTCAGTGTTGAGGTCCACGCAGTCACCTGCAATCTGTCCCCACCAACGGCTATCATCGTCCCAGTTGAAGTGGCTATAGTGGTGCCAGTAGTTGTTCTTGTCATGGTTTTGACCATCGGTATTCTTCATCTGTGCCAAACGCGCAGAATATTGCTGACCACCAGGAAGGCTCAAATAGTTGTCAGGCAACTTACCACCATCTTTCTTGGTGTAAGGCACCATACAATCATCAATACTGCTTTGATCAGCTTCCCAATCGCGGGTAAATAATTTGCAGAGATTCTCTTCGCCAAAGTTACCAGTGTGATTCAATACAATATCCAAGATTATCTTCATACCCCTTGCATGGGCAGCGTCAATCAGGTCTTGGAACTTCACATCCTCACTCTCATAGCGTTTGTCCACTTTCGAAAAGTTATGAGCATGGTATCCATGATAGTCATAGCCAGAAGCGTTCTCCACGACAGGAGTAATCCATACAGCGGTAAAACCGAGTGCCTTGATGTAGTCCAGTTTCTCGATCAGACCTTTGAAGTCACCACGCCATGCAGGGTCACCTACGTTGTAGTTTTGTGCATCCCAACATTGAGTGTCATTGCTTGGATCACCGTTGTAAAAACGAGTGGTCATCACAAAATAGATTTGCTCGTCACGGAAGTCCGTACGAGAAGGGAACAGAGTGGCAGCAAATGCCATAGTTGTACTAAAAAGTACAATCAAAGATAATAAAATTTTCTTCATGATTTATTAAATTGAATGTATGTTTTTCTAAATTCGCTGCAAAGGTACAACAAAGTATTGAAATGGGGAAATTATTTTAACATATTATATGAATATAATATGCACAATCGTTTGCAGAAACATCATTTTATCCAAGGATAAGAAGATTGGAGAAGACCAATTCGTTGGTTTAGTTTCTCTTGAAAGGTATGAGCTTCTAGTGAATCTGGGTGCAAAAACCGATGCTGACGATCTCGCCATAATTGATGAAGTGTACGCATCTCATTTTGAGTATCCATAGTCATGTAGGTTTCTACAAAACGCTGCCAGATATACTCTACCGCAACCGATGAAGGATGTACCATATCCTCTGCATAGAAACGATAGTCTCGAAGTTCGTCAAGCATGATTTCGTATGCAGGGAAGTAAGAAAGTTGATGGCATCTAGTTGATAGTCGGCATAACTGGTCTATCGCTTGTAAAAGAATTGCCTTGCTAAGTTGATTGGCATGTAGTCCGTCTTTGATATGACGAATCGGACTTACCGTAAATATCCACTGTTTATCAGGCATAGAAGCCACTATCGGTTGCCAAAGTGCTACGATTTCATTGACTGTCATAGAGCGATGTGCAAAGCGATTGGCTGGCAACTTATGACAATTGGCCACAACCTGTCCTTCATACTCATACACCCACGCCGTACCAAACGTAACAATGATAGTAGTTGCAGTATTCAGTGCATTGTTCATCAACCGATTAGCATCTTCACAACGTTGAATAAGAATCTCCTTATCCATATGTGAAAAACTACCATGATGTGCTAGCGAATGCCACAATTTCTTATGCTCAACCAGACCTATATCCGATATCCGATACCCGATATCCAATACCGCCTTTGCTATTGAAGCAGGATTGTAGAGCGTACCGTATGGATTGATTGTATTTTGAAAGTAATGCTCAGCAAACTTTGCACCGATATTATCTGCAAAGCACGACCCCAAGAGCAATATCTTGTCCTTATAACCAATCTTCTTCTCCGAAGGACTAATATTTACCGATGTATATAGTTTCATATCCAAACTTCCTTATTCAAAATGCATTACTTTTGCAGGGCTAATCTGTGACACGATAGCCGAGGGTGCCAACATAATAATCCAAGCCACTAATAATACACCTACATTCAAAGCTAGCAACCATCCCCACGGAAACGCCATAGGTACATAACTAACATAGTAGGTAGCAGCATCTAATGGTATGAGGTGGGTAAAATACTGTAGCGCAACAATGCCTAATCCCAAGATATTTCCCAAGAACATTCCTTTACCTACTAACATAATTGATTCATAAATAAATATCCTTCTAACAAATTGATTATTAGCCCCCAATGCCTTGAGAGTACCTATTAGATTGACACTTTCCAAAATCAATATAATCAGGCCTGTAATAATACTGAAACCTGATACGCACAACATAAGCAATATGATGATTATCACATTCATATCTAGTAAATCTAGCCAACCAAATATTTGTGGATTCAATTGCTCAATTGTTTGGGTATAAAATGCATTGCCTGCTTCATCCAAACGGTTTGCTGTGGCGAAATACACCCGGTCTGCGACCTCATGCAAACACGACAAATCATCAACAAGTATCTCTATACCAGATGCTTGCGAATCTTTCCATTGATTGAGTTGACGTACCAACGCAATGTCGCCCAAAACAAACATACGATCCATTTCACTCATACAGGTGTTGTATAGTCCTGATACGTATAGTCTGCGCACACGCAAGTTTTCCTGTACAAAATAACAGAGAATCTGATCCCCCACGGTCAAATGCAATTGAGAGGCCAAGATTGAAGATATAATCACTTCATTTGCAGCAGTCGGTAATGAACCTATTACTAGATTATCAGCAAAATAATCCCAATAATCTGTTCCTTTAAAAATAATACCTTGAAAAGCACTATCCGTTTTCAAAATGCCAGGTTTAGAAGCAAAAGTAGAAACCTTCTTCACATGAGCTAATCCTTGCAATTTCTGTAACAACGAGTCCGACAAATCCACTGGTTGGAGCTCATAGGTCGCATTGTTATCAAAATTTACCACTTGAATATGGCTTCCAAAACCTGCTACTTTCTGCTGTACCTCTTCTTTGAAACCAACTACCACACAAATCGCCACAATCATCACCATTACACCTATCACTATTCCCCCTAGTGCCACACGCACCGCAGGACGAGAAGTACGTTTCTGCCCTTCCTCCGAAAAATACAATTTTTGGGCGATTTTCCACTCTGATTGGCTCGTTTTTAAATACTTTGGCATAATTTTTGTAGGTAATTTCTCGTATGAGATATCTTGGTTTTATAATACTTTCTATTTGCGTTGTAACCAATCTGTTTGCTCAACACCCTCGCCGTACAGCCGAGGACATTGCCCGTAAGCAAACAGAGATGTTAGTGCGCGAATTGAACATTCAAGATAGTATTATTCGCAATACACTTTACCATCTTCATCTCAAGTTTGCTCGCAAACGCGAAATCAGCAATACTCGTGCAGAAGCTATGCAATATATGCAAGAGATTAACGCTGAATTGCAAAAAATACTCACTCCCATTCAATATAAACAGTTTATGAGTCAGCAAGTCAATTACGAACCCCATCGCCATCATAAACCTTACAACCGAATCATTACACGCTCAGGCGACTCTATTCCACTTGATGCATACGGCGAAGCACCCAATATCCAACAAGCGCCGTCAGGGTCCCTACCATAAGTCCACCCAATATATCTGTGGGATAATGTACCCCAAGATACATTCTGCTATAGCAATTTGCCGCCACCCAAAGCATCAAGCCACAGGTGGCTATTTTGTTACGCCAAATGAGTGAGAAGAGCAACGCACACGCCATCGTATTCGCCGCATGGCTACTCACAAACCCATATCGCCCACTCTTATACCCATTTACCAAATGCAACACGCCTTCTAATTCGGGCACGCGCGTGGGGCGTGGGCGAGCAACGAGGTCTTTCAGTATCCCCGAAGCAATAAAGTCCGCAGCACCTACTGCCAACGCTATCACCACTATCATCACTACACATGCAGGCACTTTTTGCAGCCACTTGGCAGCCGTTGGAGCGGGCTTACAGTAACGCCATACTAACAATCCTATCAGCAACACATATAGCGGAATCCATGTCGCCTTTGCAGAGATAATCCACATCAGCGTATCTGCCCATGGCGCATGCCATCCATTGATTGCTAACAGAATTTCGGTGTCAATATGTAGTAGTTTCTCTATCATCTCTTATCTACAGCGTAGTGATCTATTCCTCATTCAACAATACCGCCGTATGGCATGCCACTACGCCTGCTGTTTCGGTGCGAAGGCGCGAACGGCCTAATCCTACAGGTACAAAGCCCTGAGCGATAGCGTGCTCTACCTCCTGCTCTGAAAAGTCGCCTTCTGGACCAATCAAAATGAGTACGTTTCTACCCTTGCGCAGTACGTCTTTCAGTTCGCGCTTCTCATCTTTGTAGCAATGAGCGATATATTTATCCATATCCTCGTTGCCACCGTATTGTTGCATAAGCGTGGCAAAATCCGTCAACGGATTGAGTTTGGGAAGATAGGGCGTAAGTGACTGTTTGGCAGCCGACAATATTATCTTCTCCAATCGGTCATTGCGCAGATTCTTACGCTCCGAGAATCGGCACAATAGCGGCGTAATCTCATCCACACCAATCTCTGTGCACTTCTCCACCATCCATTCTAGTCGCTCGATATTCTTTGTCGGAGCAATTGCTACATGCAAGTAGATATTGTGCGTTTTTACTTGCTTCTCTTGGCCCAGAATCTCAAACTCGCAATGACGGGGATGAGGATTGGTGATACGCGCATGGTAGGTCGTACCACGCCCATCGGTCAGCAGTATCTCATCGCCACGGTCATAGCGCAGCACACGCACACAGTGTGCAGACTCCTCTTCGCTAAGGAAATGGCTGGTCTCTATGTCTGGAGTGTAAAACAAATACATACAATTGGTAGTAATCTTAATAAAACGCACTTTTTTGAGTACGGAGTTGGTAGGTTCGTCCTTGGTTCATCCTTGGTTCGTCCTTGGTTCGTACTTGGTCTTTTATAGGGAAGGTACAAGGGAAAAGCAATCTTAATAATCGTACACTATTATCCGTTACCTACAATTCGCTCTCTTTCATGCGCTCGGCATTCTCTGCCACTTGCAGCGCATCAATCACGCCTTGAATCTCGCCATCCATAAAGGCGGTAAGGTTGTAAATCGTATAGCCAATACGGTGGTCGGTGATACGCCCCTGAGGATAATTGTAGGTACGAATCTTCGCTGAGCGGTCGCCTGTGCTGACCATCGTCTTACGGCGTGCAGCAATATCGTCAATATATTTCTGATGCTCCTTATCATATATCTGCGTGCGCAGGCGCGAGAGAGCACGTTCCTTGTTCTTTGGCTGGTCACGCGTTTCGGTACACTCAATCAATATCTCTTGCACCTCGCCCGTATTAGGGTTCTTCCAGTTGTAACGCAAGCGTACACCCGACTCCACTTTGTTCACGTTCTGACCACCAGCACCGCCACTGCGGAAGGTCTCCCACTTGATCTCGCCCTCGTTGATGTGCACCTCGAACTCGTCTGCCTCTGGCAATACCGCCACCGTCGCAGCCGACGTATGCACACGCCCTTGCGTCTCGGTGACAGGCACACGCTGTACGCGGTGCACGCCCGATTCGTACTTCAATGTGCCATAGACATTCTCGCCTGACACGTTGAAGATAATCTCCTTGAATCCGCCTACTGCTCCTTCGGAGAAACTGCTGACAGTCATCTTCATGCCGTGCGTCTCAAAGTACTTGCTGTACATGCGGAACAAGTCACCTGCAAAGATACTTGCCTCATCGCCACCTGTTCCAGCACGAATCTCCATCACCACATTTTTGCCGTCCTCTGGGTCTTGGGGCAAAAGCATGAGTTTCACTTCTTCTTCCAGAGCAGGAATCTGTGGCTCTAACTCATCTATCTCTGCACGTGCCATCTCGCGCAAATCGGCATCCGACTCGTTATAGAAAATCTCTTTAGCTTCTGCCAAGTTATTCACGGCTTTCTTGTACTTCTCTGCCGACTCCAATACACGTTCCAAGTCGCGGTACTCACGATTCAATCGCACATAACGTGCTTGATCGGCAATCACAGAAGGGTCTGTAATCAGCAAACTCACCTCGTGGAACTTGGCTTCTAATCCATCTATTCTTTCTAATATATCCATTGTTTTAGTTGAAAGTTTAAAGTTGAAAGTTTAAAGGCTGGGCTGTTTGTCAATAGCACTCCAATACGCATCATCTACCACGATACCTTCTGCACGGAGTTTCAAGTTAGTCACAAAGCGTACCAGTCGCCAATCGATTGTTTCGCTATACACTTTGCGCGAGATAAAGATGCGGAAAAACCAACCGAACTTCACATGCACATCCATACCAATCTTCGCACTCTTCTCGCCCATTGACAATACATGAAACGTACCATATGCCTCCTTAATCAGCGTACCCGCATAGTGAATATCCACTCGTATATCACGCTGTGCTCCCCGCATAGAATCAGTCACTTGACTCTCAATTACCACATCCGACAAGAAAGGTCGCTCGTTCACCAGCACATCCAATACCAATTTGCTATACTGCTTCTCAGGCAAGTATTCCGATGCTTTCCAAATCAAGTAAAACGCATTCTTCTTCGCATCTTCTTGCTTACCTAAACCTGCAAAAAACTGTTCGGATAACTTTGCAGGATCCGTTTGCAGGTAATAAATCATCGAATCTATCACCACATTGCACGCCTCTGCGCTCGCACCGACCTCTGTCTCATACTGTGTATGAAACATGCCGTCAGACAACGTAGTCAATACCGAAAACAATATCGCAAATACCATCATGCTCTAAACACTAAACAGCAGCGCAGCGTCCACTAAACAACACTAATCCTTCGCATCTAACACGCGCTCCATATTCTGCTCACGGTGAATCAGTTGTACCTCTACGCCAAACTTCTCGTTGATGTGTTGTGCCATCTTCTCCGCAGCATACACCGAACGATGCTGACCGCCCGTACAGCCAAACGACACCATCAAGTTCTGGAACCCACGATCCATATAGCGTTTTACCGAGAAATCCACCAACTGATATGCTTGCTCCAAGAATGGCAATATCTCGCCATCTTCCTCCAAGAACGTTATCACGGGTTCATCCATTCCTGTAAAATGCGTGTATCGTTCGTATTTTCCAGGGTTATTCACCGCACGGCAGTCAAACACAAATCCGCCACCATTACCCGATGGGTCAGCAGGAATACCTTTCTTGTACGAGAAACTCATCACTCTCACTACCAACGGTTTGCGTACGCCCACATCCTTAAACTGCTTCATCTCCGTCATCTTCTGCAGTACCTCTATCAGATAAGGATAATCCTCGCTTGCATGCTTCAGCAGATGACGCAAATTATCTATCGCAAATGGAATGGATTGCAAGAAGTGGGGTTTCTTCTCGAAGTATCCTCTGAAGCCATATGCGCCCAGCACTTGCATCGTGCGGAACAGCACAAAGTGCTTCAAGGTATCATAGAACAATTCTCTATCCACTGGCATATACTTCTGCAATTCTTCCAGATACACTTCCACCAGTTCCTCACGCAAATCAGGATGATAGTTCGCCTTGGCTTGCCACAGGAAGGATGCTACATCATAGAACACTGGGCCGCGTCTTCCGCCTTGAAAATCAATAAAGTATGGTACTTCATTTCCGTCCGCATCCTTACATACCATCACGTTGCGTGATTGGAAATCGCGGTACATAAACGCATTCATACGGTTTTGCAGCAGGATATATGCCAAACGCTCAAACTCATTCTCCAACTTATCTTCTTGAAAATCCAACCCTGTCGCCTTTAGGAAACAGTACTTGAAATAGTTCAAATCCCACAATATCGAGCGCAAATTAAATTCGGGTTGTGGATAACATTGATTGAAGTCAAACTCCTCTGCACCAACCACTTGGAAACGTGCTAAGCCACGCACCGTCTTGCGTAGCATCTCTTTCTCTCGTGCGCTAAACACACCTGTCTTGCGCCCTTCTGCGATATAATCAAACAGCAACACATTACCCAGGTCTTGCTGCACATAGTTCATCTCATCATCGCTCACAGCCAGCACTTTAGGCACATTCAGCCCCTTCTTCATAAAATGCTCAGCCATATAGAGAAAGGCATGATTTTCATCACGCGATGTGCCTTGTACACCTATCAGCGAAGTAGTTTTGTCTTCACTTTCTATGCGATAATACCTGCGATTGCTACCAGAAGCAGTCAAAGCAGTTTGTTCACCTGCCATCTTACCCGTAGCTTCAAAAAATAATTGACTTAATGATTGCGCCATAGTTATCCAATATAAATTGCCGACAAAAGTACTAAAAATTTTGCATATATGCAAACAAAATCGCGGAAACTTTGTTTTATCCGCGATTTTGTAGTATTATCAGTTATGCCAAATAATGGTTTTAGATGATGCGTTGCGATACTACATGCCAGTTTACGAGCAACCAAAAGTTCTTCAAATACTCTGCTCTACGGTTTTGATAATCAAGATAGTACGCATGTTCCCACACGTCAATAGCCAATAGTGGTGTCAGGTTATACCGCAACGGATTATCGCCATTTGATAGAGACAATATCTTCAGTTCTCCTGCACTATCCATAGCCAAGAATGTCCAACCCGAACCAAAGAACCCTGCAGCCGCTTTGTCAAGCTGGTCAATCATATTCTGCAACGAACCAAACGATTGTTCAATCAGAAAGAGGAACTCGCCAGATGGCTGTTTCGCATTTTGTGCTGGTGCCAACTGCTCGAAGAACAAGGTATGATTGAGTACCTGCCCTGCGTTGTTAGCAATCGGTCCATCAGGTGCCTTGCTCACCAACTCTGTTAGCGACATGCCCTCATACTTAGAGCCATCGACCAATTGATTCAGATTGTTTATATACGTTTGGAAATGCTTACCATAGTGGTAAGAGAGCGTTTGTTGGCTCATCATCGGAGCCAAATCAGTGAGTTGATAACCTAACTCAGGAAGGTGAAATGGATTTTTTTTCATAGTCTATAATTTGATAGGGGTTTAGGATATTTTTTCATAGCACCCTTTGTGCTACACTTACCCTACTGCAAAAATCGTGCCGAATACACTTCGATAGTATATATAGCCTATTTTCCATCAAAGAAATACTTTCTTAGCGTTGTTGGGCTTCGTCCCTTACCCACTCCACCTTCGTTGTATTGCTTTGATTAGCTTATGGCAAAAATGGGACTGCAATAAACTATGGGAGAAGAACGACACGGAATCCGAGGGAGCGGTAGCGATAGTCAGGAGAGTCGTAGCCACGGTTGGCAACGCGATAGCGGGAAGCAGCACTGCTGCCCCAGCTACCGCCCCGATTCACGCGGTCGGACCCCGACGACGGACCTGTAGGATTGGTCTGCGCATTGCTGCTATAACTGTCATACCTATCTTGACACCATTCCGACACATTACCACTCATATCATACAAGCCCAACTCATTCGCTTGTTTTTGTTTCACAGGGTGTGTCTTGATGCCACTATTATCCGTGTACCAAGCCACATCGCTCAAGGTATTGCTACCTGCATACTTATACCCTTTACTCTTCTGACCACCGCGAGCAGCATACTCCCACTCCGCTTCAGTAGGCAAACGGAAGTTCTTGCCTGTCAATTGGTTGAGCTTTGTGATAAATCTTTGGCAATCATTCCAACTAATATAATACACAGGATAGCTGTTGCCTACACCATGTAATGAAGTACCAAACGTACCTTTCTTTGCTTGCTTTCGAATGGTTGTGCCCATCACTGCCTTCCATACTTCTTGTGTCACCTCCGTTTCACCAATATAGTAATCCGATAACGTCACTTGATGCGTTGGCTTTTCATCGCTCTCCGCAACACTGCCCTGCTCAGAGGTTGCACCCATCGTAAACGTGCCACCCTGCACCTTAATCATATTAAACGACACACCCTTAACGGTGATCGTTTCTACTGCTCCGCCTTGTGGTGCGGCAGGAACTACTGGCGCTTTGGCAACGGTCTTTGTCAGCGTGAAGTCCAACATACTCTCTTGGTTTTCTGCTATCTGCACCGTCTTTTCTTGCTGGTCGTATCCGTCTTTCTCCAAGCGGATTTTGTGTGTACCTATCAGCAATTCACTAACAAACAATGGACTGGTGCCTACTTTCTTTCCATCCACATACACAGCTACATCCGCAGGCGAACCATCCACAATCAGCGAGCCATAGATAGGCAACGGATTATTGAGCGTAATAGTCTGTCCTGCACTTTGTGGTGTGATACGCACATTCGTATATGCTGAATGGTGGCTTGCTTGGCGCGCTTCTACACTATGCTCGCCTAACTCCAATGTACCCGTCCAACGAGTAGTCCCCAAGCGATTGCCATCCACGTAAATATCGGCACCTTCATTCGTTGTCAAAGTCACTTGCGCGAAGTTCGCCTCCAACGATGGGCGGATAGTTGTAGTCTTGCCCTCCTCAATAGTAATCGTGGTGGAATAGTCTTTGTATTTCTCTTTCTGAACACGTAGCGTATAAACGCCCGAACTCATCTCTCTGTTATTCAATGGTATAGTACCCAATTGTATCATACCACCAGTAGCGGTATTTGTAGCAAAAACATAGCCCCCTTGCGAGATATTATCCCCTGCGATTGTCAGCCAACCAAACTGCGGAAGCAAATCCACCGTCATCTCGGTTTGCGTGGCTGACACGGTAAAACTACCCTCTTTCGTGTGGTATTTGTCCGCAGCAATACTATAACTGTATGTCCCATAATTGAGCATTTTGCTCGCTATGCCTCCTTCGCGCATAGGCAGGATCTCTTGCGCGCCATTCTCCACAATAGTCACCACAGCGTTGGCAGGCGTAACGCGGAACTTAAAGAATTGGCGTTTAGGGGCTTGGGTAGTCGTAACTAGAACAGGATCCTCCATCGGTGTATAATGTACTTTACCATAATACACCATATTCGATTGTAAACGAGGTAAATCTATGATTGTCTGGTTCGTACAACCATCACCACACTGAATCTCCACGTGCCCTGCACCTGCTGGAATCAAAAATAGCAATTCGTTCGGCTTGTCGGTTAGTTTTTCCAAAGGCATATGCAATCTGCCCAAATACAAGCCCAGTTTTTGTTTAGCAGCAGTCACTTCTCGCTCATTACCCTCTAACCCAACACGAATCAACGCATACGGAAAAGTATCATCTAGCAATGGCTTCTCCCACTTACCAAATTCATTTTTATACAACGCTGATACCGAACTATTAGGGATAGCAGCAAAAGTACGCGTTATTTTCAACGATTGAGCATAAACTGACAACGTAAATGCCCAAACACACCATACAATCAATAAACGTTTTGCAATTCTCATCGTGTTTTATCAATTTAGACTACAAAGGTAGTACTTTTTGGGGAAATATACAAAAAAATCGTGTTTTTTTAGTGAAATATTTGGTCAATTCAAAAAAAAGCAGTACCTTTGCACCCGCTTTCGAGAAAAAGCGAGTCTTCCTAGCTCAGTTGGTAGAGCAACTGACTCTTAATCAGTGGGTCCAGGGTTCGAGTCCCTGGGAGGACACAAGGAGACATCCATCCGGGTGTCTTTTTTTTGTGTTCCTGTGGAACGAGAACCCTCCAAATAACCAAGGAGCCCCAAAAGCTCACAGCGTTTTGGGAAGAGCGGAGGCATCAAGCACCCCCAAAAAAGGCATAAGCAACCTATCGGGAAAATACAGAATGGTACGGTAATGGTACGGAGTAGTACGGTAATGGTAAGGGAAAAGGTAAGAGAAAGAGAAAGAGAAAGAGAAAAAGAAAAGAATTCAAAAAAAGTTTTTATGGCATAATTTTTGTGTATTTCAAAAAAAACTACTATCTTTGCAACAAATTTGATAACTTATCAAAACAACAATCTGATGAAAGCTCCTTATCAATATCGCGCACAAGCGCGCGAAGCACTACAAAATCACTGGGGTGACGCTGCTATCGCCAGTGTAGTAATATTGACATTAGCTATGATATGCTCTGCTCCTGCAACTATCGGCAGTCTCAATATACTAGACATAGACGACATATTAGGCACATCCATGTGGTCAAACTTCACTTCACCACTCACCACATTGCTTGCTGCACTGATAGTACCTGTGCAATATGGTTTATACATCGCTCTACTCAGCAGAACACGCGGAAGCGAAGATAATCTATTGCCAGCTACTTTGAGATATGCCGGGAAAGATTATGGACGTTTGTTCGTGGCTGGATTACTAATCGTATTATTCTCCACATTAGTAGGCATCTTTACTTTAGGAATTGGTTCTATTATTCTCAGTTACGCCTATCGCATGGTGCCTTATCTACTAAATGACTATCCCGAACTCAGTCCACGTGAAGCCATGAAGATTAGTCGCCAGATGATGAAAGGATATAAGTGGTATTTGTTTATTCTAGACTTCTCTTTCATCGGATGGATACTGCTCAGTATCATCACGTTAGGTATCGGTACACTATTTGTTGTACCATATATGGAAACTGCCACAGCTTTATTCTATGAGGATCTAAAAGCGCAAACTATTGTAGAGGAAGAAGATTAACGTATGAAAGCGATGATTTTTGCTGCAGGTTTAGGCACACGCCTCAAACCGTTAACCGACACACTACCTAAAGCTCTTGTACCACTAGCAGGAAAGACCTTGCTACAATGGCAGATTGAGCACCTCAAAGCCGCTGGCATCACCGATATCGTGGTGAATGTGCACCATTTCCCTGATATGATTATCAATTACTTGCGAGAGAACAACAATTTCGGTTGCAATATCTCCGTGAGTGATGAACGCGATATGCTTCTTGAGACAGGTGGCGGCCTACGCAAAGCAAAAACTCTACTTTTAGGAATCGCTAATCGCCAATCGGGTGATAACGACACTCCTATCCTCGTCTGCAACGTGGACATCCTCTCCAATATTGACATCCCTACTCTGGTTAATGCTTATAATTCCAACGAAATGGGGCTGGTAGTGGTCAGCCCACGCGAAACGCAACGCTACTTGCTCTTCGATCACGACAACCGCCTACGCGGTTGGACTAATATTGCTACTGGCGAAGTCCGCGGACCAATATCCAAGATCCAAAATCCAAGATCCAATCACCGTCCCCTCGCTTTTTCGGGTATGCAAGTACTTAACCCTCGCATCTTCGATATGATGGACAAGGTGGTAGCGGAGAAAGGTGATAAATTCTCGCTCATTGACCTCTACTTGAGTATTGCTGAAAAAGAAATTCTCAGAGCCTTTATCCCTGAGAATTATCGTATGATGGATGTTGGAAAAATCAACCAATTATCCGAAGCAGAAGCGTTTGCAGAAACATTGTAAGCCCTTCTCCCATCGGGACACTTATCCGCCACGAATTGTGCGGTAATTGTGCGGTCATTGTGCGGTTATTGTGCGGAGCGTATAGGTAACCAGATAGATTTCACACAAACTCTTTTGGTACAATCATTTGCAGTGCATGTTTCATACAGGTCACTTGGCATGGACCAGTCACGTCCATCACGATGCCATCTGCCTCAAATGACTGATGTTGTTTGGTATGCATCAACAGATTGTCTGCTACCACTGGATGAATAAAAGACAGCTCATGCAATCGTCCGTCAAACAAACGAGGAACTGCTTGGCAAATCTCCTTAAACGAAGGAGGCGTCAAGAACATCGAATGTAGCACTCCATCACAAGGGTCGGCATCTGGGTTCAATTTCATACCACCTCCTACATACGAGCCATTGGCAATACTTGTGACAAACATTTTCCCTTCCACCACCGTCTTGCCATCCACATCCAAACGCAAGTGCGGATTCTTATACTTGGTTAATGACCAAATCAGCGCAAAGAAATAGTTAACATGATGGCTACCAATGTAATACTTCAATTTCTCTGCACCTCTACAAACCATTGGTTCAATACCAAAACCAAGTGAATTGATAAAATAGCGATGATGTGGAATATTGTTTCTCCAATAGGTCACACACCCCACGTCAATCGGTTTGCTATGACCTTGGAAGAAGATATCTAACGAACGTTTAAAATCCTTGGTAAGTCCCCAATGACGGGCAAAATCATTACCAGTACCACGTGGCATCAGTCCAAATTGTATCTGCGCGCGTTGCTCTGGTGTCAATTCAGCACGCATAATACCGTTAATCACTTCGCTGAGTGTACCATCACCACCTAATACGAGAATACGAGTACACCCCTTCTCTTCTACTAACTCACGTGCCAATTCTATGGCATGATTAGCATACTTCGTTACACGGTATATAAATGGTTCACGCCTTGCCTTCAGCAGCTTCCATAGGTACAAGCGCTGCATACGAAAGGCACGTTTACCTGATTTTGGGTTAATGATAATTCCTAACATACTTTCACATAGTATCTTACATACAAATCAGCCCATAATGCACGCCCAATTCGTTTGCAAAGTTACAAAAAAAAAAGCATACTACCAAACTTAGTATGCTTTTTTTTAGATTTTTATTGCGTTTCTTACTTGAAGTAAGCAGCAACTTTGTCATTTTCAACAATTTCCTCTTGGAAGATGTAAGCACCCGTTTTAGGGCTCTTTACCATCTTGATGCACTTTGTATGGTTACGACCAGCGTTACCAGTGTGCAATGTAGCGACCGCTTTCTTTGCCATAGTTCTAAGCCTTTCTTAATTAGGTGGTTAATTACTTGATCTCCTTGTGTACAGTGTACTTTTTGAGGATCGGATTGTACTTCTTCAACTCCAAACGATCAGGAGTATTTTTGCGGTTCTTCGTTGTAATGTAACGCGAAGTTCCTGGCATACCGCTGGCCTTGTGCTCGGTGCACTCCAAAATTACTTGGACACGTGCTTCTTTAGTTTTCTTTGCCATAACGATTCCTCCTTAGCATTCGTAAATTTTAATGTACCCTTTCGCACTTGCCTGCTTCAAAGCAGCGTCAAGTCCGATTTTGTTAATTGTTCTCAGACCAGCTGCACTCACGTTCAGCATGATCCATGCATCTTGTTCTACCCAGTAGAACTTTTTGTGGAACAAGTTCACATCAAACGTACGCTTTGTGTGACGTTTGGAGTGCGAAACATTGCATCCAACCATGGCTTTCTTGCCTGTAATTTGACAAATCTTTGACATTTTATTATATATTTTAGTTTATTTCTGTATAATAATCCAGTCAATGACTGGTAATAACCCACTTATCCACAGCCAATTACACGATTTTTAACCCCATACTTCAACCCACTATACACGAAAAATCGTGCAAAGTTACAACTTTTTTTTTATATACACAAATATTTTTACACTTTTTTCGTATTTTTTCCGAAAATCAAGTATAAACGAAGAATCTATTGTGTTTATTTCTTGATAAAACGAGCCGTTCGCTTACCTGCTTCAATCAAATAAATACCAGATGTCAAATTATGGGTTGGTAAAATAGTCAAAGCACCTTCTACAGGTTGACGCATGATTTGTTTGCCAGTTATATCATATACGCATAGCATCTCCTCAGTCTGAGCTTCATTCATAAACACCGACACTTGATCCACTACTGGATTAGGAAATACAAAGATAGATAACGTCTCATCTGTCACCACTCCAGCCACATCTGTAGAGTTCTTCACATCTACAAAACTAAAAGGTTGTGTACAAGTCTCACCATACACATTAGTTATAAATGCGCGCACGTAGGAGCCCTGATAACCCTCATAGCAGAATGTGTTTCCTATCCCGACTACGGTACTACGTGCAGAAGAGGCTGCTGAAGATGTTTTGTCTGTACCATAAATCCAATATACCAAGCCGTTTGCCTCAATCGTTATTGTCTTCTTATCTTCATCCACAGCAATATTCGTAATACGTGGTGCTTTTGCCTCGCCACTTCCTTTTGGCTCATAGCAGAAATAAGTTTCACCTTTACGCATCGCGTCTTTCAACTCTTCTGTAGAAAGTTCCTCCATCAACATAAAGTTGTAGTTACGAAATAGTTGGTCATCATTGTGCGCATCATCACATGAGTAACCAAACACAGGTCTTTCGGGCATGGTACGCTCCAATATTTGATCCCATAATATACGGTCATTCGGACGGCGATTGCCCTGATTATAAACCTCCAATCCTATCAATGATGGGTATGTCTTGAAGTTCGTAGCATGCCATCCAGGACCATCTTTCTGCGTCTCGCTATAGGTATTATTAATACTCCAATATTGCCCTGGGTGGTTGATAATCTGCATACCACCGAGTGCGTAAGTATAAGCATATGACTCTTGCAACGATGCAAACTCCTGTCCTTGACGACCTGTAAAGAAGTCGTTATGGTGATTGAATTGTCCGCCTGTACGCTCGCTCCAACTGTTGGTATTGTCCTTACTCAGCTCGTTGCCCGGTACAGCCAACATACCCAAAGTAGCAGGGTCACGCGCAGGCACGGTACTCATATATTGTGGAAATAACTCCCATGGATATGGGTTGTAGTCGTGGTCAGTAAGCGAAAGAATCTTATAGCCTGCTGCATGGTATCTATCCACAACGTATGCAGTAGTAAAGCCATCGCTGGCATCGTTAGATTGGGTGGTATGTGTGTGGAAATTACCCTTAAATTGGTTAATAGTTGTCCAATCAATTTCTTGATATGGGTTGTTGGTCAATCTTGCATCCACTTCTTTTCCATCAATCACTTTCACATACACAGCACGATGCGCCTTAGTCGTGGTACCATTGAGTTCAATATCCAAATAGAAACCGTAAATACCACTTGTCGTTGATTGAATGACATAATACTCTTCCCCATTCTCTCCTGGTGTAAGTGTAATAGGATTAGAAGGTTGGTTATTTTGATTCATGCGGAAGTTGACATTATAGCCATTTTTGTTAGCAATCTTCACCGATAACTTTACTGGCGTACCTACTCGCACTACGGCTGGCTCCACACGCATATACTCCAAATCAATATCCGAGCTACCGAAGCCGACCTCTTCCACAGTCAGCTGATTAGTCAGATATGAGTATCTTACATTGGCTTTCAAGCAATTGTCCGATACGGTGGTGCTGACCAGTTCGCCCATATCGCTACCCGAGTTCACGCTACCATAGTGCACCGAGATGGTCTTGTCGTCGGTGAGTGATATGGTGGCTGTGAGTTCGTAGTTGTTGCCGATGGTCATGGTTGTGCCATTCACTTTGAAGTGTTCTGATGAAGCAGCCGATTGCTCGTAGCTGCCGTCTGCAAATACTGCCACGCGTTGCCATGAGGTGGTCTTGCGCGTGTTCTTAAAGCCAATATCTTTAGGCGAGGATAGCAGCAACTCACCATCGCAGTTGCTACCGCTGTTGAGGTTCCAATAGTAACTATATTTCTTGCTATCCACAGGAATTTCCTTCACAATCACCTGTGCTGCGGTAGGCGTCTTGCCATCGGTGTAGAAATAGCCCTTCTGCGTAGGTGTACCATCGCAAGTGAGCGACGTAGTACCTTCGCCTTTCATGAAGTACCAAGTAATATCTGCATTATTCATGGATTTTTGTACAGATTTCTTGGAAGTATTGCTCATATACACAGGTTCTTCAGTCAATACCTCTCCAAATACAGATCCCCAAGTGCGGTCATCGTGTTCGCCTTCTACTTCGTAATTAGAAACGACATAATTTTTATTGTACAGCCACGAACTATAATACTCGATTTCATCGGTTATCCAATCGGTATCAGCAGATGTTTGTACGAAAGCAAAGCGTATATCGGTTGGCATAAGCCTCTCATTCTCGATGAAACCGCGCATTTCGTATTTATTATACCAAAAAGCAGGCGAGTACATCACACACCTTCCAAACTTATCTGGGAACTTCATAGTAGCATAGAAAGCAAACAAACCTGCTACATCGGCGCCCATAATGGTGCAGGCGGATTTGTCCGATGAAATCGCATACTTTTGCTCAAAAGCAGGTTTAAATTCTTCCACAAAGCCTTTGAGAAAGGCATCAGCTTTACCTGTCCCCATAAACTCCTCGTTTGCCCAAGGAGTAAACTCGGGTAGTTGGGCATAGATAACTACGATGATTCCAGGCTCTTTGCCATTATTCTCCATCTCACTCACGGTTGCTGCTACGCCCCATGAATCTGGGTAGAGAATACGATCACCCATTTCGGTATCGGAACCTGCATCGCGGTAGCGTTGATGACGCCCGAACATATAGGTCACCGAGTATTGCTTATTCTTGTCATAGTTGCTTGGTAAGAGAATTTGTACAGGATACTCTTTTCCTGCAAACGTCCAATTTTCTACGATTCCAACGGGATTATAAGTGTTACGCCAACGCGCTACTATGTCGGGATTGCCCACCGTCTTGCGGTTAGCCATCTCGCCGTCCGAAGCGGTTACTTCCACGTATTTCCAGTCCGGACCGCAAATATATTTATATCCATCCGATGCGCTAATATCAGCAGCAGTAATACCTGTAATTGTTACGGTGAATTGGGAAGAACCTGCAACTTGTGTCATTGGAATAGCCGCTCCCGCAGCCCACGAACTAAGTTCTGGCAACGCACCTACCACATAGCAATATTTAGTACCACTAGGTACGTTCACGGTGAAAGTAACATCAGCCATTACAACTGATATACTGCAAATGAGTCCAATCAAGAGAGATAGTAATGATTTTTTCATAGGTATTCTATTTTTCGTAAATTGCTGCAAAATTACAATAAAAACTTCATATATACAAAAAAATCGCACATTTCGTGCGATTTTTTTATTCTTGCCTATTACCTATAGCCCCATAGAGGGGGGCGTCCAGTAATGCGCCCTAGCGCATTACATCATCCCTCCCATTCCGCCTGCTGGCATTGCTGGAGCAGGATGCTCTTCCTTGATGTCGGTAATCACGCACTCGGTCGTGAGGAACATACCTGCGATGCTGGCTGCGTTCTCCAATGCTACGCGTGTCACCTTGGCTGGGTCCACCACGCCTGCAGCTTTCAGGTTCTCATACACATCCTTGCGTGCGTTGTAGCCGAAGTCTGCTTCGCCTTGGCGTACTTTATCCACTACCACAGCACCCTCTTTGCCTGCGTTGGCTACGATTTGGCGCAATGGCTCTTCTACTGCGCGACGGATAATCTCAATACCCGTTTGCTCGTCCTCGTTTTCGCCCTTGAGGCCTTCGAGAGCCGCTTGTGCACGGATATATGCCACGCCACCACCGGCTACGATACCTTCTTCAATCGCTGCGCGAGTGGCACTGAGGGCGTCGTCCACGCGGTCTTTCTTCTCCTTCATCTCTACCTCAGAAGCAGCACCTACGTTCAGTTGGGCTACGCCGCCTGCGAGTTTCGCCAAACGCTCTTGCAGTTTCTCTTTGTCGTAAGTGGACTTGGTGGCAACGATTTGTGCTTTGATTTGTCCCACGCGAGCAGCGATGGCCTCTTTGTCGCCTGCGCCGTTCACGATAGTGGTGTTATCTTTGTTCACGGTCACGCTCTCTGCTGTACCCAGCATATCAATGGTTGCTGTCTCCAGTTTGATACCCTTCTCTTCGCTGATTACAGTACCACCTGTGAGGATAGCGATATCCTCCAACATCTCTTTGCGGC
Organism: uncultured Bacteroidales bacterium; assembly: GCA_937891975.1. Lineage (GTDB taxonomy): Bacteria > Bacteroidota > Bacteroidia > Bacteroidales > Paludibacteraceae > Colicola. Next base: position 51,477 of record CALAUA010000012.1, read on the forward strand.
GATCGCCAAAGCCAGGAGCTTTCACGGCGCAAATCTTCAGTTGTGCACGCAGGCGGTTGACTACCAAGGTGGTAAGTGCCTCGCTATCTACGTCCTCTGCGATTACCAATAGTGGACGACCGCTTTGTACGGCTGGCTCCAATACTGGCAGAAGCTCCTTGAGGTTGCTAATCTTCTTGTCATAGAGCAAGATATATGGGCGGTCCATCTCCACCTCCATGGTCTCGGTGTTGGTTACGAAGTATGGGCTGATATAGCCACGGTCGAACTGCATACCTTGTACTACGTCGATGGTGGTGTCCATGCCTTTTGCTTCGCCAATGGTGATGACGCCATCCTTGCTCACCTTGCGCATCGCATCGGCGATGAGTTTACCTATTTCAGCATCGTTGTTGGCAGACACGGTAGCCACTTGCTCGATCTTATCGAAGTCGTTGCCTACCTCCTCGCTTTGTGCTTTGATATGGGCTACAATAGCGCTCACAGCTTTGTCCATACCGCGCTTGAGGTCCATAGGGTTAGCACCTGCGGTTACGTTTTTCAGACCTACGCTCACGATAGCTTGGGTGAGGACGGTAGCGGTAGTTGTACCGTCACCTGCTTGGTCGCCAGTCTTGCTGGCTACTTCTTTCACGAGTTGTGCGCCAAGGTTCTCAGCTGCGTCTTGGAGTTCAATCTCTTTGGCTACACTAACACCATCCTTGGTGATATGTGGAGCACCAAACTTCTTGTCGATGATTACGTTACGACCTTTAGGGCCGAGGGTTACTTTTACGGCGTCAGCCAATTGGTCTACGCCACGCTTGAGGGCATCACGCGCCTCTACATTATAACTGATATTCTTTGCCATATCGTCGGGCATGGGCTTGTCGCATGACCGACGCCAGTTGACGTCGTTGGGCGACCGCCCTCCCTCCTCTTAACTCGGACTCACGAAGTCCTCGTTAGTTTTTTTCGAGAGTTGAGTGAGGAGAGCCCTCCATGCCTAAGAGGGGATAATAGTTGATTTAATTTACTTATTTCAAAATTGCCAACACATCGCTTTGGCGCATGATGAGGTACTTCTCGCCTTCGTATTCGAGTTCGGTACCTGCATACTTGCCGTATAGTACGGTGTCGCCCTCTTGGAGGAGCATTTTCTCATCTTTTGTTCCTTCGCCTACAGCGATTACTTCGCCACGAAGTGGCTTCTCTTTTGCGCTATCAGGGATGATGATGCCGCCGATAGTCTTCTCTTCTGCCGCCATTGGTTTTACCAACACGCGGTCTGCTAATGGTTGAATCTTGCTCATGATATGTTTTTTTTGTTCGTTTTACTCACGAAAGTGGTTCGCTGCGCTCACGAAAATGGTTCGCTGGCGCTTACGAAAGTGGTTCGCTGCGCTCACGAAAATGGTTTCACGTAGTTGATTTCACGTAGCCATTGTTCGTGCCGCAGGCATCATTTTCACTTTAGTCAGTTTCGCACCGCAGGTGCCATTTTTCGCGGCTCTGCCGCCATCGTTCGCAGCTTCGCTGCTTTATGTACAAACTCCGTGCCAAAGTTACCTATTGCCACAAGACTGCCATTTTGGCAGAAGAATATCAACTTTCTTACCAAGACTATGTGATTACTATGTGATTTGTATGTGATAACTATGTTATTCTGCCCACTTCCCTAGACAATGCACCGCCATTAACCGATACTAACCTATCTTTCTTTGAAAACATAGCGTGGGTATTTAGGGTATATTGGGCATTTCTCATTTACCCTGAATACCCTCTCTTTGTTTTTCTATGCCATCCAATCAACAATCCGCATAACCGATTCTTTTTCATTCGATTATGCGGAGTTATCTTATTACTTATTAACCTTATTCCAATATCCTTTCTTCTGAAAATCAATACTCCATTTTAATTACGCAGCATGGCAAAAACGGCATCATTGGCATTAGTAAAATGTAAAATAATGCCAAAAATGCCACATATCGTTTTTATGTGCCGAAATAAATTTGGCTACGCAAATATGCGGCATGCATGCCAGTGTGGTTGGTTGCCATATCCAATGTAAAGTCTTTATCCCAGCCTTTTTTAGCAACAATCTCTTGGATATTACATTCTATCTTTTGATGGATTGCATAGAGTTGTTCTATGGCAATATCGTAATCATACCCCTCAAATGGTATGCTTATCGTTTCTTGCTGTAGGCTATCCATTCCTACTGTTACGATTTGCTTTAATACATACTCTTCCATTATGGTTGGAGTAGGTTCATTTTGTATCGTTGATTGGTGCACCCAATATTCCAGTATGATGTCATCTGCTGTGGAATAGACATACACCATCGAATGAATATGCGAGTGTTTAGCCCAGTTAAGTAAGCAATGTTTTGAGCGATTAACCACCACTCTCGCGGTATAAGATGATGTTTTGCTTTGCAAATCTAGACCCAACGCACTCATACGCAGTAGTCCTTCTGCTACGAGTTGCGGAGTGCGTTTGCTTTTGGCTTCGCGGCGATACTCCACACGATTCGAAGGAGTAAATGGATAAAAACGGTCAGGCTGAACGACTGCAAAACATGCGATAGTACTTCTCTCGTTATGCAAGAGAAATCGATGTTCAAATGATACTATTCTATGTTTTAAGATTTCGTTCATACTTTTTGCTACAAATATACTTTACATGTAACTTTTGTGGTTGCTCTAATTTGCTCCTCAGTGAAGGGCATACCCAAACAGATAAAATCACGATCTACAGTTTTTGGCATTCCATCCAACGAAGTGAGTTGCGAGAAACTGCAATCAAAAGTAAGACCTACCATGCGTGGAAATCCTTTTGCACTTGTAAGTTTGCTATACGCACAAAGGAAATTACCTCCAACTATCTCTCCAAACTGAATATAGTCAGGCAATTGCTCATTAGGATAGTCATTGAGGTTTACATCTTGCCCATTAACATTAATTTCATAAATAGGTTCTTTCCGACCATGATTAGGGATTTCAACCAAGTCATAATCATTGCTTGAGAGGTTTAATTCCTTCGTAATCCAGTCTTCTATCGGTTTTTTAAAGTAATAGGTTCCTGAATTTGTACTAGATAAAACACTCATAATCAATTCGTTTTAAAGTAGTTCATTTATATTCGTTAATTCATATTCCGCATCGATATATGCACGCGCTTGGTTCATACTAGGGTAATATGTACCTAATTGGGTCATTATGTCATCGTCTTTAGATACCGTTACAGTGCAAAGAGTATTTGTTTCTTCAAAAGCCGATACCCATTTAGCATATTGAGGAGAACTTGTGTCCGCATTGCGCAAGATGCAGTATGAATTTTTGACATGAGCATTATGGGGATTGTTCGCAAATTCGGTACTATTCTTGAGCAACCAATTAAACAGTTTTACGCTTCCATATTTGAATGCCAAAGTCAATTTAATCCCATCTTCGCTGTCTTCAAAGACCATGAATGGGTCTATGAGAATTTTCTTTATAGTCTTTGGCAATTCAAAGAGAAGTACCGATGCTAACAAATGTTTGGCAACAATCACATCAGGTTGATATTGTTTTATCAATTCCTTGATTTGACTAATAGTATTAAGTACACCACCTACTTTGATGGTGGCGATAGTCACAACATCTCCACATTGCGAAAATGTTTTTAGAGCAGCAGTCTCCATTAAATCGAGCTTGTGCGTTCTCTCTTTTATGAATAGGACTTTCATGGTAGGTAGTTTTGAAATAACATCACAAATAAAGTGTAGTTCTTTTTTTTGTAAGCAGGTGGACTGCCAAATCCACCTGCCTGAAGTTAAACTTGTTCAAAATCAAAGCCACTATCGCCAGCAGCACTATTTATACCATACTCGGTCTTTAACCATGCGTGCAGTTCTGCCAAAGTGGGTTTCCTCGACATTTTAAAGAACTTAGTTAATCCTGCTGGTTGAGAGGACGTTTTTTTTGTTGTAACTTTGTAACCTATCATAATTGTAATAATTAAATTTTTGCCTACTCTTTTAGGGATTTTCGGCTTTCTCCATTGGATATATTTCTATAAGATACTTTATATAAGAATGATTTATTCCATACAATCAAATTCGCGGTTTACACTTTTTTCCCATTCGTACTCATCCTTCATCTCTTTGAGTTTTTCAAGTACCGTGTTATATTGTGTTTGCAACAGGTGTGCTTCTTTCTTCTTTTCTTCGATTGCTGTAGGGTCGATAAGCGTAGCGCGACTGGCATTGAGTGCTTTCAGTTCGCGGCGCAGGCGATTCGCCTCTTCGTGGCATTGTTGCCATTGTGTTTGTCGATTGATCATATTAGTTGTATTTTATTGTTCGTTACAATATAACATAGCAAATGGTTTAGGAAAATTAACATGGAAATAGAAAAACAAGAGGAGTGCACACTTCACTCCTCCTATTTTGGGTTATAGATTCAATCTATTTATTATTTGACTATTCATCTCTCTATTGCGTTATAGCTGACTTTGCAAATCGCAATCAACTAAGTCAACATTGAAGTCAAAGCTATCAATCTCTTCACATTCGAGTTGATAGAATTTGCCATCATATACTATATTGCTCAGTAATCTATCTGGCCAATGCTCTTCGAGTACTTCTGATAAACCACAATCATTCCAATCACAACAATCAATAGGGCGCAACTTTTCTACATCAAAATCATCGGTTTCTATTTCACAAGAGTAAAAATAATCGTAAATATTGCCGTATTGTAATGCAAACTGCACAGAGTCAACATCGTCTGCCAATCCGTCATTTACCAATTGTTCCGCGACTTGTTTCATTCGGCGGCGAACAGCATCAACGATAATATCTACGTGTTCATCTTCATCTCCTTCTTTATGACGATTGACAATGTCCATGAAAATCTCTTGGCTAATGTTACTATGCTCACCAGCCATTTTCATTGTTTCTATTAGAGCAAAATCCTCACTTGGCTCATCTGCATCAGCTTCATCTGTCATACCATAGTCAACAACGAGAGCATTTTCTTCCAACTCTTCTGGATCTTCGTCATCAATGCTAAATTCAGCACCATGATCGGATTTATAAAAGTCAACGATAATGTCATACTCCCTCTCCGTGTTCTCAACGTATAAATTCTCAAGGTCATAGAAAACATCCATATCAAAACCATTATCTTCAATCATTTGAATGGATTCTTCTCCTATAATAGGGAATAATGATAGGCGAATTGCAGTTTGTGGGTTTAAAGATAGTTTTACTTTGTTAGTATTACTATTTTCGTTGTTAAGTTTTGCCTCAACAGCCTTAATTACATTGCTTCCCAATTGTGATGTACGCCAATTAGGATTAACCTCTAATCCCACTTCTTCTGCAATTTCACGCAATGCAGGTGCTGATTTTGGGCATAGCTCTCCGTTTTTGTACACCTCCATTTTGGAGTCGTCATGGCGAACGATTCTCCAGTCACCATAAGTTACATCTTTCTTAATCATAATGTTAGATTTGTTAAATAAGTTGCCTACTCTTTCTCGGATTTTCAGCTTGCTCCGTTGATTATTTGTCTTTGAATAACTATATAGATTTAATTTCTCAATGGCACATCAATGCTCTGCGCTTATTCTGAATGACCTCTTTCCACTGCTTGCTAATATTCGGATTGTCTTTGAGGTTGAGCGGATAGTATCCGTCTTTAATTAGATCTTTTTCTATTATTTCTAAATCCTCTTTGTTACAATCAAGTTCACACCATTCGTAATAGCAGGTTAATAGTGCAGCGGTTATATCGTCTTCATCATTTGTATTTAGCAATGCAGCAATTGTTCTGCGCAGTGTGGATGTTCGCTTGCGTGGACTCAAATGATTTTTAAGTCGTCTTCTGCCGTTTACTCCTTTGCCGAGATAGAGGGAATAATAAGTGCCACTTGCTACTCCAATATGTTCTGGCAAGTCCGTATCAATCATTTCCAATTGGACAGCGCCAGCATGTTTGCGAAGTACATTCATCACTTCTGAATCCTCCTTGTGAAACCACCACCGATATATAATAGGTCCAGTATGTGGTGATATCCTATTATCAATCACATCGGTTATGTGGCATTGTTTCCATTGTAGTTCTGTGTAGTTCATATTGATAAAATGGGTTTGTCTATTACAATATAGCAAATCATTATCAAAAATTAACCTCTCGTATGATTTTTTTATTACTTACCCTCAAGTGCATCTACTAGTTTGCTTCCGAATTGTCGTGTAGTCCAATCTGTGCTATACTCAAAGCCTATTTTTTCAGCGATCTCACGAAGCGCGGCTTTGGTATTTTCAAAGTGGCGATAAGATTCAATACTGCCATTCTCTCTCACTTGAATTACATAACCACCTACAGTAGCTGTTTTGCCATCACCAAACTCTTTGCAGATATGACTACCAAATTGTCGCGTAGTCCAGTCTGGATTGTATTCAAACTCTTTTAATGCAGCTATCTCACGGAGAGACGCTTTTACATTATCAAAAATTCTCCAAACAACAACACTACCACTGTCTTCTACTTGGATGAGGTATTCACCCGAAATTGCTGATTTTTTTGCCATAAGTTTATTAGTTTTAAGATTATTGTTATGTGAATAATCATTAGTATATACACAAAAAGCGGGACTGCTAAATAGTGTTCCGCTTCCATACAAACGCATGGCATTTGTATAAAAAAGCGGGACTGCACTGTTGCTGTTCCGCTATCTGAGGCTCTCGCATTGCCTTAACATCCGAACAAGCAACACCGAAGCCCACGCCAATATGTACGCACACATACACACCCTCATGGTGCGTATGGAGATAGATATACATATCCCGAGGACATCAAAATGCTGCAATGTGTTGGATGTTGTGAGAATTTGCGAGATTCCAGATAGCCAAGCACAAAGCGCTATTGACGCCTTTTATTATGTCTTGTAACTGCCCACCCTTAAAGACATAATCCCAAGGCGTGGACTGATTACGGGTGCAAAGGTAGTGAATTATTTTGAATTGAGCAAATAAAATCGCTTTTTAGGGCAATTTTTGTTTAGTGAACGCTCACGCTACTGTTTAGTGTTTAAAGGCGAGAATTCCCAAATAGTATTCGGGGCGATTAACAAAGAAAACAAGACATCTAAGATAATACGAATACACAAGTAAGCAGAGATAAACATTAGGCGATGTGCTTTAGTTCTCTCGGTGATCTTACGGTAAAGATACGGCGAAGTCCCTATGAAGTTCCTATGAAGTCCCTATGAAGTCCCTATGCATATAGGTGGCAGGTAAGGGGGATATAAAGGGAAAATCGCCGTCTATGTCGAGCATAAACGGCGATTTTTTGTTTAGTGGACGCGGCAAAGCCGCTACTGTTTAGTGTGTAGGGTTGAAAAATTAATCCCTTAAACTTAAATTCATTAAACCTTAATTCCTTAAACCTTAACTCCTTAAACGATTATTTCTTATCTCCCTTCGGTCGAACGATTACTTCACAGGATTGTCTTGCAAGCCCCAGCCAGTAATCGTAGCCACATATGGGATATAGGCATACGAGAACTTCTGATGACCAATATAATTAGGGTGCATAGCTGCACCGAGATCTTCATCCGTACCCAAGTGCAAAGCAGGGCAGCACGCCATGAAATGTACATTAGGCATTGGGCAGAACTTCACCATATCGCGCATATAATCGAGCAAAGTGCTATGTGCCTTACTTGATACGCAAAGCACTGGGTGATCCTCGCCATAATTGTCTTTGATAGAGCGGATTAGACGATAATAGCCATCGCGGAACTTCTCGTAGGATGGTTGCAAAGCGACAGAGAAGTCATTACCACCCAAGTAGATACATGTCAATGCAGGACGGATATTCGACTCCGCAGCATTCCAGCGAGTGGCTTGCGCTGAATCCATATCAAAAGTTTGCAAATAGCGGTCAGGCATATGATAGCCATCGAATTTGGAATTATAGTTGCGCGCAGCACCCATACCTGAGTGGGCTACTACCACATAATCCGCATCGAAATAGCGCGAGATAATCGCACAAAAGGAGCGCGAAGCGTTCTCGGTCTCTGGGGTGAACTTAGCCAAGCGGCTGGTGTCATCCACGCCATAACCACAGTCGTAACTAGCACCGATAAACTCCAATTGACGACTGCGAATAGGTTCAGCTTGATAGAACGCACCCTTCGCATCGGTTGCAAACTCATGGACAGTCATCTTGCCCTGCTCACCCTCAGTGCGCTTTTGTACGATGACAGTATGCTGTTTGAGTTTGGATGACTTGAGATAGGCAGGGTCGATGAGTTCGATAACGGTGTCCGTACTAGCCACTTCGATGATGCGATGAGGTTCGGCACTCATAGGAGCGTCAATCCATACGTTGTAGTAATTATGACGCTTGGCCATCCATTCGGGACTTTCAGCCCACTTGGTATCAGAGGCACGCATGGTCAACGACTTGCCCGAGAAAGAGAGGCGGAAATACACGCCCGTCCAATCGAAAGACACGTCAGTGCCCTCCACGAGGGTACGACCTACGTAAGTCACGCGCACGTCGCTAGCAGGCATGGTCTCTGCCATCAGGCAAAGAGGCGATAAGGTGATAAGGTAAAATGCCAAAAAAATAATCTTTTTCATTTCTTTAAACACTAAACTCTAAACACTAAACTCACTTAACTGGCATATCCTGCAAACCCCAGCCGGTGATAGTGGCGATATAAGGGATGATGGAATATGCAATTTTTTGTTGACCATTGTAGTTTGGATGCCATCCTGCACCAAGGTCCTCATCGGTAGAAAGGTGTTGGGATGGGCAGTATCCAAGATAATGTACATTCTTCAAGCCGCAGTTGTTGACCACATTGCGAATATAGGTGAACTGATATTCATTGGACTTGGATGCCACGCACAGTACAGGATGCTCTTCGCCGTAGTTGGCTTTGACATAGCCCAGCAGACGCATATAGTCCTTGCGGAACTTATTGTAGTCAGGCATCATATACGACGAGAAGTCGTTGGTACCGAGGTAGATAACCGTCATGGCAGGACGGAAGTCAGAATCCGCTACATTCCAGCGCGAGAGAGAATCGCGATCGAGGGTGTATTGGTAGATGTCGGTCATCACCTCCCATGGGATATTGGATCCTGCATTGCGAGTGATACCCCGACCAGAGTGCGCAATAGTGAAGTAATCGGCATTGAAATAGCGCGACACGATACTAGCATAGGTGCGCGAAGCATTCTCCGTCTCATCGGAGAACTTATCCATACGGCAGGCCGAATCTACACCATAGCCACAAGTATAGCTATCGCCAATAAATTCGATTTGACGCGTTTTCAATGATTCTGCTTGGACAAACTGACCATCGGTGATGAAGCCATGCACGGTAGTAGTACCACAATTGGCTTCGGTTCGACGTTGGATAACGACCTTATGCTCTTTGAGTTTTGATTTTTTGGTATCCGCTAAAGTAATCAAATCGATGATGGTATCAGTACCCTTGACCTCCACGATATGTGTAGGTTCGGCAGAAGTAGGAGCATCCAGCCAAACGGCATAGAAATTGCGATTGGTATCGGAAACACGCATAGCTAGAGTCTTGCCTTTGAACGCTACGCGGAAGTAGGTAGAAGGGAAGTCGAAACGATAGGAGTAGTTCTCTACCACAGAGCGACCGACGAAAGTGATGCGTGAGTCGGTAGCAGGAATCGTCTCTGCCATAAGGCAAAGAGGCGATAAGGTGATAAGGTAAAATGCCAAAAAAATAATCTTTTTCATTTCTTTAAACACTAAACTCACTTAACTGGCATATCCTGTAATCCCCACCCTGTGATGGTAGCGATATAAGGAATAATAGAATATGCCTTCTTTTGTTGGCCGTTGTAATTAGGGTGTACATCAGCTCCTAAATCCTCATCGGTATGCAAGTGTTGCGCTGGGCAATAGCCGAGATAATGCACGTTCTCCATATTGCAGTTATTCACCAAATCACGCACATAGTTGAACAAATATTCGTGCGTTTTGGTAGCTACGCACAAGATTGGGTGGTCCTCGCCATAGTTGGCTTTAATATAACTGAAGAGGCGATAATAGTGCTTACGAAAATCCTCATAGCGAGGTGCCAAAGCAGTGGAGAAGTCATTGGCGCCTAAATAAACAATAGTCATTGCTGGATGGAAATCTGATTTGGTTGCATCCCAACGGGTGACTTGAGTCGAATCTTCATCGAAAGTTTGAAGATAGCGATCAGGCATCCACCAACCTTTGAACTTAGAATTGTAGTTGCGTGCAATACCCATACCAGAGTGTGCAATCGCCACATAATCAGCACCAAAGTAGCGTGAGACAATACCTGCATAACTGCGTGAAGCATTTTCGGTTTCAGGGGAGAATCTCTCCAAACGGCTCTTCGCATCAATACCATAGCCACAAGTATAGCTATCACCAATAAACTCCAATTGGCGCACTTTCAATGGCTCTGCTTGGAAGAATTTACCCCTCTTATCCGTAGCAAACTCATGAATGGTTGTTTTACCCTGCTCACCTTCGGTACGCTTTTGCACGATTACCTCGTGAACGGCACGGCGAGATTTCTTAAGATACATCGGATCAATCAGCTCGATAACTGTATCATTACCAGCCACTTCAATAATACGATGAGGTGCGGCACTAGTAGGAGAATCGATCCAAACATTGTAGTAATTGTGACGAGTAGCCGCCTTGTCAGCATCTGCATCCCATTTGGTTTCAGATGCTTTCATAGTTAGGCTTTCACCCGAAAAAGCAATACGAAAATAGGTGGCTGTCCAGTCAAACGAAACATCGGTTCCTTCTACCCATGTACGTCCTACATATACCACACGTGAGTCATTCGCAGGAATAGTTTCTGCGAACACATTGATTGTCAGCAGCATAGCTGCAGCTAAAATAAGGATTTTTTTCATGATATTAATAATTTATAGATTTCTTTATAAAACTAGAGGCGTATGACATTTGCCCTACGCCTCTATCCTACTATTCGAATGCTCCCATTTGCAACATCGCAACCTCCTTTGGAGTCAAGAAGCGATACTTACCACGTGCAACATTCTTCTTGGTCAAACCTGCAAATGAAACGCGATCCAACTTGGTCACTTTATAGCCCACCTTCTCAAACATTCGGCGTACCACACGATTTTGTCCAGAGTGAATCTCTAATCCAATATGCTTACGGTCTTCTTGTGGGAATTCCATCGCATCTGGAACAATCTTCTCATCATCCAAAGTAATACCAGCACGCAGTACTGCCTCATCTGCTTCATCTAAATCACGATCAAGGGTAACGGCGTAAATCTTCTTCTTTCCAAACTTAGGATGTGTCAACTTTGCAGCCAAATCACCATCGTTGGTCAATAGAAGAACACCAGTAGTATTACGGTCAAGGCGACCAACTGGATAAATACGTTCCGCGCACGCATTGCGCACGATATCTAATACGGTGTGACGCTCTTGTGGGTCATCCGTGGTTGTAACTGTATTTTTTGGTTTATTGAGCAAAATATATACTTTACGTTCACGACGAACTGGTTGATCATGGAACATCACCTTGTCCGTTGGTAACACCTTCGCTCCCAAATTATCGACAATCTCACCATTCACACTGATTACGCCTGCTTGAATAAAGTCATCTGCTTCACGACGCGAGCAAATACCAGCGTTCGCCAAATACTTGTTCAAGCGAATTGGCTTGGTAGGGTCTTCGTAATTCTTATGATATTCTTGACGTTTGCGTTGGCTATACACTCCTGCATTACGTTTCACAGCAGGACGGAATGAACGTTCTTCACCGTTTGCAGAAGTTGGACGGAATGAGTTGCGTGCCTCTACTTTTTCCACGCGTGTAGCACCTGCAGTACGGGTAAAACGCTGACGTTTTCTACCACCTTCTTGTGGTGTAAAATTTGGGTTAAAACGTGGACGGGCTGAAGCTCCGTCTGCCGACATTATTACGCCGTTTCGCTCACGCGGATTCGCATCCTGACCATAGCCACCACGACGAGGGGTGCGATTGTTTGAATCAAACATAATTGTATTTTCTTTATTATAACTTAGGTTTATTTCTTTTTCAAATCAAGGTTTATAGTTGCTTTTTCAGCATATAGGCTCTAAGTTTTCACTCAGAGCCTATACGTTGTTGTTCAAGATGGCGCAACATCATCTCGACGTTACACCTCAATCGCCTACCGTTAGGCTTCTGCAGCTTGCTCTACAGCCAATTTACCACGATAATATCCGCAAGTTGGGCAGATAGTGTGGTAGATGTAGTGAGCGCCACAGTTTGGGCAAAGTGCCAATGCTGGCATTTTTGCCTTGTCATGAGTACGACGTTTCGCTTGTCTGGTGTGCGATTGTCTTCTTTTTGGATGTGCCATAGTTGTGTTTTATTTTAATTTTGTTATTTTTTAGTTTATTCTCCAGTTGTTAGTAACCTATTCAAGCCACGCAGAACTGCTCTCTGGTCGCCAACAACCTTTGTGTATTATTCTTCATCCTCCAGCGTAGTGCAAAGGTGGTTTTGGAGAAGCGCATCCATTTCTGGATTACAACCACCCTCTTGGTGACTATGCACCAGTGGAAGATTCACGATAATCAATTCATATGCCAACCAACTCAAATCCAATTGCTTAGGTTCCTCATCCCATTCCCATTCATCCTCCACAGCATCTATCGCCACGTCCATCGAATCTAAACAACGATCACACGTTACTTGTACCAAACCCTTAACCTCAACTTCCAAATCAAAGTCATATTCGCGCAGATTCAGATGCGCCTCAACCTTCGCTTCACCACCCAAGAGTTCTGTACCTTCAATCTCGCTAAAGTAGTCACTATTTAACTGAAAATTATATACATACTCACCTAACTCCAGAGAGTCTAAAGTGATAATATGAGATTTTTTATCAGTCATTGCTACACTTTAATCCAAATTGGCTTGCAAAGGTACTACAAAAAATGGACATACGCAAATATTTTTAGAAAAAAAATGCATTTTTGTATAAAAATGGTGAGTATGGACTACATTTAGCGACCGTAGCTTCGGGGGAATGCAATCTGAAGTGCACCCACATATAAAGCAATTTCTATAAAATATCGCATTTTACTTGCACGTATGCAAAAAAAGTAGTACTTTTGCAGCGCAAATGTATTAAACTGAAATTACAACACCATGGTACATATTCTCACATCACTATTGTTGGGATTCCTGATGATTCTTGACCCCTGCACACTCTTCACGAGTATTGCAGCCATTGGGTATATTGATAAGGAAATTAACAATCGTCGCAAAGTGCTGTGGAACGGACTAATGTTTGTACTTGGTAAATTAGCGACTTACACGTTGCTTGCCATTCCATTTATCATGGGTGCGCAGACAGAAGGCATCAAGCATTTTCTCAACCATTGGGGTGAACCATTATTAGCGGCATTCATGATTATCTGTGGTATCTTGCTGCTCTTTACTGGCAAGCACCACCACGAGCATGATCACGGCATAAGCAAATGGCTGAAAAGTGTTGATAGTCAGAGCAGTGGGTTCTGGTCTTTTATGCTTGGAATCTTCTTCGCCATTGCTTTTTGTCCACACCGTTTAGTGTATTTCTTTACAATGGTAGATATTGCTATTACACTACCTTATTCATGGAATTGGATATTACCTATCGTTTTCGGATTGGGCACAGGATTGCCCATTATGATTATTGCATGGCTAATATCGTATAGTGCAGTATCTATCTCTACCCTCACTGCCAAACTGCATTCTATTGAAAAATGGATACGCTACGTATCTGCTGTCCTCTTTATTGGGTTTGGAATATATCTTTGCGTGCATATCTTTGTACATGGTACAGAATGCGAGTGCGAGCACCACCATCACACCACACATCTCACTATAAGCACTAAACACTAAACCAACATGCCTTCCCCTTTCTTTCGCTTCAAGCAATTTACTATATGGCACAATCGCTGTGCCATGAAAGTAGGTACAGATGGCGTGCTATTGGGAGCATGGTGTCCCCTACCATCCAGTCATTCAGCCTCATCGCCTTATCGACTACTGGATATTGGAACAGGTAGCGGATTAATCGCGCTGATGTTGGCACAACGATTAAACAACTCTGAGATTGATGCCATTGATATCGACCAGAGTGCGGTGGAGCAGGCAACATATAATTTTGCACAATCGCCTTTTGCCCCTGTTTTGACGGCTCATCAGGCTAGGTTACAGGACTGGAACGAAAAACCTTACGATTTGATTGTGAGTAACCCTCCTTATTTTCAATCAAGTTTGAAAAATCCCGATGCACAACGGGCTGCAGCACGACATACCGATACCCTAACGTATTCTGAACTCATCTCACACTCATCACGATTACTCACAAAACACGGAATACTAGCACTCATTTTGCCTATCGAAGCAGAAGCAGAGATTATTCGTTTAGCGCGTGAGCATCAACTATCTCCTACACACATTACTCGCGTACATCCTAAGCCCGATAAACCAGCCAAACGCCTATTGATCTCCTTCAGCCCTTGCGCCAACGATTCTTTACCAATTATCCATACTTTTTATATTGAAGGGGACAATATTCCACGAAGTGAAGAGTATCAAACATTGACAAAAGACTTCTATCTATAAAACATAAGAAAGAGCCGAAAAGAATCGGCTCTTTCTTATATATATAAATAAGGTGTAATCCTTATCCGAGCATAGTCAGCAAGATACCCGCAGCCACAGCCGAACCAATCACACCTGCTACGTTTGGACCCATAGCGTGCATGAGGAGGAAGTTGCTTGGGTCGGCTTTTTGACCTTCTGCTTGGCTCACACGAGCAGCCATTGGCACAGCAGATACACCAGCAGAACCAATCAGCGGATTGATTTTCTCTCTAGAGAAGAGGTTCATGAACTTAGCGAGAAGCACACCACCAGCAGTACCCATACCGAAAGCCACGATACCCATACAGAGAATCAAAATGGTCTTCACGTTGAGGAAGGTAGCACCTGTAGCAGTAGCACCTACAGACAAACCGAGGAAGATCACCACGATATTCATCAATTCGTTTTGAGCCACCTTGCTTAAGCGATCAACTACGCCAGACTCTTTCATCAAGTTACCCAACATCAAGCAGCCAATCAATGGAGCTGCATCAGGCAATACCAATGCGATGATAGCAGTGATAATGATAGGGAAAACAATCTTCTCTACCTTGCTCACAGAACGGAGTTGTTTCATCTTGATCTTGCGCTCTGCTGGAGTAGTCAGCGCACGCATGATAGGTGGTTGAATCACTGGCACCAATGCCATGTAGGAATAAGCTGCGATAGCGATAGGGCCGAGCAAGTGAGGAGCCAACTTAGATGTCAAGAAGATAGAAGTAGGACCGTCTGCACCACCGATGATACCGATAGAACCTGCCTCTGCTGGAGTAAAGAATGCACTTGCACAGAGGAAAGTGATAAAGATACCCACTTGCGCTGCAGCACCCAAAATCAATGATTTAGGGTTAGCAATCAGCGGACCAAAGTCAGTCATCGCACCTACACCGATAAAGATTAAGCAAGGATAAACACCTGCTTTTACACCGATATAGAGCACATCCAATAGACCTGCATTCTTCAAGATGTAGCCATAGCTGTGATAGCCTTCGTGGTTGACATCAAGGAAGTTAGTCCACAATTCTGGGTGATACATTTCCGCGCCTGGCAAGTTGGTAAGCAACATACCAAAGGCAATAGGCAATAGGAGCAGTGGCTCGTATTGCTTCTTAATAGCCAAGAAAAGTAGGAAGAACGAAATCAATAGCATCAGACCTTGACGCCAGTCGATATTCATAAATCCCATCCCTTGGAAGAAGGTTAAAACGTCATTCCACATAATCTTAAAAGTTTAAAAGTTTTAAGGGTTTTAAAAGTTTTAAAGGTATAAAATTATGCGATAACAACGAGCAAGTCATCTTGCATTACGCTTTGACCTGGAGCCACAGCAATCTTGGTAACAGTACCGTCGCAGTCAGCCATGATTGGGTTCTCCATCTTCATACTCTCGAGCACGAGGAGGGTATCACCTTTCTTCACTGCTTGACCTTCTTTTACAGCCACAGAGATTACTGAACCTGGCAATGGGCTATTCACTTTGTTGCCACCTACAGGTGCAGCAGCAGGTGCTGGAGCTGGTGCTGGTTGTGGAGCAGGAGCAGCCTTAGGAGCTACTGGTGCTGGCTTTGGAGCAGCAGGAGCAGCAGCCACAGCTACGGTCTCAATCTCAACCAACTTGTCGTCTTGCATTACGTTTTGACCTGGTTGAACGAGTACGTTCTTCACTGTACCAGTGTATTCGCTTGCTACGACGTTCTCCATCTTCATACTTTCCATGGTGAGGAGGGTGTCGCCCTTCTTCACGCTATCGCCTGGTTTCACCATCACTTTCACGATGCTACCTGGCAATGGACTCTTAACGGTGGCAGCACCAGCAGGTTGTGCAGGAGCAGCTACAGGTGCGCTACCTGCAGGAGCAGCTACGCGAGCAGCTTTCACTTTCTTAGACTCATTCTTCTTGAACTCTACAATGAAGGAAGTACCATTTACAACTACTTCTGCTACATTTGGTTCTATCTCTTTAACGGTGGTATCATATTTCTCACCACCGATAGTAAAACTAAATCCTTTTTTCATAACTTTGTTGTTTCGTTTCACTTCACGTTGTTGGCTCGCTGTGCGAGCGTTTATGGCTTTGCGAAAATGGTTCGCTTCACTCACGAAAGTGGTTTCACGTATTTTACGTCGAAGACCACTGTTCGCTTTAGCCACTCTCGCGGCTATGCCGCCAATCTCGTCGCTTTAGCGACCACCAACGTTCACGCAAGTGAACTATCTGTGTAAATTGTTCATGCCGTACATCTTGTTGTTCCATTGTGTACGGTGTGGTTGAATTGTAATTTTGGTATCCTCCTCGTCGTGTACACCATTATAATAAAGGTGTAACGCAAGTGCAATAGCAGCGGTACTATCCGCAGTCAGCGTGATAGAATCGTTGATTTTACTCTTGGTATAGGTAACGGTTTCCTTGGCTGTTGTTTCTACTTTCTTCGCTTTCACGCGGGGTTGCATAATCCAACCCATCAACTTCATGATATACACGAAGACAAACAGCAGAAGTACCACCATACCAAAGCCAAGACCAGTGATAAACCATGTCTGGGCGGTAATGCCTGTTTGGGCAGTAACTTCAAGTAACATCATAATTACAATGGAATATTAGAGTGTTTCTTCAGAGGATTGGTCAAGCGCTTGGTTTGCAAGTTCTCGAATGCGCGAACGATGCGCTTACGAGTGTTGCGTGGCTCGATGATATCATCGATATAGCCGCGGTTAGCTGCTTGATATGGGCTAGCGAACAAGTCTTTGTACTCTGCCTCTTTCTCTGCAATAAATTTCTTCTTCTCTTCTGGATCCTCAATAGCTTTGAGGGCTTTAGCTTGGAGCACACCTACTGCGCCACTTGCACCCATCACAGCGATCTCAGCGTTTGGCCATGCATAGCATACGTCACCGCGCAATTGCTTGCAGCTCATCACGATATGGCTACCACCGTAAGACTTACGGATAGTCACAGTCACCTTAGGCACAGTTGCCTCGCCGAATGCGAACATCAACTTTGCTCCGTGGTCGATGATACCAGCATACTCTTGACCAGTACCACAGAGGAAACCAGGAACGTCCACGAGGGTAAGGATTTGGATATTAAATGCGTCGCAGAAACGAACGAAACGAGCTGCTTTACGGCTAGCGTCGCAGTCCAACACACCTGCCAACCAGCTTGGTTGGTTAGCGATGATACCTGTTGAACGACCGTTGAAACGTGCAAAACCGCAGATGATATTCTTTGCATAGTCTTTTTGAACCTCCATGAAGTCGCCATTATCTACGATAGTGTAGATGATGTCCTTCATATCGTATGGTTTGTTTGGATCATCTGGAACGATCTCGTTCAAACCTTCCTCTACGCGCATTGGGTCGTCGGTGCATTGCATGAGTGGTGCCTCCTCCATGTTGTTTTGTGGGATGAAGCTAACCAAACGACGTACTTCTTGCAATGCCTCTTCCTCGGTAGCTGCTACGAAGTGAGTAACACCAGACTTGGTTGCGTGTACTTTTGCGCCACCCAATTGCTCTACGGTTACGTCCTCACCTGTTACGCTCTTCACTACCTTTGGACCAGTGATGAACATGTATGAATTTTGCTCGGTCATCATGATGAAGTCGGTCAAAGCTGGACTATAAACCGCACCACCGGCGCAAGGGCCAAAGATTACTGAGATTTGTGGTACTACACCTGAAGCCAAGATGTTACGCTCAAAGATTTCTGCGTAACCAGCGAGTGCGCAAGCACCTTCTTGAATACGAGCACCACCTGAATCGTTCAAACCAATGATAGGAGCACCGAGTTTAACGGCTTGATCCATTACGTTGCAGATTTTTTGTGCCATGGTTTCGCTCAGTGAACCACCGATTACGGTAGCATCTTGTGCGAATACGAATACGAGGCGACCGTCGATAGTACCACTACCTACTGCCACACCGTCACCCAAGAACACTTTTTTCTCCATACCGAAGTCGTGGCAACGGTGGGTGAGGAACATGTTCACTTCCTCGAATGAGCCCTCATCGAGGAGCATGTTGATACGCTCACGAGCAGTGTAACTGCCTTTAGCGTGATGTTTTTCTACTGCTGCTTCACCGCCACCAGCTGCTGCTTTCACGCGGTTGTCAATCAGTTTTTGCAATTTTGTTGTATCCATTTTTTATAATGATTTTATTAGTCCAAATTACTTAGGTTGCTCGCAGAGCTCTGTCAAGATACCCTTGGTTGATTTTGGGTGCAAGAATGCGATCATGAGGTTCTCAGCGCCTTTGCGTGGAGCTTTGTCAATGAGTTGGATGCCAGCTGCCTCTGCCTCTGCCAATGCCTCTTCTACGCTATCAACGTTGAATGCAACGTGGTGAATACCACCGCGACCACCGTTCTTCTCGATGAATTTTGCAATAGAAGACTCTGGGCTAGTTGCCTCAAGAAGCTCGATTTTTACTTCACCTACTTTGAAGAAAGCGGTTTTCACTTTTTGGTCAGCTACCTCTTCGATAGAGTAGCATTTACCACCAGTTAAGAACTCGAAGAAAGGCATTGCCTCTTCCAAACTTGTTACAGCGATTCCAAGATGCTCAATGTGAGTTGGTTTCATTGTTTTTTAGATTTTTTGTGACTTCGGATGGGGTGAGTACTTATTCCTGTTCCTCTATCCTCAGTCGGGTTAATGTATAAAGTTGTTATTTAGTTAATTTTTCAATTTGCCCGTATTTTCCAAAATACCCTGCAAAGGTACTACTTTTTTTTTATTTGCGCAAATAAATAATTATTAATTATTTTTTAATTCCCTTTTTGTCACTTGCAATTATCAAATTTGCGCCTATTTTCCTCTCAAATAGCAGCCAGTTGCCTATACATCGCACTCACCTAAAAAGTGCGTTTTATTAATAATTCGTTCTTTTGTACCTTCCCTATCTCCCTCGGGTAAAAGACCAAGGACGAAGCAAAGACAAACCAAGGATGAACCTAAGAACGCCGAAACTCAAAAAAGGCTGTTTATTAAGATTGCTGTCTCTTTTCCCTCTCTTATACCTTCCCTAATTCCACCGACCGACGACCGAGAGAACTCCGAGAGAACTCCGACTCAACTCCCCGTGACCCAAAAGTATTTTTATTAAGATTACCTTCTTTCTAAAAAGGTTTTCTCTGTTCCTGAAAAAGTTGAATAAAGTCCTAAAAGCGTTGCCTTATATTCCTCGCCTCTACACTTTACACCATACACTTTACACGAAAAAATCGCATAGCCCTTGTGCATATGCGATTTTTTTACTACCTTTGCCCCCAAATATTAACAAAAACACATAATATATCATGAAAAAGTTCCTATGGATGGCATTCTGCCTGCTGGCTATGACATTCACTTTGATGTCTTGCAACCACAAAAATGGCGCTTCTGAAAAAGTGCTAACGGGCAATATCGTTGATGTACTTGCCAAAGACATTTATCCTGGCGAGGTAACTATCAAAGACGGCAAGATCACCTCTATCAAGCGGATTGATGGAGAGTTTGATACCTATATCATGCCTGGCTTCGTAGATGCACACATACACATCGAAAGCACACTCATGCCCCCAGAGAACTATGCTCGCATGGCTGTCGAGAATGGGGTAGTGGCTGCTATCTGTGACCCTCACGAGATAACCAATGTGCTGGGAATTGAGGGTATTGACTATATGATTGACAACAGCAAGAAAGCACGCTTCCACTTCAATTTTATGCTCCCTTCTTGTGTGCCATCCACCAATCACGAGACAGCTGGCGCTACCATTGATGCGCAACAGACTGCCCAACTCATTACCCGCGATGACATCATAGGATTGGCAGAAATGATGAACGCACCTGGTGTGATTTACGAGGACGCAGAGGTGATGGCTAAGATACAAGCTGCACACAAGATGAACAAACCTATCGACGGACATGCACCAAAGGTGACGGGCGAAGACTTGCGTAAATATGTGGCAGCAGGCATCTCCACCGACCACGAGTGTTCTTCGGTGGAAGAAGCCAAAGAGAAGCTGGATTTGGGTATGAAGATTATCATCCGTGAGGGAAGTGCAGCATGCAACTTCGAATCGCTCTATCCTATCATAGGCGAATACCCAGAAATGACCCTCTTCTGCTCCGATGATATGTATCCTGACGATGTGACTGAAATAGGTTACATCAATGGCCTAGTCAGAAGGTCTGTCGCTAAGAACCTGCCCTTGTGGAATGTGCTCCAAACAGCATGTACCACACCTGTGAAGCATTATAACCTCAAAAGCGGACTCCTGCAAGAGGGCGACCCAGCCGACTTTATCGTGGTCAACAACTTGCAAGACTTCCAAATCCTATCTACCTATATCAATGGCTATGAAGTATATAACGCCAATAGCGGCGTAACAGATGCGCTAATGACTGATTACAAATCTTCTCAGTCGTTCCATCTCAACCAGTTTGAGGCCAAACCGATTACTGCTTCTGCGCTGCAAGTCAAGTGTGAAGGCAAACAGCTGAAGGTCATTACCGCTACGGAGGGCTCGCTGATCACAGGCATGGAGATTGTTGAGCCAAAGAGCGATGCCGCAGGCCATGTAATCACGGATGTGGAGAACGGTATTGCCAAGTTGGTGGTGTACAACCGATACGTCGGAGATATGGCACCTCAAGTGGCTTATATCAAGGGATTTAACTTGCAAAAAGGTGCTTTGGCTTCTACCATCGCCCACGACTCGCACAATATTATTGCCTTGGGTTGCAACGACCAGGATATTGCTCACCTCATCAACCTACTGATCGAGGAAAAAGGTGGTATTGCCGTATGCGATGGTCAGGTAACCAAATACCTACCGTTGCCTATTGCAGGACTGATGACCCCACTGCTGCCTGAACAAGTTTCCAAGAAACATATCGAACTAAAGGATTTGGCTGCCAGCATGGGTTGCACCATCAATGCACCATTCATGACGCTTGCCTTCATGGCATTGCCTGTCATTCCAGACTTAAAACTGACAGACAAATATCTATTCGATGGCATTGCTTTCTGCGAGACCTCTCTTTGGGCAGACTAAGAGGTCCGCTTACGACGAATCACCTGCGTCATACAATGGGCTGCTCCGTAACCTTTAATTAGGTTCTCAAGGGGTACCCATTCTACTTTTACGCCATGTTGTTCAAACGCTTGAACAAGGGTGTGCGATTGATTAGCCACTGCCATAATATGGCGCGGAGCGATAGTCAGGTAGTTGTTGGCATAATGCAACTCATCTTCCTCACTAATAGGTATGATACTAAAGCCGATGCCTTGTAGATAGGCTACCAATGGAATATCTGCCTCATCTAAGCGATAGGATATGCCATCTTCTGCGCGTGTGTACACATCCACCGTCACCCACTCTGGGTCTTGCTCCGTAGCATGCAATCTACTTTCCACCAATGTGCATAGATCGCGGTCAATGATATTGAAATAAGTATCAAGGTGCATCTGCATCTGCCACCATTTTCTATCCTTCACTACCACCACCGTATCGTGACCAAAGCCATCGGCACGCATAATCTGCTCAATGCCCTCTATATTGGTGCGCATGCCACAACCTATGAACGCTCGCGTACCGGCTGGGATATAATCTCCACCTTCTAAACGACCATCACCTGTAATACGAAGAATAGGCTTCACACCCATCTGTTCGTAGCAGAAGGCTATCAAATCCGTCTCCTTGCTTCGCTGAGCAGAGTTCATATTGCAGATAATCTGCCCCTTGGGAGTAGAGATACTTTGGTCACGCGTGAAATACAGATTGAACAATGGCGATTGCAAGTATTGCGCTTCTACGCCCGTATTAATGTCTGTAGTCGTCAGTCGAACAGTAGGTTGCAGCAGGATACAACTGATAAGATCATTTCGCGACATCTGCGCGATCGTTTCCCTGCGATAGCTATCACTTACAGCCAGATGATCCGATTCATCAATATCGCTTTCGTACTGTAAGATACGGCTCACATAATCGCGAAGTGCCTCTATAGGAGCTTGTTGTAAGATTTCCGACACGGTAATCACATCAATGTCATTTGCCTCAAGCATCGCTATATAGTTCTTATGCTCTATTGCGGCAGAATCCACATCAAAATAATACTCAAACAATGCTGCCAACGGATTGATAGCACCATTAAACAATTCCTCCCCTGGTGTATGCATCAAAATTTGGGTAGCACGATTCCATTCTGCCACAGGAGAAGCACTCGAACAAGAAGATGTATTGCTATGGCATGCTGTTAGCACACACAGCAATACCAACGGAATAAAACGAACTGATTTCATCATATCTATTTTCATGGAGTTTAACGGTGCAAAGTTACTACAAAAAATGCATACTACCAAGAAATTTATAAAAAAACTACTAACATCCCTAATTCCTACACCTACCAAACAAAAAAACGTACCAAATCGTGCATTTTCTTGCATATTTTGAATAAAATTAGTACCTTTGCAAGTTCTTATAAAAAAAATATAATTATGGAAATCGAAAAAGCACTCAATGGTACTGAACTTACCCTAAAAATCGTGGGTCGTCTTGACACCGTTACTGCTCCTGAATTAGAGGCTTGCCTTAAAGAGAGTTTAGATGGTGTTGCTAATCTGGTAATGGATTTTGCAGCATTAGATTATATCTCTTCTGCTGGTTTGCGTGTGATATTGCAAGCGCAAAAGACCATGAATAAGCAAGGTGATATGCTCATCAAAAATGTCAATGAAACCATCAACGAAGTATTTGAAATGACTGGTTTCGTGGATATTCTGAATATCGAATAATAATGAACCGAAAAATACATATAATCACTCGTTGTTGGGCAATGCTCTTGCTAGCAACGATGTTTTTTGCGTGTAATAAGTATGACAAGCACTACCAGATCTACGAGTTGTGGGTGGGTGGCGTGAAAGTCACTACGCGCAACCAATCCGATATCCTCGGCGATGGCGCAGTGCGCTACGAAGGTGATCGAGAGTCGGGTACTCTTGTTCTAACTAATGCCAATATCACAGAAACTATCGACCCTGATGCAGATGCTGTTGTTGTGTCAAATATTCCAAATCTGACTATTAAACTAGAAGGAGATAACAAAATAGGTTTGGGCAACAACGCTCCTGTGAATGCTATCGCTACTAGAAATCTTAGCGTCACTGGCGAGGGGAGTCTCGCAGTAGGTGCTCGTGCTAGTTGCTTCAAAGCGGACACTTTGCTCATCGAGTCAGGCAAGATAGATACCTATATCAAAACAGCAGATGAGGAGGTGGCAAGTTTCATGGGCGTAGCATTGTGGACACAAGATAAGATGATTATCAACGGCGGAGATATTGCGATACATTACACCGCCTCCTTTTCGCCTATCTCCTACGGATTATATAGTGTGAGTGAACTGGAAATCAATGGGGGTAATATCCATATTAATCCCGACGACTCACAGTTGATGGCTGTGGGACTGATCACCTCTGGGCAATTGACCATCAATGGCGGTAAGGTCAGCGTCTATGGTTTGGATGATGCCATCAATGCTAAGTTCACGCATATCGCAGGTGGTGAGGTGCTAGCGCAAGCATTGGACTACTTCGCGGACGGCGTATGCCGATTGGTGACGAAAGCGGAGATAACTGGTGGAGTGTTCACCATAAGCGATATGCAACATAACCCTAAGAGTGTGAAGTTGTTCTCCAATGACTTGCACCTAAACGGGGTGTCGATAGTAGCTGGTGCAAATGAGACTAGCGTCGCTAAGAAAGAGATAAACAACTATGGATATACCGACCCATATATTCGCATTGAAAAGGAGGAGTGATATGAGCAATAAACTGAAAAAAATATCCACTTCGTTTCAACAGTGGTTGCTATTGATAGTAGGCATCGCTTTTATTGTGACCTTGGTCTTCCTAGGGCAATATCAGACCAAATTATTCACCGATAGTGCAAATAATCTGCTAAATATATACATCAAAGATGTGCGTCATGACATCATGGATGTTACGGATAAGAATCTGCTGATACTCACCAGAGCAGTTGCCACAGAAGTGAACAATGCAGACAAAATCACATCAGAACTGCTAACAGGCATGTTGGAGAAATACAATGTGACGGAGATCAACTATTTTTCCTCGACAGGTGTTATTCTAGCTAGTAGCAATGCAGATTTTGTGGGCTATGATATAGGCAGAGGCGGCGTACAAGCTTCCGAGTTCTGGGCGCTATTAGGTGCTATAACCGAGTATGTGCAGCGTTTCCAACCGATAGGATTTGATGCGCAAAAATCCCGCAAATACGCAGGAGTAACTTTAGCTGCTGGTGGATTTATTCAAGTGGGGTATGATGAGGAAGCTTACTACCGAGCAATAGAAGTAGCGATAAATGAGGTGGTGAAGAATCGCCATGTGGGTGAGAGTGGATTTTTGATTGTTACGGATAGCGCATGGCGTATCATTAGCGATCGAGCCAACAACAAAAACCAGCCAGTGACTATCGTCACGGCCATGACCAAGGACTTGACCACGATAGGCAAGGATGAGATGTTTGAAGAGGGAATCTATATAGATGGTACCCTCCAACGCTGTTTCTGTATGCACAATGAGATAGAAGGGTATAAGGTTATAGCCGTCTATCCATATAGCGAGGCTATGGTGTCGCGCAATGTGTCGCTGAAAGTAATGACAGTGATGCAAATCCTTATCTTTGGTCTGTTGTTTGTGATGATCTTCCTATTGGTGCGTCGATTGATAGTGAAGAATCTGCACCAAGTCAATCATGCTCTTTCTGCCATTACTGATGGCAATTTGGAAACGGTGGTGAATGTGCGCTCGCACGAGGAGTTTGATGCATTATCCAACGATATCAACGCCACAGTAGATACCCTAAAACGCTATATCAAAGAGGCAGAAGAGCGTATCGATGCCGAGTTGGCTTTTGCCAAAGCTATTCAGCACGCAGCCCTTCCTTCCGTCTTTCCGCCCTATCCAGAACGAAAAGAATTTGAGATATTTGCCTCCATGCATACCGCCAAAGAGGTGGGAGGCGACTTCTACGACTTCTATTTTGTGGACGATGAGAATCTTGCTTTCCTCATGGCAGACGTGTCTGGCAAAGGTATTCCTGCTGCTATGTTTATGATGACAGCCAAGACTTTTATTAAGAGTTTTGCCGAGTCGGGACTGAGTGTAGAACAGGTGTTTACCCATGCCAATGCCAAGCTCTGCGAGGGTAACGATGCGGGTATGTTCGTGACCGCATGGTTGGGAATCTTAAACACAAAGACGGGGCAAGTGCAATTTGCTAATGCCGGTCATAACCCACCATTGGTAAGACATGCAGATGGCACATACGAGTACCTCAAGTCGCGTGCAGGCTTTGTATTGGCTGGTATGGAGGGTGTACGCTATCGCAAAAACGAATTGACACTCGCTCCTGGAGATGCTATCTATCTCTATACCGATGGTGTGACCGAGGCAACCAACCTCAACGAGGAACTCTACGGTGAAGAGCGATTGCAAAAAGTATTGGATATCTACAAAGATGCTACACCAGAAACCATTTGCGCAGAGGTGAAGATAGATGTGGATAAGTTCGTGGGTGAAGCACCACAATTTGATGATATTACCATGCTCGCTATACGCTATAAAGGCACGGAAAATTAATAAGATAAAAAAGTAACAAATAATATGATACAAGTTACACACTTACAGAAACAATACTCCAACGGGCTACAAGTGCTGCGCGATGTGAATACAACCATCAAGCGTGGCGAAGTGATTTCTATCATTGGCCCCTCTGGTACTGGTAAGAGTACTTTTCTCAGATGTTTGAATATGCTGGAAACACCTACTGGCGGTCAGATTCTCGTGAATGGCGAAGATATTACCTCGCCTAAAACGGACATCACCAAGATTCGCCAAAAGATGGGTATGGTGTTCCAAAGCTTCAACCTTTTTGAGCATTTATCTATCATCGACAATCTATGTCTAGCTCCTATACGATTGTTGGGTAAGAGTAAGGAAGAGGCCAAGAAACGCGGTTTAGAACTATTGGCTATGGTCGGTTTGGTAGAGAAAGCCGATGCAATGCCGTCACAACTCTCGGGTGGTCAGAAACAGCGTGTGGCTATTGCGCGTTGTCTGGCTATGGACCCTGAGATTATCCTATTTGATGAGCCCACATCTGCCCTTGACCCTACGATGGTAAGTGAGGTATTGGGCGTAATCAAAACATTGGCTCAACAGGGAATGACGATGATCATCGTGACACACGAGATGCGATTTGCACGCGATGTAAGTACGCGCATCTTCTATATGGATCAAGGTATTATCTACGAAGATGGAACACCCGAACAGATATTCGGCAATCCTTTGCAGGAACGCACACGCGTCTTTATCAACCGCATACGTGACTATCGTTATACTATCCATTCAGCACAATACGACCTCTACGAACTGCAAGGCGGTTTGATAGGCTTCTGCCAAAAGTATTTCTTGTCCGAGAAAAAACAATTCAATGTGCAGTTGCTGGTAGAAGAGGTGCTGAAGGTAGTGCCACTAGATAAGGGAGACGTGGAATTAGCATTGCGCTATTCTGAAAAGGGAGAGAAGGTTTCCCTCGAACTCACCATGCCACAAGGTGTAGAACAGGTGTTGGAGAACGACGAAAATATCGATGATTTGGCGATGATGATTATCCAAGGACTCTGTCAGAATATTGAATACCAACATACTGAAGACACTGGACAATTGCGTATCTGCTTGACCCTAAAAGAGAAGAAGTAATATGGAACTTACACTCGCTTTAAAGAACAATATAGAAGAAATCAATCGCCTGCACTCTTTTATCGAAGAAGTAGGAGAAGCTTTCGCATTACCTATGAAGACGGTGATGAATCTCAATCTGGTCTTAGAAGAGGCTGTCACGAATGTCATAATGTATGCTTATCCCAAGGAGGAGCACGAATACATCCACCTCACAGCCAAAGAGCAGGAAGGTAAATTGATATTTATCCTTACAGACTCTGGCAAAGCCTTTGATCCTACACAGGCACCCGATGCTGACATCACACTATCTGCCGATGATAGACAGATTGGAGGATTGGGAATCTTTCTTATTCGCAAAATTATGAACGAAGTAAAATACGAACGCATTGATGGAAAAAATGTGCTCACTTTAGAAAAGGAACTCTAATTGTAACAATGATGAAAACAAGAAAATACTTACTTACATTAGCATACATATGTCTAACTCTTCTGACTGCTTGTGCTGACAAGCAAGCTGCCACAGACCAACAGAAGAAGATCGATCAACTCGAATCAATACGCGATTTGAGCACTAGCAGAGTAGGTGTGATCACAGGCGTAGTATATGAGGAAGCTCTGTCTAAAGAGTTCCCTGATATGCATGTCATGTACATCGACGATGAGATCGGCCTGCTGCAAAGCCTACAGACACACCGCTGCGATGCTGTCCTATTTGATGAACACACATTGAAGTTCCATATGCAGAGCATCAGCGGAATCCGTATCTTGAAAGAACCCTATATGACAGCGGATGTAGGTGCAATCTTCCATCCTGAAAGTGAAGCATTGCGCGATGAGTTCAATGTATTCATTCGACAACTAAAGGCAGATGGAACCTATGATCAACTATACGAAAAATGGATTGAACACGGACAAACCTCTCACATGAGTGACATTCCATTGCCTACTATAGGAGAGCCGCTTCGTGTAGCCACCACCTCATCTAGCGCACCGCTTGTGTTTGTCAAAGATGGCAAGTTAGTTGGTTTAGAAGTAGAAATAATGACACTGTTTGCTCAGCACATCAATCGCCCTATTGAATGGTGGGATATGGACTTCTCTGGTGTGCTACCTGCTGTTGTCAGCAAACGCTGCGATGCGGCAGTATGTAGCATCAATTATAGCGAAGAGCGTGCCAAGAGCGTTATCTTCAGCGATACTTATTTCCTATGCTCGTCTGTAGTAGCGGTAGCTGATAACGAAGTGACCAATCAAGCAGAAGAAACAAAGGAGAACTTCTTTGAATCCATAAAAAAGTCTTTCTACCAAAATCTGATAGAAGAAAATCGGTACCTATTGATTGTTGATGGTCTCAAAATCACCGCTTGGATATCGCTCTTCTCTATCTTATTAGGTACGCTACTCGCCATTATCGTTTGTTGGATGAGTATGAGTCCATCTCTTACGCTGCGCTCCATAGCAAAAGTGTATATTAATATCATGCAAGGTACCCCCGTGTTGGTATTCCTATTGCTGATGTTCTATGTGGTATTAGCACAATCAGGCATGAGTGCAGTGATTGTGTCCATCATCACTTTCTCCATGAACTTTGCTGCATACGCCAGCGAGATTTTCAAGCACTCCATTGAGAATATTCCTCATGCTCAAACAGAGGCAAGTGTGGCATTGGGATTTACCAAAGCACAGACCTTTATATACATCGTACTGCCTCAAGCATTACGACTGATTATGCCTAGTTACAAAGGCGAAGTAATATCCTTGGTTAAGACGACCTCTATTGTAGGATATATTGCTGTGGCGGACCTTACACAGGCAGGAGATATCATTCGCTCACGCACTTTCGACGCATTCTTCCCATTGATTTTGGTAGCCATTGTCTATTTCATTCTGGCATGGCTTTTCTCCAAAGTATTGGATATAATAGGCAACAAAATTCAAGAATACAAACATATCAAATGATATTTTATTAACGAACTATCATGTCAAAAATCACTATTACCCTCCAGTCTATCCTACAAGCATGGCAAAAAAGCAACCTCATGCTGCGTATTTTAATCGGTATCATCATCGGTGCGGTACTGGCTCTTACGGTACCAGGTCACAGTATCATTGCTATATTAGGTGACTTGTTTGTAGGTGCGCTCAAGGCTATGGCACCCGTGCTGGTGGCCATATTGGTGATGTCGTCCGTAGCTACTGCACGCAACAGCATAGGCAGCCGCTTCCGCACCATCATCTTGCTCTATATGCTCACTACACTCATGGCAGCGGTAATAGCAGTAGTAGGTAGTTTCCTTTTTCCAGTGAATATCGCATTGGTAAATGTGGAAAGTGCTACAGGTTCCGCACCTGGACAACTCAGTGATGTCTTCCGAAATTTTCTGAATGGGATAATGAGCAACCCTATCACAGCAATAGCCAATGCCAATTATCTAAGTATCCTCTTCTGGGCTGTAGTCATAGGTCTAGCACTGAAGTTAGTTGGCAGTGAGCAGACGATTAGCAGCCTACACCATTGGGCAGAAGCTGTCTCGAAAGTGGTGGGATGGATTATCCAGTGTGCACCATTTGGTATTCTCGGTTTGGTGTATGCCTCTGTATCTACAAGCGGATTAGAGATCTTTACCACATACGGCAAACTCCTCTTGCTATTAGTGGGCTGTATGGTACTTGTGTCGCTAGTGCTCAATCCTATTATTGTGGGATGCATGCTTCGCCGCAACCCTTATCCGCTGGTGTGGCAATGCCTCAAAGAAAGTGCTGTAAGTGCCTTTTTTACTCGCTCCTCTGCGGCTAATATCCCTGTGAATATGGCACTATGCAAACGTATGGGAATAGACGAAGATTTCTATTCTGTCAGTATTCCACTCGGCAGTATCATCAATATGGACGGTGCTGCTATCACTATTACCGTGATGACACTCGCCACTTGCTACACCTTGGGTATTGAGGCATCGTTTGGTAGTGCATTGTTGCTTAGTATTATTGCCACATTGGGTGCTTGTGGTGCTTCTGGCGTAGCAGGCGGATCGTTATTGCTGATTCCAATGGCATGTTCGCTTTTTGGTATCTCGAATGATATCGCCATGCAGGTGGTAGCTGTGGGCTTTATTATCGGTGTGGTACAAGACTCTGTAGAGACAGCCCTCAACTCCAGCGGCGATGCCCTATTCACCATCGCTGCAGATATGCGCGAACGCATGAAGCGAGACAAACTGAAATAACTGGCAGAAAAACACACTCACGCGGGAAGCTTAGTAAATACTACACTTCCCGCGTGTTGTATATGCCATTATACTCTCCAAAATCACCAATATTCAGCACAGAACCACTAAAACGCTGAGTATTCAGCACCCCTATAATAATATAGAGGCACAAATATTTGAGACACTAAAGCCACAAAAAGCCCATAGAAGTCCCACAGATCTCCTATCGTGGTCCCCTAACTTGCAGGGAACTTGTGGGAGTCTCGCTAACGTAGCTACTTATCCGATATTGTTTCTTCCCCTTCGTGAATTTACCATACTGAATGGCATTCACTGGGCAGATATGGAAACATGCCAAGCACTGCGTACAGTGGTCGCTCCACTCAGGACGACTATCTATCAGCGAGATATTATGTACGGGACAGGTCTGTGCACAACGCCCACAGGAGGTGCAAGCGTCTGTTGTGAAGAATGGCTCGGCGGTAAGTTGGTACTTATTGAAACTACTACCTATCACATAACTCTTGAATCGCGCCAATGGTCCTTCGTGGCAGTCAAAAACATGTTGTTGTGCCTTCAGTTGCTTCACAATCTGTGGCAATCGCTCTTTAGCAGCGGCCATCTTGCGAGCAGCCACCTCATCTGCATCAATGCCAAAACCAGGGAACGACACATAGGTGTTAGGCATCACCACCGAATAACCCGCATGGCATTGCCATCCGCGTACAGTCACCGCCTCACAGAAAATATCCGCCGTCTTGCCTGCTTCTGAACCGCAAGTACACACGAAATACAGATAGTTGGGCGCACTCATCTTCACACGACCAATAAAATCCATCACCAGTTTGGGCGGAGCCCACGAATAGACGGGAAACACAAAGCCCACCTTTTCATCGGACTGAATATCCAACTGCTCATCCGCATAATCAGCCATCTTAACGAGCCGTTCGCCCAACTGCTCTGCCAACACTTGCGCCACCCACGCCGAGTTGCCTACTCCAGAAAAATAGAAAATCATATCTGCCTTCTTTTTATTCAGGGACAAAGGTACAGAAAATTTTTCATATATGCAAATTTTTGTTCTTGGAGCGCTTTGGAGGTAAGTAATCTGTACCTCCCTACAAAAACAGCATCGCCCATTTCGAGCGATGCTGTTGAATGATAGCCATCAATCGCGAAGAACTATACCTCCTTTTTAGGAGAAATGATTTCTCGCAAGAGTGCGAAGAGTTGCTGCACCTGTGCCCAGTCGCGTTGCACCGATGCGATGTCGCGCTCCAATAGCTCGCGCTGCATAGCAGATTGGTTTTCAATGGCTTGCTTCTGTTGCTTCAGTGGAGCAGGACTATCCATTATGACTTCGCTAAGGTGCTTTTCTATTGGGCGCACAAACCACAATCGTCTGCCCCAATAAACCCCTAACGCAATCAATCCCATGCCTCCAGCAATCACCAGATACGATGCCCACATCGGCAGCCATTGTTCGAGCCAAGCAGCCAAAGCAATTGCAAAGAAAATAAGTCCGACAACCACGATAGCTGTAATAGCGAATAGCGCAATAATGAGCCCTAACAACTGACTTGTCTGCTCTATGCTCTGCACTTTCAGCAGTTGAAATTGCGACTTGATATATGCTTGAATATCAGCAAGTAGCTGATTGTAAAAATCTTTCATAGTTAAACGTTTTTTGGTCGGCAATGCCGACGTTATTTGCTTTGCGTTATCTGTGCTACGCACGTTTTCTGCTTCGCGTTATTAACGTTTACTAATAACGTGCCAAAGGTACATAAAACGCCGAAGGCATGAAACGTCCCATAGGAACATATAACGCGCCTTCGGCGCCTAAGTTACTTCTTCGCGGCATCTTCTACTGCGGCTTCGATGTCGGCTTTGCAGTGGCAGTTGCACATACCATTGCGGATGCGGCTCATCACTTTGTCCACGAGTTTGTTGATTTCATCGAGATTGAGGTTTTTGTACTTCTCGCGAGCGATAGCTGCGATTTCGGAGCGCAGTTCTGCGCCACTCTTTGGAGCAAATAGCAATGCTGCTGTAGCTCCCACCATTGCTCCTCCCAGAAGAGCCAATAGCATTTTGGTTACGTTTGTCATAGTTGGTTTGGTTAAAAAGTTTCGGAGCACTTGCTCCTTGTATAAATCAAAGCAAAATCTATGCCAAAACCACGGATTTATTCTATCAATTTGCGAATATCAAAAAAAAACACTACCTTTGCGCCAAAATCAATAATCATTTTCACATGAAACGACTTAATTCGAATATACTGAGCATTGGCATTACCCTTCTACTCGCAATTGTAGTGGTGGTTAGTTCGCTAGTTACCAGTCACATCGTAGAGCAGTTTGAACAGGAAGAACAAAAGAAAATCGAACTGTGGGCAGAAGCTACACGACAGTTCATATTGGCAGGCGAGAATGAGAACATTGATCTCCTTCTTCAAGTAATGGAAGGCAACACCACTATCCCCGTATATATGGTGGATACCAACTACAACCTACTCCTATCGCGCAATGTGCCAGAACCCAAGCGCAATGTAGAACGCTTCTATATCAAGAAAATCAACGAACTACGTGCCACACAAGAACCCATAGAAGTACGCATCTCCGATAGCGTGATGCAGTATATCTACTACGAACAATCATCCACATTGCAATGGTTGTCCTATTTCCCTTATATTCAGCTGGTTGTTATGCTCGCATTGGCAGGATTGGCTGCCATAGCCCTGCTTATGGTACAACGCAGTGAGAAGAATAGCTTATGGGTGGGACTCTCCAAAGAAACAGCCCACCAACTCGGCACGCCTATCTCCTCGCTCAATGCGTGGAACGAACTGCTAAAAGCCACCTACCCCAACGACCCACTACTTCCACAAATGGACGAAGATATTCGCCGCTTGCAGATGATAGCAGAGCGTTTTTCGAAGATCGGCTCACAACCTACATTGGAGCCATGCGAAGTGCTACCTATCGTACAATCCGCAATAGATTATATGCGCGCGCGGACATCTAGTAAAATAGAGTATAGGTTGGTAGGAGATGAGGCGATGAGGCAACAAGGCGAGGGGGCGAGAGCTATGTTATGCGCACCGCTATTTGAATGGGTGATTGAAAACCTGTGCAAAAATGCCATCGACTCGATGGAAGGAAAAGGATTAATTATTATCAAATTGCAACTTGCTGAAAATAAACTCCATATCGATATTACAGATACGGGCAAGGGTATTGACCGTAGGAACTTTAAGCGAATATTCCAACCTGGTTACACAAGCAAGAAACGCGGTTGGGGATTGGGATTGAGTTTAGGCAAGCGTATCATCGAAGATTACCATCGAGGCAAACTCTTCGTGAAACAGTCGCAATTGGGCGTTGGTACTACTTTCCGGATCGTGTTGGAACAAACCAAAGACTGTTGAACCAGAACCTGACATGGCTACGTACACAGCGCCTGCTTCTTGTAGGCGCTTTTTAATTTCAGCTATCTCATGATGAAGAGGGAAAATGGTTTGCTCAAAGTCATTGACCAACAACGGACGCATATCTGCAAACGACTGCCCATCCTGCAATGCCTGTTTGATTTGCCCTTCCACCTCAGGGTGACGTATTATTCCGCTATATGCTTCGCGAGTGGAAACGCCGCAATGGGGCTTAATCATCACAAGGCGCAAACCACTCAAATCCAATGATATAGGCATTAGTTTATCGCCAATACCTTCTGCATAGCATGGAGTGTTATAAATAAAGAATGGACAGTCGGCACCCAGTGGGCGCACTTCCTCAGCCAATTGCTCTTTGGTCAGTCCAAGTTGGAATATCTCATTGAGAGCAATAGCCATATGTGCAGCATCGCTACTGCCACCACCCAAACCTGCACCAAAAGGAATATTCTTCTTGAAAGTGATTTTGACATTGCCTATCTGCGGAAAATGCGCCTGCATACGCTTGTACACTTTAACAATAAGGTTATCTGTAGGTAAGCAATCAACGACTAAACCATCCTGCAGAAAAGCAAACTTCTCTGCTTTCTCCACCTCCAACTCATCGTGCAAGCCATAGACAGGATAGAAGATGGTTTCTAAATCGTGATAACCATCTTCGCGCTTGCGAACCACACGCAAACCAATATTAATCTTGCAGTTAGGGTAGAATAGCATCGTCTCTAAACAGTAGCTTAGCGTCCACTAGACATCACACAGTATCCATAAAGGATTTTTGTACTTTATTGAAGACCACGATACCTAATGCGAGGAGTACCACCATAAAGCCAAAGCTGTAGCCCAGCATCCACCACTCGTGGTTACCTACGCCCAACATGCCGTACTTAAAGAATTCTACGATACCCGTTAAAGGGTTGAGCTGCATGACGAGGCGCAGTTTCTCGTTGGTGATTGTAGAAAGCGGATAAATAACTGGCGTGGCGTACATCCACAGACTGACAAAGAAACTCAATAAGAGTTGCAGGTCGCGGTACTTGGTAGTCATACTAGAGAATAAAATACCAAAGCCCAATGCTAATCCTGCCAACATGACCACCAATACTGGCAGCAATAGGGCATATAGATTAGGTTGTATATTCGCATCTGTGAAGATGAAATAGTATAAATATACAATTAAGAACAGCGCGAATTGGATACCGAAGCGCACTAAATTGCTAATCACATCGCTGAGTGGCGTTACCAAACGAGGGAAATATACTTTGCCGAAAATACCCGCGTTGTTTACAAAGGTATTGGAGGTCTTGGTTAGACAGTCAGCGAAATATTGCCAAAAACTGATACCTGCTAGGTAAAATAGTGGTTGGGGTAATCCATCAGTAGAGATTTTTGCTATGCCACCAAATACAACCATATACATCACTGTGGTCATAAGTGGCTGAATGACATACCATAATGGTCCAAGGATAGTTTGCTTGTATTGGGTGATAATATTACGCTTGACGAATAGCATCATCAAGTCGCGATACTGCCAAATCTCCTTGAAATCTACAGATAGTAGTTTATCTTTCGGACGAATCTCGGTCGTCCATTTTTCTTGTGTTTCTGCCATAATATCGTAAAATATGGTGCAAAGGTACAGTTTTTTTTGCATATATGCAAATTAAGCCGTCAAATTTAGTATTTACGTGTAAAATAAAAGAGCGTGCCTTAAGGACACGCTCTTTTGTGAGAAGAAAATGTTTCTTATTTGATATGTTCTGTCAAATAACCGCTAACGAACTCAATTTCGCCATAGTGGTTCTTGATTTGTGCAACGATAGTAACGATATCGCCAGCTTCCAATGCAGGGTCAGCTTCGGAATACTTCTTGTTGTCCAAATAATAGAGACGATAGCAAATCATTTCTTGTGTGCCGTTCTCATCCTTAATTTTGAAAGTCAAGTTACCAAATGATGTGCTTGCTTCTGTTACTTCCGTAACAACGCCAGATACTTTGTATTGACCAGCAGATGTCTCTCCTTGACCAAGTTGGCTTCCTTCTGCAAATGCTTCAGCTACAGTCACTTCTTTTGGTCCTGCGGCTTGTGAAGGATCAAAGGTGTTGGTCGTGCGTGTGAGATTACCTTTGATGAGTTCAAGCAAATCGCCGTTAGATGATGGATAGTTGTACAAGCGTGCTTCTACAGTAACGATGTCTCCTTCTTTCAATTGTTCGCCGCTTACGAATTTCTCGCCATTAACGCCAGAGATGTTGTAGCAATAAAGTTCGTTGCTGCCATCGTCTGTAAGGTAGAATTGTGCGTTACCATAGCTGAGGTTTACGCTCTTAACGCTCTTAACCAAACCGCGTACTTTGATAACATCTGTAGTGTCGCCAGATGCAGGAGCAAGTGCTAATGCTTGTGCTACTGACAGCTCGCCTTCTTCATAGGTGATTTCAGTGTTGTTGCCCGTGTTACCGCTACCAGTGAGCAATGGGTTTGTAGATTTCCAGATATATGCGCCATTTGAAGTTTCATAAGTACCTTTGAAGTTTTTGATCTTTCCATATAGCACAACAAAATCTCCCACAGCCACAGCTGCTTCATTATCAATTTTTTGATTATCTGGACCTTTTACTCGATAGGCTTCGAAGTCTTCTTGAGAGCCAGCACCTTTGACATCTTCAATATAGAAGGTTGCGTTGCCGTATTGTGCGCTAACCTCTTTTACTTTTTTCACCCATCCCATAACGTAGTATTCTTCCGTAGATGTAGAGTCACCTGTAATTAAACCTGCACAGATTTCACGTGCTTGAGCAACTGTCAACGCGCCTGCTGGGATATTCCAACCTGCGGTGTCAGGAGCAATAGGATCTACAACTTGAGTAGTGTCACCATTTTGTGTGGTGTCTTGACCATTACCAGGACCTTGAGGACCTACTGGTGGATTTTTTTCGTTACAAGCAGTAAATGCAACTGCTGCAATCAGCATAAATGCTGCAAAAATTTTGTTTAGTTTCATGTTGTGATAATATGTAAAATTTATAAAAAATATTTTTTTTTGCAAATTCCGTGCAAAGGTAGCGTTTTTTTTTGATATGTGCAATACTACGCCCATTTTTTTTGTGAATTTGCAGCCATAAATACTATATTTTTCCATTGTGATTATTCGGTGAAACACCATATGACTGTCGGTTGACCGTCGGCTCACCGTCGGGTGACTGTCGGAAAAACAAAGGAAATGGCATGTAACTGCTGGGACGCTACGCTATGGGATATGGGAGCGAAGTTTTTTTTATTTTTTTTCAAAAATATTTTGTAGAATGAGAAAAAAGCAGTAACTTTGCACGCTGAATTGCGAACGAATGTCTTTGACATATGCAAAAAAACGCATATATGCTTGATAGATAACGCTTTGTTGCAATTCAATTGCGTTTTTATTAATTATTTTTTAGGAGGATAAAACTATAGCAAATCCACAAAAGGGTCCACAACAACGTCGTGGCCGTGTAGAAAAAGAATTGCCCAACCGCATCAATGATGCGATTCGCGGTGTAAAAGAAGTGCGCCTAGTAGGCGACAATGTAGAGCAAGGCATCTATTCGTATGAAGTAGCCATTCGTATGGCAGATGACATGAACTTGGACTTGGTTGAGATTTCTCCAAATGCAGTACCACCTGTGTGCCGTATTTTGGATTATCAAAAATTCCTCTATCAAAAGAAACGCAAGGAAAAAGAAATCAAAGCGAACTCTGCCAAGGTTGTGATAAAGGAGATTCGTTTTGGACCTCAGACTGATGAGCACGATTACAACTTTAAGTTGAAGCACGCGCAAGAGTTTTTGAAAGACGGCAACAAGGTGAAGGCATATGTATTCTTCCGTGGACGCAGTATCCTTTTCAAAGAACAAGGCGAATTGTTGCTGGCGCGTTTTGCGAATGACCTAGAAGAGTATGGCAAAGTGGAAGCGATGCCCAAATTGGAAGGCAAACGCATGATTGTCAACATTGCTCCAAAGAAATAGTCGTAGGGCCACCAATGGCTGCCTGAGACTTAAAATCAATATTAACAATTTAAATTATTAACAAAATGCCAAAGGTAAAGACTAATTCCGGTGCTAAAAAAAGATTCGCTCTTACCGGGACGGGCAAAATCAAGCGTAAACACGCTTACAAGAGTCACATTCTGACAAAGAAGACTAAAAAACAAAAACGCAACTTGACTCACGTTGCATTGGTAGATTCAACAAACTTGCGCTCCGTTCGCGAAATGTTGGTTCTCCGTTAATTATTAACCACCAAATTATTAAACTAGTAAAACTATGCCAAGATCAGTCAATCACGTTGCTTCGCGCAACCGTCGTAAGAAGATTTTGAGCCTCACACGAGGCAATTTTGGTGGCCGTGCAAACGTTTGGACAGTTGCCAAAAACACATGGGAGAAAGGTCTCCAGTACGCTTATCGCGATCGTAAGAACAAAAAACGCACTTTCCGTGCGTTGTGGATTCAACGTATCAATGCAGCCGCTCGTTTGGAGGGCTTGAGCTACAGCCAATTGATGGGCGCGTTGAAGAAAGCTGGTATTGAAATCAACCGCAAAGTCCTCGCAGACTTGGCGATGAACCAACCAGCAGCGTTCAAAGCTATCGTTGAACAAGCAAAGCATTCTCTCTAATGTGAAGAAAAAGCGAAATAAGGTGTTCCTGCCAAATGGCAAGGCACCTTATTCCTTTTTTTATATGTGCACGCGCGTGCGCGCATGCTCAGGATGAATAATCAAAAAATAAATCTATAAAAATATGAAAAAGACCATGATTCTGTTGGTGGCTGTACTTTCCACCATTTCTATGTCGGCAGCCGAATTGCCAGGCTTCCGCTATGAAGATGCAACGAAGTTCCAAATTATCAACAAAGGTTGGGACAATACTACAGAACCTTATACCCGTCTGCCTCAGGTATTTATGGATAGTTGCCGCGAAGAACAAGCATGGCTATACAATCATTCAGCAGGTATTGCGGTACGCTTTGCTACCAATAGCAAACGCATTGCGGCTCAATACAACTTGAAGAATAATTTCCATATGCAACATATGGCAATGACTGGCATCAAAGGTACTGATCTATACTACCTTAACGAAGAAAGAAACGTGTGGGAGCACGTGAATACGGCTCGTCCTCAAGAGAAAGGATTAGTGGCAGACTCTATTCAGTCAAAACTCTATGTGGAGAATTTGGATGGTGAGATGCACGAATATATGATTTACTTGCCATTGTATGATGGTATCAATTGGTTGCAGATAGGTGTGGATTCTACTGCTCAACTGCTAAAACCTCAAGTAGAAAACCCTCGCAAGATGGGCAAGATAGTGATTTATGGTACAAGTATCCAACAAGGCGGTTGTGCTAGTCGCGTGGGTATGGTGCCAAGCGCAATGATTCAACGCGAATACAATTTGGAGTGCGTGAACTTGGCTACTTCAGGCAATGCACGTATGGATTTCTACATTGCAGAAGCATTAGCAAGCATTGAAGATGCCATCTGCTATGTGATTGACCCAGTTCCTAATTGCACCGAAGACCGTTGTGATACAGCCACTTACGATTTTATCAACATACTTCGTACCTTGCGCCCTGAAGTACCTATCATCATGGTAGAGGGCATTATGTATCCATACACTCGTCACGACAGCTACTTTGCAGAGTACTTGCCTAAAAAGAATGCAGCATTCCGTCGCGGCTATGAGCAACACTTGGCAGAGAATCCTAAAGGTTTGTATTACATGACTTACGAAGGTCAAGTAGGCCCAGAGATGGAAGGCACGGTGGATGGCGTGCATTTGACGGATTATGGTTTCCGTGCGTATGCAGACTTGCTTGAGGTCAAGATTAAAGAGGCGTTGGATGATACCGATGTGGATTATGATTTGACCCCTTCATACAATATTGTCCGCAAGAAATCGCTTTGGGAGCGTTTCGTGGATTTCATCAAAGGATATTAAAAAATAATTATACAATATGAAGAAAGTACTTTTAATTTTGTTTTGTGCATTGGTTTCTATAGCCATCTCAGCACAAACCGTCAGTGGCACTGTTATTGATGCCGATAACAACGAACCACTGATTGGTGTTTCTATTCTTGAGGTTGGTACAACCAATGGTGTCGTTACTGACTTTGATGGTAATTTCAGTCTGACTGTACAAGAGGGAGCAAAATTGCAGTTGTCTTATGTAGGTTATGAGACGCAAGAGATTAAAGTAGGTAAGCACTCTAACCTTGGAACAGTAGAACTCAAACCAGAAGCGGTAGGTTTGCAAGACGTTACAGTGACTGGTCAAATTGCAGTACAACGCAAGACTCCTATTGCTGTGAGCCAAGTAACTGCTCTCGAAATTGAAGAGCGTATTGGTGGAGGCGAGTTCGTAGAGGTATTGAAAAACACTCCTGGTGTACATGCTAATCATGGTGGCGGTGGCTGGGGAGATAGCGAGATTTGGATGCGTGGTTTCGACAATACCAATATCGCTATGATGATTAATGGTGTACCTATGAATGGTATGGAGAATGGCAAAGTGTATTGGTCCAACTGGCAGGGATTGGCTGATGTGACCTCTGTGATGCAAACGCAACGTGGTCTTGGTGCCAGCAAGATGAGTGCACCTTCTGTGGGCGGTACAATCAATATCGTAACCAAAGGTATTGATGCTAAGAAAGGTGGCTCATTCTCCTATGCAATGGGCGATAATGGCTACAACAAAGTAGCGTTCTCTGTTTCTACTGGCTTAATGTCCAACGGATGGGCAATTACCTTGATGGGAGCTCGCACTTGGGGCGAAGGATATATTCAAGGTACTAGTTTCTTTGGTTATAACTACTTTGCTAACATAGCAAAACGTATCAATGAGAATCATCAATTGTCATTGACTGCCTTCGGTGCTCCACAAGAACACTATCAACGTAGTGGTGGATTGACTATGGCTGAGTGGAATAATGTACGCAAGTATATGAAGGATGGTATGCACTTCTCTCGCTATAATCCAACCTACGGCTATGATGATGAAGGTAATCAAAATTCAGCCAATTACAATGTATATCACAAGCCACAAATCTCATTGAACCACGTTTGGCAAATTGACCACAAGTCATCTCTTTCAACTACAGCCTATGTATCTCTAGGTCGTGGTTATGGACGTACAGCAGAACCTGGTTATGGCTCGCAATACAAATATTCAGACTTGACATATGGTGCTAACTATGGTGTGTTATCCACTACTTTCCGTCGTGATAATGGAACATTTGATTATGGCGCAGTGATGGATATCAATAGCAAAAATAACCCTATGTATGATACTAGTGCAGAGGTATATGATGGCGAGAAGCAACCTTATTATGGTTCACAATTGGTGATTTGTGAAAACCGTAATGACCATAACTGGTATGGTGTGACATCAACATATACAAATAAGTTTGCTGATATGTTTGATTTCTACGCTGGTATTGATGTGCGCTACTATCAAGGCGTACACAAGGCTGTGATTTCTGACCTTTTAGGTGGTGAGTACTTTATTGATGCTACTCGCTCTTCTGTAGATCCTCTGAATAATAGCGCAGCATTGGATCCTGCATGGAAGACTGAGAAACTGAGCATTGGTGATATAGCATATCGCAACTATGACGGTTTTATCGTACAAGAAGGCGCATTCGCACAATTAGAATATAATCGCAACAATTGGTCAGCATTCGTTAACGGATCAATCAACTACAACCACTATTGGAAGGTAGATTATTTCTACTACGATGCTGCTAATAGCAAGTCTGATGTACTTGGCTTCTTAGGTGGAACAATTAAAGCAGGTGCTAACTACGAGATCAACAAGCATAATAACGTATTTGTGAACGTAGGTTACATTTCTCGTGCGCCAAACTTGGATAAAGGTGCATTTATGAATGCAAGTGTGAGCAACGCAGTGAATGTGGATGCAAAGAATGAGAAAGTGGCTAGTGCTGAAATTGGTTACGGCTTCCACAATGAGTATGTGAATGTGGCTGTTAATGGCTACTTTACCGAGTGGATGGACAAAGCTATGACCAAATCTTCTACCCTTAGCGACCCAGCTCAAACAGAATACTTTATGAACATGACGGGTGTAAATGCTCGTCACATGGGTATTGAATTCGAAGTTAAGGCGCGTCCTACTCGTTGGTTGGAAATCTCAGCGATGTTGTCACTTGGCGATTGGAAATGGGATAGTGATTCTGTCATAGGATATATCTACGACCAACACGGTCAACCCCTCACAATGGATGGAGAGATTACTACCATTGGTGCAGAAAATCATGGTTGGGCACTCATCAATATGAAGGGTATCAACGTGGGTGGTTCTGCACAAACAACCGCTAACTTGGGTGTGACTTTCAAGCCATTCAAGGGTTTCCGCATTGGTGCAGAATATACACTATATGATCGCAACTATGCATACTACTCACTATCTGGTAGCAACCTTAGCTTAGGCAAGGAGATGAACTTGCTTGAGCCTTGGCGAGTTCCAATGGGTGGCTCAATGGATTTGCGTGCTTCATATCACTTCCAAATTGGTAAGCTGG
Organism: uncultured Bacteroidales bacterium; assembly: GCA_937891975.1. Taxonomy (GTDB): domain Bacteria; phylum Bacteroidota; class Bacteroidia; order Bacteroidales; family Paludibacteraceae; genus Colicola. The sequence goes on from CALAUA010000012.1 coordinate 94,141, forward strand.
ATGCAGTACTTTCAGGAAATATTAACAACCTACTCAATCAAATCTATATTGAGAAAGCATGGAACCCTACTACCGTTTCGGAGATTATCACAGACGTGAATGCTGATAACGTATATTTCTATTTCTCAAAAGGTACGACATATAATATCCGTTTGAAGATTAATTTCTAATCAATGTATAGAACCATTAAAAATTTTGAACAATGAAAAAAATAGTTTATATACTTACTTGCGTATTGTTATTTTCTGCATGCGAGAATTTCTACCTCGAGAATCAGTTGGGATACGAACCCACGATTAAAGACGTGCGTAATTTTGCTTATACATTGACAGAAGCAGACTATGCCTCAATTGCATCCAATCCAACTAATGTGGCTACTGCATTATCAATGGGTAGTTTTGAAAATGATTCTTCAGTGTATGTACGTTTGCAAAATTTAAAGACTGACAAATATTTTGCTGATACTTTGATTGCACCAGAATTATTTATTCCTGCATTCATGACTGCTCGCTATCCTAACTTATCAGAAGGTACAATATGCGAGGTTACTTATCGTATCACAGCAGATATGCCTATATATTTTAGTGAGTTTCAAACGATTCGCTCGGTAAAAGATCCCCAAGTACCATATACATCTGTAGATGAAATTATTCCAGCACTAGATACGTTGGTGGACAATCGTATGAAAAAAGAGGGATATAAATATGTGGTTAATTTCTCGGATGAAGTCACCTATGTATATCAATATATAGATAGTACATTTGCTTTATTCCAAAGCGAGATGATCAATGTGATAGCACTCTCTAACAATGATTATAAGGCGATTGGAACTACGAAAATTGTTGATCCACAGACCATTCTTAATACCTATCTTTTAAATCGTTTCCCATATGCTTCTGTTGATGCTAAATATGGTGTAATCTATAAAAATGATAAAGGTTCTAATGCTTTTGGCGAATTCAATTACGATGGTGCTAAGTGGATTATGCTATCTACAATTGCTGATGAAACAATGTCATTTGAAGTAAAGAATACATGGAAGGCGAATACTTCTACATATCTTTCTGAACCATTCCTTGGACACGGACAAGGTAAGTTCGTCATTCAAAATGTCACATTGCAAGATCCACTCACCTATGTTTGGTATTACTCTTCTTCATATGGTATGTGTGCCTCTGCGTACAAAGATAATGCAAGTTGGGACAGTGAGGCATGGTTGGTATCACCAGTCATCAAGTTGAAAAAAGCACGTAATCCACAGCTTATCTTTGATCAAGCCTTCAACAAAGCACCAAACTTTACAGAAGAGGCTACTGTCATGGTATCAACAGACTACAAAGGAGATGTTACCACTTGTACTTGGGAAGCATTAGAGTGGAATAAGCACGAAGATGGTTCGCTAAATGTACCTCCAGGAACATCTTGGGTATTCCAAACTACAGGCAATATGGATTTGTCTAAATATAAAGGAAAATCTATTTATATCGGATTCCGATATACGACTTCTGGTGGAATTTCTGGTACATGGGAAATTAAGAATGTACTTGTATATGAGCCCGAAACTGAAGAATAATCCAATTTCAATACTATCAAATAAGAAAAAGAGTGTAGATAAGACCTACACTCTTTTTCTTATTTGATATCTTCAATGACTCTTCTACACCTCTTGTGCTAGTGCACGGCGGATAACCATCTGGGTGTTTTCGGTATTGGGTACAAGGGGGAGGCGAAGAATATTCTTAATCATTCCCATCTCTGTCAACACTGTCTTTATACCACTGGGGTTACCTTCTACAAACAGCAAGTGGATACGATGTCCCATCTTGCTTTGCATCATGGCGTCTTTCTCTAAGACAATCTGCTTCATCTCTTTGGGCCATGCGTTGCTTGCTACACTAATCAATCCATCCCCACCTGCTTTCATCATCTCATATGCTAAATCATCATCGCCACTGATTACGGCAAAATCGCCATTGGCGATATTCACGGTTTCAGTAAATTGCTCTACACTATTGCATGCTTCTTTGATACCCATAATCTTATTAGGATGAGTATCATAGATGCGACGTGTGGTTTCTGGAAGCAGATTTACGCCAGTGCGCTTGGGTACATTGTACAAGATTACTGGCAACGGACTTGCCTCTGCCACAGCGCAGAAGTGCTGATACAATCCTTCTTGTTGTGGTCGATTATAGTAAGGGGTTACAGATAGTATTGCAGCAAAATGGTCTTGCAATAAGTTCGCTAAACCTTTTATTCGTTCTACGACCGCCGCAGTACAATTACCACCCACACCAAGTACTAACGGCACACGACCTGCTACTTGTTCGACGATATGCACTATGATCTGATCTTGCTCTTCGTGGGATAGTGTTGGCACTTCACTCGTTGTACCTAATATCACGAGGTAATCCACCCCACCCTTTACCTGATGTTCAATTAATCGACTTAATGCTTGAAAATCAATATTTCCATCCTCCATAAACGGAGTAATCAATGCTGTACCTAAACCTTTCATTACTATTTTTGACTAAACATATTTATATATCTAATTATCTGCTCTAAGAGGAAATCGGGAGCTGCTTGCGGTGGAGTATCGATTGTCAAATCATGAATTCCCTCTCGAATAAAACGTCCTACCTTAAAATCAGTACGGATGTACATTGCCATATATTGCATCGTGAGTGATGGCTGTTGTGTCAAATCAATCAACACATCAAAATGGCGTGCCATAAGGTCTTCGCGCAGTTCAGATTTGGGTCGTTGAGTTAGCCAACAAATATCTTTCTTGTCTGGCATAGTAAACAACACCACCTCTTTTTTCGTTTCTTCTATCTGCTTGATAATGTGTTTAATATTATCATTGGGATACAATACTGCCACAGTACGCACATTGTTCCATTGCGGTACGACAACCCGTCTTGCAGGTTGTCGCTTTAGAATCCACGCAAATATTTTCTCTCGCAGTTTATTCATGGTTTATCATGTTTAAAAATTGTGTCTCACTAATGATTTCCACTCCCAAATTTTCCGCTTTCTTCCTTTTCTCTGGTCCCATATTCTCGCCTGCAAGGATAAAACTAGTTTTCTTGCTCACCGAACCTACATTCTTGCCTCCATTCGCTTCAATCATTGCTTTGTATTCATCACGCGAGTGTTGGGTGAATACGCCTGAAACCACGATGCTCTTGCCCTGTAGTATATCGGATTGGGGCGTCTGCTCCTCTTCTATGCTTTGCATTTGTACGCCTGCTTCGCGTAAGCGGTTGATAATCTCCAGATTGCCCAGATCGTTGAAATAGGCAATGATGTTCTTGGCAATTTGTTCACCCACATCTTCGATAGTAGTCAGTTGTTCGACTGTAGCCCATTGCAATTGGTCAATACTTGGGAAACGACGGGTAATCTTTTTGGCGGTTGTTTCTCCCACCATGCGAATGCCCAATGCAAACAATACACGTGCCCATGGCACTTGTTTGCTCGCTTCTATACCTGCCAACATGTTTTGTGCCGACTTCTCGCCCAAACGCTCTTGCTTGGCAATATCTTCTTGCGTAAGTGCGTATATATCAGCGATGTTCTTGAGTAGTCCTTGCGAATAAAGTAAGTCAATGGTCTCGCTGCCCAAGCCGTCGATATTCATCGCTTTGCGCGAAACAAAGTGCTCCATCTTACCCTTGATTTGTGGGGGACAACCACTCTCATTCGGGCAACGCCATGCCGCTTCGCCTTCTATACGCACCAACTTCGCCCCACACTCAGGGCAATTCGTTGGGAATGTATATTCCTCGCCTTTAACCTCTAAACTGTAGGCGCTTGCGCCGTCCTCTAAACTACCGCTAAGCGGTGCCTCTCGCCCAATCACTTTAGGGATAATCTCTCCTCCCTTTTCTACCCAAACCATATCACCTTCGCGGATGTCCAGTTGGCGAATGAAATCCTCGTTGTGCAAGGTGGCGCGTTGTACGGTGGTACCAGAGAGTTGTACGGGCTCCAGATTTGCAACAGGAGTCACTACACCAGTACGCCCGACTTGGTACGTGATAGCATTCAGTCGCGTGAGTTGCTTCTCCGCAGGGAACTTGTACGCAATTGCCCAACGTGGCGATTTGGCAGTATAGCCCAACTCTTTTTGGGTGGCTAAGTCATTTACTTTTAGTACGATACCGTCTGTAGCAACAGGCAAGTTCTTGCGCTCGGTATCCCAATAATGGATATAGTCCATCACTTCTTCTAGCGAGTGGCACACCTTGACAGCATCGCTGATTGGGAATCCCCACTGTTTGGCTATCTGCAAGCGGTCGTAATGCGTGTTGGCTGGCAGATTTTCGCCCAGCATATAATAGAGGTAGCATGTCAATCCGCGGCGCGCTACTTCGCTGCTGTCTTGCAGTTTGAGTGTACCTGATGCTGCGTTGCGTGGGTTGGCAAATAGTTGTTCCTCCCCAGCTTCGCGCTCTTTGTTGAGTCGTTCAAACGCCTCCCATGATAGCAACACTTCGCCGCGTAGTTCGAGGAAATTTTTGGCTATTGGATATTGGCTATTGGCTATAGGAATGCTTTGTGGAATAGATGAGATTGTGCGAATGTTTTCGATTACATTGTCTCCCTTTGTGCCATCGCCTCGGGTGAGGGCTTTGGTGAGTATGCCATTCTCATACCATAGCGATATGCTTAGTCCGTCGTATTTTAATTCACAAACAATCTCTGTATTGTCTGGCAACTTTTTTAGCCATTCTTCTACTTCCTCTTGCGAGTACGTGTTTGATAGCGATAACATAGGATATTTATGCGCCACTTGGGCGAAGCCCTTTGGGCTGCGCGTTATGTGCTTCGCGTTGTTGGCTTCGCGTTGTAAGTCGGAACCGACATGTTGGGTGGGGGACTTGGGATCGAACATATCGGGATGAAGATTCTCTAAGTCTTGCAAACGGCGGAGTTTTTGGTCGAATTCATAGTCCGACATAGTGGGAGTGTTCAATACATAGTATTGATAGTTCGCCTGCTCCAGTTCTTTGCGCAATGCAAGAATCTCGTCACGTTCGGTGTCTTCTATTTGTGAAAACAAATCCATCTCAAGTATTCGTTATCGGATTATCAATTTAGTTTGTAAGCACTTACCTTGTCCATATACGTTCAAGATAAACAATCCTTTATCTAGCGATGAAATAGGATGATAGTTGGTAGCCACCTTTGCTTCATGCGCTATTGTACCGTCCAAACGATAGACAATATAATATCCTCCTTCTGCATTTTGAATATGTGGGATAGTACCATCATAGCAAATCGTCACATCTACCACAGGTGCATCGGGACTGATAGTATAAGTAGTATCTAAACGCAATCCCACCAGCACGGGATCATGGTCGCTGCTGCGGAACATTGTTTGGTCATTGGATTTGTCGTAAGTATAACTATCGCTTTCATCCGAATTGATGTGGTATGCTACCATACCAGTAACAGAAGGATACAATGTGCTATTGCAAAGTGCATGGTCAAGGTATCCTGCATAGCCACGATACACATATGAGTAACTACTATCTGCATGAAACGCACGGTGTAGGTCAATCATACCTTTATCACGTAGGACTGTGATAGGATCTTCCATCGCATAGGCATTGAGGTCCCCCATGATGAGAATGTCTTCATCACCATAGTAGATACGATCACTCTCATAGTTAGAGATGACCGATTTTGCTTCGCGTACGCGGTCACCATTGTATGTGCCTTGACCATCGCCTTGATCGGCATTGTCGCCGCTACCTTTACCGCTTTTGGCTTTGAAGTGATTGACTGAAAAGAGGAATTTTTCACCCGTAGTTTTCTCAACGAAAGCCTGCGTCTTTTTGCGCTTTTGTACCCCTGTGTTGTTCTCGCGTAACTTGCCATACGGTTCTAGCACATCGCTGCAATATACAAACCCTGCTTTGGTATAGGTTTCACTAGCCGAGCCACCATCATTGATGTATGCAAAGCGTCGTCCTGTATTTTTACTCAAGTCACTCGCTAATTCTTCCAATGCACTTTGTCCTTGCTCAATCTCTACAAAACCATACAAGTCAGCATTGATTTTCGCAAGTGCTTTGCTGACTTTAGCGCGTTGTTTTTGGTGGGCTTCTCGTGTCTTTGGACCCATGCTTCCGCTACCTAAGTTTTCCACCAAATAATACTCCAAATTCATGCAGCAGACCAATAACGTATGTTCGCCACGCATATTGATAGCGCTCATATCAGGTCCTTTTTCTAACTCATCACGCGTATTGCCCTGCCAATCACATGATATGAAACTCACACTCGTATTGCTATTGACCTTTACCGTTAGATTGTGTAATCGTTCGCCTAAACGATGGCTACCGCTTACGTTAGTCAAAGTGATTGTACCTTGTGCGTTTAGTGAAAGCAGAGAATTGTAGTCATTCGAAAGCGGCAACGCTTGGTTGGTAGGTTGAAAAATACGGCGAGGTGAAATGGTAAGTCCATTATAATTGTTACATACGTAAAAAGGCACATCAAATGTGACTGTTTGCCCTTTATACTTACTCATTTGCGAATATGTCCATGTCTCTGGGTCGCTAATAGTAACGACAGTCGCCGCAAATATAAGAGATTGCGTGCAGAATAGAATTGCAACTAAAAATACGATACGTTTCATTGAAGTGTATAGTTTGGGCAGCAAAGGTAGTAAAAATTTATGACTTGACCAAGTGAAAGATACAATTTTATTGTATTTTTCGTTTATCAGCATGATAATCCTTCGATGAAAGTAGCTGAATGTTACGTTTATCCTACGTATATGTTACGTATATCCTACGTATATCCTACGTATATCCTACGTAAATGGTACGTAATTGATAAGGAAGGTGAAAGAAAGGAAATAAAAAATTGCACAAAAAAATTTGGAAGTTTGATTTTTTTGCAGTATCTTTGCAAACGATTTCAACCAAAATTGCGGAACAAACCAATAAACCTAAATAATATGGAACAGAAAGAATTATGGAAAAAAGTGCGTAACGCGCTGATTAACAAGTATTCTATCACCTTGTATGTATTTGCGGTGATATTTATTTTTGTAGGCGAACAGAGTTGGATCAACCAAATCTCTCGAAAAGTGGAAATAAAAAACACAAAAGAAAAAATCGAAGAAGTCAAACAACAAACCGCAGTTTCGGAAAGTGTATTACGTTCCTTGGATCACCCCGATAGTTTAGAGCGATATGCTCGTGAGCAATACAAAATGCACACCGATAAGGAAGATGTGTATATTGTAGAATAATTGAGAGTTTTGAATTAAGAATTATGAAGTGGAGTAATATACTACTAATCGTAGGTATGGTAGTGCTGATTGCTGGTGCAGTGATGAGCATTATAAAATTGCAGCCCTATTCGGATTATGTACTAGTGACAGGTGCCGTACTAGTCATCTTCCGTGGTGCACTGAAAAATAGAGAACGCGAGAACTAAAAAACGGAAATGTAATAATTATGAAGCCAATAACCATCAAAGACATTGCACGCGAATTAGGAATCTCGGTTTCCACCGTCAGTCGTGCGTTGCAAAACCACCCCGACATCAGCGAGAAAACCAAAGAACAGGTGAAAGCATGCGCTCGCGAATTGAATTACAAGCCAAATATCATGGCTAGTAATCTGCGCACAAACAAGAACACCACGATTGGCGTAGTGATTCCAGAGTTGAATCACCATTTTTTTGCTTCCGTATTAGACGGTATTGAGCAGACAGCTAACGAAGCAGGATACAACATCCTCATTTGCCAATCAGGCGAAACTAAAGAAAAAGAGATACAAAACGTACAAATGTTGCTCAATAGCCGTGTGGCAGGTATGTTGGTGGGTGTAAGCAAAGAAACACTCAATCTTCAACACTTACAAGACGTTATCAACAGCGGTATACCGCTCGTTCTCTACGACCGCCCTTGCCCATCATTGGCATGCGACCAAGTGGTTTCAGATGACTATACAGGCGCGTATAATGCGGTGGAGTATTTGATACAAACTGGTTGTAAACGCATCGTTTATTTCTCATCTCCAATGCAACTAGAAATAGCTCACCGCCGCTACCAAGGTTGGCGCGATGCATTGCAACGGTATGGTTTGTGGGATGAATATACTACCATTCGCACTTGCGATACACGCGCAAATGCCATCATAGAAACTCCTATTGTAATGATGCAAGAAAATAAGCCTGACGCTATTTTCTGCGTGAACGACCATTGCGCTTCGGGAGTACTATATGCTGCACAAATATTGGGACTTCGCATTCCTGAGGATTTATCCATATGCGGTTTCTCCAATGCAGCTTTGTGCAGAACCACTTCACCCATGTTAACGACCGTTGAGCAACATGGTGTAGAAATAGGAAAAAGAGCTATGCAACGTTTGCTGCGACGACTAGAAGGAGATGAACGAATAGCACAAACCGAAATGATTCCAACCGATTTAATCGCCAGAGAAACAACGAGATAAAGTGTAGAGATATGTTACAGTACAATAATTGGACAATAGAGCAAAACGAGTGGTTACCCAAGCAGGAGGTAGATATTGAGCAACAACTGACCTTTTCCAACGGCTATTTATGCCAAACCGCCCACTTCGAAGAATATTATTCGCAAGATCAACACTTGTGCACCTTCATCAATGGGGTGGAAAAACCGATTCTAAATATTTCTAGCATATCTATTCGCTTGCATGATGAGCGTCTTGATTTGGCGCAATGGACAGTGCAGCAGTTCTATCGCTGCTTGCACAAAAACACACCTATGCTAGAACGCCGATTCACGGTCACATCACCCAAAGGTGCTACCTTGCAGATCCATAGCACACGACAACTTCTGCCACAAAAAGAATTGATGCAAATCCGTTATGAGGTTACCTCTGAAAATTACGATGGGCCTATCTCATTTTTGGCACTATTGGGCGACAACACGGACGTGCCTAATTGGTATCCTTTGATGAATAATCTAGATAAAGATACATGCTGGCTATGGTTGCAGTTGCCAGAAAATGATATACAACTCTGTTGTGCCATGAACTGGGAAGTATTGCACAACGATATTCCCGTGGGAAAACGACCTATCAAAATCGAAAAACACCATACGATTGGCTATTCGTTGACCACTAATATCAAAGCAGGAGAGACCTGCGTATTGAAAAAGAATGTAGCCGTTCTCGACTCACGTACCCACGACAAAGACCAACTCGTATCCGAGGCCCTCAAATGCTTGACAAACTGGTAAAAGAACATATTATTCTCGGTGTTGACCCAGGTACGCTCTTTATGGGCTATGCCTTGCTGCATACTATCGGCAGCAAAGTAGAGATATTGGACTTCGGCGTGTATGATGTGCACAAGTTGGACGACCAATATGCACGCCTGCAAAAAGAGTTCTTCTTTTTGCAAGAGATTATTGACAAATACCATCCTACTGTACTTGCAATTGAGTCGCAGTTTGTGGACAAGAACCCCCAAACCATGATTAAGATTGTCCATGCGCAAGGTGTGGCTATCGCTGCGGCGTTGTCCAAGGATGTACCTGTCGTGGAATATTCGCCTATGAAAGTCAAGATGGCTATCACGGGCAACGGACATGCCGACAAGCACCAAGTGGCAGGCATGTTGCAGCGTTTTCTATATATTCCTGAAGAACGCATGCCCAAGAAACTTGATGCTACTGATGCACTCGGTATCGCCTATTGCCACTATCTACAATTAGGTATGCCTGCGCGAGAGAAAGGGGCCAAAAACTGGACTACATTTGCCAAACAAAAAGGTCTGGTGGATAAGCAGTTATCTGGACCTAATGCCCAACTAATCGCCGCATTGCAAGGTGCCAAGAAGAAAAAGTAAATATCTTTTTTACAAAAAATAATCCCGAATATTTGGTATTTTAATTTTTTTGTTGTACCTTTGCACTCGCATTTGCAACATTTGAAACTTTTTTAACAATAAATTAAAACGATTATGGCTTACGTAATTTCTGAAGATTGTATCGCATGTGGTACATGTATCGATGAGTGCCCAATGGGCGCAATTTCTGAAGGTGACATTTACACAATTGACGCTGACTTGTGCACAGAGTGCGGCACTTGTGCTGATGTTTGCCCAAGTGGCGCAATTTCTAAAGGATAATTGCAAAATTGCTTTTAGCAAAATCCTCAAGTTTCAACTTGAGGATTTTTTTTGCTTTTTTTGTTAAAAATGTAATATAGATATTGCAAATTTGGAAAAAAAGCAGTACCTTTGCAGCGTGGAAAGAATGTTTTCACAGCAACGTTTAAAAATAGTAAGGTATGTTAGACGCATTTTACAAGACACATGATTATCTCGTAGAGCACGTGCAGGTGCCTGCACGACGCGTGTTGATGGACGAGATTAATTGGAACGACCGATTGATTGCCATCAAGGGCGGACGTGGAGTAGGTAAGACCGACTTCTTGCTCAACTATCTCAAAGAGCAACGCCGCATCAATCCCGAAGCGAGCAAACGTACCCTATATGTCAATTTCAACGACTTCTACTTCACCGAACATTCGCTCTTAGAGTTTGTCGGACAATTCGTTGCAGCTGGCGGCAAAACTTTGATCATCGACCAAGCATTCAAATATCCCAACTGGTCCAAGGAGATTAGCCAATGTTTCTACCGCTATCCTACCTTGCAAATCATCTTCGTAGCATCATCCGTTATGCGACTCATCGAAGATAATCACGACATCGGCAATATTGTGCATCCCTATAACCTGCGTGGCTTTAGTTTCCGCGAGTATCTCAATATCACTTTGGGGCTGAAATTGCCTGTATATTCGCTCGAGGACATCCTCAAGCACCATGTGGAGATTGCGCAGCAAATCTGCCAGTATGTCAAACCATTGCAGCATTTCAACAACTATCTCCACCACGGCTATTATCCACTTTTCTTGGAGCCGCACGACTTCTCCGAGTCGCTATTGAAGATGATGAACATGATCCTCGAAGTGGACGTGCTCCTCATCAAGCAAATTGAGGTGAGCTCGCTCCCTAAACTGCGTAAGCTACTCTATCTCATGCTCCAACAGACGCCATGCAGTCTCAACATCAGTAACTTGGCGCAAGCCATTGACTGCTCGCGTTCGACCACGATGAACTATATCAAATACCTCAAGGATGCGCGCCTATTGAATCTGCTCTATCCAGAGGGCAAGCAATTCCCGCTCAAGCCTACTAAGGTATATATGCAAAACCCGAATTTGTGTTATGCCACTTGCACGCGCGAACCGGATAAGCAATCGGTAGCCGAGACATTCTTCTATGCCACCTTGCATGGCAACCACAAGATTAACGCCACCGACCGTAGTGCGATGTTCATCATCGACGGCAAGTACTACATGGACGCTTGTGCTACCACGCCAAGCAAGACGGGGATCCGCTACTGCGCCATCGGCGACCTCGAAGTCGGTAGCCAAAAGAACATCCCACTCTGGCTCTTCGGCTTCCTATACTAGTCAATAGCCCAACTAGAAAAACTATTTTAACAACAAAATTATACTACAATGAACAAAGAAAAAAAGTATTTAACCCTTGATGGTAACGCTGCTGCGGCGCATATCGCGTATATGTTCACCGAGGTAGCTGCCATCTATCCTATCACCCCATCTTCTCCTATGGCGGAGAACGTGGACGAGTGGGCTGCTGCAGGTCGCAAGAACCTCTTCGGCGAGACAGTGTTGGTACAAGAGATGCAATCTGAGGCAGGTGCCGCAGGTGCTGTGCACGGCGCGCTCAACGCAGGTGCTCTCACTACCACTTTCACCGCTAGCCAAGGTCTGCTCCTGATGATCCCTAATATGTACAAGATCGCGGGTGAGCTCATCCCATCTGTTTTCCACGTGTCTGCTCGTACCTTGGCTAGCCACGCCCTCTGTATCTTCGGTGACCACCAAGACGTCATGTCTTGTCGCCAAACGGGCTTTGCTATGTTGGCTGAGGGTAGCGTACAAGAGGTCATGGACCTCGCAGGTGTGGCTCACCTCGCTACTATCAAGAGCCGCGTGCCATTCCTCAACTTCTTCGACGGTTTCCGTACCTCTCACGAGTACCAAAAGGTAGAGGTAGTCGATATGGAAGACTTGCGTCCTCTCCTCGATATGAAGGCGCTCCAAGAGTTCCGCGAGCGTGCGCTCAGCCCAATGCGCCCTGTTATGCGTGGTATGGCTGAGAACCCAGACGTGTTCTTCGCACACCGCGAGAGCTGCAACCCATACTACAACGAGGTAGCTGACATCGTGAGCGACTATATGGACGAGATCTCCAAGATCACCGGCCGCACCTACCGCCCATTCACCTACTACGGTGCTCCTGATGCGGAGAACATCATCATCTGTATGGGTTCTGCATGCGAGGCCATCCGCGAGGTGATCGACTACGAGGCAGAGAAGGGCAACAAACTCGGTATGATCAACGTACATCTCTACCGCCCATTCTCACTCAAGTACCTCAAGGAGGCGCTCCCTGCTTCTGTGAAACGTATCTGCGTGCTCGACCGCACCAAAGAGCCAGGTGCTAATGGCGAACCATTGTACCTCGACGTAAAAGACGCTCTCCAAGAGCTCGGCCTTGGCGATATCCTCGTAGTTGGTGGCCGCTATGGTCTCGGTTCCAACGATACCACTCCAGCGCAAATCATCGCTGCTTACGAGAACCTCGCTTTGCCTATGCCTAAGAACCACTTCACCCTCGGCGTTGAGGATGATGTTACCTTCACTTCTCTCCCAGTTGGCGAGGAGGTTGCTATGGGTGGTAAGGGCATGTTCCAAGCTAAGTTCTATGGTTTAGGTGCTGACGGTACCGTAGGTGCTAACAAGAACTCTGTGAAGATCATCGGCGAGACTACCGACAAGTACTGCCAAGCATACTTCTCTTACGACTCTAAGAAGTCGGGTGGTTTCACTTGCTCGCACCTCCGTTTTGGTGACGAACCAATCCACTCTACCTACCTCGTTACTACTCCTAACTTCGTGGCTTGCCACGTACAAGCATACTTGCAGATGTACGATGTAACCCGCGGTCTCCAAAAGGGTGGTACCTTCCTGCTCAACACTATCTGGGAAGGCGAGGAATTGGCTAAGAACTTGCCAAACAAAGTGAAGAAATACTTCGCTGACAACGATATCAAGGTGTACTACATCAACGCTACTAAGATCGCTCGCGAGATTGGTCTTGGCAACCGTACCAACACCATCCTCCAATCTGCTTTCTTCCGTATTACGGGCGTTATTCCAGTAGAGCAAGCTATCGAGGAGATGAAACACTTCATCGTGAAGTCCTACGGCAAGAAGGGTGAGGATGTGGTGAACAAGAACTACGCTGCGGTGGACCGTGGTGGCGAGTACCAAGAGCTAGCTATCGATCCAGCATGGTCTAACCTTGAAACCTCTGAAACTCTTAAAACTTCTGAAACTTTGGAACCCGCATTTATCACGGACGTGGTACGTCCGATAAATGCGCAGGACGGCGACCTCCTTCCTGTATCTGCTTTCAAGGGCGTAGAGGACGGTACATGGCCTGCTGGTACGGCTAAGTACGAGAAACGCGGTGTATCCGCTTTCGTTCCAGAGTGGACTGCTGAGAACTGTATCGAGTGTAACAAGTGTGCATATGTCTGCCCTCACGCATGTATCCGCCCATTCGTTATGGACGAGGAAGAGGTGAAGGGTATCCAAGGCACCACACGCGAGATGAAAGCACCTGCGGCTATGAAGGGTATGCACTTCCGCATGCAAGTGGGCGTACTCGACTGCCTTGGCTGCGGCAACTGCGTGGATGTTTGTCCTGGTCATCCTAAGACTGGCAAAGCCCTCCAAATGATGCCACTCGAGAGTCAAATGCTCGAGGCTCAAAACTGGGCTTACTGCACCGATAATGTGAAGTCTAAACAGCACCTCGTAGATATCCAATCCAATGTCAAGAACAGCCAGTTCGCTACTCCTCTCTTCGAGTTCTCTGGCGCTTGCTCGGGTTGCGGTGAGACTCCATACCTCAAGCTCATCAGCCAACTCTTTGGTGACCGTGAGATCGTAGCCAACGCTACGGGTTGTACCTCTATCTACTCGGGTTCTGTTCCTTCTACTCCTTATACCACCAACGCACAGGGTCACGGTCCTGCATGGTCCAACTCCCTCTTCGAGGACTTCTGCGAGTACGGTCTCGGTATGCAGATCGCTCACCGCAAGATCCGCGAGCGTTTGGCGGCTCTCTTCACCAAGGCACTCAGCTGCACTTGCTGCACCGAGGAGATGAAGGCGATGTTCCAAGAGTGGCTTGACAACCAAAACGATGCTACTATCACCAACCGCCTCTACGAACCTATCGTAGCTGCTTGCGAGGCATGCGGTTGCGATACTTGCAAAGAGATCCTCAACTACAAAGACCATATCGTTAAACGCAGCCAATGGATTGTTGGTGGTGACGGTGCTTCTTACGACATCGGCTACGGCGGTCTCGACCACGTGATTGCATCAGGCGAAGATGTGAATATCCTCGTGCTTGATACTGAGGTGTATTCTAATACGGGTGGCCAAGCATCTAAATCTACTCCTATCGGTGCTATCGCTAAGTTCGCTGCTGCGGGCAAACGCGTACGCAAGAAAGATCTTGGTATGATTGCTACCACCTATGGTTATGTCTATGTAGCTCAAATCGCTATGGGTGCTGACCAAGCACAAACCTTGAAAGCTATCCGCGAGGCAGAGGCTTATCCTGGTCCATCTCTCGTGATTGCTTATGCTCCATGTATCAACCACGGTTTGAAGGCTGGTATGGGTAAGAGCCAAGCCGAGGAGGCGAAGGCTGTTGAGTGCGGTTACTGGCACTTGTGGCGTTACAACCCAGCACTTGAGGCAGAGGGCAAGAACCCATTCTCACTCGACTCTAAGGAGCCACAATGGGATAAATTCCAAGACTACTTGATGGGTGAGGTTCGTTTCGCTTCAGTGGCTAAGCAATACCCTGAGGAGGCAGCCGAATTGTTTGCCGCAGCCCAAGAGAATGCTAAGTGGCGTTATCGCTCATATCTCCGCATGTTGCAAACAAACTGGACCAACGAGGAGTAATCCTTTAAACGATCGTACGGCCTTTTAAGTCCTTATAATACAAAAAAGCCATCCGTGGGATGGCTTTTTTTGTACTTCACAATTCTTTACCTCAACAACTGCGCAGTGTGGTTCTTGGTGTCCACCTTCTCGATGAGTTGCATGAGGATGCCTTGTTCATCAAAAACAAAAGTCTTGCGCAAGGTACCCACACAAGTCTTGCCGCACATCTTCTTCTCGCCCCATGCACCAAAGGCTTGCATCATCTCTGTCGATGGATCAGATAGTAATGGGAAGGGTAATTCGTATTTGGCAATGAAGTTCTGATGCGATTTCTGGCTATCTTTGCTCACGCCATACACCTGATACCCTTCTGCCAAAAAGCGCTGGTAGTTATCGCGCAAGTTGCATGCCTCCGCAGTACAACCTGGGGTGCTGTCCTTAGGATAAAAATAAATGACGGTTTTCTTACCAATTAATTGTTCGTTAGTAATGGTATTGCCATTCTGGTCTGCTACCGCAAAAGCAGGCATCTTCTCTCCAAGTTTCAACATAATATACTGATTTTTAGTTACAATTCACTTTTTGCCAAAGGATAGCATCGCCCTCCAACGTCCAATCACGCAACGGAGAAGAAGGCACAAAACCCATTTGTTCGTATAGATGAGTACATGGTACGTTATTCACACTAATAATGGCATACACCATGCGCAAATGAAGGAATTCAAAAGCATAGTCTAACAACATATGTACTGCCTGCTTCCCTACTCCTTTACCTCGTGCATCGGGAGCAATATACATACCAATAGCCGCTTTGCGATTGCGAGCATCGAAGTCAAAAAGGTCGATGCAGCCTATTATATTAGGCGATAAGGCGATGAGGTTATTAGGTGATGAGGTTTCTGCACAACTCTCTATGATTAGGCGCAACTGACCATCGCGGTAGATGTCGCCTGTGGTGTTCTCAATGTATTGATGCAGGTCGTGACGAGATAGCGGATTATGCGTATCCGAATCTGCCCACATCGTAGCATCATTCTCCCATTGATAAAGAAATGGGAGATCAGAGGGCTCTATTTTGCGCAAGCGCAGCATGGTGTAGTATGGTGTAGAATTGGGTAGTATGGTGTAGCAGTTGTTTATCCGAAGAGCCCGAAAAGACCTTTTTTGCGTTGAGGTTCTTCTGCGGTCATATTAGTTGGAGCAGGTTTGAAGTGCTTGCCTGAATGAATCATCTGGTAAATCACTCCCCAATCAGGAATACCACCTAGGTTGCGGTCATCGATAAAGAGGTCTGCCTCCAACTTGCGAGCACGAACAATATCTGCTGTCTCTTCAGGGAAATTGGAATTCACCGCATAGAACTCCAATCCTCGCGCTGCACAATAGTCAACGGCCTCTTGCAAGAGTTCACCCTCACGGCACGTCCAAAGAATCAGCTGATGATGATCCTCTTGCTGCAGTTTCTTGAGTGTCTCTATGGCAAAAGGGATAGGCTTGCCAATAGCTGGATATGCATGGGTAACGATAGTACCATCGAAGTCAATTGCGATTACCATATTCGTAGAATTTAGTAGTTTTCTTGGTTGGGTTGTTTGGGTTGGAGTTCAAGCTCCATCTTGCGCTCGGATGGTTTGGTAAAGTACCAACCAATCGCCGAAATAGCCGTGATCCACAACATGGATTGGTAGTCGTCGCCCATAAGGTAGCAGGCTGCTATACCAAAGACCATCGTATTGCTAACCAACAAGATACGCAAGGTAGCTACTCGTTTGTAGCCCATTAGTTTTTGTTCCTCGTCAGCCAGTTCGGCCAGCTTGGTGCATTTACGCTTGCATAAATACAAACCAGCAGGGATAGTGAGCAAGGCGTCAAAAATAACGGCATATTGCAGCACCTGTCCAAGTGTGGACATAGGTTCAATAGGTCGCACGAAGTCTTTCATAATCAGGAAATAAGCCAATGTTCCTGAGAGAAGGGTCAAAATCAGTACACCGTAGTAGTACAGATTGAGGGTTTTGATGATGTTTTTTTTCATTACATTTTAAATTCTATGCGGTTGACGATGGAACGCCCGAGGGTGATCTCATCGGTATATTCTAGTTCATTGCCGATGGCTACGCCACGGGCGATTTGGGAGATCTTAAGTGGTGTAGTATCGTTTAGCAGTTGTGTAGAATGGTGTAGAGTTGTATTTTGTAGGCGGCGGTAGATGTAGAAGTTGGTGGTATCGCCTTCCATTGTGGTCGGTAAAGCGAGGATAACTTCGTGGATATCTTCCTTCTCTATGCGAGCGACAAGAGAGTCAATCTCAATATCCGATGGTCCTACTCCATCCATTGGAGAGATGATTCCGCCCAAGACATGGTACAGACCATTGTACTGACCTGTGTTCTCAATCGACATCACATCTTGCACGTTCTCCACTACACAAATAGTATGCTTGTCACGCGAGTGAGATTGGCATATTGGACACACCTCTTGATCAGAGATAGTATGGCACACACGGCAGTACTTCACCTCTTGCTTGAGGCGAGTGAGTGCCCCCGCAAAAACTTCCACCTCCTTATCGCTCTGACGAAGCAAATGCAATACAAGGCGCAAAGCCGTCTTGCGCCCTACTCCAGGCAAAGAAGCGAACTGGTCAACCGCTTCGGAGAGTAATATGGAAGGATAGTTGTTCATTTTATTCTTTCTTTTTAGCCCATCGAGCGGGGAGGATACGATAGGCATGTCGCTCGCGCATATGTTCGGCATTGGGGCAGTCGCAACGGTGGATACGAATACCATTGTTGATACTAATAAACCCAAAGATAGCGTCTCCTGGCTGCGGATTACAACATTTGGCAAGGTTGTAGTCCACACTCTTAACATTGATATCTACCTCCAGGGCTAGAGCTTCTAGATTTTTAGGAACATAGATATGCTCCGAGCGTTGAAAATCAGGATTTGGAGCATCCAATGTAAGGAACACATCTTTGAGACGGAGAATATCCTCTTTGCCCAAAGCTATAGACTGGTAAAGGTCGTTGGTAACTTTATAACCCAGTTTGAGTGCGAGGCGCGAGATATCACCCTCCTCGTAGTCAAGTTTCCAATTCTTGAAACGGCGTTCCAGCATTTCGCGTCCCTCCGCTGCATTGCGATACTCAACCTCTTTGAGGGCTTGGCGAATCTTGTTTTTCGCCTTGCTAGTTACCACAGCATTGAGCCAATCGGCTGTTGGCTTTTGGTTGGGCGAAGTGAGAATCTCCACCTGATCGCCATTCTGGAGTTTCTGACGTATGCTGACATTCTGATTGCGTATGCGTCCACCTACACATTTACAGCCCACATCACTATGGATGGAGAATGCAAAATCTAACACTGTAGCTCCAGCAGACAAGCGCTTGAGATCACCCGTAGGGGTGAATACATAGACACTTTGCTTATCGGTATTCAACGCTTTGCCATCCACTCCCTTGTAAGACCAATGGGCGGCGACACCTTTCTCAGCCACCTCATCCATACGGCGTGTGCGGATTTGAACCTCTACCCATTTCTCCTCCGGTCCAAGCACAGTGGTATGCAGACTCTCATAACCATTATCCTTAGGAACACTCAACCAATCGCGCAGACGCTTGGGATTAGGACGGTACATATCTGTAATAAGAGAATAGACCTGCCAACAATCTAGTTTCTCACGCTCTAGCGGAGAGTCAAGAATGATTCGGATGGCAAAAAGGTCATAGATACGGTCCAC
Source organism: uncultured Bacteroidales bacterium (assembly GCA_937891975.1). Lineage (GTDB taxonomy): Bacteria > Bacteroidota > Bacteroidia > Bacteroidales > Paludibacteraceae > Colicola. The sequence goes on from CALAUA010000012.1 coordinate 112,963, forward strand.
ATCGCAATGCTGCGCTTGCATCTTGTTGTAGATACTATGAATCGACTTGGGACGACCTTTGATAGTAAAAGTAAATCCGTTATCTTTGAGTTTCTGCTCAAGTGGGGTAATAAAAGAAGTGATATACGCATCGCGTTGTGCTTTCTTCTCATTAAGCGCGTGCGCAATATACTTGTATGTCTTGTAATCCGTAAACTTGAGCGCAAGATCCTCCATCTCGGTTTTGATAGTATAGAGTCCTAATCGATGCGCTAATGGAGCATGCAGTTCTTTGGTTTCACGTGCCACATGACGACGACGATCAGAATCACCTTCCTTATCCAAGGTACGAAGCAACTCTAAACGCTCTGTCAGAATATCGTATAATACTTTATTGCTATCTTCTGCTGCCACTATAGTCTTATTTTACTATTTTCGGCTGCAAAGTTACAAAAAAATTTGCATATATAAAAAAGATTTTGTAATTTTGCAGCGAATTTGTGGGAAATCGCATGATTTCCACTAAATACGATAAGAGAATATAAATTTAATCCATCATGAATACAAAAGTAATTATCCGTATTTTGCTTGCTATTGCCGTAGTATTTATGGCATATGTTTGCGTGAACAGCGTTGTAACCCCTATTCAATTTGAAGAAGCACGTGCACAACGCGAAGTAAAAGTCATTAACAATCTTGTTAGCTTGCGTACTGCGGAAGCACAATTCCGTTTGGACAAAGGCTACTTTACCGCAGACCTTGACTCCTTGGTAGAGTATTTGAAAACTACTCCAAAGAAAGAGGTTTACAAAGTAGGTTCTTTGACCGAGAAACAATTGGAAGACGGCTTGACAGAAAACAAAGCTGCTAAGATTCTGGAGCGTGCACGTCTGAAAGCACAACGCAAAATGAAATTCCAAGGTACAGATAGTTTGGATCTTCTCTACAACTATATTTGGGAGAAAGACCGTGAAGTGAAAGCTGAAGGTTTGCAAGGTTTCCGCCGTGATACTATCCTCACCAATATGATTCAATCTCTCTACAAGGGTCAATACACCGAGGAGACTATTGGTGAGATTGTATATATTCCTTATACAGACAATGTGAAGTTTGAAGTAGAGACCAACAACGATTACACCACCTCACAAGGTATCAAGGTGCCAATCTTTGAGATTCGTGCTCACTACGACACTTATCTCCACGACTTGAACAACCAAGAACGCGTGAACTTGGTTGACAAGGAGGAGAAGTTGGGTCACTATCCAGGCTTGAAGGTAGGTTCAGTAGATGCACCTAACAACAACGCAGGTAACTGGGAATAATATTTGGTGATAGGACGCCCTTCGGGCCATAGGACGGCGCAAGCGCTTATAGGCGATAAGGCGAAGAGGCGATAAGGCAAGAAATATGAGAATTATTTCGGGAATGTTTAGGGGGCGTCGGTTGATGCCCCCTAAAAATATCACAGCACGTCCGACGACGGATTTTGCAAAGGAGAGTTTGTTTAATCTCCTCACTAACCGTATGGATTTTGAAGGTGTGGATATGCTAGACTTGTTTGCTGGTACAGGCGGAATAGGATTGGAGTTTGTATCGCGTGGTGCACGCGAAGTGACTGCCGTAGAGATGGCACATACGCAACAGAACTTTATCATCTCATGCTGCAAACAGTTGGGGATTAGGAATCTGCATTTGATTCGCAGTGATGTGTTTAAGTTTGTGAAAGCATGCCATGTGCAATATGATTTTATCTATGCGGACCCTCCATATGATTTGGATCTACTGCCTACCCTGCCCGATTTAATTTTTGAGCAAGGGATACTGAAAGAAGGCGGTTACTTTGTGCTAGAGCACTCGAAGCAAAATGATTTCTACAACCATCCGCACTTCGTAGAACAACGTAGTTATGGAAGTGTGCATTTTAGTTTTTTTCAATAGATAATAATAACCCAAATAGCGCGGCGGTTGCCGCGCTATTTGGGTTATTATTTGGCTGTATTATGAGCGGATCTTTTGCTCCCAACGCCATGCACTCATCAGTACATCTTCGATAGGCGTATCTGCTTTCCAGCCCAAAACATTGTTCGCTTTGTCCGGTTTAGCCCACACTTGCTCAATGTCTCCTTCGCGGCGTCCAACAATCTGGTATGGCACATCGGCCCCCGTGACTTGGATGAAGGTATTGAGAATCTCCAATACGCTCAATCCGCGTCCTGTACCGAGGTTAAACACTTCGACTTGCTCCTCAGCTTTGCCACTGAGCATACGCTCAACTGCTTTGACATGTGCTTTAGCCAGATCTACGACATAGATATAATCGCGGATGCATGAGCCATCGGGCGTATTGTAATCATCACCAAACACCTTGAGCTCCTTGCGCAAACCGATAGCCGTTTGAGTGACAAAAGGCAGAAGATTTTGTGGTACGCCATTAGGCAACTCACCAATCATAGCGGATGGGTGTGCACCAATAGGATTGAAATAGCGTAAGATAGTAGCATGCAGGTTATTATCAGCATGAGCTTCATCGCGAATAATCTCCTCATTGATTTGTTTGGTATTGCCATAGGGCGATAAAGCCACTTGTATAGGGGCTGTCTCATCCACAGGCAGATACTCTGGTGCAGGCTGCCCATAGACAGTACATGAACTAGAGAAGACAATATTATGAACACTGTGAAGCTTCATTTGCTCCAGCAATGTAACCAATGACATGAGGTTGTTGCGATAATACATAAGTGGTTGCTCCACCGACTCACCTACAGCTTTGCTGGCTGCAAAATGAATCACACCTTGTATGTCAGGATATTTAGCAAACACATTAGCCATAGCAGGTGAATCGTTGCAATCCACTTGTTCGAAAGGTGGACGCACACCTACAATAGCCTCTATGCCATCCAATACATCGGCATTGGAGTTGCTCAAATTATCTACAATCACCACATCATAGCCCTGCTGCATGAGTTCGACCACCGTGTGCGAACCAATATAGCCAGTACCACCTGTAACAAGAATACGAGACATAGAGTAGTTATGAGTTATAAGTTGTGAGTTGGAGATGTATATTAAAACAACTTGTTGGGATATACACCTGCATCTACTAGTGCTTGGATTTTATCCACTACCATCTGGCGGTCATCGGCATATGTAACACCAAACCATTTGGCTGGAGTGTCTAACACTTGGCATGTTGCTTTACCTGCCTTGATGAGGTCGTTGACCAATGTAGGGATGTAAAACTCTGTCTTAAGTTCTTGACCATTGACTTTTAAGAACTCTTTGAATGCTTCTTCGGTATATTTGAAATATTCAGGAGTGAAACCCCACATATTCATACTAACAGAAGTGTCGAACGGAATCTCTACCTCATTGCCATTTTCGTCAGGGAATACGATATGACCATTCTTTGATTCGATAGCAGTACGCTCTACTACATCGGTCAAGAAGCCTAACTTGTCAGTAGCACATACGCCACGGCTCACTGTGCCATGCTCGCTGAGGGTGTTGCCAACGCGGTAACCTGCCATGCAGTACTCGCCCTCTTTACCATTGACCGACAACAAGAACTTAGCCATCACTTCAAACGACTCTTTTCCGTAGAAATCATCGGCATTGATAACCATGAATGGTTCGTGAATCAAGTCTTTTGCCATCAGCACTGCGTGGTTAGTTCCCCATGGTTTGGTACGCTCTGGATTGCGAGTGAAGCCCTCTGGCAAACAGTCAATGCCTTGGAAGCATACTTCGCATGGTACGTGGTCAGCATATTTGCTGAGTACAACACGGCGGAAGTCATCTTCAAAATCCTTGCGGATAACGAATACGACCTTTCCAAAGCCTGCACGCATAGCATCAAACACGCTATAATCCATAATTGTTTCACCATTAGGACCTAGACCATCTAATTGTTTGAGTCCTCCGTAACGGCTCCCCATACCTGCCGCGAGAATAAATAATGTAGGTTTCATTGTATAATAAATCTATATAAGGTTAATATGCTATTTTCCATTTACTCGTTGGTGATTTCTACTCTTCCGTTTCGTTTTCTATGCTTCAACCATAGACCATACACCTCGGAGCAGTTGCCTGCGGTGATGAAGGCTTTGATATTGTTTTCTCGAATAAATGCCATGACAGCAGCAAACTCCTCTTGTGTGAGCAGTGTTTGTATTTCCTTGGAGATTTCTCCAGTATAGCCACCTTCCACTTGATAGAGGGTACAGCCTCGTACTAGGTCGTTGACAATATATCCACGGATACGCTCGTACTCACGCGAGATGATGCAGACGCGTTTACGGCGGTCCAATGAAGCAGTAAAGTAATTGATTACAATGCCATTGAGCCATGTACCAATCAAGCCGATAACCACCATACGGAAGTCATTGATTAGGAATGCAGTACAACAAATCAACGCACCGCCAATAGACACCGACATACCGATATCGAAGTGCATAAACTTGTTGATAATCTTTGCCAAGATATCCAAACCGCCTGTAGAAGCGTTGACACGGAACTCGATGGTTTGGCTAATGGAGAGCAACAAGACGAAGCATATCAAGTCGAACCACACATCGCCCATGCCTAATCCTGCAGACATCACCGATTCCTTCACCTGCTCTAGTACCTCTCCTGCACGGCTCAGCAGATAGGGATTGCCGTTCACATCCAAGACCGTTTGCCCGGCTTGCAGCTGCGCTAATATGTCGGGGTTCTCAATTACTCGGTGCGTGAAATTGGTATAAGGATAGATTCTATCCCACAACTGTGTCAACGGACCGAGAATCATAGCTGTGTAAACCGTTTTGGCACCAAACTCGTTGCCAATCAGCAAGAAAGCAAGAATAAGCAAGAATGCATTGATACCCATCACTAGGTAGGAGAACGTGTCGGCATTACCGCCAATAAGGGTGTTGATGACAATACTCAGACCTGAAATTGTACCAATAATCAAGTGGCTCGGCATCAAGAAATAATACACCGCAGCCGCACCGATGGTGATACCAATGGTCATAATAATTAGTTCCTTCCAAAACTTCTTTGTACCTAAGGCATGTACAAAATCCAAGAGCAAGTTTTTCCAATATTCGACGGAAAAGTACTGCTTAATTGTGGTGTTCATTGTATTAATCTTTTATCACTAGTTTCGCCGTACGGCGTGTTAATTGACTCAATAGTATGTCCCTACCCTGCTGTTCGCGTCTGAGGATATCAGGCGTGGTGCCTCGGATGGTGAGCAGACTGAGGTTTTCGTTCCACGTTACGCGATAGGCATCTTGCAGTTGCTCAATAGCTTGCGCCACAAAGCGCGTATTGTCAACACATACCGATATGGTCACGGCACTGGATTGTATCAGCGACACGCGTAAGCGGTTAGCATGGATAATCTGAAAGATATGACTAAGACTCTCTTCTAGTACAAAGGCAAAGTCCTTGGCTCGTAGCGTAATCAGCACTTGATTGGTACGCCAGATATAGACAGGCACATTGATAGGTGCAGCATGCTCCGTTATAATCGAGCCCTCTGCTGTTGGCTCGCCAAAAGGCTTGACATAGAGCGGAATCTTCTTATTTTCTAGCGGACGGATAGTCTTGGGGTGAATCACCTGCGCGCCACTATATGCCAACTCCACGGCGTCGAAATAACTCAGCTGGTCAATCTTGGTAGTATTTGCCACCAATCGTGGATCCGCATTTAATATGCCAGGCACGTCCTTCCATATTGTCACCGACTCTGCATCAAGGAAATTGCCCAATAATGCCGCCGTATAGTCCGAGCCCTCGCGTCCGAGTGTGGTACGCATGCCGTCGGCTGTACCACCGATAAATCCCTGAGCAACAACCACATGGGGTCTTTGCGCACGTTCCCAACCTGCACGAATCACCTTAGCCGATTTCTGCAAATCCACTTGCGCTTCGCGCCACGTGTTGTCGGTCAGTAGCAGTTTAGGCATATTCCACCACTCGGTAGGAATACCATTCTTGAGCAAGAAGACTGCCACAATCTGCGTGGACATGATCTCGCCTAGACTGACAATCTGGTCGTAGTTTTGGTCGTATGACCAATCCTTATTATACTCGGGCATCATGGGCAGGCGCACATCCACGTTGGGCTGAAGCCCAAGCTCTTGCATGGTATAGACGTGTTGATCCAACACGCTCAACCACTCCGTTTCTGCGGTCTGTTCATCGCCCTTTGCCAGAGCTGCCACTACGCGCTCTAAAGCATTGGTAGTCTTGCCCATAGCTGAAACAACGACCATCAAGTCATCGCTCGCTAGAGCAACAATCTCTCGAAGATTACGAACGCCCTTGGCGTCTTTTACCGAAGCACCACCAAATTTATATACACGCATTTTCCTCTAAACTCTAAACTCTAAACCCTAAACAAGATTAGCCATCTTAATGGCAGTCACTGCGCCTTCTACACCCTTGTTGCCTAGGCGTCCGCCTGCGCGGTCGAGCGCTTGTTGCTTGTCCAAGGTAGTGAGTACGGAGAAGATGACAGGACAATTAGGCATCCAGCCCGACGACTCAGGTTGTAGCATTGAGCAGTTGAGCATTGTCACTCCCTGTGTAACAGACTGACACACATAGTCGAAGTGCGGTGTATCGCCTTGAATCACACAACCGATGACGATTACGGCGTCCACTTTCCTGAACAAGCCGCCTTTGCGTCCTGATACATACATGGCTGCACCATAGGTGAGTTCCACCGTGCCAGGCACGTGCATCACATCAATATGATCCTCTTGCACGCCGTGCTTGAGGAGGGTATCGATTGCTCCTTGAGCAAGAGCATGGGTAATTTCGCTATTCCAATCGGCTACTACAATAGCATAGCGCTGACGTGAAAGCACGTCAGCGCTAGGCAATTCATTCGCATCATATCGCGATAAATCGGTTGTCATAACAATTGACAATTGACAGTTGACAGTTATTATTCTGCAACAGCGATATATTTGTCGATATCTTGTGCTTCAGTAGAAGCAGGATAGTCAGCTTTGATGGTCTCAAATGCTTTCTTTGCAGCAGCTTTGTTGCCGAGTTCGAGATATACCAAACCTGCTTTCTTCAAGCTCATAGGTGCAATCAAGTCGTTGCCTGACTGAGCAGCTGCCTCAAATGCCTTTGCTGCATTGTCATACTCTTCCATTTGCACGTAAGCATCACCTAAGAGTTGTGATGCAGCAGGATCGATAGTGAGGTCTTTGGCAGAGAACTTGCTCAAATAAGCAGCAGCGTCCTCGTATTGACCCAATTGGTAGTAGCAGATACCTGCATAGAGGGCAGCCAACTTGCCACCTTGGTAGCACTTGTATTCATCTGCAATAGCTTGGAAACCAATGCACTCAGCGTCATCGCCATTGAGAGCTTTCTCCCAATCGCCTTGCATAAAGTAGGTCACTGCTTTTGCATTCTCGTTGCTTACCTCTACTGCTTTTGGCTTAATCACATAGGTATTGAGTGCCAACACACCCACTACTACTGCTACAATGATAGTCACAGCCCAAGTCAGTTTGTTTTGATTTTTCTCGATCCACGCACTGGTGGTGTTGAGGGCTTCTTGTACATTTTCCAAGTTTTGATCCTCTTTAGTTACTTTTTTCTTTGCCATATTTGTTTGATTTTATTATTATCTACTAGTCTGTGTCGCTACTTAGACATATTTCGCTGCAAAGGTACAACTTTTTTTTTATTCTTGCAAGTAGTACACCATTTTTTACCTATCTTTTACCTTTTACGGGTTCTCAACGGGTAATCAATGGGTTGTTCCGCCACCCCTCTTGCCCCTTACTTGCCCCTTACTTCCATCGGAAGCTCATCGGAACCTCATCGGAAGCTGATTGGAACCTCGCCATAGTTTAACTATACCTTCTCGCTATCACCACTGGATTTTGTCGTGGCTACGCCTGCGAACAAAAGCTAGGATGTTTTATGCCCTCAAATTTTGCTGAACGCTAGAAGCGTTTGGCAAAATTTTATAAATCCTTAACAAGACGGACTGATTGACCGCGGCTGCGATTGCCGTAGCGCATGTTCGCTCCGCCCGAGTAGAAGTAGAGGAAGTACGCGTAGTAGCTATCGTACTCAGTGGCAGACCTATAGCGGCCGCGGCTCTGCAGATCGTTCACATTGGAGCCGACGCGATAACCCGCAGCGGGGAGGAAGACTGCACCTGCGGCTTCGAGCTTTGACCACTGGTCATCAGTGAAGGTTTGATAAGCTGCATAATAATCTGCACCATCACTGCTATGGAAACCTGATTTGAAAGTAACACCTGCTGGGCAAACCCAATTATCGGGCAAAAGGATTAAACCATTCACGCCATTGACTTGAGCTACACCCTTGAGAGAACTTGCATTCGGACGAGTATTTAACAAATATTCCCACTCATCCTCAGTCAATGTACGCCAGGTATTAGGAGCATCATTTCCAATCGTATTCGTACCCCAATCTACAAATGAACCTGAATAATCTTTGTCATCTTCAGATGTACTTACACCAAAATTAGTGGCACTTGTACTCCAACCGAATAAATCCAACCAGCCATTGTAAGTGGAAGAACAATTGCTATTGGCATCACCAATATAATCCAATTGACTAGGAGCAAAACGCCACTCGTTATTTGCTGGATGATATTGCAAATTACCAGGAGAGAAAGTGATATACTTAGTTTGACTTACCGAAAAATAGGGTGTCGTAGGTTTTTCTATTTGCGTTTGTGTTGTAAAACTCACCTCTTCGCCATACACATAGCCTTTACTATTGCTTGCAAAAGCACGCACATAATAGGTAGTATTGGGCTGTAAGCCTGTGAGATTGAATGTAAACGATCCTATTCCACCACTATAAGAATCCTCTTCGTCTGAATCCGAAATAGTAGGATTTGGATGTGTGTTATACACCACTCCGCGATGAAGAATTTCCGTACCACCATCACTCGTTATATTAACCCCTGCTACAGCTGTTGTCTCAGTTATATTTGTAACTGACAAGGTAGATATTGTTGGTAATTCCCCTAAATCTACAACATCGCCGTACACAGGGCGAACAGAGAGTCCATGAGATCGGTCAGAGCCGCCTATGTACACAGTACCAGATCCTAAGGATACAGATCTCCCAGCTCCAGGGGTAAATGGGAATTGCGAACTTAACAAGTATTCGCCATTGCTACCCTCGTTGTAAAGCCCACTGTTATAGCGAATGCCTGCAGCAGGAAGGAAGATAGAGTTGCCGTTGCTATTACTAGTAACTTCGTAACCATTCACTCCGTTTAGAGTAGTCCATGTCCATGTACATTGGTCTTTAAGTTCATACATCTCATCAGTAGTAGGCATACGCCATTTCCCACCCCAGTTAACTGCTGCAACATCGTCACTTAGTTCAAGAGTAGTTTTATTATCCACAGTGCCATAACCGCTATGGTTGCAGTACTTCGTCAATGTAGTTTCGGACCCCCTGCACCATTTGTAGTTACTCCAATCGTAAGTACTCTTCGGCTCCGTCTCACCCCAAGCAAAGTAATCGCCATAATCCTCTGGCTTATTGGCACCCACATTGAATGTCGCCCAATTCACGCTCAAGCCCAAGTCCACATATTCAGGTGTAGCAATCACTTCCTCCTTCGTCGTGAAACTTACCTCATCGCCATACGCGATACCAACATCGTTCTTAGCATAAGCACGTACATAATAGGTAGTATTAGGCTGTAAATCGTAGAGATTGCAGGTAAACGAACCCGTACCACTGCCACTAATTCGTTTGCTATTAGCGGTGGTTTGATTCGCCGATGTGCTATATACCACACCGCGCTCCGTCACACTCGCACCGCCATCGCTTGTTACATTACCACCTGCCACGGCTGTGGTTTCCGCAATCTGCGTCACCGCACTCGTTACTACTGTTGGCGCAGTTACACTTGCAGCAGGTTCTTCTATGCGTGTACCATTTCCTTTAATAAGGACATCCCTTATCTCCCAAGTAGGAGAGGCTTCTGCACTACTCGTGTAGGCATATGCAATCTGAGTAGTGGCACTGATATATTTCGTAATATCTATTTCACCCGAATTAATAACCGACCACGATGTTCCATCTGGCCATACAGGCACCTCTAGTGTGGTCCAATCTAATCCGTTTGTGGTAATTTTCACAGCGAATTGGCTAATATCACCGTACTTATAGGCTTGATTGAATGTCAAGAAAGCAGTAGTATTAGAGGTTAAATCCAGTGGAGAAGATATCAGCCATGCTTCACTGGCATGATTTGTACCTGCAACATAAGCAGATGCCGTCATACCATACAGATCCTGCTTTCTCCAAACATATGTAAGTTCCCCTGAGAGCAAATAATTTTTGATTGTCCAAGCTCCCATCGTTTGCGTAAAATCAATGTGATAAACAGTATCTATCAGATTAGATGGTTTATTCACTGCCGTTGTAAAACTTAGGTTATTCTGTAATGTTACAGAAGAAAATGAATTGGTTACCATGTAGTGTACGTGATACTCCGTATTGTTGTCCAATGCCAAAAGATTCACACGGTATTTCAAGTCTGCAACCTTCTCCATCACCGTTTTTTCAGTACTTGTATAACAAGCATATACGTTTTGAATCGTGGCAGCAGTAGGATTAAACTCTACTTCTATGACAGCAGAGTTGGCAGTGACTTCAGTAACTATCTCACTTTTGATAGTCAACTCCGTATTGGGTAATGGTAATTGTTCGCATGCTGCACCTAGCCATACAAACAATATCAACGCTATATATTTCAAATGCTTCATAACCATTCTTTCTTCAAATTTAGAACATCCATCCTATGCTGAGTTCCGCTTCTACGGTCTTGAAATTGATTGTCGTCAATCCTGCAGCCATTGTGAAGCCACCTACACTACCTATCAATCCTACATCTGCGCTCACACCCATAGCCGACCATGGTGCGTATTCAATCCAATTGCCATCGGCTGTTTGTAGTCCATAGCGCGAAACACCATATCCCAGACCTACGTACAAGCCCATTGCAGAATTCTTGTTGCGCAGGACTTTCTTAGTCAAAAAATCCATTGAGCAACCCACACTCACCAACCATGCCGACGCCTTGGTATTGCCCGAAAGGAATGGCGTGATGCCAATGTCATTCACTCCGTCTTGGTTATAATCCAAATAGGTGGATTCATCGGTTGCCGAGAGCGTGAAATCTTCGCCACACTGTACTCCCGACAGCGTCTTTAGTCCTTGGAAGTTAGAGCGTCCTTTCACGTACCAGCCATAACCATTGTACATCTGTCCGAAGACCAGTCCTACACCCCAGAGTTGCGACTTGAACGGAGTAGCAGCATTCGCCAAGACAAAGGTTTTTCTCTTCGGTTTGACAGATGTGTTGCTATTATCCTTTGTGGCTTTTGCTATCGACTCTTGCATTGGTACAGGCAATGTCTTGCGGAGGTCTATCGCAAGTTTGGCAGTTGGCTTGGTTGTTGGTTTCACCGCTAGTTTGGGAGTAGGTTTAGCAGTTGGTTTGGCAGCAGATGCAGTGGCGTTTTTGGTCAATTCATATTCCATCAACTGCTCTTTATTCTCCTCTATCACCACATCCATTGTCTTGTCTTTATAGCCCTCTTTCTCAATACGCACCTTGTGCTCACCAGCCAATAACTGGCTAACAATCATAGGTGTTTTGCCGACCAACTTATCATCTACATATATCGAAGCCATGGCAGGAGTACCCTCAACAGCCAACGCGCCCATCATTGGGATAGGCGGATTAAGCGTGAAAGTCTGCATCTCATTCGAAGGCTTTACCTCTATCTTGGTGTAGGTGGAGTAATGGTGATCTTTGCGCGCCTCAAAATCATAGGTACCATACTCTAAAGTACTGATCCATACACCTTTAGCCAATAGTTGGTTGTCTAGATAGATATGCGCACCATTATCTACTTTCAACGTCACATACGCGAAATTCGACGCCATCTCAGGAACAAGAGTAGCAGTTTCGTTTTCGGTAATAGTCACCGTGGTAGAATAATCAGAGTACTTTTCTTTTTGAATTTCGATGCGGTAAGTGCCTGCATCCAGTTCCTTCTTGACCACGGGCAGTTGTCCCAATCGCACGGAGGAAGATGTAGCCATATTGATGGCATATACATACGCACCCTCAAGGGCTTGTTCGCAAGGGATATCTAGCCAACCAAACGTAGGTTGCAACGTTACTTCGAGTTGCTGCGACTGCGCCGAAACGGTGATGGTACCCGTTTGAGAGTGATACTTATCAGCCGAAATCTCGTATTGATATTTGCCATAGTTGAGCGACTTGCTTGCCAAGCCTTCTTCGGTAGGCCACCATTGCCACTCATTATCCACTTTGACTCGGATGCTCGCATCGGCAGGGGTTACAAAAAACTTAAAATACTGACGCTTAGGCGCTTGCACAATATTCATCAGGTTATCTTCAGCAGGCGTGTAATGCACCCGACCAAAATATACCTGATCCGAATTTAAGCGAGGTAAGTCAAGAATGGTCTGCCGCTCACACCCATCACCACATTGCATTTGCACATGGCCTGCAGCAGCAGGAATCAAGAAAAGAATTTCATTCTCAAAGTCCAGGCACTTGTCCAATACCATGCGTTGCAAGCCCAGGTACAAACCAATCTTCTTCTTTGCCTCCGTCACTTCACGTTCGTTTCCCTCCAATATGACACGAATAACTGCATAAGGGAAAGTGTCATCCAGAAGCGGCTTTTCCCACTTGCCAAACTGGTTCTTATACATCACCATCACCGAACTCATGGGTATGAGTTGGAAATCTTTGGTTATCTCAAGCGATTGCGCGCGCGATGGGAGCGCGCACGCGCAGGCGAACATTAATACACTTAAGAATCGTAGAACTCTCATATTACAAATAGTATCTTTCTTCGAAAAATAAAATCAAAAATTAACCAAGGCGACTGATGCGAGTGAGCTCATCTTCATCGAGCAACTTTATCTTGCGTCCATCTAAACCAATGAGCCCCTCCGAAGCAAACTGCGACAAGGTGCGGATAGCGTTCGACGTGGTCATATTGGACATATTCGCCAAATCCTCGCGCGCCATATACATGGCAATAGTCACACCATCGCCATCAAAACCATACGTTTGCTTGAGCGTGAGCAAAGTCTCTGCCAAACGACCACGTATATGTTTCTGAGTAAGATTAACCGTCTGCGACTCCGATATAGCCAAATCCCTGGACATTGCAACCAAAACACCATAACAGAAATGGATGTTCTGCTGAATAACCGACAAGAACGCCTCACGTTCCACTCGATAGACCACCGTGGCTTCTAATGTAGTAGCACACGACGAATGGCATTCGCCTGCAATAGCACTACGATAGCCAAAGGTATCATACGGTTTGAGCAATCGAATAATCTGAAGGCGCTGACCTACACCCTCCTTAGTAAGACGCACCGTGCCTTGAAGCACCATCACCACATGCGTAGTGCAATCACCTTCGCTATGGATAACCTCATTCTTACGATAACGCTTGACCTCAACAAAACGGTCAATATACTCTCTCTCGGCAATAGTCAACTTATTCCACACGGGATTGAGATCCCATAGTTTGCCAAAATCTTCTTGTACCTTGCGCATGTATTGCTAAATTTTGTGCAAAGATACAAAAAAATATCGAAACTAGCAAAAAAAAACAGAATTATTGTGATTATTTCGAATATTTTTAGTACCTTTGCACTTCAAATTTAAAATTATAGATAAATTATTTAATATGGATATTTCTGTTTTGGTTCCTTTATATAATGAGGAGGAGAGCTTACCTGTTCTTCATGATTGGATAGTGCGCGTGATGCAAGAGCATCAATATAGTTATGAAATCCTATTTGTGAACGATGGTTCATCGGATAGTTCGTGGGACGTGATAAAAGAATTGCGCGCTCAAAATAGTCATGTGCACGGAATATGCTTCCGCCGCAACTATGGTAAGTCAGCGGCACTCTACTGCGGTTTTGCTGCTGCACAAGGCGATGTGGTTATCACTATGGATGCCGACTTGCAAGATTCCCCCGATGAAATACCCGAACTATACCGCATGATTAAAGAAGATGGGTATGACTTAGTAAGTGGTTGGAAACAAAAGCGTTACGATAACAAACTAACGAAGAATATCCCTAGCAAACTGTTTAATGCCACTGCACGTTGGGTAACAGGTATCAAACTGCATGACATGAACTGCGGATTGAAAGCATATCGCCAAGAAGTGGTAAAGAATATAGAAGTATTCTCTGAAATGCACCGATATATCCCATATCTAGCTAAAAATGCTGGTTTTACCAAGATTGGTGAGAAAGTGGTACAACATCGCAAACGCGAGTTTGGTGTAAGCAAGTTCGGTCTCAATCGCTTTGTAAACGGATACCTCGACCTAATGACACTATGGTTCCTCAATAAGTTTGGCAAACAACCTATGCACTTCTTCGGATTGGTAGGTAGTATCATGTTTATGCTAGGATTGGTAGCCATCATCGTAGTAGGAGGAATGAAGTTGCACGCTTTAGCCAATGGTGTATCGGCAATGCTAGTAGGAGTGAATCCATATTTCCACTTGAGCATACTGATGATGATTCTCGGTTGTATGCTATTCTTAGCAGGATTCTTGGGCGAACTAATAATCCGTAATTCCACGGAAAGGAATAACTATTTGGTAAAAGAGGAGTTTTAGGACGCCTATTGGGCTATTGGATAATGGACGCTGCGCTAATGGGTAATGGATAATGGAGAGTACGGCTGAGATATTTGATTACTATCGGAAGCATACGTCTTTTTCGGAAGATGATATGGCGGATTTCCGTGTGTACGTGCAAGACCCTATAAACACGGTCGATGGTATGATGGCTATCGCAGGACTGACCATCAACCTGCTCGAAAACCCTTGGAGCGAAGACAACCTCATGCTGATGCTCACCAGTTGCGACGGCATTTCGCCCGAGGCCTTCGAACGCGTAGTAGTAGGATTACTGCTCGTAATGATGCGGCATGACACCCATGTCCGACGCGATAGAGTACTATTAGGCGAGATACAGGAAGTGCTCACTTACGCCCCAGAACTCAGTTTCACAGCTCTTGCCAACATAGCTCGCACCACGCAGATAAAGCGTATGGAACAGTTTAATGCGCAGTTGAGCAAAGAGTTGCTCCCCCTAATGAACGACCGCGCCTCAAACGAGTTTTATGATATCATCCGCAGCCGACAAAGTGAGATGGAACATATTGCTACAATGCAATTGGATCAGAACTTCCTTATCTTTCGCGAGTTCTACTCCACTCCTTTCTTTCGCGAGCAACCAGCCAACTGGCTACTACCTTGGAATGATGAGGCACTACTCAATATTAACGAAGATGACCGCAACGAAGTAGAAGGGCTGATGCAGCTGTGGCCTATGTGCGATAGCGACAAATATGCGCTATGCTATATGTACAAGTCATTCAAATCACTAATTAAAAGTCAGTTATCAGTGGATTCGCTACGAGAAGTAGATATTAATATGCAGAATAAAACCATAGTTACCAACGGTTATATTCAGCAACTCTATCGCTTCTTCCGCCTGGGCGGTGCAAATCTGAACTCAGTGATTAAACCTACGGGTGCAGGCATATTCGACCTAGCACCACACATGCGCGATTTGCTAGTATATCGCCTCGTAGTAGTGGGCACACAAGCACAAGAATCAATCAACAAATTGCTAGTCTAGCATTTGACCAAAGTTGTTGGATAACTGAATCATCTGGTCATACTCCTCTGGTGAAAGATCATAGAAGTAGTAATTGCGAGGATCAACAGGTTTACCATTTAACCGTACTTCATAGTGCAAGTGAGGACCTGTGGATTTACCCGTGTTACCCACCAATGCTATAATATCCGAACGACGTACTTTCTGTCCTTTGCGCACCAATGGTTTGAAAAGGTGGGCATACAAAGTTTGGTAGCCAAATCCGTGGTCAAGAATCACCGTGTTGCCATATCCTTGTTTCCAACCAACGAACGATACTTTCGCATTGCCTGTTGCATACACTTCGGTACCCGTAGGCGCAGTGAAGTCCATACCTTGGTGAAACTTACGAATATGGTAAACAGGGTCGATACGCATACCATAACCCGATGCTACGCGCTTGAGGTCTTTATTCAGAACTGGCTGAATAGCAGGAATATTCTCCATACGTATCTCTTGTGTTTTTGCCATTTCCAACACCTCATCATAAGACTTTGCTTGCGTGTATATCTCCTTCTCTAACACATCCACTTTTAATGCTAAGTCAGCAGATAGTTGATGGTTAGTCATTTGAGCAATTTGCTCATAGTAGGAGATTTTGCGTTGTGTGCCCTGACGTATGCTCAATGGGATAGGTTCTGCACCAAATAATACACGATACAGATTATCATCACGCTGCTGCAAATCGGTCATCACAATTTGCATCTGATCTACCTGACGATTAAGTACTTCCAGTTGGGAAGCCATAGCCTCCTTCTCACGCTGCAACTGTTTCTCACGAGGCGAAGGGAAGAAGGTTAAAAACAAGTAAAGGAAAATGATTCCTAAAATGATACCTGCTAGAATATAGATACCCGTTTGGCGTAACCAGTAGCCCAAACCATTCTCTACTTGCTCCATAGCAAGTGTTTCGGGATTGATTTTGTATTTCTTTTTTGCTGTCATAAGCTTGTAAGAGTTCTTATCTCGCATTCGCTTGAACGATTACTCGTAGAGCTCGTGTACGAGAGTTGAATTTTCTACTATGTTTT
The DNA here is from genome assembly GCA_937891975.1 of uncultured Bacteroidales bacterium. Classification (GTDB taxonomy): domain Bacteria; phylum Bacteroidota; class Bacteroidia; order Bacteroidales; family Paludibacteraceae; genus Colicola. The sequence goes on from CALAUA010000012.1 coordinate 129,735, forward strand.
TTTCCAGAAGAAGAAATAACTCTTCTGTTTTTGTTTTTCTTCTTTTGTTTTGGCAACATATACTGGTTGCATTGTATAAGGATTTAACCCCGTATAAAACATTGTAGTTGCTAGTGTCATAGGGGTTGGAGTAAAGTCCTGCACCTGCTCAGGGCGGTAATGCAGACGCTTGCATTGATCAGCGAGTTGTTGCATATCCTTGTTAGTACACCCTGGATGGGAAGATATAAAATATGGTATCAATTGCTGATGAAGCCCCGTCTCTGCGTTTACCCTCTCAAAGAAACGGTGGAATTGCTCGTAGTGTTGCCATGATGGTTTGCGCATGATTTTCAGCACGTTGTCTGAAGTATGTTCAGGTGCTACCTTCAATCGTCCCGAGACATGCTTTGTAATCAGTTCCTTGCCATATTGTTCGCTCATTAAATCATAACGAATACCGCTACCAACAAATGCTTTCTTGATATATGGTAAACTATCCACCTTCTTGTATATATGCAAGAGAGATTGGAAATCTTGGTTGAGGTTTTTGCATATAGTTGGGTGCAAGCAACTAGGGCGTGCACACTTCTCGCATAGGGTCATATCCTTACCATGCATGCCATACATATTCGCCGAAGGACCACCCAAATCGCTCAAATAGCCTTTCCATTCGGGCAGGTCTTTCAGTTTGTCTATCTGTCGCAGGATACTTTGCTCCGAGCGCGAAGTTATCTGTTTGCCTTGATGGGCAGAGATAGTACAAAAACTACAACCGCCGAAGCATCCACGGTGCATACACACCGAGAAACGAATCATCTCGTAGGCAGGTATATGTTTGTCTTTGTATTTCGGATGAGGATGATACTGGAAAGGCAGGTCATATATTGCATCCAATTCCTCGGTAGTCATCGTGGGGTAAGGCGGATTCACCACTACATACTTATCGCCTACAGCCTGTACTATAGTAGCCGCGTTTATCTTATTACTCTCCGTCTCTATCAAGCGAAAATTCTCCGCATGCACGCGCTTGCTCTTCACAGCTTCTTCATGACTACGTAGTTGACAGTTGACAGTTGACAGTTGATATTGCTTTGTGAGATATGCAGTTTGTGGTATGTCGTGCAGTTGTACACTGTCAACTGTTAATTGTGCACTATTTGCTAATCGCTCTGCGATTGCAAGCACTTGTTTTTCTCCCATGCCATATACAAGAATGTCAGCTTTAGAACCCACCAATATACTTGGCATGAGGCGGTCAGACCAATAGTCGTAGTGCGTCAGTCGTCGCATAGATGCTTCTATGCCCCCTATCACAATAGGAACATCAGGGTATAGTTGTTTGAGTATATTGCAATACGTAATGGTGCAATAATCGGGTCGCATACCTGCCCTACCCTCTGGCGTATAGGCATCATCCGAACGCAAACGTTTAGCAGCTGTATAATGATTCACCATCGAATCCATACTCCCCGAAGTCACAGCAAAGAACAGGCGTGGTCGTCCCAGTTTGGTAAAGTCACGATAATCTCCACGCCAATCGGGTTGCGGAACAATCGCCACTTTATAACCTGCCTTCTCCAACACACGACCTATCACAGCCGCACCAAAAGCGGGATGATCTATATATGCATCACCCGAGAAGAGGATCACATCCACTTCGTCCCAACCACGGAGTTGCACCTCCTTTTTGGTTGTAGGTAAATATGCTTTCAGATCGTACATGGATTCGGGTTTCGCGATTCGTGACTCAAATAATTAGGTTACTTCACTCGAATATATGTAATTGTTCCTTCACTGCTTGTATAGATACATTCTTTCCTACTCAACGGCAATGGTGTATTCAATATTGAATTGCCAATCTTATGACGCCAGAGCACCTCGCCTGTCTCGGCATCCATACCCAGTAGCAAACCATTCTTCGTGCTCACCCACAAGGTGCCATCCTTCTCTAGCGGCATAGCAGGGTTGTGCTCATAGCCAAAATCAGCATGCGTGACCCAGCGGGGAGATGGGGTATTGAACGCCCCTTGGGGGCTATTGGACGCTGCGCTAATGGATAATGGGTAATGGGTAGGCAGGGCTACAATAGTATCCCACATGCACTTGGAATAGACCGTCTTGCCATCTTCGCTCATGCCGACCGTCTCACGTACCTTATACTGATTGGTGCGCCAAACCACTGCACCCGTCTCGGCGTCGAGGCAAGTGAAATAGCGGTCAGGGGCAGTGATGAAGATCTTGCCATCGGCTGCCACAGGCCATACACTGGCAGGGGAGAGTTTGGGATTACCCTTGCCGTTGTTCCACTTCCAAGCCAATGAGCCATCAGAAAGATTAAGGGCATAGAGATGCGTATCCCAACAGCCAAAATAGAGTTTGTCGCGATACACCAATGGGCGAGTGAGGACATAATTCTTCAACTCGTCGAATGACCACTTTACTTTACCCGTATGGATATCAATAGCGAACATTCTGCCGTCGCCGCCACCGATATATGCCACGCCCTCGTGGATAGTGGCTGCACCCATAACAGCTTGATTAGTAGTGATATGCCATAGTTCTTTACCCGTCTTAGCATCCAGTCCGTAGATATTGTAGTTGGCACTACCGAACACCACTACGCCATCGCTGACCGCAGGGCTTCCCACGATACGCATGCCTGTGTCAAAAGTCCAGAGCGTCTTGCCCGATTGGAGGTCCAACCCATACATCACACCCACGTCATCGCCAATAAACAAACTCTTACCATCGGTAACAGGTGTAGAATAGATACCTCCTTTCAGCGCTTTATGCCATAAGCGTTTAACGTTCTTATACTCTTTATTCACAGAGAAATCAGGGCGCAGACTCGCATCGGATATACCATATTCTTTTTGACCAAAAGGCAAACTCAACCAATGTTCTGCCTCTAGTCCAATACGTTTTTCGTGAAAACGGATGCTATCGGTGATTGTGATGATGGAGTATCCATTGATGGTATCTTTGTCGCGCAAGTTCGAGCGATTAAGCACATCCGCTATGCCATCACAATCAAAGAGCAAATTGCGATGATAATGTCCTCCCATAATACATTGCACATTATGTTGGCGGAGCACATCGGTCACGTCATACCAGTTATCCACATCGCCATTGCGCAGAGGATAGTGAGTAAAGACGAATATCGGAGCATCGCCTGCCTTGGACACACTATCCAGATTATGCTTCAGCCATGCTATATCCTGCGGCGCCACATGTCCGTCTGCCATACGAATCACTGGTCCCGAATTGAAACCAATGAAGTACATACCATTATGCGTAAAGGCAAAGCGACTATCACCAAATACGCGGGTGAAGTCCATCACGCCCGACTCCGACCATGTAGTCTCGTGGTTGCCCGAAGCTGCATAATAGGGCACGCAGAGTTGGTCAAGCGCTGCTTTCACAGCTTCGATGGAAGCGCGGTCGCCTGACTCTGTCAAGTCGCCTGTCACCACCACAAATTCAATCTCAGGATTTTGGTTTATATCTGCAATCGAGCGTTGCAAATCCTCCATCGGATGTGGGTTGCTAGTGCTGATATGCGTATCGGTCAGCAACGCAAAGGAAAATAATAAAATCGAAAGAATATTCATAATTCCAAATTACTCCAACTGTAGATTCATTCTTGTCTTCAAGTCCGCCAAATGGGGGTTTTGTTTAACCAGCAACTTGTATTTATCCACAGCAGTATAGGCTTTGCTACTACGGTCAAACTCGGCCACATCTACTTGCAATTTCAATAGGTCATTCTGCAATGCATCGCGAACCAAATCCATCACTTTCTTGCCAAACTTAGCAAACTCTTGTTTTTGCCAAGGATTAGCCACTACAATACGACACAATTCTGGATTGATTAATTCAGGTTGGCATGCTGACAACATTGCCAACAGACGCTCTTCACTTTGGAAGTATTGGTTTAGACCAACCCACGCGTCAATGAGTTGGTCATGTGTAAAAGGGGTATTACGTTGCGTGTTATTAGCTTCGCGTTGTTGGTCCTCTGCGCTCACGTTATTGGCTTCGCGTTGTTTGTTTACTTCGTTTGCGTTAATCACGCCTAGATTACCCAATGATGGCATTGCACCTAGCGATGGCATTGGGCGATTGAGGGTAATAGGATTAGGAGCGCTAGATGGAGTAGGGGCACTAGAGGAACTCGGGGAAGAAGTAGGACGACTAGATGTACTAGAAGAATTAGGGAGGCTAGGCGCTGAGGCGGTTGGAGTTGACTTCTTCGCAGGTTGCGGTGTAGGCGCGGTCTCTACAGATTCCAGTAAGCGACAAAGCTTCACCAATGCCAACTCTACGGTGAGGCGTTTGTTCTTGGCAGTACGGTAGTTGATATCACAAGTATTCATAACCTCCAATGCGTTGAACAGCCATTTGGCATTGCAACGTTTGGCTTGTTCCTGATAATGCTGACGGATAGTCTCGGACGTCTCAAGAAGTTGAACAGTAGCAGGATCTTTGCTGACCAAAACATCACGCAAGTGCTGAGCAAAGCCCGTCACAAAATGTCCTGCATCGAATCCCTTTTGCAACACCTCGTTGAGTAACAGCAATGCTTCGCTCACATTACTAGTAAGAGCGGAAGCTACAAGACGGAAATAATAGTCAGTATCTAGGACATTGAGCACCTCAATGGCTTGCTCATAACTGATATTCGTTCCGCAGAAAGATACTAGCTGGTCAAAGATACTAAGCGCATCACGCATACCACCATCAGCCTTCTGTGCCACCACATTCAGTGCCTCTTCGCTCGCGTTGATACCTTCTTGTTTAGCCACATATTGCAAATGGCGAATCGTATCAGCCACAGTAATGCGACTAAAGTCATATACCTGACAACGGCTCAGGATGGTTGGCAACACTTTGTGTTTCTCTGTGGTTGCCAAGATAAAGATGGCATATGCTGGTGGCTCCTCCAATGTCTTCAATAGCGCATTGAACGCACCTTGCGACAGCATGTGCACCTCATCTATAATATATACACTGTATTTACCTATTTGTGGCGGAATACGCACTTGGTCTATCAGCGAACGAATATCCTCCACCGAGTTATTGGACGCCGCGTCCAACTCGTGGATATTAAACGAACGCTGTTCGTTGAATGCCACGCATGATTCGCATTGATTACACGCATCATGTTCCGCAGTTGGATTTAAGCAATTTATTGTCTTGGCGAAAATACGTGCACATGTTGTTTTGCCCACGCCACGAGGTCCACAGAAGAGATAAGCATGTGCTAAGTGATTAGTACGTATGGCATTACGTAAAGTCTGCGTCAATGCCTCCTGACCTACCACACTCTCAAATGTTGTAGGACGATACTTTCTTGCTGATACGATATAATTCTCCATAATACATAATTAACGTGCAAAGTTACAATAAAAAATGCACATATGCAAGAAAATAGTAAAAAAAATCGCTATTTTCAGGATAATGGGACGGCACGCAGCGCCTGTAGGACACAGATCTAATGTTTTTAATGTAGTATAGAAAGTATTGGAATCACCTATTATTTGGTAAGAGATTGAGAGATGAAAGATGAGAGGGTTTGGCATAGAATTTGTAGGAAAGAAAACGAGTACAAATTTATTAACTTTAATTTTTTGAGATATGAAAAAGTATATATGTGATGTTTGTGGTTGGGAATATGATCCAACCGTTGGAGTAGAAGAAGCAGGTATAGCAGCAGGCACATCTTGGGAAAACGTACCTGAAGATTTTGTTTGTCCACTCTGTGGCGTAGGGAAAGACGAATTTTCTGCTGCTGAATAACACCAAAAAAGCCTCGAAAAAATCGAGGCTTTTTTATTTAACGATAAACACCACATGCTACGCCAATGGCGTGGCACATTGTGTGATATTTAGATGATACCCTGTTCCAACATAGCTTGAGCAACCTTCATGAAGCCCGCGATATTCGCGCCCTTCACATAGTCGATTGTACCATCGGCTTGTGTGCCAAACTTCACACATTGCTCATGGATAGATTGCATGATTTGATGTAAACGAGTATCTACCTCTTGTGCGGTCCAACTCAAATGTTCGCAGTTTTGTGTCATTTCCAAGCCAGAAGTAGCTACGCCACCTGCATTAACCGCTTTACCTGGAGCAAAGAGTACGCCATTATGTTGGAAGTAGTGGATAGCGCCAGGTTGGCAACCCATGTTACTTACCTCGCAGCAGCACCAGCAGCCATTAGCCTTGAGTTCCTTGGCATCATCCTCGCTAAGCTCGTTTTGGAACGCACAAGGAAGAGCGATGTCGCAAGGAATAGACCATGCCTTCTTGCCTGGAGTGAATTGAGCTTGAGCAGGGAACTTGTCTGCCATATCTTGTACTTTGTTGCGGTTAGAAGCACGCATCACGAGCATGTAGTCAATCATCTCCGCTGTGATACCCTCAGGGATAGCGCAAACGCCATCAGGACCAGAGATAGCCACTACTTTCGCACCCAACTCGGTTGCTTTTTGGGCTGCACCCCAAGCTACGTTACCGAAACCAGAGATAGCTACAGTCTTACCCTCAAGGGTCTTGCCAGCTTGGTGGAGGAGGTGCTCTGTGAAATAGAGTGCACCATAACCAGTAGCCTCAGGACGAAGGATAGAGCCACCCCAAGTCATACCTTTACCTGTGAGCACACCTGTGTGATATTCGCGTGCGAGCTTTTGATACATACCGTTGAGGAAGCCAATCTCGCGGCCACCGACACCTACATCACCTGCTGGGACATCGGTATCGACACCGATATTGCGCCAGAGTTCGAGCATGAAGGCTTGGCAGAAACGCATGATCTCAGCATCGGATTTACCAACAGGATCGAAGTCAGAACCACCCTTAGCGCCACCCATAGGAAGAGTAGTAAGAGCATTTTTAAATGTTTGCTCAAAACCTAAGAACTTCAACATAGAAGGGTTGACTGCTTTGTGGAAGCGCAATCCACCTTTGTATGGGCCAATTGCAGAATTAAATTGCACACGATAGCCCAAATTGGTTTGTACCTCACCTTGATCATCAATCCATGTGACACGGAAGGTGAAGATACGATCAGGTTCTACCATTCGCTCTACAATTTTAGCCTTTTCATACTCAGGATGTTGATTATAAACTTCCTCAATAGATTCTAGTACCTCTTGCACGGCTTGCAGATACTCTGATTCGCCTGGATGCTTTGCAGCAAGGTGCTGCATGATTAATTCGGTTTTCATTGTAACATTTTTTTATGGTTTGTTATTTATTCGGGTGTCAAGAATCGGGTATCCAATATTGAATTGTGGGTGCAAAGTTACTACTTTTTTCGTAAATATACAAAAAATATCGTACCTTTTTCTGAAGATTGAAAAGAAATCTTACCTCCACTGCCTTCTACAATATTCTTTGAGATAGCCAATCCGAGACCTGCTCCCGTATTTTTAGTAGTAAAATTAGGTATGAACACTTTGTCCCTTATATCATCTGGTATTCCTGGTCCATTATCCGAGAAAGAAATTTCAATCCATTGAAAATCTTCAGACAAACCTTTAGACATGCGCTGGCTATCCAATACACTTTTTAAGATAATAATCAAATCGGCATCCTTGCACCCTTTCATGGCTTGAATGGCATTACGCGCAATGTTGGTAAACACCTGAATGATTTGTTCGGAATCAGCCAACGCCATCATACCTTCTTCTGGACCAATATAACGAATAGGAATATTGGCAGAATTGTTTTTCAGTAAGGTAATAAAAGAACTCAACTTGGCTGCAATATCCATTGCCACAGGATTGACCTCAGGCATTTTCGCAAACGAAGAGAAAGATGTTGCGATATTGCCTAAGTTGTCAATCTGCTCGATGAGCAGTTTGGTAGAACGATTGAAATAGTCATCAAACTGCTCCGTACCCTTTCTGCGTTGCAATTGCTGTAAGGTTAATTTCATAGCTGTCAATGGGTTATTAATCTCATGCGCCACTTGTCTAGCCATGGTGCGCCATGCTCCCTCACGTTCGGAACGAGCTAACTTTTGCGTAGAATCAGCCAAGACATCCATCATCGTATTATAGTGTTGTAACAAATCGCCGATTTCATCATGAAAAGCATAAGAAATATGCTTGCTTTTTTCTCCGAAACGATAATTCTTGAGTTGCAATGTGATTGCACGCAATGGCTCTGCAACACCACGAGCAAATAACCACACTACTAAAATAGCCAATAAAAGCAACACCATATACAAAGGCAACATACGAATGATAAAATCTTCCACATCGGTGTTCATTTCACTCTGCGATATAAAACTAGGAACTGCAATATAGCCTATCTGCGTAAAACTACCATTCACAAACTCCGTATATGCCGACAAATAGCGCACATCTCCCATCTGTTCATCTTGCACCAAGGTGGAATTATCAGTAAAAAAGGCTTCAGGAGCTATGCTATGTGAAACAATACCATAGTCGAATATCTGAGGACAAGAACTACCTAACAACTGACCATTCATATCATAGACATGGATATCGGTCTCATACACAAAACTGATATCACGCAGGTCAATATTCAACGCGCTACTATTCTCTCTACCTAACCCCAAATCCCAATAATACATATTCTGCAACGCCTGCTGGATATACTTTGCCTTTTCCTGCAAATTATCGCGCTGACGCGCAATAAACATCTGACGGATATGTACTACCGACAAGAGAAATATAGATATTAGCGCAAACATCATGACTGGGGTTAACACCAACTGCAAACGCCCTGACAATGACAGATTCTGAATCCCCCTATTCTTCACTATTCTCACAATGGCCAACGTCAGCAATGCACCAACTAGCAGAACAGCAAATACATAGTACACGTATATCTTATTGCGGTTGGCATCATCATGCTTCTCTGATGCCAAAATAGACTGATAGGAGAAATTCTCGATATGAACGGTATTATGCGAAACTATTTCCTCCGTAGCATTTACCAAAGAAAATAAGTACTCGCCAGTAACTGAATATACTGGACAACTATCTTCCGTTTTCCCCTTGCGTAAGGTTAAGCGCCAATGTTCATTCCCACGGAATGGTGCAATAAATATATTGTGTAAATTATCAGAAGTTACACGGTAATTATATTTAATTGGTATCACCGCCAACAAGTGCATATCTCCTAAACGCACTCGCTTACATACTCCCAAAGCGTTGTCCCACTGTGCGAACTGCCATGTATCATATACATTGCGCATTGGGTAGCGCGAAGAACTCAACCACGAATCTGTCCAATAAACCAATTGCTGCCCCCTATACACGTACAAAAGCACATCGTTGCTTGAACGAGTGTAATATACAAGTGAGTCAAAATTATTGGTTTCTAGCGCATCACATACATGAGATAGCAAACTATCGGCACGCTGCTGTTGCTCATGCAGCGTATCCTGCAAACGCGCACAATCCCGATTAAAAGAACTACAGGATGAAAAGACTGCTAATAAAACAGCAAACCATATATAGTTTATCCATTTCACGCTGCAAATGTACAAAAATTCTTCCACATATGCAAGTTCTTTTTATATTTTTTGATAGATTTGATATTTTATTATGCATTTTCTTGCAGAATCATTTTTTTTTGATTACCTTTGCACGCAATTTTAATTTTGATACACATGAAAAAGATTATTCTTTCGTTTTGTTTCACAGCTCTTGCGCTGGTGATGTTTGCGCAACAACCTTATTTCCGTGCTGCATGGATTAGCACTGTAGCTAACATTGATTTTCCTTCTAAAGCTGCTATTGGCAACTATGAGCAGCAACAGAAGGAGATGATTGATATGTTAGATGCCTTCAAGGCTATGAATCTCAATGCTGTTGTATTCCAAGTGCGTCCTACAGCCGATGCTTTGTATCCATCCAAACTAGAACCTTGGAGCCATTGGCTAACTGGTAAGCAAGGTGAAGCTGCTAACTATGACCCATTGGAATTCGTATGCACAGAAGCACACAAACGCGGTATAGACGTACACGTATGGATAAACCCTTACCGTGTGACAGTTCCTGCTATGAAAATAGAGGACTTATCTCCTGATCACATGTACAACAAACATCCTGAGTGGTTTGTGAAATACGGTAAACAATGGTACTATGCACCTCACTTGCAGCAAACACGTGATTTTCTTTGCCAAGTGGTGGCTGATCTCGTGACTCGCTACGATATCCAAGCGATTCATATGGATGACTATTTCTATCCGTATCCTATTTCTGGAGAGGACTTCCCTGATGCAGAGGCTTTTGCAAAGGATTCGCGTGGTTTCAGTAATATCGGCGATTGGCGTCGCGACAACGTTAACCTTGCCATTGAAGCCGTCCACAAAACCATCAATAGCATCAACCCTAACGTGGAGTTTGGTATATCTCCATTTGGCATTTGGCGCAACAAAGCCAACGACCCACGTGGTAGCGAGACCAACGGCTTACAAAATTACGACCAACTGTATGCAGATATCCTTTTGTGGATGGAAAAAGGTTGGATTGACTATGTAGTGCCTCAACTCTACTGGGAAATTGGAAAGAAAGTGGCTGATTATGAAATCCTTGCACATTGGTGGGCTGCGCATGCTACCGACAAATGTCGCGTGTATATAGGCATGGCACCTTTCCACTTGGGTGAGCAAAAAGGCGCTGCCGCATGGCGTGAAGGTAATGAAATCTGCCGTCAATTGCATCTTAACCGCACTATTCCTGGTATCACAGGAGAATGCTATTTTCGCGCATGCGACTTGGTAGAAAACCGTTGCAACTTAACAGATAGCTTAAAGCAAGTATTCTACAAAACATATGTACCTGCTCCAAGAAAATAATCTATAATCATCATAGTAAATGGAGCGAAACATTCGCTCCATTTTTCTTATTTACTTGACACACAATGGAAATCATCATCGCATCTATTATTGGGCTCTTAATTGCAGTAGCCACAGGAGGGTTGGTGTATGGGCTTATGCGCCAACAAACAACAACTTTACGTCAGCAACTAGACACTGCGAATAAAACTCTGCAACTTGAACAAACAAATTTACAAGAAACCAAACTGCAACTTTCACAAAGAGAGCTTGAATTGAAATATGAAAAAGAGAAGAATGAAGAGAGCCGCAAACAGGCAGATGAGAAACTAGCGGAACAAATCCGTTTTTTGCAAGCCGAATTGACCAATACAACGCAAAAACTACTGGAGATACGTAGCGAGAAGCTAGAACAAAGCAATAAGGCACAGATGTCCTCTATCATTGACCCACTCAAAGAGACTATCTCCAAATTAGAACGGGAAATGAAGGACACCCAGACGCAGCATGGTAACACCACCACTCGCCTTGAACAAAGTATCAAGAATCTGGTAGAAAAGACCGAATCCATCGGCAATCGTGCTGATCGATTGGTAGAGACTTTGCTCTATCAGCCCAAATCACAAGGTGACTGGGGCGAATTGGTTGTAAAAGAGATGCTTGAAAGCCAGGGACTGAAAGAGAACATTCACTATGTCTATCAGCCTACTTTACGCGATGAAAAGGGACAAACTTTGAGGAACGAAGAGACAAATAAGCTCATGCGTCCCGACTTTATTCTTCATCTAGATGACAAAGAGGACGTGATTATTGATTCTAAGATGACAATCACCTCCTACGACAATTATGTACATGCCAAAACGGATGAAGAGCGTGAGATATATGCCAAAGAGATTCTAACAAGCATTCACAATCACATCAACGAGCTACGCCGAGCAAATTATTCCGCGTATATTGAGAATGGCAGAAGGTCGGCTGATTTTGTATTCATGTTTATCCCCAACGAAGGTGCAATGCAAGTGGCGATGGCACATGAAAAGAACTTATGGCGCGATACCTTCTTGAAAGAGCGTATATTCATCGTTAGCGAGATGAATTTGTATGCAGCGTTGCGTATTGTGAATGTTACATGGCGTCAAATTGAACAAAACAAGAGCTACGCTAAAGTATTCCAAACTGTAGGACTTCTTCTGGATAGATTAAACGGTTTCATCGAAAAATTTGGCAAGATAGAGAAGAATTTGCAGCAAGCAACTAAAGCCTATGAAGAAGCCAACCACCAGTTGATGGTTGGCTCTCGCAGTGTTTTGGATACGGGTTTGCGCCTACATGACATGGGAGTTAAGACCAAGAAGGCGCTCCCCGACTCTTACTCAACTCATTCACTCGATGAAATCGAGAACGATTAAACGTCATTTCTGTTTCACCCAAATGAGTTTATTGGTGTCGTAACCACGACGATCTGCCTCTGCTAAAATAAGAGATTTAGTCGCTTCATCCAATTGAGGTGTTCGAGACAGAATCCAAAGATAGTTACCGTTGTTACCACCTACCAATACATATTGGTAATTCGTGTCTAATAGCATGATGCGATAGTCACCATAGAATGGTCCAAAGAATGATACACGCAGCAAACCAGGTAAGTTGGTTGTTTTGGCAATACCTTTTGCATCTTTGGCTCTACCATCTTTGATACCAGTATTCAACACATCAATCTTGCCATCGTCGCGCAACGTGTAATGCGCCATAGCATATTCCATACCACGCTCGAATGGGTGATCAAATCGAGCAATTTCATACCAATAGCCTAAATAACGATTCAGGTCAACGGATTTAACGGTGGAGTTATCCACCTCAGCGGAGTTGCATCCTACAAAGATGCTGGCTGCAAGAGCCATTAAGAAACATTTTTTCATTGTGTTAAGGTTTTAGTTGGTTAATGTATATTGTATATCCCTTATGGGAGTTGGTGTGTAGTTACACTACAAATCTTGATACACATACTTCATAAATGGCACACTAGCTTCCAAATGCGAACCATACTCACCGAAATCATATGTTTTCCCGATTTTATCGGGCATTTGAATTTGCAGATTGATGCTATTGAGTAATGGCACGACTTCATCCTCCAAACTATGTAAAAAGTATGCAGGTGCTTGCAAATCATACCCTACATTGCTATTCCATGACAACACTTCGTAAAGCATATCCGCTAGCGGGTTATCTAAATCTAACGCATCTTCTGTCATAAGTTCGCTCATGGTAGTAGAACCCATCAGTTGGTTAATCTCGCCAACGGTATATTCTTTCGACAGCACCCATTCATCGTAATTGGACAATAGCGGTTCGAGAAAAATATCCTGCAACTCAAAACCCAAATTGTATGCGTCGTTCATACCCATGACAATCAACGGAATAGCTGTAGGTATGCCCATTTCATTGCGCTCAATACTATAGATATATGTTCCTGCAGGGTCATAGGGACCTGCACCTGCATATAGTTTGCGTATGGTCCAGTTGATACCATTTTCATTTATCTGCTCTTCGTTTTCATACTGCATTTCTTCAATCATTCGTGCTACGCCCAAGGCTACTGCCCCACCCTGTGAGTAGCCAGAAATAACTATATCTGTAGGATAAGAATAACCATAATGCTGCAATATTGCAGGCATATTGTTCAGCAAATCCACCGCCGTCTGAGCAGCACTACGCCAATGTAAATAAGGATGTACCTCATCGCGTGATACCCCATAACCCACATAGTCAGGTAGAATCACAGCATATCCCTTCATAGTGAACAAACTCTCCATGGAAAACATATTACTAGGTGCCTCCACATCGGATGTTATGGTGTAGTGATTAGCTATCAATATACCATTCAAATCGCGATTTTTTGGTAAATACACACGTCCCGACACTAACAGCGAATCGCCTTGTGGATCTGTGCTCCAATAAGCCACTGGGAACGTGACGTAATGCTTATGAGTAAAGCGATACATCTTCAGCATTAATTTATACACACTCTCATCAGAAAAATGATGACGTTGAAGTTGCTTGAGACTACCAAGCCAAGTAGCGTCACTATTGAGCGCAGAGCGCACCATTTTGCCGCCACAATCTTTGACAGGAATCACTGGCAATGATGACGTATCTAGCGGATTCAGCATAACGTAGCCAAGAGCCGCAAGCGAATCACTTGAAAAGCAATCAGTTGCTTGTAATGTCATCGTACTTGAGAGGACAAAAGCAAGAATTAAAGAAGTTAATACACGTTTCATTTGTATAAAATTTAGTTAAGGTTTAGTTGGTTTTATGGTTGTTTTCTTTTAGATATACAAAAACCGTGCAAAACTCATAACATATGTTTATTTTTCAGAGATATTTGTAAATATTTTTGAAGATGGTCACACTCAAATTAGTTCTTTGATAAAGTAAAATATCATCATACCACAGCAAATGAGTTTCAGAACTGTACCTGTAAGCAGACCAATAAACGACCCGAATCCCGCGCGCAGCGCACGATTAATAGGAGGTTCTGGTTTAGAGCGTACTATAGGTCGTTGAGGTTGTTGCGGACTAGGTTCGCCTGTCGATTCATTCGCTTCTTCTGCTTGTGGTATTGTTGTAGTGGCATTTGGATTAGCGAGGGACTCTGGATGACTATTAAAATACAATAGCTCACCTATCACTGCACCCACAAATGGTCCGATTATAATACCCCAAGGACCTAAGAACATGCCCACTAACAAACCTAACGTACTCCCCCACACTCCCCATTTGGTTCCACCAAACTTTTTAGTTCCCCAAGCAGGAATAAAATAGTCTAGCACTTGGATTACAACCACTATCACTGCCCAAACTGTCAAGAACTGCCACGAAAAACTCGCACGGTCAGTCCAATGCAACAGCAGCAAACCTAAATATGATAGGGGCACACCTGGAAGTATTGGTAAAATACATCCCAAGAAACCTATTAATAAACAGATTGCCCCAAGCACGATTAAAAATATATCCATATGCTAGAACTGTACTTGTGGAACTTGGTTAGCACTTTCGTTTGCTTCAAAATAAGGACGTTTCTCCGCATTCATCATACTTGCAATCATATTCGTAGGGAATCGGCGAATCAAAGTGTTGAATTTTCGAGCCATTTCGTTGAAGTTATTGCGAGCTACTGTGATACGGTTCTCCGTGCCTTCTAGTTGCGATTGAAGCGCTCCAAAGTTCTGATTAGCCTTCAAATCAGGATAACTCTCCGAGATTGCCATCAGTTTGCCCAATGCTTGCGACAATTCGCCTTGCGCTGCTTGGAAAGCAGCAATCTGCTCTGCAGTGGCTTGGGTTGGGTCCACAACCACCTGTGTTGCTTTGGCGCGAGCTGCTATGACTCCTTCTAGTGTTTCGCTCTCATGCGCTGCATAGCCTTTTACGGTTTCAACTAGATTTGGAATCAAATCTGCACGGCGTTGATATTGATTTTCGACCTGCGACCAAGCAGTGTTTACATCCTCTTCTGCTGTAATAATAGCATTGTAACGATTAATACCCCAAATAACTGCGATTGCCAGTACACCTAGTACTACAATCCAAATAATAGTTTTCTTACTCATAATTCTTTATTTATAATTCATAATTAAAATTTACCTCCTGCACCACCTCCGAAGGTGCTACCACCACCGAAGCCACCGCCAAAACTGCCTCCACCAAAGCCACCACGAGAACCACCGCCCGTGATGATGACCGCAGGCACTTCTTTTGGGATAATATATGTTTTTTGCTCTTGATGCCCACAATGTTTGCAGCAGTACGTGCGCACACCCAATCCCTCTTTACGCGTTGTGGCGCGATTGATAATCTGCTCACTCGTTTTCTTCAAACTACGTTTACCACATTTAGGGCACTTCTTTGGCATCAATAGCAAAGCAATTATCACAGCAAAGATTAAGCTGGGAATACCCACAAAGTATAGCAACTCCACCCATGCATTATCCTCGGATTCATCGGCATAATGATAGCGATTGGTGGCAGAAGTCATTTGGCGTAATTCCTCTGGCACAGCACCATTTGTACATATCTCATATATGCGCAACGCACCCAATACTAACGCATCTGAATAATCAGCATTACGTAGTGGGGAAAACATGGTTTTCTGTATAATCTCATTGCAAACAGCATCGGTGAGTATTCCTTCGATACCGCCACCAGTCATAATACGAATATCACGCGACTCTACTGCCAGAAAGACTAATACCCCTGTATTCTTACCCTCTTTACCAATACCCCAACGCTGAAATAGTTCGTAGCAGAAGTCAAAAGCCTCGTTTTCACCAATACTATTCACTGCGACCACACAAAGTTCTACCTCGGTTGAATCTTCCAAGTGGCGAGCTAAACGATTCAGCAACAACACATCGTTAGTTGCCACGATTTCATCAGGGTTACAGACAAAATTATACCTATCATTTGCCTTCGGATTGGGCAAAGTCTTAGGTGTATATACCGCAGCTTGAGTTGTAAAGCCAAGCAAAAGGAATGTAAAAAAGATATGTATTCGTTTCATACACAAAAGGCACGACAAATATCGTGCCAAATATTTTCTAACTGACAAAATGACACTAGTCAAGTACAGCCAGCACTTCGATTTCTACCAATCCACCCTTAGGTAATGCAGCTACTGCAACAGCAGAACGTGCAGGGAATGGTGCGGCAAAAAGCGTAGCATATACTTCGTTGAGTACGGCAAAATTTGCCATATCGGTAAGGAAAACTGTTGTTTTTACCACATGGTTTGCATCTGTACCTGCAGCTTTCAAGATTGCAGCTACATTCTTAACTGCTTGCTCCGCTTGACTACGGAAGTCTGTACCTGCAAAATCACCTTTAGAAGGATCTATACCTAGTTGTCCACTAGCGAACAACATTCCATTAGCCACTACGGCTTGACTATAAGCACCTATCGCAGCAGGTGCTTCAGAAGTAGAAATAATTTGTTTCATCGTTTATATGTTTATGAATTCGTAATACGCCGCAAAAGTACAAAACAGATTACATCCAGCACGCCTGTAGTCTAAAGCCCCCGCATGCCGCCACCTTCCAAGACAAAGCCTATCTTCATATTGGACTAAGAACTAATTACTTCGTGAAATTAATCATAGGCATCATATTATTGCTGCCTTGAATCTGTGGCATCTTGCCATCCCATTTCTCAATCCAATCTTCGAGCACAATATTATGGGTCAACGAAGCGGAGATTGTGCGATTATAGTACGCTTCGGCATCCGCTTTGATTTTCATAGCCTGTGCCTCACCTTCAGCTTTGGCAATAGCAATCTTAGCATTCGCTTCAGCTTGCTTGACTTCGTTCTCAGCTTTCAATGCTGCTTGTACGGCTGCATTCTTGGCATCAATCATTTGACGCAGTGACTCAGGAGGTGTAATTTGTGATGTAAACTCGGTTACAATAAAGCCTTCTGTAGTCAGTGTAGAGTCTAGCATGATGCGCACTTCACTCTCAAAACTTGCACGATTAGCCATCAGTTCATCAGAAGTGTAGTTGTTAGCTACTACACGATATGCATCATAAATGACAGTACGCATATATCCTTCCTCAATGTCGCTAAGCGAGCGGCGATACTTGAAGAACACATCCACTGCTTTATCACGGTTGAGGTAATATGCCATCGTTGGGTCCATCTCAAAGATAGCCGCATCTTTGGTGTTGACATTAAAGGGGTGGTAATCCACGCGTTGTACGAAGATTGGATAAGTAAACACATCGGTTGTAATTGGGCAGAAGAACACATAACCCGTCACAGGAGTCGCATCCAAAGTACCTTGTTCGGTCAGAGAGAGTTTATTGAATTTGATACCTACTTCAGAGGAATCCACACGTGTGCAGCGCACGAAAATACTGCAACATACCACGAGTACCAAAAAGATTACAATACTCATTACACCTTTAGTCTTAAAAAATTCTTTCATAATTCGATTGTTTAAGAGGGTTAATTACTTGTTGATTTTAGTTATTTCGTTAAGTTTAACATTTTGGTTATTGTATAACGAGTGCAAAGGTACAAAAAAAATATCAGATATACAAATTAGAGTGATTTTTTTTATCAATTCACGGAATATATCTTATACATACAAAAAAAACACAAAAATTGATAAATAATCTTAAAAAGAGTAGGTAAATATTAATATTTTTTTGTCCAATTCAAAAAAAATATCTAACTTTGCAACCGAAATTGGGTAATCAAACATAAAGACTATCCTATTATACGATAATTTTACAAACATAATAAAAATAACAACCAAATGAAAAAGATTTTATTTGCAATTTTTGCTGTAGCAGCTCTTGCATTGACAAGCTGCGAAGGTAACAAGATGGACATTATGAGCCTTGATGTTACTAAGTTGGACAACACCGAGTTTAAGTGTTGGAAATGGACTGTTAAAAATTCTGGCTTTATGGATGGCACTGTCTATGTCTGGGATACTGAGGCTAATGTAGTTACTGTACTTCAAGCAACTTACAAAACAGCTCAACTAAACCATCGCAAACCTATCATTAGTTACGAGGCTACCTCTGACACTGATAAGGAGAGTTGCGAGTGCAAGAATGATTTCTAATCATCCTACTCCAATACAAAATAGGGCGTATCTTGACGGATACGCCCTATTTTTGTATCAAGTGTTATCCAAATAAAAAATTGCCGTTGAGCAGAGCCGTGTTGATACCCTCTTAGTATAGTACTATTTCCCCCGTTAAGGGGAAATTATACTAAGGGGTTACGGCTCTCGCTCAAAAATGGGTGATTTTACGGTAAAATTCTTCGCTGAAAATTTGGAAAATTGAGAATTTTTTATTATCTTTGCAGCTGTAAATTAACTACTAAAAATATTACCAACTATGATTGTACATGTAGCATCGTTTTTAGAAAGTATTGGAGGGGCAATCGACAGAGATCATTACCTCCGTCCTATCCCTGGCAGGTTGGGCTATGCTGCCTATTGTCACAAACCAGACTACTCAAAGAAGAAACGCAAAGAAATGGCGGAACGCCCTATGGTTAAGACATTTAGCCAAGTCTCGGAAGAGGCAAGTGCCATCCTACGTGACCCTGTGCAACGCGAAGCATGGGCAGAGAAACATCGTGCCGCATTGCGTGAGGCAAGTAAACATCAGCGTATGCCACAAAATGGCAAACCTGCTGTGCCTGCAAGGTTGTATGATTATGTCAAAAAAGAGTTATTCAAGTCTCGGTGATAACTGCTTGATGATACGCTCATCATTCGGCAAGGTTCCGATGAGGTTCCGATGAGATTCCGATGAGGTTCCGATGGAGATAGGTGGCATATAAGTGGCATACAAGCGGGGAACACAGGGAAATAGTATATGCGGGCTATGCCCTAGCGTAGAATGGCAATGTTGTAACTTCGAGGGCACCGACCTCGCTGCGCTCGCCCCTACTTTGTTGTACCTTCGGACGCCGCCTGCACTAAAGTGCATTCCCCCGAAGCTACGTTCGCACGATGCAGCCCATACACAAGCTCGCTCGTTCTTTTTCAAAAATCCGCTTGCCCTGTCATTCCACCTTATTGCCTACTAGCAAGCGAGCTTACTGTAAGCAATAAAGCAGAATGAGATAGATTTATCTATCATTTTTGAAAAAAAACTCATTTTACTTGCGTATGTGCATTTTTTGTCGTACCTTTGTACGTTTTTTTTTGCAAAGCAAAGAGAGATGATTAAACATGACGGCATAATAATCGCGTTGAATGAGGACGGAACCGCCCTCGTGCGTATCGTGCAAACAAGCGCATGCGCCGCATGTAAGGCCAAAGCCATGTGCGCCAGCGCAGAGAGTACGGAGAAGGAGATGAGGGTGACGCTCTTAATGGATAATGGACGCCCTGCGGGCTATGGGGTATTGGACGCGGACAAGCCGCTATTGGAGTATAAAGTCGGCGATGAGGTGGAGGTGATGGTACAGCAGAAAATGGGATGGAAAGCCGTGGTATTGGCATATTTGCTGCCGTTCTTTGTGATGTTGGCGGTGATATTTATGGGCAATGCGTTGTGGAATGTGCGTGAGGAAATACTCGGCACAGCAGCACTCTGCGCAATGGCGTTGTACTATATCGTGTTGGGACTATTCAAAGACAGATTGCAAAAAGAATTCTCTTTTACAGCAAAGAAGAAAAATAACTAATAAAAACATAAAAAAACAATGAATTTAATTCTGATTTCTTTAGCCGTTTTGGGTGTGACGGGATTAGTGGCAGCAGTGCTGCTGTATTTCGTTGCCCAAAAATTCAAGGTGGAAGAAGATCCACGCATCGATGAGGTGCAAGAGGCGTTGCCTGGCGCAAACTGCGGTGGATGCGGTTTTGCTGGCTGTCGCGCTTTTGCCGAAGGCTGCGTCAAAGCCGAGACACTCGATGGACTTCTCTGCCCTGTAGGCGGTGCACCTACGATGAAGACAGTGGGTGAGATTCTTGGAATGGCGGTCGGAAACATCGACCCCAAAGTAGCAGTAGTACGCTGCAACGGTACGTGCGAAGCACGCCCAAAAACAAGCACCTACGATGGTGCTAAGAGCTGCCAAATCCTGCATAACTGCTATGTGGGCGAGTCGGCTTGTCCGTTCGGATGCTTGGGCTGCGGCGACTGTGTGGCTGCCTGCGAGTTTGATGCCATCCACATGAACCCCGAGACAGGGTTGCCAGAAGTGGACGACGAGAAATGTACCAGTTGCGGTAAGTGTGTGAAAGCGTGTCCACGCAATATCATCGAGCTCCGCAAGAAAGGTCCAAAGAGCCGCCGAATGGTAGTGATGTGCGTGAACAAAGACAAAGGTGCTGTAGCACGCAAGGCATGTACAAACGCATGTATCGGTTGTAGCAAGTGTCAGAAAGTTTGCGAGTTCGATGCTATCACCATTGAGAACAACTTGGCGTACATCGACTACAACAAGTGCCGCCTCTGCCGCAAGTGCGAGGATGCGTGCCCAACAGGGGCAATCCACGCAGTGAATTTCCCACCACGCAAGCCAAAGGCAGAAGCACCAGCAGCACCAAAGGCTGCGCCTGTAGCTGCTGAGGTTAAAGGTGATAGGTTAGAGGTTAAAGGCGTAGAAACTAAACAAGAGGAGGCAAAGGCATGAAAGCAACGTTTAGAATAGGTGGAGTTCATCCACATGATAATAAGCAATACTCTGTTCATCAACCTATCACCGAGTGCCCATTGCCAGCGAAAGCAATCATTCCGTTGGTACAACACATTGGTGCGCCTGCGCAAGCAGTAGTGGAGAAAGGACAGAAAGTGAAAGTAGGCGAACTGATCGCCAAAGCAGGTGGTTTCGTGAGTGCGAATATCCACGCTCCTTTCAGTGGTACCATCACCAAGATCGACTCAACCATCGATGCATGGGGCATGAAAATGCCTGCCATCTTCATGGATGTGGAGGACGACGAGTGGCTTGAGACCATCGACCGCAGCAAGGATATCGTTCGCAAATTAGACTACGAACCAAAGTATATTATAGATAAGGTACAAGAGGCAGGTATCGTAGGTTTGGGTGGCGCATGTTTCCCAACCCACGTGAAGCTCCTTCCTCCTCCAGGCAAGAAAGCAGAAGTGCTGATCGTGAACGGCGTGGAGTGCGAGCCATACTTGACTTGCGACCACCAACTCATGCTCGAGCACGGCGAGGAGATTATCATCGGTATACAACTGCTGATGCGTGCACTCAACATTGAGAAAGCTATCATCGGTATTGAGGCAAACAAACCTGATGCTATCAAGCACATGACTGCTCTCGCAAGCAAAGTGCTGGGCATTGAGGTGAAAGCATTGAAATTGAAATACCCACAAGGTGGTGAGAAACAATTGATCGACGCATGTATCCGTCGCCAAGTGCCAAGCGGTGCGCTGCCAATTGAGGTAGGTGCTGTGGTGGACAACGTGGCTACTATCTATGCTGTATATGAGGCAGTGCAAAAGAATAAACCACTCATCTCGCGCGTGATGACCGTCACAGGTAAGAGCTTGGCTAAACCAGGTAACTACGATGTGCGTTTCGGTACACCATTGACCGAGGTCGTGGCTCTTGCAGGCGGTGTACCAGAGGATACTGGTAAAGTGATTGGCGGTGGTCCTATGATGGGTCGCGCAATGAGCAATATCGATATGCCAAGCAACAAGCGCGTGAGCGGCCTGTTGTTCTTGCCAGAGGCAGAGAGTCTACGCCAAGAGATTACGAACTGCGTGCGCTGCGGCAAATGTATTGGGGCTTGCCCAATGGGCTTGGAGCCATGGCTGCTCAGTAAACAAGCATGGCACAGCATGTGGGACGAGATGGAAGACCACAATATCATGGACTGCATCGAGTGCGGTTGCTGCCAATTCACTTGCCCAAGCCATTTGCCACTGCTCGACTATGTGCGCATGGGTAAAGCAAAAGTGGGAGGACTTATTCGTGCTCGTCAAGCGGCGAATAAGTAGTTTAGAGTTTATAGTTTAAAGTTTAAAGGCTAGAATAAATGAAACAACTTATAGTATCTCCCGCACCACACTTCCATAGCGGTGATAGCGTGCGGAAAAATATGCTGTTGGTGATTATCGCCCTCCTGCCAGCTTACGCAGTCAGCGTTTGGCAATTCGGTTGGGGCGCACTCATCACTACCGCCATCAGCGTGGCAGCATGCGTGCTGTTTGAGTGGCTGATTGCGAAATATATCTTGAAACAAAAGTCTACTATCGGCGACCTCTCTGCTGTACTGACAGGTCTGTTGTTGGCATTCAACTTGCCAAGCAACTTGCCTTGGTGGATTGTGATTATCGGTGCCTTGGTGGCTATCGGCGTAGCGAAAATGAGTTTCGGCGGATTGGGACAAAACATCTTCAACCCTGCTCTTGTGGGTCGTGTGTTCCTGCTGATCTCTTTCCCTGCTCAGATGACTACATGGCCCGTGCCACAAGGTTTTGCTACCTCGTATGTGGATGCTGCTACAGGTGCTACTCCTTTGGCTGCCATGAAAGTGGCGCTGACAGGTAGCGACAGCATGATGAGCGCAGTGCCTGAGATGTGGGATATCCTCATCGGTAAGATGGGCGGTAGTCTTGGCGAGGTGAGCGCATTGCTCCTGCTCGCAGGTGGTATCTTCCTCATTGCTACCCGCGTCATCACATGGCATATCCCAGTGAGCATCATGGCTACTGTGGCGTTGTTTGCTGCGGTGACTGGTTGGGCTGGAATGTTGCCAGAGAGCGTATGCACAGGCGAATATGTGATGCTGAGTCTTTGCACTGGTGGTATGATGCTGGGTGCATGGTTCATGGCTACCGACTATGTGACTTCACCTATGAGCAATTGGGGAAAGATCATCTTCGGTGTGGGTATCGGTGTGATTGTGATGGTGATTCGTACTTGGGGTGCTTACCCAGAGGGTATGTCATTCGCTATCCTAATCATGAATGCATGT
The DNA here is from genome assembly GCA_937891975.1 of uncultured Bacteroidales bacterium. Classification (GTDB taxonomy): domain Bacteria; phylum Bacteroidota; class Bacteroidia; order Bacteroidales; family Paludibacteraceae; genus Colicola. Next base: position 153,025 of record CALAUA010000012.1, read on the forward strand.
GCACCATTGTTGAACCTGATTCGTCCAAAGCGTTTTGGCGAGAAAAAGAAAGCATAAGGAGGACAGGACTATGGCAAAATTACAAAGTTCATTTAAGAATATGTTGCTATCGCTGACGCTCATCGCGTTGGTGGCTGCGGCTGCATTGGCTGGCGTATATATGCTGACCAAAGACCCTATTGCTGCGGCAATGACTGAGAAGCAACAAAGCGCTATCATGCAAGTGCTCCCAGAGGTAGAAGGCGATATCCGTATCGCTGAGGCAGAACAGAGCAATGGCGTGACCCTCTACAAAGCGTATGTAGGCGAAGAGTGGATCGGTACAGCCGTAGAGGCAAGCACCGAAGGCAACATGAACATGCCTTTTGGTGGCACCTTCCGCTTGATGGTTGGTTTCAACAATGTAGGCGATGTGGTCCGCTATGTGGTATTAGAGCAAGCCGAGACCCCAGGTCTGGGTGCGCTGATGAGCACATGGTTCTGCAACCCTGATAAACCAAAATCCAACATCTTAGGTAAAAACCCTGCTACTACCAATTTCAGCGTAAGCAAAGACGGTGGCGATGTAGATGCTATCACTGCATCAACCATCACCTCGCGTGCGTTCCTTGAGGTAGTGGTAAAAGCATACAATGGTATTGCACAACAACCTATGCCAATCGAGGCTGTGAGCGGTGCAACACAAGTGGAAGCACCTGCCGTACCTGTTGCAGAAGGCGCTTGCCCTTATGGTAACGACCCTGCTACATGCTCAGGTTGCAGCGAGAAACATTGTCAAAAGAAAGGAGGCCAACAATGAAAAATAAAGCATTAAACACCGTTCTTAACGGTATCTTGCGCGAGAACCCAGTATTCGCTCTCGTGCTCGGTATGTGTCCTACCTTGGCGACTACCACTTCTGCTATCAATGGTATGTCCATGGGACTCGCTACTACCTTCGTGCTTGTCTGCTCGAATGTGGTGATTTCACTCTTGAAGAATTTGATCCCTGATAAAGTGCGTATCCCTGCGTTTATCGTGGTGATTGCTACTTTCGTGACCATGGTACAACTTTTGATGCAAGCTTATCTGCCTGCTATCTATGAGGTACTTGGTTTGTTTATCCCACTGATTGTGGTAAACTGTATTGTACTCGGTCGTGCAGAGGCGTTTGCTGCTAAGAACACCGTGGGCTTGTCTGCTTTGGACGGTCTGGGTATGGGTCTTGGTTTTACGCTGGCATTGACTTTGATTGGTGCAGTGCGTGAGTTGCTCGGTACAGGTTGTGTCTTCGGATTGAACCTCTACAGCGAGACCTATGGTATGTTGATTTTCGTATTGGCACCAGGTGCGTTCATCGTATTGGGCTACTTGATGGCATTGGTACAAAAACTTTTGAAGAAATAAGATTATGGTATATTTTCTGATATTTATCTCTGCGATATTCGTGAATAATATCGTATTGAGCCAGTTCTTGGGTATCTGTCCTTTCTTGGGCGTAAGTAAGAAAATCAATACTGCGCTGGGTATGGGTGCTGCCGTGTTGTTTGTCATGACATTGGCAACATTGGTGACCTACCTCTTGCAACAACTCTTGAATGCATGGGGTTTGGGCTTCTTGCAAACTATCTTGTTTATCTTGGTGATTGCTGCCCTCGTGCAGATGATTGAGATTATCCTCAAGAAGATCTCTCCATCTTTGTACCAAGCATTGGGTGTGTTCTTGCCATTGATCACCACAAACTGCTGTTTGCTCGGTGTGGCTATCATGGTAGCCAGCGGCACATATAAGTTGCCTATGGGCGCAGAGCCAGGCTTGTTGACCGGTATGTTGTTTGCTATCGCAACGGCTATTGGTTTTGCGTTGGCATTGGTATTGTTCGCAGGTATGCGCGAACAATTAGCGTTAGCTAAAGTGCCAAAAGCGATGCAAGGTACACCTATCGCCCTTTTGACTGCTGGCCTCTTGGCTATGGCATTCATGGGCTTCAGCGGCGTGGTATAACAAAGGCGCTGTGCGCTGTTCAGAATGGTGTCGGATAGTTTAGGGTAGTGTAGCATTGTTTGCAAAAGATACAACGCTACACGACTCTACACCAAACCACACAACTCTATACAAATATATTAAATACAATGAAGCAATTTGATTGGAAGAAACTGCTGCCCTATGCTGTGGCAATTGTGGCATTTGTGGCGATAGCAATGATTTATTGTGCACCTCTGCTTGAGGGCAAAGTGCTGGTGCAAGGTGATGTAAACAACTGGAAAGGTGCGGCGCAAGAGGCACGCGCTTTCTATGATGAGCACGGATATAGTCCATGGTGGACTAACTCAATGTTTAGTGGTATGCCGACCTATCAAATCACAGGCAATTTGCCTACGAGTGAATTGAGAGCTACGATGGAACAGATTTCGCATGCAGGTTTTGCAGGAGATTGGACCATTGTGGGTATCATTTTTGCTTACTTCTTTGGCTTCTTCCTTATGCTTCGTTGCTTCAAAGTCAATCCATGGTTAAGCATCATAGGTGGATTGGCAATAGGTTTCTCGACTTATTTCTTGCTCATTATTCCTGCTGGGCACATGACCAAAGCGGCGGCTTTGGGCTTCTTGGCGCCAGTGATAGGGGGATTCTATGCTATTTTTCGTAAACAATATTGGTTAGGAGCGCCACTTGTGGCGATCTATGGGACACTAAGTCTTAATCTCCACCCACAGATGACCTATTATATCTTCATGCTCATAGGTGTGATGGCATGTGCTGAACTCTATATCCATATCCGCGAGAAACGTTGGAAAGATTTGGGCATATCAGTTGGCGTTCTTGCTATCAGTTTGCTGCTTGTCTTTGGCACAAAATGGAGTTGGTTTGAGATGAATCAGTCTTATCTCAAAGAGACTATGCGTGGCGGACATAGCGAGCTTACTCGCTCAGGCGATGATAAATCTAAACCTGCAGGATTGGACTTGGATTATGCTACCGCATGGAGCTATGGTATGGATGAGACAATGACTTTCCTCATCCCGAACTGGGAAGGTGGTGCGAGTGGTTATAATGTGGGCGAGAAATCGCAACTTTGCGAGACAATGAAGGATAATGGCGTGCCTAAACGCTCTGCCGAGCAGTTCTGCCAACAGGTGCCTACCTATCGTGGAGAGAAGGCCTTTACCAGTGGTCCTGTGTATATGGGAGCGATTATCTGCTTCTTGTTTGTACTGGGCTTGCTGATTGTGCCAGGACCATACAAATGGGCACTATTGGTAGCTACACTCTTCTCTGTGGCTTTGGCGTGGGGAAGAAACATGATGTGGCTCACGGAATTGTTCTTCAACTACTTCCCAATGTACAATAAGTTCCGCGCAGTGGAGAGTATCCTCGTTGTGGCGGAAATTACAATGCCGTTGCTCGGAATCCTCGCATTGCAACAGATAGTAGATAAGAAAGTGGCATGGGAGAAACTGCGAATGAATATGTTCATCGCAGGCGGTGTGACTGCTGGCTTGTGCCTCTTCTTTGCATTGTTTGCAGGTGTGGTGGATGTTACCAGCAGTTATGACGCACAATGGGTGAACCAAGTGCCTGCTTGGCTGCGCGATGCTATCATGGATGAACGTACCGCGATGATCAAAGCCGATGCTTGGCGTTCGTTTATCTTTATCGCTTTGGGCTTTGCAGTGGTATATTGGTATGCTTGGAAATCTAATTCTGATTCTCTAAACACTAAACCCTCAACACTAAACTACATACTATATGCTGCGCTAGCAGTATTAGTACTCGCAGACATGCTTCCTGTGAACAAGCGTTTCTTCGGCAATGACCATTTTGTAAAAGCCAAAGATGCGGATGCGTATTTTGCTATGCAGCCATACGAACAGCAGATTTTGCAAGATGAATCATACTATCGTGTATTGAACTTGGCTACTAATACGTTCAATGATGCGCGCACCAGCTACCGACTGAAATCTATTGGTGGTTATTCAGCAGCCAAACTGCGCCGTTATCAGGACTTGATCGATGAGCATATCTCCAAAGAGATGAATCCATTGATGCAAACAGTGATGCGCACACAAGGATTTATGTTGCCTGATGAGAACGAAGGCAAAGATTTCCCTGTACTGAATATGCTCAATATGAAGTATGCGGTGGTGCCATTGCAAGGTGGCAAACAAGCCCCCGTACAGAATCCATATGCGATGGGCAACTGTTGGTTTGTGGATGAGGTGATTTGGGTAGATACACCAGACGAGGAGTGTGCTTTGCTGAGCGAGATTGATTTGCACAAGCAAGCAGTAGCCGATAAGAAATTCGCCGAGGCATTGGATATTACCAAACCCGAGGTAACACCATTGATGGCATTTGATGAGAGCAGCATCGAATTGATTTCGTATGCACCGAACTGCCTCCAATATGAGTCAATGAACGAGCGCAACCAAGTGGCAGTGTTCTCAGAGATCTATTACCCATACGATTGGCACTTGTATATCGTGAATAACAATGGTGAGAAGTTGGAGTTGCCACTTGCTCGCGTGAACTACACCCTCCGCGCTGCGGTTATTCCTGCAGGTCATCACCAACTCGTAATGGAGTTCCAACCACATGCGTTGCAATTAGATAAGTGGTCAATGGCTATTATGCTTTTGGTATTATTGCTGAGCTTCTGTGGGTTGACATATCCATTATGGAAACAATACATAAAGAAAAATAGTTGAGATGAAACATGTATTTGGAGTAAGTAGTCATTTAGCATTTTATTTGTGTCATCGACTGATACAAATAGATGCTATTCCTGTGGACGACTGTATCTTCTTTACCACACGTGACTACATGATTCCAAGAGAGTATCAATCCATTTATACGCACATAATACATACCTCGTATAATGTTTCTGCAACTAATGGAAGGATTTTTGCAGGATGGAGAATCTGGAAAACGATAAAGAATGTACAGGATTTTGATTCGTTAGTAGATCAAGAAATTCGAGGCGAGGACTTTCTTTGGTACACGCAAGTATGTTTTAATGATATTTGCAGTTTGATGGTAAGCAAGCCTAACTGTAGAGGCTATTATGTGATAGAAGATGGTTCTGGATCATATAGAAAGGAAAATAAACCTACTTTTACGGGAATAAAAGGATTAATTTATCATTTTCTATTGAAGCCATTATTCCCACGATTATTTATAGTGAAGAATCATATGATTGAAACGGAACACCACAAATTCAAGGGGTGCATTGCAAGCAATGATATGTGTTTTCCGTTGCATAAACAATATACACGCGTAATAGGTATTCCATTTGTACCGGTTCCGCTTGCAAAAGTGCCTGATGCAATTATTTCTATAGATCCATTATTCTTGTGGATATCGCAAGAGGATGCGGAATATTTATTTCAACGCTTAGCTGCATTTGTAAATAATAAAGGATATAAGTACATTGTCTATAAACATCATCCTTATAATTTGTCAAGTGCTCATATTAATGCGCATCGCCAATATAATGAATGGATAAAACATTACTTTACTGCTAATCTTCAAGAGTTAGATTCACAGGTAAGCTTAGAGAATACAATAATGGCGCACCAATGTGATTTTTACACAGCAGTATCATCAGTTGCTATATATGCAAAAGCAATGGGGGTTGTTTGCTATTCGTATATGCCAATAATTCGCGAATATGCACAAGTTCCTATCCATATAGTAGAAGAACTATGTATACCAATAGAATAACGTATGATTTCAGTTATTGTTTGCACATATAATAGAGATAAATATATTTACCAGTGTCTGAATCAATTGGCTATTAATATAACGCATTTTGATTGGGAGATTATTTTGGTAAATAATAATTCTACAGATAATACCCATACTGAATGTGAACGATTTGTAAAGGATTTTCCCGAGATTAACTTTCATTATTTTGTAGAAACTACACCCGGATTATCCTATGCAAGAAATCGTGGTATGCGTGAAGCCCATGGAAATTGGTTTGTCTTTTTGGATGATGATTCGATGGTGCAAGCTGATTATATTGAAAATCTCGGTAATTTTTTAGTATCCTATCCCAACGCAGGTGCATTCGGTGGAGCTATAGAACCATTTTTTGAAAAAGAAAGCCCCGTATGGCTTAGTAAATGGTCAATGGGCTTTGTGAGTGCTATCAACTTAGGAAATGAAGTAAAATTATTTCCTAAAGATAAGTATCCCATAGGTGCAAATATGGGTATAGCAAGAAATGTGATTAATCAAATCGGGTATTTTAACACTTCGTTAGGACGCACTAAAAACTTGCTTTTAGGTGGTGAAGAAAAAGATATTTTTATGCGTATCTATGCTAAGGGATATCCGATATATTATTTCCCACTCATTGAGGTAAAGCACTGTATCCCACCTCGTAGAACGACAGATGAGTATATTAGAAATTTAGGATATGGAGTGGGTGTGAGCGAGCGTATGCGTACTTGTTCAATTAGTCGGTTGGTATATATTAAACGTTTAGTAGCGGAGTGTATAAAGTGGGTTGGAACAATTATCTTATGGTTTTTATATGCTATTTCTTTTCAACTACCAAAAGGCAATGTGTTGGTACGATTTAGATACAATGTCAGTAGGGGCTTGATTAGCGGACGAGTAGAAAACAATGCATAATATTTTATTGCTTGTTTGTCAATTGTTGTACAAAACATTCGTCCACATTCAATATTTTTTCTACAAACTCTCTAAAACAGCCTTCTCCTCCTTTTTTATTCATCACTTTATCTGCATATTTTTGTATGTATGAGGGTGCAGAAGCTGGCGTAGCGGATATACCTACAGATTGCAAAAGTTCAATATCGTTTAGATCATCTCCGATATATGCAACTTCTTGTAACGTTATATTGAGATGTGCACATAGTTGCTGTGCAACTTGTAACTTGTTTTGAACTCCTTGGTATAAATAATCAACTTTTAATTTTTCTGCTCTGCGTTGTACAATATCAGTCTTTTCGCCAGTAATGATACCTACGGGAATATTAAACTTGTGAGCAAAAAGTACTCCTGCACTATCATACGTGTGAAATTTCTTCCATTCATTACCTGTTTGGTCATAGTACATTCCGCCATCTGTCCAAACACCATCAATATCGGTTAAAATAAGTTTGATTGCCATATTTACTTTATTTTTCGAGCAGGAACTCCTGCAATTATTGAATTGTCAGGGAAACTATTCAACACCACAGAATTTGCTCCAATTATACAATTATTACCAATGTTAATGTCTCCTATTATTGTTGCTCCTGCATATATAACACAATTATCTCCAATAGTGGGTCGTCCAGAATTTTTGTCTCCTAATGTTACGTTTTGATGCAATAAACAATTATTCCCAATTCTAGCCCTAGCACCGATAATAGTACCAATGCCATGATTGATTTTAAGTCCAGTGCCAATTGCAGCCGAATAATATATCTCGCTGAGACTATGAATCCTACCGATATTTGATAATATATCCTGCTGTTTTACTTCAGAAGAAATGCCGCTCTTATGCCACAATGACGCTATGCGGTAGGTTAAAATACCGTGTAACTGTGGGGTCAATATAAGTTTGTCTATGTCTATGTGTTCATCATCAGTAAACCATCTCCGATAGTCGTAGATAAATGTATTTAATGCTTCGCTATAAATATTGTGGTCAAATGTTAGCGTGTATTTTTTGAGAAAAGTACTACTTTTCCAATCTTCAATTAAAGCATATAAATCTTCTGCTGTCATCATTGAATCATATGATTATATATAATTTCATTTTTAGGAATGTCCATGATAACTTTTTTTCCTATGACATCTTGTATCTGGCTCCATTTGAAACCATCACCTGGGCTTAACATATGCAAATCTTCTTCGCAAATAATATCTCCAATATGTAAATTCTTGTTTGCTGCTATAGAGCGTTCTAGTTTTATCTTTGCATTTTGTACACAAGAATCTATATACAATTCTTCCTTGCCCATCCAACGTTCTGTTACTCGAATATCACGTACCATTCGATATATACCGTCTGGTCCAAGTGAACCTGCTTGGTCTGTTCCCTTCATATTACGATCTATAGTGATGTGTTTTTCTATTATTTCTGCACCCATTCCTACAGCAATAGAGGGGGCTGATATGCCGATAGTATGATCTGAGAATCCTATTCGATACTGACCATAGTGCTTCTTGAGATAGGTAATAGTGCTTAAGTTTAAGTTATCAGGATGAGTCGGATATTGTGAAACACAGTGTAGAATTGAAAGATTAGAATGGTATTTGGTGATAATCTCAATAGCCTCATCTAGTTCTTTTTTGCCAGCCATACCTGTGGATACGATGATAGGAATTTTAGTTTCTGCCATCGCTTCTAACAATGGATGATTGGTTAGATCTCGACTGGCAACTTTGAGATAATCGGGAGTAAATAATTTAAGCAGCGATAAGCAGCCCTTGGCGCATAGAGTTTCTACAAAATCTAATCCGTATTTTTTGGCATGTTTGTATACTTCAAAATGTTCTTCATCGGACAGTTCTAAATATGCTCGATGCTCACCATAGGTTTTGCCAAATGAGTGTGGGCTATCATATGGACGGTTCATTTGAGAGATGGACAACTCTTCTGATAAATCACGCTTAGTCAACTTGATGGCATCCATTGGCTTTAAATCCAATTGGAATAATTCCTCGTGAATAGGACGCGCGACTAATTCTACGAGTAACTTAGCGATGTCCACAGAGCCATTGTGATTTTGTCCTATTTCACCAATAATGTATGTACTTTTCATAATAGCCGATTATTTAGTGTTATTGATAATTTCTTTTTGCATACACGATAGATACTGAGGATTCTGATCTATGTATTTTACAATATCTTCTATAGTAGGGATATGAGTTTTGTGTAAATCTGAGTATATGGTTCGGGCAATTCTAAAATCATTCTCAGTATCTATTGTTAACCTAATATCATATCGATTTTTTATACATTCTGGAACTGGTAACCACTTGATTCGAAAATCGCTAGGATGGCTATAAATGTAATTAGTTACATGCTCATGATACAATGCTTCATTTGTTGATGCCGCAACTTGTTTTAAAGCTTTTAAGGTTACATATTCTGTCCAAAAACCAAAATGTGTTTTAATAGAAGGTTGATTATTCACACAGAAACTAATATAATCATAGTTGTCGTTGTCTTTGATAGAAAACAATAATTGCTCAATCGCATAAATATCTAGAAATGGATTGTCTGAACAAATGCGAATAATATGTTCTATATGCTGACTTTCTGCTGCATCAATAAAGCGCTTCAACACATCAGATTCATCTCCTTGAAAATAGCTAATTCCTGCTTGTTGTGCATATTTTACTAATGGTAGGTTGGTTGGAGAATTAGAAGTTGCTAAAATGATTGAACAATTTTGAAATCTCTTCAACTTATTGATGAGTATATCCAATATTGTCTCCTCCTCCCAAAATGGTAACATGATTTTATTAGGCAGGCGAGTTGATGCTAAACGAGCTTGAATGATAAATGCAATTTGTTTTTCCATATTATGTGCTATATATCTTCTTTGAATGTTATTTTCTTGTTTTGTTCTTCACCCCCTACAATGTATATTGGTACCTCAGACATATGCTCATGCACTATACCACAATCATCGGTGGCGGGCAAATGGCATGCTTTGCATGCCTGTATATCGCAAAGTTCTGTTCCCAGCGCCTTGGCATATGCCTCAGCTATTAACTCCAAGCGGAAGGCTTGGGGTGTTTGTGCACGCATGATGGTAGCACGGTTAGGAATACGGGCTACTTTGCCGTCTTGCATCTCATAAACTGTATCTGTGGAAGGTATAGCTACTACTACTGCTTCGTGCTCTTCGAGGGCTTGGCAGACATTGGATATAATCTCTTGACTCACGAAGGGACGGGCTGCGTCATGGAGGAGGAGGTTGGTTATTGGTGTAGGGTGTAGAGTGTAGGGTGTAAAGGCACGAATAGCATTCACACTGGATTCCCAACGTTCTTTGCCGCCTGGGATGATGTGGCGCACTTTTTGCCATGCGTTGGCAAGGAGCATCTGCTCGGCATGCATGATATAATCGGGGTGCATTACGATGCACACCTCATCAATGCAATCGGCTTGCTCAAAGGCACTTACTGCATGCTCCAATACCGATCGACCGTCTTCGAGAGGCAATAATTGCTTTGGCAGCGTGCCTCCGACACGTGCGCCAATACCTCCTGCTAATATGACTGCGATGTTGTACATGATTATACCTTTTCGGGTGTAATATTGTATATGTTTTGTTGTTTTATACCCTTTCGGGTGTAGTAAGAAATACTCTTTTCTAATTAATTATGCAACTACTTGAGAATGCCAAATTATATTAATTTTCATATAATAGTGCTACCTTTAGTGCTTTTTATATGGAATTTCATATAGTTTAGTTCGCGGCTTTAGCAGCGAGGATCATTTCGCAGAGTTCGCGGATGGCACCATCGCCGCCATTTTTGGTGAGGTGGATAATTCCTGGGACGGCTTTCACTACGGCTACGGCGTTGGCGGGACATGCGGCTACGCCTGCATGTTGCAAGAGGTCAAGGTCATTGACATCATCGCCCACAAAGCAGACATTTTCCAATGTGATGCCCAACTCCTTGCAAATCTCGTTGGCAGCATCGAGTTTGGTCATTTTCACGCCATCCACTACGCGACCGACACCTGTATATATGTATTCCAATCCAAGTTTTTGTCCTCGTTTCAAACCAATGGCGGTGTTCTCGCTGGTGAGGATTCCGCAAGGGATTCCCGCTTTGCGCAAGAGCACAATACCCATGCCGTCATATACGCAAAAGCGTTTGAACTCGTCACCGCTCTCGGTGTAGTACATTCCGCCGTCGGTCATACAACCGTCCACGTCGGTGAGAAAAAGTTTTACGTCTTTCATATATTGTTGTATATTGTTACAAATGATTCTGCTAATCTTGACCACGAATACTTATCTTTTTCTTTTATGAGATAGGTGGTGTAGTCGGCTTGGCGGTTGTGGGTGTAGTAGTCGGTGAGGGCTTGGGCAATGGCTTTGGCATTAGGTTCTACCGCATAGCCCATCTTGTGGTCGTGGACTATCTCGCCCAATCCGCCGACATTGGTTACAAGCATAGGTTTCTCGAAATGGAAAGCCACTTGCGTTACGCCACTCTGCGTAGCAGATTTGTAGGGTTGGACAATCAAATCGGCTGCTCCGAAATACTTGCGCAGGTCAGCATCTGCTATAAACTCGTTCTTGATGATTACCCTGTCCATCAAACCATTATTGGCTATTTGTGCGCGGTATTTGTCTTCCTCTTCGTAAAATTCGCCCGCGATAATCAGTTGCAAATTAGGCAGTTGGTCTTTGACTTTGCCAAAGGCGTCTAATAAGAGGTCAAGTCCCTTGTATGCACGCACTAAGCCGAAGAAGAGCATGTGTTGGTTTTCGGGATTGAGGTGGAGTGCATGGCATGCCTCCTCCTTGCTCATCTGTTCGCCATAGTGGTCGTAGATAGGGTGAGGGTAGGAGGTTTTTGGCTTGGTGCCATGGTCAAAGCGGTTGATGTCTTGCACTACGCTCTCGGAGAGTGCGACAAAGCCATCGGTATGGCGCACGAAGAATGGGGCAAAGAGTTTGTCAAGGATACTCGGTTCGTGCGGTATCATATTGTGCACCAATGCGATACAACGTGTTTTGCCATTGCGTTGGACAATGCGCTGAATCATGCCATAGCAGGGAGCGAAGAACGCCATCCAATAGCAGGTGATGAGCATATCGGGTTGCATCTTGCGTATGCGATGACCGACTTTTATCCAATTGAATGGGTTGCAGGAATGGACTTGCTGGCTGATTCGTAGGTCAGTAGGTGCTTTCTCGGTGGAGTATTGCGTTTTGCCAGGGAAGAGGAAAGACGGATATTGCAGGGTGAAAGTGATGATTTCCACCGTATGTCCTTCCGCTTGCAGTTGGCGTGCAAGACGTTCGTTGAAAGTGGCTAAACCGCCACGGAAGGGATATGCTGTGCCTAATATAACTACGTTCATGTTTAGTGTTTAGTGAACGCCCTTAGGGCTACTGTTTAGTGCTTAGAGGTAGGGTCAAAGGCATTCCAGCCTTGGGCTTTGAGGGAGATCTCTTCTCCGTTGCGGCCGATGAGGTTGATGCCGTGTTCGGGTTTGGTGATATGACCAATGAGATAAACGTCATCCAATGGGATGAGTTTCTCGTAATCGTCTAGACTACAGGTGAATAAGAGTTCGTAGTCTTCGCCGCCGTTGAGGGCGCAGGTTACGATATTGAGGTTCATCTCTTCGGCAAGGGCTGCGGCTTGGTAGTCGATTGGCAGTTTGTCTTCATAGACAGCGCAACCCACATTGGACTGCGTGCAGATGTGCATGAGTTCGCTGCTCAGTCCGTCGGAGATGTCCATCATAGATGTTGGCTTGATACCTGCTTCATGGAGTTTTTCAATAATATCGCGACGTGCTTCGGGTTTGAGTTGGCGTTCGAGCAAGTACTCGCGGCCTTCGAAGGCAGGAGTAGCATTCTCGTTGGCGTTCATGACAATGCGTTCGCGTTCAAGGAGTTGCAGACCCATGTAAGCAGTGCCGAGATTACCTGTGACACAAACGAGATCATGCTCTTTAGCACCGTTGCGATAGACAATGTCAGAGTCGTATGCCTCGCCCAAGCAGGTAATGGAGATGGTGAGTCCCGTCATGGAAGCGCAGGTATCACCACCCACGAGATCGACATTGTATCGTTCGCAAGCGAGGCGGATACCGCTGTATAGTTCTTCGAGGTCTTCTACGGAGAATCGTTTGCTAATGCCCAGAGACACAGTGATTTGCGTGGGCGTAGCGTTCATGGCATAGATGTCGGAGAAATTGACAACCGCCGCCTTGTAGCCAAGGTGCTTGAGAGGCACATATTCGAGGTTGAAATGTATGCCTTCGAGCAGCAGGTCGGTAGTGACAAGGGTACGTTTATCTTTGAAATTGAGCACAGCCGCATCGTCGCCAATGCCTTTTTGTGTAGAGGCTTGCGCGTTCTTTACGTCTTTGGTGAGGTGTTGGATAAGCCCAAACTCGCCCAAGGTAGAAATCTCTGTTTTAGCCATGGAGTACTTTTAAATTTTGAATTATGAATTTTAATCACACATATTAAGTGCGCAAAGGTACAAAAAAAATACGACGTATGCAAAAAAACATTGAAAAAATCGCTATTTTCAAAAAAAATGCTCGTTTACTTGTGTATGTGCATTATTTGTAGTAACTTTGTAGCGGAAATGAATGAATCTATGCGAGCAATATCTCCTTCTTTATTAGCAGCAGACTTTGGTAATCTGCAACGCGAGTGCGAAATGATCAACGCAAGTAGTGCAGAGTACTTGCACATTGATGTGATGGACGGTGTGTTTGTACCCAACATATCGTTTGGTTTTCCCGTGATGGAAGCATGCAAAAAGCATTGTACCAAGCCACTAGATGTGCACTTGATGATTACGCACCCAGAGAACTATGTAGAACGTTTCTGCGACGCAGGTGCATGGAGCGTAGGATTTCATATCGAAGCAGTAGATGACCCTATGCCTGCGATAGAGCTGATTCGCAAGAAAGGTGTGCGTACTTGCCTGACTATCAATCCAAAAACAGATATTCACCTGCTCGACCCATATTTAGGCGAAGTGGATATGGTGCTACTGATGTCGGTGCAAGCTGGCTATGGAGGACAAGGATTTATTCCAGAGTCATTGGAGAGATTGTGCTATCTTCGCAAGGCGATTGATGAGCGAGGATTGAATACCTTAATCGAGGTGGACGGCGGTGTGAATGCCAAATGGGCACCCGAATTGTGGAAAGCAGGAGCAGATATCTTGGTGGCGGGTAGTGCGGTGTTCAAAGCCCCTGATCCGATAGCAATGGTAGATCTCTTGAAAGAAGGTTAACTATTGCTGTTTAGAGGACGCTCGCATAGCGAGCTACAGTTTAGAGGTTAGAGTTTAGAGGTTAGAGGCTAGAGATCTATGAGATGGTTGGCGGCACATACGTGGTTGATAGCATTGGTGCCGTTGGTGGTGATAATTCTAATAAGCGGCTATATCGGTAAGCCGCTTAACTTATTGAAAGACACCGAAGTAGATTATATAGGTAAAGATACGGTTTTGGCTATGCGCCTACAAAGTGATGGGCAAGAAAGGGCTAAAACCATACGCTATGAAGCAGAGATGGAAGACGGGAGCAGAGTGTTGCTCTACTTGCAAAAAGATAGTTTGGCTATGCCACAGATGGGGGATATCTTGATGGTAAAGACCCAAGTAGAACGTGGTGGAAGATTAGGGGATTTCGATTATGGTTTGTATTTGCGAAGGCACGGGATTATAGGTAGTTGCTGGGCATACAGACGCAATTGGCAAGTGATTGGTCATGAGGAAGATAGAAGCATCAAAGGATATGCACGGAGATGCCAATATCGTTTGCACGAGCAATACAAAAAGATGGGGATAGATGGCAAGGAATTAGGCATATTATCTGCCCTCACTTTGGGCTATCGCGAAGAACTAGATAAAGACGTACAACGGGCATTTTCTGCTTCTGGTGCCATGCACGTATTGGCAGTCAGTGGATTGCATACAGGCATAGTATGGGCTATAGTGATTTGGGTGTTGACCTTGGGCGGATGGCGCAAGCCACTCTACGAAGAACGATGGAAACGATGGCTACTGAGCATCAGCATTATCGGCATACTTTGGGGGTATGCCTTTATCACGGGACTAAGCCCATCGGTGATGCGAAGTGCATTGATGCTGACTTTTGTAGAATGTAGTTTTCTGTTCAAGCAACAGACTTCTCGCTGGAATGCCGTTTTAGCCGCAGCAGTGATAATATTGATTATCAACCCCTTATCGTTGTGGAGCGTGAGTTTTCAGTTGAGTTTTGCTGCTGTGCTGAGTATCATGTTATTGGGGAGTGGCATGCAGCGAAAGGTGTTTATTCGAGGAAAGATTGGGCAATATATCGGCGGGTTACTCATCGTTTCGATTGCCGCACAAGTAGGCACCATGCCCCTCACATTGCATTATTTTGGGCAAACGAGCAACTACTTTGCACTGACCAATCTGATTGTCATACCGATGGCAGGTGTACTTTTGTGTCTGGGTTTCAGCACGTTAGCCATGTCATGGTGCGTAGTAGGCGAGTGGCTAGGTACAGCCGCCAAATGGTGTACATGGGTACTGCGTGAGGCAGTAGAATGGATAGAGAGTCTCCCCTACTCCACCACCCAACTCAGTCTCTCGGCATGGAGTGTGTTAGGATTGTATGGGGCAATCATTTGCGGCTTGCTCATGCTACGTGGCGGCAAAGTACATTGGTGGTGGTTAATAGGAGTCATCGGTTGTTTGTTGATGGTTTTGTATTTTGAACTGAGATGAAGCAATATAGTTTGTCAGAGTTGTGTAGTTGGATTCAGGAAGCAGTAGCAACTGATTTGCCTGACCGCTATTGGGTGCGTGCAGAAATCGCTTCGATGAGTGTGCGTGGGCATTGCTATATGGAGTTGGTAGAGAAAGCCGAGAATGGCACGTTGGCTGCCAAAGTGAGAGCCACGTGCTGGAGCAATGTCTATGGTCTATTATCCGCATATTTTCAGCAAGAGACAGGGCAAACCTTGCACATGGGTCTGCAGGTTTTGCTGCAGGTGAGTGTGGAGTTTCATGCCGTATATGGATTGAGTCTGAATATCTGGAACATCGACCCCACCTACACCATGGGCGACTTGGCCAAGCAACGCCAAGCCACTATCCGACAACTGACCGAAGACGGCGTGATGGAGTTGCAACGTGCGTTGGAGCTGCCTAGTCTGGTGCGCCGTGTGGCAGTAGTGTCGTCTGCCGATGCGGCTGGTTATGGCGATTTCTGCGATCAATTGCAGCATAATCGCTTTGGCTTTAAGTTTCATACGCAGTTGTATCCTGCTGTCATGCAGGGAGATACAGCAGCACGAAGTATCGTTCAAGCCCTCAGCGCCATTGCCGAGCAAGAGGAAGAATGGGATGTGGTGGTGATTATTCGAGGAGGAGGTGCCACTACCGATTTGCAGTGCTTTGATGACTATGTATTGGCTAGCCATTGTGCACAATTCCCGTTGCCTATTGTGGCAGGAATTGGTCATACGAGGGATGTGAGTGTGGTAGATATGGTGGTGCATACGAGTGTGAAGACCCCCACTGCAGCAGCCGAATGGTTGATTGAGCGCGTGGCGGAGCAAGTGGAAAGAGTGAATGGGTTGTTGCTACGATTGCAACGTGCTACTCAAGTGGCGGTGATGAAAGAAAAGAATCGTCTGTTGCTCTTTCAGCAGCGTATGCACAGTGCTACCCAACGACTGCTATCACAAGAAAGAAGCAAACTCGCTATATGGCAGAAAACTATCGAGTTACATTCCCCAGAACGGATATTTAAGATGGGCTATAGTTTGACTACAGTCAATGGCAAAGTGGTTCGTAATCAAAAAGATATAAAAGAAGGCGACGTACTGACAACCTATCTGGAAGATGGTGTGGTAGAATCAGTTGTGAAATGACAAGACGCAAAAGAATATATATCTTCTTAACTCCCCAGCAGTGGTTGGGTGTGGCATTGTTGGTGATTCTGGTGGTGGGCACACTGATGGCAGTCAAGCATTTTCAACCTGAGAAAGAAGAGCAAACAGCATGGGCTAACGACTCCACCAAGGCACACTTCACTGCTCACCAAGCCCAACAAGACAGCCTCCGCAAGACACAGTGGAAGAAGAAATATCCCCGTGATACTATTGAGATTCGTATGCAAGCCTTTGACCCCAATACGGCTGATAGCAGCACGTTGGTGCATTTGGGCTTCCAACCATGGCAGGCAAAGAACCTATTGAAATACCGCGCCAAAGGAGGCAAATACCGTAAGCCCGATGACCTGAAAAGGTTGTACGGCATGACGGATAGTATGTATCAAGCATTGACTCCTTATATACACATCGCGCGCGAGGAGATGGATAGTTTGGTAGATTCTGTGCGAGTAGATTCGTTGCCCAAGTGGCAGAAGAAGCACAGAGATACTATCATCAATGTACGCACAGCAGATACTACAGCACTGAAGCTGCTCCCAGGTATTGGTTCCTACCGTGCACGGCAGATTGTCCGCTACCGTGAGCAGTTGGGTGGTTTCACCCACATAGAGCAGGTGCTAGAGGCAAAGGGCATGAAAGGTGTAAATGCTGACACACTCCTGCAACACCTCTACATAGATACCGTGATTGTGGAGCAGATTCCTATCAATCTAGTAGGTCCACAACGATTGGCACGCCATCCCTATCTGCACTTTGAGCAAGCACAAGCCATCCACCAGCTCAGAAGGCGCAAAATGCACTTGGATTCTATCCAACAATTGCACTCTATAGGTAATTTTTCGGCAGAAACCATCCAAAAACTCACCCCATATCTTAATTTTGATAAAAATTAGCCATCTACTGACCAGTTTGGCACGGTATTTGTATATTGTAAGTAGATGATTAATTTATGTAATGAAAACAATACCGACCAACATATTATTAGTGGAAGACGATGCCAGTTTGAGCACCGTTCTTGCTGATTATTTGCGCAGCAAGGGCTATACGGTGGAGACTGCCAGCAATGGGAAAGAGGCATGGGAATTGATTCTGGTAAAGCATTACGATTTGGTCATTAGCGATATTATGATGCCTAAGATGAATGGCTTTGAGTTGTTGAAGCTACTTCGTGCGCAGCATATCACTTTGCCTGTAATCATGTTGTCAGCCAAAACGGAGCGTGATGACATTATGTTGGCTTATGAACTGGGCTGTGATGATTATGTGACCAAGCCTTTCTCTATGGATATATTGATTTGTAAGGTGGAGGCAGTCTTGCGTAGATTCCGCATGACAAACGAGTCCAAGCAAACGGAATGGCAATTAGGTGAGTTGGTGTTTGATTCTGTCCGTCAGTTATTGGGTAATCAGCATCTCAGTTCACGTGAGAATGATTTGCTCAAGATGTTGTGCCAGAACATGAATAATCTAGTAGATCGCAACCGTATTTTGATGTCTATTTGGGGGGCGGATACCTATTTCAATGCTCGTTCACTGAGTGTGTATGTCAACCATTTGCGCAATTATTTAGGTGAAGACACACCTATCCGTATCATGAGTGTGCATGGTAAGGGTTATAAGCTGGTGAATATGGATAAATAATATGTCAAGACGAAAACACGGATCTTTCGTGTTACAAAAAATAGTGTTTTTCATAATAGAGGAGAGAGTTCGATGTGAATCGCGCTCTCTTTTTTTTGCCAGAAAGAAATCGAGCGGCATGGAGTGTGGAACGGCACGAAGTGCCTACAGTTTAGTGTTTAGTGTTTAGAGTTTAGAGAACTATGGCAAAAATCACTTACATTGACCCAATCAAATCCGTCAGTGGCAAACTGACCAAAAAGCACTGTGTGGTATATAACGTGCGTCAAGCACCTACCAACAACGCCGACATGATCGCCAACCCTAACTACACTGCCTACCGCGACCCAAGCAAGAAGGTGCGCCTCACTGCTGGACAATTAGCTTGGCAAAAGCAGTTCGGACAAATCATCACTGCCGCTCGTGAACGTATGATTGACCCAACCCATATGACCGCAGACCGTGCTGCCTTTGCTAAGCAAACCAAGTACAAAACACTATGGGCATATGTCTTCAATCAAGTCAAGAACGAAGAAGCGTAATTCAAAATTCTTAATTCTTAATTACAAAAATGCACTGCGCACTTGCGTATGTGCATTTTTTTTTATATCTTTGCACCGAATTTAGACAACGACTACAAACATGAACGTATTGCTTCTTTTGACAGGCGGAACCATTTCCATGGTCAAAGACCCTAAAACTGGTGCACTACAACCTGCCGACTTGCAGACTTTCAAGAACTTTGTGCCTGAACTGTTTGCAGGGGATATTCAGGTGGAGATGATTCCATTTGAACCACTACTCGACTCTTCTGACCTCAACCCTGACAACTGGAGGCAAATGGCGAAGGTGGTCAAAGACAACTACGACCACTACGATGGCTTTGTCATCCTTCACGGCACGGACACCATGGCATATTCGGCTTCGGCATTGAGCTTTATGTTCGACAACCTCTGCAAACCTGTGGTCTTTACAGGCAGCCAGTTGCCAGTAGGCGTGTTGCGTTCAGATGCCAAAGAGAACCTTCTCACTGCCATAGAGATTGCCGCAGCCAAAGACGACAATGGACTGGCTATGGTGCCCGAAGTATCCCTCTATATGGACGGAGAGCTCTACAGAGGCAACCGTGCTACCAAACGCAATGCAGAGCACTTCTCTGCCTTCAACTCCTACAACTACCCCGCACTAGCACGAGCGGGAGTACATATCACCTATAACAAAAAACTGATCCAACCCATAGGCAACACGGCTCGCCCCTTGCATGTGTTTGATAAGTTCGACACCCGAGTAGCCATCCTCAAACTTTTCCCGGGTATCACCGAAGAAGTAGTGGCTGCCGTACTGAATATACCTACCCTACGTGGTGTAGTGCTGGAGACTTTCGGAGCAGGCAATGCACCCACCCATGAGTGGCTGTATGAGCGACTGAGAGCAGCAGTGGACAGAGGCGTAGTGATTGTCAACAAGACCCAATGCAATACAGGTTCGGTGAGCATGGGACAGTATGCCGTGAGTCTAAACCTGCTCAAAGCAGGAGTCATCTCTGGCTACGACATCACCACCGAAGCCATACTGACCAAGATGATGCATGTGCTGGGAGAATATGGAGATGATTTAGAGAAGGTAAAGCAGTCATTATCCGTATCCATTTGCGGAGAACTAACCAAAGCATAATTAAAAACCAACAAACATATGAAGAACTTACAACCTCAAGGTCTTTGGAGCAATTTCTACGACCTTACACAGATCCCTCGTCCATCAGGACAAAAGGAAGAAGTCAGTGCCTTCCTCGCTAACTACGGTCGCTCACTCGGTTTGGAGACTATCGTGGATGAAATAGGCAACGTGATTATCCGCAAACCTGCTAGTCCTGGCTATGAGAACCACCCTGGAGTGATTCTACAAGGACACATGGACATGGTGCCACAAAAGAACAATGATACTGTTTTTGACTTTGCCAAAGACCCTATCGAAGCATATATCGACGGCGAATGGGTAACCGCTAAAGGTACGACACTGGGTGCAGACAATGGCATTGGTGTGGCTGCGGCTATGGCGATCTTGGCAGACAAGAATGTGGTGCATCCTCCACTGGAAGTGCTGGTGACCGTAGATGAAGAGACGGGTATGTACGGTGCTTTTGCTCTGGAAGGTGGCTTGTTGCAAGGCAAGACTTTGCTCAATCTGGACTCAGAGGCAGAAGGCGAATTGTATGTAGGTTGCGCAGGTGGTGTAGACACCACGGCTAAGTTCGCATACACCCCAGTAGAGGTGGAAGAGGGCGATGTAGCAGTGAAAGTGAGTGTAACAGGTTGCAAAGGTGGTCACTCGGGTTGTGATATCCATTTGCAACGTGCCAATGCCAACAAACTGCTGTTCCGTTTCTTGAAAGAGGCAGTGGCTAACTACGAGGCACGTTTGGCGAGTGTAGAGGGTGGTAGTCTGCGCAATGCTATCCCACGCGAAGCATCGGCTATTATCACTATTCCAGCAGAAGGATTGGATGAAGTGATGGACTTGGTAGCAGAGTTTGAGGACCTGTTTGTGGCAGAATACGATGGCGTGGAGGATAATATCCGTTTCATGGCAGAACAGGTGGAATGTCCAGCTACAGAGTTGCCAGAAGATGTACAAGACTTCTTGATTCATGCCATCACGGCTTGTCCTCATGGCGTATATCGCGTGATCCCAGAGATGCCTGATGTGGTAGAGACGAGCAACAACTTGGCTATGCTCAAGACTGAAGACAACTGCGTAACCGTATATTGCTTGACCCGTTCCTCTGTAGAATCGCGCAAGGAGGAGTTGCAAGAGATCATTCATTCTGTATTTGCTATGGCAGGTGCAGAGGTAGAGTTCTCTGGTTCATACCCAGGTTGGAAACCCAACCTCAAGAGCCATATCTTGGAAGTGATGAAACAAACCTATCAGGAGAATTATGGTGTGGAACCACGTGTGATTATTATCCACGCGGGTCTGGAGTGCGGTATCATTGGTCGCAACTACCCAGGCATGGATATGATTTCGTTTGGTCCTACCATCAAGTATCCTCACTCACCAGATGAGCGCGTGAATATCGCTACGGTAGCTAAGTTCTATGACTATCTGTTGGCTACACTGAAAGCATTGTAAGTAATACACCTTATTATATATATAAAGTAGATGAAGAATTTTGTAGAAGAATTGCGTTGGCGTGGCATGTTGCAAGACATGATGCCAGGCACCGAAGAACAACTATTGAAAGAACCTACTGCAGCATACCTAGGTATTGACCCTACTGCAGATAGTTTGCATATTGGTCACCTCTGTGGTATCATGATGCTCAAGCACTTGCAAAACGCAGGTCACAAACCCATTGCGCTGATTGGTGGTGCAACAGGTATGATTGGTGACCCTAGTGGTAAATCAGCCGAGCGTAACTTGCTGGACGAACCTACCCTACGCCACAACCAAGAGTGCATCAAGAAGCAACTAGAGCGTTTCCTCAATTTCGGAGAAGGCGAGAATGCTGCTGAGCTGGTGAATAACTACGACTGGATGAAGGATTACACTTTCCTCGACTTTGCACGCGAAGTGGGCAAACTCATCACCGTGAACTATATGATGGCAAAAGACTCTGTGAAAAAACGCTTCAATGGCGAGTATAGCCAGGGTATGTCGTTCACTGAGTTCACCTATCAGCTGTTGCAAGGATACGACTACGTATATCTCAACAAGCACAAGAACTGCAAACTCCAAATGGGTGGTAGCGACCAATGGGGCAACATCACCACAGGCACCGAGCTCATCAAGAAGATGGGTGGCGGTGAGGCTTTTGCCTTGACCTGCCCATTGATTACCAAAGCCGACGGCGGTAAGTTCGGTAAGACCGAGAGTGGCAATGTATGGTTGGATCGCAGATATACTAGCCCATATCGCTTCTATCAGTTCTGGCTCAATGTGAGTGATGATGATGCCAAACGCTATATTCGTATCTTCACTTGCCTCGACAAAGAGACCATCGACGCACTCATCGCAGCACACGACGAGGCACCACATATGCGTACCCTGCAAAAGCGATTGGCAGAGGAAGTGACCGTGATGGTACATAGCCGCGAAGATTATGAGGCAGCCGTAGAGGCAAGCAATATCTTGTTTGGCAATGCAACACACGAGGCACTGAGCAAACTAGATGAGGAGATGTTCTTGCAAGTATTTGACGGCGTAGAGAAATACGAAATCAGCCGCGAAGACATCGAGGCAGGTATTCCTCCGCTCGACCTATTGGCAGAGAAAACCAAGATCTTCCCATCCAAAGGCGAAGCACGCAAGATGATTATCGCCAACGGCTTCTCTATCAATAAGGAGAAATTCACCGACCCACAAAAAGCAATCACCGCAGATATGCTACTCAACGGTAAGTACCTACTTTGCCAAAAGGGCAAGAAGAATTACTATATTGTGGAAGTGAAATGAGGTTATAGGTCATAGGCTATAGGTTATAGTTTATAGGCGAGAGATCAGCGAGGCAGGAGCTTCGCTGATTTTCGTTTAGAGAGGGTATTTCGTAATAAAAAGGTATCATTTGTTATGAAAACAACGGTGGAAATTGTGTATTTGCTTAAAATATCGTACCTTTGTGGCAGATTTTGCTTCGCCTTGGTGCGGAGCTATTATTATGCAAATCACACTCGTTGAATAATGAAAAAAGTATTTCTACTCTTTTTTTTATGCCTAACAGTAGGCATGTATGCAGAACGAATTGACACTATTCCCTTCGGTGACATGGAGAGTTGGGCAGTTCGTTACATCAAAGAATCCAAACTTTTAGGCGGTCAAACCAAAACACTGTATGCTTTAGCCCCTACCGACACCATTTGGAAAAACGGTTCTTATACCTATGGCTTAAACGGCAATCCTTGGGCAACTAGCAACGCCTATGCCAACATCATTGGCATTGAGAAAGCCGCAGGCACTATGACACCCGAAGCAAGAGAAGATGGGGGTACATGTTGCCGTATGGATGTGGACTTGCTAGGTGTTCGCGTGATGGGAATGATTGATATACAAGTACTTGTGCCAGGCACATTGTTCACAGGACGTAACCTAGAACCTATCACTACTGCGGCTGACCCATATCAAAACATTGATTTTGGTGTACCTTTCACAGAGCGTCCAAGTGCTTTGCAGTTTGATTATAAATGCATCATCTCCCCAGAGAACTGGATATGGTTTGCTAAAGGTACTGCTAAGCCAAAGAAACGAGAAGGACATGATGAAGCCGAAGCATATCTATATTTGCAACATCGCTGGGAGGATGAGAAAGGCAAGATTCACTCTATCCGCGTAGGTACTGCCTACGAACGCTTTACCAAAGATCAACTCACATGGGTCAATGGTCACCGCATTCCTATCCACTATGGAGATATCACGGGTGAACCTTGGTACGAAGATTACATGGGCTTCAAGTGCATGCAACGCGCCGTGAACTCCAAAGGCAAAGTGACCCCCATCATCGAAGAAGGTTGGGACGGCACACTAGCACCTACTCACCTCGTTATCATGCTCACTTCGGGTAAATACGAAGCATTCGTTGGCAAGGAAGGCAACGTGTTTTGGGTAGATAATGTGAGTCTAGTGTACGAAGATTAAGCACGTAATACGAGATTTTGCAAAGAAAATTGCATTTTTTTGAAAAAAATCAGCAAATAATTTGGTCATATCAAAAAAAAGCAGTACCTTTGCACCCGCTTTCAAAAAAAAGCAACATTCGTTTTGACGATGACCAATGGTATAAAGGCTATTACGTCAGATTTTGGTTCTGAAAATCTTGGTTCGATTCCAGGTTGGTCAACTTCGCGTTCGGCAATTGAAGCGCACAGAACTCGCTTGGCGGGTTGAAAGCACTCAATGCCTCCGCTCTCCCCAAAAATTAAAAATTTTCGGGGACCCTAATAAAAAGAATAGAGCCCGCTCGACGGGCTTTTTTTGAGAGAAATCTCACATGTGTGATGGGATACGGGCAGCCACACCAACAGTAGTTTAGTGTTTAGAGTTTAGTGTTTAGTGCTAATCTAAGATTAAAGGCTGGGATTTCTGCCCTAATATTGAGTAACACTTTTATAAAAAATGAAAACATTTGAATTGGTAGGTACTCCACGTAGCGAGTACGGCAAGAAAGCAGCTAAGACTTTCCGCAAAGAGAACCTCGTACCTTGCAACCTCTATGGCAATGGCGAGAACGTAACTTTCACAGTAACTGTTGACGATGTACGCAAACTCATCTACACTCCTGACACCATGGCAGTGGCTTTGACCATTGGCGAGGCAAAGAAAATGGCTGTAGTAAAAGAGTTGCAATTCCACCCAGTAAGCGAGCAATTGCTTCATATCGACTTCCTTGAGGTAACTGAGGATAAGCCTGTAACCGTAGCTATCCCTGTACAATTGCAAGGTCACGCAGAAGGTGTGAAAGCCGGTGGTAAATTGGCTCTTGAGATGAAGAAACTGAAAGTGAACGGTATCTACACACAAATTCCTAACCGCGTTGAAATCGACGTTACCAACCTTGGTTTGGGTAAGAAATTGTATGTAGGCGAAGTTCAACTCGAAGGTCTGAAACTGATGAACCCTGCAGATTCTTGCGTTGCTCGCGTGAAAGCAACTCGTGCTAGCCAACAAGCGGCGGCTGCAGAGACCAAAGGTAAAAAGAAATAATATCACCACTCATAAGAGCGGTAGTATCATAGGAGTGGAAAAGAAGTCTTTTCCACTCTTATTTAGTTTAGGAGACCCTCCCAACCTCCCTTCAAGGGAGGAGGATTAATAAATAATAACACATGAAATATCTAATTGTTGGATTAGGAAATATCGGCGATGAGTATGCCAACACGCGCCACAACATCGGGTTTATGATGGTGGATGCATTTGCAGAGAGCAAGGGTGCTACATGGGAAGATAAGCGCTACGGATTTGTTGCCCGTTGCCGTGCAAAAAATGCTGAAATCATCTTACTCAAGCCATCCACCTATATGAACCTTAGCGGTAATGCTGTACGCTATTGGCTACAACAAGAGAAGATTCCTGTGGAGAATATGCTGGTGCTGGTAGATGACCTTAATTTGCCCTTTGGTAGTATCCGTATGCGCAAACAAGGCAGCAATGGCGGACATAACGGCTTAGGACATATTCAGCAAGTGCTTGGCACACAAAATTATGCACGCCTTCGCTTTGGTATTGGCAACGATTTCAACAAAGGTGCACAATGCAACTTCGTTCTCGGCGAATGGAGTGAGGATGAGAAGAAAACTCTGCCCGACCGACTGAAATTAGTGAGCGAAATCATACCATCCTTCTGCCTACAAGGCATGGATCGCACCATGAACCAATATAATGGGAAATAAGTTTAGAGGACGCTGCTAATGCAGCTATTGTTTAGTGTTTAGAGATTCAGGATGGAGGTCAGAGTAGATAAATACCTATGGGCAATGCGGATTTACAAAACCCGCTCTATTGCCACCGACGCCTGCAAATGTGGGCGTGTGAAGATGAATGGTGTAGAGCTCAAACCCAGCCGCGTATTTCACGTAGGCGATGTATTTACCGTGCGTAAGGGTCCGATAACCTACACTTATCGCATATTGCAACTACATAACAATCGCTTGGGAGCAAAGATGGTACCTGAGTACCTACAAGACATTACGCCTAAAGAGCAATTAGAACTACTGGAACTGGCTCGCTATGCAGCACAAAGCGGACGCGATAGAGGAACAGGACGTCCGACCAAGAAAGATAGACGAGAAATAGAGCAGTTTTTCTCGGATGACTACAACTATTTATTAGACGAAGACTATGATTTTGAAGAAGAATAATATTGCCGAGTATATTTTATATCTCTGGCAGATAGAGGATTATCTACGCGCCTTTCCGCAGCAAGCAGAAGCTAATCAAGAGTTGCATGACCTAAATGAGATGATGCACCAAGAGAATATCATGGAAGGTGGGCACTTGCAATTGGCACAAAATGCTTTGGCAGAATTGGAAGATTTACACAACGACCTCTTGGATCAAGAAGCCACATATCGTGCAGCAATGATTCAACTTACCCCATCGCTCAATCTATTGAAAGCCAAAACTGACCGTCCTACGATGAGTGATGTGGAGGCATGCCTGATACTGCTCTATCAAATAATGCTACTTAACCTGCAAAAACGCCCGATTTCATCGGAAACTCAACAGGTACAGAAGCAAGCTACGCAAGTGTTGCAATATTTGAGCAAAACTTATAAAGAGCAATAGACCCTACCCAACCTCCCCTTCAAGGGGAGGAGAATATTAAAAGTGATGCGTATAAAAGAGCGATATGAGAAAGCATTGGCATGGTTTGAAGCAAACATGCCCATTGCTGAGAGTGAACTGAATTTTGAGAACGAATATCAGCTCCTCGTGGCGGTCATGTTGTCTGCTCAATGCACAGATAAAAGAGTGAATTTGGTTACACCCGCACTGTTTGAAGCATACCCTACTATTGCAGATTTAGCCGATTCCAACGCAGAAAATGTGCTCAAATATATCCGTTCGGTGAGTTATCCAAACAGCAAAGCGGAACACTTAGTTCAAATGGCGAAGCGTGTGGTGGAAGTGTATGGGGGAGAGATTCCAGATAGCCGTGAAGAATTGCAGACATTGGCTGGTGTAGGAAGGAAAACAGCAAATGTAGTGTTAGCTGTATGGTGGAACCAACCTACTATGGCAGTAGATACGCATATCTTCCGTGTAGCAGAACGTATCGGATTGACTACTAAGGCAAAGAATCCACTAGATAGCGAGAAACAACTTATCAAATATATCCCCGAAGACATTATACCCAAAGCGCACCATTGGCTCTTATTGCATGGTCGCTATACCTGCCAAGCTCGTACTCCTAAGTGCGAGAAGTGCGGTATTCAGGCTATTTGCCGCTATTTTTCTAGTAAAAAATGAGAAACTCTTGCATAAATGCAAGAAATTTAGTATCTTTGCGCGATTTTTAGTTTGGGAAAAATCGTGCAAGAAGCAAATAACCCACATATTGAGAACGAACAAGACGTTGTAAATACAGAACAACAACGCTCTACACGCAAAGCAAAGGTGAAAAAAACTTTTGCTATTGTTGCTATCGTGTTAGGAGCATTCTTGCTACTGCTAGGAGGCATAGTAGGTGTGCTACATATCAAAGGTGTGCAAACGTTTATCGTGGGGAAGGTGGCAGATAAACTATCTGAGAAACTGAATGTAGATGCCAGCATTGCTTCGTTTCATTATCGTCCGCTATCGCATTTAGTATTAGATAGTGTTTATCTCAGCGATCAACAGCGAGATACCCTCGCATTCATCGAACAATTGCAGTTGGAGTTTGCGCCCTTAGCCCTGCGTGAACAACGAATCAACATCCAACAACTGCGTCTGCAAAATCCATATATCAACCTACAATCTACTTCGGATTCAACGCTGAATATTCAATTCTTGATTGATACCTTTAAGCGTGATTCCGTGAATTTCCCATTTCGGTTGAATATAGATCATTTGGTATTGGATCAAACGCGTGTGCGCTATAATGAGATTTTGGTAGATCAATTGGACGTAGCCTTAGCATTGCCTGTACTGAGTATGGACTCGCTAGATGTACAACTACATTCGCTACACTTGCGTGCTCAAATGGACAGACTAGACGCTAGTTTTGAAGCCAACTTAAACGGTAATCTAGATTCGATATTTGCAAAAGAAATGCAATTAATATTCCGCAATGAAAGGTTGTTTTCAGGTGATGTAGCAGTATATCATCCTACAGAGTTAGACTCACTATATATGGATGCTCAGTGCAATGACTTGTATTGCAATAATGCTCTGCTGCAAGATTTACTGTCGCAATTGCAGATGAAACCAGTAGAATTGCCTACAATGGTTAGCAATTTGGGGCACGTACATTATCGCGGTGATATTAGAGGAAGGTTAGAAGATATTGATTTGCATGGAGCCTTCACTACGGCGTTGGGTGCAATGAATGTGAATGGTGACTTGCACATAGATACCACTCTATCGCATATTGATTTTTGCGGGCACCTATCCACGCGCAAATTTCAATTAGGACGTTTGATAGATCAAGCCGACCTAGGTGCAGTCGCTTTTCATGCCCATGTGGATGGAAAGATTGATTCTACTTCGCTGACACATTGCATAGCAGAAGCGGATATACACAGCATAGAGGTTTTGGGTTATAAATACAAAAATATTCGAATTGATGGCGAAATGTATTCTGAAGAAGTTAACGGTAGTTTGGCCATCAATGACGAAAATATTCGCCTCAATATCAACGGATTGGCTGATTGGTCAGAAGAAGATACTAGATTGGATTTAACGATTGACTTAGCTCAATTCCAACCTGCTAAGCTCAATCTGATTCAACAATATCCTAATCTAGAATTAGGCGCTACCACCTACATTAGTCTGTACACCTCTGGCAAAACAGAAGAGATGTTGGACAACTTGACAGGCTACGTGATTATAGATAGTCTGCAGATACAAAATGGTGAAGTACAAACGATGATGGAACAATTGAAACTGCTCGTTGATAGCGAGTTAAAAGCAGGTGTACCATTCCATCAGTTGCGTGTGCAGTCCGATTATCTGACAGCCAATTTGAGTGGTGCATTCCGCTATCAGACGCTACCTGCCACTATTCAGAATTTACTACATCATTATCTGCCAACTTTAATAGACAAGCCAACCCTCAAACGAACAGACACCAACAATCTGGACTTTTACGCCTATTTCCGAGGATTGGATTCACTAACACAGATACTTGACCTAGGAGTAGAACTACCATCCTTGCCCACAATCAAAGGATTTATTTATGAGGAGACAGGGCAACTTGGTCTTCAAGCATATATACCGAATATTAACACTAGCGGAGCAAAAATGGAAGATATCACTATTTCGCTAGATAATATGGATGAGCAATTGAATATGTCGGTCTATGTGCTGAATCATTTGCCAAAAGATAACCCCACCGCAGCTAAGTTGGGAGATATAAAAGCGAATATCAATCTAACCGCACAAAACGATAATATTGATTTGAGTGTGGAATTAGGCAATACCGACAGTGTTCGCAACGAGGGCATCATCAGTGTGTCATCACAAGTGACGAAGCATTTGGGTAAACCCAAATTTGACATTCAAGTACAGCCCACTCATATTATTCTCAATGATTCTGCATGGAGCATTGGCGAAGCCAATATCACGTACACTTCTGCCGAGCAAACTCTGGATATTGATAATTTCTATTTGAGCACTGATTATCAACTGATTACTGCAGATGGCCGTGCATCTAGATCTGCTAACGACTCTATTGACGTAGTGCTTCACAACATCAATTTGGATTATATACTTACCTACACCGAAGCTAGCAAAGCGATTTCTATTATGGGACCTGTGACGGGCAAAGCACAGGTATATGGTGTATTTTCGGAGCCTATGTTGGAAGCACAAGCATTCATTCCAAATGGAGGTTTGAATGGCATATATTTAGGGGATGTGACCGCAGAAGCAGTCTTAGACAGAGAGAGCAAGAGCATATTGATCTATGGAGAAATCATAGATTCAACTAACCACAAAGTGGCAGATGTAACAGGTAAAGTGATTCCAGCACAAAAATGGTGGGGACTGGACATTGCATGCGATAGTGTAGATATTCACTTTATAGACTTTTGGACTAAAGGCATCATTGCTAACCCTCAAGGTAGAGGTTACGGGCATGTCAAAGTAGAAGGACAAGAGCGCAAAGTATGGGTAACGGGTCGTGCTTTGGCTAAAGATGCACAAATTACGGTACCACAAATTGGTGCAACATTCTACTTAACAGACTCCATTTTCCTCGATTCCACCGCCATTCGATTCCCAGATATAACGGTGTATGACCAGTTTGGCAATGCAGGAACATTCAGTGGTGGCGTATATCACGATAATTTCTTGGATATCAGTTTTGATTTGCGTGCTCGTGCTAACAATATGTTGGTTATGGACTTACCTGCAGATCAACAATCATTCTTCTATGGGAAAGTATTTGGTACAGGTGATGTGCATATATATGGAGATGAAATGGACTGCCAAATTGACGTAAACGCTCGCACAGAAGCTAACACCAAGTTCTTCTTAAATATCAATAGTGCAAGCCAAGCAACTACTTCTAACTTTATTACATTTGTTCAAGCAGATACGACATCCAATTATCTGCTCAGTTTGCTACAACCAAAAAAAGAAAAAGTGAAGGTTAATAAACCCGAAAGCAGAATGCGGTTATCATTACAAGGGGAAGTGACACCACTGGCAGAGATTAATATCAAACTAGGTGCAGATGATGGCATTAAAGGACGCGGCGAAGGCAATCTAAAGTTGGTATATGAGTACCCATCAGAGGACATACAAATGCAAGGAACATATACCCTGCAATCTGGTCAATTTGACTTCTCACTAGGCAATGTAGTAAGACGTAATTTCACCATTCGCGAGGGTAGTCAAATCACATGGGATAGCGACCCGCTTGCACCTATGTTGGATATTACAGGTTATTATCATACTACAGCATCGTTGCGCGATTTGTTTGGAAGTGAAAGTAGCCAAATTGCTACTGACCGTAATTCGGTGCCAGTCAATTGCGTGCTGCATATGACAGATGAACTATTCAACCCTATTTTGAATTTTGCAATAGAATTACCACAGTCTGATGAGTCGGTGCAAAGTCAAGTAAATTCGATGATCAACACTGATGAAATGTTGATGCGTCAGGTGATATACCTACTTGTGTTCAACCGTTTCTACACACCCGATTATCTGCAAAATACGCAGAACGTAGGTTTGAATGAGACCTATTCGCTACTATCTTCTACTATTACTGGGCAAATTAATTCGTGGCTTAGCAAACTGACTGATGTGTTTACCATGGGATTCAATTTCCGAACAGATGGTGAGGGAGAAACGGCGAGCCAAGAGTATGAAGCTAACTTCCAAATCCACCCTATCAATCAATTGGTAATCAATGGTAATTTTGGATATCGATACAATGACCTAAGCAATCGTCCGTTCTTTGGCGACCTGGAGATTGAATACCTGCTCACACCTAATGGGAAACTCCGAGCAAAAGCATATACCCATACCGTAGATAAATATTCGCTTCGTCAAGCGAATACAGTACAAGGAGTAGGTTTTGTATTTAAGCACGACTTTAATTGGGAGAAAAAATCCAAAATAGTAAAAGAAGAACAGAAATCCCGAAGGGATACCGAACCTTTACCGAAGGGGAAGAAAGAAAAAGTGAAGAAGGCAAAAAATAAGAACAATAAAAAAACACTATAACCCATGTTGATTAAATGTTATGGCGCTGCGCCACAAGGTATTGATGCAGTGATTGTTACGATAGAGGTACATGCAGTGCCTGGGTTTGAGTTTACCCTCGTAGGATTACCAGATAATGCAGTAAAAGAGAGCCATGAGCGCATCGTGGCTGCGTTGACTGTGAATGGTTACAACAAACCGCGCCATACGCTGACTATCAATATGGCACCTGCTGATATTAAGAAAGAGGGCGCTGCATATGACCTACCACTGGCTATTGGTATGCTGACTGCGGAGGAAGAGGTAAAGACTGCGCTCTTGGGACAATATCTGATTATGGGTGAGTTGTCGCTGGATGGTACATTACAACCCATACAAGGCGTATTGCCTATGGCTTTGGCTGCACGAAAAGCGGGATTTAAAGGTATGATTTTGCCCGAACAAAATGCTCGCGAAGCGGCTGTTGTGCAGGGGTTGGAAGTATATGGGCTGAAGAACCTACTAGAAGTGGTGCGTTTCTTGAATGAGACACAGACTTTTGAGCCCACTCAAGTAGATACTGCTACAGAATTTGCAAACCATGCCTTCACTTCTGATTTGGACTTCTCGGACGTTCGTGGGCAAGAGAATGTACGTCGTGCGATGGAAGTAGCCGCCGCTGGCGGACACAACATGCTGATGGTTGGTCCTCCAGGAGCAGGTAAAAGTATGATGGCAAAGCGTATGCCATCTATCCTACCTCCACTCAACTTGGAAGAGGCGTTGGAAACTACCAAGATTTATTCCGTGTCGGGTTTGATGGCACGCCGCAAAGAGAGCGATGGTATGTCAAGTGCGTTGATTGTGCAACGCCCATTCCGCAGCCCTCATCACACAGTGACCGATGTCGCTTTGGTGGGTGGTGGCACAAATCCTCATCCCGGAGAGATTAGTTTGGCACACAATGGAGTGCTTTTCTTAGATGAACTCCCTGAGTACAAGAGAAGTGCATTGGAGGTAATGCGTCAGCCATTGGAAGATAGGAAGATATGTGTGACACGCACCAAGATGAGTGTGGAATATCCTGCGAGTTTTATGTTGGTGGCGGCTATGAACCCTTGTCCATGTGGACACTATGGCGAAAATAACCCCGCGCACCCTTGTACTTGCACACCTGCGCAGATTCATCGCTATATGAGCCGTATATCAGGTCCTTTGTTGGATCGTATTGATATTCAATGTGATATACAAGCAGTCCCCTACTCT
Organism: uncultured Bacteroidales bacterium; assembly: GCA_937891975.1. Lineage (GTDB taxonomy): Bacteria > Bacteroidota > Bacteroidia > Bacteroidales > Paludibacteraceae > Colicola. The sequence goes on from CALAUA010000012.1 coordinate 185,857, forward strand.
ACACTGAAAGATGCTCAACCGGGTGAGAGTAGCAAAGTGATGCGTGAGCGAGTAATGCGCGCACGCGAAGTGCAACAGAAACGTTTTGCAGCATACAATGCAGAAGCTCAAAAGCCCGTACATTGCAATGCACAAATGACGCCTAAGTTGGTGCGCGAGTTTTGTCAGTTGGATGCGCAGGGCGATAAGATGCTTTCGTTCGCTATGGATAAGATGGGGCTCTCCGCACGTGCATATGACCGCATATTAAAAGTAGCACGCACTATTGCGGACTTGGATGCTAGCGAGAATATCCAAATGCAACATATCTCCGAAGCTATCGGCTATCGCAGTTTGGATAGAGAGGATTGGGTGTAGCCTTAAATCACACTATTTCAATCGTTTAAGTATATTATACCCTACTTGGGCTATCGCATTCAATGTGATAGCCCAAGTTTTATGTTTGATGCAAAGCTTGGTCCACCATGTCCAGCAATAAGCAGGTTCGGAATAGTGGGTATAGTCAGAACGATTTATAAAAGAATCTAATCGGTCATAAAAAGCACGCACATCTGCTATTGTAGGAAGCTTCATCAGTCGTTTGCACGACATCCATATATTCCAACTACCTCCCTCTTTTATACCTAATGCACATGCAGAAGATTGATCATCTAACAAGTGATAGAACTTTAACATGCGCGTTCCAAGCAAGAAATAGTCTGAAAAATGTTTGTACGTACTAGTATGGGTTGTTGATGTAGCATTGTAGTGTACTCTATACGCGCATATATCGCTATACATCACGCGTTTAGCATGATATAGATGCACCGCTACAAAGTCAGCATCTTCAAATAAAACATCTTCCGCAAAAGAATAATTCACTTGTTGTAAAAAAGAATGTCTATAAATATAGGGCCATGGAGCACTTCCCCAATAAGGATGCTTTGTCTGCATGTCAATACCAGTGAATATGCCTTCTATAGTGATTGGTTCTTTTTCGGTGATATTGCCATATTCATCCACATTCACATAGTGCATTGCCACCATATCCAATTCGTTCTTCTCTGCCAATTGCAATGCTTGTAGTACTCCTTTATCGCTCTCATCATCGCTGTCCACATATACGATATATTTACCTTGCGCGATCGATACACCTCTATTGCGAGCTGCTCCTTGACGATGGTTTTCTGGTTGGCGAAGTAGTGTGATATTGGTATGCTGTTTTGCATATTGCTCAACCACTTGTACTGTATCATCTTTGGAGCAGTCATCAATGACGATCACTTCAAATTCATTTGCTTTGAGAGAAAGGTTATAGATGCTATTCAAGCAACGAGTAATAATATTACTCGCATTATAGGCAGGGATGATGAAAGAACAAAGTGGCATAAGCAAGTTAAATTAATGGGCACACAGACAGTAATTTGTCTAAATCAATACGCATTGCAGACCAATTATCCAATTCGTTATGAATTTGAGATAGTTGAATATCAGTCACTAATAATGGGGTATCTATCGTTTTGCCAATAGACAAATAATAATCCTTAAATTTGAAATTATTATCTGGATGTTCATTATTTGTCAAACTAATCCACAGATTAGGAATTTTATATGCATCTGCTATGATGATTCCATGTAATGAAGAAGATAATATATACTCGCAGGAAAGAATTTTATCTATGAATTCGTTCCATTTATTAAACATTATTGGATCAATGAATAATACACTATCTCCTAAAAGAGTATGAAAGTGAGAAACAATAGAGCCGGTCAATGAAGTACTCGCGTGAAGTATTACACCATATTTGTATTGCTTTTCTACTTTTGGTTGATAATATCTCGGAAATAATAATGCAGGATCACCATATATTTCTGGGCAATATATTCCATGATCCATCAAAACTTTGCGAGTTAATGGACCACGTACTGCTAATACTTGTTTTGGTTTTTGGATGTGATTCCATAACTCATCTCTCGAGTTTAAACAACCACTACCCCATACTATTGTATCGGGTTCAATAGCCCATGGCAAAATGGAACCAACCATTGCTATTGATTGTTTTGCTGATGCGTACTTATATGGCAATGCTTTTCTGCCAGATATTAATTCGGCTAAGGTTAAATTGATATAATCACCCCAATTATATGGGGTAATCTTATGACTCCAAAGATAAGTGTTAGAGTTTATCCAATATTTAATAGACAAAAATGGTTTGTAAAAAAGAGATTTTAATCCATAATGTATGCGACACCCTAATGGATATCTCCATATTTTATATTTTCTTGGAATATTTATAATCGGCAAATTAAAAAGTCCGCTTTTGCAAAACAAAAGGTGCACAATTTCAAATTGAAAAGTGCACCTTTTTTATATGCGTTTAATAATGTGTTAAACGCTGATTAAACACCTTTTAAGTGTTCAATGTAAACTTTACATCCTTAGATCCATTCAGTAACTCATAAGTGCGCAGAAGATTGCTCTCATAGATATGAACATTACCTAAAAACAATGTGATACTCTTCAAAGGCAAATCAATTTGGCGAGCCATTAGATATAGATGATAAATATCCGCTGGAAGCCCTAAATTTGCATCAGAACTGCGTTGATATGCTGACACAATCAATTCGCCATCCTCAATCTGAAACTGCACCAGAGACAAACAAGGTGCTTGATTTGTATCTGCTTCTGTCTCACCTAAAAACAGTACATAATTCTTGCTATTACGCTTTTCTTTGTTGATGCGTTCAACCAATGCTGGTAACTTCTCAAGATATGTTGGGTAACTGTTTTTGAGCTGCTCTCCGCAGTAGTCCCACCAACTAATACCCTCAGCACGATATTGCTCAGTAGAAGTGATGCCAGCTTGAAACATATTCAGCTCCGTTTTGAGTTTTTTTCGTGCTACGCCGTGTGTCTCGAATATATCAAGCAAGTCTGCTGGTGATAAACGCAGCACCTCGTTGGTCAAATACTTAATACTGCCCTTCTTGTTGTGTTGGGTTTTGCCTTTCGCCATAATGTACGAAAGCATTTGATAATATTTGTTCATGATGCCTCATTTTGTTTGTTTGGATGGTTATACAACATAATATCGTTATAGATTGAATTGTAGTTCAAACGCGATTTGATAGTTACCTGTTTCGCGTGTCGGAATGGATTGACAAATCGCTCTTCCTGATCCAACCAATCGCACAGCTCAATGATACTACTTTTCTCCGAGGTAAAATAAAAATAGTTGGTACCTTTGAGTGTATGGAGTACATCCAAATAATCACGCAGTTTCCAATAACCACTATATGTGGTCGCTTGGGTGGATAGATATGGCGGATCTATTAAGAAGCATACTCCTGACACATCCTTATATCGTGCAAAAAGATCACGGTAATCTTCATGCACTACAATCAGTCCATCCAGATATTGATCCGCGTTAAAATCTGATGTACGCACGGTGTTATATAGGGTGTTCCCTTTCATCTCTTCCAGATTAACAGCGTAATTAGAAGAGAATAATATTGATGCAGACAATGTGATATAATCCACATATCCCTGCTTATCATATCGCTCCAGTACTTCCAACACTTGCGTTCGGGGTTGCCCCGTAATGCGCTTTGTGCGTGGCACATCTTTTACAATCTCGCGTATCTCTGCCAGTATGGCATTGGTAGTTGGGATAGCTTCTATTCGATGTACATAACCGTCAAAGTCGTTGTACACGACCTGAGCATCTGGCCGTACCGTTTTCGTGAAGTGCGATAATAGCCCACTACCTCCAAACAGATCAACGAAGATTGTGCAGTCTGCGAACTCATTTTTAAGTGCCGTTTTGAAGTCGTTATTCCAACGACGCTTCTGCCCCATGAACGGCAGCGGGGCTTGAGTGTAAATTTTTGCCATGTTTTTTCTTGTTTTTTTTGGTCATTTCAAAAAAATGTAGTAACTTTGCGCGCTCTTACCTCCTACGGGTCTTTTGTAGGGACATACTAACCAATCATCGTGTAGCAATGGTGGATTGATTAGACAAGTAAAGCGACAACACCGCTTGCAAAGGATTATATCGTCCTCGGTAGCGGTGTTGTCGCTTGTAAATGTGGTCTGATAGAAAGGTAAGAGCGTCTGTCAGCCACAGCCGAGGGCTTTTTTTATGCCCTCGTGCATAGCATTATAATTATTCTCTCACTTCATCTTCGCTCTTTGTCTCCTCCTTCTCTTTGGGTTGTTGTTTTTCCTTGTTTGCAAGTGCTTCTTTCACTTTAGCAATAGCCTCTTGAGCTGTCTTTCGATCAGTAATAAGTTTAAACATAGTTGTATTATTTTTTACGTTTTTTCAAATCATTAGTAATTGCTTTGCGATCAACCTCACTATAAATCTGTGTTGTCTGTAGTTTCTGATGACCAAGCAACTTTTGTATTGTTGTCAATTGCACGCCTGCTTGCCCTAAATGCGTGGCAAATGTGTGACGCGAGGAGTGGAAGGTTATTTTGGGATCTACCTTTATGCGGTCTAATATCCCTCGTAACGTTTTGTTTACGCTTGCATTGCTGCCAAGTGATTTGGTTACTCTTTCAATGTTCCCATTGTATTTTTCCAATAGCAACAATAGCTTTCCACTAAAGAGTTCTGCTACTGGTACCTCAACGACATATCCTGTCTTTGCCATTTTCTTTGTTAGCCACCCTTTTGTAATATGCTCATTCCTGAGTGTTATTATATCAGAAAATCGCAATCCAGTGTAGCAACCAATCAAAAACGCATCTCTTACTTTCCCCTCATAACCTTTGAGCACCATTTTCTCCAATTTGTGCAATTGCTCAACAGTGAGAAATCCTTTTTTCGACACCATTTGTTGGATTCGGAATCTATCAAATGGGTTGATGTGAATTATATCACGCTTTCGCGCTTCATTCAATAGTGCCCTGAGTAATCGTAAGCGACTGATTCGGGTATTGTGGGCAATGCCACTATCTCGAAGCCATTTATCGTAATTCACCAAAAATTGATAGTCAATATCTGTGATGAGTGTGCCCTTCCGAAATCGCTCGATATTATTGAGCAATGTTTGGTAGTTGAGTTTGGTGAGGTTCTTACGCTCACTTTGCTCTACAACTTGGCTACCAAAGTCAGTTAGTTTTGCCGCAGGTGATATGTGTGATCTAACCGCCTCTTTGAGCATTGGCAAATGAACTTCCACACCACGCTTGATATACTCCAGTTCTACCTGTTCTACCTCTTGAACCATCTTGTATAGTACATAGTTCAGACTGTCGGCATTCGGGGTCTCAATGATTGCCCCATGACTAAAATTTTCTGGTTTAACATAAACATGAGTACTGAAATAGATACGTCGTTTTTGTTGTGTGCACTCAATTTCGATAAGCCCTTCACCTCTTTTGTTTAATCGGTAGCTACGATTGTACACTAATTTGTAGCGAATTTTTCTAAGCATAGGATTATGTATTTTAGTTGGTTAATTATTGACTTCTGCGATATTATTATTAGGAATAATTCGGGAACAATTAACCACAAAAATACTGAAAAAATCCTATACTATCTTCATTCAGAGTAAATTATGTTGAATTATTATTTGTCATATTGCATTTTTATTGGTGTATTGGTGCGATATTTGTGCATAAATACGCAAATGTTATGCTGTAGCAACCATGTCCGCAGGCACCCAAATTTTGAGTTCTCCTGCACTATTTTTGCCCGCAATTTGGGTGTAATTTTTACCTACAGCAAAGTCAATTTGAAGCATATTTGAAGAGCTTGAACCACACGTGCCATTAAGCACTTGAGCATATTGTACAGTGCCGCTGGTGCTACCAATAGACACATATCGAACACCTTCAAATGCAGTGATGTATTGAACGTTGTCCAATATATTGTTATATTGGCAACCGTTCCCGAATGAGTTATAGTAACAGTAGTTCCCGAATGAGTTGCTATAGCAATTGTTCCCGAATGAGTTGCTATAGCAATTGTTCCCGAATGAGTTCCTATAGCAGTAGTTCCCGAATGAGTTATAGTAACAGTAGTTCCCGAATGAGTTGCCGTCACAACCGTTCCCGAATGTATTGCTGTCACAACTGTTCCCGAATGAGTTATAACGACAACTGTTCCCGAATGAGTTGCCGTCACAACCGTTCCCGAATGAGTTGCCATAGCAATCGTTCCCGAATGAATTATTTTGGAAGTAGTTCCCGAACGAATTATACCAACACTCGTTCCCGAATGAATTACGATAACACTCGTTCCCGAATGAATTACGATAACACTCGTTCCCGAATGAATTGTCGTAGCAACTGTTCCCGAATGAGTTATAGTAGCAACTGTTCCCGAATGAGTTGTTTTGAAAATAGTTGCCACAGGTGTTACCAGAACAGTAGTTCCCGAATGTATTCTCTATTGTAGCATTGACAAATGTGTTACCCATACAGAGTGTACCAAATGTATTACCCATTACAATTAGGTTCATCATTTCATCCGCGGAATTGCATGTGGCAACAAAAACATTGTTGTTTAAGTCAAGCGCAAAGGATGACGCATTGACATTCTCGCGCATTCTGTTTAATGCACATAAATGAATAATACCCATGCCAGCAGAAGTTAAATCTACACCCATAGAGTTGTCTTCCACAGTTCCATCGGCTGCTATGACTGAAAAGGTGTAGAGATATTTACTATCGTTCGGATCAATAGCATATCCTTCTGGAAGTGCTGGCAGTTCCTCTAAAGCTTGCCCCACATATTTGCCGTAAAAAGCACATTCTTCTTCACTTGGACTTTCCAATGTAGAAGTAATAAGTGAGCGTTTGAATTGTATGTTCTTGAAATCATACGAACATAAGTTGTTGAACTCATCTTCCATCTCCCAAACCACACCCTTTCCTGCGGTTTGGTTCTCATGTACAATCGCAGTGACAGGCATTTGATTGACCATTGGCTCACCCATACCATCTACGACAATCACATTAGGAATAAAATCCTCTCCCTCCTGTAATTCTAAATGAGCAACATACAAAGTCACGGACATACCTTGTACAGAGCCAGTGAACTTATACGGACAACCTTCGTAAGTGGTGTCATTAGTGGATACTGGAGTCAATTCAAGCATACCAATCTCAGGAAGAGTGGTAGTCCACTTTTCGCCACCTTCACTTGCCCATGCAAATTTGGTAGTGTCATTATCCAATGAGTATTTGAGTTTCCACGCACCCAAATTGGCGTGTGCAAAATAGCCCTCTGTATCACGTGCGGAGTGCACCGCTTTAGCATCTTCAGACAACTGATTGACATCTGTAGCTAATACAAGAATGTCAAATGGATGTCCTGCGGCGCGTGCATTCGCATTATTGTAAACAGTGGTTTCGTAGTCTGTGATACGATACCATGTGCCAACAGATAAGCCAGCACTATCGCGTAAGGCTTTCAATTCGGAGTAGGTTGTAGATACTACCAAATTAGGTGCTACAGATGGCGCAGTTTCAGAACTTTGTTGTTTTAAGGATTCTACTTCACTTTTGAGGGCTGGAAAATCAGTCGTCAAGTGATTATGAGTTTGTTCTTCTAAACCCATAACTAATTGACTTAATCCATCGTACTCATCAAGGTGTTTTTTCAAGTTACTATCAACTTCATTGATTGCACCAACAACAGTTTTGTCAGCAGTTTGAAGCGTAGTATCTGTTTTGTCCTGTTTGCCACTAATATCTTGGTGTTCGGTTAAATACTGGTCATGGGTATGACCAATTGCCGAATACACCTCATCGTGGTTATGTTCTGCGGGCGCAAAATCAGCAGTCTTTTTGCCACTATCTATTGGATTGCCATTAGCATCCAGCGTAGCTAAGTTTCCAGCAACTGCGCCAACCACTTTATCCGCTTTGCCAGTTATATCCTGATGCTCGGTTAAGTACTGGTCGTGGGTATGACCAGTTGCCGAATACACCTCATCATGGTCATGGTTAATACCTGCTTTTGTTTGTAAAGCCTCATTAAGTCCTTTGATACTATGCAAACTCATAGTGTCATCCTTGTGCCAAAAGGAATCAATCAATGCTGCAAATTGTGAGGCGGTAGGTTTCTTTCCGCGTTGGAACCAACTTTTAAGTGTCGTTCTATCCATAATTAAATGCTGTTTAATCGGTTATTAAATCACTTTGATTAGTTTATAGAGAGCGAAGAATGGGGGACGGTTCTCATGGGAATAAGTAGCATCTTTAGGTCCTGCATTGACAGTCCTGAATCTACTATATTCTGTATTAGTGCCCTTTTCTGCACCTCCTGCTGTGCTACCTGTACTATCTCCAACAGGCACTTCGTGATTATGTTCTGGCAAACCTGATTGTCCCGCAGTCAATTTGACCTCTTTTGCTCCGCCAGTTGCCCCTAAAGCATAATCTCCACCTGCTTGTACTATGAAGCGGTCAGTCAAATCAGGGATAGTGTAGCCATTCCATGATTTTATTCGGTAGTAGTACCCATTTCCATTGTACCCTTCCTCAAACTCAAGTCCTCCGTGCATTTTATCCCGCCACAATGTTTGTTCGGTGTGTACTTGATCTATACTGCCAACAACAATTTTACCACATGGCAAGAAACTATCTGGCATCTTAGAAACAACTATGGTACCATACCAATCAATGATAGTTCCTTTGGGTATATCGTGTCTTGCGCGAGTGTTTGCTTCTGTAGTGAGCGCTGTAGTCAGATCTGCAATGGCAGATTTGAGTGCAGACATATTGTCTAATACAACAAAAGAACTTGCAGGTGCACCACTGGTACCATACACCGCTTCGCGCGTAACACGTGCATCCCTATATGTGGTACCATGAGCTGTAATGTCCGTTTTAACTTCTGTCACACCGATATGCGTAGCGGCTGTGTCTCCCGATAATGGTAGTAATTCCCCATCAAAGACGCACAAACCTGCTTTGCCATTTGCAGGTTGAGATATGATCACATAAGGACCTGCCAACTCAGTAAGGCGAGCGACCAAGAAATTTTGCTCTTGCATAAAATCCAATGCATCCGTGCTGAGCGGAAACATTGCATTGCCATTTTTGAAATTCTGTTTATTCATATTCTTTAGGGTTTTATCATATACAAAGCTCTGCGTGAAGCTAAGCGGTAAAGATCCACTATCGCACGCACTTTGGGTAGTGACGCATTAAAATCAAGTGCTTTAGGCACATACACAATAAACGACTGTGTAGCCTGTGTAATAATCGCTTCGTCATAAACCAAAAGATAATCATCGTCTTCAGCCATGGTATGTACATCTGCGAACGCGGGTACCTCGTCGTATGTCATTACCCAGTCACCTATAGCGTTGATGTCTTCAATCTCGAAACCCGCTGCATAGTCGGGCGTAAGAGCGTGGTTTCCGACCGCAAACTCACGATTGAGTGCGTCCTTGATATGGCATATTTGGCTGGTATGTCGCAATTGGTACATTCGTTCAGCACGCGCAGCATGGTGCTCGTCGTGTAGGCGTTGTAGTGGTACCATGAGTATGCGTGCCAACGACATTAGAATGGGTTGGCGCAGGAATGTTGGCAGCAACAATACAGCCAGTTTATTGTAATCAATTTTCATCTGTGCCATAAGGGATGTAATTGATAGATTGGATAGTCTTCACTCCGTCGCGATCATACTCGAAGTAACCTGCGAAAGGAGTGCAAAAAGCAGCTACAGGGTTATAGGTCACATTGTCCACACTCTGAGCTGCACTATGCAGTTGCACCATAGCAACTCCCTTGGTTGCTTGGATAGCGTCCACAAGGGCATTATTGCGGTACTCACCATTGAAAGGCAATTGCTCAATGTAGGACTTGATAGCGTCCTCTACAGGGTAAGTGCCATCGCTCTTACTTTGACCGTCTGCCGCCAAGAGTAGCGGGTTGTAATACACATCCAAGGATAGGCGCAAATAGTCACCTTGCTCGCTGGTGACATCCACACGCACACCAGCGTCCTTGAACTCGTGTAGGTATGCCTCAAAGGCAGTCTTCTGTTCGGTGGTGAGTTTCTTAGGGCGACCGTTCTCCTCGCCTGCAATCTTGAGGTAAAGCGTTGCACCTGATTCAGTGACGGCGGCGAACTTGACCACCCGTGCACTGGCAATGTCCTCGTCACTTTTGCCTGTAGTGTCGAACTGGTCTGTGCCAGCGATGAGTGGCAAGCCAAACAAGAACGCCTTGGCTTTCTCTTGGTACCAGCGCAGGGTGTGTGGCTTCATCGTGGAGATATACTCCTCCACCTCCTGCGTGTGGGTGTCAAAGAGTTTTTCTAAGGTCCATATACCAACAGCAACAATGTAGAGCAATAAACTCTCCAGTGAAACTTTAGAAAAAGTGGTATTGAAATCTGCGCCCACCTCGAATCCATATTTAAGGGCAAGGTTTGCATTTTGCATAAAAGCCTCCGTCAATGAGGTCTTGATTTGTTCTATGGTTCGTGCCATATTAAATTTTGTATGATAGTTCTACTTCACGGCGAAAGCCCACGCCAACGCCGTAGTTTATAGTCATAGCTTTAACTAAGTAGGTCCCTTCCCTTTCGCTGTTTTCTGGATCTATTAGTTTAACCGCGTCACCAGCATGCACCCGTGGGACTCCAAAGCCCGTGATCTTGCCTTCGTACCCATCAAAGCATTGCTTATCCAAGGCAGCCTGTGCACGCTCGCGTAATGCCTGTTGTGTTGGACACTCGCTACCGAAGTTCATGGTACGCTTGGTTGCGTTGTCGGTATTATCGCCAAGTTCTACGGTAATGACCTTACCCGTTCGGTCTTGGCCTTTGGCTGTAATGTGCAGTTTGATGTCCTCTTTGCGAACGAATTTTAGACCATTCTTGACGATGTTAGGCGCGAGTTCTTTTTTGCGCAGCTCATCCAGCAGCGTACAGTTGCGTGTGCCAAACACATAGGTATGCGTTTCAACGCCCTTGTAGTTGAATGGGTAGAAACAACTGACGGTCTTATTGGCTGCATCAATGCGCGTAAAGAAGCCCCGTTGCTCACGCAGGTTCTTTACCACATCGTATGCACTGGCATCGCGGATGATATAACCTTCAGGAATAGACGAGTTCACATTGTCATCAATGCTATAACCCGGGAACACAAATTGAAGTACTTCTTTGACTGATGTGGAGCTCCACACTTTGTTATAGCGTGTTTTGCGGAACAGGTACCACTCGTCTTCCAATTCCAAGACGATGGGTGTTCCGTCACCTATATGCGCCAAGTAGCCTTCAAACTCGGTGTAGAGCTTGTCGCCATAACCAAGCCGAATAGTAGCTTTGTCGCCAGTGTGTATGTAATCAAGAATACCTTTGCCGTCCTTGCGTTGGAAGTTACGCGGGATAGTCACTGTGGCAGTGTTCCCAATGCTCTCCACGGACTGCTTAATGCGGACATTATTCACGCCAGCATGTTCGCCATAGAAGCGAACGGAGCCAATGGTTATTTCTGATTTGGGAACGACAAACATGTTTTTTAGTCTTTTGTGGGTTGGGATTGTGCCGTTTGGCACAGTAATTGCGGGTTGTTTTTATATGAAACGCATCTTCGCTACATTACTTTCGATTCTTACTACAGCCACATTCTCGTTGGCTGATGATATCACGATTGACAAAGACAACTGCACCATTACCAAGGATGGTAGAACCTATCCTCTGTATGGGGAAGTGAAGTTCGTTGAAACTTATGGATCTGCTGACATCGTAGTAAAGATTGTAGATGCTGGTTCTTGTGATCTCGAAGTTAAGAAGTTGGATAGTGGCACGGCTACTTCTTGTGGTGAGTGGCGCGTAATAGAGAATGGTTCTGCGGATCTCAATGTTAAGCTTGTAACAACAGGAGCTGCTGACATAACTGTCAAATTTATTGAGGCAGGTTCTTGTGGTTTACGATAAAAAGAACTCCACAGGTTTCATACTATACGCCGTCAATTTATATTTGATTGTATCTTGATAATCCAACAAGACTTGCAGGTCAGATACTTTTTCTATATATAGGTTTTCAATACCTAAGTCTGCCATAATGTCACAGTTAAGCACCTCAAATGAGTTGTTTACTTCAAACATTTCACAGAGTTCTTGCATCTTCCTTTGTGGATATTGGTGATTCTCCATATCTACCAATATGCCCTCTATGGTTATTGTCCACGACTTACAGCCGAAGCTTTCAATGACCTCGCTATCACTTCCATCAATAGCTGTTTTGACAATGTTCTTTGTGCGCTCAAACTTTAACATCGGCGGAGGTGCGAGAATGCCAGTGGTCACTTCGCTAAGCAGACCATTGGCAAACTCGTAGCACTTTCCGTTCTCTGAATTACGAAGTGTTAGGTCGGCAAATGAACAGCCATTGACGAACACATTGGCACCTATCTTTGATTTGATGAGTGCTATGTTTGCCCGTCCCAGACCTATGCTAATCGCAGCATCTGACGCATAAGCAGCTGCTATGCCAGCACGCATAACATCTTGCTTAGGATAACCGCTTGGGACATACCCAAAGGCGGCAAACATTCTATCTGTGATGTCAATATCTATCATAATACCGATTTTATTCCTAACAATCCTTTTTCAGCCAGCCATTTCAACTGTGCCACTTTTTCTGCCCATACCTCATCTGGAAGGTTCTCCGGAAATGGTATGTGAAAGAAAAGTGATAACTGAGCGTTTAGTTTTCGTATTTCATTAAACAGGTTTGCTTCGGGGTCGTCATCATTAATAGCATCTATCTGAGGATACCCCGTCAGCAGTTTTTTACAGTCGCAGTGCGAACTGGAATGAGTTTGGTGATTGCATCAAATGCAGCAAAGAACAATCCATCGTCATCCTTGACGGCTTCTTTGTTACTAAGCACACAGGCATTCACCAAGATCTCTTTAGCTTTGTCTGGCGACTTATCCACCCATTTCTCGAACTCGCCCAAACATTTGCGATCTGGAACGCGCACGATTACATCCATAAACTCGTTGCCATCATCGTCTTTAGGCAATGAAGCAATCTTAATCTTATTCTCGCCATAGCGTCCTTTCCACGCTTTGATATCTTCTGCTGTTACACCTACAGGCAACTGGCAGTCTTGTTGTGTCTCTTTCATATTATCAACTTCCTACGTTGTATTCAATGTTAATTACAAACATTTCAAACTCTCGTTTGATATCATCACTATCGCCAACCTCCCGTCCTTGTGACTGGAATTTGCACTTGATGACATCCACAATCATTTCATTCTCCTCGTCGATATAAGTAACGACGATATTGAACGGCTTAATGGCAAGCAGGTTGCCACCAGCAGCTTTCTCAATCTCGGATATACTGCGTAGGCGAAGTCCAAGTGTACACTTGTGTTTCTTCTTACCCATACTATAGCTGCTTGGTTCATTAGAGCCAAGTGCATAGTTGGCAGTATGTTCTTGCTCAGTATCGTATGAAATCTTGGTGACTTCATAGTCAATACTGCCGAGCATAGCGATTTGTACATCGCCATTGTCGAAGGTCTTGCCTCCTCTTGAAATTACAGACATGATTAGATGCTTGTTTTGAGGTTAATAGTTCCTTTTATTTCGTCTATCTGACCTGTTGGTACCAGTACAAACGACACCTTCAACTCTCTTGGAGAGATGAGCAAATCGCTATTTGGATCCACAGTAGTTTTACCTGCGGTGATTAGACCTTCAGCAGCCATGGTGTTGAATACATCATCATCAGCAAGGCGCTCGAAATAGGTCACTAATGCCTGCGGCAATTTGCCCGTGCTTGGATCAACTGGTTGTGTACTCTTTACCTTTGGCAATAGACAGGTGCGTAGGTCGCGCACAGCTTTGTCATGTGTACGACCGTAGCTGATGGTGTACTCGTTGAAATAACCGTCTTTGTCTTTCTTGATAGGCGTACAAGTATGATCGTTATTCCAATAGTACCCCGCAATACCAGTGTACGAAATAGCAAAGACATAGCCTTTACTATCAAGTGCCTCTAATTGAGAATCCCACCCAGCTACAGTTTGGTGATTACTCAATCCAGCAACCAGCCACTTGTTATTTGTGACATCAACCAGATTACCACCCTCTACTTCGCCAATATTCTCGTTAACGGCTTTCTTGGCTATGCTGCCAAGCATAGTGCCCAAATCTGCCATCTTCTTACGAATTGCGTCCAAGCCATCAGCATACTTCCAATCTTGTGCAATACACACGGATACCTTGAAAGCTTCCAATACTTGGTCGCTAATGGTAATGTTGCGCAAATCCTGAGCGGCAGCTGCATTAGTTGCATTAAAGTCACGACCCTCAAGAATCACTTGACAAGGACGGAAGGTGCTGAAAGCCCAATCATAAAGTTGTTGAGCTAACTGGATTGAACCAAACACATCTTCAGGGAACCCATTGAGGTAGCCTGTTTCGCCAGTTGCTGGCGTGTTGGCAATGCCAAGGATACGAATCTCTCCGTTGGCATCAACAATCAGTTTCTTTGCAAATTCTTCAGCAAAAGCAGCCTCCATGTTACCAGAGTACAGCATGAGATAAAGCGTACCGTTAGGGAACATGCGGTAGAACTCACTAATATGGCGATAAACGCTAAGCGAGTTGGTGCTATCATATGCTTCATTTATACCGTATGCTTCAGCATCCGTCAGGCTTGTGAGTTTAACGGTCTGACCAAGAGCAATACCGCTAATGCCATTCGCCACGTCAGCAGCTACAGCTACACCCGTAGCCAAAAGACCTACGATAGAATCACGGCCACCGATGACACTGGCACCAATGGTACCACGTTGAATATTTACTCCTTTAAGACTTCCCATAATGATTACTTTTTGAAAGTTTCTACTTTGTCGGCCTTGCCGGCTTCACTGTTTACTGCGAGATCCTTCTGTAAGAAGAACTCACCACGGCTATTACGATAGATTACATCCACATCATAACGCTCCATAAGTTTCTTTACTTCTGGAGAGATAGTCTTTGCAGTTGAACCTGCAACCTTCGTAGTTTCCGCTTTAGTTGAATTATTTTTAGCCATTGTTGTATTAGTTTGAATAGGTAGCCGGACAATCTCCGGCTACCTCAATGAAACATTAGAGGAATTATGATGCTGATTGAGCGTATGCACTAACAATAGCTCCTGTTCCGCGAGTTACTTTTGGCATTGCAATAAAGTAGTGACGGAAGTTAATGAGGTTTTGTTGATGCTTTGGATCGTTCTTTGCTTCAGAAAAATACATCGTAGTTTTTCCAGATGCCTTAAACACATTCTTTACATAAAATGCAACTGATGCTTCAAACTCACCTGTTTCTGCCACTGCACCAAAAGACTTCTTTTGACCAGCTTGCGTGTAGATCGGATTATTACCATATTCATACACATCAAATCCATATAGGTTCGCGATTTTACCACTGGTATAGTTGTAGAATTGATCCTTGAATTTTTGATCAAGACGCAACAAGTCTTCAACATGGGCAGCACAGAGCACTAAACGACGACCTTGTTTCGGTACATGGATATCATCCAGTTTACGCTTCAGCGTGATAATATCATCAGTAGTCAATCGACGACGACCTTCCGATGTAACTTCACCAGTAGTTGTAAGCACAGGACTTTGCTTATCATTCTTGGCGGGAGCAAAGGAATGGATTGCTTTGTTATGTTTATTCACCGAAATAGAATCTGCATGTTGTTCCTTGCGCAATTTGATTTTGTCATAAGATAATGCATAAAGCTCATCATCTGTAATAGCGGTGGCCTCTGTTTGATACTTATCCAATGAGATTGCAATGTCAGCATCCCCGATTTCTTGAGTAGGAATAGGATATGTCGTGTTATTAATCAACACGTCTGGATTAACACCAGCATCAACTAAATGGATCACATCATTTTCCGCGAATTGACTGTAATCTGGCACTCCACTCAAGAATGCGGCCTCTTCTGCTTGTGAGAATTGTTTTACTACTTCGCCAGTCCAAACCTCGGTATATACAGTACCACGGAGAACACCCATCGGTGCAAGATTTGGAATCATAGCGACCACGTTCATGACTACTGCACCTACAGCAGGAGCAGCACCAACTACTGCGGCAAATAAGCCGCCAGTAAAGCAGTTAACCAGAACTGCCGTTAGCAATAAAAATAACTTTTTCATTTTGAATTTGGTTTTGTTTGTTTGACTTACAATTTCTTGTACTTGGCATCGTACAAAGCTTGGAATTTTTCGGGATCGTTCTTTTGGAGGGCTTCAAGAGCGCGAGGATCCTCGGCTTGATATTTATCCCAATCCCAGTCAGCTCGTGCCTCGGTACCATGTTTTTGGGCAAGCTGAGATGTGATAGAAGTTGGTTGTACTTTGATGCCATCAAGTACTTTGTTCAGTACTTCGATTCCGTTTTTCTCTCCGATACCCTCATAAAGAGCACGTTGTTCTTCGGTAATCTTCTTGGCTTCAATCGCAGCATCGATAGCAGAAGTAATCTGTCCCTTGCGCATCGCTGCAACTTGGTCTTTCTCTGCATCAATTTTTGCTTGAATAGCAGCTTCAATTGCTGCATCATCAGATTGGGCTGTAACACCTGTAAGCCCAAACTTGTCGATCAAACTTTGTTTGTCCATTTGATTGTTGTTTTGAGGTTGATTATTAAATGTTGTTATTGCTTCAAAACGCTGTAAAAGCGCTGCAGCATTTGTCTTTTTCAAATCGCCTTCTGGCGTTTCTATTTTTACATTACTTGCGCCTATAACTTCATCAACAAGTTTTTCTTGCAGTGCTTCTTGTGCATTGAACCAGTTATCACCTTTGAGCCATTCTGCAACCGCTTCTTTGTCTTTTCCTGTTCTCGCACAATAAGCTGTGATAAAATTATCTTCCATACTACGGAGTAGATGTGCTGCCTTTTCCAGTTCTTCGGCATTCCCACAAGAGAATGTATATGGCGAATGGATCATAATAAATGCGTTCTCTGCCATGTATATCTTTCGACCCGCCAACATAATGATACTGGCCATACTCGCAGCCATACCATCAATGTAAACATCCACTGGTTTTTTGCTGTCCTTGATGGCATTGAAAATAGCAGTACCTTCAAAGACCTCTCCTCCCGGACTATGCAAATGCAACTCAATCACATCTGCCGTTTTTTGCGCTTCAGTCAATTTACTGATAAACGAAGCAGCACTATTCTCACCGTCCGCTTCAATGGCGCCATACAATTTAATTGCAACTGTTTTCATAAATATTTTTTTCTGTTGTTTGATTCAAAATCTGCCGCAAAATTACTGACAATATTATACTTACACAAAAAAGTGTCCAACCCTTGGACGGAAGTGTCCAACCCTTGGACAGTTACTTTATTATTTACTTATTTATCTGTAATTTTGCAGCCAGAAATGGGGATTCTCCCTGAAGATTTGAAATGATATGAATAAAAAAGAAACAGAAAAAGCGAAAGAGTTGGCCCGTCTATACTATGCGGCTGGTGAGACTCAAGACATCGTGGCTAAGCGTGTCGGTGTATCTCGGAACACTATTAACCGATGGGTGTCCGATGGAGGATGGGATGTGCAACGTGCTGCTAAGACGATTACACGGAAAGAGGTCGTAAACAAGATGCTCCAAAAAATAAATGAGCGGCTTGATAGTGCAGATTGGACTCCTGATGAGTTGGCGAAAGCAGCTGCAGCTATACAGAAACTTGACAAACAAACTAACATTGTAACCATTATTGAGGTATTTGCACAGTACAACAATTGGTTGTGTTCTCGTATGCGTATCGATCCAGAACTAACTCCCGAATTGGTTAGAACTATGACCAAATACCAAGATTTATTTGTCAACGAACACAGTAATACCGTCATCGAATTTAAGTAGTCTTTATGGGATTGAAAATAACGGAAAAGGAAGCACGTCTTTATTGGGACAAAATAAAGGCACGTACAATGGCCATCAAAGTTGTTGATGACATTGAATCAGATGCAGATCGCAAAAAACGCATGCGCTATCTGGAAGCAGACTATATCCGTTGGTTTGAATATTATTTCCCTAACTACGCAAAAAAGAAGTGCGCAAGGTTTCACAAGCGTCTTGCTAATAATATAATAAAGAATAAGCGCATACGCGAACTAATGGAGGCATTCCGTTCTGCTGGAAAGTCAGTTCATATTGACATGGGCATTCCATTGTATCTCTACTACGCTCTTCGTGATTTACACTTCATGTTGCTTATTGGAGAAACAGAGTCCAAAGCAGCAAAATTATTGGGTGATATACAAGCTCAAATTGAGTTCAATCCTCGCCTTTTAAGGGATTATGGAAAACGCCAACAAATAGGTGATTGGGCAGAGGGAGATTTTACTACATCAGATGGTGTAAAATTCATGTCTCTTGGTTTCCGTCAAAATCCACGTGGTGCTCGTGAGGGCGATGCCCGTCCAGACTATATTGTCGTGGATGATGTGGATAGCAAGCAGCATGTAAACAATGACCGTCTCATGAAAGAGGGTGTCGATTATATTACTGAAGATGTATGGGGCTGTTTTGATGCAGATGAGAACGGAACAGAACGCTTCGTGTATGCCAACAACAATTTCCACAAGAATAGTATTACAAATCGCCTGAAGTCATATTTCTTGACTGAAAAGCAAAAACTCAAACAAACAGGCGATGAAGATGTCTTTGATGTGCTAACAGTAAATGCAGTTAAAGACTTGAGTACTTTTGAGCCAAGTTGGCCTGAAAAAACAAGCGCAGATTATTGGCGTAGGAAATTCAATTCTATGCCATATCGCTCATTTATGCGAGAGTATATGAATACCCACATAGCAGATGGTTCTGTGTTCAAAAATACGGATATCATCTTTGGTCAAATATTACCTCTGCGCGATTATGAAGCATTGGTGTTTTACGGTGACCTTTCTTATAAAGATCAGGGTGACTTTAAGGGCTTGATATTAGTGGGTAAAATAGGTAGGCAATTTCACATTATATTTACCTATCTTCGCCGCGCTTCACGTGCAATGGCTGCTGAATGGTTGTACGATTTATACGAGGATAAACACCTCGATAGATACAACATAAAATATATGATTGAAGGTTTATTTGCCATGGATGAGTTTGTTAATGATTTTGACAACGAAGGTGATCGTCGTGGCTACTATATCCCAGTTGTTGCTGATGAGCGTGGTAAAACAAATAAATACGATCGTATTGAAAGCCTATCCGGCTATTTTGAACGCCACAATGTCATCTTCAATGAAGCCGAAAAAGATTATCCAGATCAAGTAACCCTACGCGATCAATTCCTTGCTTTTGAAAAAGGCAGTAAAGCTAACGATGACGGACCAGATGCTGTACACGGTGCCTTTAAGGAGTTATTTACTATTACGCGAGTGGATAAATTTCCAGTAAGAACAACGTCACGCGCAGAAATACGCAGTAGGTCTAAAAACACCTTTTAAACACCTTTTAAATTATGTTTATAGAAGAGTCAGATTATGAAGTACAAGTGCGCCAAGAGATGATGAGCATCTTGGATCCAAGCACTCAAAAGTCCGCCATTGAGATGGCAGAATACATGGCCATAGACCAAATAAAATCCTATTTAAGTGGTCGGTACGATGTTGAAGCAATATTCTCAAAACAAGGCGAGCATAGGAATCATTTCCTATTGATGATAGCCATAGATATTACACTCTACCATTTATGGAGTAAACGGGCTCCACGCAAAATACCAGAGCTACGTTCTGAGCGGTACCAAGATGCACTTAATTGGCTTAAAGCAGTTGGTGAGGGTACTATGACTACAGACCTGCCACAATTACATGGGGATGATTTCTTTGGTAACTGCGTTATTACATCTAAGTATAGACCAAATGATAACAAGTATTAGCCATGAAGTTTATTTTTAACAAGCAGCACTGGAGGGATAAAGACGGAAAAATAACCGCCACCCACATAGAAGTTATGGAGTCCAATGGCCATGCTCATTGCAGGGTATCATGCTATCCTAACGAAAATGCACAAATTTTATCTGGTGTGTATGTAGAGGAGAAATTTAGGCATATTGGTATTTGCACAAAAATGCTTAATGCTATCAAATGTGTTCTTACACGCACTCATACCATAGTCTATGTAGATGAGTGGGCACCAGACTATGTAAGGCGCATGTATAATGAACGAGGTTATATCGTATTAAACAGTTAATAAAGCTTTTATTTAGAGGATAAGCTATGGCAAAGAAAAATAACAAACAATCAACCTCTATTCGCAAACACAATCCAGAGGTTATCACTCAAATCATACGTGAGTTCAAGGATCAAACGCGTGCGGAAATCAGGAAATGGCGTCAAGCTTTGCGTATGGCATCAGATATTGAAAATCCGCACAATCATAAGCTACAAGATTTGTATGATAATCTTGAAGCTGATGGCCATTTTATTGCACAGGTACAATTGCGTAAGGCGGCCACCACTGGTTATGGCTTTGGGATAATCAATCGTTCATCTGGAAAGATTGATGAGAAAAAGACTGAACTATTTCAGTCGGAGTGGTTCTATAACTTTTTGGATCATGCTTTGGATAGTGTCATTAAGGGATACACTGTTTTAGAACTGACAGATCCAGCTACTATGGAACTGACGCTTATCCCACGCAGGAATCTTGTGGGCGTGCGTCAACTCGTTCTGTACGAAGCAAGCGGTGAAAAAGGGATCGATATATCTACTGGCTACGAAAACACGCTGATTCGTATAGGTAAACCTGCCGATTTGGGTGTGATGGCTCATTTGTGTGGCCAGTTAATCTGGAAACGCAATGCACAACAGTCTTGGGCGGAGTTTACTGAGCGTTTTGGTATGCCATTGATTTCTGCTACTACCAACAAGACTTCAAAGGCGGATTTAGATCGTATCGATAATATGCTCGCCTCTCTCGGCGAATCTGCCCGTGCTGTATTGCCAGAAGGCACATCAATTAAGATTGATCCATTCTCAGGCGGTGATGCTTATAAAGTGTTTGATGAACAAATAGAACGCATCAACGCGGAGATGTCAAAGCCCATTACTGGTGGAACAATGGTTACCGATGATGGTAGTTCGCGTAGCCAAAGCGAAGTACATGAGCGCAATCTTGATAACAAACTGGCAGAATCTGATCGCCGCCTAATTCAATTTGTTGTAAACAACCAACTAATCCCAATAATGCATTACTGGGGCTGGCCATTGAATCCCGAAACCGACAAGTTCCAATGGGATGATACATTTGAATTGTCCCTTAATCAGCACTGGAATGTTGTTAATCAAATTCTTAATCGATTTACTGTTGATCAGGAATGGATTGCAAAGAGATTTAATGTACCTATTACTGGAGAACTTGCTACACCGATAGAGAACGATGACGAGAATACACATTCACAAAACTTGAGTAGAAATTTCCAGTAGGGAGTGCGTTAAAGGGCAAAGCGCCACTCCCACTACTATATACGCCCGTAGCAGGCGAAGGTCGCTTGAGACCAATGGCAACCTCTCTTGGTAAAGAGACCGAACAACTACTAAAAGAACTGTCAAAACATATCTATAATGGAGACACAACACTGGTAGATCGAAAGGTTTTGCGTAGTATTGCTCAGGATCTAATGCGTGGTGTTCATAAAGGTATTGGAAAGCGCACAATTGATTGGGATAATCCTGATACAGATATGATGCAGCACCTCACTGAAAATGTGTATCAGTTTTCAGCAGCAAAGACATATCAAGAACTACGAGATATGACCAGCGCCATTCACGATGGAGAGAAGGTGCGCAGTTTTGATGAGTATGAAAAAGAGGTGAATAGTATTATTGGCAAATACAATCGTAATTGGCTTAGAACTGAATATAATCAAGCAATAGCAGCAGCACAGTCAGCAGCTCGATGGAATGATTATATGAAACATGCTCAAGATATGCCATACCTGCAGTATCAATGTATAATGGATGCCAACACACGCCCTGAACATGTCGCTCTACATGGCATTATCAAACGGATAGATGATCCATTTTGGGACAAATATATGCCACCTAATGGCTGGGGGTGTAGATGCGAAGCAATTCAATTGCCGGGCAGTAGCTATCAGGAAACGCCAGACGATAATATCCATCCATTTGGAGTTCCTGATATGTTTAAGACAAACTTTGGAAAACAAGGCATGGTGTTCCCACCAGAACACGCCTATTACAAAGAAATGCCCAAAGAGGTTTGGAGAGGATTGCAGAAAGAGATCCGAATAGGTGTTTTAACACACTATCGAGGGGCAGCAGAAACAAGGATGTCCATTTCACAAGATTTGGCAGAACATGACAATCTCCGAAGTGGCAAATTGTTACTCAGCAAGAAAGCCCAGCGCCGACTTTTGAGACACTCACAAACCGTAGAAGAGGTAAAAGCCGCTCGATATATTTGGGAACATCCTTCCGAACTGCACTTTGAGCGTGTCAGCCCGTTAGGAGAAGGGAAAGACCTTACAAATCCTGTTGAACTTGCAAATGTATCAGAAAAGCGAAAGAGAGGTGTAATAGAATATTTACAATACTCATTTAAATACGGGAAGCATGTGTATCAAATAAAATTAGAACGACATAAAAACGGATTTGAACAGTTCTATTCTTACACAGAATAAAAAAGAAATCCCCATAACCACGGGCTTCAGCCGCCCTTTGTGGAAACAGAGATTTCAAAAGATGTCGCAAAGGTAGTGTTTTTATTTGAAACAACAAAATATTTTGACAAAAAAATGTATTTTTATGGCAGATCATACTGAATATAATCTATTACGACTACTTGAAAGCGTATTTAAGAAGCAACAAGGTCCGCTTTTAGTAACCGTTGGTAAAGTTTCCAATATAGACGAAAGCAAGCGTATTTGCGACATCTCCATAGACGAAGATATAACGCTTAGCAATTGTCGTTTGAATGCTATTATTGACTCCTATGAAAATCATCTTCTCATTGTACCAAAGGACAATAGTATGGTAGCCTTCATAACTGTAGGTGGTAAACTAACCGAGCCATTAATCATCGCTTATTCTGAGATAGAGAAAGTACTACTAACAATAGGTGAGAGCGATATCCTTATTGAGGATGGAAAAATAGAGATGAATGGTGGTAACCTTGGAGGACTAATCAAACTCCAACAACTGGAGAGCAATCTTGACAAACTGAAAAAGTATGTAGAAGATCTGGCAACGATGGCATCCTCCGCCATGACACCAATGGCAGCGTTAGATGGCGGTGCATCAGTAGCAACATTCAACACCAATTGGGGAGCCATGAAAGCAGCTTTCTCCTTTGATGATATGGAAGATACAAAAATCACACACTAATGAAAGGAATACTACTAACACAAGACACTTTTGATGTAATTATCAAAAATGGCACTTTGCAAACAGGTGATACTGATGAACAGAATGCACAGATCATTATTTTGGCAGAGCAAGGAGAGTTTAAGGAACACCCTCTACTCGGCGTTGGTCTAACCAAGTTTTTGAAAAGTGTTGGGCGTGAACGAGAAATAGTTCGTGCGATTCGGATTCAGTTAGCTCTTGACGGCATTAAGAATCCAGAAATATCGTTTAACGAAGGTAAACTACAAATAAAATTATGAGAAAGATTACAGAAATCATCATTCATTGTTCTTGCACTCCCGAGGGCAGGAACATAGGTGCAACCACTATTTTGGGTTGGCACAAAGAACGCGGTTTTAGCGATATAGGGTACCACTATGTCATTCGTCTGGATGGGACCATTGAAACAGGGCGACCTGTAGAGCAAATAGGTTCACACACAAAAGGACACAACCGCAATAGCATAGGCATCTGCTATATAGGTGGAACAGAAAAAGATTGCAAAACGCCCAAGGACACACGCACCACCCAACAACGCGAAGCACTCCAGCAGCTATGCAAGCAATTAAAGGCGGAATATCCCAATGCCACTATTCATGGCCATTCGGAGTTTGCGAACAAAGCCTGTCCGTCATTCGATGTGAAACAATGGATAAAGGAGGTAAGACTATGACACCTGAAATTTGGAACTACATCTTAGGCGGTGGTTTGTTGGCAGCTATTGTCGGCATCGCCACCCTTGGCAGCAAAATCAAAGAAGCAAAAGCCAAAGCAGAACAGGCATTGGCGGAAGCCAAGAAAATGCACGCTGAAGCCAAGTCCACCGAGCTGGATAATGACAAGACCCTTGTGGATACTTTTAGCGAATATATTGTTACACCACTAAAAACAGAAGTCAATGGATTACGAAAAGATGTGCGCAAATTTACGCGCGCTGTTGAGAAAATCAACGATTGCCCTCATGCTGCTGACTGCCCTGTGCGCCGTGAGCTGCAAAACGACCAAAACTGCGACGAAGAGTGCGCTATCCGTACAAACAGACCAGAAAAATAATCTGGACCAACACACGACATCGCAAACGGATGTGCAGCTATCGTGCCAATCATCTGACACAGGGAACACGACTACCCATGTGGATGAGGTGATAGAGGAAACGACATGGAGTGCGCCAGATAGTACGGGTGCGCAATACCCCATTAAAACAACCAAAACAACCCGACAAACGCACACCGACAAGCAGAACAATATCCAAACGAATCAGGAAAACAACACAAGCACGGTAACTGAATCGGATACAAAAGACAAGTCACAAACAACGACCCATATTGAGGACCAGAAGGAAGCAAAAACGACAACGAAGACCAAAACACCTGCATGGATCATCGTGTTGATAGTTGGTGTACTTGCCATAGTGGCAATCGTTGTTTTACTCATACTTAAACGGTACAAAATAATATGATTACAGTAGCACCCAAACAATCCTTGCTTGATATTGCACTCCAGCACGCTGGAGGTGCTGAAGCTGTGTTTGAATTGGCAGGCACGAATACTATTAGTATCACGGATGACCTCGGTATAGGGCAGCAACTTGTAGCCACACCCATATTGAGCAAGGAAGTGACCAACTACTATGCCGTACACAATATATGCCCAGCCACTGCCATTACCAACGACACCATTAATGAGATCCTTGGAGATGGAGAGGGTATTGAGTTCTGGGCTATCGAATACGATTTTGTTGTATCTTAAAAACATATTAAAACATGAAACTTCTCATTCAGTACTTGGCTGACTTCCTTTACGAACGACGCCTCAAACGCGCAATCGCGAAAGCAGACAACATGCAACAACTAACGGGCTGTGTCTTTATGGTTCTTATGGTCAAAGGGCGTCTTATCGTCAAATCAAAAAAGAACCTCAAGCAGCTCATCAAGATGCACAAACTCAATTGTTCTATTGCAGCACTTGAGGAAGCGGCATTATATATCACTCCAAAATAAATTATTATGGCACAATCGAAAATTGAACTTATCCTTGAAATGAAAGAGCGCATCCGCACGAACCTTAACAGGGCAAAGGATGCGGTCAGTCAGTCCACTAAGGATATGCGCGAGAAATTAAACCATTTGAAGGGCACATTCGTCAGCGCCTTTGCCGAGATGCGGAATGAGATTCCTATTTTTGACAAAGCCATTCGAATGCTCAAAAATCCAATCACCCTCGTCATAAGTGCCGTTGGCGCACTATGGTCAGGTCTGAGGAAACTGGGAGAGTTTGCCACACAAACCAAGCAACTCTATCAAGAGGAAGCCGAAGCTGGAGCCAAATTAGCAGCGGTCATGCGCAACACCATGGGGGCGCGAAATGCGGAGATCGATAGCATCAAAGAACTCGCCACACAGCAACAACGGTTGGGTGTCATCGGTGATGATATCCAGATTGCAGGAGCGCAAGAATTGGCCACCTATCTGTCGAAAGCAGACAACCTCAAGAAGCTCATGCCTGTAATGAATGACATGGTGGCACAACAGTATGGCTTAAATGCAACCCAAGAGCAAGCCGTCACCATCGCCACCATGATGGGTAAAGTCATGGACGGGCAAGTGGGTGCACTCTCCCGATATGGTTACACCTTCGATGAGGCACAAGAAAAAATACTAAAATTCGGTACCGAAGAACAACGAGCTGCCACATTGGCCGATGTCGTTTCCGCTTCGGTAGGCGGTGTGAATGCTGCACTGGCTCAAACACCTGAAGGAGCTCTCAAACAGTACGGTGATAACCTTGGAGATTTGCAAGAGCGTTTTGGTGCCCTATTCACGGCTATATCAGTAGCATGGTTGCCAGTTCGTAATGCGATACTGAATGGTTGGAACCGTGTAGCTGCTGTGTTTGAACGCAACAAGGGGCGTATCATTTCGGCGGTTACTAACATTGGCAATGTTGTCGGGGCGGTAGTTAATGGAGTCTTCAATACATTAAAACTAATGAAGAACGCCTTTGCATTTATGTACGAATGGCGTGATGTTATTTATGGTATTGTTGCTGCATATACCGTTTTGCATGCCAAACAGATAGCGTCCGTTGCGATGCTCGTACTACAAGCCGCCAAAACCTATATACTAACAACTGCACAATGGTTACTTAATATAGCACAAAGCGCAAACCCAATCGGCATTATCATTGTTGCTATTGGCGCACTTATAGGAGCTATAGTCGCACTGTGTCGCAGATATGAAGGTTGGGCTACTGTGTGGGAAGCCGTCAAAACAACCCTCCAATTGTCCTTCCAACAATACATAGAGAATTGGAAGTTCGGTTTCAAAGAACTATGGATGGACTTGCAGATTTTCTGGGAGCGCATCAAATCATTTGGCGAGAATGTGGGCAATGTGTTCAAGACCATAGGCCAGGCTATTGAGAAGGTCTTAAGTGGAGACTTTGACGGAGCAAAAGCCGTCTTAGCCAATGGCTTTACATTCTCCACCAGTGCGCGCGTAACACAGCTGGAGCAACAACGCAATGCCAACCGCCAAACTTTCAAAGACGAGTCACTTGCCCGGGCACAAGAGATAGCAGCTGCATGGAAATCGGTAAAGCTAAGCAAAAAGGATGTCTCTGAACTATCCGAAGATGAGCAAAAATCAATCTACGGATCTGTACAAGAACCCACCTTTGACGACACTGTGCCAACCACCGCTTCCGACGGCGTTGGTACCGCTGAGACTGTAGTTGGATCTGCAAAGCAAATACGCAACATCACCGTGAATATTGATGCCTTCAATAAGGGTGGCATCAACACCACCAACACAGAAGGTCTGCGGGGTATGGATGCACAACAAATAGAAGAATGGTTCAACCAAATGCTTCTGCGGACAATCCGTGACTTAGAAATGTCGTACTAATGTCAAAGTCCTTTGCCGCCATAGTAGATGATGTCACACGCGCCATCAATGCCATGCCCGCGCGTGTGGGTACTTGTGCGGTTAATTTCAGTAAGCAGCGCTTTGTCCAACAGAACTGGCATGATACCACGCCTGAGCCATGGAAACCACGCTCCAGAACGCGCCGTGGAGGCGAAAGGCGGCAAAGCGGTGCTATACTGGTGGACAGCGGTCGCCTGAAACGTAGTATTCGTGTGGTGAGTGCAGATTCTAACCGTGTAATCATTGGTACCGATGTACCTTATGCTGAAATCCATAATGAGGGATTAGATGGAGAGGTGAGTGTGCGCAAACATTCGCGTAGATCACGCAAAGGGCGTTTACATATAGTCAAGGCACACAAGCGACGAGTACACATGCCACAAAGGCGTTTCCTTGGCGAATCACAAGCACTCGCGACACAGTTAGAAGAATTGATGATAACAGAACTAAAAAATGCTATTGAGAAATGAGAACTATCATTGAAAAAACCAGTCAACGCATAGAAGATAATAGTGATGTGTTTATATCCCAAGGTCTGAGTATGCCCGATACGATCGATGTGTATATGGGGCAGCCATTGGCACCAGACCAGTTTGAATTTGGCTTGCCTGCAATCTTTATTGATTACATGGCAGACTACAAAAATGAGACGCTCTATGTTTACCTTCATGTGCTGCAAAACTATTCCGAGGATACGGAGAATTATGCGCCTGACAGAGTAAGAGGAATGTGTTATAATGACTTTTTAACGACGATTAAATGCCTGTTAAATGGTCTGCGTATTGGTAAAGCTTTTGGAGTACTCAAATTGCACCAAGAGACACCTGAGCAAACGAATGACTTCTACTACCATAAGATTACATTCTCATGTTCAATCAAAACCGACCTCTATGCAATATCAGAACGGTATATTGATACTTCGCCAGTGGCGGCATCCGTTCACGCAGGACGGCTCAAAGATCATTCGCCTATGTAAGTCATGGCATGACACAAAAAAGCACCCGACGAGGGTGCTTTTATTGTGTTTGTAGCAATATTCAATGAGGAAGTATATTAAGCAATCTTCCTAACATTATTGTACTCATACTGCGTACTTGCATATAGTTTGCTGTAGAGTTGAATCCGAGAGTTAAAACATAATTATGTGACTTCATAAATTTTACCAATTCTTTTTGCTGGTTCTCGGTAATTGCAGATGCTTTGCAGTCTGCAATTGCCATTGTAGGACAAAATTTAATCCAACCTGCTTGCTCTACATGATAATAAGGCCTATGGAGAGTATCATCTTCTATTACGATTCCGCAATCATCACGCTGTACTATTCGTTCTGCCAAACATTCGTGGGGCATTCTATTTTGGTTGTATTCAGAGTAACCAAACACACGCCCATCTGGTGCAATCCAACCACACTCACAATCTTCTATATTACATGGTTGAATCCAACTATATGGTTCTACAAAAGTACAATCTGGTACTACTTTTATTTCGTTTATGCCAATGAGTTTCGCTCGTCCACTTACAACATCCATTGCTAAATCTTCGGGGAAGCCAATTAGACATTTACAAAGAACATCAACCCCCACTTTTCTACTTTTTGTTTCGATAAACCTTTGGCGCGCAAAATCTGTAATAAATTCTCCACTTACTGAGAAATTCAAAGTACCTGTCATAAGTTTGTCTTTTCCCATAATTATATTTTTTACTGCGAATCTACCATCTCGAACTCATACACCCATACAAGGGGATTGCTGTCCCATGTTCCTTTGCCAGACACATAGTCAATGAGTGCTGCAAAGGCTTCGCGAGGGGTTGGAAATAATTTAAGCGTTTCGCCATTTTCCATTTCAATATGTGATTCTTTCTCCCAATCTTTACACTTTAGCCCCTCTACATAATATCCAATAGTATTCTTTACTACACCCTCTCTCAAGCAATCATCATCGCTGATGTCTTGCAGGTGTTCCACTCGGATATTTGTAATCTTGATATGATGTGGCATATCATCAGCACGAACGAACATCTTATTTGTCCAACCTGCCGTTCTGCCATATAATCCGATATGGTAAGCATCGTTGTAAATATCTTTGTACGATTGACTAATAGCAACGATTTCACCTATTTTGAATGAATTACAAAATAGTCTTTCTGGACCAATCATATTTATAATGGCATCTTCCATAGAAATATAGTCTAATGTATTAGCGAAATACTCCTCTTGATATTTCTTTACTTTGTCAAGAAAATCTTGTGACACTATTCGCCTTGTCATCGTTTTCCAACCCTCAAGCACAGCCTTTGTAAGTTTGTACTTGTCATTAAACATAATTTTTCTCATAACAAACATAATTTTAATTGTTTATTTTCAAAATTTATCATTTTATCCACCTCAGTTAGTGTTTGATTGTACTTAAAACAAGGAGATACTTTATTTGGTTCTTGCTCTAAAATAAGTAACTCATTCCATAACTCAGGATGTTTTAATTTGAAACTGGCCATATCTTTCAACCTTCTATTCGGACAAAACCAACAGCCATTGCGCATGGCTATCTCATAGCTTGGAGAAAGCAAATTATACTCTTTGCATAACTCAAATGCCATTTGTTCTGTATATTTATATTTCTTTAATAGGCTAATTCTATGGCCATCATTAAACTGCTTTTTTAATAATCTTTCCGTTTCATCTTCTGCGATACCAACATACTGGATGTATTCTTTGCCTATTGATTTTATGTATTTTTCCATTGTACGCAATTTACAATCTCGCAATATACTACATCTATTTGCTATTGGGAATGCCCTTTTTTTTCCGTTTCGTTCAGGGTGTTTTTTTGATCGAGTAATTATATGATTAAAACTATCCAAATAATCAATCTCAGTTGGTATTATCCTCACTTTTACACCCATTGCTTCTAACAAAGGAGCTGCGTGTGTTTTTACCCAATGAATGTGTGCTGGTTCTTCCCCTGATATTTTACGCTTATTATCAAACATTACTTCAGTAAATACTACTTCGTCAAGGGGTTCATTATAATGCAATGCCAATAAAACCGTAGCTATACTATCCTTGCCAAAACTACATGCACAGAAATGGAACATATTTATGATATTATAAAGTGTTTATAAAATAGGCAGGTCTCTTGTGATGACCTGCCCATTAACGAAACGCTTACCGTTGCGACTTTGTACAACATCACCTTTCTTTTAGGTTCTGCCAATTTCTCCTTATACAGCACGGTACAATTCCAGAATAGGAGTCTTGGCGATGCTGACTAACTCACAATCGCATTGCTCAAGGCTCTTTAAGAGCGCTTTCACGGCATCCTTAACAGATACTGACTGCACATACATAACAACACCCTTGCGAGCCTCTCTGCCACTATCCTCAATGGTGATCATCTCCACACGAGCTTTGTACCAATTGTCACCTTCAGAGTTTGGAATGTAGTCATAGAACTTGCGTTGAATGATACGGAGAACTTCAAACGAGCCGCTAATGAGCGGTTTGAGTTCCTCTATTACTCTGTTCTCTGCGTTGGACGGAGTAAGGCTCTCCACCAAATAGGATTCTTTCACTGTGCAAGGATTGTCCTCGCCTGTTTGTCGTGTATAAACGACTTGCACTTCAAAATAGTTCATACGATGTAAATTTTAGGATTATTCTTCAAAATTGATTGTCTGTTGACGCTTCTCCCATTCTGCAATCCGCTCTTTATCCTCTTTGAGTTGGCGCAATTCTTTTTCATAGGGTATAGCAAGCCATTCGTACAATGTAGAACGACTAATGTGGAATTGCGGTTCAATGTGGTCACGATAGATGCGTGCAAGGGGAATGCCCAAGCGTTGCTTCGCAAGGTATAACTCATTGACCTCTTTGACCCTATTCAAAAAATTTTCGCGGTTATATGCCATTGGGAGGAATATTATTTATATTGCCAACACTGCTATTAACTCATCCCCTGCGTACACCTTACGCTTGACTATACGCAGGGGAACTTCTGCTTTGTCTATAAACTCGATAAATTGCTCTTTATCGGTGATGATCTGCGCTCTCATCTCTCAAACCTTTATAAGGTTCTACTATCACGGATCCTTGCCGAACGATCTTCACGCGCCCACTACCTTGGCAGGTCGGACACATTTCAGAAATAGTAGTCTTTTCGCCAGCAACGATATCCACAACACCGGTACCTTTACAATTTCGGCACAGCTCAATGCCTTCTACTAAAAAGTTCTTCTGTTTCATACCTATGCGTTGGTCATGTTCATCGTGATTGGTACCCATTCATTGGTTTCTTGGTTCTTGACTTCTACCTTCACAAACTGCTTGCTTTTTTGTGGTCGGTACGCCTCACGGATGATACGCATGCCCTCGATGAATGTCTCATCTTTGCTCTCAGCAGCCATTTGCTCCAGTCGCAACACATTCTGCGCTTTCAACTG
Organism: uncultured Bacteroidales bacterium; assembly: GCA_937891975.1. Taxonomy (GTDB): domain Bacteria; phylum Bacteroidota; class Bacteroidia; order Bacteroidales; family Paludibacteraceae; genus Colicola. The sequence continues at coordinate 217,580 of CALAUA010000012.1, forward strand.
ACCTGCTTTGCTACGCTCGCGCAGCAAGGTAGTCACCATGTCTGCCAGTTGCTTGCTTTTGTCGTCGGTGGCAAGGCTCTCAATGTACTGATTGACCATCTCCACACCAGCGGTATAGGTGTCGTCGTATGCGTCCAGCGTGTTGTAGCCCACGGTGACACGCATGGTGCTTTCGGAGTTGGTAAAGGTGTCGGAATAGCGACCGTCTTTGAGTTGCTTACTACCTACGAATAGCGTCTCTTTCAAGTCGATGACTGCGCGGAAGCGTTCCATGATACCGTCCTTGGTACGGGTGAGCATCTCCTGAATGCAGTGTGCTTCTGGTACCGTCTCGGAGATGGCATCATCTACCAGCTTCTTGTAGGTTCGAAGGTCTTGTTCACGCTTCTCTTGTGCCTCGCGTTTTGCTTTTTCTGCCTTGGCTGCCTTCAGCAACTCAAGTTCCTCCGCTGTTACTTCAACGGTTTGTTTTACTTCATTCTCTTTCATAACTGTAATGTTTTTTTTGTTTGGGTTTGGACATACTTGTATATGTTTAAGATATTCTTTAGGGGCATTGCCTGTTGTCAAGCGTTTGTATCTACAGCACGCTTTGCCACTGAATGTGCCCAAATAAGGGCAACCATAACATTGTGTAGCTTTCATTTTAGCATTCTCCATTTATGAAACACACGGGAGAGTCGTATGTCATTTTAGTGGGTATATCAGGTGTTTTATTTAAGTCACGCACGCGCTTATTGAACGCGTTATACAGACTGCGCAGGCGATCCAAGGGAAGTTTGTTGATATTGGTACCATCGCGTTCGATTACGCTGATGACATACTCTGTATCGGTGCGATAGCCCATTTTCTCGCAGTACTTGCGCACAGATGCAATCAGTCGCTTGCGCCAGCGGTCTTTCTCTTTGAAAGTGTCGCTCGCAGCACGCTGTTGTAATGCCTCGCATAGTGCATGCAGTTCTTGCGATGTTAGTTCGCGGGTGCTGATACGATTCTTGTAGTTGCCTGCAATGGTAGCAGCTACATCCTCGCGACTCAGATTACATTGGCGTGCCAAGGCATAAAACCGACGATTGGCACGAATCCACTCTTGGCTATAATTTGTCTCCATATTACTTAGTTTTATTGATATGTTTTTCAGGCCATACATCAAAGACCTCTTTGCCCTTATATCGACTAACGATCGTTGCATAATAGTTGTGTACGCGCACTTTGATATCACTGTTGTACTTGATTCTCACTGCGGCAACCCCCGTTGGTTCACTGCCTGTTTCGTGGCTAATCCAAATAAAAAGTTTCTTTGGATATTTTTGTATCAATTCTTTGTACTCTTCGTATGTAATGCCGAGGAATTGAACGCTATCGATTACTATCACATTTGGACTGCGTTTGCGGCTCAATGCATCCTTCATGTCGTCAAGATTGAGGCGAGGCCAGAAGAGGAACCTACTTTGATTCTCCATCTGCAATCCAGTCTCAATCACCGCACGACGATATGTTGCACTCAGCCCCTCTTCCAGTCCATTGTAGGCGATACGCAGTCCCTCAAAGCTCATTAAGTACTTCACCAGTTGCACAGCAAAGCGTGTCTTACCATTACCACTACCACCATGAATAATCCAACTACCGTATGGCTCTGGATCACCCATAGTTGCCAACCAACGCCCTGTAAAGCCCAATGTCTTTGGGTTGTAGTCAATGATGTTCTTTATACTTAATGCGCGTTTTGCCATACTCTTATGCGTTTTTGCGTGCTAATTTCTTGAGTACTGCGTGTACCTTACGCTCTACACGGCGCAAGTCACCTTCGCATTCTATAATAATGTCATTGATTGTATCTGTATCTTGTACTCCATTTTGGCGACAGATCTCAGCTATATCATTTTGGGTTACTCCATGCAAAGCGACGCACTTGCGACCTACACGGCTCCAAAGTTCGTTATATCCGCGCTTGTTGTAGCGCACACCCTTGTCAAAGCGCTTGTTGAGGTGTTCGGTAGCGATCATTACCACCGCGCAGTTATACTGCAGGTCGTTGTATAGGGTAATGAATGAGTTGAGTACCACATCGCTCATCTTGTCTGCCTCATCAAGGATAATGATAGGCGCTGCCTTCATGCGCATTTGCAATACCACCTTTTGCTTCATCTGAATAAGACTCAAACCCTCTGGAAGAATACTCATCTTACGGAGCAATGCCCCGAAGAAGTCACGCTTTGCCCAATCTGGGTCGCATGATAGGTAATAAACCTCATCATGCTCACGAGTGTACTGCTTGCAGGCGTAGGTCTTGCCGGTACCAGCGTTGCCAGTGATAGCCATCCATAGCTGATTTTCTTGAGCATCACTCAATATAGCGTGTAGATCCTTGTAGTTCTTGGTTTCTACCGTCTCCCACTTCTCATCTTGCAAGCCGATTTGGCTGGCAATCTTGCGCCACATGTCGTCGCTGATGAGTTCCCAGTTCTCGTTGATGATCTGACTGATGGTTGCGCTACTCACGCCTTCCATAATCTTGCTGGCTTTGCTTTGACCGCCAAAACGATCGCAAAAGTCCACGAGCGCATTGCGAATGTCGCGTTTGCGAATTTCAGTGATTTTCTTTTCCATAACTCTGTAATTTAATAGGTTTTTAAGTAGTATTTAAGTAGTAATTAATATCTATCTTCTATATCCTCATCACGCATAACTTCAAAAGCATTGCTTGGTGGAAGGGCTCGTTCTGCATGGTACTTGCGATTTTTATGCTGTCCATGGCTATCGGGTATCAGCGCCTTACATAGAGTTTCATAGTCGCGTTTTGAGGTGTCCAAGCTTGCGTATGCACGCTCCTGATGACCGCCCAAGGTATTAGCGATATGTGCCTCCAATGCCTTGTTGAACTTCCATACGGCTGCCAACTTCTCGTAGTCACCCGGCTTACGATCCATCAACGCCATTGGTTGTACATCTTTCACTGTTAGGACATACTCCTCTGTAGCTTTGTCGTTGAACACCAAAATATGGCTGTAGTCGAATGGATCGCACTTCACATTCCACTTCTCCCAGCAGTTCTCACGGAAGCGAATAGCCTCTGCCATGGCAACTGCATCATCAGGATCTGCCAATAGGTCATATTGGTGGCGTTCGCCCAATACACGCAGGTTGATACCTGTGCTTTGAAGTGTGTATTTATCTTGGCGTTGCTCGCCAAAGAGTTGCAAATATTGCTTCACTGGCAATGCCACGCGCTCTGCCGCTGGCAATGCGTTTATTGCCTCTACATACGCTGGCAACGCCTCTTGGCGATAGCTCCACATCAGCGCGCTAATCTCGGTAACCAACTCTTCCAAGGTGGGCAGGTTCTTTTTGTCCTTGAGCGTGATATCCAAGTTTGGCTGTCCGCTTTTAGAGGCGGTTACACCATGACCGGACCAGTTGAACGCATATTTGCACACCTTGTCGTTGAATTGACGGAACCATGGCTCAATCACTTTGGCTTTAGCGTTACCTACAGCCGCTGGTGTTACTGCCAACGCTGCCAACCCCTCGTAGGTATCACTCATCGCCTTCTTGGCGAAGTTATCGCATTGGATCTGATAAGGGCGAAGCATGGTACCCGTCAGCTCTTCCACATGACGCTCAGCATTGCGTAGCGCCTCACGGATCAGTTCCGCACTCTCGGTGATACCTATTGCGTAGCCGATTGGGTATTTCGTGGCAGCGTCTAATACCACCTCCAGCGTCACGCGGTTATAATAAGTGGTGCGACCCTTACCGTCCTTTTTCTGATACAGCAACTCAGCATCCCAGCCGTCGAGCACCCACATGTACATAGCTTTAGTGGGTGCACTGCGTTGAACTGTATAGGCAAGGCTATTACGGTAGGCCGCACCACCATGCTTACTCGCAGTCGTGATAAATTTACTCTTCTTTTGCCATAGGCGAACGGTGCTGCCGGTGATCTCCTTCCAATAATCCTCGCCTTCTGTGCTTTGTACCTTTTGTACACGCACCCATTCGTTATATGCCTTGGCTATCTCTTCACAATCAAAATTACGGTGTTCGGCAATCAGACTAATCAACATGTCCGCTTGCAAACCAGCGTGAATCTTGGTGGCACCACTCTCTCCACTGCGGTAGTTCTTGTGGATAAGGCACTCCAAACCTTCACGCTGGTACTCTTTCACTTTATCCTTCAGCTTGCGCTCGTTCTCTGGAAGACTAAATGGGTACTCCAGACGATCCAACGAACTCATGTGTTCCAAAATTTGGCTCCAGCTGATTTTCTGACCACGCTTTTTGTTTTCGGATACAAGACGAATGATACCCTCCAACACGATGGCGTTGTAGTAGTAAGTCTGACGAACTGGATTCTCTTTCGAATTTGGCAAGTGAGCACCTTTCGCAGTCTTGTACTCATCGAAGTACTGACTCATCTCTGCACTATGCTCAATAAACGGCTCCAATATGTTGCGACATACATTCGCATACACATCCAAGCGTGCATCTATCATTCGCTTCATATCTTCAGGCATGCTCTTGTACTCATAAACCTTTTGCACACCACGACCGCCACGAGTTAAGGCAACCAACTTGCCGCGACATTCTCTTTGTCTCATTGTGTTCGCTGTAGCAACGCCGTGGTCTAATAGCCACTGCATGCTGATGCCAACCCTGTTATTTATATGAACTACCGCTTCCATATAATTAGTTTAGTTGTTTACTTTTTTTTGCAAGCGTTCCCTTTGCTCACGTTCTTTGTAATACTCCTTGATTGTCTGGTCGGCTGCATACCACACACCACCCAAACAAGAGCCATACATGCCAATCATAATGGCCAAGACATTCCATTCACAACCATTGGCATGCCATTCTTTGCAGCAATACACAATCAAAACAATGGCAATGGACGCCCAAAAGATTCCGTTATAAATTCTTGCTTTCATAACTGTATTTATTAATTGTTAATAACTATCACAACTTCATCTACATCCTGTTTCCAAGCCCTCACCCCATACTCATGTACTAAATGCATCAATACATTTGGATCTGGCAACTCACCTTCACGCATGGCACGGAGCTCAACAAAGAAACTACGATTTGGCAATCTTAATCCGCGTGTGTTCAAATCCTTTTCAGCAACCTTGCATAGTGCTTCGGTGTGAATAACAGTTGCACGCTCTTTGCTCGCTTGGGTTTTCTCAAGACCCTCTTTGATGATCTGATTGGCGCAGTTGATTAATGCGTAATAGTTCAATAGTTGATCATCATCAAGAAACTCTAAAAATGTCATATTGCTCATAATAGGTTGTATTTAATTGGTTATTATCTTTCTATCACAACTCCGTTAAAATCTCTCACAGCCACAAAACGGATCTTGCGCTCAAGCTCACTCTCGCTTCGATAGTTTAGAGCGTTGCTTACAGTCCTACGACTGGCACCAGATTGTGCCATCAACTTCTTTACGGTACCATAATCTACAACAATTTTTCGCTTCATATTTTCTCAACTCTTGTATATGTGATTTTTTTTTACTACCTTTGTCGCGGTTTTGCCGATTTTGCAATCGCGGTGCAAAGGTAATAATAATTTCGCAAACTGCAAAACATTTTGCGAAAAAAGTTCGCATTTTGCGTAATTTTTTATAAAAAACAGCCATTTTATGACTAAAAAAGAGAGATTAGAGGCTATAATTGCCCATTATGGAGATGGAAAACCGTCCCAGTTTGCGAAATCAATAGGGGTTGCTCCCTCTACAATTAGCTCGTGGTTGGCGCGAGATACTTTTGATTACGAGCTTCTTTTTGCAAAATGCGAAAATATAAATTCAGCTTGGCTCCTAACAGGTGAGGGGGATATGCTATTATCCTCCCCTGATAATAACCAAGGATCAACCAAGGACGAACCAAGGAACGACATAGATCCAACACCTGCTATCCAACAAGTGCAACATGGTGGCATTCCATTGATTCCCACCAACGCCATGGCTGGATTTGCTACCGGTGGTGACACGGCTATCCTTGAATATGAGTGTGATCGCTATGTGGTACCTATGTTTCGTGATGCGGACTTCCTTATTCCTGTGAAAGGATCCTCTATGATTCCTAAGTACAACTCTGGAGATCTCGTAGCGTGCAAGCACCTGCCTTTGTCCGATTTGTTTTTCCAGTGGAATCATGTATATGTGTTGGACACAGACCAAGGAGCGTTGATAAAGCGTGTACAACGCGCTGATGACGACGATCACATCCTATGTGTATCAGATAACACCAAATACGAACCATTCAAGCTGCACCGAAGCCAAATACACGCAATAGCGCTCGTGGTGGGTGTGATTCGTTTGGAATAACAATAGTACATATACAACAAGGTGCAGCCCTTTGTGGGTTGCACCTTTTATTTTATCTTATATCTATCAAAAAACACCTTTAAACATTTGCAAAAATCGTTAAAACGCTGATTTTCTTTGTATTAACTAAATTATTCTTGCAAAAAAAGGTACTTAAAGGGGGTGATTCGCGCTATTTTTGGAACATTAACGGGGGTTTTTCTTGCAAAAAAAAGTGCTTTATGGGGTATTTATAGCCATATTTTTGTTACATATAGGGGGAGATTCGCGGGGGTATAATCCCGTGTTTTGTCACTCCATTTGTCACACCATTTGTAACACCAAACCGTCACAGCATTGCAAAAATACGGCATTTCATTCCGTAGGGTTGATGCCGTTTTAATGGGCTTTTAATGGGCTTTTAAGCTGCGTTTATGTCCTCTATCCGCATCTAATTTGTCCACTATTTGTCCTATATGGAGAGACTTCTTTAGGGGTTGCAAATATGGGCTTTTACGGCTCTTTTATAGCAGACACACCCAAACCCTTATATAATAGAATAAAACGCCTTAAATGCGCTGAAAATGAGCGATTTCGGGCGTTTGTTCGTATGCGTATGCGCGCGTATGTACCGCGTGTTATATTTATGGTGTTTCCGTGGTGGTTTTGGTGGTGTTTTTTGGGTGTTTTGAGGTGCAAAGCAAAGCCAATGTAAGGTAAATGTAAAGCAGTTGCACAAAAAAAGGGGTGTTCCCCCTCTCAAATGTAAAGCAAATGTAAAGCAAATGCCAACTTATGCACCATTCATTTTATCGCACCATTTCGTATAACTGTCTAATAATCAATCACACGCACATTTTAAGCACTGCACCTTTCATTTTCCTGCCCATATATTCATAAATATTTGTATGTCTGCTCAATAAAAAATATACCAATACAAAAAAGCGGTCTTCTGCTAACAGAGGTCCGCTTTTGCATGCATAATTATGTACAAAAAAAGCGGGACTGCACTGTTGCTGTTCCGCTATTCGAGGCCCTGGAATTGCCTTTTCACCTGAACAAGCAACACCGAAGCCCACGCCGATATGTACGCACACATACACACCCTCATGGTGCGTATGGAGATAGATATACATATCCCGAGGACATCAAAATGCTGCAATGTCTTGGGTGAGTGAGAATTTTCCAGGTTCCGAATAGCCAAGAACAAAGCGCGTAGGACACCCCATAAAACGAGTTTTATCGGGGACCCCCGTTTTGACGCCTTTATTATGTCTTGTAAACGCCCACCCACAGATAGTTAATATTTCACTATCTTTCCCAAAGCGTGGGCTAATTACGAGTGCAAAGGTACAATAAAATTTGCGGATATGCAAGAGGAGAGCGATTTTTTCGCTATTTTTAGTGTAAGATGCACTAAACACCCACACAAATGCGGGAGAAGTACACAAGCTATTTAGTGGGAGAAAGTATATGGAAAGTATGGAAAAGTATCGGTAATCATACGGCGAAGTCCCTATGAAGTCCCTATGAAGTCCCTATGAAGTTCCTATGAAGTTCCTATGAAGTTCCTATGAGGATAGGTGGTAGGTAAGGGGCAAGTAACTGGCAAGAAAGAGGATGGAGGGAATGAAGGAAGGAGTGAATGAAGGAAGGAAATACTCTAAAAATAGAAAGACTAAGCGGGAAGCTTAGTCTTTCTTTATCGAGGAATCAAGAATCGGGATTCGAGATTCTAATATCTGGATTAGTGGCGGTTCAAACGTGCACCATCTGCCTCTGGGTTGCGGCGCTCTGGACGTGGGCCACGACGCTCTGGACGAGGACCGCGATCACCACGAGCAGGACGCTCTGGCTCTACATAACCCTCTGGTTTCTCCTTCAACGCCTTAGCACTGAGTTTGAACTTACCAGTTTTTTGGTCAACTTCCATGAGTTTGATAGTAATCTTATCACCCTCTTGGATACCTGTCTCTTCCATCGTCTCGTAGCGTTTCCAGTCAATCTCAGAGATGTGGAGCAAGCCCTCCTTGCCAGGCATAAACTCTACGAAGCAGCCATAAGGCATGATAGACTTAACAGTTGATTGATACACCTCGCCAACCTCTGGGATAGCCACGATAGCTTTGATCTTAGCCACAGCAGCGTCCATAGACTCTTGGTTGTTAGATGCTACCTCAACCTTGCCACCTTCTTCAATCTCATCAATAGAAACGACAGCACCTGTCTCAGCTTGGATACCTTGGATAATCTTACCACCAGGGCCAATCACTGCACCAATCATATCCTTAGGAATGATGAAGCTTACAATGCGTGGAGCGTGAGGTTTGAAGTCTGGGCGAGCAGCAGGCATGGTCTCCTCAATCTTGTCAAGGATATACATACGTGCTTGGTGAGCTTGTGCGAGAGCGTTCTCAAGAATCTCGTAGCTGAGGCCGTCCACCTTGATATCCATTTGGCAAGCGGTAAGACCATCGCGTGTACCAGTGGTCTTGAAGTCCATATCGCCGAGGTGGTCCTCATCACCGAGGATGTCGCTCAGAATAGCGTACTTGGTACCCTTGCACTCAGAGATAAGACCCATAGCAATACCAGAAACTGGTTTGATAGGTACACCAGCGTCCATGAGAGCCAAAGTACCTGCGCAAACGGTAGCCATAGAAGAAGAACCGTTAGACTCGAGGATGTCGCTAACTACGCGAACAGTGTAAGGGAAATCAGCAGGCACAACGCTCTTGAGGGCGCGGCAAGCCAAGTTACCGTGACCAATCTCACGACGACCTACGCCACGTTGTGGGCGTGCCTCGCCAGTAGAGAATGGAGGGAAGTTATAGTGCAAAAGGAACTTATCGGTACCTTGAACCAATGCCTCATCAACGATCTTCTCATCACGGCTGGTACCAAGAGTAACAGTAGAGAGCGATTGGGTCTCACCACGGGTGAAGATTGAAGAGCCGTGAGGTCCTGGCAGTGGAGCTACCTCGCACCAGATAGGACGAATCTCGGTAGTTGTACGGCCATCAAGACGCTTACCCTCATCGAGGATAGAGCGACGCATAGCCTCTTTCTCAACATCGTGGTAGTATTTATTTACAAGTGCTTCGATGTCATCCACCTCTACGCCAAGTGCCTCAGCGCGAGCAGCCATATACTCGGCTTTCTCTGCCTTGAAGTCCTCGCGGATTTGGGTGAACATCTCCTCACGGTGGTGCTTATCTGTGTCCGCAGCAGTAGCTTGTGCGTATGCACGAGCATAGCTGAAGTCGTGAACAGCTTGCTTGAGCTCCTCATCGTTGATCTCGTGGCAGTACTCGCGTTTAACGGTCTTGCCATACGCCTCCATCATCTCTATTTGGGCTTGGCATTGAGGTTTGATTGCCTCGTGAGCTACGCGGATTGCCTCGAGCATATCTGCCTCGCTAACCTCTTTCATCTCGCCTTCCACCATCATGATGTTATCAAGGGTAGCAGCCACAACGAGCTCGATATCAGCTTGTTCGCATTGAGCGAAAGTAGGGTTAATCACGAACTCGCCATTCACGCGCGCTACGCGAACCTCAGAGATAGGGCCCTCGAATGGGATATCAGAGCAAGCGAGTGCAGCAGAAGCAGCAAGACCAGCAATAGACTCTGGCATATCAATGCCATCGGCAGAGTACATGGTTACATTTACGAAAGTATCTGCGTGATAATCAGCAGGGAAAAGAGGACGCAAAGCACGGTCGATGAGACGAGCGATAAGAATCTCGTAGTCAGATGCCTTACCCTCGCGGCGGGTAAAACCACCTGGGAAACGACCAGCAGAAGCAAATTTCTCTTTGTACTCAACGGTAAGCGGCATGAAATCCGTACCTGGAACTGCATCCTTAGCGGAGCAAACAGTGGCAAGCAACATGGTATTACCGAGTGTAGCCATCACAGCGCCATCGGCTTGTTTGGCGAGCTTGCCAGTTTCGAGCGTAATCACACGCCCATCAGGGAGAGTAATCTCCTTTCTTACAATATTCATCTTAATTTAATCGTTTTAGCGGATACGGTTTGTATCCAGTTAGTTATAGACCACAAATGTCGATGCAAAGGTACTACTTTTTTTTGAGATACACAAGAAAAAGCGCAGAAACTTTGATTTTTCTGCGCTAATATAGTAGTATTTTATTTCACAGCGATTGAATATCGTGTTGAATTTGCTGTTGGAGGTCGGAGAGCGAAGCAAATCTCTGTTCAGAGCGAAGGAAAGAGAGGAAAGAGATTGTGAGCGGTTTGTCGTACAAGTCGCCTTGGAAATCCAGCAGATGCACCTCTAAGGACAAATGGTCATTGCCTACTGTGGGATTGGTGCCGATATTGGCTAAGGCCCTGTACTCTACCCCACCTACCTGAGCTACAACGGAATAGACACCGCTGGCAGGGAGTTGTTTGGCAGAATTGAGGCAAATATTCGCTGTTGGGAAACCAAGTTTTGTGCCTATGGCATTACCATGTTCTACTACGCCCGAAACACTATAGGTATAGCCCAAAAGACGATTGACCTGGTCTATTTGTGCAGCAGCCATGAGTTTGCGTATGCGAGATGAACTAACTGCCACTCCGTCCACCAGACACTCATGCGCACGCTCAATACGCAAGCCTACCTTGTGCGCTATCTTCTCGTATTCGTGGAAGCCCTTGAGACGATCCGAACCAAAATGATGGTCATAGCCCATAAACAATGTTTCCACTCCCTCATGCTCTTTAAGATAGCACATAAACTGCTCCGCAGTAAGGGATTGTACAGCAGCGAAATCTAAGAAATGTACTTCGCCGTAGTTCTGGAGCAACGCTTTTCGCTCATCGTGCGTAGTCAGCATAGCAGGGGCTTGCCCCGTCAGCAGTTCCTTGGGATGGCGGTCAAACGTATAGATAGTAGGCGTGAGTTGATGGTGCTTGGCATGCTCATGCAACTGGGCGAACAGGAAACGGTGTCCGCGATGGACACCATCGAAAAATCCTATAGTTGCTATGCGAGGCATTGGGAAGTTTAGGAGTTTAAGAGTTCTAAACGCTACGCTGTTCTAACAGTTCTAAAGGTTTATAATTTGATGTAAATTTTCTTGCGGTAGAGGATGTATGCTATACCCCAGAACACCAATACAAGGCTCAAAGCGCAAGCAAATGACCCACCTTCGTTACCAAAGAGCGGTTGCATGCACACCTTATACCAGAAGCTCCAGACATTGTACATCTGCTCGTTGAACTCAAAACGTATGCTACGCATTACATACACTGCAATGGCACTCAAACAGAATATAAACAATGGGTTAACACCAAAGCACTCAAAGAACTTATACCAGTTGTTTGCTACTTTCTTAGTGGCAATCTCACACTTGGTAGTAGCCTCTTTTGCATTGCGTTCAGGTAAGCGGATATCAAGAATCCAAGTTAGGATTGCGAGCAATGAGCTTGCCAAACCACAGGTGACGAGGATGTAGCTAGCAGACCACATGCTCTTGTTGATAGGATAGGCATAATCAAGGCAGAAGCCCACAAGCATCATCACAGCTCCAGCAAGGAGAAGGCGGGTAACTTTGCCCCAGTTATCCTTGACATTCATGATAAGGTGTCCCATCCATGCACCAATCAACACATGCGCTACACAAGGGATTGTAGAGAGAACACCCTCTGGATCAAAGCCAATACGCTCACCTGCCGCATTGGTCATGTGATAGATATGATTGTCGCCGAGCAACTTGAGGTCCACAATAGACTCCATGTTGGCAGCGTTGAGTTCGAAACTATTGGTTACGCTCTGCATGATACAATAGATGACCATCAGAACAGCAGCTACCCAAGGGCAGTTCTTAGGTTTAGCAGCCAGCATAAGCAAGCCACCGAAGATACTCACAAGACCCAAGCGTGGGAACACGCCCAAGATACGGATATGCTCGATTGGATAGGTCCAAACGGCATGCAAGAGGGTGGTACCTTCTTTAGTGATTTGTCCAAGAAACATGCCGAGCCAACTAAGCGCCCAACCGATGATGATGATGAGCAGACCACGCGTGATAACCTTCTGAGCCACACGCCAAGTGAGGGCATGACTGGTCTTCTTGTGGGAGATATACATCGCAATACCCATACAGAAAACGAAGAAAGGGAAGACGAGGTCGGTAGGTGTGCAACCATTCCATGCCGCATGGCGGAGAGGCGCATAGATATGCGACCAAGTGCCAGGGTTGTTAACGAGAATCATACCCGCGATGGTGATACCACGCAAAACATCCAAAGAGAGGAGGCGTTTTTTAGGGGTTGGTGTGATAGTTTCTTGTGACATAGTATTCTATTTTTTAGATTCGGGAGTCGCGAGTCCAGTTAATCTGGATAAATTATATAGAAAACAGCCCCCCGTTTGCGCGGAGGGCTGTTTTATCAGTTTGATTACTCTTGGTTGAGGGTTACGCGCTTGAAGTCGATTACGTTAACGTTGTTCTTCTTCAAAACGTCTTTCACGAGCTCTTTGCTCTCGCTCATGATGTATTGTTGCTCTACCAAAGTGCTCTCTTTCAAGAACTTACCAAGACGACCTTGTGCAATCATCTCGACTTTCTTCATGTTGATGTTTGCCTCAGCCTCAGCAGGAACAGTAGCGCGGATTTGGCGTGCTGTCTCAGCTTGTTCAGGAGTCAACCAACCTTTAGCAGTGTTAGACTCAATGTGGTCATCGCTATCTACGTGAGCTGGGTTGATACCTGCTTTGCGAACTGCTTGCTCAACTGCTTTGTTGATCTCGTCTTGTTTGGTTTTCTCGATTGCTACAGAAAGCTCGCGGTCTTTAATCTCTTGTGCTACGTGGTCAGCATCCAAAGCGATTGGAGACATAGAAGCCACTTGCATAGAGATACCGTGGAGTACTTCAGCGTTAGCATCCTCAGCATCAGCAGCAACGAGTGCGCTGAGCTTGTTGCCAAGGTGGTTGTAAGCATCTACCTTAGGAGCTACGAGGAAAGCGTAGTCGCTGAGTTCCATCTTCTCACCAGTCACACCAGAGCGCTCAGTAACAGCGTCTTGTACGGTGAAGTCGCCGAGTTTGCAAGCTTTAAGCGCCTCAAGGTCAGCTGGTTTCTCGGTCATAGCCACCTCAAGGATAGCCTTAACCATGTTGACATAATCTTCGTTCTTTGCTACGAAGTCGGTCTCGCACTTAACGCCTACGATTGCACCAAAGCCATTCTCAGCCTTAGCCAAAACGCAACCTTCAGAAGCCTCGCGCTCGCTACGCTTTGCAGCGATAGCTTGACCACGCTTACGGAGCAAGTCCTTAGCCACCTCGAAGTCGCCATTAGCCTCCTCGAGAGCCTTCTTTACGTCCATCATACCTGCGCCAGTGATGTCGCGCAGTTTCTTAATATCTGCTAATGTAACAGCCATTGTTTCTAGAATTTATCTGTTTATCAATAATTACTCAGCTTTAGCCTCTTCTGCAGGAGCAGCTACTTCTGCAACTTTCTCAGCCTCTGCTTTTGGAGCAGCTTTGCGAACGCGTTGACGGCGCTCTTTTGGAGCTGGAGCCTCGCCAGCAGCTTGTGCTGCAGCAGCCTCTTCGTCAGCTTTCTCTACTTTGCGCTCCTCAAGACCCTCTTGGATAGCTGCGCAAACAGCGGTCAAGATTACGTCGATAGACTTGGTAGCATCGTCGTTAGCTGGGATTACGAAGTCGATGTTGTTAGGGTTAGAGTTGGTATCAACAATACCGAATACAGGAATACCCAAACGGTTAGCCTCAGCTACAGCGATGTGCTCTTTCATTACGTCAACAACGAATACTGCGCTAGGAAGACGAGTCAAGTCAGAGATTGAACCGAGGTTCTTCTCGAGTTTCTCACGTTGGCGAGTGATTTGGAGTTTCTCGCGTTTAGAGATGTTGTTGAAAGTACCGTCGGTCATCATCTTGTCGATGGTTGACATTTTCTTTACAGCCTTGCGGATTGTAGGGAAGTTAGTCAACATACCACCAGCCCAACGCTCGGTGATGTAAGGCATGTTGATCTCTTGAGCCTTTTGAGCTACTACCTCTTGACCTTGTTTCTTGGTAGAAACGAAGAGGATCTTGCGACCAGATTTAGCGATAGCTTTCAATGCCTCAGCAGCCTCGTCGATTTTAACTACAGTCTTGTTGAGGTCGATGATGTGGATACCATTGCGCTCCATGTAGATATAAGGAGCCATTGCAGGATTCCATTTGCGTTTGAGGTGACCAAAGTGGCAGCCAGCCTCGAGAAGTTGATCAAAATTTGTTCTCATTTTGTTTGATTAGTTTTGAATTATTTATTACATAATTTATCCGTTGCCTCCGCTACGCAGAGAAGCGCGCATAGGAGGAATAACAGAGTAATCCGCGGTGAGCAACATGTTGCCACCACGGAGTCACTGCTATTTGGATATTAACGCTTACTAAATTGGAAGTGTTTGCGTGCCTTTGGTTGACCTGGCTTCTTACGCTCTACCTCACGAGCATCGCGAGTCATAAAGCCTTCTGCCTTCAACGCTGGCTTGTCCTCTGGGTTGATCTTTACGAGTGCGCGAGCGATTGCAAGACGCAATGCCTCTGCTTGACCCTTGTAGCCACCACCATCGAGGTTCACCTTGATATCATATTTCTCAGCCACTTCAAGTTTGTTAAGAGGTTGCTTAACAACGTATTGAAGAATTGGACTTGGGAAGTACACATCCAAATCACGGCCATTGATTGTGATCTTGCCGGTACCTTCTTGTACATAAACGCGAGCAACTGCTGCTTTACGACGACCTAATGCATTAATCATTTCCATATCTTCAATTATTTAAGTGTGTTGATGTCTAATTGTTTTGGTTGTTGAGCTTGCATGTTGTGCTCTGCACCTGCAAACACGTGGAGGTTACCGATGATCTTGCGACCAAGACGATTCTTTGGAAGCATACCTTTAACCACCTTTTGGATCAAACGATCTGCGCCCTTCTCAAGCATTTGAGCAGGAGTCATCTCGCGTTGCCCACCTGGGAAGCCAGTGTAGCGTACATATACGCGGTCATTCCACTTGTTACCAGTCAATTGCACTTTGTCAGCATTGATGATAATCACATTGTCACCACAATCCACGTTAGGAGTGAAGTTTGGTTTGTACTTGCCACGGAGGAGCTTAGCTACCTTCGAGCACATACGGCCAAGTACTTGGCCCTCAGCATCAATAACAACCCATTCCTTTTGAACGGTTGCCTTGTTAGCTGATACAGTCTTGTAACTTAATGTATCCATTTGTTTTTTAATGTTTTGACCATGTCGACAGACAACTTTACGTGCTCTCTGAGCCCCACTGCCCAACATGGCGAATTAATATAAATATTAGTTTAAAAAGTTCTAAAAGTTTTAGGGGTTTCAAAGGTGGTCACACCAAATCGCCCGAAAAAGTGTGCAAAGTTACTGCTTTTTTTCCAATTGACCAAATATTACGACATTTTTTTTGCAAAATTCTTTAGGCGTCCATAATTTCCATGGATTTTCGTATCCATTGCGGAGCTCCTGTTTGACATCCTCTATATCGCGTAATTGACGCTTTGGGGTGGCATTATTACTATTCTTCTTTGCCAATGTTTTCTCACGCTTAGTTTCACGTATTTGCTTTTCCACCTCGAAGTCCGCTTCAAGCCGTTCTATCACTTTTGGATAGATCTTATTGAAAATCTGAGGATTATCCGTAAACCAAACTAACGAAGAATCAAATTCTGCTTGAGTGATTCCATGCTTATCTAACACATTTTTATAATACCCCGACAACTCCTGATCGTGGGAATAGTTGTATCCTGCCACTTGTATTGCACCATCTGCACGATGCAAATCATACAGCACATCTCGCATCTCACGATTAGACAACACACCTCGTGGACGGCAACCCATCATCGCCACACACATAAGTAGCACACACACTATCTTTAAACCCGAACTTTTCACCTCTAAGCTTTCACCTTTAACCTCTAACCTTTAACCTCTAACCTCTTTCTTCGGAAAAATCTGATTCAAACTATCGTCTAAGTCTTTGCGATAGAAGATAATAATCAAGAACACCGCTACCGTGATGAACGAGTCTGCTATATTAAATACGGGTCGGAAGAACAAACATTCGCCAGCAGCATTGCGTATCAATGGGAAATAGAGCATATCCACTACCCTACCATGAAACCACTCGGCATAGCCCCAGATTTTGCCATAAAACACGCAATCGATGATATTGCCCAATGCACCAGCTATCACCATTGCTATGGTTGTGAGATAGCCAGTACGCACGGTTTGCTTATGGATCATCGTGTGGATATACCATCCAAGTACGCCCACTGCCACTATACGAAACAGCGTCAGCAGCAACTTGCTAAACCACTCTATACCAAAAGCCATGCCATTGTTTTCTACAAACACTATCCAGAACCACGAGAACACTTCGCGTGCCTCGCCGAGTTCGAAATGCGTTTTGATATACACCTTCGACACTTGGTCAAGCACCAATGCCAATAGCACGATGCCCACAACTAACCATGATTGTTTTACTTTAGTCATAATCTCTAAACACTAAACTGTAGGCGTACCACGCCGTCCACTAAACACCGAAATTCTTACGAATTTCTTCCACCTTATCGAGTTTCTCCCATGTAAACAACTCCACTTCGCGCTCAATCACTTGTCCGTTGTCCACAAACTGCTTCTTCACCACCTCGTTGGTGCGCCCCATATGTCCGTAGCGCGCAGTCTCCTCGTACATAGGTTGTTTGAGTTTCAATGCCTCGATGATGCCTTGTGGACGGAGGTCGAACAGTTCGCTCACTTTCTTAGCAATCTCACCGTCGCTCATTGCCACTTTGGCAGTACCGTAGGTATTCACGCAGACGCTCACAGGCTGTGCCACACCAATCGCATAGCTGATTTGCACCAGCACTTCCTTAGCCACACCTGCTGCCACCATGTTTTTCGCAATCCAACGAGCGGCATACGCAGCAGAACGGTCCACCTTCGATGGGTCTTTACCTGAGAAAGCACCGCCACCATGTGCTCCGCGACCACCATAGGTATCTACGATAATCTTTCTTCCTGTCAAACCCGTATCGCCATGAGGGCCACCGATAACAAAGTTGCCCGTTGGGTTCACCAAGAGTTTGAAGTCACCCTTCAGCAACTCTGCATATCTCGCGTCACGCTTTGCTACGCGAGGCAACAGCACACGCTGAATATCAGCCTTAATCTGCTCTTGAGTAACATCCTCATCATGTTGGGTACTCACCACAATCGTATCAATACGCAATGGCTCACCCGCCTCGCTATACTCCATAGTCACTTGGCTCTTGGAGTCAGGACGGAGATACAACATTTCCTCGCCCTCTTTACGCACGCGCGCAAGCGTATATACTAAGGTGTGTGCCAAGTCCAACGTCAGCGGCATATAGTTCTCGGTCTCGTCACTGGCATAGCCAAACATCATTCCTTGGTCGCCTGCACCTTGCTCACCCACGTTCTCCGTACCTTGACCGTCCACACCACGGGCAATATCTGCGCTCTGCTCGTGCAAAGCGGTCAATATGCCACAGCTCTCTGCTTCGAACTTGTAGGCAGACTTAGTGTAACCAATCTCAGCGATGGTTTTGCGCACGGTGCTTTGGATATCCACATATTTCTCGCTTGACACTTCACCTGCAACGATGACTTGTCCTGTGGTCACCATAGTCTCACAAGCTACGTGTGAGTTTGGGTCTAATGCTAAGAATTGGTCTAGGATGGCATCGCTAATTTGATCTGCCACTTTGTCTGGGTGTCCTTCGCTGACACTCTCGGATGTAAATAAGTAGTTCATTTTCTATTGTTAGGGTCAAAAAAATCCACAAGCGACTGTTTGGGTCTTGTGGAACAAGTTTTTAGCATTATTTTATAGAGGTCGCAAGCAGTCCAAATCTATCCTCTTTCAAAATCGGGTGCAAAGGTACGACAAAATTCGCACATACGCAAGCAAAGCGAACATTATTTTCAAAAAAGATAGACTTTTGTCTATTGAATATGTTCATCTACTGCTCGTTGGAAGCTTGCTTACATAAGAGTATGTAGAAGAGCATATTCAGAAGGCGAAGCCGTATTTTTCAAAAAAGTGCGAGCGTGCGAGGTATATACCTGCATTTTTTGCAGTACCTTGGTAATCGATTTTAGTAAAAGACCTTCTATGATTTCGAGGTGGGTTCGTGTTCACACGAGGTCGGTGCCCTCGAAATCTGTCCTCTCCTGCAGGCGGAGTCCGAAATGTA
Organism: uncultured Bacteroidales bacterium; assembly: GCA_937891975.1. Classification (GTDB taxonomy): domain Bacteria; phylum Bacteroidota; class Bacteroidia; order Bacteroidales; family Paludibacteraceae; genus Colicola. The sequence continues at coordinate 236,178 of CALAUA010000012.1, forward strand.
TCCTCACACACTACAGCGCAGCGATCTATCAATGCAATATCTTATAAATCAACTCCTTCCACAAGTCCGCATCCTTCGCACTCGGGTTATTGATACCCTTCAATCGCGCATCTATCTCACGGAAATAACCAATAATTGCAAAGGTCTTGCCCGCAGAGAATCGGCGTGCGGCTGCCGCATAATCCTTCACAAAAAACGGCGATACGCCCAACGCACTCGCTGCTACTCGGTCGCTCTTATCGGGTAAGTAGTGATAAATCATCAAGTTAGCAAAGAAGCCATACAATATTCCCAACTCTTTCACCATGGGGTGATCTTTAGACGACGCAAAATACTGCGTGATACGATTGGCTTTCACCACATCGCCCGCAATCAATGCGCTCTGCAACTCAAACACATTAAAATCCTTCGATATACCGATATTCCGCTCCACCAACGCAGCATCAATCACTTTCACTCCATCAGGACGACCGTCAATCAACTTCTGCAACGCACCCACTATCTGTGTCAGATCATTTCCTATACTATCCGCCAAAATCTTCGCCACTTTTTCATCAATCCTTATCGCCTCCTCGCCTTCTCGCTTCATCGCCTCATTCCATTCCGCCACATAGTCACGTATCCATTTCTCAACCTGATAATCACGCAGTTGCTCCGACTCCATCAGCACTCCACCTTTCTTTTCCCAGTTCTTGAATAGATTTAGGCGCTTATCTGGCGAACCATACTTATAACAGAAAACCAAGATAGTAGATGGCTGTGGATTATCCATATACATTGCCAATGCGTCCCATTTCTTGATATTCTGTGCCTCTTTCACAATGATTACTTTGTATCCACCCATCATAGCAAACCCACGTGCCGCACCAATCACAGGCGACACATCTCCTCCGCTCAAATCCTTGCCATAGATGATTGTTTGATCAAACTCACGCGCCATCTCATCTAGCACATTATTCTCTATATAGCTGGCTACCAAGTCGATATAATACGACTCTTTTCCACAAAGCATATACGCAGGTGCATACTTGCCTTGCTTCAAACCAATCATTACTTCTTCGTACTTTGCCATAACTCAAAAATTTACCTCTAAACACTAAACTGTAGGGCTCTGCCCGTTCTCTAAACGCTGTGTTTTCCGTATCACGGAAACCACAGCATACGCCATCGGCGTACCGAACACCGCCTCGATCAGCAACTTCGACACATACTGGAATGCTATCATCAACATTAAATCGCGTGCAGAGACGGTTCCCGCAAAAGCAATCAGCACAAATGGCAGAGAGTCAAACACATACGCCACTGCCGAACTACCTATCGTTCGTACCCATAGTCTTTTGCCATTCGTCCACTTCTTGATTCGCTCCATTAGCCAAGCATTACTGAGTTCTCCCAACAGAAATCCAGTCAATGAAGCAATCACGATTCGTGGCACATAACTAAACATCGTGTTGTATGCCTGTGCCGTTGCATCCAGATAATCAGGCGATGGTAGCCATACACCAATCTGCGTGCAGATTACTACAACGATATTGCACAGAAATGTAGTAAAGATGACTTTGCGAGCGGTCTTGTATCCCCAAATCTCGGTCAGCACATCACCTAACATGTATGCAAACGGGAAAGTAATCGTTCCCGCATCAAAATAAAACAGATTCCAAAGACCAATTACTTTCACTGCCATGATATTGGACACCACATATAGTGTCACAAACAATGCAGTTACCACAATAAAGGAAGTATTCTTGCCTCTTGCCTCTAAACTGTAGCTCGCTTGCGAGCGTTCTGTAGGCGCATTTGCGCCGTCCTCTAAACGGTTGGCATCCGCCAACACGCGGTTTTTGAAAGGGTTTTCCGCTACCTTATTTTCCATAAAATCTTTATTTTTAGAATTGCATTGCAAAGGTACTACATTTTTTTGGATTATGCAAATTTACCTGTAGAGATTTGTCTTAATCTTTAGATAGATATTTCTTTGCGAAAGAGCATACAGGTATTATCATATAATCATGTTCCTTAGCCCACTCAACAGCATTTTGCATAAGCAGTGTTCCTATCCCTCGCCCACTCTCGTAAGCATATGTATGCAGGATAGTCATCTTATTATCCGATAGCACAAACTCTATCTTACCCAGCAATTTACCATCTTCTGTGGCTAGAAACTCTGTGTCTGTAATAGTGATTTTAATCATAGCAATAATCATTAAAGTATTTTACTAATCTCTAACAAAAACTGCGCCAAAAGAAAATTTGTGTAAAACGTATATAAAAAAACGTGGCATAATGCCACGTTATGTATAACATTATTTAACTCTCAATGTATGTATCATTTGTTGCAGATTATTCAAGAAATGAGCAGCATGCATACCATCCATTTGTGCGTGATGGAATTGGAAAGAAATATTCAAATAATACTTAAAGAAATGCTTTGAATAACGCCCCCAAATTATATATGGATTGTTATATATTCCGCTATACATACCACCAGCAAATTCTAATTCTGTATCTACGATTGCAGAGGTACCTATCACCATACACTCCTCTGACAAATCTCGGTCTGTGCAACTAATGGCTACTTGAGAAGTATATGTTAGATAATCATGATTATACTTTTCAAAGTCTTCTGAAAATTCTATATCGCAGGAACTTGCCTCACCAGTATGATTTTTGACAATGGTATTTATAGCTATCTTATCAAACTGCATAAGTTTATCGCCCACAGGTAACAGATAAAACTCGTGCTGATTAATTGCTGCTTTACCAATACAATAATCCAATAACATATTGAATTTCAAATGTTTCTTTCTACTTATTTTAATCAAGTTCGTTACATCAATTTTTTTGACAAATACAAGCATTGGATTAGGAGCATTTTTCCAAATTTCAAATTGCTGCGCTCTATTAGTTGTTTGAGGATCTATTTCTTTCATATCAAATGTAGAATAAAAAAATATGTAATATAAAATAGTTGATAGATTGGTAGCAAAGCGACAAAGAACCCCTCATCGTAATGATGAAGGGTTCTGAAAATGGCGGCTACCTACTCTCCCACAAACGCAGTACCATCGGCGTTGCTGAGCTTAACGACCCTGTTCGGAATGGGAAGGGGTGGGACCTCAGCGCTATAACCACCTAAATATGAGTTGAGTGTTGAATGTTTAGTGTTTAGAGATTTGCTCTGACTAAACTAAACAACCCTAAGGGGTTGACATATTGACTGTAGAAGCTTAGAGCAAATACCCTAAGTTCTTGCGTA
>CALAUA010000013.1 GCA_937891975.1 uncultured Bacteroidales bacterium
TAACTAGTTTCATTAAAAGAATACTATAGTGACAATTTCAACCTGCAAAGATACGAAAAAAAATGCATATGTGCAAATTTTATTTTAAAAAGTTCGTTTTGATTGCAGATCTTTGCTATAAACACATACAATGTTAGACTCCAAATATGAATTAAAGAACTAGAAAATGCAGAAAAATAGAAAAAAATGCATTTTTTTTGAAAAATATTTGGTCAAACCAAAAAAAAGCAGTACCTTTGCACCCGCTTTCGAGAGAGAAAGTGTGCGGGATGTAGTTCAGCCCGGTTAGAATGCCTGCTTTGGGAGCAGGAGGTCGTGAGTTCGAATCTCGCCATCCCGACTAACAAAAAAGAGAGACTCAGCGAGTCTCTCTTTTTTGTTCATAAACGATTAATTCACCTTATATTGTAGTACCTCATCCGTTTGCAACTCTTGTAGCCAATGGTAAAAGGTTTGATCCATGCGGATAGGATTGGCATTAAAAGTTATCACATTCTGCTTAATCGTATCAAAGATCTGTACGTGCAGTGGAGTAGTACCTGTGTATTGTTGAGTCATCTCGGATAGATTGTCAATCAGGTCGGGTTGTATATTCTCAATAGGAATCTGTAGTGTGATACTATGTAAATCCTTTTGTGCATCCTTAATCAACTGTACTTGTTGCAGTGCAAATTCATATTCGGCTTCTTCTGCTGGTTTGGGTTTAAACCATTTCATATGTGCACCTCTTTGCTGTATGACACCAGTTATATATACGTACACATTAGGTTTGAGCAGTGCAGCAAATCGCTGATATGTTTCGCCAAATGCACTAAATTGATAACTACCGGTATAGTCTTCAATGGTATATTTTCCCCAAGGATTACCTTTTTGTGACATACGATCTTCTGCTGCCACAATGATTCCACCCAAATGCAATGGCTGTCCTGCACGCTTCTCAATCCACTGATTAGGAGTTAGTTTCTCTATTTCTTCATTTTCTTCATCGCTCTCGTCATCTTGTACGGTAGATGTATTACGTCCTGTTGGCGAACTCCATGCCTCGAATTGATGCATCTCTTCGGCTGTGATATTACACATTTCGCGTACTTCAAATTCCCATTCATCCAGCGGGTGAGCAGAGAGGAAGATGCCGATTAGCTCTTTCTCTTTGTTGAGTCGTTCGATGGTTGTCCAGCGTGGTACAACAGGCAACTCTGGGCGCTGCACTTCTATTCCTAATCCGCCAAAACCGTCAAATAATGTAATTGACTGTTCTTGCTTGTCTTGTTGATAGCGGTTGCCGTAACGCATCACCACTTCCAACATATTTTCACCTTTGGCATTCGTACCAAATAATTGCTCACGATAGAAACCTTCGAAGCAGTCAAAGGCACCTGCTAATGCTAAACTTTCGACCGTCTTGCGGTTGCATGCTTGTAGGTTCACCCGCTCTAAGAAGTCAAATAGGTCTTTATACTTACCATTCTTTGTACGCTCATTGATAATGGCTTCTACTGCACCTTCACCTACACCTTTCACGCCACCCAATCCAAAGCGTACATCTCCCTTGCTGTTGACTGTGAAGTTCATCTCCGATTCATTGACATCGGGTGCAAGTACCGAAATCTTCATGGCTTTGCACTCGTCCATGAACTTCGTCACATCCTTGATGTCATCTTTTGCCACAGTCAAGTTGGCTGCCATAAATTCGGCAGGGTAGTGGGCTTTTAGATATGCTGTCTGATAGGCCACCCATGAATAGCATGCTGCATGCGATTTGTTGAACGCATAGGATGCAAACTTCTCCCAGTCAGCCCAGATCTTCTCCAGAATTTTTTCATCATGTCCGTTGCTCTTACCGCCATTGATAAACTTTGGTTTCAGTTCTGCCAGCATCGCCATGATTTTCTTACCCATCGCTTTACGCAATTGGTCACTCTCGCCGCGGGTAAAGTTAGCCAGCAGACGAGAGAGCAACATCACCTGCTCTTGATACACCGTCACGCCGTAGGTATCCTTTAGATACTTCTCCATCACGGGGATATCATAGGTCACGGGTTCCAATCCATGTTTGCGACGGATAAACTGTGGAATATAGTCCATTGGACCAGGGCGGTACAATGCGTTCATCGCAATGAGGTCTCCGATGACGGTAGGTTTGAGCTCCTTCATATACTTGCGCATACCCGCCGACTCAAACTGGAACACACCCACAGTTCTGCCCTCTTGGAAGAGCTTATAGGTATCTGCGTCGTCAATAGGGATATGGTCAATATCAATGTTGATGCCATGTGCTTTGGAGATATTTTGCAAGCACTCCTTGATGATGGTCAATGTCTTCAGCCCAAGGAAGTCCATCTTAATCAATCCCACACTCTCTACCACATGACCATCATACTCCGTTACCAACACGCGTTTGCCCGATTCGCGGTCTTCTACTGTGCTCAGCGGAGCAAACTTCGTCAAATCATCAGCACCAATAATTACACCGCATGCGTGTACACCCACTTGGCGAATGGTGTCTTCCAATTGTGCTGCGTAGGTGAGCATGTTGCGTATTTGAGGCTCATCGCCATTCAGCAGCATACGCAATTCATCTACGTACTTATAGCAGTTCTTTAGGTTGACTTTTGGTGACTTGCCTTTCTCATCTTTGATGTTATCGGGGAAACTGCGATCGGGAATATAACTCTTGATTTCATTGACACGAGGTAGTGGGATACGTTGTACACGTCCCACATCTGCGATGGCTGATTTGGTAGCCATGGTGCCGTAGGTGATGATATGTGCCACTTGCGTATGACCATATTTATCGCTCACCCAATCTAGCACTTTACCACGACCTGCATCGTCAAAGTCAGTATCAATATCGGGTAGAGAAATACGATCGGGGTTTAGGAAACGCTCGAACAGTAAGTCGTATTTCAATGGGTCTAAGTCGGTGATACGCAAGCAATATGCCACCACCGAACCTGCTGCACTACCACGTCCAGGACCTACGCTTACGCCCAACTCCTCACGGGCCGCACGGATAAAGTCCATCACAATCAAGAAGTAACCTGGGAAACCCATTGTCTTCATGATGTGTAATTCGAACTTAATACGCTCTTCTTGTTCTTCGGTCAGTGTCTCACCGTAGCGTGCGTGTGCACCTTTGTATGCTAAATGGGCGAGGTAATCTGCTTCCAGTTTGATGCGGTATAGTTTGTCATATCCGCCTAATTTCTTAATCTTTTCATTGGCTTTATCCTCGCTAAGAACTACATTGCCATGTTCATCGCGCGTGAATTCTTCAAAGAGGTCTTGCTCGGTGAATTTCTGGCGATAACTTTCCTCTGTACCAAACTCTTCAGGAATAGGGAATTTTGGCATGATAGGTCCAGAGTCAATATCGTACACCTCCACCTTATCTACAATCTCTTGTGTATTTGCCAATGCTTCGGGAATGTCACTGAAAATCTCCTCCATTTCCTGAGGTGATTTCAGCCATTCTTGCTTGGTATAGTGCATGCGATTCTCGTCATCGATAAAGTGGTTGGTGCTCACGCATACCAAGTGGTCGTGTGCTTCGGCATGCTCTTCTTCTACGAAGTGCACATCGTTGGTAGCTACCACCTTCACACCATGCTTTTTTGCCAATTCCACCAATACAGGATTCACCTCGCGCTGCACTTGATATACATGTTGGTCTGCTCCTGGCTTGGTGGTTTGATGACGCTGAATCTCAATATAATAATCTTCTCCAAATAGATTTTTGTACCACTCTATCGTCTCCTCTGCGGCTTTCCATCTTGTCGCCTCACCCATATCCAATAGCGAAGCGTCCGATAGCCCGTTAGGGCGTCCTATAGCCGTATCAGCGGCATCCCCTAAACTCATTCCTTCCATGATTTTCTGAGGTAATTCGCCACCTAAGCAAGCGGAGCAACATATCAATCCTTCGTGATATTGCTCCAGCAAATCGCGGTCAATACGTGGACGACGGTAGTAACTATCTTCCATAAAACTGGCACTCACAATCCTACACAGATTGCGGTAGCCTTGCATGTTTTTTGCCAGCAGTATCAGGTGCCATCCACTTTGGTCTACGATATATGGTTTGCCTTCTGCATTCACTGCTTTTAGGTCTTTGTCGCGTTGCAAACGACTACGACGTGCGCAGTATGCTTCTACACCTACAATCGGTTTGAAAGGCACGAACTCTGTACCTTCTTCTTGCGCTTTTTCTTTGAGTTTTTTGTTCGCTTTTTTGCAATAGTCGAGCAACTCTTTGATACCATACATACATCCGTGATCGGTGAGAGCAATAGCAGGCATACCCAACTTAATAGACTTATCTACCAAGTCAGGTACCTTACTCATTCCATCCAATACGGAGTAGTGTGAGTGAACGTGTAGGTGCGTGAATGTCATATTTTATTTTTCTCTAAACTTGAGTGTTAAGTTTAATGTGTTAGCGGCGGCAAAGGTACGAAAAAAAAAACATATGTGCAAATCTTTATTGGAAAAAATCTTTGTTATGACTAACCTTCTACGTAGATTTACCGTTACCATTCCCATACCATTCCCATACCATTCCCGTACCATTCCCGTACCACTCTGAATCTCCTGCTATTTATTCCGATTCATTTTTAAGGTTCAATACTTGATTAGTACGGCTATTTTTGTTAAAAAATCTAATATGCTTGCACATATACTATTTTTTTTGTACCTTTGCAGCGCAATTAGTATACCTTTATGAAAGAGATGACATTGAGCACACGATTGGTCGTGTGCGAAGAACATGAATTAGATACAACTCTACACACATTAGTAGAGAAGGCGAAAGCAATGACAAAGCAAGCCTATAGTCCTTATTCAGGCTTTTGCGTTGGTGCTGCTGCGTTGCTAAAGGATGGCACAATAGTAACTGGTAGCAACCAAGAGAATGCAGCTTATCCTAGTGGTCTTTGCGCTGAGCGTGTAGCATTGTTTGCGGCTAATGCCAATTATCCATCGCAGCCAGTTGTAGCGTTGGCCATAGCTTGCTACACAAAGGGGCATTTTACCAAGAAAGCAGGCACGCCTTGTGGTGCATGCCGTCAAGTCATGTTGGAGACCGAACATCGTTATGCTACGCCAATGCAGGTAGTGTTGTATGGTGAAGATGAGTGTGTGGTATTTGAAGCGGCGGCAGATTTATTACCTTTGAGTTTTGTGGCAGAAAATTTAGAAGGGTAAAGAGTGATTAAAAAGATTGATATATATTTACTTAAGCAGTTCCTTGGGTTACTGCTAATGACTTTCTTGATATGTATCTTCATTCTGCTGATGCAGTTTGTGTGGATGCATGTTAATGATTTGGTAGGTAAAGGCGTAGAAATCAGTGTGTTGATGGAGTTCTTTGTCTATGCCGTAGCTTCTGTTGTACCGCTTGCATTGCCGTTGGCAATCTTATTAGCTTCTTTGATGACTTTTGGTAATCTAGGTGAGAAGTTCGAACTCACAGCCATGAAGGCCGCAGGTGTTAGTCTTTTTCGTATTATGCGTCCATTGGCAATTGCCATAGGTTTCGTGTGTGTAGGAGCGTTTATGTTTTCTAACTATGTTTTACCTGTATCACAGGTCAAACTCTGGGCGTTGATTTTTTCTCTCAAGCAAAAGTCGCCCGAACTGGAGATTCCTCAAGGTGAGTTTTATGATGGGATAGATGGCTACAATATCTATGTCCGTCAAAAGAATCCCCAAAAAGGTATGCTTTATGATTTGATGATATATGACTATTCTGAGGGTTTCCGCAATGCCACAGTTATGGTGGCAGACTCAGGAGAAATCTATTTCACCGATGATAAGAAGTTCCTTATTCTCAAACTCTATTCTGGCGAATCTTTTGAGAACCTTGATCGTAAGCAGCAGAAAGCCACTCATTCCGAGAAGAATATTCCTTATCGTCGTGAGAGTTTTGCGCAAAAACAGATGCTTATTGATTTTGATATGGAATTTGATCGTTACAACGAAGATGTATTGGCAGATCAACATGTGTCAAAAGATGTCGTTGAGTTAGTGCAATCTATTGATTCAGTGCAACTCTTAGCGCATGGTCGAAGTCAAGATCAGAGTAAGGATTTGATAAACAATCGCTATTTTGGTCGTGAACGTGTTGCGGCGCGTAATGTGGATGCTTTTGAAGGGAACAAACAGCAATATGCTGAATATCAAGTGGATTCGTTGTATGCGCATTTCTCTGATGATGAGCGCTATCGTGCTTTCTCTGCTGCATTGGAGAAAGCTAAAAGTCAGCGTGACCAAATTGATTACAATGCATTGATGCTCAATGATTATCAGCGATATATCCGTAAACATGAGATAGAGTTGCACCGAAAATTTACTTTAGCATTTGCATGCTTAATATTCTTCTTCATTGGTGCTCCTTTAGGTGCCATTACACGTAAGGGAGGTTTGGGAGCTCCTGTGGTAATTTCAGTAGTGATGTTTATCATCTATTATATTATCGATAATACGGGCTACAAGATGGCACGTGAAGCATTATGGCCCTGTTGGTCAGGTATGTGGCTCAGTTCGTTCGTGTTGTTGCCAATAGGTATCTTTCTTACCTATACTGCGGCTACCGATTCACCTCTTTTTAAACCTGAAGTGTGGATAAAATACCTATATAAACTGAAAATAGTTGTATTATATATATGGAAAAGATTGAAAAAGCTATCGAAGATATTCGCGAAGGCAAATTCGTGATTGTAGTTGATGATGAAGACCGTGAGAATGAGGGCGATTTTATCATTGCTGCGGAAAAGATAACCCCTGAGAAAGTCAACTTTATGCTTCAGCATGGGCGTGGTGTACTTTGTGTACCACTACCCGAAACGCGTTGTGCAGAATTGGATCTCGTACACCAAGTATCGAATAATACTTCGATGCTTGGTACTCCCTTCACCGTTACAGTAGATAAACTGGAGGGTTGTACTACTGGTGTGAGTGCAGAAGACCGCGCTGCTACCATTCGTGCATTGGCAGACCCCACTTCTACACCACAGACCTTTGGTCGCCCAGGACATATCAATCCGCTATATGCGCAAGAGCGTGGAGTTTTGCAACGTGCAGGACACACCGAGGCGGCTGTGGATTTGGCACGATTGGCAGGTTTGCAACCTGTTGCAGCATTGATTGAGATTATGAATGAAGACGGCACCATGGCGCGTATGCCGCAACTGGAGAAAGTGGCTGAGGAATATGGATTGAGCCTCATCTCTATCAAAGATCTCATTGCATACCGCATAAACAACGTACTACAACCGCTACACGATGTTACACAACCGCTACACAATACACTTGTGGAGCGTGGCGAAACGGTGAACCTACCTACAGAATATGGCGACTTCATGCTTACGCCTTTCCGAGAACTGACTACAGGATTGGAGCATATTGTTCTGGTTAAAGGAGAATGGGCGGCAGATGAACCCATCTTATGCCGTGTGCACTCATCTTGTATGACGGGAGATATCTTTGCTTCGAAGCGATGCGAATGTGGTGAGCAACTCCACAAAGCCATGCAAATGGTAGAGAAAGAAGGAAAAGGAATCATCGTGTATATGAATCAAGAGGGACGGGGTATTGGACTGATGAACAAGATTCGTGCATACAAATTACAAGAACAAGGTGATGATACAGTAGAAGCCAACGTCCATTTGGGTTTCCAACCTGATGAGCGCAATTATGGGGTAGGAGCGCAAATACTACAGCAAATGGGGGCGAGAAAACTACGTTTGATGACCAATAATCCTATCAAGCGAATAGGGTTAGAGAGTTTTGGCATAGAAATTGTAGAAAATATTCCAATAGAGATAGCTCCTAATCCATACAATTTGCGTTATATGCGTACTAAAAAGGAGAAAATGCATCACAATCTAAACTTAGTGTAACATGAAACGAGTATTATTTTTAACTTTCTTATTGTCAATTGTTAACTATCAATTGTCAATTGCTGTGGCAGATGAGACCGTAACGGTTACTGCTACGTCGTCTGATATATCCGAGAATCTTGACTTGAAGACTGTGGCAACACTCTTTGGACAAGCTAAAGACCTTGAGCAATTTGAGCAAATGTTGAATAATCCAGACTCTGCATTCTCTAATCTGGACTTGAATGGAGATGGAGAAGTGGATTATCTGCGTGTGATTGAGACTGCTGATGGCAATCGACATCTAGTAGTTATCCAAGCCGTATTGGCAAAGGATATATATCAAGATGTGGCGTCTATCTTTGTGGAAAAAGATGATAATGACCAAATCACAGTACAGGTCGTTGGTGATGAGTATATCTATGGTGCCAATTATATCATAGAGCCAGTGTATATTTATCGCCCATATATTTATGACTGGTTCTGGGGATCTTCTTGGGTATGCTGGCATTCACCTTATTATTGGGGATATTGGCCAGGTTGGTGGCGTCCATACTATTGCGTAGATCCATTTATATATTGGGATCACTGCTACTGGCACCACTATCATTATCCTATTTGTTCTTATCGCACAGGACATCATCACCATGCCCACTATCGTCCGATGTATGACCGCGTAAGTCGCAATGATTTGGCAACTCGCCACCCTGAGCGTTCGTTTGCTACCCGTAATGCATCGCGCAACATTAGCAATGCTCGCTCGTTGGAGCAAGGACGTAGAACAGCTGTGCGTGATGCCAGTACTGTAAGAGGTACTGCTTCCAGAACAGCCACACCATCTACACGTATCAACACGACTTCTCAACGTGGGACGCAAGCTACTATCAATCGCACCTATGGTAGTTCGAATGTGCGCAGTGCATCTGCAAATGCTACTACACGCGGCAATGCTGCGCGTACCTCTACTACTGCTACGCGCACACAGAGTACTACCAAACGTGTAACAACTCCTACTCGTACGCAGAGTTCTACCCAACGTGTAGCTACTCCTACCCGTACGCAGAGTTCTACCCAACGTGTAGCTACGCCTACTCGCACGCAGAGCTCTACTCAACGTGTAGCTACTCCTAGTCGCACACAGAGTAGCGCAGTGCGCTCATCTAGTGCGCCAATGCGTTCATCCTCGAGCGCGGTGCGCTCTTCTAGTATGGGCACAAGCACGCGCTCATCGGGAATGAGTTCTGGAACTCGTTCGGGGAGTATGTCTTCTGGATCACGTTCGGGAGGAGGAAGCAGACGATAACGCTTAGCGGTTAACCGCTTTTACGCGGAAGCCCGATGCTTTGAGTTGAGCAATTAATCCCTCTTCTCCACCAAGATAAATGGCATTGAGAGTGATAAACGCCTTACCTTCTTTGAGGTAGGGCGTTAATCGTTTTACCCATTGCTGATTGCGCTGACTATACACTTTGTAATCAGAGAAAGATAAAGAAGTTTGATTGTCTGGTGATTTTACAAAATATGCCATATCTGTCAATCGACCATATTGATACATTTCTAATAGCGAACGCTCAAAGCGTACTTCTTTCTCTGGATATTCCACCAGTTTCAGCAACTCTTCACATTGCCAGTGAAAGGGCTCACGGTCGAAGAGTATATACATCGTCTCACCCACATCATCTAAACCATATACGGGAATATTGCTTTGTGCTGCTACTTTCTCAAAGAAGGTTTCCATGGAGCGGTCTTCATCGTAATGAAGCCACTTCTTCATTAATTCGTTGCGGTACATTTCTGCAAGGTATGATGGTTTCATCCTGCCTAGTTTATCCAATCCCATACCTAGACTGATGCGCAGAGCATCATCTATCTCGTTGTATTGTTCGTTGCTATAGAAATGGCTCAATCTCACCGAATCGGGTAGAATGGCTGCTTGGCGCAATGCTGCAAGAGCTTCGTAATCTTGCATCGTAAATTCGGTGATGACCTTATCACACTCACTATAGCATTTGAAGACGTTGGGGATGGAGTCTAAAAATGTCATATCTACCAGTTTGTTAGTAGCTAATATGTATGACGGAGCCGTTGCCGCATTACCTGAAATACGGTAGAGCACTTGTGCGCTTGTGGCATTAGGAAATAGGAGCCAGGAACCAAGAGTCATCAGTAGTATGTGCCAAATCTTTCTCATCTCTTATCTTCTATTGAAACCTTGATATCAAATTATATGCTTGATAAATTCCTAATTCACCTGCTTTGCTAAGGTCTTTGACACCTTTATCCGTTTCATTGATATATATATATGTCAAACCGCGGTTGAAGTATGCCTCGGCGAAATCGCCGTCTGCTGCTATAGCTTGGCTATAATAAGAGATAGCAGCTTTGAAGTCTTGCTGTAGGCAGAGCATATTGGCTTTGTTGTAATACGCAAAAGAGAAGTCAGGCAGATGGTTGATGACATAATCGTAGTCACGCATCATGAGCTCAAACTCTGCAGCATCTGTACTTTCTCCCATTGCTCGTTTGTATTCTAGCCACTTATATCTCCAATTAGCACGACAGAAGTATGCGAAATATAGTTTGCTATCCATTAGTATGGCGCGTGTTACATCATCCAAGGCTGAAGAATAGTCTTGTACTAAGGCAAATTCAAAAGCTCGTGCGATATAAGCGGCGCAGAGCTGGTCATTGGTTTGCGAATTAGGTGACGCTACTTGTTCAAGCAAGTCTATTTGGCGCGATAGGTTGCTAATTTGTGCAAAATGCTGATTAACCATATCTGCCGTTAGAGTGATCTCTTTGGTCGTGAATCGGAGTGGGGCTGGCAATTGCATGGTACGATTGTATGCATCAACTGTAGCATGTGAGTAGTTGGTCTGGCGTAGCGCTGTAGCACTGGTGTTGACTGCATAATAGGATAGGAATATGTTAGGTTCGTTCACGACATCGGTATAGCGTTTTTGCACGGTACCTCGTGTATCGCTATTGTATTTATTTTCTTCTGTGCTAGATTCTTGGTTTTGTGCAGCCAAGGCAGAGAATTCTTTACGTCGGTCGCGCTGTTGAGGTTGTGCATCTGCTATCTGCATATTTGTTTGTAGCGATTGAATACTATCTTTCTTTTGTTCAAGGTTATAGGCTTGTTGACGTAGTTCGAAGGCTGCTTTTTCATGCCCTAGCGAAGTCTCTGCTTGCGCAGCAAGGTAGTAGGCTGGTAGGAAATAGGGATATCGTTTGATGATGATGTTGAAGTCTTCTAGTGCTTCTCGCCATTGGCGCAGTTGCAGTTGTACCATTCCGCGTTGGTAGTAAATCTCTATTTGGTCAGGTGCAAAGTTGATGGCTTGTGTGAAGTCTTCTAATGCACGGTTATAGTCTCCTAGTTCTTGCCGCAGCACACCACGATTGTAGTAACATTGTGCATCGCGTGGAGATAGTGCTATAGCTTTGTCATAATCACTGAGTGCGCTGCGGTAGTTGTGCTTGCGGTAGTAGATAATACCGCGGTTAATGTAGTCGCCCGCCCATTTGCTACCATGCTCAATGGACTTACTCAATGATGTGAGTGCATCTTCTTGATTGTCTTGCATCAGTTGCACCAGTCCTAATGCAGACCAGTTGGCGGGATTTTGTGAGTCGTACTCGGTTGCCTGAGTAAAAGCATTAAGTGCACAGAGCGTATCATTACTGCGTAAGCATATACTGCCTTTTTCGAAATGCAGTGCTGCTGATTGTGGATCGCGATGGAGTAGGTGATTGATATCTTGTAGAGCAAGGTTGTATTGTTTGAGTTCTGCTAGCACATCGGCTCGCATGGCGATATATGTTCTATTTTCAGGGGCAAAGACTAGTGCCTCACTGAAGTCTCGTGAGGCTTTTTCCAATTGGTTGGTTTGTCGATAGATAAATCCACGTGTATAGTATGCGCCAGGTTGAAATGGATTACGCTCAATGGCGGCATTGCAATCCAATTCTGCACCGATGTAATCACCTAATTGTATCTTGGCTATTGCGCGAAGTAGATAGGGCTCGCTCAAATATGGCTTGAGTTTAATGACTTGGTTAAAGTATTGAATACTCAGTACATAATCATCAAAATACAAAGCATTACGTCCGATGGCAGTAATGCGGTCGGTATTTAGCTGTGCTTGTATGGAACCAAGAGTCAGAAACCAAGCTCCCAGACCAATTAGTACTATGTACTTGCGCCTTATTTGCATCCTGCTTCAGGGTCAAACCATTCGGGAATATCAAATTGCTCCTCTACACTATAGCCTAATTGCTCATCAGCATAGACTTTCTGCATATATATTGCCCAAATAGGCAAAGCCATATTGGCGCCTTGACCTGCTGACATATTATCAAAGTGGATACTACGGTCTTCACCACCTACCCATACGCCGCTTACTAGTGAAGGGGTGAAACCTACAAACCAACCGTCTGAATGGTTCTGCGAAGTACCTGTCTTTCCACCCATTGGGGCTTTGAGCCCATAACGGAAGCGTGCACGCACGCCTGTGCCGTGATCCATAACGTTTTGCAACATATAGACCATTTTATAAGATGTTGTTTCACTGATAATTTCGTAGGTTTTAGGCATGAAGGTAGCCAATATATTGCCGTTGTTATCTTCAATGCGAGTGACGTAGAGCGGTTCCACACGGATTCCTTTGTTTGGGAAAGTAGTATAGGCATCCACCATTTCTTTTACGCTCACTTCGCATGGTCCGAGGCAGAGACTAACCACAGGGTCAAGCTGTCCCTCAATACCAAATGAACGCATCATGCGCACGAGCTGTTCAGGAGTAAAGAGCGACATAAGGTAGGCGGTAATCCAGTTACTAGATTTCTCTAGTCCCCAATTAAGGGTAACCATTTCGCCTTGGTTAGCATGATGGTCATCGCGTGGTGTCCATGCCACGCCATTGCCGTCAATGAGGGTGATGGAGTCATTCACCGTACTATCACATGGCCACATACCTTCGTCCATAGCCAATGTGAATAAGTATGGCTTGATAGTAGAACCTACTTGACGACGACCTGAAGTGACCATGTCGTATTGGAAGTGCGTGAAGTTTGGACCACCTACATATGCTTTTACTGCGCCTGAATGTGCATCCATTGACATGAAGCCACAACGGAGGAAGTGTTTGTTCCAACGAATAGAATCAAGCGGTGTCATGGTGGTGTCAATCAGTCCATTATAGGAGAAGACGCGCATAGTTACTGGGGTATTAAACACTTTTTTGATTTCCGTCTCGTTCATACCTTGCTTCTTGAGTGCACGATAGCGATCTGTCTGACGCATAGAACGATTCATGATACCGTCAATATCCTCTGGAGTAAGATCTTGAGAGAAAGGAGCATAAGATTTTTTGCGTTTTTCTCGGAAAAAATCCTTTTGAAGTGCTTGCATATGTTCGCAGACCGCTTCCTCCGCATATTGCTGCATGCGTGAGTCAATGGTGGTGTAAATACGCAAACCATCATGGTATAAATCATAGGGTGTACCATCGGGTTTGTGGTTTTTGTTACAGAAGCCATAGAGTGGATTTTCCTCCCATAAACGGCGGTCAATATCATACTGAAGCATATTCCACTCAGAGTAGTTGCTTCGCTTAGGTTCCTTGGCGGTTAGTATTTGTCGTAAATATTCGCGGAAATAGGGTGCAAGCCCTTGCTTATGGTCAACCGATTGGTATTTTAGTTCTATAGGCAATGCCTTGAGTGAGTCGCATACTTGTTCGGTGATATAGTCGTATTTGCACATTTGATTGAGTACTGTATTACGACGATTGAGTGCGTTTGCAGGGCGTCGTCTTGGGTTGTATAGTGCAGGGTTCTTACACATGCCTACTAGCATTGCTGCTTCTTCTATCTTCAGGTTTGCAGGGGTAGTACTAAAATATACTTGTGCTGCGGATTTGATACCTACTGCATTATAAAGGAAGTCGAACTGGTTAAGGTACATAGTAAGTATTTCCTCTTTGGAGTATAGACGCTCTAGTTTGGTTGCAATAACCCATTCTATAGGTTTTTGCAGGGCACGTTCGAAAATGTTGTTAGCACGTGGTGACCATAATTGTTTAGCCAACTGTTGGGTGATGGTACTACCGCCACCTGCCTTGCCGAGCATAATAATAGCACGCATCAGTGACTTGACATCTACACCAGTATGGTCGTAGAAGCGTACATCCTCTGTAGCAATGAGCGCATTGATCATATTGGGTGAGATATCTGTATATGCCACACTGACGCGATTCTCATTGCGGTAGTAGCGTCCGAGCAATTGCATATCAGACGATATGACTTCTGTTGCAAACTTATTCTTAGGATTCTGTAATTCATCAAGTGGTGGTAGATAGCCTAACCATCCTTTGGTAATCATCCAAAATAATACAATGATTGATACGATTCCTAAGGCGATTATGCCCCAAAACCATAATGCAAATGTCTTCTTAAATGTAGTACTTGCCATGTTTATATTAAATCTTCAATTATTCTGTTGAGTATATGAAATCCTTTGGTGGTTGCCGCAATGTGGTTGCCACGTTGTATAAGCAATCCTTGTTTTATATAGGGTTGTGCTTTGTTGATGTCTATTTCATTGATGGCTATGCCTTGGCTTGTGCGCAGTCCGAGCATGATGCGTTCGGTGTGACGTTGCTCATTGGTTAATACTTCTCGTTCGGGCTGCAAATTGTGTGCCATTGCCTGCTCAATATATGCATCAATATCGCTGACATTCCATTGCCTAACCTTGCCATCGTAGCTATGTGCCCCTGCTCCCAGACCTATGTATGGTGTGTCATTCCAATAGTTGGAATTATGCTTTGAACGGCATCCTTTGCGTGCGAAGTTGCTAACTTCGTAATGCTCAAACCTGTTCGCGGTTAATTGCTCCACCAGATAATCATACATCTGCATTTCCGTATCTTCATCTATAGGTAGAATATGTCCTCTCTCCAATAAGGCTGTGAGCACCGTTCCTTCTTCATAGATGAGTCCATAGGTGGAGATATGTTGTACGTTAAGTTGCAGAGCCATTTGCACATCGCGTTGCCATTGCTGCATGGTCTGCGAGGGTAGGGCATACATAAGGTCAATGGATATATTATCAAACCCTGCTGCTTGTGCAATGGCTACAGCATCTAGCGCTTGTTGCGTGTTGTGGCGTCTGCCAAGGAGGCGCAGCAAATCGTCATCAAAACTTTGTATGCCAATGCTTAATCGGTTGATTCCCATTCTGCGCCATGCTTGAACTTTCTCCAACGTGATGTCACCAGGGTTAGCTTCAAGCGTAATTTCAAGCGATTGCGTAGTATTGTGCAGCGATTGTAAACAGGTGGATATAATCTTATCCAAATCCGTGCAATCTAGTGTACTCGGCGTTCCACCACCGATATATATGGTAGATATCGTGTATTGGATATCGTGTATTGGGTATCGATCGTGCCATTCTGCGAGCAAGGCATCTACATATTGCGTCCTTTTCTCTAAATGCGTTGTAGAAAAGAAGTCGCAGTACTTGCACCTTGTTTTACAAAAAGGAATATGTATATATATCCCTGCCATATTCCGAATAGATTATTCTAGCTTACGATAGCGAATACGCTTAGGCTCGGTAGCATCATCGCCAAGGCGCATTTTCTTGTTCGCCTCATACTCCGAATAACTACCTTCAAACCAGAATACCTTGCTATCTCCCTCAAAAGCAAGGATATGCGTACATATACGATCGAGGAACCAACGGTCGTGCGAGATGACTACTGCACAACCAGCAAAGTTCTCCAGACCTTCTTCTAATGCACGCAAGGTGTTCACGTCAATATCGTTGGTTGGCTCATCAAGCAGCAATACATTGGCTTCGGACTTCAATGTCAATGCCAAGTGCAAGCGGTTACGCTCACCACCAGAGAGCACACCGCATTTCTTCTCTTGGTCAGCACCTGTGAAGTTGAAACGGCTCAGATATGCACGTGCATTCACTTCGCGACCCCCTACGCGGATATATTCTGTACCTTCCGAGATCGTCTCAAAAACGCTCTTGTTAGGGTCTATATTCGAGTGCACTTGATCCACATAACCCACGCGCACAGTCTCGCCCACGGCAAAAGTACCTTTATCGGCTTGCTCCATACCCATAATCATGCGGAATAGTGTTGTTTTACCCGCACCGTTAGGGCCGATAATACCTACGATACCATTGGGTGGAAGCATAAACTCCAAATCCTCAAACAGCAGTTTCTCGCCAAAGGCCTTGCTTACGCCCTCAGCATTGATAACTTTGTTACCCAAACGTGGACCGTTAGGAATGAATATCTCCAGCTTCTCCTCGCGCTCTTTCTGCTCTTCATTCAACATCCTATCGTATGCAGCCAAACGAGCTTTACCTTTGGCTTGACGTGCTTTAGGTGCCATGCGTACCCATTCCAACTCGCGCTCCAATGTCTTGCGACGTTTGCTGGCTTGTTTCTCCTCCATTGCCATACGAGCGGTCTTTTGCTCCAGCCAAGAAGAGTAGTTGCCCTTCCATGGAATACCTTCACCACGGTCTAATTCGAGAATCCAACCTGCTACATTATCCAAGAAATAGCGGTCGTGGGTGATACAGATCACTGTACCCGCATATTGGTGCAGGTGTTGCTCCAACCAGTCGATTGATTCCGCGTCAAGGTGGTTAGTAGGCTCATCCAGCAGCAGGATATCAGGTTGTTGAAGTAGCAAACGACATAGTGCTACACGACGACGCTCACCTCCCGACAGATGCTTCACTTGTGCATCGTCAGCAGGGCAACGTAATGCGTCCATAGCACGGTCAAGACGTGTGTCTATGTTCCATGCATCCACGCTGTCGAGCTTATCTTGCAATTCTGCTTGGCGGGCAAGCAACTTATCGAAATCGGCATCTGGCTCAGCGAATGCCATATTGATAGCATCGTATTCGGCGAGCATATCCATGATGGGTCGTACACCTTCTTGCACGCACTCGCGCACGGTCTTTTCGGGGTCAAGTTGAGGATCTTGTTCTAGATAACCTACGCTATAGCCAGGTGAGAATACCACTTCACCTTCGTAATTCTTTTCAATACCTGCAATAATCTTGAGTAGGGTAGATTTACCCGCACCGTTGAGACCAATGATACCAATTTTTGCTCCGTAGAAGAAGCTAAGGTAGATGTTGTTAAGTACTTTTTTTTGTGGGGAGAAACTCTTGCTCACACCCACCATCGAGAAAATAATTTTCTTATCGTCTGCCATATCTTATTTATTTAAATATTTCAAGAGTTGTAAAAGTGTAAATGTTTTCAAAAGGCGCAAAATACGCAATTTGGCTACAAAGGTACAAAAAATATTTGACATGCACAATATTGTCATATTTTTTTTTGTTTACCCAACGTTTTGTCTTTCTTTTTCTAATCCCTTATCGATAGTTAGTGATTAGTTAGTGATTAGTTAGTGATAAGTTAGTAATTAGTTAGTGATTCCTATATATTTGTAAAGGTTTTAGGACAAGAAAAACAAAGTTTTTGTGGATTTTCTTGTATATTTGCATTTTTTTTTGTACCTTTGCGCGCTTTTTATAGGCAATGAAGAAGGTAAATTTTAATCAAAAAGATAATTGAAGGTATGAAAAAGTTTTTTACATGTATCAGCATTATAATGATGCTGTTGGGTATGCAGGTGTCGGCACAGGAGCCAACAATGCAATTAGGTCCGACTGATAGTTTCGGCTTTTTGAATGGTCCAGATGGCGAGATGTGGACATATACTGCAGATTTTACGACGAAGTCTAGTTTTTATACCTTTGTGGATTTGAAGGTATATGACTCCAAGAAGCAATTGGTGGGTCAGATAGCCGACTCACTAGTGATTGCAGATGAAAATGTGACGGGAGTGCGCGATTTGCAAGTAACGAGTTTCGTGACAAAGAAGTTCTTCAACTTTGACAACAACTATGAGTTGATGCTACTCATCACTGCTAATACGAAGCAATATGTGAATAAATACTTCAACCGCGTCTATTCCATCTATAGCGATAGTGTCAGCACACAGCCTGTATGCGAGATGCCTGGCAACATGGTAATGTCTAAAAACCTAGGCGAATACAACGAGAATTACACGGTTATTTTCCGTCGTGATAGTGCAAACACCGCATCTGGTATGCAGTATTTTGACACCTATACCAAGGCATCGTATGCATCACCAGACCGTCCTGAGTTGAAGCACACCTTTGCTATTCCGTATAGCAATATTGCTGCATCGGACAACGATTTGTTCCCAGTCTTCATGGTGAAGAATGGTGCGTACATCAACTATGTGACGACACAATATGAGAAACCCTATTTTGTCCCAGGTACACCATTGGATCAAGATCCTGTGGTTAATGAGAATAACAATCTGGTAATCACCTACCTCAATCAGAAATTCGACACCGTGCACACGACTAAGATTCCTGTGGTGCAAGATGCCAATGAGAAGTTGCTATACACCTTCCCATTGCTAGGTGGTCTAGGATTTGATGGGGATATTATCATGAACTACAACGGCGGTAACACACCAGCGTATGTAGTTACTATGGAAAAATATGATTTGGATAGCGATGGGTCGGTAAAGTCGTACTATCTGTATGACGTGGCTGGTCAAAAAGTGGGTACTATTGCAGAGAACGTGCTATCAAGCGTTCGTATGAACCCTATAGCAGGTCAAGAGGATCAATGGATGTTTATCAAAGAGGAGTATGATGGTGAGTTCTTGTTTGTGAATGTTCCATCATGCACAGTAGAGTCTGAAATATCCATCTATTTGGAGGATGGCAAGACCGTATCGCAGAATATAGATCGTTATCCAGTAGGTGATTCGTATCAGTATGTGGTAGCACTGCTGCAAGGCGACAACGAACAAGATGGTACCGTATCGCAGAAATTAGCATGGCTGAACAAGGATGGTTCGTTTAACCACTATGAGAAGATTAATCTTGGTCCACGCATTGAGGCTGCGAATGTGTATGTGAGTGCGGATGCTCTGAATCCAATGGTATTCAACACAGACGCTGCGCGCGAGTATATGGTACTAGTGAAGCGTTATGCCGAAAAGAACACGAATGACAAGGAGACAGCCCTGCTAGTATGTAGTACCAACGGAGATATTCTCTTGGATTATGGCAAAGATGCTAGTAAGGGTGGCGATATCAACACCGTTTTCCTACTGAATGCGCAGAACGATCCACAATTGCTGACCATTTATACAAATGACAAAGGTCAATACACATTGAATTTCACTCAATTGCCACTAGCTGAAAAACCGCTAAAAGGTTCTGGTACCGCGGAAGATCCCTATCAGATTACCTCTATGACTGATTTCATGAAGATTGAGAATGCGCCAGATGCGCACTATTTGGTGGTGAATGATGTGGACTTTATGAGTGTACCATTTGCAGGATTGAAGACAGCATTTACTGGTGTCTTAGACGGCGATAATTACCAATTCAAGAACGTAAACTTGGATGGTAGTGGCTTGTTTGCTTTTGTCAATGATAATGCGACTATCAAGGATTTGGTGATATCACATCCAGTTATGCAGTTGGGTGAGGTATCCACTCCAGCAGGTATAGTAGTGAATACGATTCAAGGCAATATGAGTGGCGATGATGGTTCGATGGAAGTAGAAAATGTAACAGCCACTCTGCAAAACATACAAATCATATCTCCTAAAGTAGTAGGAGAAGCATACAAAGGTATGTTTGGTGGTATCGCAGGTAATGCTTCGCTGTTTGTCAGCATCACTCAATGTTGGATGAAAGACGCCGCTATCACATTGCCATTGGCAGAGGGTGTAGGTGGTTTGGCTGGTCAGTTGGCTACCTCTTCATACGTGAAAGCATGTGCATTTGATGGTGCGATAGAGGCAGGCAAAGTGGTAGGTGGTGCAGTAGCTACAGCTGGTAGCGGCGAGCAAATCAGCCATGTGCATGTGAATGCAGCTATTACAGGTAGCGAGCAAATTGGTGGTGTGATTGGTCACAGCGAGCGTGCACCAATGAGCAATTGCTATGTAGAAGGTAGTTTGACCGCTAAATCCAACGCTATTGTGGCAAAGATGGGAGGTATGATTGGTGAGCTGACTGTGAATGAGACAGGCGATGGACCGATTGTGATTGAAAACTGCTTGGTGGGTGTAGAAGAAATTAATTTACCAGCTGCGTTGGATAGTTTCTACGTACACCGTGTGATAGGATTCTCTGGTTCGGACAAGTACAATCACTTCGAAGGCAAATATGAGGACCCAGAAACAAAAATCAAGGGATGTTATGTAGTTTCCGATTTAGCTCCAATAGATGCTACTATCCAATTGACTGACACGACTACCGAGGGTGCTAATCTATCTGCTACAGCATTCTTGCCAGAATGGTGTACAGAACATGGTTTCAAGTTTGGGTCTGATGTAGCAGCTCCATGGGCTTGGAATGATGGTTATTTAATCTTGTGGTTCGAGGACAAATTATCCACTGATTTGGAAAATATCTGGGGCAATTGTGGAGATGTGGTTGGTGGCAACAACCAAACGGCTAAGAAACTCATTATCAATGGTCAGATGTATATCCTACGCCACGATAACTTGTATAGTGTCACAGGCGCGCGCGTAAAATAAATATGGTATCACCCACAGAAAGGTCTGCGCCAGAATGTGGGTGATATTTTTGCTTTGCTTCCTCTTGTAGACACTGTGGATATAGAGTTCGATACGCTAGAAAAAGATGAAAGCGTCGCATGGAATTATTATTTGATTCCATTGATGTACAAATGAAGTAACTTATGGTAAATACAATAAAAATGCACATGGCGTTTGCACATGTGCATTTTTTTTTGTACCTTTGCGGCGTTAATTTCATTAGCGTAAAAGTAACTAATAATTAAAATTTTGTATCGTATGAAAAAATCTACCTTTTTACTCGCCTTATTGGCTATTTCTATAACGATGACAGCACAACTTCATGGCAATTGGAGCGCAAAGCAAGCGTTTAAGTCAGATGGAAAGTCGGTCACTATCTCTATGCTCGCCACTGCGGCTGCTCCTGAGAGCACAGTCGTTTTAGAGGAGGATTTCTCATTATTTACTGCGGGTACAGAAGATCAACCCGATAGCAAGAATATTGCTCCTGGCACTAATTATGTGTATGAGGTTGATCCTGCATATACGCATGTTCCACACTGGTTGGGATATAGCGTGTATCAGGCAGGTGGCTGTGCCGCAATTGCTATGTACGAGTATTATGGTTATATGTATGGTGGTTACATCTCCACTCCAGAAGCAGAGTTGTATGGCGAAGCTACTATCACTTTCCGTGCTCGCCGTGCTACAGCCAATCCTACAGTAGGAAAGCTGGATTTGGCGTTGTGCGATAACACCTCAGGTCGCTTGGAGACGAAAGAATTTCCATTGACAAGCGAGTGGCAAGAGTTTACTTGGACCACCGACAAAGCGACATTCAATGACAAAAACATCTTCCAATTCACTACTAAGGATGGTATGATTTTGGTGGATGACATCAAGATTACTCGTGTTCGCAACAAGATTGCCAATGTAGATGCCAACAACCCTATCAATAACTCTCCCACAGAGTTTGTAGCCAGTTGGATGCGTAGCACTACAGCAGATATAGACGGTTATCTCTTCTCTTTGTGGCGCACTGAAATGCCAGAAAAAGAAGAAACAGGTAGTGTGTCCATCGACTTTGAGAGCATCAACGTACTGTCCGACGGCAAATCAATAGATACAGATAATCCAGGCTATCCTGAGGGTTGGACTATTGATGTATCTAGTAATGGTGAGAAAGATATGTGTACTACCAAGGGCGACTACAACTCTGGCAAACAAGGTATTAACTTCGATGCTGAAGGTGATTATATCTTATCACCAGAGATGCCTGCTCCAATCAGCAAGATCTCGTTCTGGGTAAAGCCAAGTAGCATGCAAGCAGAAGAGTATAACTTCTCATTGGTAGGTGTACAAGTGAAAGATATTTACGGCGAATGGGAACCTATTGCTGCGTTGCCAAACTATTGGATGAAGAGCAAAGGCGGCATGTATGTCTTCGAAGGTGATGAAGTGGGACACTATATCACACAAGTTCGCTTCTCTTGCGAGGGTTCATACGGCATCACTTTTGCTATAGATGATATCACGTTGGAATATGCCACACAAGCGATGCCAAAGATGCTGATTACCGATTCGTTGGTAACCGACACTTTCTGCCTCGTATCTGGTATCGACCCAACCATGGAACACTTCTATAATGTGAAGGTAAAAGAGGGCGATTTGATTTCTGCTCCAAGTAATAGCGTTTGGGTAGATGGTATCACAGGTATCACCCCTGTAGCGTTGCCAGCAACGGATATTACGAAGAATAGTTTTGTAGCAAATTGGGAAGGTAATCATAATGCAGGTTCATACAAACTGACAATTTCTCAAACAGAAACGACCACTACTGCCAATCAAGAAGTAGTAATGATCGAAGAGGACTTCAGTGGCATTAAAGATGGTACTTTTACAGAACCAGGATTCTCATGGGATTTGATTCACAACCTCAGCGAATACGGACAAAGCACCCAAGAATGGTTGCTCACTTATCCTCGTTGGGTAGTGGGTATGGCAGGTAGCCAAGGACCAAACGAATTTAGTGGCAGAGCAGGACTCGTGTTAAGCCCTAAGATGAAATTAGGCAACAACGCTGTGAAAGTATCGTTCAAGGCGTATAACAAATTGGCAGGTGAACGTATTTGGGTGCTGGCTGTAGAAGAGCACGACTCGCCTCAAGCAGTGGCAGGTGTAGTCGTACCATGCGGAAAAGCAAACACTTACACCACTGACACCGTGATTTTGGATAACGTAGACTTCGGCGAAAAGCCTTTGCACATTGCCTTCATGAGTGAGCAAGGTGAGTTCTATATAGATGATGTGAAGATTTCCCTCATCGTTCCAGAGGCGGGTACTGTCATTGAAAAAGTGTATAAGACCCTCGAAGTAAAAGAAACCTCTTGCGCGATCACAGACCTGCCAGCAGGCACTACCGAATATGCGTATAACGTCATTGTTAAACGCACAAAAGACTTCTTGGATTATACATCCAATATCTCCAATACTGTTTTGGTTAATCTCTTAGGAAGTGATGTGGAGAATGTGCAAATACCTAGTACAAATGAAGCAACTAAAGTCATTTCTAATGGTCAATTGCTTATCCTTCGTGATGGCAAAACCTACAATGTGATGGGTGTGCAAGTAAAATAATTGGCAATAAGAAATGGTAGTATGAAGAAGTGGTTTATTATTCTTTCGTTATCCCTATTAACTGTATCAACGGCGCTGTCACAACCCAATCAACGGGTTGTGACAGCCGCTCCCATTGATACGATAGATGTGGTGTGTCACGACTTAGAGTTGAATACTGATTTCCTCAGTCTATTCAAAATGGCATATATCTTTGCTAACAATGATGAATATGAACTGACTGGAGCAATCTATGCAGACTCAATTCCTCCTGGTACATATACCAATTGCGTGATGGACCTTAAGCATATCGCTACGCAAACGAAGATTCCTGCTGTGAGTGTTACGCTTACATTAGCTGTAGATGCCAATCGCAATTGTGTCATCACGGGGGAAATGTTAGGAGAGGATAATATCTGCTACAATTTGCATTTGTCGTGGACACCTCCTGTATCTACAGATACGGTGCACATAGCATTCGACAAGTCGGCTTCTGTGGCATACTATCCAGATTTGGAGCATGACTTTATGCTAGTGAATCAAAATGATGCGTATGAGATAGCGTTGGACATCATTGGTGTTCCTATGGACAGCAGTTTCACCGAGAAGAACCTGAATATTGGTTTTTGTATGATTGCAGATAAGACAACCCAAGACACGATAAAGATAGCTTCGGCTAATGGACGCGTGTGGCAATCTAATGATACGACGTATTTGTCTGCTGATGTAGCAGGTTTTGATGCTGTGACATATAGCATAGACTTGTGGTATGTTGTACCCGAAGTGACACAAACACACACACTGACTATCTCCGATGCTACATTCTACAACAAGTTGGAAGAAGAAGGATTTTATGCGCTAATTGGCAAAACCGAAGACCAATCGTTGGAGTTTGCGATTTCGTTATTAGGCAGTACGGAGGAGGATATTCCTGGCACATATATCAATGACGGACTCTTTGGCGGATTCACGGGCAAGAACTATGACTTCATCAATTATATTGGTGGCAGTTATTCCACATATATAGCCAAATGGAATGCCGACAAAAACGACTATGATGTGCTATCCATTGAAAAAGGTAATGCCAAAGTCACAATGGATGAAGAGCAAAATGTCACTCTAGTGGGAACGTTTATTACACGAGATGGTGTCCAATATAATATAACTTTAACCACCAAAGTGGATATACCTCGTTTGGATGATGATATGACTGAAGGGGCGATTGATTGTGTGATTACGGGCGACGATATTACGCTAGAAGACAAAACAGCAGAGAATGGCAGTATTTTCTTTGATGTGATGACAGACAACGCGTTGATGGCACTCTACTTCTATGCCGAAGCAGCCGACCCAGATATTGTTATTCCCGAAGGAATCTATTATATTGATGACTCTGAAGATTACTTCTCGGTAAATGCCAGCGATGGTTCTATCAGCACTTATCCATCCTTCTATGCCACGCATAATGGAAATGACTTTACATCGATGTACTTCTTTGTGAGCGGTACGGTGGAGGTAAAGAACAAAAACGGAAAACTATATATGGAAATTAATGCACGAAACTCATACAACGTGCCAGCGCATATTATCTATGATGGTTCTGCTACCACTGATCTCTTGGACACCCGAATCCCGAATCCCGATACCCGAAAGACCATACAGAATGGTCAGCTCCTCATTCTTCGCAATGGTGAGACATACAATGTTTTGGGTGCAAAATTATAAATAAAATCAATAAGTCTGTATGAAGAAGATTTTTACCATTTTCATGGTGCTGATGGTAGGAGCAAGCATATTGGCTAGTTCCCCGATGAAGCTTCCTAAGAAAGAGCAAGTATTAAATACTAAGCCAATGGCTACTATGAGCCAATTGACAGATGTGCAAAAAAAAGTAGTTCGTCCATTATCTGCTGATGCATCAGATGTGCGTCGTCATCCGGTTGCATCATATGCTATGCCACTCAAGCGAGAGGCGAAAACTGAGGTTATTAGCCTCAATGGTGATGGTTTTTTAGTAGGGCCTGAATATGAAGCAGAAACAGGTGAATGGTATATCGCGTTGGAAGCACAAGGATATACATTCCGCCTTTGCTGGTATGGCAATGAAGAAAGCTATTGCGGCGAATATACCTTTGATGATATTAGTTGGGATTGGACTTGGGGATGGTATCAGTCGTCTAATTCCTATTATGAGATTTATCTATCTGATATTACGATGAGCATCTCGGAGAAGCAAGTGGGCAATTACCTCAAGCAAATCATATTGGATGCCACACTTGTTGATGACCAAGATAATATCTACGAGTTGCATGCGGTGCACAATATGTATATCCCTAAGTCCACTGTGTATAACTTGATTGAAGAAGCGGAAGTGAGTATGTACGATGGTGGCTATACGCTCGATGGCAACAATGCAGATATGGATATTCTTCTGAGTGTGAAATCGAATGTAGTGGATGGCTTCTATACCCATAAGGATTTCGAAGCAGGAATGACCAGAATTGAGTACAAGGGCGTGAAACAAGATATATTGCAAGCGACATTAAATGTTGTAGGTGGATATATGGAAGATGGCTCATTGAGCTATGAAGCAGAGTTGTCATTCTTCAATCAAGATACAGTGCAACATATTGTGTATTTGTCAGCTCCATTGCCAGCAGTACATGACACGATTCGTGTATCGTGTAATAATTTGGAGATTGATGAATCGTTTGCAGCATATGGCATGATGCTAGTTACTGGTTCGTCGGATGAATATGACGTGATTGCGATGTATGAGGGTACGCGCGCGGAGGAAGGTGTGTATAAAAATGTTGGGCTTACTATAGCCGATAAGGTCACATGGATGGAGCAACCAGCTATTTATGCTACGCTCACACTTACCCAAGGCACTGACGGCTGGGAAGCAAACATAGAAGCATATGGTAGCGACTATAACTGGTATTCCATTGATATGAAATATATCGTGCCAGAACCAACTAAAACAGTAAAGATTAGTTTTGAAGAACCTGCTATAGCTACTTTTAGACCCGATCAATTCAATATGATTCAGCTCTTGCATGAGAACACTAGTGCAGATTATGACGCTTCGCTGACAATTTATAGTATTGGTCTCGGCGAAGAGTTTGGCAAGGACAATGTATTGATGGATTATTCTGGCATTTATGATAAATTGGCGCAACGCTCCGTGCTAATGGCAGATGTAAAGGGTGTGCTGAATCAGCGTGGAGATACTACAGTGATTAATGTTAGTGTCATAGGTTGGGATGCAGTACAATACGATATCGAATTGTGGTATGCTGTGCCAGAACCTGTGAGGACGGTGGAACTGGAAATGCCAGTAGAGTTTATCAATCGAATGCAAGATGGCTACTATACCTTGGGTGCCTATACTCCTGATTCCACATGGTATGTCTCTTTTTCACCAATGACGAGTGAGGTAGCTGGTACATTTGTTAACGATGGTGTGTTTGGTAGATTCGGTGATACGGAAGGCAAATATGACTTCTATGGTGGAGAGACTTTTATCTACGAAGAAGCCAACTTGGGCAGATATTCCGTTGAGAAAGGCACTCTCGTAGTTGAGGTTGCAGAGAGCGGAGAAATCACGGCAGAAGCCAAAGTGATTTGTTCGAATGCGGTATATTACCATATTAAGATGACTTCGAAGTATAATACCCATTTGGATTACGATGAGCCAGAGGAGGAGGTAGATCGCATATATACCACCGATGATGTGGTGTTTATTGAGGATCAAATAGCTGATAATGGGTATATATTTCTGCAACTGATAGCAGCGGATGAGTCGGATGAAGCACAATTTTTCTTCTATGCAGAGGAGGCAGATGAAGATATTACTATTCCCGTAGGCACCTATACAATTGATTATACAGAGGATTATGGTACCGTTCAAGCTAATCCTGGTGTACAAGGCATTGGTGTATGGCCTTCGTTCTATGCGTTGAAGGCAGAAGGCGGTTACGCAGTACCATTGTGGCTATTGGTAGGTGGTACGGTGGAAGTGTCAAAAGACGAGGAAGGTAATCCACATTTGGAGGTGAATGCTGTGAATTCTTATGGTGTATCTGTGCATATCGTGTATGATGGTACACCTACAGATACTAGCGTAGAGAATATCACCACAGAAGAAGTAGCGACTGAGAAGGTATTGAAGAATGGTCAGTTGCTGATTATCCGCAATGGTAAGATCTTCAATGTGGTAGGTCAATCTGTGAAGTAAGATTTATGACATAGCCACACAGTTGAACTATACCAATAACAATAATCCCCGTAACTCGTATGAGTGCGGGGATTTTTATTTTATAGTTATATATAACTTATCGGTTATACTGTTAAGCGGTTAAGAACGAGAGGTTAGCGAGTAATCTCGCGTCCTTGCAGGTCATATTCTACTCCATCAATGCGGATGATGAATTGACCATTGCGCATGAGTTTCTCTATGTGAGCTTTGTCAAATACTACATTCTCTACGGCTGTTTCATCAGACAATGTGCAAGTGATGGTATATGTTTGGTCATTGTACAATTTACCCGTTGCAACAAAACCACCTTTCTCATCCATGACTACACTACCATTCTTGATGCGCCAGACATAGTACATTTGCTGTTTATCGGTCTCTAAAGTCTGAGATTGATAATATGCCATATGTGAACCTTTAACTACTAGTGCTAATGGATCAAAATAACCCGCAGTAAAGGTATTCTCCACATCGCCCTCTGCAAATGACAAAGTATCTATATTCGCAGGGAGAATGGTATCGGGAGTATTGAACTCTAAATCCACAACCATTTTCATTGCTCCATAGAAACCAGAACGAGTTACTTTACTAGCTATCAATCTCAGATTCAGTTTATTGTCGGATGGCTTGCTATATTCTACCGATGAGAAAATAAGGTCTTTTTGATGAGGAACCGCCTTGGCTTCAGTAAGTCCGAACGGCCATTTAAAATGCTCGCCACCTGTAGTGCCTGCTACAACAGGTTTTTCTTCCGCATTGATTACAGGTTTCTTTGTAGATCCTGTGATATATGCCACTATCACACAGTTCTCTGCCATAAAGTTCTCTGGCAATTTATAAGTATATGTCTTGCTGTATGCCTGATTTTCCACAGTCACTTTATCTCCTAATGCATCAGAGCAAAGCAAGTCGCGAACTACGCGCGGGTGGACGAACTCTATCCATCCTTTTCCTTCGAAAGATAGATCTCCTTCATCAGCTTGCTTGCCGATAAGACCATTCTCCTTGATGAGCACAGTGAGCAAATACTCTGTCACATCTACATTCGCCACTTGTCCGCTCACCGTAATAGTCATGTCTCTGGTTGCTGCATCATAGGTGTGATTAATCTCCACTGATGCTTCAGCTGTAGTGCCACATTTAGCATCTATCAGTTCTTCCATACCATCATTGGGTAAAAAATGAGGATCAAAAGGGACCGATGTACCAGTAATCTTTGTGCGATTGATTGCTATCATAGGAGCCCCTGGTACACCACATGTCCTACCAATCTTCTCGCTCTCAGAGATGGTATATTCATCTGGTTGGTATCCATAGTGATGACTGACCCATATACACGGAGTAGTACTATTTCTGAAATATTGATCCAAACAATACATACCCTCTGGGCAGTATTTGCAAGCTGCACCCGTAAAGTGCTCAATGAGGTATTTACGAGGGAAAGATGTTGGCACTTCTTGTGCTGACATTATTACTGCTACAAAGAGCAGAATAGAAGTGAAAATCTTTTTCATACTATATACAAGATTATTGTTTGATATACTTCTTACCATTAATAATATAGATACCAGCAGGTAACTCACTTAGGTCGTTGTATGGCATTTTCTGACCAAGGATGCTATAGATAATGCCATTGTATTGTGGAGCAACCACATCCTCCACTGCGCTAGTAAGATAGCAATACTTAACTGTCAAAGTAATTGCAGGATTTACACCGTCATTGAAGGTGTAGGCAATGGTAGTAGTACCAGCTTCCGTAGGAAAGAAGTGAGTCTGCCAATCTCCTGTTGCAGAGAATAGATCTATAGACAACTCTTGTTTGAGTTCGCCATTGCTTTGGAAGCAAGAACCTAAACAGAACTGATCGTTCGAGTGGATAGACGAACGCTCGATAGTTACCTTCAACTGTTTGTTTGCAGGAGTGACATAGCCCATGAGAGACATCACATCTTTTTCAGTGATAAAATCTTCTTCGTGGTCAGTCACTACGATAGTAGTGTCTTTGGTAATCTCGGTGATTACTTCTTCGTCGTTTTCATCCCAATAGCTAATGCTTAATCCCATACCAGCGTGTGCGGTAAGCAGCATACTTGCCATTAAGAGAGTTGTAAAAATCTTTTTCATACTTTATTCAATAATGTTTTTAAGTTTATATTCGTTTACCTGGATTGCCGTACCATCTTTCATTACAACACCCACGATATTGCAGTTCTTGGCTACAACATTGTTGGGTAGTGTATAATTGAGGGAGATAGATGAAGATTCACCACTTTCCACCGTCGTTGGCGTTCCCCATGTGCTAGTAATCGCGTCCCTCAATATATGATTGTGGACATATTCTCTGTTCGTCTTTTTATTAGGCATTATCTGTGGTCCGATGATAGAGTCCTCAGTTAGCCATACGATATATTCTAAGGATAAACCATCATAAGACAGGTTCTCGATTGTAGCTACTATTTGTATGTTGCTGGAGTCAACTTGTATCGCCTGTGTCAAAGTTACAGGTGAGAGCATCATAGCGGACTGCTGGCACGCTGTTCCCCATGTCTGGTATTCTTCCTTCTGCGACATATTCACAACACCAAATGGGAGAAATGGGATTTCCCAATGCTTGTAATACTCATCTGATTCGGGGCATGTATAATCCCATTCAGGGCGAGCTGCTTGTGTGAGCGTGTTGCTTGCTGGGTGCATCTCTACGACCACCAACTTATCTCCATAATACTCCTGCAAATCGTGTGCCGTAGTGGCAGCGTTAGGGCAATTGTTGCATTGTAATCCCGAAAACTCCACAATCAGCGTCGTGCGATTGGTTTCCTCCATCTCTACAGGGATAAATTGATCGTTCTCTGGTATTACTTCACAAGCTGTCAATAGCGAGCCAAGAACCAAGAGTAAGGAACAAAGACTTATTTGTATATTCGATTTCATAATTCTAAATAACAACCTTACCATGTAAAATTATATGTAAGTGTCACACCTTGTTGTTCGGGTACATAGCGGCATACACCTCCAGAACAGTTAAATCCCTCACGCGTTTTAGTGTATCCTGCCATGAGGCGATGTGCACCACGCGTGTAAGTAGCAGCCACAGTGTAGTAGTGTCCATTGGTAGCGTCTGGTGCATGACCGATATTATACATCCATTGTCCAGATAGCACCAATTGACGCCATAGACTCAATTCGTACAATGCAGCTATCCATTGACCTTCATAGTGTCTGGAGTAAAGGTATTGTAGCTCCGCACGCATTTGCACTTTCTTGTTCATCGCATATTTGGCTTCTACAACTCCTATGCCAGAACGAGCGATTCCGCTTTTTCCTATGATGCGCTTATTGTAGGTTTGATACATAGCCATAGCACCGATGTACCATTGTTTATTGATCTTCTTATTGAGTTCTAGATTCACATCGGTATAGTATGGTTCTTCGCTCATGCCAAACCATGTATCGCTTGTTCCTCGGATATGTGAAGCATTGAGTTTCAATGTCGTGCCATACTTTCCTCCCATAGCTGTGCCGCGTTTCCATGTATAGCGCACCTCGCCTTGGAAAGCCCATTCGTTGGCTGTCAGATCTGTGCTATAGGGATAAAGTGATGTGAGCATATAGGTATGCTGCATCGCAAACGGAGGCATATGGTTAATGGTGCCCGCTATGAGATTGGCTTGCCTATCCGAACGCAGCGACATGTTCTCCGAGCGTTTCACTTGCGCCAACACAGCTAGTCCCTTTTGCGAATAACTGAGCGACATCAGTAGTGCTTCGCCATGATTGTAACTATAGTCGTTCAATATACTTGGGTCATTGGCCTTATAGGCGTACTCTACCATCGCGTTCCATCCCTTCATCTGCAGTTGTGCACGCACGCTACCTGCGCCTACCCACTTGGGCAAGTTGTACATATACGCCTGCATGGCACTTGGGTCAATAAACAGGATGGTATCTGCTTTCTGATACTTGCTCACATAGCTTCCACCAATCGTAAGGTTAGCACCAGCATCTTGCAACTGAGGAATCCATTCTTGTAGTCCTAGTTCGAGGTTCGCTCCAAGTACTGCATCTTGCTTGTAGTTCCAGCCCCATGCACCGTCGTCATAGCAATTCCAATAGCGGCGTTGCTTACCACCTAATGCAGTGAGGTAGATACCCTTGTATGGAGTTACCTCTATCTTTCCACCACGCAATGCGTTATCCACACCCAACGCGCGGTCTTCGTATAGACGTAGCACCATACCACTGCCGAATTGACCATACACATCTCCCACTGTAATCTTACCCCAATCAAATGTAGCGCCTACATGCAAATGGCTCAAACCATATCCACCAAAATCTGGGTCGTATCCCAGCATAGGCCATTGGGTCAGTTCCGCACGAGTGATGAGTTCTAAACTTTGAAATCCGATTGCAGACTTCTGACTACTGACTCCAGACTCCCGATTCCAGCGCACACCCAAATCTAAGTATGAGTTGCTGAGGTAGTAACCTTCCTCTATGGTTGGAACGGGCACCAATGCTTCGTGCTGAATGCCTCCTACGACAATCACTGTATCCTTTGCCTGTAGCAAAGTCGGGATGAGGGCGAGAATGAGTATGAATGTTCTTATTTTCATCTTGTATTGTTTACTTTAACTTTCGGTATAGCATTGGTGTAGCTTGGGTTATCTACCGTGTATCTACCGTATATCTACCGTGTATCTACCGTAATTAACACGAGATAGTAAGGGTATTGGATTTGTTATTGTAATGCTTCGTAGATATCCTCCTCACCACCATCTACATAACCTGTGTGGTTATATACAATCTGTCCATTGCCATCTAGCACGAATACATGAGGTACGTTTTGTACGTTCATAGCACGTTTGAAGTCGCCATTAGGGTCGAGTAACACCTCGTATTCCCATCCAAATCCATCCACCATAGGTTTTACGCGATGGGCGTCTTGCGCTTGGTCAATGCTGACGATAATTACTTTCACGCCTGTTTCGTCTTGCCAGTCAGGATACACTTCGTGAATGGCTTTCAACTCACGCAGACATGGTTTGCACCATGTAGCCCAAAAGGAGATGATCACTGGCTTGCCGTTGTTGCTAATCTCGCCTGTTTGTACGGTGTTACCATTGATGTCTTGTAGTTTTACATTGGGCAGTTGCGCGCTGATAGTCGTTGCGCAAATAGCCATCATAGCGAGTAATAAAATCTTTTTCATATATTTTGTTTATAAATGTCGATTATAACTTTTTGCCTACCACATCGTATTCAGCTCCGTTGTTACGGATGATGAGTTTACCATCTTGGATGTATTTGATGGATTGTTGCTGAGGAGCCACCACATCTTCTAGCGCAGTATTGGTAGGTGCAGTATAGCGCATAGTGAAGTGCTTGCCGTTGTAGAAGTTTCCAGCCGTTAAGATATTGCCTTGTGCATCAACAGCCAACTTGCCTTTGTTAAGACGCCATGTGAAGTATCTGTCGATGACTCCAGCTTGCAATGCGACAGGATCCACGTAGTGATAGCAAGATCCTCCATATGACATGGTCTGCATGTCAAAATATCCTGCAGTAATGGAGTTTTCTATATTGCCAGCCAAAATATCGAGTGTATCTACAGGCAGTGCGTCTGATGTGGTATTGATCTCCAAAGCCAACATAGGTTTCAAGTAGCCATATTGTGCATGGTTAACCAATGTTTCAGAGAATAGGTAAACTTCTAATTTGTCTGCTTCTTTCTTATTTATGACGATGGAGTCAAAAATGATTTTATCCGTATTGTTAGGTGCGCCATTAGGAGTAATTCCCAATGGATAGAATTGCTCGCCACCCGTGGTGCCTGCTACAATCGCTGCTTGTTCCGCATTGATGATTGGTTTCTTTGTGATTGGAGTGATATATGCTACCACGCAGCAGTTTTCTGGTACCCATTTTTCGTTGAGAGTATAGCTATATGTTTTGCTATAAGCTTGGTTTGCTACATTAACGAGATCGCCCGTAGCGGCACTGAGGAATGCGCGTGAGATGCGTGGGTGGAGGAATTCTTTCCATGAACTACCCCATGCAAAATATGCATCACTTTGACTGCTAATGATACCATTTTCCTTGATGAGTACGGTGAGCAGATAGGAGGTGATAGTGGTATTGGCTACTTGTCCGCTGACGGTGATGTTCAGTTGGCGAGTTTCGGCATTGTAGGTATGGTCAATCAGTACCGAAGCTTCGGCTGTAGTAGCGTCTGTGATGGTCATGTCGGGCAAGTAACCAGGATGAAATCCCATTCCCTGTGCTTGCTGCGAGCGATTGAGCATCATAGAAGGTACTCCTTGCTCTGTTTCAGGAACAGCGGCAGCATAGATACCATATATTTCATATCCCTCATTGGTGGAATAGTTGTCATTCATGTGGTGACTAACCCAAATATATGGGGTTTCTGACGTCTGTACCGCATAGTCAATCGCCATCATGCCATATGGGCAGTATGCGCACCATGTACCTGTAAAATGCTCAATGAGGAATTTACGTGGAAAAGACGTTGGCACTTCTTGCGCCAGCGTCATAATCGCTACAGAGAGTAGCAAAGTGGTAAAAATCTTTTTCATATCCTTAAAAATCATTGTTTCATTGATAATTGTATTCTTCCGCGTGATTTGTCGATGTCAATCACTTTTACCATCACGTGTTGATGCAGTGCGACCACTTCCGTTGGGCTGCTGATACGGCGATTTGCCATTTCGGATATATGTACCAATCCATCTTTGTGGACGCCTATATCCACAAAAGCACCGAAATTAGCGATATTGGTCACTATACCTGGTAGCACCATGCCAATTTGCAAGTCATCGATGGTATGTACGTTCTCGTCGAAATGCCATTCTTCCAATTGTTCGCGTGGATCGCGACTAGGTTTCTCCAACTCGCGCATGATGTCTTGGAGCGTAGGCAATCCCACTTTATCGCTCACGTAGCGTTGCAGATCAATCTTCTCGCGTAGATTAGCATGGCTCATCAGGTCATTCACGCTGCATTTCAGGTCTTTCGCCATTTGCTCTACGATGTTGTAGCTCTCTGGGTGAACGGCGGAATTATCCAGTGGGTTATCGGAATTAGTGACGCGCAAGAATCCTGCTGCTTGTTCAAAAGTCTTTGCCCCCATCTTAGGTACTTTCAGTAGTGCTTTGCGGTTAGGGAACGCACCATTTTCGCTTCGGTAGTTGACGATATTCTGCGCCAATGCAGGTCCTAATCCTGAGACATATGTCAAAATATGCTTGCTCGCGGTGTTGACATCTACGCCTACATGGTTTACTACGCTCTCTACGGTCTGCTGCAGGCTCTCTCCGAGGCGCGTTTGATTTACATCGTGTTGATATTGCCCTACACCAATTGACTTGGGGTCAATCTTTACTAATTCAGCTAATGGATCCATCAATCGTCTGCCTATGGATACCGCACCACGCACGGTCACATCCTCATCAGGAAATTCCTCGCGCGCGATCTTACTAGCCGAATATACCGACGCTCCGCTCTCGCTGACCACGAAGAGTTGTGGTGGTGTAGAGTGGTTCTCTAAGGCGATGCGCACCATTTGCTCACACTCACGAGATGCCGTGCCGTTGCCAATGGCGATGGCTTCGATTTGGTAGCGCGCAATCAAGTCTTGGAGCGTTTTGGTGGAAGTAATGTTGTTGACGAATACCACCGTATGGTGCAACAGGTCTCCTTGTGCGGATAATACGACGGTCTTGCAACCAGTACGGAACCCAGGATCAAGTGCTATGACGCGCTTCTGACCTAATGGTGACTCAAGCAATAGTTGACGAAGGTTTTGTGCAAATACACGTATCGCTTCTTCGTCTGCTCTTTCTTTGCTCGCTGCGGCAAATTCGGTTTCGATGGATGGTTTGAGTAACCGCTTGTAGCTATCCTCCATAGCCAGTTCCACTTGGTACGTGGTGTCGCTGCTAGTTTTGAGGAATAGTCGCGCTAACTTATCCAATGCTTTTTCGCTATCGGGAGATATGTCCACGCGGATAAATCCTTCTGCTTCTGCACGACGGATAGCCAATAGGCGATGGGAAGTGATGCGACGGAGTGGCTCTTTCACCGCAAAATAATCGCGGTACTTTTGCGCCTCTTCGTCTGATTCCTTGCCTTTAACCACTTTGGTAGTAAGTAGGGCAGAGTAGGTGAACTCTCGGCGAATACTATTTCTTGCTTGCTTGTCTTGACTAATCCATTCAGCAATGATGTCGCGTGCACCTTGCAACGCCTCTTCTCGCCTCTCACCTAATCGCCTCAGTGCCTCATCGCCTTCACGTTTTTGTTCAAAAATAGCTTTTGCGAGCGGCTCATATCCTTGCTCACGAGCCACATCAGCACGTGTTTTTCGATGTGGCTTATATGGTAAATAGATATCCTCTAGTTCGGTCAAATCCCATGATTTCTCAATACGTGCTTTGAGTTCATTAGTCAATTTACCTTGTTCTTCTATCGTCTTTAGGATAGTCGCTTTGCGATCATCAATCTCCAAAAATCGATGATATTCATCAGCAATGGCTGCAATCTGTACCTCATCCAAACTACCTGTCTTTTCCTTGCGGTAGCGAGCAA
Organism: uncultured Bacteroidales bacterium; assembly: GCA_937891975.1. Lineage (GTDB taxonomy): Bacteria > Bacteroidota > Bacteroidia > Bacteroidales > Paludibacteraceae > Colicola. The sequence goes on from CALAUA010000013.1 coordinate 36,007, forward strand.
TAAATGGAATAGTCGCATTATCATTCAATAATGCTACTGTGGCTTCCACTTGCTTCTCTGCGATGCCAACCTTGTTTGCTATTAATCCTAAGAACTTCACTTAGTAGTTTCTTTGATTGTGTTTTTTAGTTCTCCAATAACTTGCGGAAGGAGCAACTTTTCTTGTATCTGCACGCGTTGTGCCAAGGAGTCTGCTGTATCGTTATCTTCCACAACTACAGTAGCTTGTGCGATAATGCTGCCGCCATCTACTTCTGCACTTACATAATGCACTGTGCATCCTGCCACTTTGTCGCCTGCGGCCAACACTGCCTCTTGCACGTGTACACCATACATACCCTTGCCTCCATGTTTAGGTAACAACGAAGGATGGATATTTATGATACGTTGCTCCCATTTCTGGCATATCCACTCGGGGATGATGGCTAAAAATCCTGCCAGTACGATGAGCTGTACGTGGTTGTCCGTCAGTGCTTGGTCTATCGCTTCCCAGTCTTTGGATTGTAGGGTAGGGATCGCTGCTGCTTGTGCGCGCTCGAGGGCTGTGCATGTACGGTTAGCAACGACCAACGCCACATGGTAGCCATGTAGCGCTTGGTTGTCTATCAGGGCCTGCAGCGTAGTGCCAGTGCCAGAAGCAAAAACGGCTATGTTAAAAATACTATCCATTAATGTCCACGTACAAATACACCTTCAGCTTGATTATCTACAAAGCAGCATTCATCCGAATGTTCTTCTGCAAATGTAGTTTGCTGTTCTTGTATATATTCCTCGTAAGTCATCAACGAAGTTTTGCGTCAAATTTCTCCTCGAATACTTTCTGCAATTTCGCCATGATGGCTTCGATTTGCTTATCTTTGAGGGTGTTCTCTGTGTCTTGCAGGATGAATGATAGTGCATAACTCTTCTTGCCTGCTTCGAGATTCTTGCCTTCGTACACATCGAAGAGGTTGACTGCTTTTAGCAGTTTCTTTTCTGCTGCCAATGCGGCTTTAGCCAAATCAGCGAACTTCACCGACTTGTCCACGAGGAGTGCAAAGTCGCGTTTCACCTCTGGGAACTTAGGCAGGTCGTTGATTACTGGTTTGTATTGCTTGTTGAGCTTGAGCAGCATGTTCCAATCCAGGTCGGCGTAATAAACAGGATTGTCAATGTCGAATGCCTTGAGCAATTTGCCATTTACGATACCCATATATCCTATCTGCTTGCCGTTTGGTGCTTTGATAGCCATACCGTCGGCGCATAACTCATTCTCCAGTGGCTCGAGTGTGCAGCTTGCTATATTCACGCCCAAACGACGGAGCACATTGTTCACATACGCACGAAGGGTGTAGAAGCTAGTCTTCTCCTCTTTTTGCACCCATGATTGTGCAGCTTTGTTACCTGTCAACCACAATGCCAAGTGTGGCTCTTCGCTATATGCGTAGAGTGGGTCATATACCCAATGTGGGTCTTTGGCTTGTCGGTCGGCAATCTTCTGTGCGTTGTAGTGGTAGCAGTTGCCAAACTCATAGAACTTCAGGTCGGCGTTCTTGCGGTTGGCATTGCGTTGGATACTCTCCAATCCGCCAAAGAGCAAGGTCTGACGCATCACACCCAAATCTTGACTCAGTGGGTTCATGATCTTCACGCAGGTAGCCAAACTGAGTTGATTCAATGGCTCGTAGTACGACACTTTGGTGAGTGAGTTATTCAATATCTCATTGAATCCTTGAGCAGTCAATTGCTCGGATATACGAATCTGCAATGCCACTGGGTTGGGCTTTGGATTATAGCTGAGTGAAGTATTCAACTTCTCAGGGAACTCTACATTGTTGTAGCCGTAGATGCGGAGAATATCCTCCACTACATCACATTCGCGTTGTACGTCCACACGGTAGCGAGGCACGCCCAGTCGCCATGTCTTACCCTCTTTGCTCACAATCTCCACTTCCATGGCATGGAGGATACGCTCAATCAACTCTTCGCCCAACTCCTTACCAATCAAGGCATGTGCACGGTCAATGTTGAACTCTACTGGGAATGGTGCAAAGTATTTCTCGTCTTTAACCTCTAACCTTTCACCTTTAACCTCATCTACTATCTCCATTGCAATTTCTCCACCCGCTACCTCTTGGATGAGCAATGCGCAACGCTTGAGTACATAGAGTGTATTATTTGGGTCACAACCACGCTCATAGCGGAAACTTGCATCGGTAGATAGTTGATGACGGCGAGCAGTCTTGCGAATGCTCACAGGGTCGAAGTATGCGCTCTCAAGGAAGACGTTGGTCGTTGTTTCGCTGATACCAGAATCTTGTCCACCGAATACACCTGCTATACACATTGGCTCTTCTGCATTGCAAATCATCAAGTCTGCTGCGGAGAGGGTACGCTCTACACCGTCCAAGGTCACGAACTTCTGACCTTCGGTAGCGTTCTTCACGATCACTTTATTGCCTTTGATCTTATCTGCATCAAAAGAGTGGAGTGCTTGTCCCATCTCGTGAAGTACGAAGTTAGTCACGTCCACCACGTTGTTGATAGGGCGAATACCGATGGTGTTGAGGGCTTTCTTGAGCCAGTCTGGCGACTCCTTGATCGTCACACCTTTGATACTCACGCCCGTGTAGCGAGGGCATGCTTCAGCATTTTCTACCACTACTCCGATAGGCAATGCGTGGCTATTTACTTTGAAATCCTCAACGCTTGGCTTAACCAATGCAACATTCACACCTTTGGCTTGATAGTATGCGTATAGGTCGCGTGCTACGCCATAGTGACTAGCACCGTCAGCACGGTTAGGAGTGATATCTACCTCAATCAAGGTATCATCTTCCACTCCAAAATACTCCTTAGCAGGCATACCTACTGGTGTGTCGGCTGGCAATACCATAATACCGTCATGACTCGTGCCTACGCCAATCTCATCTTCGGCACAGATCATACCCAACGACTCTTCGCCACGGATCTTGCCTTTCTTGATGGTGAACTTCTCATCGCCGTCGTAGAGTACAGTGCCTACAGTTGCCACGATGACTTTTTGTCCAGCAGCCACGTTAGGTGCACCGCACACAATCTGCAATGGCTCTGCATTGGGTGCCACGCGGGTGGTGGTGATATGCAGGTGGTCAGAGTTTGGATGATCTACGCAGGTGATCACTTCACCTACTACCAATCCTTCCAAACCCCCTTTGATAGTTTGTACTTTCTCCACTTTACCAACTTCCAAACCAATAGAAGTCAGTATCTTTGCCACTTCTTCCGCACTATCATTCAGTGCAATATAGCGTTTAAGCCAATTATAGGATATATTCATAATGTTTTGATTGATTCTAAATTAAATACCTAATTTCTTGCGAATATCTTTTGGAATAGCATTCTTGTGAACGAGTACATCGTTGGTTTTGTATTGCATATACGCTTCAGATACATACCAAATACCCTTGTATTCGCTTCTCTTTGTGCCCCAGGAATTCTTCACCATGTAGTAGCGTTTGCCGTTTTGGTCTTTGGCAGTACCAAATATTTGCATACCGTGGTCGTCGGTGTTTTCCCAACTATCGTATGCTGCTTGGCGCATCTCTTGGGTGATAACCTTCTCTGGCAAAGGCTTCTTGGTCAGTTCTTCACGTTTGTCTGTTGCGGAAAGACCTAACCAACGAGCAGCATCACTGCCTGTCAAATCGACAGCTTTCTCCTCTTCTGGCACTACGCCCAGTCCCTTGCGGGTAAAGCATATCTCGCTCACATCAGCACCCCAAGCCAAGGTATAACCTTTGGCCAAGGCATTGTCAATAATTGCCATCATCTCTTCCATAGGTACATTATACATCTGATCCATACGCCAGTTGTCAGGTACCTCAAGTGCGAAAGTGGTGTAATAAGGATGGTGGGTGTAGCTAGTGATGCTTACGTAGTCATCTGCATTCAATCCCAATTCCGCTGCAAATGATTTTGGAGTATATTCTTTGCCGTTATAGATGAAAGTAGCAGGGCACTCACCAAGATAGGTGTCATATACTGCGGTAAGCGCCTTCTTCCATACGGGAGTCAGTTTCTTCAAGCCGCTATTGGTCACGGCTTTCACTACGCCACCTGCAATAGCATCCAACTCTGCGTGAACTGGTAATGTATCCGCAGGAGTGCTGCCGTATTGAATACCCGGCATAGCTTCTTGTGGTACCAAACCATAGTTCTTCAAGCAGTAAATCACATCGTATGCCGAACCGCCAGGCGCAAATTCTGCGGTGCCATACATGCGTACGGAGTACTCGGCGCGATCAAGCATCGTGTGGTGCACCACAAACATCTCACTCAAATCATACTCGCCCTTACCCATACGCAATAACTCACTCTCCAAAAAACCGATGGTAGAGTAACTCCAGCAGGTGCTACTGCGGTTTTGATCTTTTACAGGCGTGATAGCTATACTATCTATTGTGGTAAAGCGAAAACCTTCAGTGCTGTCGCTTGGTGTTTCTGTGTTATCAACTTGTGCTGCTAGACTCATACTCATTGCACAAACTGCGAAGGAAAAGAGAATCTTTTTCATAAATTTTCTATTTTGTTGTTGTTATATTTGTTTCTTGTTGCCTTTTACATGCCCCTTACATGCCCCTTATACGCCCCTTACTTCCATTGGAACCTCATAGGGACTTCATCGGAACCTCATAGGGACTTCATCGGAACCTCATCGGAACCTCATAGGGACTTCGCCGTATCGTCACTATACCTTCACCGATACTCCGTAGGGTCATTAATCTGGAAATTCCATCAAATATGCTTTGATAAACTCGTCGATATCGCCATCCATCACAGCATTCACATTACTGGTTTGGTAATTCGTGCGATGGTCTTTCACGCGGCGATCATCAAACACGTAACTGCGTATTTGGCTTCCCCATTCAATCTTTTTCTTACCAGCTTCCACTTTGGCAGCCGCTTGACGACGTTTCTCCAACTCCAACTCATACAGCTGACTACGCAAGTGGCGCAGTGCATTCTCGCGGTTCTTGGGCTGGTCACGGGTCTCGGTGTTTTCAATCACTATCTCGTCTGGCTGATTAGTCAGCGGGTTAATGAACTTATAGTGTAAACGCACACCCGATTCCACTTTGTTGACGTTCTGTCCACCTGCACCCGAAGAACGGAACGTATCCCATGAGATTGCAGAAGGATCTACTTGAATATCAATCGTATCATCAATCAATGGCACCACAAACACCGACGCAAACGAAGTCATACGCTTGCCTTGTGCATTGTATGGACTCACGCGCACAAGGCGGTGTACACCATTCTCGGACTTGAGGTAGCCGTATGCCATATCGCCTTCGATATTGAAGGTCACGGTCTTGATGCCTGCTTCATCGCCTTCTTGCAAGTTGGCAATAGTCACTTTATAGTCGTGTTTCTCGCAATAGCGTTGATAGAGACGCATCAATTGCTCGGCCCAGTCTTGGGCTTCTGTGCCGCCCGCACCAGAAACAATCTTCAGCACTGCTGGCATCTGATCTTCTTCATGCGAGAGCATATTCTTCATCTCGAGCGCTTCCACTTCTTTCAGAGCATGAGCATATGCGGCATCTACCTCATCTTCAGTCACCAATTCCTCTTTGCAGTAGTCAAAGGCCAATTGCAATTCTTCTGTGGCTGCACGCACACCTTCATAACCTTCAATCCAAGCTTTGATGCTTTTTACTTTTCGCATTTGTGCTTCTGCAGCTTTCGCATCTTCCCAAAAGCCAGGGTTTTGGGTACGAAGTTCTTCTTCCTCGAGTTGTACGCGCTTCTCGTCAATAGCCAAGTATTGCTTGAGCTTGTCCGCACGGTGTTGAATCTCTTTAAGTTGTTCTATAGTTATCATAAATGCTCAATTTTCCAAATTTGGCGACAAAGGTACAAAAAAAAATCGACATGTGCAAATATTTTATTATATAAAATAACAAGCCGAGGATATTTCTATCTTCGGCTTATCATCCATACATAAAAGGATTCTTTATTTCAGTGTTATTTTGGCAATTTTATCGCTTTCTCGTAGTTCAATACAGGGTAATTATACATCTCATACAGGCGGGCGCGGAGGAAGTCTGTGTCCTTATTGGAGAGATGGATAAGCTGCAAGCGGCTATCAATATACTCATCAAACTCTTTGCCACGTGGGTAGATTTCATACGCAGCATGGATATGCTGGTCGATAATTTGGCATACAAACTTAATCTGCTCGTTGCGGCTCTGTTCGCGCAACTCAGGACGTTCTGCTAATGCAGCATCAATATCGTGGTTGATAGATGGAGTCAAACGATAGACGATACGCCCCTTTTGCCCTTTGATACCCACCGACATGGACACCAAGTCATCCTTGCGCGATTTTTTCCACTTTGGATTATCGCGTTTGAGTTGCATTTCACGTGCTTTGAGGTAGTCGCATGGATCAAACTCATAAGAAATAGACACGGGGCATATGTTCAGTTCTTTTACACTCTCGAAGAAGTCTTCAGCCTCAATAGTGAGCATCTTGAGTACGCCAGGTTGTGTAATGTCATTTCCGTCTTTTGCTCGCCCTTCGCGTTGAGCTAACCAGATGGATTTGTGGCGTTTACGCAGATGATGAATATATTGAGAAAGGGTCGTAGCGTTGTTAACTTGATCGCGGAAACCACCATTGCGGATAACTACGAATGCACGCAAGAAACGCACCAAATGTTCAATCCACCATTTGCCAAAGAGGTTATTGCCAATGCCAAAATAGGGATGGATAAAGTATCGAGTGCGCAGCAGAAAAGTAAGCCATGCCACATCCATGACAATGTCGCGGTGGTTGGTCATAAAGAAAGCACCATGGCGGATATCTTGCTCAATCTGCTTTCTGTCGCCATGATATTGCAATTTGATACCCTTGGTAGTCTTGCGACGCATGACCAAAAGGATAGGGTAGATAATGAGAAAATCTACGAATGGCAAAAGCCAACCAGTATGATAAGCACGGATGGGACGGAATTGTTTAGTGTGGTGTAGCATAGTGTGGTGTAGTTATTGTTTGTGGGTCATGATGTCGAGGATGAGGTCGTCGGTGACTTTCATGCCATCGTGACCGATGCGAGTGAGGTTGCGGATAGTGCGGTCAATATCGTCTTCCACAATGCCTTCGGTGGAGTCGGCGTAGGAGTGTTGCATTGCCAGATATGCGCTGAAGATAGCCGTAGCCACTCCACTGGTGACCTTCAATGCACAGCCCGGTTTAGCACCGTCGCAAATCATACCCGAGATATTGGCAATCATGTTTTTGATAGCATAGGTGATCTCGTCGTAGTTGCCTCCCATGAGGTAGGTGATACCTGCTGCCGAACCAGTAGCAGCCACTACGCAACCGCACAAGGCAGACAGACGTCCGAGCGACTGTTTGATATAGATAACGGTGAGGTTGCTAAGTGCCAGAGCGCGAAGGGTTTGTTCTTCGGAGTAATGATTTTCCTTCGCATATAAATACACAGGAATTGAGCACGAAATGCCCTGATTACCCGAACCTGAATTGCTCATCACTTGCACCATAGCACCCGACATGCGGGCATCGCACGCACCGCAGGTGTAGCTGATAATCTTGGTGAATAATGTGTTGCCAAAGAGCTTTTCCATTTCGGGCGTTGCAGTAAGCGTATTGGCTCGCAATAGTCGTCCTAACCCATGACCATATTGGTCAGCAAACGATGTTTCTGCTGCTGCGGTGTTCATCTCTGCACCCTCTTTCAAGAAGGCAATATCATGGATATCTACTTCCATGGCAAAATCATAAACACGGCGGAGAGATAACATGTTTGCAGTCGTGTCTATTACGCTGATTTTTCTTGATTCCTGGTTCCTTATTCCTTCCTCCACAAAATTCGTATGCCCATCCATAATAGTGGCTTGGGCAGTACGGTCGCCATCGGCGACTTCAACATGGATGTAGAGTAAGCTTGGCGCATCGTAATCCACCTTGATAGTAGCTGGCACGCGTAGCATATACTCCTTGGCATACGCCACTGCTTCGGGTGTAGCATCGCGCAAGACTTCGAGCATATACTCTGATTTGCCGATAGTGGCACCTAGTGCGATGGCAATAGGCAAGCCCGTCATACCCGTATTAGGAATACCCACTGCGAGGGCGTTCTTATAAACGTTCTTCGAGAGATAAACGGTAATCTTGTCGGGCTCGGCATCAAGAAGTTCTTTGGCACGAGCCGTACATAATGCTACCGCAATCGGCTCGGTACAACCGATAGCAGGGATGACCTCACAACGGAGTAACTGAAGGAGTTCTTGATTAGTCATATCGTTTGAAATGGAATTTTAGTCGGATGATAGTATATACAATTAGCAATTTATGAATAAATCGTGCATCATGCAACTTCTTTCGCAAGATGAGGAAAAGACGTTGCTGATCGGCTTGATGTGATGTAGCCGTAGTGCTAGTTGCGTGTTGTAAATAATGGTAAGTGGTCTGTGGTACTATGATATAGCGGGGAGATATTAACCACATATCAACCGTGAAAACAACATCTTCGTAGAACATCCCTACAGGGAAATTGATAGCATTCTGCACAAGCCATTCCCTTTTATACATTCGCACCCATGGCGCAGTGTAGCGGTAGGGATGAGAAGGGATACGTTGGTACAATATGGTTCCTTCAGGCGTTTCACGTTGATAACCATGTAATATTACATCGGCATCTTGGGTGTGAAGTAGCAATTGAGCGTAATGCTGGGTATCTATATAGTCATCAGCATCCACAAACGATATCCATTCACCACTAGCATATTGTATTCCCAGATTTCTGGCAGCAGCTTGTCCTTGGTTGGGCTGTGAATAGACTTGTATTCGTTGGTCATCTGCTGCAAACTGTTGTGCAATAGTCAAACTATCATCCGTAGAACCATCATTCACAAGAATGATTTGCAATGCACGATGAGTCTGATGTATCAGCGATTCAATACACTTTGCCAGATATGCTTCGGCATTGTAGATGGGTACTATGACGGAAATTGTGTTCAAGAGTTGTGGGATTTTAATGTGTGAATGAATAACTGCTCAAATTGTTGTGCTTGTTTCTCACGTGAGAACTGCTCTTTGTTGATTACTGCTTGGCGCGTGAAGCCATTTTGCTGCCACTCGTGGTATTTATCAAGAATAAATCTTTTGACTTCTTCTACATTTGTTGCAGCCAGACCAGCATTGGTTTGATTGATAACATTCGCTAAACATTCTTCGTCAGACCTTACGCATAAAACAGGTTTTTCTACGCCCAATGCCTCAAAGAATTTGGTTGTCATAATGCCATGCGCACCACTAGTAGTTGCTTTGTTGGAAAGTACTAACAGAATGGAAGCTTGTCGCAAAATCTCTGGAACATGCTCTAAAGGTACATAAGCATGGTAGTTCATTAGGTGCTCTACACCATAATCAGTTGCCATTCGGCGAATACGTTGTTGTCCCTCAGGGTTAGTATACCACGATATGCGAATATCAAGTTGGAGGGTTTGCAAGGCCTTCATCAGTAAAGTGGGATCTTGCATCTGTTGTTCGTATATACGTCCTACATACGCGATTGTGAAATGCTGTGTGGCGCAATCTTTTGGATTGAAGATATTCGTGTCAAATCCATTGTAAATTAGATGTGTATTGTTGTTGAATTGTTTGAGAAAATTCACATGCCATGGTGAAACAGATGTAATGGATTGCGCTTGGCGTAACACAATGTTTCTGCGCTGGATATTTACCTGCTTATACCAATTGCGAAAAGGTCGCAACCACCATTGTCTATGGTTTTGGTATTGCGCCCCAGGCACTTGTTCATCAATATCGCGTAGGTCTACATGCAAAGGCAGGTGACGCTCTTGGGCAATATCTAATGCAGCACGCAAAGGGAAGGTGGAAAATGTGCAACAAAAGATGCAATCATACGTACGTTGGCTGATAGCTTTGCGAACCGCCTGTGAGAAGTAGCGATTACGCCAGTCAAACAACAAACTCCACAAACTCTTACAAGCCCATTCTAGCGATGAGGTAGTGTTATAGATAGCTATCTCGTGTATCGGATAGGCATGTGAAAAACATAACGAGCCACGTTCGGTATATACATCCACAACCCATCCCCTTGCTGCGAGATAATCGCAAACGGTTCGAAGGCGCGGATTGTAGGCAGGTGCCCCAAAAGGATCTGTCAATATGAGAATACGTGGTTTCAACGGAGATAATTGATTAGTTGTTCGTATAATGTTTTGTGCCATGGATTGTTCGTAGGGTTGGTATTATGCCATAATAGTACTATTTCACCAGCATTCTGATGTATTTTCTCAAATAGACGTTGGCACTCAAAATATGCTTCATCTTCGTTGAGATTCATATAGTTGGTATTACTCAGCGTGCAGTCCATCACGGTCAATGGGTGCAACGTTAAGTTGGTGAGTGTCATAGTCTTAGGATTGATCCAACGTACAGGTCGTGTGGTTTGCAAACGGAAACCCACTTGGTCGGGGAACATCATCGTGAAGTCATCGGTTACACCCATATCTGCTAACGCCTGCATACAATCAATGGAGCAACGAAGATAATGGCTACGGTGGTACAAATCCTTGATTTTTATAATATCTCCCTCCCTAACACTCTCTTTATTCACCATATGTGTGAATACAACCACCTTGGTCATCTCTTCCCCATAGTAACTCGAATGTAATCCTATCTTAGCACCGCTGTTTTCTATCAACTGTTCTGCGGTCTCAAAGTCCTTGCCGTCGAGTTTATATTGCGGATAATCATATCCTTTGCCCATGGTGTCTTTGACAAAGTAGATACATTTTGCTCCTTCCACATTCTTATCTTGCGCAATCAACCATGAGAAGGTGAAGGCAGGGTCGTTGTGAATATTCTTTAGTGAAGCTAATACTTTGCGCCATTGACCACGTAATATGCCTCCTATAAAACCGCGTAGGTGGCGATATTGTTCGATGGAATCTACATCGTGTGTCAGGTATATCTGGCTGAATGATGGGGTAGGCAATGGCAAATCCAATAGTTTCATCAGCATACGCGCATACTCATCTACTAAAGGAATCATCAACCGATTATTCTCGCCTAAAATGGAGAATTTGGCTAAGAAACGCCCGTGCTCATCTCGCTGATTACTAATTAGTTCTTCTGCGCGAGAGATAAAGAAGAACGTATTATAGATAATATCTGTACGAATCACGAAGTGTGGTTTATCACCTTCTCCCTTTCTGCTTTCTGTTTGCACCTCTCCCAAATAGGGCATAATAATCTCCTTACCCAAATGCCCGTTAGGTACAATCACCACACGGTATTTGTGCCATTCTGCTTCATCAGCAGTATAACCTACTTGTTTGGCTGCATTTGCATTGTCGTATAGCAAGAATGTGATGATATATTCAATAATTTCGTTCATAATCATTCTTCTTCGTTGAGTATTTCCCATTCGTAGAGGCGTTGTTCCATCTCGCGTTTGATGTGGTCGTAGCGTTGGAAATTTTCGGTTGTTTGATGTGCTACATCTGCGAGTAACGTCTCTATCTCTTGTTGCTCTTGCTCTAATTTAGCAATGGCAGCTTCGATATCAGCAATTTGCTTCTCTTTTTTTCGGCGCGCTGCTGCAGCGGCTTTCTGTGCAGCGTAATCCAACTTTGCAGAAGTAACCTCGCCTTTAACCTCTAATTTTTCACCTTTTACCTCTTGATTCTTTCTCTCCAATTCCTGTAACGAGTCAATCCGTTTGCTGCGTAAGAAATCATAGATTCCGCCTAAGTGTTCTTTCACTTTGCCACCGCCGAACTCATACACTTTTTCTACCAACCCATCTAAGAAATCGCGGTCGTGGCTCACGCATATCACGGTACCATTAAACTCCTTCAATGCGGCTTTCAATACGTCTTTTGACTGCATGTCGAGATGGTTGGTGGGCTCATCAAGAATAAGTAGGTTACAAGGCTCTAATAGCAGGCGAATCATTGCTAAACGGCTACGCTCACCGCCCGAAAGCACTTTCACTTTCTTTTCCGATGCTTCGCCACCGAACATAAATGCACCTAATATATGGCGTATTTGCGTGCGAATATCGCCCACTGCAACGTTGTCAATAGTTTGGAAAACAGTCAGTTCGCCATCCAATAGCGCAGCTTGGTTTTGTGCAAAATAGCCAATCTTGACATTATGCCCAATCTTCAGCGTACCCATGTAATCCAGTTGCCCCATGATACAACGCACGAGGGTGGTTTTGCCTTCGCCGTTCTTGCCCACAAACGCCACTTTCTCGCCACGTCGGATGGTGAAGGTAGCATTTTGAAATACCATATGTTCGCCAAAATCCTTACGCAAGTCCTCTACGATGAGTGGAAAATCTCCACTGCGAGGGGCAGGTGGAAAACGCAAACTCAATCGTGAGTTGTCCTCTATATCTACTTCCAAACGCTCTAGTTTCTCCAGTTGCTTGATACGCGATTGTACTTGCACCGCTTTGGTGGCCTTATAGCGAAAACGTTCGATAAACTCCTCTGTTTCCTGAATCATCTTCTGTTGATTCTGATAGGCGCGTACTTGTTGCTCGTGGCGTTCTTGACGTAGCACTTTGAATTGGGTGTATGGCACGTTGTAGTCGTAGATACGCCCGAGTGTAATCTCTATTGTGCGTGTGGTTACATTGTCAAGGAATGCGCGGTCGTGGCTAACTAATACCAATGCACTACCATTTGTTTTGAGAAACTCCTCCAACCATTGAATAGACTCAATATCGAGGTGGTTGGTTGGCTCGTCAAGTAGCAATAAATCAGGATGTTGCAGCAGAATCTTTGCCAACTCAATACGCATGCGCCATCCGCCTGAGAACTCGGAACATGGACGGTCGAAGTCTTTTCGCTCAAATCCCAAACCAATGATTGTACGATCCATCTCTGCAATAAATCGTGCCTCATCACCTGATATTCCTGTCTCTAAACTGTAGGCGCTTGCGCCGTCCTGTAGCGAAGCGTTCTCTAAACTATCGCTCTCATAAGCGATGACAGACATCACATCCTCTCGCAGCGTCTTTCCGTCCACGTGCATCATCACCTGTGGCAAGTAACCTATAGTGATATTGCCCATCTTGCTGATACGGCCCGATGTGGGTGTTTCCTCGCCTGCTAATAGACGGAGTAGGGTGGTCTTTCCCGCACCATTCTTACCCACCAACGCTACGCGGTCGCGCGGGTTGATTAGGAAGGTGATATCGTCCAATATCGGACGTGAAGAGAATTCTATGCTGAGATGTTCAACGGAGATCATATAAAACTATCTTTTAATTCGTTCAACGCCTTACCAGTATAACTATCCGTACATTCCATAATCTGCTCGGGTGTGCCTTCTGCTACGATAGTTCCACCTTCATCACCTCCCTCTTTTCCGAGATCAATGATATGGTCCGCTGCCAGAATGATGGACGGATTATGTTCGATGATTAATACTGTATGTCCCCTAATAATCAAGGCGTTAAGTGCTTTTAGTAGTACTGCTATATCATGATGGTGCAAACCTGTAGTTGGCTCATCGAAAATAAACAATGTAGGTTGCGCATTCTCTTGTGCAAGGAATGATGCCAGTTTCACACGTTGGCTCTCTCCGCCTGACAATGTACTTCCTGCTTGACCTAATTTGACATAGCCGATACCCACATCTTGCAATGGGCGTAAGCGATTGACAATCTTTTTGCACGCAGTATCCTCCGAGAAGAATTCAATGGCTTGATTCACAGTCATTTCAAGGATATCATGAATGCTCTTATCGCGATAGAGAACATCCAAAATCTCTTGCTTGAAACGCTTGCCATGACAGTGTTCGCACTCTAGCGTGATATCTGCCATAAACTGCATTTCGATGGTCACTTTTCCTTCGCCTTGACATGCTTCGCAGCGTCCACCTGGTGTGTTGAAGGAGAAGTGTGCAGGAGTAAAGCCCATCTGCTTGCTCAATTGTTGGTCGGCATATATTTTGCGAATCTCATCGTATGCTTTGAGGTAAGTGACGGGATTAGAACGTGAGGATTTTGTTAATGGATTTTGGTCCACAAACTCCACATCGTGAATTAGATGCAGACTACCACGCAAACTGCCAAAGTCGCCTGTTCGTTCTGCAATACCGCCATAGTACTTTTTCAATGCAGGATAGAGCACTTTGCTAATCAACGATGACTTTCCACTACCGCTGACACCAGTCACTACGGTCATTACATTCAGAGGGAAGCGAACATTGATGTTCTTGAGGTTATTTTCCGTTGCTCCAATCACCTCAATATAATTGTTCCATTGACGTCGATAAGATGGGATAGAGTAGGTAAATTTCTCTATTTTTGGAGCACCTGCATACACCACTTCGCCGCCGTGGCGTCCTGCTTTCGGACCAATCTCTATGGTGTAATCGGCTGCTTTTTGTATCTCATCATCGTGTTCCACTACCACGATCGTATTGCCCAAATCGCGCAATTGCTTCAGTACGTGAATAAGGCGTTGTGTATCACGCGGGTGCAGACCGATACTGGGCTCATCCAATACGTATAACGAACCTACCAAACTGCTGCCCAACGACTTAGCCAAGTTAATTCGTTGCCCCTCACCACCTGATAAAGTGCTTGACATACGGTTGAGCGTAAGGTAGCCCAATCCTACATCCTGCATAAACTGCAGGCGCGAGCGAATCTCCGCAATCAGTGGTGCAAATGCTTCTGGCAATTGCCAACCATCAACTATTACCTGTAAATTACTAATCGGAATTTGGCTGAGTTGAGTGATAGATTTACCTTCTATCAGCACATATTCTGCCTCCTTACGCAAGCGCTTGCCGAGGCAGTCTGGACATATTGCTTTACCGCGATAACGGCTGAGCATCACGCGGTATTGAATCTTGGCATATTGTTTACTTTCCAACTCGTGGAAGAAGTCATTGAGTCCATGAAAGTACTCGTTTCCTGTCCATAACAGTTGTTTCTGCTCGGTAGTGAGTTCGTAATATGGTGTATGAATAGGGAAATCAAATTTGTCGGCGGCATAGATAAGTGCATCGTTCCACAAACTCATCTTCTCACCACGCCAGCAGGCGATAGCACCTTCATATATGGTTTTTGATTTATCGGGTACAACCAAATCAGGATCAATGCCTATCACGTTGCCGTATCCTCCACATGTAGGACATGCGCCTAAAGGATTGTTGAAATCAAACAGATGCTCTGTTGGTTCTACAAATGTGATTCCATCTGCCTCAAAGCGTTGCGAGAATGTAATTATCTTAGACTCTCTTCCTTCTTTAGGCGAAGCCGATCTACAGCCCGCAGGGCGATCTTCAGCGAAGCAATCTATATCCGGTAATTCTATAGCCAAACGACATTCACCTTTACCCTCGAAAAATGCCGTCTGTACTGAATCAGCAAAACGATTTAGCGTGCTTTCTTCACCGTCAGCAATGAGGCGATCCACCAAAAGATATGTAGCACCATTTGCCGATGAAAGGGTGGAATTATTGAGTAATGAAGAGATACGCAACGTATCACCTGTTCCATCTTCGTTGATTCGATAGAGGCGCGAGAAACCCTGTTGTTTCCAAATCTCTAATTGTTCGGCTACATTCTCTGCCATGATTGGAGATAGCAGAAGTACTTTTGTGCCAATGGGTTGACTTCGCAAGCACTCCACTACGTCATGTATGCTATGGCGTTTCACTTCCATACCGCTCACAGGCGAGATGGTCTTGCCTGCACGAGCAAAGAGCAATTTTAGGTATTCGTGAATTTCTGTCACGGTTCCCACTGTGCTTCGCGGATTGCGATTAGTCACTTTCTGCTCAATGGCTATAGCGGGCGGAATACCATCTATAAAATCCACGTCTGGCTTTTGCATGCGCCCAAGAAACTGACGGGCATACGAACTCAAACTCTCTACATAACGCCGTTGACCTTCGGCAAACAATGTGTCGAAGGCCAAAGAAGACTTGCCGCTACCGCTCACACCCGATATGACTACCAACTTGTTGCGTGGTATATCTACCGTGATGTTTTTCAAATTATGCGTACGTGCTCCGTGAATATGTATTACATCCTCATTCAACTGTCAATTGTCAACTGTCAAATATTTTGTTGCCAAACTATCCACCAGTTGTTTCAGTTCAGGGTTATACAAATTGCGATATTCTTCGCTTAATTCTGGAATACGAATATGCTGTCCAGGACGTATATGAGTAGGGTCTTTAATCAAATCTTGGTTGGCTTCATAGATAAATACCCAAAGGTCCTTTTGTCCGTAGTATTTATATGCAATCCAAGCTAAACGACTATCTTTCCCTACTTTCTCAATTTTCATAAAGTTCACATACTCGCGTGGTTTCTGAGCTAATGTCAACTCTTCTACCTTTAAAACCTCTGTAACTTCTGTTATCTCTTCCACTTCCTCTACGGTGGGCTGACAATCTTGCATACATTGCCACCACTGAATCAGTGTATCGCGGAAATATATACTAGTTCCTATAATCCCTAATAGCACTACCAAAAGAATCACCCAACACACCCATTTGTGACATTTGCAAGTAGGTTTTGCTATAGGTTCTGAGATAGGTTTTGCTTCTTCAGTTGGTTCATCTGCAGGTTCCTCTTCAAGTTCTGGCGTAGGTCCTATCGCTGGCTCTTCAATAGCTTCTTCTGCCTTCACCTCTGGAACCTCTGGAACTTCTGGAACCTCTTCAACCCCCACACTTGGTTTGGATACAGCTTGTCCCAATTCTGCTAGAATATCAACGATTTCATCGGCTTGTTCGCCCAATTTCTTTATCGGATCATTATTCAAGTCTGCCATGATTGCTTCTGTTTTTGGTTGTTCCAAACGTTTTTCCACATTCTCTTTAAGCACGGACTCTGCATTGAATGTCAGTTTGTTGTAGCCCTCAATGGTAATGGTTTCGCCTGTGGCAATATTCACACTCTTGCGAGGAGCTACCGCTTTCAATGCGAATGTACCAACACCTTTGACTTTCACTTGTTTATCTTCTTTCAAGCCAGTCAGAATAGCATCTAGTAAGGCATTCAAAAATTGTCCTGCCTCTTGTTCCGAAGTATTTGCGGTTTCTGCTACAGCCTTGCGTAGTTCCACCCATGTTAGTTTATCGTTTGCCATAGCTTATACGTTTTTTAGTTGTTCTTTGGTTGACTGATTGGGTTTGAATGTCAGTTGCATTTTCTCTGGAACTTCGGTACGTTCTTTGGTTTGTGGGTGTACTACTATACGAGCGTTTTTGCGTTTCATCTCCAGAGTACCAAAGTTTTGCAACTGTACGCTTTTTCCTGCAAGTAATTCTTTTTGCAACACGGCCACGGTCGCATTCAGCAACTCCTCCGTGCGTGCTTTTGTCATGGAAGTAGATGTAGCGATGTGTTGGATAAGTTCTTTCGTTTTCATAATTGTGCATAGAGGTCAAAATCCTCTGATTTTATGATAGTTACAATGTAAAATTCTCCTATTTCTAACATTTGGATCCCCGACTCCCGATTCCCGACTCCCGTTTTTTCAATCAGCACCTCGCAATCCACTTCTGGCGAGTCATATTGTGTACGCCCTACGTAGTATTCCTCTTCTTCTCTATCAATCACTACCCGTTGTTGTGTCCCTACCATTTGGCTCAATAGTTCCGCGGAAATACCTTGTTGTATAGCCATCAATGTCTCCACGCGACGCTCTTTTTCCTCTTGTGATATATCATCTTGGTAATGTTGCGCTGCAAAAGTACCTTCTTCTTCGCTGTATGCAAATGCCCCCATGCGTTCAAACTTCATCTCCTTCACCCATTCGCACAACTCGTTGAAGTCCTTCTCTGTCTCGCCGGGATGTCCTACTAATAGTGTGGTACGAATACATATCCTTGGCACTTCCTTGCGAATACGTTTGATTACTGCATCTTGTTCCTCGCGAGTGATATGGCGGTGCATTTTCTTGAGCATATTATCCGAGCAATGCTGCAATGCAATATCCATGTATTTGCACACGTTCTTGTGTTTTGCCATCACGGGCAGCAGGTCGTATGGAAAATCCGTAGGGTAGGTATAGTGTAGTCTAATCCACTCCACGCCTTCAATCTGCGCCATTTCATCCACCAACTGTGCCAATCTATGTTCGCCATAAAGGTCTAACCCATAGCTGGATAAGTCTTGTGCAATCACATTGAACTCTCTCACTCCTTGCCCTACCAACCATCGCACTTCATCCAATATGTCCTCCATCTTTCGTGA
The DNA here is from genome assembly GCA_937891975.1 of uncultured Bacteroidales bacterium. Classification (GTDB taxonomy): domain Bacteria; phylum Bacteroidota; class Bacteroidia; order Bacteroidales; family Paludibacteraceae; genus Colicola. Next base: position 54,267 of record CALAUA010000013.1, read on the forward strand.
AGTGAATCGCCCTGTAATCAACGGTATCGCGCAATAAGAACAATACCTATTACATCCCTCTGCAATCTTCAAATACGCATAGTGCTTGGGCGTGGTTAATGTCCGCTCAAACTCCTCGCCTTTAAACTCTAAACTGTAGCCCTCAGGGCGTTCTCTAAACTGTGCGCTTGCACATTCCTCCACTATCCCCATGTAATCGAACTTCCCAAACCACTTATCCACTTCAGGAATTTCTACTGGCAATTCTTCTCTGTAACGCTGTGATAGACACCCCATTACGTATAACTTACGCAGTTTACCTCTGCTTTTTCGTTCTGCGAATTGCAGTATCATTTCGATACTTTCTTCTTTCGCATCACCGATGAATCCGCAGGTATTGATGATAGCTATTTCTCCTTGGGGATTTGCTGCGTCATGTACACATTTATACCCTGCCAATTCCAATTGACGCATCAATCGCTCTGCATCCACCAGATTCTTCGAGCAACCCAATGTGATTATATCTATCTCTCCTTTTCTCATATTATTCTCCTCCCTTGAAGGGAGGTCGGGAGGGTCAGTTCCCCAGCTCGCTATGGAACTTTATTCTCACCAGTCGCACATTGATTTCATCGTAGTCATCTTCGCCCAACTCTTCCATAGCTAACTTGATGCTATCGTTCTCTGCATGACGGAAGTACTCGTAAATATCAAACTCTTCATCTGGATCTACCACTTCTTCGATAAAGTATTTGATATTCAACTTTGTACCTGAATATACAATGGCTTCAATCTCTTCCAGCATCTCTTCCATGGACATACCCAATCGTTCTGCCAGGTCATCCAATGCCACTCGGCGATCAATGGCTTGGATAATCGCAATTTTTCTCGCCGAGTTCTTTGCCACGGTACGTACGCGCAAATCTTCTGGACGAATCACATCATTCTCCTCAACGTATTCTTTGATTACGCGCACAAACTCTTCGCCATAACGCTTAGCTTTGCCCACACCTACACCAGGGATGTTCTGCATTTCCTCAATCGTAATGGGGTAGGAGGTCGCCATTGCTTCCAAACTACCGTCTTGGAAGATTACAAACGGAGGTACGTTCATTTTCTTGCTTAATTTCTTGCGCAAGTCTTTTAGGATAGAGAACAATACATCATCGGCGGCAGCGCAAGTAGCCATACCTGCACTCAAGTCGCTATCTTCATCATCGCTGTGCACTTCGATTGGTACTTCAAACATGGTAGGACGTTTCATAAATTTCTTACCTGCTGAAGTTAATTTCAAATCGCCATATGATTCTATATCTTTCCTAATATACCCACTCACCATTGCTTGACGAATGATTGCATGCAAGTTTGCCTCATTCTCATCTTCTGCGCAACCGAAGTTCTCCAATTCCGTATGTTTGTATGCCAACACGCTTGCAGACTCTTTGCCGCGCATGATATCCACGATATGTTCTGCACGGAATTTCTCGTTCAATTGCTGAATGGTTTCCAATATCAACCCTAGCAATTCGGTTGCTTCCACCATTTTGTAGGTCTTGCGGCAGTTATCGCAGCTTCCGCAGTCGTCTTTTTTATACTCCTCACCAAAATAGTGCAATAGCAATTTTCTGCGACAGATTGAACTCTCTGCATACGACTGAGTCTCGAAAAGCAACTGATTACTAATCTCTTGCTCCGATACGGGCTTGCCTTGTTGGAATTTCCGCAGACGCTCAATATCTTTGGGCGAATAGAAGCAAATACATTGTCCCTCACCGCCATCGCGACCCGCGCGACCAGTCTCTTGGTAGTATCCTTCCAACGATTTTGGGATGTCGTAGTGTATCACGAAGCGCACATCTGGTTTATCTATACCCATACCGAAGGCGATGGTAGCTACAATCACTTGCACTTTCTCCATCAAGAACGCATCTTGGTTCTCACTGCGTGTAGCTGCGTCCATGCCTGCATGGTAAGCCAATGCAGGGATATTGTTCACGCGCAGTGTCTCTGCCAATTCCTCTACGGTTTTGCGGCTCAAACAATATATGATACCCGACTTCCCTTCCATTCCTTTTATATAGCGCACCAAATCCTTGTCCACATCATCGGTCTTTTGGCGTACTTCATAATATAGGTTAGGGCGGTTGAACGATGACTTAAACACCGTGGCATCCATCATATCCAAGTTCTTTTGAATATCGTTCTGCACTTTTGGGGTTGCAGTCGCTGTCAAAGCGATGATAGGTGCTTTGCCAATACGTTCCACGATAGGGTGAATACGTCTATATTCAGGACGGAAATCGTGTCCCCATTCCGAGATACAGTGCGCTTCATCTACTGCGTAGAACGATATTTTCACGCCTTTCAAAAAGTCCACATTCTCATCCTTGTTCAGCGATTCTGGAGCTACGTATAGCAACTTTGTTTTACCGCTCAGTACATCTTCCTTTACTTGATGAATTTCAGGGCGAGAGAGTGATGAGTTGATAAAATGCGCCACACCATCTTCTTCTGAATAGTTACGCATTGCGTCCACTTGATTCTTCATCAGCGCAATCAATGGGGAAATCACAATCGCCACACCATCCATCAACAGGGATGGTAATTGATAGCAAAGGCTTTTTCCTCCACCTGTTGGCATCAATACGAATGTATCTTTGCCGTCCATCAGGTTGTTAATGATTGCTTCTTGATTGCCTTTGAAGGCATCAAATCCAAAATGATGTTGTAGTGCTTCAATCAGTTGTTCATGTCGTGTCATACGAACAAATTTGTCTATTCTTATGTTCTTAATATGTAAAAATGAATTTTTGTTTTTCTTCTCTCCTTTTTTTCCTTCCCTTTAGGGAGGGGTTTGGGAGTAGGCTTGTGAATTATGCTGCAAAGATACACCTTTTTTTTGACATAGGCAAATCTTTTTATAAAAAAAGTTACTTTTTTTTTAACTTATTCCATAACTTATTGATAATCATAATTTCTCTTATCTCTTATCTCAACTCTCAACTCTCAACTTTCAACTTTCCCCTTAGCTTAGCGTCCAATAGCCCTCAGGGCGTCCTTTATCCTTTCCTTACCAATTACGTACCATTTACGTAGGATATACGTAGGATATACGTAACATATACGTAGGATAAACGTAACATTCTGCTATTTTCACCGAAGGATCACCGTTACCAAATTGCCGCTACTCGAAAACGTTTGCGAAGAAAAAAGAAGAAAAAATCTTTCACGCTCTTGCGTACGTGAAAAATAATGTGTAACTTTGCAGCCGATTTTGAAAATATCAGTCATGACAGAAAAACGCAACTTGTCTTTTGGACAGCTTTTTAACCTCAGTTTTGGATTCTTTGGAGTCCAAATTGCTTATGCACTTCAGAGTGCTAATATCTCTCGTATTTTTGCTACTTTAGGTGCTGATCCTCACCAACTTTCTTTCTTTTGGGTGCTCCCTCCATTGATGGGTATGATTGTGCAACCATTGGTAGGTAAGTATTCCGATAAGACTTGGAATCGCCTTGGTCGTCGCAAACCTTACCTCATCGTAGGTGCACTCATTGCGGTAGCAGTGATGTTGCTTTTGCCTAATGCAGGTAACTTCACCTTCGGGCAATCGCTCTTCTTGGGTTTGAACGCAGCCATGTGGTTTGGACTCTTCTCGCTCATGTTCCTCGACACCTCTATTAATATAGCTATGCAGCCATTCAAGATGATGGTCGGCGATATGGTTAACGAGGAGCAAAAGGGTTTGGCTTATTCTATCCAATCCTTCCTTTGCAACGCAGGCTCGCTCGCGGGCTATATCTTCCCAATCCTCTTTACTTGGGTAGGTATTGCTAATACAGCTCCAGAGGGTGTTATTCCAGATTCTGTGAAGTGGAGCTTCTATATTGGTGCAGCTATTCTCATGCTATGCGTGCTTTATACTTTTGTGACTGTTAAAGAGTTGAACCCAGAAGAATATGCTAAGTTCCATGGTTTAGATGCAAAGAAAGATGAGAAGAAGCAAGACGCAAGTTTTATTCGCTTGCTCATTGACGCACCTTCTACCTTCTGGACAGTAGGTCTGGTGCAATTCTTCTGCTGGGCTGCTTTCCTCTTTATGTGGACGTATTCTAATGGTGCTATCGCTACCCAATGTTTTGGTTGGGATGGTGTTTCTACTGCTGCTGAGCCATTCCAAAACGCAGGTAACTGGGTAGGTGTATGTTTTGCTATTCAGGCAGTTGGCTCTATGCTTTGGGCGTTGGTTATGCCTGCTTTGGAAAAGAAATTCCACAATAAGGGTGCATACGCTATCTCATTGATTGTCGGTGCATTAGGATTTATTTCTACATTGTTTGTGACCAACCAATACGTATTGCTTGTGTCTTATGCATTCATCGGTGCCGCATGGGCAGCTATGTTGGCAGTGCCATTCACTATTTTGACTAACTCGCTCAAGGGTGATAATATGGGTTATTATTTGGGCTTGTTCAACTGTACCATCTGCTTGCCTCAGATTGTGGCAGCATTGATTGGTGGTGCTATCCTTAAATATATATGCGCGGGCTCGCAAGTAGGTATGTTGGTTGCAGCAGGTGTCCTGCTCATCCTCGGTGCCATCAGCGTAGTCCTCATCAAAGAAGGCAAAAAATATTAATCCGTTAAATCATAATTGTCGTTTGAATTGACCTTAATTGTCGTAAAAAATAAAACAACTAAAAAAAACAATAATTAACAAATTCTTAAAACAAAACATGATGAAAAACAAGACATTTTTACTTGTATTGTTTGCAGCATTCTCTCTTTCTATGTCTGCTCAGGTTACAGGTACTGTTCTGGATGCATCAACGGCTGAACCTATCATTGGTGCCAACGTAATTGAGAAAGGCACAACCAATGGTACTATCACCGATTTTGATGGTAATTTTGTTCTCATGGCACAAGAGGGCGCATTGCTCGAAATAAGTTACATGGGTTACAAAACTGTTGAGGTTAAAGCTACTAATGGAATGCAAATTCAGTTAGGAGAAGACACGGAATTACTAGATGAAGTAGTTGTCGTTGGTTATGGTGTCGTTAAGAAAAACGATGCCACAGGTTCCGTTACCGCTATCAAACCAGATGCAATGAATAAAGGTCTTACCACCAACGCGCAAGATATGTTGGCAGGTAAAGTTGCGGGTGTGGTTGTGACTTCCAATGACGGAACTCCTGGTGGTGGTGCTACTATCCGTGTACGTGGTGGTTCTTCTCTTTCGGCTTCCAACGATCCTCTTATTGTTATTGATGGTTTGGCAATGGATAACGAAGGTATTCCTGGTGCAGCCAACCCACTCTCGATGGTTAACCCTAATGATATTGAGACTTTTACTGTGTTGAAAGATGCTTCTGCTACAGCTATCTACGGTAGCCGTGCTTCCAATGGTGTCATCATCATCACAACCAAGAAAGGTGCTGCTGGTCAAAAATTGAAAGTGTCTTACGATGGTAACGTTAGTGCTGGTGTACTTACAAATATGGTGGATGTAATGACTGGCGATGAATATCGTGAGTTTTTAGGTGCTTCAGATTTAGGTGCTGCTAATACGGATTGGCAAAAAGAAATATATCGTACAGCTATTTCTACCGACCATACTATCAGTATTATGGGTGGTACCAAAAATATGCCATATCGTGCTGCTATTGGCTACACTAACCAAAATGGTGTCATCAAGACTTCTAATATGCAACGTGTTACTGCTTCCTTGAACCTTTCTCCTACATTCTTGGATAAACACCTATCTTTCAACTTTAATGCTAAAGGTATGTATATCTACAACCGTTATGCAGATGGTGGAGCAGTTGGTTCTGCAATCGCTTTTGATCCAACACGTGAGGTAATGCCTGCTGATGGTGGTTTGAAAGAATTTGGTGGCTACTACCAAACGCCTAAGAGTGGTGATGACCTCAATGATCCTAGTTGGACTGTCCTCTCTAACACCAATACTCCTCAAAACCCTGTTGCCTTGCTCGATAACAAAGATGATCGTGCTAATTCTGGCGCTTTCGTAGGTAATCTTGAAGTAGACTATAAGGTGCATGGTTTTGAAGACTTGCGCCTCCATGCTAACTTCGGTGCAGATTATTCCTTTGGTAAGCAACATACTGTGATTCTCCCTATCTCTTATTCCAACAACTACTATGGTTGGGATGGTCTTACCAAGAAATCGAAATACAACTTGCAATTCAACGCGTATGCGCAATATTATAAGGACTTCTCTGATAACCAACACTTTGATATTATGGCTGGTTACGAGTGGCAACACTTCTATCGTGATGAGTCGTATGAGGGTAGTGGCTTCATGGGACCAGATGCTTTTGCTATACGTGATATGAATAAACGACATAATCTTTCGACCAATGAGTTCGCTACTGAAAGTTATCTTGTTTCTTTCTTTGGACGTGCCAACTGGGTTGGATGGAACCAAGTGATGCTTACTGCTACTGTACGTGCCGATGGTTCTTCTCGTTTTGCTAAAGGTAAACGTTGGGGTATCTTCCCATCTGTTGCACTTGGTTGGAAGATTAAAGAGACATTCTTGCAAGATGTGCATTGGATCAACGATTTGAAACTGCGTGCTGGCTATGGTATCACTGGTCAACAAAACTTGGATAGCGATTATATTGGTCTTCAATTGTATGCGCCTAGTAAAGAGTATGCTGACTATACATTTGGTGAGATTGATCCTGAAACAGGTCAATACATCTATCACCAATCAGCTCGTCCACAAGCATACAACTTTGATTTGACTTGGGAGAAAACAACGACATACAATGCTGGTATTGATTTTGGTTTTCTTAATAATCGTGTAAGTGGTAACATTGATTACTACTATCGTTATACCACTGACTTGATTTCTAAAGTAGATGTACCCATGGGTACTAACTATAAAAACCAAGTGAACTCAAATATTGGTTCGTTGTCTAACCAAGGTGTTGAGTTTATGATTAATGGTGTCGCTATTGATAATAAGAACCTCAAATGGGATATGGGCATTAACTTTACCTATAATATCAACAAGATTGAGCACCTTACTTCTGGTCAAGGAACTGATTACTATGTTGCTACAGGCGGTGTAAGTTCTGGTACGGGTAATACCATCCAACGCCACCAAGAGGGGTATGCTGCAAATACATTCTTTGTGTACGAATCTTATATATCAAAGTACAAAACACTTGAGATTGTTGACCAAAATGAAGATGGAACTATCAACGAGAAGGACTTGATTCCATTCCATAAGCCAGCTCCTGATTTCCAAATAGGCTTCCAATCTAAATGGCAATTCTACAATTTTGACCTCAGCTTCTCATTGCGTTCTAACATCGGTAACTATGTTTACAACGACGTATTGGCAGGCAAGATGGCAAGCATGAAAACACTTGCCCGTGAGGGTGGTTATACTAACGTAATGTTGGCAGCTCAAGAGCCTTACAAGATGATTGAGAATAGTCTAACTGTTACAACTGATAATGCATGGCAATTGTCTGAGTTTGTTGAGAATGCTTCTTTCTTACGTTGTGATAATATTACTTTGGGTTATACATTCGATGAACCAAAGATTAAAGCTCGTATTTTTGCTACGGTTTCTAACCCATTCGTAATTAGTGGTTATCGTGGTCTTGACCCTGAGGTGTTCTCTGGTATTGATAATAATATGTATCCACGTTCAATGACTACTGTTCTTGGCGTTAGTTTACAATTCTAATCTAAGTAAAATAATATGAATATGAAAAAGTATATTAAAATAGGAGCACTTGCGGTATTTGCATTAATGGGAATGACCGCTTGCGTGAATGACCTAAATGTGGAGTCAATTGACCCAAACAATGTTTCAGACATTACTTCTGATCAACTATTGGGTAAGATTTATTCAACACTAGGTACTACTGGTCAGCAAGGCCCTGCTGGTAACGGAGATATTGAAGGTCTAGATGAGGGTACTTCATCACTCTATCGTATGACATACGAGTTGAACGAATTCCCATCTGATCAAGTGTATTGGATTTGGCCTGACGTAGGTGTGGATGATGTGCGTAAAGGTACTTGGACTGCAGGTAATGCGCTTGTGCGTGGTGCATATTGTCGATACATTTTTGATATTACATTGTGTAATTCATATCTCGAAAATTATGCAGATGTAGATGCTGCAAAAACGGCAGAGGTGCGTTTCATCCGTGCACTAAACTATTGGTATTTGCTGGATATGTTTGGCGCTTGCCCATTCAATATCACTGCTGCTGAAATGGATGCATATGCTAAAGCAGAGGAGTTGATGGGTGATTATGATAATTATCCAAAACAAATCACTCGTAAGAACCTTTACGAGTGGATTGAGAGTGAGTTGCTTGCTATTGAGAATCAACTTACTGTAGATCGCAATGCATTCTACTATCGTGTGGACAAAGTGGCTGCACAAATGTTGCTCGCTCGTCTTTACCTCAATGCGCAAGTTTATACAGCTGATCCTGCTAAGTTCTATGCCTTATCTACTGGTACACCTGAGTGGGAAAAGGCTGCTAAATATGCCAAGATGGTAATGGATGCTACAGAATTGGCTTCTAAATACCAATACCTCTTCATGGGTGATAATGATAATATCTCTAAAGTAAATGATGCATATAAAGAGATTATTCTTCCTGTAGCTCAAGAGGGTAGTCATATTCGTAGTTATGGTGCTTCGCTTTTCCTTTTGGCATCATTCTATACTGATGGTCTTCCTTCGTGGGGTATTACTGATTCTTGGAAGTGTATGCGTACACGTAAGCAATTGGTTTCGCTTTTCTTCCCTACTGCTAAAAACTGGAATGTTCCAGAAAACTTAGATAACCCTGCGGGAGAAAAAAAAGACGATAAGGTACTATCAATTGGTTGGTTTACCACCAATGATAAACTGATGAAAGAAATTGAAAAATGTCCTTATCCACTTGGTGATGCCACATTATTGACTAAAGAGGCTAAAGATGATCGTGCTTTGTTCTGCAACTACCGCGAGTACAATGATTCTTCATTAATTATATGTAACCTCAATCGTGAAAATGCAGATGATAAGTTCTTCTCTGGTTGGCTCTGCACCAAGTTTTCCAACAACATGGCAGATCCAACTCGCGTACGTACCGACGCAGCACATCCTGATATGGACCTTCCATTGATGCGTGCTGCAGAAGCTTATCTTACGTATGCAGAAGCACAATTCAGGTTAGGTGGAGATGCGTTGACTACTATTAACGAATTACGTAAACGTGCCAATGCAGAACCTTTGACCACAATTGATGAGAACACTATTCGCGATGAGTGGGGACGTGAGTTCTATGCGGAAGGTCGTCGTCGTACTGATCTTGTTCGTTTGGATATGTTTGTAGGCAATAAATATGGTTGGGAATGGAAAGCTGGTAACCAGTTTGGTCAGAAACCTTTGGAAGAACACAGAGTAGTATTCCCATTGCCACTATCTGATGTCACTGCGAACCCAAATCTCCGTCAATACACAGATTTGTATTAATCATAAATTATCAAATTTAGACAACTGTCTTATAACAATTAACCAAATTATTATTAACCAAATTAAATTAAAAAAGTTATGAAGAAATTCTTTTTTGCAGCTCTTGCTGTAGCAACCGTAGCTTTGGTAGGTTGCGATCAAAAAACAGGAAACAATCCTGATGATCCAAACAATGGTGGTGATACTACTGTAGTTCTTCCTCCTGCTGGTGATCAACCAGAAGTAGAGGCTACTGAAGGTGCTGTTACTGTTGTATGGAACACCGTAGATTTTACTCCATGTGTTGAGAACCAATTGGTATTTGCTGGTGACTACAATGGTTACAACACCGATCCTTCTGCTATGGTTAAATTCGAAGCTATCGAGGGTTACGAAGGTTGGTGGAAAGCGGTGATTACTCCAGCTGATCCTGCTCTCACTCCTGTTCTGCAAGGTAAACCATGTGCTCTTTATCTGGATGGTACTTTCCCTTCAAGCTGGGATCACCAATGGATTACAGTTGACGAAGAGCACGCTTGCACCATTCTTGATGGTCCTGCAGAGCTCCAAGTTGAGTACGAGGTTGAGTCTAAAATTGTAGTTAGCGAAAACTCTTCTGTTGTTTATGTTCGTTCTTATGGCTTCAAGACTGATCCTTGCGCAGAGCCTGAGAAATATACTGTAAATTTCTCTGTTAAAACTCCTGTTCTTCCTGACACATGTACTGTTTATATAGTTGGTGCATTCAATGGTTGGACTGCAGATGCAAATCCTATGACATTGGCTAACGGTGCTTGGACTGTTAAACTTAATGATGTTGTTATGAATGCTGAGTACAAGTATGTAGTAAACGGTTCTTGGGCTTACGAAGAGTTGCTTGCTGCAGAGGAGGGTAAAGACTGCGCTGAAGGTCTTTCTGGCAACCGCAAAGTAAACGATGTTGATATGGTAGAAGAAGTTGCTAACTTCAAAGATATTACTATCGCAAAGTGCGAAGAGGAAGAAACTCCTGCTGAATAATTAAGCATTAATATTCATTGAGAATTAAATTCTCATCCTCGCCCTGTGGTTCGCCACAGGGCTTTTTATTATATTTATAAAAGTGAGACAAAACATAAAAAAATATTTGCATATTCGCGAAAAAAATCGTACCTTTGCAGCATGAATTTTAAATCAAATACTAACATGAAAAAGTGCTTATTTTTATTCTCTTTGCTATTAGTCTTCTTTTCTTGTAACCAACCTATTGACGATTATCCTGATCCTGTTGTTGGGAGCTATGCTTATGGCGCTGATTGCTCATGGATAACGGAGCAAGAAAATGATGGTGTACTCTTCTATGATTCTTTAGGTCAAGCGGCAGATGGTTTGCGTGTGATGCGTGAGGCAGGTATGAACTCAGTACGTCTTCGCGTATGGGTAAACCATTCTACAGGCTGGTGCAATAAAGAGGATGTTATTATCAAAGCCAAACGCGCTGTTGCACTCAAACTGCGAGTAATGATAGATTTCCACTATTCCGACTTCTTCGCAGATCCTAGTCGCCAAAATATTCCCGTAGATTGGGCAGATTATGACCTTGCACAAATGAAGCAAGCCGTGGCTGACCATACTACCGATGTACTTTCTGCCTTAAAAGCAGAAGGTGTAACCCCCGAATGGGTACAAGTAGGCAATGAGACACGCAATGGTATGTTATGGCCAATGGGACAACTCTGGGATACTAATGGCGACCTGCCGAATGGATGGAAAAATTATGCCGCTCTTACTACCATAGGATATGATGCATGCAAAGCTATATTTCCAGATGCGCAGGTAATCGTACATATCGATAATGCCTACGAAAATAATAATTGGTTCTTCCGTAAACTCAAGCAAAATGGTGGTAAGTTTGATATGATCGGTTTGAGCCACTATCCTATGATGAAGCAATGGTCGGGCAAAGATTGGGATGAAATGAATAAGTTAGCTGCCAATAATATCCGTCTTTTGCACAGCGAATTCAATTGCCCTATCATGGTCGTAGAGATTGGCACAATGGCTTCATCTGAAGCAAAAGCAATGGAAGTAATTGAAGATTTCCGTTTGCGAGTAGATACCTTGGATTATATGAAAGGAATATTCTATTGGGAACCACAAGTATATAATAACTGGCGTCCAAAAGAATATATCGAATTGGGGTGGGGTGCATACAATATGGGAGCTTTCACCTCAAAAGGACAACCAAATAATGCACTAAAAATGCTTTGGAAGAGATGAGGAAGTCCTACTGATGGACCTACGACGTACCGTTATGAACCCGTTATGAACCCGTCAAGAACCCGTAACTTACAGGCAACCTACAAATAATTGATAACATGAAAATTCTAATTTTAGCAATAACTTCTCTACTTACTTCTTGGCAATTTGCCAAAGAGCAAAGTGACCACCAAATGCCTGTGGCAGAAGACAACAATTGGCAAGAAGTAACTGTACCTCACGATTGGGCTATCTATGGTCCTTTCGACCGCGCGAATGACTTACAAAATGTCACCGTATGGCAGAATGGCGAAACCTTTCCTTCTATCAAGACTGGTCGCACAGGTGGACTACCATATATGGGTAGCGCATGGTATAAGACCATTATTACTCTACCATCTACAGGCACATCAGTGCCGAACTACAGCCCGCAGGGCGATCTACCATCTACCAACTATTTCCTCCTCTTCGACGGAGCAATGAGCGAAGCCGAAGTATTTGTCAATGGACAGAAAGTGTGCTTCTGGCCATATGGCTACAATGCGTTTCATTGTGATATTACATCTGCTTTGCAGGTAGGCGAGAATGAAATTGCTGTTCGTTTGCAAAATCGTGAGCAGAGTAGCCGTTGGTACCCTGGTGCGGGACTCTTTCGCAATGTACATCTTATTCAAAAACCACAGGTGTATGTACCTATATGGGGCACACATATCACTACACCTTACGTGACCGAGGAATTGGCAGCCGTGAATATCAAAACCAATGTGGCTAACGCGCTCAATAAGCATATTGAACTGCGCACTTCACTCGTAAATAAAGCAACAGGCGAGGTGGTGGATTCGCTTATCAGTCATTACGATGTGAAGCATAACCTGCCTTTGGAACAAAATATCACTATCAATAATCCTGCTCTTTGGTCGCCTGAAACACCAAACTTGTATATTGCTCGCACACGTGTGGTGGCAGACAACGTATATCAAGAAACTGTAGAAACTACTTTCGGTGTGCGCAGTGTGCAAATTGTACCGAATGTGGGGTTTATGCTCAATGGCAAAGTGCGTAAGTTCCAAGGTGTATGCTTACACCATGACCTTGGCCCTCTTGGCTCGGCTATCAGTCGCGATGCCTTGCGCCGTCAGTTGCTTATGCTCAAGGAGATGGGCTGCGATGCTATTCGTACTTCTCATAATATGCCTGCACCCGAGCAAATTGAACTCTGCGATGAACTCGGTTTGATGGTCATGTGCGAGCCATTTGATGAGTGGGATTGGGCAAAGTGCAAGAATGGTTATAGCCGTTTCTTCAACGAATGGGCAGAGCGTGATATGGTGAATATGCTTCACCATTTCCGCAATAATCCCAGTGTTGTGATGTGGTCTATTGGCAATGAAGTACCTACGCAATGCGACCCTCAAGGTTATAAAACAGCCAAAATGTTACAAGATATTTGCGTTCGCGAAGATGGTACACGCCCTTGCACCGCAGGTATGGATCAAGTGACTTGTGTACTCGAGAATGGCTTTGCCAGTGTGCTGCAAATAGTAGGACTCAATTACCGTCCACATCGTTATCTGGAATCCTACCAACGTACGCCGCAGCACTTGATTCTTGGCTCAGAGACTGCCTCTACTGTCTCTTCTCGTGGTGTATATCTATTGCCCGCTATTCCAGATGATACCGACCATATCACCAATATGAATCATCCTGGTGGCAATAGCCAAACTAATCAATGCTCTGGCTATGACTTACAATATTGCCCATGGAGTAATCTGCCAGAAGATGACTTCCGCAATATGGACGACTATCCATGGACCATCGGACAATTCGTTTGGACGGGCTTTGACTATCTTGGCGAACCCTCACCATGGGATACCGACGCATGGCCAAGCCATTCATCCTACTTTGGTATCATTGACCTCGCGGGTATTCCTAAAGACCGTTATTACCTATATCGTTCGCAATGGCGTAAGGATGTACACACCGTACACCTCTTACCTCATTGGAATTGGAATGCAGGCGACACCGTACCAGTGATGGCATACACCGATGCTGAGGAAGGCGAACTTTTTGTCAATGGCAAGAGTATGGGTAAGGTACGCAAACTCACCCGTGAGGAATCTGAAACTGCTATTAAAGCAGGCGATCCATTGGGCTTGCAACGCCGCTATCGTCTCATTTGGGATAATGTGCCATTCGAGGCAGGAGAAATCAAAGTGGTTACACCATATGGCGAGGCGGTACGCAAAACAGCAAGCGCACCACACCATATTGAAATGTATGTAGAAGATATTCCTGCAACAGACAGTAAACCAATGCACTTTGTGCGTGTACGTGTTTGCGATAAGAACGGCAATGTTTGTCCACAAGCCAATCATCTCATTCGTTTCTCCACCAAAGGCGAAGGACGTTTCCACGCGGCTGCCAATGGCGATGCTGCTAATCTTGACCTTTTCCACATGCCTCAGCACCACGCTTTTGCAGGTGAATTGACGGCTATTGTAGAAGGAAGTTGCACATTGACTGCCACAGCCAGAGGATTAAAGAAAGCAATAATAACTATTCAATAAATACTATACCATGACAATCGAACAACTCAAATCTGCTTACGAAGCAGCTTATCAAAAATTTGCAACCGATATTTTCTTTTCACCAGGTCGTGTCAACTTAATTGGCGAACATACCGACTATAATGGTGGTTTTGTGTTTCCATGTGCATTGAGTTTTGGTACATATCTGTTGATGGCTCCTAATAATGAGCAAAAGATTAACTTCCGTTCATTGAATATAGATGCTGTCTATTCACTTGAACTCACGCAACTTACCACTCCATTGCCAAACAAGGCATGGGCAAACTACCCACTCGGAGTGATTGCACAATTCATCAAACGTGGTGTGTCCATTACACAAGGCTATGACATCCTCTTCTGGGGCAATGTGCCTGCTGGTGCAGGACTCAGCAGTAGTGCGGCAATGGAAGTGGTAACTGCTTTTGCTTTCAACGAATTATTAGGTACAGGATATGACCGCACCGAATTGGCAAAGATTGGTCAGGCATCAGAACATGAGTTTGCAGGCGTGATGTGCGGTATCATGGATCAGTTTGCTTCCGCACAAGGTAAGAAAGACCATGCTATTTATCTCAACTGCGATACGTTGCAGTTTGATTTGGTGCCTGTTAAATTGGAAGGTATTAAAGTGGTAGTGTCGAATACCCACTCACCTCACCACCTCGATTCAGGAGCTTACAACGATCGCGTGCGCCAATGTCAATTGGCAGTTCAGCAGATTAGTGCTGTTCGCCCAATCAAGAATTTGGCAGAACTATCTCAAGCCGATTTCAATCAAGTAGAAAATGCTATCACCGATGAAGTAGCTCATCGTCGTGCACGCCACGTGGTGGGCGAAGTACAACGCACCAAGGATGCAGTAGAGGCATTGCAACAGGGTAATATTGAGCTATTTGGCAAACTGATGACGCAGAGCCATATCTCGCTTCGTGATGACTACGAAGTAACGGGCTTACAACTCGATTCATTGGCAGAGGCAGCATGGAAAGTAGAAGGCGTATTGGGTAGCCGTATGACAGGTGGTGGCTTTGGCGGTTGCACCGTATCATTGGTGCGCGATGAAGCAATTCCTACGTTTATTGAGCAAGTAGGTGCCGAATATACCGAGAAAACAGGACTAAAAGCCGATTTCTATATCGCTGAGATTGGAGATGGTGCACACCGTATATGCTAACTCTTAATTCAAAATTCTTAATTCAGAATTATGAATATCGAATCATTCAATACTCGCGTAGATGGCAAGCGTGTGACATTATGCACGCTGACCAATCGCAACGGTCTGCAAGCTCAAATCACCAATTATGGTGCGAAAGTAGTATCTTTGATTGTTCCCAATAAGCAAGGCGAGAAAGCAGATGTGGTATTGGGATTCTCCACTTTTGAGGAGTGGCGCAATCAAGAAACCTATTTCAATGCCATTATTGGTCGCTATGCCAACCGTATTAAGGATGGCAAGTTTGCCATTGATGGAGTAGAGTATCAATTGCCTATCAACAATGGTACCAATTCCTTGCATGGAGGAGTACATGGTTTCAATGAAAAGGTATGGGATATTGTAGGGCAATCTACATATTCCGTTTCATTGCATTATCGTGCAAAAGATGGAGAGGAGGGCTACCCTGGCAACTTAGATGTGTATGTTACCTATTCACTAACCAAAGATAATGCGCTTTCTATTGTCTATGAGGCAAAAACCGATAAACCAACTATACTGGGCTTTACCAATCATGCCTATTTCAATCTAGAAGGAGAGGGTAGTGGTACAGTGCACAATCATCAATTGCAAGTATTTGCAGACGAATATACTCCGTTTGATGATACCGCATGCCCTACGGGAGAGATTCTTTCGGTGGAAGGTACACCAATGGATTTCCGCGAGATGGTTCGTGTAGGCGATCGTATAGATGATGCTTTCTTTGCACCAGGACGTGGTATAGACAATAATTTTGTGCTACGCCCCATCCCTGAAGGACAGAAAATGCTTCATGCAGCTACCTTAGTCGCAGGCGGTAGAGAAATGCAAGTATGGACTACTCAACATGGATTACAAGTCTATACAGGCAATTGGGTGGAGCAACATGTGGGCAAGAGTGGCAAACCATACGATGTGCAACATGCTATATGTCTGGAGACGCAGAACTTCCCTGATAGTCCGAATCATGAAAATTTCCCTTCGCCTATTTTACGTCCTGGAGACATATACTATTCTCGAACAGATTATAAATTTATAATATAGCAAATACATAACATCATACTAAAACACCCTATACGAAAAAGTATAGGGTGTTTTAGTGAAATCCTTAATAAATAGTTTTTACACAATCTTCGCAGGAATCAACTTCTCACGAATCTTTACGTAAATAATGGTTTCTTTCTTAGCAAACGCTGTTTGCACATACCCCATACCAATGCCCACTTTGGTAGTAGGGAGCATGATACCGCTGGTGACATTACCAATCGTATTGCCCTCTGCATCGCAAAGCTCATAGCCACAACGTGGAATAGCACGCTCTTGGCACTCGAAATGCACCAATTTGCGCTTCACGCCCTCAGCTTTCTGTTTTAGCAAATACTCTTTGTCGATAAAGTCCTTAGCATCAAACTTCGTAATCCAACCCAATCCTGCTTCCAATGGCGAAGTGGTGTCATCTATATCATGACCATAGAGGCAGTACCATTTCTCCAGACGCAAACTGTCGCGTGCGCCCAATCCGATGGGTGCCAAACCGAATTCTTTGCCTACCTCGAAGAGCGCATCCCATATCTGTTGGCTATGCTCTTTTGGGAAATACAACTCAAATCCACCTGCTCCTGTATAGCCCGTATTGCTGAGGATTACGCCTTGTACACCTGCGAATGACCACTCGCGGAAAGCATAATAGGGAATCGCACTCAAATCGGCATCAGTCAGCAGTTGCAACATCTCTGTGGCCTTAGGTCCTTGCACCGCCAATTGACCATAGCGATCGCTGGCGTTCTCCAATTGCACACCGAACGTATTGTGCTCGTTTACCCATGCCCAATCCTTGTCGATATTGCCTGCATTCACAACGAGCAAGTACTTGGTGGTGGAGTACTTGTAGATAATCAGGTCATCTACGATACCACCCTTGCCGTTAGGGAAACAAGTGTATTGTGCTTTGCCTGCTTCGAGTTTGCTCACGTCATTGGTGGTGATATATTGCAGGAAGTCCAATGCCTTCTCACCTTTCACCCAAAACTCGCCCATGTGGCTCACATCGAACACACCTACGCCTTCGCGCACGATGATGTGTTCTTGATTGATACCTGTAGGGTATTGAATAGGCATATTAAAGCCCGCAAAATCTGCCATCTTCGCTCCCAGAGCGATATGGATGTCTGTAAATGGAGTTGTTTTCATATATTTCTTGTCTCTAAACACTAAACTCTAATCACTAAACTATCTTGCAAATTACGCTTTGCGTACAATTTGCAAGATTACCTGCATTGCCTTCTCCATGGATGGGATAGGCAAGTACTCAAATCGGCTATGGAAGTTCACACCACCTGCGAAGATGTTAGGGCAGGGGAGTCCCTCAAACGAGAGGCGTGCGCCGTCTGTTCCGCCACGGATAGGTTGCACCTTAGGTGTCACACCCACCTCTTTCATCGCCTCCTCCACGAGTGTCACGATATGCATCACAGGTTCCACTTTCTCGCGCATGTTGTAGTATTGGTCGCGGAGCTCTACCTCTACGGTGCCTTCGCCATATTCTTGATTAATCTTGCGTGCCAAGTGCTCCATCTCGCGTTTGCGGCTCTCAAAGCGTGCGCGGTCGTGGTCGCGGATAATATATTGCAAGGTAGTTTCTTCTACGCTACCGTTCATAGCGATGAGGTGATAAAATCCCTCATAACCTTGTGTGTGCTCTGGTGTCTCCCAACGTGGCAACATAGTGGCAAACTGATTAGCAATACGCATAGAGTTGATCATCTTATGGTAACCATATCCTGGGTGTACATTCACGCCATGCACTTTCACTTTGCAGCCCGCTGCGTTGAAGTTCTCGTATTCCAGTTCGCCCACAGCACCACCGTCCATGGTGTAGGCAAAGTCGCAACCGAACTTCTCCACATCAAAGTGGTCGGCACCTTGACCAATCTCCTCATCTGGCGTGAAGCCCACACGAATCTTGCCGTGCTTTATTTCAGGGTGTTGAATCAAGTACTCGCAAGCGGTCACAATCTCTGCCAAGCCCGCTTTGTCGTCTGCACCGAGCAGGGTAGTTCCGTCAGTCACGATAATGTCTTGCCCTTTGTAATCCAGTATCTCAGGGTATTTGGCTACTTCGAAGACGATGTTCTTCTCTGCATTGAGCACGATGTCTTGACCATCGTAGTTAGTGACGATGCGTGCTTTTACGTTCTTGCCACTCGCATCAGGAGCAGTGTCCATGTGAGCGATAAAACCGATGACGGGTTTGCCTTCCACGTTGGCGGGTAGGGTAGCCATCACATAGCCATTGTCGTCGAGTGTCACCTCTTGCATGCCAATCTCTTTGAGTTCATTGGCGAGGTACTTCGCAAACTCCATCTGCCCTGAAGTAGAGGGCGTCATATTGGTTTCTTCATCCGATGTGGTGCAGAAACTCACATACTTTAAAAATCTGTCGGTTAGTGTCATAGTACTATATTCATTTTATCAATTTCATTCTTTTGCCACGCGAGGATATTGTCGCAGACATTCTCGCACATGGCTATTCGTCCTTCCCAGGTACCTGTGCCCGTGTGGGGTGAGAGCACCACATTGTCAAGCGTGAGCAGTTCTGGAGTAATCTGTGGCTCGTGCTCATACACATCCATCGCAGCACCTGCTATCTCACCTTCTTTCAGTGCCTTCACCAACGCTTGTTCATCTACGTGTGCACCGCGCGCGGTGTTGATAAGGTAGGCGGTCGGTTTCATCATACGCAATGCTTTGCCGTCAATGATATGCTTCACTTCAGGCGTGTAGGGTAGGTTGAGACTCACGAAGTCTGCCGTCTGGAGTAGAGTTTCCTTGGAAACGTAATTTATGCTGTCAGGATTCGGGAGTCGGGATTCCAATGTGGATTCGGGTATGGGGCGGCGATTATGGTAGATGACGGTCATACCTGCTGCGATGGCACGTCTCGCCAATGCTTGCCCTATACGGCCCATGCCGATGATACCCAAGGTCTTGCCATACAGCGAGTGGCTGAGGTTGTTCATCACGCCAAAGGGCTCTGCTTTGCCTTCTCTGAGTTTGCGGTCGAACTCTGCTGTACGTCTTGCCACATCGTGCATGAGTGCAAAAGCCAACTCTGCTGTAGGCTCAATCACTGGATTGGGGGTATTGGTCACACGAATACCGCGTTCCCGACATGCTTCGAGGTCAATATTATTGAACCCCACACCAAAATTCGCCACCAATTGCAAATGCGGTGCTGACATAATCATCTCGCGCGTCACTGGCTTGTCAAAGGTGCTAACCAGTACCTCTGCCTCTTCTAATGCAGCATACAATTGGTGTGTGCGCAAGCGTTGAAATCCTTCTTCTGGTAGCGATGTGGTAAAAGCTATTTTCATGATGTGATTAGCCTAATGGTTACTGCTGTTTTTTCTTGTTCTTTCTAATGCGCATCTTTGTTTTCTGCCACCAAAGTGGTTTCACAGGTATAGAATGTGTCATATCATCAGACATATGCAGCACAAAACGCTTGTAATAGGAGATAAGCAGGGTTGTGACGGGCAAGGCAATAATCATACCTACAAAACCGAGCAACGATCCCCAAACCGACAAGCTGAGTAGAATCCAAGCGGGGCCCATACCAGTTACATTGCCCATGATTTTAGGTACTAATATCAAGTTTTCGACTAGTTGTACAAAGGCAAATACTGCGGCGATACATAATAGCACCACCCATATTGGTCGTCCTGATTCTGCCGCCTGAATCAGACCGAGTAGCACAGCAGGCAATGCGCCCAAAATTTGCATGTATGGTACCAAATTGAGCACACCAATCATCAGTCCTAAACCGATGCCCATAGGTAATCCAATAATCTGAAAACCAATGGCAAACAATACGCCATTGATACCTGCTATTATGGCTTGTCCACGAAAATAGGCATTCATGTTGTTATCCAAATCACGAATCAGCATTTGTGTGCCTTCGCTGAAGCGTTTAGGGATATATCGATGCCAATTAGTAGTAATTTTCTCATAGTCAATCAGCAAGAAAATGATGTACATTAGGCAGATAAAAATCACAGTCAAACTCATTACTGCATTCACCCCATTAGTAATCCAACCGCCTAAGACAGGTATAAATTCTTTGATACCTTGTTGCACCTCTTCTGACTGAAGCAATGTCTTAACATCCAGACTCTGAATAACTTTCTCTATCTGTTCGTTAACACGTGGAGAGAAATATTCATGTCCGTTCCACTGAGTCACGTATTCCTTTACACTTCTGGATAGCGAAGTAGCTTGCTTACTGATGGCAGGTACTACTGCGGCTATTGCACCTGTTAGCAAACCCACAACCAATAGTATTGTAACTATTACTGACAGAACACGATTCTTTAGGCGGCACTTGTGTTGAAAGAAGTTCACGATAGGTGCCAACATATACGCCACCACAAAACTAATCAAGAATGGTAACAACACGCCGCTCAAACGACGTATCAACATATACAACGCCGCCAATACTAACAACGTGATAACACCATGAATTATTGCGGAACGATTAATTGATTGTTGATTACTATTTTCACCTTGTTCTGTCATCTTTTTGTGCTGATAATAACGTTTTTTCTATAAAAATCAAATTTGGCGCAAAGTTACAAAAAAGATTTGATATAAAAAAATAAAATAAAATTTTATTATGTTTTTTCTATTTTGCTTGTGTATATGCGAAAAATGTAGTATCTTTGCACGATAATTGTTGAGGGGTAAGAAAACTATTACAACTTTTAAAACCCTTACAGCTTTTTCAACTTAATATAATTGAACCCTTAAAACTAATTACAATATGGCTAAAAAAGAAATTCAATTCTCCCTTGTCTATCGCGACATGTGGCAGAGTAGTGGCAAGTATGTGCCACGCAAAGATCAATTGGCAAAGATTGCTCCAGTCATTATCGACATGGGCTGTTTTGACCGCGTAGAAACCAATGGCGGTGCCAGCGAACAAGTCAATCTTCTCTATGGCGAGAATCCTAATATAGCAGTACGCACCTTTACCAAGCCCTTCAACGAGGCAGGTATCAAGACCCACATGCTCGACCGTGGTCTCAACGCACTGCGTATGAACCCTGTGCCTGCGGATGTGCGCCAACTCATGTATAAGGTGAAACATGCGCAAGGTGTGGACATCACGCGTATCTTCTGCGGCTTGAATGACCCTCGCAATATCATCCCATCCATCAAATGGGCGAAGGAGGCAGGTATGACCGCACAAGCGACCATGTGTATCACCTATTCTAAGGTGCACAATGCGGAATACTATATCAACCTCGCAGAAGAACTCATCGCCAATGGTGCACAAGAAATCTGCCTCAAGGATATGGCGGGTATCGGTCGCCCTGCAATGCTCGGAACTATTGTATCTGCTATCAAGGAGAAACATCCTGATATCATCATCCAATACCACGGTCACTCGGGCCCTGGCTTCTCTGTAGCCAGTATGCTAGAGGTAGCTAAGGCAGGTGGCGACGTGCTCGACGTAGCTATGGAGCCACTCAGTTGGGGTATGGTACACCCAGACGTAATTACTATCCAATCTATGCTCAAAGATGCGGGCTTCCTCGTGAAGGACATCAATATGAAGGCATACATGGAGGCACGTTCGCTCACCCAATCGTTCATCGACGACTTCCTCGGCTACTGGATTGATCCACGCAACTCGAAGATGACTTCGCTCCTCGTAGGTTGCGGTCTGCCAGGTGGTATGATGGGCTCGCTCATGGCTGACCTCAAGGGTATGCACGCAGCTATCAACGCCAACCTCGTGAAACGTGGTCAAAGTGCCCTCAGCGAAGACGAACTGCTGGTTGAGCTCTTTGACGAGGTACAACGTATCTGGCCTATGCTCGGTACTCCTTGTCTCGTGACACCATTCTCACAATATGTGAAGAACGCTGCGCTCATGAACCTCTACAGTAAGTCTATGGGCGAGAAGCCATTCACTCGCATGGACCCTGCTATGTGGGGCATGATTCTCGGCAAGTCGGGTAAATTGCCAGGCGAACTCGCACCAGAGATCATCGAACTCGCTAAAGAGAAAGGCATGGAGTTCTACACCGATGACCCACAAGCCCTCTATCCAGATGTTCTACCACAATTCATCGCCGAGATGGAAGAGAAAGGTTGGGACCGTGGTCAAGACGATGAAGAACTCTTTGAGTTCGCTATGCACGAGAAGCAATACCGTGAGTATAAGTCGGGTCAAGCCAAAGAGCAATTCAACAAAGATTTGCTCGAGCGCATGGAGAAAGCCGCACAAGGAGGCAAACAAGTTACCTTTATCTCTGCTGCCGACAAACGCGCAATCTTGCACCCTAACGCTGAACCATTAGAGGCAACGCTCTCTGGTAAAGTGCTTTGGGAACTCGACTTCAACGAGGACAGCAAAGCCCCTGCATTGGGTACATTCTACAAGCAAGGCGATGTGGTATGCTACCTCCAAACCCCTCATGGCATCGAGCCAATTCGTGCGTTTGAGCACTGCCGCATAGTGGCTATCGACAAGGAGCAAGGGGCTACCGCAGTCAAGGGCGATGCACTCTGCTGGGTGGAGAAAGCCGACCTTGTAGAGGAGATTATCACCGATGTCAAAGGTGCTGCCAAGAAGGTTAAAGATGCTATCAAAGATGCAGTCAAGAAAGCAGACGACCAAGTCATTGAGGGCGCTGAAAGTAAATGGAAATTCACGAAAAATCATAAGTAATATGAAGAAATACAATTTCAATGCAGGACCAAGTATCCTGCCCGCAGAAGTGATCAAACAAACAGCAGAGGCTGTTATCGATTTTCAAGGCGAAGGCCTGAGTATCCTTGAAATTTCTCACCGCGCCAAGTATTTCCAACCCGTTGTGGATGAGGCAGAAGCACTTATGAAAGAGCTGCTGAATATCCCTGAGGGCTATCGTGTGATTTTCGTAGGCGGTGGCGCTAGTTTGCAATTCTGCATGGTGCCATTCAACTGTCTAGAGCACAAAGCCGCATACCTCAATACGGGCGTATGGTCCAAAAAAGCCATCAAAGAGGCAAAGGCCTTTGGCGAAGTGGTAGAAGTGGCTACTTCTGCTGCGGATAACTTCACCCATATCCCAATGGATTTCGAAGTACCACAAGATGCTGATTATCTGCATATCACTACCAATAATACCATCTATGGTACCGAGATTTCAGACGAGAAACTCCAAGCTATCTACGAGAAAAAAGGCAATGTACCTTTGATTGCAGACATGTCTTCTGATATCCTCTCTCGCCCTATTGATGTAAGCAAATACGATATTATCTACGGTGGTGCACAAAAGAACCTCGCACCTGCAGGTGTCACCTTCGTGATTGTAAAAGAATCCTTCCTTGGCAAAGTCACTCGTCATATCCCAACAATGTTAGATTACCGCACTCATGTGGAGAATGGCAGTATGTTCAATACTCCTCCTGTATTGCCAATCTATACCGCTATGCTCACCCTGCGTTGGTTGAAAGCTAATGGCGGCTTGCAAGCTGCTTTGGAGCGTAATGTGGCTAAGGCAGAATTGCTCTACAAGGCTATTGACGAGAGCAAGATTTTCGAGGGTACTGCCAAGAAAGAGGATCGCTCACTCATGAATATCTGCTTTGTTTTGAAACCAGAGTATGCCCACTTGCAAGACGACTTCTTTAAGTTTGCTACTGCAAAGGGTATGGTCGGAATCAAGGGACACCGCCTCGTGGGTGGTTTCCGCGCAAGTACCTACAATGCTATGACCCTCGAAGGCGTACAAGCCCTCGTGGACTGCATGAAAGAGTACGAGCAATCTGTCCTCTAAGCATTACGTAAAGTCCTATAAATCAATAAAAGCAGCTCATGAGCTGCTTTTATTTTGTATTGTATTTATTGAAATCAATCTTTCTCTTCTACTTCACCGATAGCGGTAAAAACACTGCAATCTTTCACACTCACAACCACAGGTTGTTTAGTCTTGCGTACAATCACACATACGTTAGAAGGATTCGTTACTAATGAGAAATGGCGACCACAATCGCTACTATCAAACACACCGAGATTGCCAAAAAACATACCCATACCCACAATACGATGTGAGTCAATCCCCTGAGGATAATGCTTAATGGCTACCACTTCTTCGGCGGGTATATGCACTTTCCCAATTAACATATACACATCAATAGCATGCTCGTTGACTTTCACTTTGCGAGGGCACATGCATACGGCACTCAATAGTGCAACCGCGAGGACACCTGCTGATATCCAGTATATTACGCGAGTTAAGGTGTCTGGCGTAACTATTGCGCGTTGCGACAAATATACGATAGCTACCACAATAATAATGGTGCAGATAATCGTCGTCCACAAAATGTCCTGACTAAATGGTAAAAATGATGTTGTTTTCATAATAATTTCGTTAAAAAATGAACACTGATTTTGTTTAATTGCGCCGCAAAGGTACTGCAAATTTGCGATATGAACAATAGCCAAAGGTATTTGCACACGCTTTGCAAATATATATATACTGATAATCAGTTGGTTATATTTTTAGTTGCACACGCTTGTTTGTTTTGTAATGAGGTACGACAATAAGTCTTCTTGCAGATAATTGGACAACTCAGCAGAAGGTAAACCTAACTTTTTCGCAATACGATATTTGTAATTACGAATGCTTTTTTCGGAATAACAAATATGTGTAGCTATGTTTTCCAAAGTTAGGTTAGAATATACCATGTAATACAAGCAAAATTGCACCTCACGTTCTGAAAGTGAACTACGAACTTCAAAATCGGTAATCCAACCATCTAGTAGAGTATCTATATCCATTTTCAATTTGCTGTAATTCATCCATGCCTTCTGTGGAATGGGGTATTTCGTTTGGATATTAGACAATCGTTTGTCTCGCTCATAGAGGCATTGTTGTTTATGCAGAGCCATTTCTTGTTTTTCCATTCGTTCTGATAACTGATTGATTTTTTTCAATGCTGCTTGCAAGCGAGTAGTTTCTTGTTTGCGTGGTGAAAGAATAGCAATGAGTGCAATCAATCCTGCTAATAAAAAAACAATTGGTTCGATGATACTGATGTAATCCATGTTCCTAATTGGATGATTTTTCTGCAAAGGTACTGCAAAAAAAGTAAATATGCAAATAATTACACATTATTTTCACTAGAGATGGGGAATTCTCTAAACTCTGTGCACTAAGCGATAGCTGCTTTACCATTCCTTACATTTTATCAGAAAAACCGAACATTATACTTATGAATACTTGCCTATGAATATAATCTTTCTAACTGCCTTCCACAAGTGAAAAGTACTATAAATACTTTTTTTTCTTGCATATGTGCAAAAAAAGTAGTAACTTTGCGCGATTTTTTAACATAATGACTAATTATGCGTGATTTTCAAAGTTTGTGCCAAATACGGCGCTCGTATAGAAAATATACCAACCAACCAGTAGAGCAAGAGAAGTTGGATTACATTATTCGTTGTGCGCTCATGTCGCCTGCGGGTAAGAGAATGAACCCATGGCACTTCGTGGTAATCAAAAACGAAGAGATTCTCCGCCAGTTAGCTGGTTGTCGCACCTACGGAAGTGGAATGTTTGATACCGCCATGGCGGGCATCGTGGTGGCGGCAGATACCAGCGTGATTGATACATGGCAATGCGATGCAGCTATCGCTGCGCAGAATATTTGGCTTGCTGCTGCGGACCAAGGATTGGGTGCATGTTGGTGTCATGTGTATCAGCGTGAAGGTGCAGAAGATCTTGTGCGCAAGTTGACGGGACTGCCTGAGAACTATACCGTACTATGCGTGATGTCCCTCGGCTACAAGAACGAAGAGCGCAAACCATTTGATTTTGAAAAACTGCAATACGATAAAGTTACGCAGATAGATTAGAGTTTAGAGTTTAAAGGCAAGGTATATGAAACCAACAATAGCAATAACAGCGGGCGATATCAACGGAGTGGGGTATGAAATTATCATCAAGAGTTTGATTAACCCACATATATGTGAAATATGTCGACCAATTGTGTACGGCAACGCCAAGGTGGCACGCCAACATATGCAAACCCTCGACGAGGAGTATCGTAATATCCAATGGAATATCATCCAAGACCCCAAACAGGCGAAAGATGGGCGACTGAACCTCATCACTTGTTACCCCGATGACACTCCTGTGCAATTAGGTGTATCTACACCCGAAGCAGGAAAAGCATCGCTCAAAAGCTTGCAACGCGCTTGCCAAGACCTCAAGAACGGATTGGTACACGCCATCGTGACTGCACCTATCAACAAGGATAACATCCAATCGGATGAGTTCCGCTATTCGGGGCACACGGAGTACTTGACACAGCTATTCGGCGAAGGCAAAGATAGTCTGATGATGATGATTAGCGACCGCATGCGTGTGGCATTGGTATGCAACCATACACCTATCGCCAAAGTGGCAGAGACCATCACTGAGGAGCGTATCCTCAGCAAACTGGCAGTGCTCAACGACACCCTGAAGATGGACTTTACTTGCCGCAAGCCACGTATCGCCGTGTTGGCGCTCAACCCACACGCAGGCGACAACGGACTCATTGGAGAGGAAGAGACCAATATCATCCGCCCTGCTATCGCCAAGGCGCAGGAACAAGGTATCTGGGCTTTTGGTCCTTATTCGGCTGACGGCTTCTTTGGTGCAGGACAATACAATCACTTCGATGCGGTATTGGCGATGTATCACGACCAAGGATTGGCACCATTCAAGGCATTGGATATGAGTGGCGTGAACTTCACCGCAGGTCTGCCTGTAGTGCGTACCTCGCCCGATCACGGAACAGCGTACAATTTGGCAGGCAAGAACGAAGCCGATGCAACCAGCATCTTGCACGCTATTTATGCGGCGATCGATATTCTGCGTGAGCGCGAAGAGAACGAGAAACTGCTCTCCAACCAACTCGTAGTGGAAGTCAAAGAAGTGAAGAAAGAGTACAAAGTAGAGAAATTTATACCACAAGATTAATATGACAAGTCAAGAGATTAGACAATCCTTTTTGGATTATTTTGAGAAGAAAGGACACAAAATTGTACCTTCAGCACCCATGGTCATCAAAGATGACCCTACACTGATGTTTACCAATGCAGGTATGAACCCATGGAAGGGTATCATCCTCGGTAATGACCCTATACAATATCCTCGCGTAGCGGACTCACAGAAGTGCCTCCGCGTGAGTGGTAAGCACAACGACCTGGAGGAAGTAGGTCATGATACCTATCACCACACCATGTTCGAGATGCTCGGCAACTGGTCGTTTGGCGATTACTTCAAAGAGGGCGCTATTGACATGGCATGGGAGTACCTCGTGGATGTGCTGAAACTCGACCCAAAGAACCTCTATGTAACAGTATTCGAAGGTTCACCCGAAGAGGGCATCGAGCGCGACAACGAGGCAGCAGAGATTTGGGCTAAGCACTTGCCTGCCGACCATATCCTCAATGGCAACAAACACGACAACTTCTGGGAGATGGGCGATACAGGTCCTTGTGGTCCATGCTCAGAGATTCACGTGGATAGCCGTAGCGAGGAGGAGAAAGCAGCTCTCTCTGGTCGCGAACTGGTGAACAAAGACCACCCACAAGTGATTGAGATTTGGAACCTCGTGTTCATGCAATACAACCGCAAAGCCGATGGTTCGCTTGACACCTTGCCCAACAAAGTAATCGATACAGGTATGGGCTTCGAGCGTTTGGTGCGTACCATGCAAGGTAAACAGTCGAACTATGACACCGATGTGTTCCAACCTGTGCTGAAAAAGATTGGCGAGATCTGCGGTGCTGAATACGGCAAAGAGGAGAAAGTGGATGTGGCAATGCGCGTGATTGCCGACCATATCCGTACTATCGCCTTCGCTATTGCTGATGGTCAGTTGCCAAGCAACGAGAAGGCTGGTTATGTGATTCGCCGAATCCTCCGCCGTGCAGTGCGCTATGGCTACACCTTCCTCGGACAACGCGAGGCATTTATGTACAAACTTGTGCCACAACTCATTGCCGACATGGGCGAAGCATATCCTGAATTGGTGAAGCAAGAGGCACAAATCACCCCTGTAATCAAGAGCGAGGAGGACGGTTTCCTCCGCACATTGGACAAGGGTATCTCTTTGCTCGACAAACTGATGAAAGAGGCGAAAGGTAAAGTGATTTCGGGTGTGGATGTGTTCACATTGAAAGATACATATGGCTTCCCTCTCGACCTTACTCAATTGATTTTGAGCGAGAACGGCTTTACCACCAATGAGGAAGAGTACAACAAGGCATTGGAGCACCAAAAAGAGATGGGTCGCCAAGCCAACAAACAAGAATTGGGCGACTGGGTAGTGATTAACGAAGGTGATACAGAGTTTGATGGATACGACATGCTGCAATGCGAGACACAAGTGTTGCGCTACCGCAAAGTGAACCAAAAGGGCAAAGAACTTTATCAAGTAGTGCTCAGCCAAACACCATTCTACGCTGAGATGGGTGGTGAGGTAGGCGATTCGGGTACATTGGGCAATGTGCGCGTGTTGGATACCAAACGTGAGAACAATCTGGCAGTACACCTCTGTGCGGAATTGCCTGAGAATATCAAGAGCAAGATGATGGCTGAGGTAGATGTCGCTCGTCGTCAAGCTATCGCTTGCAACCACACTGCTACGCATATCATACACTACGCATTGCGCCAAGTATTGGGCGAGCATGTGGAGCAAAAAGGTAGCTACGTATCGGCAGACAGTTTGCGTTTTGACTTCTCACACTTCCAGAAAGTGAGTGCAGAGGAGCTACGCCAAGTGGAGATGCTTGCCAACGAGATGATTCGCCAAGACTTGCCTCTTGAGGAATGTCGTAACACTCCAATAGAGAAAGCCAAAGAAATGGGTGCTATGGCATTGTTTGGCGAGAAATACGGTGATGAGGTACGTGTCATCAAGTATGGTCCATCGGCAGAGTTGTGCGGTGGTTGTCACGTGGCAAGTACAGGTAAGATTGGTGTGGTGCGCATTGTGATGGAGACCAGTGTGGCTGCGGGTATTCGCCGTATAGAGGCAGTGACAGCAGCCAAAGCCGATGAACTCTACTACAAGCAAGTGGATATGATAGGCGATCTGCGTGCGCTGTTCAATAATGCTCCAGACTTGGCAGGCGCTATACGCAAAGCCATTGACGAGAACGCGGGCTTGAAGAAGCAGATAGAGGCCTTTATGGCTGAGAAAGTAGAGCGCTTCCGCGATGAACTGATTGCAAAGGCAGAGGACTACAATGGTATCAAACTGGTGCGCGTGGAAGGTACGGTAGATGCTAACTTGCTGCGTAACGTGCCCATGTTGCTGAAAGGCAAGTTTACGGATGTGAAGTTCGCTGTAGTAGGTGCGACAGAGTGGGAAGGCAAACCCATGATTACGGTGGTATTGTCGCAACCATTGGTAGATGCAGGCAAGAACGCAGGTCAGATCATCAAGTCGGCTGCTAAGCATATCCAAGGCGGTGGCGGCGGTCAAGCATGGATGGCTACCGCAGGTGGCCGCAATGTAGCAGGATTAGGTGCTGCTATGGAGGAGATGCTGGCGGCATTGATGTAACCTTCAGAAACCGATGCCATACCTGATTCCCGACACGCGAATCCCGAATTGAATAAAAAATGAAAACCCTTACAGGTCGTTTACCGATAAAATATCGTAGTGCAGTCCGTTTCGTGCTCGTAGGAGCATTAGGAACGGGGCTGCAATATGGTATTTATTACCTGTTGTTAGGGGTGTTTCAAACCAAATGGCCAGAGATTGCATTGTTGACATCACTAGCCTTTACTGTGGGGTATGTGATAGAAATGGTAGTAAACTACTTCTTGACGAGTTTTTACACTTTCAAGAAACGCCCTAGTTGGAAGAATGCAGGAGGATTTTTGTTTGGGCGTGCACTCAACTATGGCATACAATTGCTACTTCTAAATGTGTTAATTTGGCTACATATGGGTGAAGAATGGGCAGGAATAGTAGCGATTATGTTGGCAGGTGTAATCAACTATTTTGTGCTCAGACCATTTTATAAAGATAAGAAAAAAGAGTCTCAAAACTAGACTTTTTATAAGTATATAGTATGAAGAAAAAAACGTATTTAGATAATCAGGGTAAGGCATTACCATATCCTTGGTTAATCAATACTGCACTATGTTTGGTAGGTGGCAGTCAACGACTTAGATTGAACTATTGGAATCGTCACCCCAAGCAAGCAGCAGAAAGAACATTGCGAGATATTTTAACTATTTCGCGCGATACAGTTTACGGCAGAGAACATCATTTTGACCGTATTCTATCTGCTACCACTACAGAAGATTTGTTCCGTTTGTATCGCCAATATGTGCCCGTAAATGATAGTTTTGAGCCATTGCGACCATATGTAGAACGTCATAAGAATGGCGAGGAGAATGTGCTCTTCCCTGGAAAACCAGATATGTATGCGACCACATCGGGTACCACATCCGAACCCAAGTGGATTCCCATGACGCATAAGTACCTCAAGGATGTGTATGGCAAAATGACACATATTTGGATATGGAATTTTATTACTCATCGCAGTCGTATTTTTGGAGGACACTTATTTACTACCGTTGGTAAAGAACTGGAGGGATACGCTCCAGATGGTACTATTTTTGGAGCGGTGAGTGGTGTACTCGTGCGCGATGTACCTAAGATTATCAAGAAACACTATACCGCCCCAGCTTGTGTGATGTCGATTGATGATTATGCAGCGCGTAACTATACGTTGATGCGACTAGCAATGCAATATCGCGATGTGACTCTATGGGCAACTGCCAATCCATCTACTATCTTGGAATTGCTGCGTACGCTCAACGAGAACACTGAAGAAATGATTGATGATATTGAAAAAGGAACACTGAGTTGGAATTTCGATATATCCAATTATATCCGCGAGGAACTTGAGGCATACATGTCGCCTCAACCAGAGCGTGCTGAGGAACTTCGCCAATTGCTCAAAGAGCATGGAAAATTAGAGCCGAAGCATTTCTGGCCATGGTTGCAATTGTTGTCAACATGGAAGTGTGGTAATACCAAGATATACATGGATAAATACATGGATCAGTTCAATTGGGACAAGACCTTATATCAAGAATTAGGGTATATTGCCACAGAATGTCGTTTTGGCTTCTCATTGGATGAGACCAATGAGTCGGTGCTCTTTCCACATTTCCACTACTATGAATTTGTAGAGGAGAGCGAATTGGATAAACCGCATAAGCGATTCTTGCAAATTTACGAATTAGAGAAAGGTAAACGATACTGCACGTATGTAACCACATATTCGGGCTTATTCCGCTACAACATGAACGACTTGGTGGAAGTGGGTGGTAAGTTCTACAATACACCTACCGTACATATGGTGTCTAAGGTCAATGGTATTGTGTCTATGACGGGAGAAAAACTCTACGAGCCACAATTCATTGATGCTGTACATAAAACCGAAAAATTGATGGATATCAAGACCAAGTTCTTTGTTGGTTTTGCCGATGTCAGAGAGTCTAGATACCACTTCTACTTTGAGTTTGAAGACGAAAGTATAAGTCAAGATATTGTGGATGAGTTCACAAAGGTAGTCGATCGTAAGTTGCAGGAAATCAATAATGAATACGAATCTAAGCGTTCATCATTCCGCCTCAAAGAACCGCAAGCGCACATCTTGCGGAGTAATGCATATTCTCGCTTTAAGGCGGCATGTTTACGCGATGGTTTCCGCGATGGGCAGTTTAAGTTCAATTTGCTTATGCAGGATGATAAGCGTCGCCGTAAATTTGATCAGATTGAACGTCATGAGACATTATCAGATAAGATTATGAATCTTGCGGATAATATTGATAACAACATTAATCGCCGCAGAAAAGCGCGTGCAGAACGTCAGGAGCAACGTCAGGAACGACGTATCGAACGACAAATGAATCACTCCTCTAAGTAGCAGTGAGAAAGATATTTCCTTACATAGCCATACTAACTGCCATGTTGATATGGGCAGGAGCGGGGATTGCAGTCAAAGAAGCATTGCTCGTATATCCACCGTTAACACTCATAGTCCTGCGTTTCACACTAGCGGTATTTTTGATGCTTGTTATAGGACTAATCTTTCGGCGTAATGAGATATTGGGATTGCAGTGTATAGCTAAGAGGGATATTCCGCTATTTATATTAGGAGGATTGTTTCAACCTTTTCTGTACTTTATTTTTGAGACATATACCTACCAGAGTTTTGATTCGCCCACGATAGCTGAAGCATTATTGAGTACGCAACCTGTGTTTGCGCCAATATTTGCTTTTGTGTTACTGCGTGAACATATTACGCGCAACAATATCATAGGTATTGTTTTATCCACCATAGGTATGTTGATGTTGCTACTGATGGGGGCGGAAAACTTTACTTTGGGCAATCCATGGGGAATATTACTAGCATTTCTAACCGTCAGTATGTCAGTTAGTTATTCTGTTGTATTGCGTCGTATACCTAGTCGCTATTCGCCATTATCTATTGTGTTTTATGTGCAGTCAATATCCCTTATCTTGTTCTACATACTTTGGGGAACTACTCATCTTTCGCCTCTTACTTCACAACTCTCAACTTTTAATGCTCAACTCTCAACTCTCAATTCACTGCTAGCTGTATTATATTTAGCTGTATTAGCATCTGTAGCAGCATTTATATTGTTTTGTTATACGGTACGTAAGATAGGTGTTACGCGCGCGAACGTGTTTAATAATATACGACCTGTTTTCACAGCCATATTGATGTGGTTGATGTTTGACGAACGACTACCAGTATGGAAGATGATAGGTATAATTGTTATCATTATTGGTTTATTTATTAGCCAAAAGCACGAAAAATATAACAATAATTAAGATTTATTTGGACATTTCAAAAAAACTTTGTAACTTTGTCGCCTAATTTGGTTCTAGTCTATCACCTTATTGCTTCATAGCCTAGTAACCTAAAAAATATTGCTTATGGAAATATCTACTGCTTTGGAATCTTTTAATAATCTTCTATTCATCCTATTTATTGTGGGATTAGTGGTCTTTGTGGCATTGTACTTTGTGGATGCAGGTTATGGGAAAATGCGTACAGAAAAATGGGGACCTGCCATCAATAATAAGGTAGGGTGGTGTTTGATGGAAATGCCTGTGTTTGTGGTAATGCTGTACCTTTGGGCGATTTCTGATGTGAAATTTCAATTGCCATATTTGATTTTCTTCCTCATTTTCCAATTCCACTATTTCCAACGCTCATTTATTTTTCCACTTCTGCTGAAGGGCAATAGTAAGATGCCTATCCTCATTATGGCATTCTCTGTGGTATGGAACCTCGTAAATGGCTATATACAAGGATATTGGCTCTTCCATTTGGCACCACAGTTTGCGCCATATGCTACTTCGTGGATGACCGATTGGCGATTCATCCTTGGAACAGTGATATTCTTCGCTGGTTGGGTAATCAATATGCACTCTGACCATGTGATTCGTCATCTCCGCAAACCAGGCGACACCAATCACTACTTGCCTAAGAAAGGTATGTACAAGTATGTGACTAGTGCCAATTATCTCGGGGAGATTACCGAGTGGCTTGGCTTTGCTATTCTCACGTGGTCATGGGCTGGTTTGAGCTTCTTCTGGTTCTCATGCTGCAATCTCGTTCCTCGTGCGAACTCCATCTACCATCGCTACAAAGCAGAATTCGCAGATGAGTTCGACGAAAAGAAACTGAAACGTATTATTCCGTTTATATACTAAACAATGAACAATAATCTCCTTTTTACCGAGCATAAACTCGGTCCTATTACTTTGCGCAATCGCGCCATCCGTAGTGCTGCGTTCGAGAACATGGCATACGGCAACAAACCTAGTCAAGATCTTTACAACTATCATACTGCCGTAGCACGCGGTGGT
The DNA here is from genome assembly GCA_937891975.1 of uncultured Bacteroidales bacterium. GTDB lineage: Bacteria > Bacteroidota > Bacteroidia > Bacteroidales > Paludibacteraceae > Colicola. The sequence goes on from CALAUA010000013.1 coordinate 88,724, forward strand.
GCAGCGATGACCACGGTGGCATACTGCTCTGTCACGCGTTCGGGTGTCTCTTTCGACGGTCAACTCTATATCCACGACGAAATCAAGGAAGACCTCAAACGCCTCACCGATGGCATTCATGCTGAGGGAGCAAAAGCAAGTATTCAGCTTGGGCACTGCGGTAATATGACCCACTTCTATACTTGCAAATGTATGCCAGTTGGTGCTAGTACAGGTTTCAACCTCTATTCGCCAACTTTGCATCGCGCACTGAAGAAAGAAGAGATCAAGGAGATTGTCAAGGCGTTTGGTCATGCGGTGGACTTCTGCCGTGAGTGCGGTTTTGACTGCGTAGAGATTCATGCAGGTCATGGTTATTTGATTTCGCAATTCCTTTCGCCATATACCAACCATCGTCGCGATGAGTACGGAGGTTCGCTTGAGAATCGTATGCGCTTCATGAACGAAGTGATGGCAGAGGTGATGGAGCATGCAGGCGATGATATGGCGGTCGTAGTCAAGACCAATATGTACGATGGCTTCAAGTCAGGTTTGAAAGTCGAGGAGTGTATCAAGATTGCACAAGAGATTGAGAAACATGGTGTGCATGCGCTCGTACTCACTGCTGGCTTCGTGAGCAAAGCACCTTTCACCGTCATGGGTGGTGCTATGCCAATCAAAACTTTGGCTCACTATATGAACCCTTGGTCATTCTGGTGGTTGCGTCTTGCGCTTCGCTTCGTGGGTCATTTGATGATTCCTACTGTGCCTTTCAAAGAGCTCTTCTTCCTCGATACGGCTAAGCAATTCCGCAAAGCACTCAAGATGCCACTTATTTATGTCGGTGGTATCATGGGACGTGAGAACGCAGAGACAGCTCTGGCTGAGGGCTTTGATTTTGTGCAGATTGGTCACGCTCTCGTGCGCGATACAGACTTTGTGAATAAGATGCGCGAGGAGCAATATCACTCTGAGTGCAAACGCTCTAACTATTGCGTAGCGCGTATGTACACCCTCGATATGAAGTGCCACGAGTGTGATAAGGATATTCCTAAATACCTCAAGAAAGAAGCCCTCAAGTACGAACAAATGTGGTATCCCTCCTCTAAACACTAAACTCTAAACACTAAACTAGAATGCTTGCACTCGTTACTGGCGCATCATCGGGTATTGGACTCCAATATGCCACCCAACTCGCGCGCGATTATCATACTGACCTTCTGCTAGTTAGCAATCAGCAGGAAGAACTCAACCAAGTAGCCACCGAATTGGCTACGCAATATGGCGTGAAGACTATTCCGCTGTACGCTGACCTGAGCAAACAGGATGCTGCCGAGCAATTGCATCAATACTGCTTGGACAACAACCTCGTGGTGGATATCCTTATCAACAACGCAGGTGTCTTCTTCTTCAATCCCTACTGCGAGACTAGTATGAAGCGCATTGACTTGATGCTCAACCTGCATATGATCACGGTTGCCAAACTCACTCGTCTTTTTGGCGAGGATATGATCAACCGCCAACTCACTGCAGAAGAACAAACTCAAAAGATTTGCCGTAAACCACGCCGAAAGGGCTATATCTTGAATATGTCGTCTATGTCCGCATGGATGGCTATGCCGGGTATCCAGACCTATAATGCGACAAAGGCGTTTATCTATAATTTCTCCAAGTCGCTTTGGTATGAATTCCGTCCTAAGGGAGTGAATATCACCGTGATGGCTCCAGGGGCTGTAGATACAGCTTTGTTTGGCTTGGCACCTCACTTGCGTCGTTTGGCAGTTAATCTGACGGTATCTATTCCACCTGAGAAATTGGTTAAGCGTGCTCTGAGAAAGATGTTCCGTGGCAAGAAAGCCGACACTCCAGGTTTCCTCAATTGGCTGGCAACGCCATTGCTCAAGCACACTCCCGACTGGCTCGTGTTCTGGGCAATTAAACTAGTCGGTAAGTTCCAAAAATAACTCGCTAAACCCTAAACAGTAGCGGCTTTGCCGCGTCCCCTAAACACTAAACACAAGCGCAACGTCCACTAAACACTAAATCGCCGTTTATGCATGACATAGACGGCGATTATTTTTCTCTTGTCAATTACGCACAATACACGCACTATTCACGCACTATTCACGCACAATACACGGACAATAGACGCACAATACACGCACTATTTCTATACCTTCCTAGGAGACTGATTATACTAAACGTTACACTTTACACTAAAAAAATCAACTAAAATTGCTTTTTTTTTGCTCAGTTCGAAAAAAAATAGTAACTTTGCAACCGTGAACCTGCGCCGAGGGATGTCTGCGTTCAAATTGGAACAACAATGAACTATGTTGAACAATGCTGAACAATGATTTTGGCGGAGGGTAGCAGACATAATAAAAGGCGTTTATTAGCGCTCTGTTCTGACCTTTTGAAACTTCGCAAACTTCAGAAACATTCGGGACTTAGCAACGATAGATGTCCTACGGGATATAGATTGTCCCTCTTGTGCCAATTTGGTACGCCATTTGCGTATATGTATATGCGCACACGCGTACCTTAACTATGATATAGCACGAGAGTATTATTTATATTCGGCGTGGGCTTCGCGTTGTCGGTTCTAATGTTTCGGGCAATGCGAAGGCCTCAAAAGGTGGAACTGGCAAATAGCAAGTTTCACGCTTTTTTTGTTGTATCTGATTTATAGAAAAACAATTAGATAAATATAAACTATTAAAACAACAAAGCAATGAAAAAGATTCTGTTATCCATTCTTGTGGTGAGTGTGTGCGCATCATGCGGAAGTCAAAAACAAGTGCAACAAGTGGCTCAAAATCCAGGTTATCAACGTACTGCTATTGAGGTACCATGCGCAGAAAATGGATTTGACGATGCTGCTTATTTCCGTGGTACGGGTACTTCTACTGCAGTTAATCAACAAAATGCACGTCGTGCAGCTTTGCAACAAGCCAAGGCAATGGTTCGTGAGAAATTAGGTGGTTTTGTACAAGGCTTATCAACAGATTACAGTCGCAATGTAACAGGTGAGGCAGCAGCATCTAAAGTGCAAAGCATTATCGAAGGTGAATTTGCTACACTAGTTGAGAAGGAACTCAATGATGCCGAGCAAACTTGCGAAAAGGGTTTCGTATTGCAAGATGGTTTATTTGAGTATTGGATTGCTATCCAAATTCCAAAGCAACAATTGGTTGAGAATTTAACTACTCAATTGAGCAACAATGAAGAACTTGAGATTGAATTTAATCGTGAAGAGTTCCGCAAGTTTGCAGAAGATAAGATGAAACGTATGCAAGAAGCTCAAGGAAAATGAGAAAACTACTATTAATCATAATAACATTAGTTTGTGCCCTTTCATCAGGGGCGCAAACTAATGTTTCCCGTCCTTCTTGGTTAACACGTTTACCTAGAGCCCCAAGAAATGCGATGTATTACTATCGCGTAACAACGGCAGAAGCAAGAACATACGATCAAGCTTATGCAAAAGCCTTTGCTACTGCAATTCAAGAGAGTCGTTGGAAGTTAGGTGTCGCTGTGGATATCAATACCAGCGAAGAGGAACAAGCACAAGATATCATCAATAATATTAACGTACAACCATCACAAGTGCGCTTACAACTCAATAAAGTATGTGAGCACATTGAGAATAGTACTACCAATATGAATGTTCGTGTGTCTATCTTGTGGCAAGTAGCGCGCTATGGTAACGTGGACCCACAATTCGATGATTTTACTGATTGTAAATAATTTATAAATATGATAAACCAATCCATTTATTGATGAAATGATGGATAAAAAACAAAGAAAAATGAAAACACAATTTTATGCATTAATTTTATCCCTTCTTGTTGTAGTCGCTCCTGTATTTTCTCAAAGTCGTCAAGATATTAAAGCTGCCGAAAAGGCGCGATGGGAGCAACAACAACGACAAGAAGCAGAAATATCTGAATTGCGTCACCAAATCCGCAAAGCTAACCTATCAAACGAGCAAGCATCTATGACTGCTCAAATTGAGGCTCAAAAACAGGCAGAGGAAAGGGCACGTCAAAGAGAGATAGAAAAGGCTGCCCAAGAAGTGGTAGTAGATATGCCATGTGGCGAATATTTGAGCACAAGTGAACAGCTCCGAGCATTAGGAACTGGAGAAGATTATGACCAACAATTTGCGATAGATATTGCTCGTACTGAAGCATTGTATGAGTTAGCTTCTCAAATTAGCACCCATGTGCAAGCAATACAATCTAAGTATAACAAATCATCTCGTATAAGCGGTAAAAATCCATCTCGTGAGTCTAGTAGCCGTATAGAACAAATGATTAATACCTCTGTTGATGAAGCAACAGGATATCGTATTATCTGTCGAAAATCAACCTCATATATATTGAATGGAGAAAAATTATACAAAGGTTATGTAGCGATTGAGATAGATGCAGATGAAATACTTAAACCTCTTTATGAAGAAATGCAAGCAGAGGCTGATTTAGAATTAGACGCTGATTATGAGAAATTCAAAGAAGAATTTAATCAACAATTTTAGCGAGTAACAATCACAATCCAATCTTCTATTCTTGCACCTATGAGGTTGATTACCTCATAGGTTGCCCTAAAAATAATATAATAAAAACATCTTATGAAAAAACTTTTAATCCTTTTACTATCAGCGCTTTCGCTGACTACTTTTGCACAGGAGAAACAAGTGGCAATTCTTGAACCTATTGCCATAACCAAAGAGGTGTCCACTATGCACCGCTCAATGGTGCGTGGCGAGATGGTAAAGGCTATTGGTCGCCAAAGCGGTTATGCTGCATTTACACGCACGGATATTGACCAGATTATGTCGGAGCAGAATTTCCAGCAATCGGGTATGGTGGACGATGCTACGCGCAAACGAATAGGTGCCATGCAGGGAGTGGATTATGTGTGTGTGACTAAGATTACCAAAGAGGGAAACAACTACTATTTGGAAGCCAATTTAGTTAATATCGAAACAGGTAAAATCTCCAACCCTGCTACCCAATATGGCGAGCTCGATGGAGGTAGTCTTTCTAATATGCTTGTCGCGTGTGAGAAATTGGCTGCTGAATTGGTGGGCAAGACGGTACAAACTACCACTACTATATACACTGCTCCAGCCAACATAGAATCTCAAACAAATAATCCTTCATCTCCTCAACTCGTCGCGAAGCAAAATAGTACTGAAGAATTGAATAAAAATATGTTACACGAAAGCACAGATTTAGGAGAATATCGCATTAGTCTTGATTCAGCTAGAATAGAAGTACAAAAAATAATATTGGATCCTGCACTTCGTACGAAATTTCTATCAAATCCTGAATTGGGAAAAGCGCTAATGTTAAGGACAGAATCTGAATATAATTCTGTGTTGCATTTAGAACTTTCAAAAGGAACTCCTAAGAAACAGGCAAAAGAGATTGCAAAACAAGCAAAAGATAGCATAGCTGTGATGGTGTTGTTAGATTATGTCAGACGAAATCCAATCGGTGATTAATAATCATTGTAGTTACATAATAATCATTGTAGTTACATAATAATATAAACAATAAAAGATATGAAAAAACTTTTAATCCTTTTACTATCAGCGCTTTCGTTGATCGTTTGTGCGCAGACAGAAGTCAAAAAAGTAGCCATTATAGAACCCATGGTGGAAGATGGCGAAATCTCAACTATCTATAAGGCTGTAATACGCTCGAAATTACTCAATAGCATTTCTAATGAAGAAGTTGGTTATGAGGCGTTTACACGAACAGACATTGATGCAATTATGCGCGAACAACAATTCCAAAATAGTGGAATTGTAGATGAAGAAACTATAATACGATTAGGTAGTTTAGGTGGAGTAGATTATATCTGTATTTCGAAATTGGCAGAAGGGTCTGGATATGTCAATATAGATATTATGTTGGTTGATGTTCAATCAGGTAAAGTTGAGAGTGCTGCAAACAAGTTGATTGAAAATGATTTAGAGAAACTTGAAGAAGCAGCAACTGAGTTGGGCAAAAAAATAGTTGGATTAGATCGTATTGAGCAACAAAAGAAAGAAGAGCAAGAGCGTCAAAAACAACTGGATTTACAAAAACAACAGCAACAAGAGCAAAAGCGCCAACAAGAAATTGCTGCACAGCAACAACACCAGCAAAATATTGAGCAATTAGGAAATTCAATTACTGAGTTGGGTTCATCTATCGCCAATGCTATACAAATGGCAAATAGTTATACTATTATTTTCGAAAATAATCATTCTTCACCACGTAAAATAACTATGGGTGGGCAACTGATAGGGTATGTTGATGGATATAGCGTAAAATCATTTCAAGTACCATTGCATTTGCAAGGTATACTTGTGTCCACTCAAACGAAAGATTATTTATTCTCTCCCAATGTGGAAAGATTTACTATCAGTGGGGTAAAAAAAGGACAACGACTAACGCTTCGGAACTAAGTAAATACAAAAAATAAATACGATTTTATGAAGAAACTTCTAATCCTTTTACTCTCAGCAATATCGCTGACAGTTTATGCACAAGCAGAGAAAGTACGAATAGCAGTATTTGATCCGATTGCTACATTTGCTATCAATGATGGTACAGATGTAATTGTGCGGGAAATTACAAGTTCTACGGTCGTTAATTCTGGGATGTACGATGTGATTGATCGTATGACCTTGAATAAATTAGCTGAAGAACAAAATTTTGCGCGCAATGGTATGATGGACGAAACACAGGCTGTGCAGATTGGTAAGATTGCAGGCGCGAGTAAAGTGCTTTTCTCTGTGTTGGCATCGTCTGGTACGAGAAATATGCTAACTACCAAATTGATAGATGTCTTGACTGGTACCGTAGAAAAACAACAATATAAATTGATTGACCAATCAATGGATATTGTATTGGAAGTTGAAAATCTAACTAAAGCATTGATTGGCAGCAAAATGCCAACCCGCACAACCACCACTACCACCTATTCTCAAACGGGCTATGCTTCGCAACCTGCTCCTGCTGCTAATCAAGACTTTACCGAAACCGCTTGGGATGTCAATATGAAGATGATTTGGGTAGAAGGCGGCGATTTTTTGATGGGCTGCACTTCCGAGCAAGGTGGCGATTGTGCATCTGATGAGCAGAATGTCCGTCGTGTAACTGTGGACGGCTTCTATATCGGTATGTTAGAAGTCACCCAATCCCAATGGGAGAAAGTAGTAGGTACAAGCATCTACCAACAAAAATCCAAAGCAGGTGGAGATAGCACTCCAGGTACAGGTCCTGACTACCCAATGTACTATGTGAGTTGGGATGAGGCGATGGAGTTCTGTCGCCTATTGAGCAATAAGACAGGTCGCACCTATACCCTACCTACCGAGGCGCAATGGGAATATGCGGCTCGTGGTGGTAATAAGAATGAAGGAGCCAAGTACGCAGGCAGCAATATGATTGATGCTGTGGCTTGGTACACCGACAATAGTGGTAGTACAGCTCATGTTGTAGGTTCGAAACGTGCAAATGCCTTGGGTATCTATGATATGTCAGGTAATGTGTGGGAATGGTGCAAAGACTGGTATGCTGATTCGTATGTCAACTACGATACCAACAATCCTGTAGGTCCTTCGTCGGGGTCCGGCCGCGTGCTTCGGGGCGGTGGCTGGGACTACAGTGCTTCTGACTGTCGCGTTGCCTACCGTGCCTACAACTCTCCTGGCGATCGCGAATACAACCTTGGGTTCCGTGTTGTTTGTTTGCCGTAATAATTTAAGCATTGCAAGTGAACTAACAGAAAATATAACATAACACAAGTATATGAAAAAACTATTAATCCTTTTACTATCAGCAATATCGCTGGCAGTTTATGCACAAGCAGAGAAAGTGCGAATAGCAGTATTTGATCCGATTGCTACATTTGCTATCAATGATGGTACAGATGTAATTGTGCGGGAAATTACAAGTTCTACGGTCGTTAATTCTGGGATGTACGATGTGATTGATCGTATGACCTTGAATAAATTAGCTGAAGAACAAAATTTTGCGCGCAATGGTATGATGGACGAAACACAGGCTGTGCAGATTGGTAAGATTGCAGGCGCGAGTAAAGTGCTTTTCTCTGTGTTGGCATCGTCTGGTACGAGAAATATGCTAACTACCAAATTGATAGATGTCTTGACTGGTACCGTAGAAAAACAACAATATAAATTGATTGACCAATCAATGGATATTGTATTGGAAGTTGAAAATCTAACTAAAGCATTGATTGGCAGCAAAATGCCAACCCGCACAACCACCACTACCACCTATTCTCAAACGGGCTATGCTTCGCAACCTGCTCCTGCTGCTAATCAAGACTTTACCGAAACCGCTTGGGATGTCAATATGAAGATGATTTGGGTAGAAGGCGGCGATTTTTTGATGGGCTGCACTTCCGAGCAAGGTGGCGATTGTGCATCTGATGAGCAGAATGTCCGTCGTGTTACCGTAGATGGCTTTTATATTGGTATGTTGGAGGTTACTCAATCCCAATGGGAGAAGGTGGTAGGTACATCTATCTCTCAACAACGAAATAAAAAAGGTTCAGATTATGCTCTCAAAGGTGTCGGTCCTGATTATCCAATGTATTATGTGAGTTGGGATGAGGCGATGGAATTTTGTCGTTTGTTAAGTAACAAGACAGGGCGCACTTATACCCTGCCAACTGAGGCACAATGGGAATATGCCGCTCGTGGTGGCAATAAGAACGAGGGCGCTAAATATGCAGGTAGTAATATGATTGATGCCGTAGCATGGTACACCGATAATAGTAGAAGCAGTGCGCATATAGTAGGTTCAAAACGCGCGAATGCCTTGGGCATTTACGATATGTCGGGTAATGTATGTGAATGGTGCAAAGATTTGTATGCTGATTCGTATGTAAGTTACGATACCAACAATCCTGTAGGTCCTTCGTCGGGGTCCAGCCGCGTGTCTCGGGGCGGTGGCTGGAACTTCTCTGATTCCGGCTGTCGCGTTGCCGACCGTGGCAGATACTCTCTTGACTTTCGCTACAGCAACCTAGGGTTCCGTGTTGTTTGTTTGCCGTAAATGATTGATAATTATGCAAGTAGAAAAACGTTATTTATCACTTCCTCTAACCGCACAACTTGAGATTACAGATTTTTGTAATCATCGTTGTGTGCATTGCTACAATTTGGATTCTGAAGTGCAGAATCGTCCTTCGCGCAAAGTAAGCGATGAAACGGTGTTAGCATGTGCGCAAAAATTAATTGACAATAAGATATTTAGTGTGATTGTAACAGGAGGTGAACCTTTAATTAAAAAAGAACTTACCCAAAAGGTAATTTCTTTATTAAAAGAAAATGATACACGGGTTGCATTAAATACCAATCTTACACTTGCAAATGATGATTTTATCCAATTTCTTAAAGAGCAGAAAGTAGGAGTGTTAACCTCTTGTCCGTCAGGAGAAAATAATTCATTTGCCAAACTAGTAGGTATTGATAATTACAAAGTTTTTGAGAGTAAAGTCAAAAAACTTGTTGATGCAGGGGTAAAGTGTACTATCAATATGGTAGTCACCAAGGATAATTTGCATGAAATTCGATTGACGGCTGAGAAGATGAAAGCATTGGGGTGTAAATCTTTTGCAGCAACTCCTATGGGACTGAATGTAGAATATCCTCGTTTAGATCTTCTTTTATCAGTAGAGGAAGTGCGTAAAGTTGTTGCCGACTTGTTGTGGATAGAGGAAAACCTAAAAATGAAAGTAGATATTTTAGAGGCCCTACCCAAATGTGTATTTCAAGAAGAGATTTTGAGAGGCAAACATCACTTCCTCAATCGCAAATGTCAAGCAGGAAGAACGGTTATTGCTGTATCTTGTAATGGCGATGTACGTCCGTGTGCACATAATCCACACCCGTATGGAAACTTATTGAAAGAAGACTTACGAGATATTTGGAAGAAGATGGATGATTGGCGTTCCACAAAATACATCCCAGAAGAATGCAAGGGCTGTACCTGGCTTCATCGTTGCAATGGTGGCTGCCGAACAAGTGCAAAGGTATTCAATGGTGATTGGGATAAAAAAGATATGTGGTGTACTGGGAAACTGACATTGCCAATGTCGCTAATTAAAAAGTTAGAAATTGATTTAAAACCAAAGACACAATTACAACTAACATCTGATTTACGAGTTAGGAAAGAGGATGAAAACGCATATTTGGTGTATAATGTGGCTGATGATGTATATTGCATGGTTAATCAGACATTTTATGATTTTATAGTTGGTTTACAAGAATTTTCCGAAGGAACATTCGAAGAATTGTGCATTAAACAGAATTTCCCAATAGATAATAGCACAATTAAAGACGCGATATCATTCTTGATAAATAAGAAAATCTTAAAAATAATTAAATAAAAACTCTATCCGATGAAAACAGATTCAAAAAAAATGGTTGCATATGATTTTAGCAACCTCAATTGCCAAGAAACCAGTATGAATAATTGTTTCGGTTCTTGCGATCGCGATTGTGACGGCGGAACTTGTGATTGTAACTGCGATTGTGATGCCGACGATTGCGACTGCAATACATATTGCGATAATTGTGATTAATATTATTAAATTATTAAGATAGTGATGCTATGAAAAAAATTAAATCTATAGGTCTCCTATTGTTATTACTAATAATTGGACTTTGGCTTGCATCTTGTATTTTACCTTTTTTTATTCCTGATGTTTCAGAACAGACCATCCGTCTTTTAGGAATCTCTTTTTCATCTATAACGGCACTATTTACTGGAATTGCATTTGTGGTTGCCTATAGTGCACTTTTAAAACAGCAAGAGAGTCTAGAACATCAGCAGAAAAGTTTAATAAACCAACAGGAAAACTTAAAATTACAACAAGAAAGTTTAGTAAAACAAACAAATCTTGGAGTTTTTAGTGTGTTTATAGATTCTATGAAAATCATAACAAATTCTCAATCTTTCAAGCAATGTCAAAATTATATCCTATCGGATCAACTTGATACTGATAAAGAGTTGATTAGACAGAATTTGAAGAAAGGGTTAGAAGATATCCATTTAGACGATTATAGCATTGTATCGAACAAAGAGAATGGTAAAAATAATGAAGTTAAAAGATTGCGTATTAATCGTGATAAGATAAAAACCTTTTGTATGAGAATGGAATTTATGGGTATAATTATTTCTAGATTACAAGGGGATGATACAGCAGAAGATTTGATATTGGATTTATATGGGCATACAATTCAAAAGTCATATAGAAGATTAGAATCACTCATCAAAAGAAATGATGATAACCCGACTTCAAAAGATTTGTATCCAAATTATACTTATTTGTATGAATTAGCGAAAAAAAGAGAGAAATTAAAATAATTGGTGGATTATGAAAAACCTTCTAATTCTTTTATTGTCTGTGTTCCCACTGACAACCTTCGCGCAGCAAAAGAAAGTAGCTGTGTATGTTACTGGTGATGACCCTATTAATAGTATTATGGGCGACCACTTAGTGGATGGAATTGCACATGATGGCAAATATATTGCTGTAGAACGTACAGCAAGTTTCTTAAATGAATTGGTCAAAGAGCAATCTTATCAGCAGACTGGTGCTGTGGATGATAACGAAATCTCTCGTTTGGGAAAACAATTTGGTGTAGACTATGTTTGTGTTGCTACTCCTTTTGATGTATGGGGCGAAAAGTACATCTCTGCGCGCATGATTGATGTGGAACGCGCGGAGGTGATTGCTACATCATCTGCCAATGGAAAAGTGGAAAATAGTACACAGTTTCTTTCGATGCTAAGCACTTTGACAAAAGGTTTGCTTCGTTCTTTTGAGCAATCTAAGATGGTTGATGCTAAAAAGGTGGCAGTCTATGTAACGCGTACAGGAAATAAAGATATAGATATTATCTTAGGTGATCAATTGGTGGCTGGTTTCGCTGCTAGTGGACGCTATTTGGCGATAGAACGTACACAAGGCTTCCTAAATCAATTGAGTAAGGAGCATGCATACCAACAAACAGGTGCAGTTGATGACTCTGAGTTGATGCGCTTAGGTAAGCAGTTCGGTGTGCAATATGTTTGTGTTGCTAAGACTTCGCAACTATTTGGGGATTACTACATAGCTTCACGTTTAATCGATGTGGAGCATGGCGAGGTGATAAACTCTTACAAGAAAGATGCTGTTCAATTAAGTTCTTCCCAACAAGTCGTATTAGTAGCAAAAGAAATAGCATCTAAACTATCGGACAAAACTATTGTAGAGCAACAATACTACAAAGCAACAATCGCTGATTTTTTTGCTCAAGGATATGTTGATTTAGGTTTGCCAAGTGGTACATTATGGAAAAATGCAAACGAAGGTGGTGATTTTGCTCGTTATACTTATGATGAAGCAGTAAGCAAGTTTGGAAGTAAATTACCAACTAAACAACAGTTAGAAGAACTGAAAAATAAATGTACATGGACTTGGTTAGGTTATGGTTATGAGGTAACAGGACCTAGTGGCAATTCTATCACGCTGCCTGCTACAGGTTACTGCAATTGTGTTGGTGATGTAGATCATGTTGGTACATACGGGTATTATTGGTCTTCAACTTCATTCATTCCAGGCTTTACTTGGAACCTTTTTTTGGGTTTTGGCGGAGTGAGCATCACCTACAACGATTGCTGCTACAAACAATCCGTGCGTTTAGTCCAGAATTTGTAACTTTCGCAAAACGCGTTAGCGTTCAGCAAAAAATAATCGTTCTTTGACATATTGAATATTTCTATCTATTGCGGTACGAAATTTGTGATAAATAACATTTGGTGTTAGAAAAGTTGATTTCTCCATAAGTGCTTGTACTTCCGATTTTCAAAAAAGATTTACTGCAAAGGTGCTAAAAATAAATGAATTACGCAATGGTTTTGTAAAAATCCAATGGAATATATGGTTGTTTTTCGTAAAAATACCAATGGAAAGATGAAATATTCAATACCCAAGAACCTCAAACGAACAACAAATAATCAAACAATATGAAGAAAACCATTTTGACATCTTTTTTCTGTTGGGCAATAACTGCCTTTACTGCATTCGCTCAAATGCCACCATCGTGGTACGATCACGATTTACGCCGTTTGGATTACCCCGACAGCGAGTTTTTTACAGGCTATGCCGAAAGTACGCCTATGAGTGGCGAACGCGTAGAAGTTGCCACCCAACGCCTCAAAGATGCCGCGCGCGTGGAGGCATTGTCCACTATTCGTGTACACGTGAAGAACAACACCACTAACAATGCACTCAGCCAAACGCTTCGTTCTTCTGAAGGCACGTTTCGCCAATCAATGCGCGAGTTTATTTCCTCTACTACCACCTCCGTGGACATGAAAATCCCAGGGTTGCAAATAGAAGCATGGCGCGACCCACAAACGGGCATTATCTCTGCTTTCGCGTATGTAAAGAAAAGCACACTTATCCGTCAATTAGAGAAGCAAATCACGGTAGCACTCACCAAAGTGGAAATGTCGCTCGACCAAATCGATCAACTCATTGCCACTGGGCAGAAACTGCAAGCACGTAGCGCAGCGGAAAAAGCATTGCCATTGTTTGCTGAAGTGGATGAGGCACAAAAACTATTGGTAGCAGTAGATGCTGATGCCACCGAAGAAACACTCATGCTACCCGAAACGCGCCAATTGCAGCAACGATTGATGGCGATGGTGGCACACTTGAAGAATGCACTTACTATCTGTATTCAGTGCGATGCCAGTATTTTCAATGCAAATTACCCAACATTGAAATCAACATTGCAAGGACATCTGAGCAAGTTGGGCTGTAATTTTGTGAGTGATTCCAGTACAGCCGATTGGGTAGTAGAAATCCAATCAAAGGCTCGCGAATACAACGTAATGACTATGGGCAATGTGAATACCTATTTTGTGTATGTAGATGCAAATGTTGCTATAACAAAGACAGCTACAGGGCAGCGCGTGTATGAAAATATGTTTACCGAAAAGGGAGGACACACTCACAACTACGAGCAAGCAGCACGCGATGCGTATAAATACGTAACACCCAAGATTTGCCAAGTGGTGGAAGAGCAAGTGAAGCAATAAGATATATATAGTATAACCTTTGGCACAATCATCATGCGAAGAAAACTAACTTTAGAATATTTCTATTGACTTCTGAGAACTTCCACGGACGCGGAGAAGGAGATTGAAGAAAAGTCCGTGGGAGTAATGCGATAGGGCGATAAGGCGACACGGTGAATCCGCATAATCGGATGAAAAAGAGTCGGTTATACGGAATGAATTATTACTATTTTTCAAGAGAAGTATATGTGAGGGAAGTGAGGGAGTGAGGGACAATTGACCCCTCACTTCCCTCATTTCCCTCATTTCCCTCATTCAAGGGGATTGGGAATCGATACACGCGAATCGGGATACCGATGAGCAGTGGGATTGTCAAGGACACATAGTGGGAGTCATATAGTAATAGCATAGTAATCACATAGTAATCACATAGTCTTGGTAAGTGATAAACTATGAGTGATAAGTGATGAGTAGTTTCTCAATGGCATTGAGCGTCAATCTCGAAAACGCATAATTATCCAAATCATTCAGATTAACCACCACCGTGTCAGGAATATCAGGAAGTTCTGGCACGTTTTTTATTACAAACCTCGCATGCAACTTCTGGTGCGAAAGCACATGCGTCAGCTCCAATATTTTCTCGCCTTTAACCTTTCGCCTTATCGCCTCTTCGCCTGTGCGCTCTGCGCACACAAACTCCCACAAGTGCTTCCAGATGTCGTTGCCTTTGCGTTGATGAATCAAAGTCGTCCTTTCAGGTGTGATGTAGATAGTATATTCCAAATACCGATCCCGCACTTTGGGACGGGGCTTACGCACAGGCAATAGTTCTACCGTGTTGTTATCCAATGCCTTACACCATGTATTGAGGGGGCATGTATGGCAATCAGGCGCAGTAGGTACGCAATGCAGCGCGCCAAGTTCCATAATAGCAGAGTTGAACAAACGTGGGCGCTCTCTGTCTAGCAACTCCTCTGCCAATCGTCGGAAATGCTTCTTGCCTTCGGTGGTATCAAAGGCAATCTCGCAATCGTAGAGTCGAGAGAGGACACGATACACATTGCCGTCCAAGGCAGGGTAGGGGAGATTGAAGGCAAACGACGCAATCGCTCCTGCCGTATAATCGCCAATACCAGGCAACGAACGCAGTTGATCGTACAAAATTGAACTATCTTGAACCTTGTTGAACACCCCTGAACTTGCAGCTATCTTGGCAGCAGCATGCAAGTTCCTTGCTCTCGAATAATACCCCAACCCTTGCCAATAGAGCAATACTTCATCCTCTGTAGCGTTGGCTAATGATTCTACATCAGGAAAACGCTCCACAAAACGCATATAGTACTCCATACCCTGTGCCACACGCGTTTGTTGCAAGATGATTTCAGATATCCATATTTTGTACGGATTATCTGTTTCACGCCAGGGCAGGATACGATGATTCAACTCGTACCAATCAATCAGTTTGTCATGAAGCAAATGATGGTTCATATTCAATAGATAGAAATTTCGGTACAAAGGTACAATTTTTTTTACAAAAATATGCATAAATAAAAAAAAAGAAATATTTTTTCTCAAATTATTTGCATAATTCATTTATTTATAGTACCTTTGCAGCCGATTTGCGACTGTGCCGTCGTGAATTTGCTTTTTTTGTGGACTAAAAAGTATAACTTATTAAATATAAAATTATTATGACAAAAGCAGAACTCGTTAATGCAATTGCAATCCAAACTGGTTATGACAAAACTACTATTATGAACGTAGTGGAGTCTGCAATGTGCAACATCAAAAAGACAGTAGCAGAAGGCGAAGCAGTATATCTCCGTGGCTTCGGTAGCTTCGCTACAAAGACTCGTGCAGCTAAGGTTGCTCGTAACATTACAAAGAATGAATCTATTCTTGTTCCAGAGCACAAGATTCCAGCATTTAAACCAGCTGATAGCTTTACTGAACTTTTAAAATAATTCATTAATAAACTACTATTATGCCAAACGGAAAGAAGCACAAAAGACATAAGATGTCTACTCACAAACGTAAAAAACGTTTGCGCAAGAATCGTCATAAGCATAAGTAAGCTTTGACGCTCTACTAACAGCTTTGTGGTTCAGACCTATTTGGGCGCAAATAGGTTGCCACAAGGCATTTTTTTTACTTAGGGCAAGTGAGCCCAATAAAACAGATTGACATATGAAAAGCGAATTGATTGTGGATGTTACACCACAAGAGATTGCAATAGCGCTGACAGAAGACAATCGACTCATGGAGGTAAACCGCGAAAAACGAGGTGTAGATACCTTTGCGGTGGGAAATATCTACTATGGTCGAGTGAAAAAGATCATGCCAGCACTCAATGCAGCCTTCGTGGATGTAGGACATGAAAAAGAAGCTTTTCTGCACTACCTTGATTTAGGAACAGAGTTTCTCACACAGCAGAAATATGTCGCTAAGTTGGTTTCGGACAGAAGGCGAATACCAGAAATGCATAAAACAGAGCGACAACCCGCCTGCGGAAAAGAAGGGCAAATATCAGATTACCTAAAAGTGGGAGATACCGTTTTGGTGCAAGTGACCAAAGAACCTATCAATTCGAAAGGACCAAGATTGACGGCTGAGATATCTATCACAGGACGTAATTTTGTGTTAATCCCTTTTATAGATAAGGTGATGGTTAGCAACAAAATTAGCAGCAACGCCGAAAAAGGACGTCTCAAGCAACTCGTTCAATCCATAAAGCCTCAAGGATACGGAGTAATAGTGCGCACCGTAGCACAGGAAAAACGAGTGGCTGAACTAGACAACGAATTGCGTGTGCTAGTCAAACGATGGGAAGATACTATTCGTACGTTGCAGCACAAAGAACCAGTTAACCTCATTAGTGAAGAATTAGGACGAACAATAGGAATCATTCGTGATATTTTTTCGCCTAATTTCGAGAGTATTCACGTGAATGATAAGTTGGTTTTTGAGGAGGTGAAACAATACCTCGAACTGATTGCACCAGAGTCGGCAAAAGTGGTCAAACTTTATACTGGCGAACAGCCAATCTTTGATAAGTTTGACATCACACGACAGATGAAAACAGGTTTGGGGCGTACCGTAGGATTCAAAAATGGAGGTTATCTCATCATGGATCGCACGGAAGCATTATTCTCTATAGATGTGAATAGTGGCAGCAAGAAACTCTTTGAAGACCAAGAGAAAAATGCATTTCATTTCAATATGCTAGCAGCAGACGAAATAGTGCATCAACTTCGCCTAAGAGATATTGGTGGAATCATAGTCGTGGATTTCATTGATATGGATGACAAGACCAATCAGCAAGCGCTCTACGATCATATGCGCGAATTGATGGATAACGACAGGGCAAAGCATAACATATTGCCACTCAGCAAGTTTGGACTGATGCAAATCACTCGCCAACGCGTGCGCCCAGCGGTGGAAATGCAAGTGATGGAGACATGTCCGACATGTATGGGAAAAGGGAAAGTTCAGCCATCTATCCTCTTTACAGAGCAACTGCAAGAGCAAGTATTGGCAATGAAACAACTTTTTGGCAGAGGATTGCGCCTACACGTGCACCCATATATCCATGCCTATTTATCAAAAGGACTGTGGAGTCTGAAAAAACAATGGCGAATGAAATATGGTGTGCGTACCATAGAAAATCAAAGTTTAGGAATGTTGCAAACCTATTTCTACAATAGAAAAGGAGAAATGCTGACGATTCCTGCTGCAGACCATGATAACAAGGCGTCAGAAAAGCAAAATTAATAAAAAAGCCACCTAATTTAGACAATTAGATGGCTTTTTTTTGCACATTCGCAAAAAAATGATTACCTTTGCCAACAAAATCAATTGTGGTATGAACAAACAGTATCAGGAACTACAAGTGGAAGAAGGTGTCTTCATTCCGCAACCAGCGATGGATTATCCGCAAGAGAATCCCTTTGAACGAACCCTATTTCCCAAGCAGATTAAGGATATCGTCTTTGATGAATACTATCCCTATTTGGATGATTCGTTAGGATACAAACTGAATCTCTTGTGGGGCTACTATTTGGTAGTTCATCTACTTTTGCGATTAAAATTACGCATTCAAATGGGTCTGCGTATACGGGGGCGTGATGTACTTAAACGATATAAGAAAGAACTCGCAAATGGTGCGATAACTATCGCTAATCACGTTTATCGATTGGATTGCCCCTGCGTGCTATTGGCTGTGAATGGCATACACACCACGCGAATACCTATGTTCGCACCTAATTTCCGCACGAAAGATGGATTTTTCATGCGCCTTGCTGGAGGAGTGCCTATTCCAGACTCGGCAACCAATATGTCGGCTCTAAAGAAATTTAATGAAGCATTTGATGAGTTTCATCGTCGTGGTTGGTGGTTTCATATTTTTCCAGAAGCATGTCGTTGGGACTTCTACAAGCCATTGCGCCCATTTCAAAAGGGAGCGTTTACTATGAGTTATAAATACAATAAACCTTTGCTACCTTGTGTCATTACATTCCGTGAGCGCAAAGGGATCTTCCGTTTGTTTGGCTCGAAAAACTTGCCTTTGCTAACTGTCACGATAGGTGAACCAATCTTGCCAGATACTACTAAGCCTCGCAAAATTGAAGTAGAGCGTTTGCGCGAGGTAGCCCATAATCAGATGATTAAGATGGCAGGTATTACCCATAATCCATGGCCTGCGGCGTGGGAGAATTTGTAATGTGGTTTAAGGAGTGAAGGTTTAAGGAATTAAACATTCAATATTCAACTCAATGCAATATTCTATCTTCGACGATATGACACTATGTAGCGAGCAAGAGATTGCACGCTTGTTACCACTAGTGTCAAAGCAACGTCGAGAACAGGCACTGAGATATACCCATTTGTGTGGGCAATTTTGTTGTTTGAAATCTTACACAATGCTTGTTGAGTTATTGGTTAAGTGGATGGGGAAAGACGATATAGTATTGCCTGAATTTTTATATAATCAATATGGAGCACCATCTATAGAAAATGGTCCGTATTTCTCTATATCCCATTGTAAATCAGGCATAGCAGTAGCTGTGTCTGATACTCCAATAGGTATTGATATCGAATCTATTCGTACGCCAAAAATGGATTTGGTGAGGAAAACAATGAACTCATTGGAGCAGTCTGCTATCCTTTCTTCCGCAGAACCCGATTGGGCATTCACGCGGTTATGGACGCAAAAGGAAGCTCTGCTTAAGATGAAAGGTACAGGTATCATTGCTGATTTACATGAAGCATTATTGGATGCAGATGGGGTGATGTTTACTCAAATTGACAATTTAGAACATACCTATACCTTTTGCGTAGCACAGCCAAATCGTATCCTATAAGTTAAATATTGGTTAAAAAAATCGGATATTGTACAAAATATTTGTACATTCCGTTTTTTTTTTGTACCTTTGCAGCGCCTATGGCGCTTAGTTAAATGTTAGAGAAAGGATATGACTATGAGTACAGCTGCTAAAATTGTCACAATAGTTTCTTCGGTGCTTGTTGTTGCATTGGGAGTATTTGTGTTTTTCAAATTTTTCTTCGTGTATAGTGAAGGGGTGAATGAGGGAGATATCAATTATTTTCAAAACGAGGGATTCATCTTTAAGACCTACGAGGGAAAGATGATTCAGACGGGCTATAATTCCCGTAACTCAAGTGCTACTATCCAATCTAATGAATTCAAGTTCTCAGTAGATGATGAGGAGGTGGCACAACAGATTGAGAACAATTCTAGCCGTCAAATCAAACTACATTGGAAGCGTTATCTAGGTGTTTTGCCATGGCGTGGCAATAGCCAATATGTGGTGGATTCGATTGTGTCGGTTCAGCCGTTGAGTGTTCCCAGTGTGTATGATGATCCATTTGCAGTGCCTGAAGTGTTTTAATTAGTAATTTGAATCCAAGTTTAACAATGATATGCTAACCAAACCAGAAGAAAATCTAATCAAGATTTACGAACATTCGTTTCACAAGAATTGGTCGCTTGAAGCAGTGACTGATTATGGTACTAGCAATACTTTGACTTATGCCAAATTGGCTGAAAATATCGCCAAATTACATTTGCTATTCAAGCAAGTGGGTATTCAAGAGGGTGATAAAGTGGCAGTTATGGGTAAGAACAATGCTAATTGGGTAACTACCTTTTTGGCTACGATTACATATGGTGCGGTTATTGTGCCTATTCTACAAGATTTCAAAGCCAATGATGCGATACATATTGTCAACCATTCCGAATCGAAACTTCTTTTTATCACAGATTTGATTTGGGAGAATATTGATCCAGAACAGGTGCCTAATCTTAAAGCAGTGTTGTCGCTGAATACGATGGATATGATTATCAGTCGTTTATCTATGGAGCAAGCGGTAGATAAGATGACAATAGAGGAATTGTTTGCTGATGCATATCCCAATGGTTTTACGAAGGATGATGTGAAGTATATAGAGCGTAGCAACGCCGAGTTGGCTTCGATCAATTATACTTCGGGAACTACGGGCTTTAGCAAAGGCGTGATGACTCCAGCTAATGCGTTGGCAGGCAATATAGTGTTTGGCTTAACCACTAAGTTGGTGTGGCCAGGTTGCCGTCACGTGGCATTTTTGCCTTTGGCGCACGCATATGGATGTGCATTTGATTTTCTAGCATGCTTGGCAGCAGGTGGACATACTTATCTCATTGGTCGAACTCCATCGGCAAAGATATTACTGAAGGCGTTTGCAGAAGTGAAACCAACGGTGATATTATCCGTACCATTAATTTTGGAGAAGATTTACAAGAAAATGATTCAGCCACAAATATCCCGTACGGCTGTTAGTTGGGTGTTGAAAATGCCATTGCTTGATAAAGTAGTGTTGAACAAGATACGCGAGAAACTGATGGAAGCATTTGGTGGTGAGTTTTCGCAAATTATCATTGGTGGTGCCCCTCTCAACGCTGAAGTGGAAGCATTCTTGCGCCGTATCAAATTTCCAATCACCATTGGTTATGGTATGACTGAGACGGCTCCGCTGATTAGTTTTACACCATGGACTGAGTTTAGAAGTCAGTCGTGTGGTCAAGTGCTAGAGGGATTTATAGAAGCGCGCATTGCTAACCCCGATGCAGATGGAGTAGGTGAGATACAAGTGCGTGGCGAGAATGTGATGTTGGGATATTATAAGAATGAGCAAGCTACGAAAGAGAGTTTTACGGAAGATGGTTGGTTGCGAACGGGCGATTTAGGCACGATGGATAAGGATGGATTTATCTACATTAAAGGTCGCTGTAAAACCATGTTGTTAGGACCTAGTGGACAAAATATCTATCCAGAGGAGATTGAGGCGAAAATCAATAATATGCCATACGTATTGGAGTCGCTTGTTTTGCAAAAGGAGGATACTAAGTTAGTGGCATTAGTATGTCCCGACTTTGAGGCGGTAGATGCTGATCATCTCACGCAAGAGCAACTAGATTTGGCTATGGATGAGAATCGCAAGTTGGTAAACCAACAATTGGCGGCTTACGAACAAATTAACCTTATCAAACTTTACCCACACGAGTTTGAGAAAACCCCTAAGAAGAGTATCAAGCGATTCTTATATCAAGCGTGATATGAATTTGTGTATTGATCAAGGTAATTCGCGAACGAAGATTGCTCTATTCAAGGATGGGCGTATCGTTAAGAATCTGATCTATAAGCTGTTTACTAGCACAGATGTAGAGCGGTTGTTTTCGTTGTATCCAATCAGCAATGCTATTGTA
Source organism: uncultured Bacteroidales bacterium (assembly GCA_937891975.1). Taxonomy (GTDB): domain Bacteria; phylum Bacteroidota; class Bacteroidia; order Bacteroidales; family Paludibacteraceae; genus Colicola. The sequence goes on from CALAUA010000013.1 coordinate 110,567, forward strand.
TCATCGGTTGCCAATATTGAGCCTGCTGTAGTCAATGCTTTGCATCGCTTATCCAAACACTTTATTTTGTTTGACCATCTAACGCCGTTGCCCATTGCAAATCATTATCAAACTCCAGAGACTTTGGGACATGATCGCATTGCTTCGGCAGTAGGAGCGTCCTATCTATGCCCCCATAATAATTTGCTAATCGTGGATGCTGGTTCAGCTATTACATATGATTTTGTATCAGCAGAACAAGGCTTTTTGGGTGGAAATATCGCTCCAGGTATGAAGATGCGATTGACAGCACTCAATCAGATGACCAAGAAACTGCCTCGAGTAGAAGTGGAGGAAAATGCCTTTAGACCGCTATTTGGCAAAAATACCCGTGAGGCAATTGCTGTGGGTGTAGTACGAGGTGTAGTATTTGAGGTAAAAGGTTATATGCGTGCACTAAAGGAGCAAAAGACCTCGTTTACTACCTATATCACGGGTGGACATGCACCATATATTTTAGATGCCATGAAAAAAGATGTCATCGGAGAACCACATTTGGTGCTTATCGGATTGAATTGTATATTAGAATATAATATAAATGATTAGTAATCAAAAAAATAACGTTATTTTGAAAAGATATTTATTCATATTTATTGCAGGCATGATTGCTGTGGTAGCATCTGCACAAAATGCCACTTCTTCACCATCTTCACGTTTTGGATATGGTGAACTGAATAGCAACTTGCCTAATGCGTATCGAGCAATGGGTGGAGTGGGAATAGGTATGCGTTCGAACAAGGCAATCAACCCTGCACAACCAGCATCTTATACTGCATGCGATTCTATGACTTTTATGTTTGACATCGCTGGTTCGTTTTTATATACCAATTATGGTGATGCCAATGGGCAATGTAATAAAGTAAATGGCAACTTGGAATATATTACCATGCAGTTCCCTCTATGGCGTAAATATATCGCGATGTCATTAGGTGTTAATCCCTATTCCGCAGTAGGTTATAATTTTGCATTGGATTCGACCATGTCTGCGTCTCAATATACCCATACGTATAGTGGTGACGGTGGTTTTTCACAGGTGTATGTAGGTTTAAGCTTCAATATATGTGATTGGGTGGCATTGGGTGTGAATACATATTATATGTTTGGTGAAACTAATCAAAAAATTACGCAAAGTTTTAGTGATGCTAATATGAAGGCTATTGAGATAGATAATTTTCTGCGAGTGAAGAGTCTGCGTTTGCGTTACGGATTGCAATTTTTCCATACATTTGGTAAGCATTCGTTTACTCTAGGTGGTGTTTTTGAGAACAAGCAACCTTTCTCACGTATGAGTTATCAGCAACTAGAAACCACTACTAGTGACACTATTACCACGCGTGATAGCGGCTTTGAATTACCGATGATGTATGGAGCAGGTTTAAGTTATACATATGCTGACCGTATCTTAATTGGTATTGATTATATGTGCCAAGATTGGTCGAATGTGCTCTATTTTGGTGAAAGCAACTCATTGAAAAAACGACATCGTTATGCTATAGGTGCAGAATATCGTAATGACCCAACTAGTCGAAAGTATATAGATCAGATTTATTGGCGTGTAGGAGCAAACTATTCTACATCATATACTAGCCAATATACACAACCAGAATTAGGTGTTTCTGTTGGTGTTGGTTTCCCATTACGTACAATCGGTACGGTGATTAATGCTACCCTAGAGTATGGCAGAAGAGGATTCACGACTAATGTGCTCAACGAAAACTATTTGAGATTTGTCATTAATGCATCTATTTCAGAGCACTGGTTCTTTAAGCGTAAATTATAAAATCATTTAACTACATAAATAACAAAAGCAATGAAAAAGTATTTATTAATCGCTTTGTGCGTAGCAATCCCAATGGTGGGTTTCGCACAAAAATCTAAAAAGAAAAAGAAAAATGCTGAACCAGTAGTGGAGGCTCCCGTAGTTACTACATTGTCTGATGAGGAGTGCATGGTTAATCTTTCTCTCTTCCACGAATCGGTTAAGAACAACCAATTTGAAGAAGCTTATGGCTTCTGGTTACCTGTGTATCAAAGTCGTCCTGATTTGAATAAGGCTATTTATACCGATGGTGCCAAAATTCTAGACTATCGCTATCAACAAGCTACAGATGAAAATGTACGTAAGGCATTACGTGATTCTATCATGCAGTTGCACGATGATCGTATCAAATACTTTGATGAGGCACGTTATCCAGATTCTTATGTGTTAGGTGTAAAGGCGATAGACTATCTTACCTATTTCCCAGAGGATGAGTTGGCTTTGCCTGCTTATGGTTGGCTGAAGGAGTCTGTAACAGCTTTGGGAGATAAGTCTCAAATCACAGTGTTACGCAAACTAGTTGAAGTGAGCTATAATATCTATAAGTTTAATACCGATCAATATAGTGATCAATTCTTGGCTGACTACCAAATGGCTGCGGCAGCTTTGGATCAAATAGCTGTTGGAGGTGGTAAGAATGCAGGTCATGCAACTAGCCAAAAAGCATATATTGATCGTCTCTATGCGGCTTCTGGTGCTGCAGACTGTGGACAAATGGATCAAATGTATGCTAGTGTAGTGGCAGAAAGCGCTAACGATATAGAGAAACTTGGCTCAATCATGAAGCTTTATCGTCGTCTTGGTTGCACTGAGAGCGATGTTTATTTTGCAGCTGCTGAGCACGCTCACAAATTGCAACCTACCGACGAGTCTGCTGCAGGTTGTGCGCAAATGTGCCTCAAGAAAGGCGATTTGCCTGGTGCCGTTGAGTATTATAAGCAAGCCCTCACATTGGTTACTAACGATGATGACAAAGCAGATTACCTCTATCGCCTAGCAAATGTATATGTATCAATGAAGAACTACCAACAAGGTGTAGCTTACGCACAACAAGCATTGGATATCAATGCAGAAGACGGTCGTTGCTATTTGCTCATGGGTATCTGCTATGCTAGTGCACAAGTGTATGATGATCCTATCCTGCAACGTTCTGTATTCTGGGTGGCATGTGATATGTTCCGCAAAGCTAAATCAATGGATGCTTCTTGTACCAGTGATGCAAACAAACTCATTGCTACATATAGCCAATACTTCCCAAGTAAAGAAGATATCTTCTTCCATAAGGAACTCAACGAGGGACAACCTTTCCGCGTAGGAGGATGGGTAGGTAAGACTACTATCTGCCGCTCAAGAGTAGAATAATGAATTTTTAAGACATTGAAACTCTTTAATCCCTTCACACAATCGACAGCCAAGAGAATTATCTTATTGATTCTCTTGGTGTTGATTGTTATGGCTTGTCATCGTCGTGATGTACGTTTGCGTGCAGATGCAATAGTTGACCGTAAAGCGATTCCTGTCTTGGAAGCAAATGATGTCAATACCATTATTTCAGACTCGGGCATCATCCGCTATCGCATCAAGGCACCTATTTGGCAGGTGTATGACAAGGCTGATACACCATACTGGGAATTTCCTGATGGGATATATTTAGAGAAATTCAATGTCAATCTCGAAGCAGATGCTACGGTGGAAGCGGATTATGCGCACTATGATGAACCTGCACAAAAATGGACTTTGCGAGGGAATGTGAAGGCACTGAATCTTGAAGGTGAACAATTTGAGACACCTCTTCTGTTTTGGGAACAAAAATCCGAGTCAATCTATTCCGACTCATCTATTGTAATTACTCGCGAAAATTCTGTTATCAAAGGTGTTGGGTTTCGCTCCAATCAAGAGATGACACAATATACTATTCTGCGTCCAATAGGTGTGTTCCCTATTCAAGAATAGCAAGAGTTAAGTAAAGGTTAACGATTGGTAGTATATCGGTATGAAGTATAGACATTCAATTATTGTACCATATCAAGATGTCGATGCCACACGTCGCTTGCGACTCTACACGATGGAAAACTACCTGCTAAATATCGCAGGGAAAGTGGCAGACGAAATGGGAATAGGCATTCCTGTTTTGTTGCCTATGAACTATACATGGATTATTACTCACATGAATATGGAAATGCTCTATTTACCAAAACATGGTGAGGAGATGATCATCGAAACATGGATAGAGCGTAATGCACATATGCTTTCCGTGCGCGATTTCCGTATATACTTAAAGGAAACAGATGCCAAAACCCAAACTCATAAATTGATAGGTTGTGCTAAGTCTGTATGGGCAGTACTAGACCTTGCATCTCGCGAAATTGTCAATATCTTTGATCATGAGATGTTTGATGGTGCTGTAGACGGAGAAGTTCTCAATATGGCACGTGCGCCACGCCTCAAACCTATTTTGTTGGATGATTTAGAAGATACGGAAGTGTTGCAAGCAGGAGAGATTCTACACGAGATTCAATATTCAGATGTGGATTATAACCGTCATTGCAACTCATGCAAATACCTTGAATGGATGGTCAATGCAGTACAGGCATATGATAATCAGCAACCTTTTAGATTAGATATCAATTATGTAAAAGAATTGTATCAAGGAGACAAAATGTGGACACGATTCTTGAAGGTCGATGATAGTGTGCAGTACCAGCAAGTGGATGATAATGGAGTAAGTTGCTGTAATGCAAGAATTGCAAGAATAGAAAAGTTGAGCTGTTGATAACTTTTCAAAAAAGGAAAACTTTTGGGTGTTGATAAAAAATGCAAGTTGCTATTAATAAGTAACTTGCGTTTTTATTTTGGATAACTTTGTATTGCTGTTGAAAACTTTTTATGACAAAAAACTTGCACATATCATAAATATGTTGTACCTTTGCAACCGATTTCGCCCCTATACTATTTGGAAAAATATAACTAATTATATATCATGGAGAAAAAGATTTACACTCAAAAAGAAGCAGAACAAGCATCGGTTAGCTATTTTGGTGGCGATGAACTAGCTGCGCGTGTTTGGAGCACTAAGTATGCACTCAAGGATTCGTTTGGTAATCTGTATGAGTTGACCCCAGATGATATGCATCATCGTTTGGCAGGGGAGATTGCGCGAATAGAGAACAAGTATGCTAACCCTATGTCGGAGGCAGAGCTTTTTGAACTCTTGCGCGATTTTAAGTACATCGTACCTGCTGGTAGCCCAATGACAGGTATAGGTAATGATTTTCAAGTAGCAAGTTTGAGTAACTGTTTTGTAATTGGTCAAGATGGCAGTGCCGATAGTTATGGTGCAATTATCCAAATTGATGAAGAGCAAGTACAACTTATGAAACGTCGTGGTGGCGTAGGTCATGACCTGAGCCATATCCGTCCTCATGGTAGCCCTGTAAAGAACTCGGCATTGACATCTACTGGTCTTGTACCATTTATGGAGCGTTATAGCAACTCTACTCGCGAAGTGGCACAGGATGGTCGTCGTGGTGCATTGATGCTTAGTGTTAGTATCAAACACCCTGATAGTGAGGCATTTATTGACGCTAAGATGGAGTCGGGGAAAGTGACAGGTGCTAATGTGTCGGTTAAGGTTCACGATGATTTTATGGAGGCAGCTATTGCTGGCAAAATGTATCAGCAACAATACCCTATTGATGCAGCAGAGCCAACGTTCTCTAAGGAAATAGATGCCCAAAAACTATGGAAGAAGATTATCCATAATGCATGGAAATCGGCTGAGCCAGGTGTACTCTTCTGGGATACAATTACTAAGGAATCTGTGCCTGATTGTTATGCAGATCTAGGCTATAAGACTGTTAGTACCAACCCTTGCGGTGAGATTCCATTGTGTCCTTATGACAGTTGCCGTCTGTTGGCAATAAATCTCTATAGCTATGTGAAGAATCCTTTTACAGCGCAAGCAGAGTTTGATTTTGAACTTTTTAAGAAGCATGTAGCTGTAGCTCAACGTATGATGGATGACATTATTGATCTTGAAGTAGAGAAGATTGAGAAAATATTGGCTAAGGTAAGTTCTGATCCAGAGGCAGAGACCATCAAACGTACAGAGCGTGAATTGTGGGAGAAGATTTTGGCTAAGACTACGCAAGGTCGTCGTACCGGTGTGGGTACTACCGCTGAAGGTGATATGTTGGCAGCTTTGGGATTGCGTTATGGTACTCCAGAGGCTACAGCATTCTCCGTAGAGGTACACAAGACTCTTGCGCTTGCAGCATATCGCAGTAGTGTGATGATGGCTAAGGAGCGTGGTGCGTTTAAGGTATATGATGCGAAGCGTGAGGAGAACAACCCATATATCCAACGTATCAAAGAGGCAGATCCAGAGCTATATGCACTAATGACTCAATATGGTCGTCGTAATATTGCTTGTTTGACTATTGCACCTACAGGTACTACAAGTATCATGACCCAAACCACTAGTGGTATTGAGCCAGTGTTCCAACCTGTATATCGCCGTCGTCGCAAAGTGAATCCAAATGATAAGAACGTGCATGTGGATCTTGTGGATGAGGTAGGCGATAGTTTTGAGGAATATGTGGTATTCCACCATAAGTTCATCACATGGATGCAAGCAAATGGCTATGAGTATAATTCTGCTCACCGCTATACGCCAGCTGAGATTGACGAACTTGTGGCAAAATCACCTTATTACAAAGCTACTGCCAATGATGTAGATTGGCTAGAGAAAGTACAAATGCAAGGTGCTATTCAAAAATGGGTGGATCACTCTATATCTGTGACTATCAACCTGCCTAATGATGTAAGTGAAGAACTTGTAGGTCAACTTTACGAAGAGGCATGGCGCTCTGGTTGCAAGGGCTGTACCGTATATCGCGACGGATCGCGCACAGGTGTGTTAGAAGGCATTAAGGAGAAGAAGAAAGAGGAGAAGAAAGAAGATAAAAATTGCGTTTGCTTTGATAATAAAGTACGCGTTCGTCCTGCGGAATTGGAATGTGATGTGGTTCGCTTCCAAAACAATAAGGATAAATGGATTGCTTTCGTTGGTCTCAAGGAAGGTGTACCTTACGAGATTTTTACTGGTCTTGCAGATGACGAAGAGGGTATATTACTGCCTAAATCAGTTACCAAAGGTAAGATTATTCGCGTAGTACAAGAGGATGGAACCAAGCGTTATGACTTCCAGTTTGTTAACTCACGTGGCTTTAAGACTACGATGGAGGGCTTGAGCTACAAGTTTGACAAAGAGTTCTGGAACTATGCAAAACTGATCTCTGGTGTCTTGCGTTATGGTATGCCTATTGACCAAGTAATAAAGATGATTAGTTCGCTGCAAATGGATTCTGAAACCATCAATTCTTGGAAAGTCGGTGTAGAGCGTGCTCTCAAGAAGTATATCCAAGATGGTACAGTGGTACAAGGACAAAGTTGTCCTAATTGTGGTAACGCTTTGATCTTCGAAGAGGGTTGTATGCACTGCCGCGAGTGTGGCTATAGCCGTTGCGGTGGATAAACATAATTTCATGAAAAACGCAATATATATTCATCTGCCTGCAGGTAAACGCCTTGTGTGGTATTTAGCGGCAGAAGAATACTTTGCAAAGCGTATCCATGCTCTTTGGCAAGGGTATGGCAAAGGTTCGGGAGAGGTACTATTCACGTGGATAGTGCCTCCCACTGTTATCTTTGGTCGTCATCAGGTGATGGCGAATGAGGTAAATATAGATTATTGCACTACGCATGGTATTGCCATGTATCGCCGTAAGAGTGGGGGGGGATGTGTCTATGCAGATGAGGGAAACTTGATGTTGAGTTATATAGCAACGTCTCCCCATAGTGAGCAGGTATTTCAATCTTATCTAGATGGTATGTCAGATTGCTTGCAACAGCTAGGATATGATGCTGTGAAATCCACCCACAATGATATTATGGTAGGCGAGCATAAAGTATCAGGAAACGCTTGCTATGCGCTATCTAACGCTACAATCGTACATGGTACATTACTATACGACGTGGATTTTGATACCCTGCAACATGCGATTACCCCTTCTCGTGAAAAACTAGCCAAACATGGTGTAGAGTCGGTGCGTCAGCGTGTGATGAATTTGAAAAATTGTGCGAATACACTTAACACTTTATCAATATTGGCATTAGCACAACAAATCAAAGAATATTGGTGTAATCAATCGTATATACCAACAGAAGAAGAATTGTTTGAGATAGATAAAATAGAGGAGGAGTATCTATCTATAGATTTTATTCAATCTCGCTGAGTTCTTATCTTGTTATTCAACAAGAACGATTATTTCTAGCCAACGCATCTCTGCTTCGTCTAAGGCCTCTTGCACCTCCTTGTAGCGTGCAGAGGCTTTTGCTATATCATCGGGTAGGGTAGCACCGCCAGAGAGAAGATGCTCTAATTCTGCTTTCTCTGCTTCTAACATAGGCATTTGTTGCTCTAACTGTTCTAGTTCCCGCTTTTCTTTGAAGCTTAGTCGGCGTTTCTGCTCGGTCTTGATTTTCTCGGTTTTAGTCTCAGTTGTATTTGATCTTGGTTCTTGGGTTTTGGGTCCTTGCTCTAAACGATATTGCGTATAATTGCCAGGGAAATCTTGTATCTTGCCATTCCCGTGGAAAACGAAGATATGATCCACTACGCGATCCATGAAATAGCGGTCGTGGCTCACCACTATCAAGCATCCTTGGAAGTTCTTTAGGTATTCTTCTAATACATTCAAGGTAGGGATATCAAGGTCGTTGGTTGGCTCATCCAATATCAAGAAATTTGGACTGCGCATCAAGACCGTACATAGGTGCAAACGTTGCTTCTCTCCACCTGAAAGTTTGCTCACAAAGTCATATTGTTGACTGGGTGAGAAGAGAAACATTTGCAAGAATTGACTGGCTGTCATCTTCTGCCCGTTGCCTAAATCCACTACTTCGGCTATATCGCGCACAATATCAATGACTTTTTTACCCTCGTCGAACTGTAAACCTGTCTGTGCATAGTAGCCAAAACGCACTGTAGTACCCACATCCCAACTACCGCTATCCAGTGGCACTTCGCCCAAGAGAAGTTTGATGAAAGTACTTTTGCCAGTACCGTTATTGCCAATGATACCTAGTTTTTCGTACCTTGAAAAAACATAATCGAAATGGTCAAGAATTACTTTCTTTTCGCCAGTTGTAGGAGATGTAAATGCTTTGCATACATCCTTCGCAGCGAATATTTTGTTGCCAATATATCCCGATTTGACAGCTAGACGCACATCCGCCTCACTACGTTGTTGCTTGGCTTTTTTTTCTAGTTCGTAGAAGTTGTCAATACGGTATTGTGCTTTATGTGCCCGAGCTTGTGGCATACGGCGCATCCATTCTAGTTCGCTGCGATAGAGATTGCGTGCCTTCTCTACCTCTGCGTTTTGCGCTTCGATGCGCTCTGCACGCTTTTCAATATAATATGCGTAGTTGCCATGGTAGGCATAGAGATTATGCGCATCGAGTTCGAAGATATCGGTGCAAACGCTATCTAGAAAATAGCGGTCATGAGTGACCATCAGTATGGTGAGTGGACGTTCTCCTCGTGCAGTGCGTTTATCACCGAGGTATTCTTCTAACCATATGACAGTGTCCAGATCAAGGTGGTTAGTAGGCTCATCGAGGAGGAGTATGTCGGGTTCATCATCCAGAACCTGCTGCAAGAGGAGTTTTTTCTGTTGTCCTCCGCTCAGATGTACCATTTCAGGAGTAGGTGACAAGTGCTGAGGTAGATACTTGATTTTGAGATTGTTACGCCATGTGATCTTACCACTGTCGTAATCAGTCTTGCCCATAAGAATATCTAGCAATGTGCTTTTACCGATACCATTACGTGCAATTAGGGCAATACGCTGCCCCTTGTTGACGGCAAAACTGATATTGCTAAATAATACCTTCGATCCTACTGATTTCGTAAGGTTCTCTACTAATAGATATGGAGTAACTGCAGCCACTATTTAATGGTATCCTGTGGCAATTGCAATGTATAGAGTATAGCTTCTGCTTGACGTAGTGCGGTACGTTTCTTTTGCCCAGCAGCATAGATAAATGCCTCGGCAGTTACTACGCGTCCGTTCACTTGATCCAAACGTGTGTGACTAACATATGGGCCTCCCATTGCTTCGCCATTGATAATCTTCCATAGTCCGCGAACTTCTGTAGCATATTCATCCTCTTGGACGGTGATAGCACGCATTTGAGGTGGAAATATGTTGTATTCAGTACCCATATATGAGCCCTCTACACTAGCTGTAACTACGCGGCTAAGTACAGCATCACGTTTGAGGTTGAGATAATCTAAAGTAAATGTATTCTCATCGGTATAAGGATAAGAGTATATCACTAGATCGCGGCGCATACTACCTTTGTTGTTGCAGCACCATAATAGCTTAACTTCAGGTGCTACTACAATAGGATTGCGTAGGCTATAGGTGGATGCTCCTGCAAGTGTTGTATCCATAATGACCACATAATCTTCGGGGATAAGCATGTCATATCCTTGTTGTTGCAGGATAGCGCGTGCTTGTTTGTTGGTACTTGCACGGTAGAATTTCATTTGACGCTTAATCTCTTGATTTACAAACCATTCACGAATTTCCGTTCCGTGCTCTAACCAGTATGCTACCAATTCTTCTTGCGAAGGAGATTGGATGCGGCATAAGGCCTGTGGGGTGGACCAATAGTCGTTGGATACTTTGGCTTTGATTTGTGTGTATTTTTGTGGGTTGATGTCCACAAATAAGATATTGCGAGTAGGTTTAAGCATATCATCAAACTGCGCAGTAGGAATGTGCGTTAGTCGAAAATATGGTTCTACTTGTGGCATACAAGGCATATCTGCTCCCATTACAGCCTCTACCAAATCGTATAGGCTTGCTATAGGTTTGGTATAGCCCGAAGCTTCGTTGACTAGCGATAGTTTTGCCACTTCGTTGAGTTGGTCTTGTGTCAGTGGTACATCGTTCATTACTACTAGACATTCGTAGATAGATCCTGTAGCAGAAGTGAGTGTACGACTAGTTGTTTTCTTGCAGCCCACTAAGGTCGTGAGTGCAACCATCATGATTAGGATACGATGGAGTGATAGGTGATTTTTTTTCATAGTATATTTATGTCTTATGGATTATTTGCGTATAGGATCACAAGTGAGTTCGATACCGAGTTTGCGGAAGATTTTACGGTCCACTTCGGAGAGCATTACCGTGGAGTGGACTTGACAACCAGCCAATTGGGGTAGGGCTTCCAAGGTCTTGCGGCAGTTCTCGTCGTGGAGTGACAATACGGATAAAGCTACCAATACCTCATCGGTATGCAAGCGTGGGTTACGGCCACGGAGGTAACTAATTTTGGTGTGTTGGATAGGTTCAATCATCTCTTGAGGAATGAGTTTTACATCGTGGTCAATCCCTGCGAGGTACTTTGTCGCATTTAGCAAGAGCGCAGCACTCGAACCGAGTAGGGGAGAGGCTTCGGCGGTGATGATGGTACCGTCGTGCAACTCGATAGCTGCTACTGCCATCGCATGATTGCGCTCTTTGCGCTCGTTGGCTGCCACCGTTGTGCGTCTGTCTGCGGTGCTAATACCCACTTGTTTGAATAGACGGGCAATACGATTGACTACTGATTCGCTGATGTCGCCATTGGCAAAATCGTTCAGCGCATGGTAGTAGCGACGGATAATCTCCTGCTTGCTGGCCTCACAACATGCTGCGTCATCATCTATGCAAAAGCCCACCATATTTACACCCATATCGGTAGGTGACTTGTAAGGGTTGTGCCCATAAATGCCTGTGAATAAGGCATCTAATACAGGGAAGATCTCTGTATCGCGGTTGTAACTAACTGCCGTCTTGCCATATGCCTCTAAGTGGTATGGGTCAATCATATTCACATCATTGAGGTCGGCTGTAGCTGCCTCGTATGCCATGTTGATTGGGTGCTTGAGGGGCAGGTTCCACACAGGGAAAGTCTCGAACTTGGCATATCCTGCTTGATTACCGCGTACATGCTCGTTGTAGAGTTGCGAGAGGCAAACCGCCATCTTGCCGCTACCAGGACCAGGAGCCGTGACAACCACCAATGGGCGAGTAGTCTCGATATAATCGTTCTTGCCAAACCCTTCTTCCGAATCAATGAGTGCTACGTTGTGGGGGTAGCCGTCAATCGTATAATGATAATAGGTGGTGATACCTAGTCGCTCCAATCGTTGGCGGTACATCTGTGCGGATGTCTGACCGCTATAGTGAGTGATAACCACCGAGTTAACGACAAAACCACGATTCATAAACTCGTCGCGCAAACGCAGTACATCCACGTCATAAGTAATGCCTAAGTCTTGACGTACTTTGTTTTTCTCGATGTCGGATGCGGATATGACAATCACAATCTCCAATGTATCACGCAGTTGCGTGAGCATAGTGAGCTTGCTATCTGGCTGAAAACCAGGTAGTACGCGACTGGCATGAAAATCATCAAAGAGTTTGCCTCCAAGCTCCAGATAGAGTTTGTTGCCAAACTGCGCAATGCGTTCTTTGATATGCTCCGACTGACGGAGAATGTACTTTTCGTTGTTAAAGGGTTCAGTATTGTTCAACATAGTTCAGTATTGTTCAATATTGTTACTCTTGTGGGTTGGCACCATCGAAGCAGTAGGTACATACTTTGCATTTCGGTAGTCCGATGGCGGCGATGAGGTCCTCTATCTTTGTGTATTTGAGTGACTTCAGCGCGAAGCGGTCTCGCAAGGCACGGATCATGCGTTGGTACTCTAAGGAGTCGGTAGTGGCATATGCCTTGATACGCTCTGGATTATTGGCTGCTTCTTCACCCTCTAAATCCGCAATAATACGGCGGGTGATGAGTTCCATGTCCGACTTCGATGTGGTGAAATTCGTGAATGGACAGCCATACATGATAGGCGGACATGCAATACGCATATGCACATCTTTGGCTCCTGCTTCGATAAGACAACGGGTGTTGTCGCGGAGTTGTGTGCCACGCACGATAGAATCGTCGCAGAAGAGAACACTCTTGCCACGTAGGATAGAGTAGTTGTGAATGAGTTTCATCTTAGCAACGAGGTCGCGTGTGGCTTGTTGCGATGGGGTGAAAGAACGTGGCCATGTAGGTGTATATTTAGTGATAGCACGCTGGTAAGGCACGCCCGAAGTGTGCGAATAACCAATCGCCATAGCAATACCTGAATCAGGAATACCGCAAACAATATCAGCTTTTATATCGTCGCTATTACCCATAGCATGACCGCATGCATAGCGCACTTGTTCTACATTGCGACCTTCGTAGTCGGAAGTAGGGAAGCCGTAATACACCCAAAGGAAAGAGCAAATCTGCATCTTGTCGTTGGGTTTGCGCAATTGCTCCACGTGGTCAGCATATACGCGAACAATCTCACCAGGGCCCATGAAATACTCCGTTTCAAAACCGAGATTGAAGAAAGAGGATGATTCGCTGGCAATCGCATAAGCACTGGCACCCCACGAACCCTCGTGGTTCGTCGGGGACCCCGCACTTTCGCGCTTACCTAATACGATAGGTGTACGTCCCCATGAATCGCGAGCAGCGATGATACCATCTTCGGTGAGAATGAGAATACTGCATGAACCTTTGATTTGCTTGTACACATTCTCGATGCCATCAACGAAATCTTTGCCTTGTACAATGAGTAAACCTACTAATTCAGTGGGGTTTACGCGTCCGCTACTGAACTCTGTGAGGTGCATGTTTTGATCCAACAAATGGTTGACTAATTCATCCATATTGTTGATCTTACCGATGGTGCTGATTGCAAAGCGACCGAGGTGCGAATTGATGAGCAGTGGCTGTGCATCGGTATCGGAGATGATACCAATGCCCGCGTTGCCACTAAACTCGTGTAATTCATCTTCGAACTTAGTTCGGAAGTGCGAGTTTTGTATGTTGTGAATGCTTCGTTTGAAGCCCTTTTCTGTGTCGTAAGTTGCCATACCCGCACGGCGTGTACCGAGGTGGGAATGGTAGTCCGTGCCGTAGAAGACATCGGTGACGCAAGAAGTCGTAGATATTGTACCAAAAAATCCAGCCATGTTTTTTAGAGTCAGGAATAAGGAGCCAAGAGCAAAGACTTATTACTTTTGTATTATCAGTCGTTGCTGATATGTCTTGGTTCCTGGTTCTTGGTTCTTTGTTCGATTAATTTGTTAAATAGTTAGTCAAGTTGTTCTCAATGCGTGTTGCAATATCCTCTGTTTCTGCGTCGAGGACGAGTTTTTCGCCGGTGATGCCTTCGTAGAGTTCGATATAGCGGGCGGTGATACCTGCCACTACTTCATCGGTCATCTCTGGTACTTGTTGTCCCTCTTTGCCTTGGAAGCCATTGTCCATCAACCACTCACGCACAAACTCTTTGGAGAGTTGCTTTTGTGGCTCACCTGCCTCGAAGCGCTCTTCGTAACCCTCTGCGTAGAAATAGCGGCTAGAGTCAGGGGTGTGTACCTCGTCCATGAGGAGGATTTGGTCGCCATGCTTACCAAATTCGTATTTGGTATCCACGAGGATAAGACCTTGCTTGGCTGCGATCTCTTGTCCACGGTTGAAGAGAGCGAGGGTGTATTTCTCCAATTGCTCGTACTCTGCCTCTGGGATAAGTCCTTGAGCGATAATCTCTTCACGAGAGATGTCCTCATCGTGTGCGCCAATCTCGGCTTTGGTGGTAGGAGTGATGATTGGGGTAGGGAACTTCTCGTTCTCGCGCATACCCTCAGGCAGTTTTACGCCGCAGATCTCACGCACGCCGCTCTTGTAAGCACGCCATGCAGAGCCGCAGAGGTAACCGCGCACGATCATCTCTACTGGATAACCCTCGCAACGAACACCTACGGTCACCATAGGGTCGGGAGTGGCTTGCTTCCAGTTAGGAACGATGTCAGCCGTTGCATCGAGGAACTTAGCTGCGATTTGGTTGAGGATTTGGCCTTTGAATGGAATACCCTTAGGAAGGATGACATCAAAAGCAGAAATACGGTCGGTGGCTACCATAGCGAGGCAGTCCTCACCGATGAAATATACATCACGCACTTTGCCGTGGTACACATTGGTTTGACCAGGAAAGTTAAAATTGGTTGCTGTTAAAGCGTTCATTATCTTGTCTTTAAACTCTAAACATTAAACTCTAAACTATTTATACTCATCCCACGATTGGATAGCGAGGTCGTTGACATCTACGGTGCAGAAGGCGTTGATGAACGCTGCTGCAAGGCGTGCATTGGTGAGCAATGGCACATTGAGGTCAATAGCCGCACGACGAACGTGGTAACAAACATCGTTTTGTGGGTCGGTAACGATATCCTTTGGTACACTCACTACGAACTCGATTACGCCTTCACGCATGAGGTCGATAGCTTGTGGAGTGCCCTCCTCAGATGGTTGGTAAACCGTGGTATTAGGAATACCTGCCTCTGTGAGGAAGTGGCTGGTGCCAAGGGTAGCGTAGATATTGAAGCCCTTCGCGATGAGTTGGCGTGCAGACTCGAGCATCTGTGCTTTTTGCTTTGGCGAACCGATAGAGAAGAGTACATTCTTCTTAGGTACGCGCATGCCTACGGAAAGCATAGAGGTCAAGAGTGCAGCGTTGGCATCCTCTCCGAGGCAACCAACCTCACCCGTAGAGGTCATGTCCACACCGATGACTGGGTCAGCCTTTTGCAGACGGTTGAAGGAGAACTGCGATGCCTTGACACCCACGTAGTCGAAGTCGAAGAAGTTCTTGCTTGGTTTCTCTACAGGCAAGCCCAACATGATACGAGTAGCTATATCGATGAAGTTGATCTTCAATACTTTAGATACGAATGGGAACGAGCGTGAAGCACGGAGGTTACACTCAATCACCTTGATCTCGTTCTCGCGAGCGAGGTACTGGATGTTGAATGGACCAGAGATGTTGAGCTCGCGTGCGATTTGACCAGAGATCTTCTTGATTCGGCGCACGGTCTCTACATAGAGTTTTTGTGCTGGGAACTGGATGGTCGCGTCGCCAGAGTGTACACCCGCAAACTCTACGTGCTCGGAGATAGCGTATGCGATGATTTCGCCATCTTTAGCTACAGCGTCCATCTCAATCTCCTTAGTGTTGAGCATGAACTTAGAGATTACCACTGGGTGCTTCTTGCTGACGGTAGCTGCCATCTTGAGGAAACGCTCGAGCTCCTCTTGGTTGAAGCAAACGTTCATTGCTGCACCAGAGAGTACGTATGATGGACGAACGAGTACAGGGAAGCCTACTTTGTCGATGAAGGTCTTCACATCCTCCATAGAGGTGAGGGCACTCCATTCTGGTTGATCCACGCCAATGCGGTCGAGCATCGCAGAAAACTTATCGCGGTCCTCGGCATTGTCGATACTGCGAGCAGTAGTACCGAGGATAGGCATATGTTGTGCATCGAGCTTGAGTGCGAGGTTATTAGGGATCTGACCACCAGTAGATACGATGACGCCATGAGGGTTCTCCAGTTCGAGGATATCCATCACGCGCTCGAAGGTGAGTTCGTCGAAGTAAAGACGGTCGCACATATCGTAGTCGGTGGAAACGGTCTCTGGGTTGTAGTTGATCATCACCGAGCGATAACCGTTCTCGCGGATAGTCTTGAGGGCTTGTACGCCGCACCAGTCAAACTCTACAGACGAACCAATACGGTATGCACCCGAACCGAGTACTACGACGGACTTGCGGTCGTTGAGGTACTTCACATCGTTGGCTATACCTGAGTATGTGAGGTAGAGGTAGTTAGTTTGAGCAGGGAACTCTGCTGCCAATGTATCTATCTGTTTTACAACTGGTTTAACGCCCAAAGAGAGACGATGCTTGCGTGCTACGAGCACCGCAAAATCCATATCCATTTGTTCGCCTAGTCCAACGGCTTTCGCTATTTGGAAGTCAGAGAAACCTTGGATCTTGGCTTTGCGCATCAAGTCCTCGTCAATGTTTTGGAGGGTGCCTGCAGCTTTGAGTTCGTTGTCGGTCTTAACGATATTTTGGAGTTTCTCGAGGAACCAACGGTCGATCTTGGTGAGCTCGTGCAAGCGGTCAATGCTGTAACCTGCATGCAATGCTTGCGAGAGGAAGAAGATACGTTTGTCGGTTGGCGCAGCCAATGCGTGGTCGAGGTCGTCCACATGCAGTTGCTTGTTCTCGGTGAAACCATGCATGCCTTGACCAATCATACGAAGACCCTTTTGGATGGTATCTTCGAAAGTACGACCGATAGCCATCACCTCGCCCACAGACTTCATACTGGAACCGATCTCGCGATCTACGCCGCGGAACTTACCGAGGTCCCAGCGTGGGAGTTTAGCCACGATATAGTCCAATGTTGGCTCGAAGAAAGCAGGAGTATCTTTGGTGACTGAGTTCTTGAGTTCGAAGAGACCATAGCCGATGGCAATCTTTGCTGCCACGAAAGCGAGCGGATAACCCGTTGCTTTGGAAGCCAAAGCAGAAGAGCGAGAGAGGCGAGCATTCACCTCAATCACGCGGTAGTCTTCAGAATATGGATCAAGCGCATACTGCACGTTACACTCACCCACGATGCCCACGTGGCGCACGATCTTGATAGCTAAAGCGCGGAGTTTTGCTGCCTCAGACTTGGTGAGTGTTTGGGTAGGAGCAATCACGATGGACTCACCCGTGTGAATACCGAGTGGGTCGAGGTTCTCCATGTTGCAGACGGTGATACAGTTGTCGTATTTGTCACGAACTACCTCATATTCAATCTCTTTCCAGCCCTTGAGCGATTTCTCAACGAGCACTTGAGGAGAGAAAGAGAAAGCTTTCTCTGCGATGATATTGAGCTCTTCCTCGTTGTCGCAGAAGCCAGAACCAAGTCCACCGAGAGCGTATGCTGCACGGAGAATAACAGGATAACCAAGCTCTTTAGCGGCTGTACGAGCTGCTTCGATAGTTTCGCAAGCTTCGCTTTGGATAGTCTTGACATTGATCTCATCGAGTTTCTCTACGAAGAGCTCACGGTCCTCGGTGTCCATGATAGCTTGTACTGGAGTACCGAGTACTTGTACATTGTATTTCGCTAGTACGCCGCTCTTGTAGAGCTCTACACCGCAGTTGAGTGCGGTTTGTCCGCCGAAGGCGAGAAGTACGCCGTCTGGGCGCTCCTTCGCAATCACTTTCTCCACGAAGAATGGATTAACAGGCAAGAAGTAGATCTTGTCTGCAACACCTTCGC
Organism: uncultured Bacteroidales bacterium; assembly: GCA_937891975.1. GTDB lineage: Bacteria > Bacteroidota > Bacteroidia > Bacteroidales > Paludibacteraceae > Colicola. Next base: position 128,720 of record CALAUA010000013.1, read on the forward strand.
TGGTTTGTACGGTAGCGATATTAGGGTTGATGAGTACGGTATAGATACCTTCTTCACGAAGGGCCTTGAGGGCTTGTGAACCAGAGTAGTCGAACTCTCCTGCTTCACCGATCTTGAGTGCTCCAGAACCGAGCACCAATACTTTCTTGATATCTTTTTTCTCCATGGCCATTATTTATTAAGAAGTTGGAAGAAGTTATCGAATACAAATTCAGAATCTTTTGGTCCGCAGTTCATTTCTGGAATAAACTGTACTGCCATCCATGGTTTCTCAGCGTGGCGAATACCCTCGTTGGTGCGGTCGTTCATATTGATGAACCACTCTTTCCATTCCGTAGGTAGGGTAGTGCCGTCCACTACATAACCGTGGTTTTGGGCGGTGATATAGCAACGTTCGCCACCTACTATTTGTACAGGTTGGGTAGCACCACGGTGACCATATTTATGTTTCAAAACCTCTGCGCCTGCTGCTAGAGCCAAGAGTTGGTTGCCGAGTCCGAGGCCCAACAATGGTTTGTCTTCGCCTTTCTCGAGGAAGGTCTTGATATTTTCGATTGTCACAGCGCAGTCCTCTGGATCGCCAGGACCGTTGCTCAGCATCAGCGCGTCAAACTCGAGGGTGTTAAAGTCGTAGTCCCATGGTACGCGTGTCACCTCTACGCCGCGTGCGAGTAGGTAGCGGATGATACCTTCTTTTACGCCGCAATCCACGAGCACCACTTTCTTGCCTGCACCAGCGTTGTAGGTTACTACCTCTTTGCAAGATACTTGTGGCACGAGGTTCTCGTCATTAGCTACAGGGGTAGTGTCATCGTCTTCGAAGATCAAACTTGCTTGCATCGTACCGTTCTCACGCAGATGCTTGGTCAGCTCACGGGTATCGACGCCAGTGATAGCAGGTATCTGCTCACGAATCAGCCATGCTGCCAAATCCTCGTTGGCATTCCAGTGGCTATACTCAGGGCTGTACTCGGTCATGATTACTGCCGCAGGGTGGATGCGGTGGCTGTCCATAAACTCGGACAAACCATTCTCCAAACTGCTACATACAGGCACGCCGTAGTTACCAATCAATGGATAGGTCATCACCACGAGTTGACCTTCGAAGTTCGCGTCGGTCAGCACCTCTGGATAACCAATCATGGTGGTATTGAATACGAGCTCTCCTGCTACGTTCTTCTCGTAGCCAAATGATGTACCCTTGAAGCAGGTGCCATCGGAGAGTTTCAATGTTACTTTTTTCATATTCTTGCCTTTAATCTTTAACCTTAGCGAAGGATTGTTTCCGAACGATCTGGACCTACTGATACTACATCAATGCTTACGCCAGTTTCTTGCTCGATATATGCGATATACTCTTTGAGTTCTTTAGGCAGTTCCTCATAGGTGCGGCATATAGAAACGTCACACTTCCATCCTGGGAACTCTTTGTAGATAGGTTTGATATTGTCTGCGTCTGCCTCAAATGGGAAGTAGTCAATCTTCTCGCCATTGAGTTCATAGCCTACGCAAACCTTAATGGTGTCAAAGTCATTGAGTACGTCTGACTTCATCATGATCAGCGATGTCGCACCATTCATCATCACGGTGTATTTCAATGCTACAAGGTCGAGCCAACCACAACGACGTGGACGACCAGTAGTTGCGCCAAACTCATGTCCTATCTTACGAAGCATCTCTCCTGTCTCATCAAACAACTCGGTTGGGAATGGACCTTCGCCTACGCGTGTGCAGTATGCCTTGAAGATACCATATACCTCACCAATATGTTGTGGAGCTACGCCCAAACCCGTGCATGCGCCTGCGCAGAGGGTGTTGCTGGAGGTAACGAATGGATAAGTACCGAAGTCAATGTCAAGTAATGAACCTTGTGCACCTTCTGCCAAGATACCTTTGTCCTCGCGAAGCATGTGGTTCACCACAATCTCGTTATCCATGATTGGGAACTGCTTCATTTCCTCAATAGCATTGAGCCATGCGCTGTCGTCTGGCAGTTCAATACCGCCCAATTGCTCTTGGTGAGCAGCGCGAAGGACATTGTAGCGTTCCAAGAAGTCAGGGCGCAGGATATCGCCTACGCGAAGACCATTGCGCGCAATCTTATCGGTGTAGGTAGGACCAATACCTTTGCCAGTGGTACCTACTTTCTTATCGCCTTTCTTCTTCTCCGAAGCGGCATCCAACATACGGTGGGTAGGGAGAATCAAGTTGGCACGTTTAGCGATTTGCAAACGGCTCTTTACATCCACACCCATTGCCTCGATAGCGTGAATCTCCTCCATAAGGATGATTGGGTCAATCACTACACCATTACCAATGATGTTGGTGGTGCCATCGCGGAAGATTCCTGATGGTACGGTGTGGAGCACAAAACTCTTATCACCGAAATACAAACTATGACCAGCGTTTGGTCCACCTTGGAAGCGTGCTACTGCTTCATAACGAGGGGTCAATACATCGACGATTTTGCCTTTGCCTTCATCGCCCCATTGCATGCCTAATACGACATCTACTTTTTTCATATAATCTTGCCTTTAAACTCTAAACTTTAAACTCTAAACTAAATTCCCACTTGTTGGAATATATAATCCACATTCTTCATGTAGTAATCCAAGCTGAAGCATGCGTCGATCTCCTCGTTGCTCAGGTGTGCGGTTACGCCTTCGGTCAGTTTGAGGTTTTCTTGCATCTCGCCGTCTTCCATCAGCGTCTTCATTGCCACAGGTTGCACGAGGTCGTATGCTTGTTCGCGTACAAAGCCCTTCTCAATCAGCGCGTTCATCACGCGTTGCGCGAAGATTGCGCCGTGGGTCAATCCTATATTGTGCAGCATGTTCTCTGGATAAACCACGAGGTTGTCTAGGATACCCTCGAAGCGCGCCAACATATAATCGAGCAACATCGTTGCATCAGGCAATACAATACGCTCGGTGGAGCTGTGAGAGATGTCACGTTCGTGCCAAAGGGCGATGTTCTCGCTGGCGGTGCACATATATCCACGCATTACGCGCGCGCATCCGCATATATTTTCAGAGGAGATAGGATTGCGCTTGTGTGGCATAGCCGATGAACCTTTTTGTCCTTTCTTGAACGCCTCTTCTACTTCGCGCACCTCTTGGCGTTGCATGTTGCGTACCTCCAGTGCCATCTGCTCCAAGGTACCTGCTATCACAGCCAAAGTAGCCAAATAGAACGCATGGCGGTCACGACCCAACACTTGTGTAGCGATTGCCGCTGACTCAATGCCAAGGTGCTCGCATACGTAGGTTTGGATAGCTGGTGGGATATTCGCGTAGTTTCCTACTGCGCCTGAGAGCTTACCTGCCTCTACGCCTTTGGCTGCCATCTCAAAACGCTCAATATTGCGGCGCATCTCCTCGTACCAGAGTGCCCATTTCAGTCCAAAACTGCTCACATCCGCGTGCATACCGTGGGTACGACCAATCACTGGGGTGTACTTAAACTCATTTGCACGGCGTTTCAATACCTCGAGGAAAGAGTGCAAGTCTTTGCGCAGTATCTCATTGGCTTGTTTGAGCAAATAGCCATTGGCTGTATCTACCACATCAGTCGAGGTCAATCCATAGTGTACCCATTTGCGCTCCTCACCCAAACTCTCGCTCACGGCGCGTGTGAATGCCACTACGTCGTGACGGGTAATCTCCTCGATTTCGTGGATGCGGTTTACATCAAAAGTGGCTTTTTCGCGAAGCAGCTTCACATCCTCTGCGGGCACTACGCCCAGGGTGCTCCATGCTTCGGCAGCCAAAATCTCTACTTCGAGATAAGCGTTGAACTTATTCTCTTCTGTCCAAATGTTGCGCATAACTGCGCGGCTGTAACGTTCAATCATATTGTATGTAAGTCTTTATTTTCTACTTTGATTTTGTTGAAGGCCTTAATAGCTTTGGCTACCGCTTTGTCGGTATTCTTGTCTGTTGCGAGGATAACGCCATAACGGCGGTGTCCGTGTACTTCGGGTTTGCCAAAGAAACGCACTTGCACACCTGGCATTGCCAATGCTTCTTCCACTCCGTTGAACACCACTTCGGTTGCATCACCTTCTACCACAATGGCTTTCGATGCACTTGCGCCGAAGAAACGCACCTCTGGGATTGGCAATCCGAGTACGGCACGCGCGTGCAGTGCAAACTCCGACAAGTCTTGCGAAATCATGGTCACCATACCTGTATCGTGTGGGCGAGGACTTACCTCCGAGAAGATAACATGGTCGCCCTCCACGAACATCTCCACGCCGAAGATGCCATATCCGCCCAAGGCATCGGTCACTTTCTTCGCGATATCTTCAGCTTGCGCAATAGCTGTTTCGCTCATAGCTTGTGGTTGCCATGACTCGCGGTAGTCGCCATCTACTTGGTGGTGTCCGATTGGCTTGAGGAAGGTTGTACCACCTGCATGACGCACGGTCAGTAAGGTGATTTCATAATCGAAATGCACAAAGCCCTCTACTATCACGCGGCCTGCACCTGCACGACCACCCATCTGCGATTCTGTCCATGCTGGCTCTACATCTGCTTCGGTTTTTACGGTCGATTGACCATGACCCGATGACGACATGATGGGTTTCACCACGCATGGGATACCTATCTCCTTGATGGCTTGCAGGTACTCTTCGTGCGTGTCTGCAAACTTATATCTGGCAGTAGGCAAACCCAACTCTTCGGCTGCCATGCGACGGATGGCCTCACGGTTCATAGTTAAAAAAGCCGCGTTAGCCGTAGGGATAACGCGGTAACCTTCTTTTTCTAATTCGACGAGAGTAGGGGTAGCAATAGCTTCTACTTCAGGAATAATCAACGATGGTTGCTCTTGCTCAATCACTTGGCGGAGTTTTGCGCCGTCCAACATGTTGAACACATGACAGCGATGTGCCACTTGCATGGCTGGAGCGTTGGCGTATTTGTCGCATGCAATCACTTCCACGCCATAGCGCTGGAGTTCTAAGGCAACTTCTTTGCCCAATTCGCCACTGCCGAGCAGGAGTGCCTTAGTGGCTACAGAGGTAAGGGGAGTTCCGATTGTCATAATTATTGAGTATAATGTTGTGACCAATTCGGGGTGCAAAGGTAGTTATTTTTTTGCATATATGCAAGAATCGTGTGAAAAAAAAATAATTTTATTTATTTTGATAAATATAGGTTGCAAAGTCTATGAAAAATTGCATACGAACGATTTTTTTTTGTTTAGATGACAGCGGCAGAGCCGCTACAGGACGTTTCGCTAAGCGGGGGAGGTGATACCATCTAGCCTCCCCCTTCGAGGGGAGGGAAACGGGAGAAAGGAGCAATGTAGTAGCGTAATCGTTCGGTGAAGGTACCTGAATATTACGTTTATCCTACGTATATCCTACGTGTATCTTACGTATATCCTACGTAAGTTATACGTAATAGGTAAGTAATTGATATCCCCCAGGAAGGGTTTGGCACGGGATTTGATAGTTAATAGTTGACAATTGACAGTTGAGCGAGAACCCTACATAACCTCCCTTTCGAGGAGAGGGATAACAGATATTAAACCAAAAACGTAAAACTATGAAAGGAAAAATCTTAGTCATCGCTCTGATGACATGGGCAATGGCGTTGCCCGAAGCAAAAGCGTGTACAGGTATCACACTGCACACACAAAGTAATCAACCCATCACAGCACGTAGCATCGAATGGGCTGCTACACCACTAAATGCGATGTTTGTGGTAGTACCACGAGGACAGAAACAAACATCGTTTCTGCCTGACGGCACAACACAAGGCAAAGAGTTTGTAGCCAACTACGGCTACGTAGGCATAGCCGTGGAAGATGATGCATTCGTGATGGAAGGCGTGAACGAAGCAGGATTAGGTGCTGGGCTATTCTATTTCCCAGAATATGGCAAATACCTGCCATACAAAGAGGAAGACAAGTCATTGTGCGTGAGCGATATGCAGTTTGTGGCATGGGTGTTGAGCTCGTGTGCTACCATCGACGAACTGGTGGCACTGATGCCGACTATTCGTGTGATTGGCACCGACCCTCGTGCCTCTACCGTACACTGGCGAGTGACAGAGCCATCGGGTAGGCAAGTGGTGATAGAAATAGTGGATGAAGAAGTGAAAATACATGAGAATCCACTAGGCGTGCTGACCAATTCACCCGAGTTGACGTGGCATATCACTAATCTGAATAACTATGTGAACATGATGGCTGGCACCGTAAAAGAGCGTGAGATGGGTTCGCTGAAACTGAAAGCCATTAGCGGAGGCACAGGATTGCAAGGCATACCCGGCGATATGACGTCCACAAGCCGATTTGTACGTGCAGCCATACTACAGAGTACGGCACCCACATTGGCAACCGCAGAAGAGACTGTGGCACAAGCATTTCATTTGATGAATAATTTTGATATTCCTATTGGAATACAATTTAGCAATCCTGAAGAAGTGCCCAACATGCCAAGTGCGACGCAGATAACGATAGTGTCAGACTTGCAAAATCAATGTTTGTACTATCGCACGATGTACAATAGTAATATACGCTGCATCGACCTAAAGAAGATTGATTTTAAGCGAACGGACTTTCAAGTGAGAGGGCTGGAGAAGAGTCGAATGCAACCGATAGAACAATTGACAATTGACAATTAACAATTGAGGACGCTGCGCTATGGGATAATGGACGGCGCAGAGTGCCTATAGGGTATTGGAATTAAAAAAAAGAGTTGCCGAAGGGGCAACTCTTTTTTTATTATTGAGAGTGGTCTTACTCTGCGTCTTCTACAGCAGCTTGAGCAGCAGCCAAGCGTGCGATTGGAACGCGGAATGGAGAGCAAGATGCATAGTTCATACCTACGCGAGCGCAGAACTTAACAGAACTTGGCTCACCACCATGCTCACCGCAGATACCAGTGCGCAATCCTGGACGAACAGCACGACCTTTCTCTACTGCCATCTTAATCAATTGACCAACACCGTTTTGATCCAAAACTTGGAATGGGTCAACCTTCAAAATCTTTTGCTCAAGATATACTGGCAAGAAGCTAGCAATATCGTCACGGCTATAACCGAAGGTCATCTGTGTCAAGTCGTTGGTACCGAAGGAGAAGTATTGTGCCTCAGTAGCGATACGGTCTGCAGTAAGAGCAGCACGTGGAATCTCAATCATCGTACCGATCTCGAACTCTACCTCTGTGCCGTACTCAGCAAATACTTGCTTAGCTACTTTCTCGATAATCTCCTTTTGTTGGTGGAACTCGTAGAGGATACCAATCAATGGAACCATAATCTCTGGCATAGGGTTCTTACCCTCTTGCTTGAGTTCGCAAGCAGCACTCAAGATAGCGCGAGTTTGCATAGCGGTAATCTCAGGGAAGGTGATACCGAGACGGCAACCACGGTGACCAAGCATTGGGTTGTTCTCTGCGAGAGAGTCAACACGTTGCTTAATCTCTTGTACGCTTACGCCCATCTCCTTAGCCATAACCTCTTGACCAGCAGCATCGTGTGGTACGAACTCGTGCAATGGTGGGTCAAGCAGACGGATATTCACTGGATAACCATCCATTGCCTCAAGGATACCCTTGAAGTCAGCTTTTTGGTAAGGAAGAAGTTTTGCCAATGCTTTCTCACGACCCTCAGCAGTCTTAGAAAGAATCATCTCGCGCATAGCCACAATCTTCTTATCCTCGAAGAACATGTGCTCGGTACGGGTCAAACCGATACCCTTAGCGCCGAAGTCACGAGCCACTTGTGCATCGTGTGGAGTATCTGCGTTGGTACGTACTTGGAGGTGAGTATATTTGTCGCAGAGGTCCATGAGCTCTTTGAAGTCGCCGCTCAATTCAGCAGCCTTGGTTGGGATTTGACCTGCATATACTTGACCTGTAGAACCGTTGATAGAGATATAATCGCCCTCTTTATAGGTAACGCCTTCAACGGTTAAAGTTTTAGCCTTGTAGTCCACTACGATAGCACCTGCACCAGAAACGCAGCACTTACCCATACCACGAGCTACCACAGCAGCGTGAGAGGTCATACCACCACGAGCGGTCAAGATACCCTCAGCAGCAGACATACCTGCGAGGTCCTCTGGGCTGGTTTCGATACGAACCATAACGACTTTCTTGCCATCTTTGTGCCACTCTTGAGCATCGTCAGCGTGGAAGACGATTTGACCACATGCAGCACCTGGACTAGCAGGCAAACCTTGGGTAATTACCTTAGCGGTCTTCAACGCAGCCTTGTCGAATACAGGGTGGAGTAGTTCGTCGAGCTTTTGTGGCTCGCAACGCATGATAGCGGTCTTCTCGTCGATAAGACCCTCGTGAACGAGGTCCATAGCAATCTTAACCATCGCAGTACCAGTACGTTTACCGTTACGTGTTTGGAGGAACCAGAGTTTGCCCTCTTGTACGGTGAACTCCATATCTTGCATATCGCGGTAGTGGTTCTCAAGCTTGGTTTGGATAGCATCAAGCTCAGCGTAGATAGCTGGCATAGCCTCTTCCATAGAAGGATATTTGCTAGCGCGCTCTTCCTCGCTGATACCTTGGAGTGCTGCCCAACGGCGGCTACCCTCGATGGTGATTTGTTGTGGGGTACGGATACCTGCAACTACGTCTTCACCTTGAGCATTTACGAGGTACTCACCATTGAAGAGGTTTTCACCAGTAGCAGCGTCACGGCTGAAGCATACACCTGTAGCTGATGTTTCGCCCATGTTACCAAATACCATGGCTTGTACGGTAACGGCTGTTCCCCATTCGTCTGGAATTCCTTCCATCTTACGATAGAGGATAGCGCGCTCGTTCATCCAACTGCGGAATACAGCGCAAATAGCGCCCCAGAGTTGCTCAACTGGGTTGGTAGGGAAGTCGTGACCTGTTTGCTCTTTGATAGCTGTTTTGAAGCGAGCCACGAGGAGCTTGAGCTCGTCAACGGTCAGGTCTTTGTCAAGCTTGATACCGCGAATCTCTTTTACCTCGTCGATGATAGCCTCAAATGGGTCGATATCCTCTTTGTTAACTGGCTTCATGCCAAGCACCACGTCACCGTACATCTGTACGAAACGGCGGTAGCTATCGTAAACGAAGTGAGGGTTGTTGGTCTTTGCAGCCAAACCTGCAGCCACCTCATCGTTCAAACCAAGGTTGAGGATAGTATCCATCATACCTGGCATAGATGCACGAGCACCCGAACGAACACTCACCAAAAGTGGGTTGCTAGGATCACCGAAGTTATTGTTCATCAAGCTCTCAATGTGAGCAACTGCTGCAGTTACTTCTGCATTCAGTACTTCTACAATTTTCTCTTGACCTACTTGGTAGTACTCGTTGCAAACATCAGTGGTGATTGTGAATCCTGGAGGCACTGGTACGCCCACAAGGTTCATCTCAGCAAGGTTTGCGCCTTTACCGCCCAATACTTCGCGCATTTGAGCGTTACCTTCTGCTTTACCATTACCGAAGGTGTAAACACGTTTCTTGTTGTCCATTGTCTTTTTATACCTTTTATTTTGTTAATAATTTAGTTATTGTCATTTTTAAGTGGTTTTCATATTCTTAATCTAACCAGCCGACAAAGGTACTGCTTTTTTTTTGAATATGCAAGTGAAGTGCTACATTTTTTAACAAAATGTCTGTTTTATTTGTGTATGTCAGATTTTTATTGTACTTTTGCAGAGAAATTGATAACTTGCAGAAAATTGGATATGCGTGTACTACTGATTAATGGCAGCCCACATCAAAAGGGCAATACAAGTATCGCTTTGGATGAAGTGGCGAAGATATTGGAAGAATCGGGGGTGGAAACGATAACCGTGCATATTGGTGTGCAGCCAGTACGCGGGTGTATTGGTTGTGGGGCTTGTCGCAAGAACAATACGTGTTGCGCTTTTTCTGACCCACTGTATGACCACCTTCGCGGTATTCTGGAGCAAGGAATAGATGGTTTGGTCGTAGGCTCGCCAGTCTATTATGCAGGACCCAATGGCTCGTTGTGTGCACTGATGGACAGGTTGTTTTATTCCTGTGGTAGATCGATGGCATATAAGCCTGCAGCAGCAGTGGCCGTATGTCGTCGCGGTGGGGCTAGTGCCACGTTTGATAGACTGAATAAGTACTTTACAATCAATAACATGCCAGTTGTACCATCGCAGTATTGGAATAGTGTACATGGTGCAGCTCCAGGCGAAGTACTGCAAGATGAAGAAGGCTTGCAGACAATGCGCACATTGGCAAGGAATATGGTGTGGATGATGCGCGATTTGCAAACAAAAAATATCCCACAAGCGGAGGCAAAGAAGATAAAGACAAGTTTTGTGAGATAAGGTGGTGGTTTTAGTGTTTAGTAAGAAATGAAGAAAGAAGAAATAGAGACACGAGTAGAGAAAGCGAAGTCGTTGTTTAAGCAAGGTTTTAACTGCAGTCAATCGGTGTTTGCGGCATGTGCAGATTTGTATGGTATAGAGGATGAGGCATTGGCATTGCGTTTGTCGGCTTCATTTGGCGGTGGAATAGGGCGTATGCGTGGGACATGCGGTGCGGCATGCGGCATGTTTATGTTGGCAGGTTTGGAGAATGGTAGTTCTACACCAGGTGATGCGGAAGGTAAAAAGCAGAATTATGAGTTGGTACAGGAGTTGGCTGCGAAATTCAAAGAAGTGAATGGCAGTTTGATATGTGCGGAGTTGCTGTCTGGAATCAGGAGTCAGGAATCAGGAGTTAGGACCGATAAATGGGATAACCCTACGCCAGCTCCTCGCACTGAGGAATATTATAAGAAACGCCCATGTGTGGAAATGGTGGCAAGTGCGGTGAGGATGTTTTTGGAGGAGTTAAGTGTTTAGAGTTAAGTGTTTAGAGATATGAACTATTTTTTAGCTATTATTGGTGGTGGTCCTGCAGGATACACTGCCGCAGAAATTGCTTCGAAAGCGGGTAAAGATGTAGTAATTTTTGAGCAAACAGCACTCGGTGGCACTTGCTTGAATGTGGGATGTATTCCTACTAAAACGTTGCTGTACAGCGCGAAACAATACTACAATGCTATGCACGCGGAGAAGTATGGTGTGAAAGCAGAAAATGTGAATTTTGACTATGCGAAGATAGTACAACGCAAGACAAAAGTAGTTCGTAAACTGGTTGCAGGTATCAAACAGAAACTCAATAATGAGCATTGTACCGTAGTTATGGGTGCTGCTTCGGTGGTGAGTCGTACGGATAATAACGTGGTAATCGCATGCGGTGAGGAACAATACGAGGCAGAGAACTTGTTGATTTGTACTGGATCGAATAACTTTGTGCCACCTATCCCTGGCGTGAAAGATAATCCAGCAATTTGGGATTCAACTATGGCATTGGATAGCAAGGAGTTGCCTCAGTCGATGATTATCGTAGGTGGTGGTGTGATAGGTATGGAATTTGCGACGTTGTATCACGAGTTGGGTGTGCCTGTGACGGTGATTGAGGCGATGCCAACCATTTTGCCTAACCTTGATCAAGAGGTGGTGACAATACTACTAGATAAATATCGCAAAGCAGGCATTCAAATACTTACCGATACCAAAGTGACAGAAGTACAAGGAAATAAAGTGCTGACCACGAATGGTGAATATGAAGCAGAGCATATCCTAGTTTCGGTAGGCAGACGTGCTAATTTACAAGGATTGGAAGCGTTGAACGAATTAGAAATGTTTCGCGGTGGTATTGTGGTAGATGAGATGATGCGTACGAATCTGAAAAATGTGTATGCTGCAGGTGATGTGACTGGTAAGATAATGCTTGCGCACGTGGCAAGTCGTCAAGCCGAAGTGGCAGTAGGACGTATGCTCAAGCAAATACCTCTGCAGCGTATAGCATATAATGCTATTCCAAGTGTAGTATATACTAATCCAGAGATTGCATGTGTGGGATTGACTGAGAAAGATTTGGATGAGATTCGTGAAGGGGACTTCGCACCATCGATGTCCACAGATGAGCCATTTGTACCATACGAAGTGCATAAATTGCCAATGACTTTTTCTGGACGTTTCGTAGCAGAGAATGAGGGGGAGATGGGGCTTTGTAAAGTGATTGTAGATAAGCGCAGCAAAACGATTATGGGTGTGCATATGATTGGTAATCCATGTTCAGAGTTTGTGGCAGCAGCTAGTTTTGCCGTCCGTATGGGGTATACTGTAGGTGAATTTAAACAAGTGGTATTCCCACACCCTACAGTAAGCGAAGTGCTGCGTGAAGTGGTGATAGAGGCGTAGGTAAGCGGTTAAGGGACGTCGCTTTATGACTAAAGGTTAAGGGGAAAGGTTATGGAAAGACAAGAGAAGGTGTTGGCTTATTTGACTGAGCATCAGATACCGTTTGAGTGCTATAATCATCCAGAAGGCAGAACTATCGAAGAAGCAAAACGATGGTGGAAAGAGGATGGTAGTGTACATTGCAAAAATATCTTTATGCGTAATCATAAAGGTACGCAACACTATTTGATATGTTTTCACTGTGACTACGATTTGGCTATTCACGATCTGGAGCAACGGCTAAAAGCATCGCTCATGGCTGCAGGGAAAAAATCGCCAGGCAAGTTGTCGTTTGCTAGCCCAGAACGCATGATGCGTTATTTGGGATTGGAGCCCGGTAGTGTAAGTCCTTTTGGATTAATTAATGATGTAGGACATCATGTGATACTATTCCTTGATAAAAATCTACAACAAGCTGATAGTCTAAGTTTTCATCCAAATGATTGCCGTGGTACGGTGGTGATTAAACGTGAGTACTTTGAGCAATATTTACAGTGCATAGGCAATACAGTGGAGTGGATAGAGTTGTATTAGCGTTTAGTTTTTATGAAAAAATCAACAGAATGGGTTAGGGTTCTGAAGTTTGTGTTGTTTTCTGCAAGTGCGGGAATAATACAGTTTGGCTCTTTTGCATTGCTTAATGAATGTACGACATGGCGCTATTGGTCATGCTATTTGATATCGTTGCTGTTGAGTATCCTGTGGAATTTTACGTTTAATAGACGCTTTACATTTAAGTCAAATGCTAACATAATGAGGGCGATGCTACTAGTAGTGGCTTTCTATGCAGTATTTACACCTACAACTACGCTTTTGGGCGATTGGTTGGCAGAAGACTTGCTGTGGAATGAATATGTAGTAACAATCATTAATATGCTACTCAATTTATCTTTGGAGTACCTCTATCAACGTTTTGTGGTATATCGTAATTGTATAGATAATAGAGATAAATAATTGAATATGAAACGAATAACAATATGTATGATATTGTTTGCTATCGCAACCAATATTTTGGCATGGGGACCTAAAGGTCATCGCATTGTAGCACAGGTGGCATATGACAATCTGGATTGTAAAGCTCGCAAGCATGTGGATAAAGTGTTGGGTAAACATGGTATGATCTACTTGTCAACGTGGCCCGATGAAATAAAAAGCGATACTATTTATCTTACTAGCTTCACATGCCATTATCAAGATTTGCCAGGTGGTATGACCGATTCTGCTGTGATAGCAACGCTGACAAATTATCCAGAAGAGGGTGGAGATTTGTTTATGGCATTGGATAGTTTGGAAACTGTGCTTATGCGTAATCCGAACAGCCACGATGCGTTGGTGTTCTACGTACATATGATGGCAGATCGTTTTTGCCCTATGCACTTAGCGCATTTAGACGATAAAGGAGGTAATGGCGTCAAAATGAAATGGTTTGGCTCGAACACGAATCTGCACTCTGTATGGGATAGCAAATTGATTGAGAATAAAGGTTTTTCATATACGGAATATGCTAATTATTTGCATGATGTGTATGACAATCAACGTAAAGCTATTCAGAAGATGAGCGATGAAGAGACTTTGCTTTACACCTATCATGTTACCGATGACATATATCAATATCATCCTACGTGGTCAGGTAATGCATATCACTATGCTTATCGTTGGGTAGAAACTGTTGAATTTCAAATGTATATGGCAGGTATTCGTTTGGCAGCACATTTGAATGCAATCTTCTAATAGTATGTTTTGGGCATTATTGATTACTTATATTTTATCACAACGCGAGAAATTGGACTTTACCCTTAAGATATATCGAAAATTATTGTCTGAATTGCTGCAGAAGGGATATGTGTTTTTCACTTTTGAGCAGTATTGCAGTATACCTGTAAGTGATTTGCCTAAGCGCTTTATCATACTGAGACATGATGTGGATGATAAAGTAAAGAATAGCGTTGCTACTGCACAGATAGAGCACGAGTTGGGCATTCGTGCATCCTATTATTTTCGAGTAGTGAAACAGAGTAATCAGCCCGCTATGATTCGAGCTATAGCAGTGCTTGGACATGAGATAGGGTACCACTATGAAGATATGAGCATAGCGCGTGGTGATGCACAAAAGGCCATTGCTCATTTTGCGGAAGCATTGGCATATTTCCGCGAGTATTATCCTGTGCGCACTATTTGTATGCACGGTGCACCTACAAGTAAATGGGATAGTAAAGCATTGTGGGAAGGGTATGATTATCGTGACTATGGCATCGTGGGTGAACCCTATTTTGATGTAGATTTTTCTCGTGTTTTTTACTTGACCGATACGGGAAGGCGTTGGGATGGTTATAAAGTGTCAGTACGCGATAAAGTGCCTGTATATCAAGATAAATGGACAGCGAAAAGTTGGGTATATCATCACACTCGCGATATTATCAATGCCGTGAAAAACAATACATTACCTGCGTGCATTATGATAACTACACACCCTCAACGTTGGACGAATAATATTTTGTTTTGGTTGAAGGAGTGTATAATGCAATGTTTAAAAAATATCGTTAAGCGTCTTTTCTTTATCAAATGATAAGTAGTTGTTTCAATACACAAAAAAAGCAGCATTTGTGCTGCTTTTTTTGTGGTATATACATTGTTGTTATTATTTTGTGAGAATGATGTATTTCCAGGGCGCGAGTTCAAAAGTTTGGCTAGTTTCTACGTTCATTGTCTTACCGCAGATGCAGTTATATTCACCATCTAAGTTGGTCATGTCTAGCGTTACAGTTTGTGGCTCTGCGGACATGTTCATAATAGCAATCACCGTATTGTTGCCATGTTTTGGGCACTCTTTTGTGCGTACGCAAGCGAACACTTTGTCATTGTCTGCTGCGAGGCGAACCATAGGTGCGCCCTTCTCGTTGCTCCACAATGCACGGTTGGCTGCACGCAAGTCATTCAAACCTTTGTACAATGCCTTTTGTGGTGCGTTCTCTACGCGATCAATCACGTCCTTCTCGAAGAACTCAAGACGATGATGGTTGCCGCTCATTTGACCAGTATAAATCATTGGCATACCTGGCACTACATATGTGAATGCAGCAAAGAGGTCAGTAGCATCGCCCATACGCTCAAACTCGGTACCATTCCATGAGTTCTCGTCGTGGTTAGAAGTGAAGTTCATGCGGATTGCTTCTTTGCGGATAGTGGTGTCCACCTTAGCAAAATAACCCCACAAATCTTCTACCGTCTTTTTGCCTTGTGCCACGCCGTTCATGAGGTGGTGGAGCTCCCAACCATAGTACATATCGAATGCGCTCTCGGTGAGGTCTTGTGCCTCTGCTTCGTCTTCTGCGAGGGTGAACATATCAGGGTGCTTAGCGCGGATTTCAGCCATCGCTTCGTTCCAGAAATCGGTAGGAACTTCACCTGCAACGTCGCAACGGAAGCCATCGATGCCGATGGTATCCATCCACCAGTGCATTGCTTTCTTCATCTCAGCGCGCATGTCTTGGTTGTCGTAGTTGAGTTTTGAGATGTCTGTCCAGTCGTATTGAACCATGAGGTTGCCGAGGCTATCGCGGTAGTGCCAACCTTCGTTTTTGGTCCATTCGCTATCTGGAGCTGTGTGGTTAGCTACCCAGTCGAGGATAACTTTCATACCCAGTTCGTGTGCCTTTGCGAGGAAGTGCTCAAAATCGGCGCGTGTACCGAACTCAGGGTTAAATTCGCAGTAGTCGGTGATAGCATAGTAACTACCCAATGTGCCTTTGCGCTCAAGCACGCCAATCTTTTGAATTGGCATAATCCAGATGATATCCACGCCACTTTCTTTCAGTTCAGGAAGGAGTGCCTCAGCTGCTGCGAAAGTACCTTCTGGAGTAGCTTGACGGGTGTTGAGCTCGTAAATAGTAGCATCGTATGCCCAGCATGTGTGTCGAGCATCGCATGGTTGTTTTGCACAGGAGATCATAGCCAATGCTCCGAGTGCGAGAATAAGGATTTTTTTCATTGTTGTGTTTGTTTATAAATGATTAGTTGATTGAATATGCTAGGTTAGCCAAGTCAATGGTCACGCGAACTGTTTCGCCCATGTATGTGCGGTCGAATACCCATTTGTTGTCAGCTACTTCTACAGGTATGTATTCTCCATAGATAAGTGGCAATGAATTACGACGCATTTGTACGAGTTGTTGTACTTCGTTGCGGAATTGTTGTTGACGTTCTGTTAGACTATTGAATTTCATCATATGGCGGTTGTCTGGGTCGTTGGCACCTGCCTCGCCATATTCATCTCCTTGATAGATACATGGCACACCAGGGATAGTCAGATTGATTACCTCCAACAACATCGCAGCCTTGTAAGCTTGTTCTTCTTTAGCGGCATCGCCATCGGCTGTTACGCCGATTTCGCGCTCCCAACCAGCAGCTTTGTCGTTCTCATCCCAACGTACAGCACCACCAGCGAGCGAGATGAAGCGGCACTTGTCGTGGTTGCCAGAGATGTTACCCATGGTGTGGTGTGAGCCATATGCTGCCAGTGACTCCATTACCGTATTATGCATACGCTTGAGTGATTGTTCTGGTTTGCCCAGCACGTCGATAGCGGTGTGGTAGATATTGAAGTCGAATTGTGAGTTGAGCATACCGCTCTTGACGTATGAGCCAATCAACGATGGATCGCCATACGTCTCGCCAATCATCCATATATGGCGATTTGGATAGCGTTGCTTCATCTTTGCGCCCAATTCGCGCCAGTAGTTCAGTGGAATATGCTTGCAAGCATCGTGGCGGAAGCCGTCGAATGCGAATTTCTCAAGCCATACCAGTGCAGAGTCGGTCATTGGTGAGCATACTTCTGGACGCTCAAGATCAAGCGTAGGGATATGTACGTCAAACCAAGTAGTGAGGCGAGCTTCATCCCATAACTCGAAGTTGCGACGTCCGTCAGGCAGGATACTGTCAGTGTGCCAATTTGGGTGCTCTTTGAGTGTCGGTGAGTTGATATGCATATGGTTGGCTACATAGTCAAGAATGACGTTCAATCCGTGTTCGTGTGCTACTGCCAACATCTCATGCAATTCCTCTTCGGTTGTGAAGCGTTTTTCTACTTCGGTAGTGTAGATTGGCCAATAGCCGTGGTAGCCAGAGAATTTAGTGTATTTCTTGGTGTTATCGTATTTGTTGCCGTTCGCAAATGGGTAATATCCCCACGCATCCCAAGGATTTTGGGTGATAGGAGAAATCCAAATAGTGCTTATTCCGAGTTCGTTGAAGAAGCCGTCTTTGATTTTTTGTGTGATACCTGCGATGTCGCCGCCTTGATAGTCCACGATGTCGAGTACTTCTGGGCTGTTCATTTTCCAGTCGTTGGCTTTGTTGCCATTGTGGAAGCGGTCAATCATGAGTGAGTAGAGCACTTGTGCTTGGTCGTCGTGACGAGTCAATTGTGCAACGTCGTTTACTACTTTGCCGTTTTCCAGTGGGATGAGCAAGTCGTTGAGTCGTTTGCCATCGCCTAAAGCATATACGCGAATGAAACTGCGTCCTTGACTTTCGCGCCAAGCTTTCTCGATGGTGATGGTAGCTTCTGGGTCGTATTGACCGTAGTTAACATACTCTGTAGCACGAGTATCTTGCCAGAGAACGCGGAATTGCAGATGCTCATAATCATTCAATACACCAATAGTGATGGTAGAGTCGGTAAACGATTTGGTTACTAATCCTACTTCGTAATTGGACTGAGGAAAGATTGGAATATCGTATGTGATACCTGTGGTCAAATCTTTTGCGCTCAAGATTGATAGTGTGTGATCGCCTGCGAGTGTCAGCAAACCGTTCTCTACTTTCAGCACTTCATAACTGGGTTCGGTAGTGAATACTACGCTATCCCAACACTTGATTTGTGGCAGGTAGTCTGTCAAATGAATTACATCACCATTGTCTGCACCGCAGTACGTGATAGGCATAATGGGATTTTGTGTGTTAGCATTGCGATCGTCGCACGTGCTGTTGCAGCAAGCCATCAGGCTACTTGCAACAAAAATGGATAATAGAATTTTTTTCATGATGTGATATGTTTATTGTTTGTTTTTCTGTCGATTAAAATAGTGATAATTGTTGCTGTCCAAATACTTGATACCCCACGTGACAATTAAAGCATAAATGTGGTTGGCAATAGTTTTGATAGAGGTGTATCAGTGCTTGTGTGTCGGCTGCGGAGCGAATATCTTGCCCAAGCATAGCCCATTTGCGAATGATTGTGTTATCCTCTTTGGGAATATTGTTGAGCCATTCGATAGCGTCCTCTATATGTTGATGTTGGGTATATGCATATTTGTATGGTATCACCGTGTTGATAAGCAGGATTGCTATTGAGTTTTTTCCTAATGGCAATGGGCGTTGTACTCGATTGTACACATCTTCATTATCGTATTTCAAACTCAATAATTCAAACATCTTTTCCGTTGATTGTGCTTCCATCAATTGAGCGAACAGGAATTCCGATTGATATATCAAATGTGCGAACTGCCTAATACGTACTTCAGGCGCATTTTGTGGACGCATGCGCGCTTTCTTCCACATGCTTGCTTCTATTGGTTGGAGCGAGAATTTCTTTTGCAAAAAGCAGTATTCTTCCCATAATCCTGGTTCATAGTTGCTGTCGCCCTCCTTCAACACCCCCGATTGCCCGAGCAGGATAGCAGTCAACTGAAAAAGGCTATTTCTGTGTTTTTGCAAGCATGATAGTGGCGTCGCCAATGCTAATGCTTCAAATGGCAGCCCGTTGGTGTGAAAGCCGAAGTTATGTGCCAAACTGATGTAGAATGCATGCGCCCAACTCTGCTGCGTGATACCAAGTAGTTGAGTGATGGATTGGCGTTTACATTCCAATCGTTTTTCTAATAAATTCTTTTTCCAGTCTTGCGTGAGCAGGGTAGGGTTCTCCAGCAATTGCTTGCCACAATCTGGTATGCCAGACAAGGATGCGTGCCATTCGGTGGAGTGAAGCAGTTGCGTGAGATAGTCTTGCCCATGCGGATATTGCAGTTCGCATTGTGGGAGGCATTCCCCGCGCGTGTTGCATACCTCTTTATCTGCTTTGACTACTACGTGTAAGATGGTGTTGTCGTATGCAGCATCCATATGATGGCGATGCTTATACCAGTCGGAAGCACATACATGTATCTCTATGTTTCCCACCCAGTCTTGTCCATCAATGCGAATATGTGCATTGCTGAAATCTGGTCCTGCATGTATGTTGTATTGCCCTACAGACACAACTTCAACAGGCTTTCCATCTGTTGTTGTTTGCGGAAAACCTGCCCAAATGCGCTTTTGCCATATGTAATGCAGCAGTATTTCTGGCATTAATTGTTAAAATATCGTGCAAAAGTAGTTATTTTTTTTGATATATGCAAGTCGTTCGCACATTTTAATGTGATAATGTGTGTGTAGGTGGTGATGAATCTTAAGAAATGATACTTTTTTGTGTAATCTATCATCGAGATATCTTTGGGATATCTTTGGGGAAACTATGGGATCGTAATTTGGAGGATAAATCTTAATAAAACGTCTTTTTTTTGTGGAAATATTTTCGCGCGCGCGTCATATGTGAAAGGTGTAATGTGACAAAATAGGTATAAATGCCCTAAATTTGCGATTTAAGCGCATGAGAGTGAAAAATCGGGGTATTAGCCAAAAATAAGAAAAAATGCAAAAAAACGCTTAAAAATTTGCACATATCAAAAAAATGTTGTAATTTTGCAGCGTGGCAAAGTGGGGCTGAAACTCTGAAACTTTGAAACAAGCGATTAAGTCGCATGAAACCTTGAAACTTTTAAAACTTTATATAGATGATTGACAACGACAGAATTATTCCTGTAAAGATTGACGAGGAAATGCGAACCTCGTACATCGATTACTCGATGAGTGTGATTGTAGCCCGCGCATTGCCTGACGTGCGCGATGGCTTCAAGCCAGTACACCGCCGTGTGCTGTTTGGTATGAATGAGTTGGGCAACACAAGTGACAAGCCAACCAAGAAATCCGCACGTATCGTGGGTGAGGTAATGGGTAAGTACCACCCTCACGGCGATAGCAGTATCTATGGCACGCTCGTGCGTATGGCACAGCCATGGAACATGCGTAACGTGTTGGTGGACGGACAAGGTAACTTTGGTTCGATTGACGGCGACGGTGCAGCAGCAATGCGTTATACTGAAGCACGCCTCTCGAAACTCGCCGAAGAGATGCTTCGCGATATAGACAAAGATACCGTGGATATGCAACTGAACTTCGACGACTCGTTGCGCGAGCCAGTGGTTTTGCCATGTCGCTTCCCTAACCTGCTGGTGAACGGAGCAAGCGGTATCGCAGTAGGTATGGCAACGAACATGCCAACCCACAACTTGGGCGAGGTAATAGACGGTTGCGTGGCATACGTGAAGAACGCAGTAGAGCGCGTGGAGAATCCCGAAGTGGAGCCAATCACCGTGGCTGAACTTATGGAGCATATCAAGGCACCTGACTTCCCAACAGGTGGTACTATCTACGGTTATCAAGGCGTGCGCGATGCATACGAGACAGGTCGCGGACGTATCATCATCCGCTCTAAAGCAGAGATCGAGACCGAAGACAACGGTCGCGAGCGTATCGTGATTGGCGAGTTGCCATACGGTGTGGTGAAGTCTGACCTCGTGAAGAATATCGCTGACCTCGTAAACGATAAGAAGATCGAAGGTATCTCTGGTATCAGCGATCAATCCAAACGCGATGTGCGTATCATTATCGAAATCAAACGCGATGCAAATGCACAAGTAGTGCTGAATAAACTCTACAAATATACTGCATTGCAATCCAGCTTCTCGGTGAACAGCATTGCGCTGGTGAAAGGTCGTCCACAACTCTTGAACCTCCACGACATGGTGGCGAACTTCATCGAGCACCGTATGGAGGTAGTAGTACGTCGCACAAAGTTCGAACTCAAGAAAGCCGAAGAACGCGCGCATATATTAGAAGGATTGATCATCGCCGTAGATAATATCGACGAGGTGGTGAAGATTATCCGCGCAAGCCGTACTCCTGCTGACGCACAAGCGAACTTGGAGGCACGCTTCAACTTGGATAACTTGCAATCGAAAGCCATCGTGGATATGCGTCTATCGCAACTGACGGGCTTGCGTATTGATGAGTTGAAAGAGGAATATGCTAAGTTGCAAGAGTTGATTCAACACTTGAATGCGCTGCTCGCAAGCGAGGTGATGCGCTACGAAGTGATTGAGAACGAATTGGTTGAAATCAAAGAGAAGTATGCCGATGAGCGTCGTACACGTATCATCAAGATGGCTACCGAGTTCAACCCAGAGGATATGTATGCCGATGATGATATGGTCATCACTATCTCTCACTTGGGTTACATCAAACGTACTCCATTGGCAGACTTCCGTCAGCAAGGTCGTGGTGGTATCGGTGCTAAGGCAGGTGCTGCTCGCGATGAAGACTTTATCGAATATGTGCACCAAGCTAATATGCACTCTACGATGATGTTCTTCACCGAGCAAGGTCGCCTCTATTGGACGAAGGTATATGAACTGCCAGAGGGCAACCGCCAGTCGAAGGGGCGTGCGTTGCAAAACATGATCAATATCCAAAAGGGCGACAAGGTCTGCGCGTTTATCCACGTGAAGAACCTCAATGATATGGAGTATGTACAAAATCATTATCTCATCTTCGCAACGAAGAATGGTTTGATGAAGAAGACTACTCTCGAATCCTACAGCCGTCCACGTGCCAATGGTATTATCGCGCTTGGCTTGCGTGAGGATGACCGCCTAATTCGCGTGACCCTCACCGATGGCAATAGTCAAATGTTGGTGGCTTCCTACAACGGTAAAGTGGTTCGCTTCCCAGAAGACACCGTTCGCCCAATGGGTCGTACCGCAACAGGTGTGCGTGCTATCAAATTGGATGAAGATGGTAAGGATCGCGTGATTGGTATGATTTGCGTAGAGCAAGGTAGCAAAGACTCTGTCCTCGTCATCTCTGAAAAGGGCTTTGGCAAGCGCACATTGCTTGACGATGAGAATGGCGAACCAATCTATCGTATCACCAACCGTGGCGGTAAGGGCGTGAAGACGATGAATATTACCGATAAGACGGGCAACCTGATAGGTCTTGAGGCTGTTAACGATGATATGGATCTCATGCTTATCACCAAGGCGGGTACCGCTATCCGTATGGCAATGGATGCAATTAGTGTACTTGGTCGCGCTACACAAGGTGTGAAGCTTATTGAACTTCAAAAGCGCAACGATACGCTCATGTTCGGTTGCACCGTACCAAAAGAGGAGCAAGAGGAAGTGGCTGAATCCGAAGAAGTAACAACTGAAGAAACGACCACTACCGAAGAGTAATATGAACCAAGCGCCAACGGCGCGTGAAACTTTGAAACTTTTTAAACTTTTAATAAATATGAAAAAATCCATTTTTCTTGCAGCACTCGTGCTGATAAGCGCAGGCTGCTTCGCACAAAAAGCTAATGTAAGCAAAGCTCGTGGTTTGGCAGACGCAGAGACCCCAGATTATGCTGGTGCACGTGCTGCAATTGCGGAAGCATTGCAAAATGAGGAAACCAAAGAGCAAGCAAACACGTGGTATGTAGCAGGATTTATTGGCTACAAAGAGTTTGAGACTGCAAACCTCAATCGTCAAATAGGTCGTAATATCGATTTTGATCAATGGGGTGCTGCTGTGTATGAGTCAGTAGGTTACTGGGATAAGGCATATGAATTGGCTATGATTCCTACCTATGACAAGAAAGGTAGAGCAAAATACGATACACGTACACCAAAGAATATCTTGCCAAAATTACAAGAGTACTTTATGTATCAACCTATGATTATAGCAGGTTTCAACGCGTACGAGGCTAACAATCCTTCGTTGGCATATGATATGTTTATAAAGCATTGCAATATTCCAGACGCAAAAATCTTCCAAGATAATCCAGAGGAGGCTGCTAAATTATTGCGTGATACCAGTTACTATACATGCCTCTACTATGCAGGTCGTTTTGCGTATGAAGCTGAACGTTATGAGGAAGCTATCGTTACTCTGGAGCGTATGAACACTGAGCACGCTAATGCAAATGCTCTTCGCAAAGAGATTATCTTCGCTAACGAGTATATTTATCAAATTTATATTGAGCAAGGCGATACTGTAAAGGCTGTAGAGTCGATTAAGAAAAGTATTGACCTCTTCCCAGAGGAGCCATGGTTTATGCAAAACCTCATTAACCTATATATCAATTCAGGTCAAGAGGAAAAAGCAATTGAGTATTTGGATATTGCTATCAATCGTGAACCGAACGTAGGTCAATACTACAACTCAAAGGGTTCAATCTTAGCTCGTATTGGTCGTTTTGAGGAATCTTTTGAAGTATTCTCAAAAGCAATTGAACTAGAGCCAAATAATGCTCTCTTCCTTGAGAGTTTAGGTTTTGCATATGTGGATTTGGGTAACAAACTCAATGATGATGCTGCATACCTGGATGCAAAAGCATATGCACAAGCAAAAGTAGAGATTGATAAGGCATTTAAGAATGCGCTTCCATACTTTGAGAAAGCATATGAGTTGGAGCCAGATAATTATGATTTCAAGCGCTCTTTGCGTTCGCTTTACTATCGTCTAGGTATGGATGATAAGTATCAAGCACTAGCTGACTAATGGGACGAATACTTGCGATAGATTTTGGTCGCAAACGCACAGGATTAGCCGTTACGGATATGCTCCGTATAACGGCTAATCCGCTTGTTACAATCCCCACTCATACGTTAGAAGCGTGGTTGACTAATTACTTCGCCAAAGAGCAAGTAGATGAAGTGGTGATAGGACATCCGTATCAGATGAACGGAGAAGATTCTGAATCAATGCAGTATATCCAACCATTCATCAATCGCTTTCGCAAAGTGTTTCCTAATATGCCTTTGAAGGAATACGATGAGCGTTTCACTTCGGTGATTGCCCACCAAGCCATGATTACGGGCGGAATGAAGAAAAGCCAACGTCAAGACAAAGCGGTGGTAGATAAATTGGCTGCATGCATCATTCTTGAAGGCTATTTGGATAGTATTCGTTAATAATATAACCGTTATAATACTCAACACCATGAATTATCTCTCACCTTTAGAGGCTGTTCGCCTAGTAAAATCAGGCGATACTATTGTAGTACAAGGTTCTACTTCTATACCAATGGTATTATTGCGTGCGCTAACAGAGCGTGCCAATGAATTGCGTAATGTAACCATTATTTCTGGTTTTGGAGTACATCCCGAAGAAGCACCATATGCAAAACGTGAATTAATGGACTCGTTTCGAGCGGTGAATATCTTTGTACCGAATAATCTCCGTCGAGCAATGCGTGAGGGGGTGGCAGATACAATCCCATGTTTTTTGGGTGAGGTTCCTAGTTTGTTTCGTAGCGGACAAGTACCTGTGGATGTGGCGTTTCTAAACGTGAGTGAGCCAGATGAAGAAGGATATTGTTCATATGGTATATCTGCCGATATCGCTTTTTCTGGTGCGGAATGTGCGAAGACGGTTATTGCTCAGGTGAATAAATATATGCCTCGCACTTTCGGTGACCCCGTGATACATGTGAGTCAAATTGCAGCAATGTGTCGTGGTGATGAACCCTTAATAGAGGTTCCAACACCCATACCATCTAAAATGGAAACACGCATAGGAAACTTTATCGCTAATGAAATACCTGATGGTGCTACTTTGCAAATAGGAGTAGGTGGTATTCCTAATGCTGTGATTAATGCTTTGAGTGGACATCAGCATTTGGGTTTGCATACTGAGGCTATTACCGATGGTGTGTTACCTCTGATAGAAAAGGGTATTATAGATAATTCGATGAAGAAGATATATCCTGGTAAATCTTTGGGTAGTTTGGTATTGGGATCGAAACATTTGTACGAATACATGGATAATAATCCAGATTTCGTCATTCGCGATGTAGCATTTACTAATGATCCACAAAATATCCGTCAAAATCCTAAAGCAATGGCGATAAATTCAGCTATAGAGGTGGATCTTACAGGACAGATTTGTGCGGACTCAATTGGAGAAACAATTATTTCTGGTGTGGGTGGACAGCATGATTTTATGTATGGTGCTTCACTCTCGGAAGGTGGAAAATGCTTCATTGCACTCCCAAGTATGACGAGCAAAGGACAATCAAAGATTGTTGCTAATTTGGCTCCTGGTGCTGGTGTGGTGACTACACGCTTTCAGGCACAGTATATAGCGACTGAACATGGAATAGTATATCTGCGCAACTTGCCGTTGGCGGAGCGCGCTAAAGCATTGATTAGCATTGCAGATCCTTCTGTGAGAGAGGATTTGGAACGTGCCGCAGTACAGCGATTTGGCATAGGTTTCCTTCGGTTGAAGTAGATAAATCATAGGTGTATCGTATGGTAATAGTGCGGTGTGAGAAAGAGAATAGAATGATATTTCAAAATAATTTTTGCAAAATATTTTGCGTATTTGCGATTTTTGTAGTAACTTTGCAGAAGATTTGGTAAATAATATGTTTTGTTTGAAAATGAATAAGGTTTTACGTACGGTCATACTTGTGTTTTGCTCATTATCGTTGATGTCATTTACTGTGGTGATAGATGCAGGACATGGTGGTGACGATGCTGGTGCAATAGGATTGGTAAAAGGTTTGAAAGAGAAAGACCTGAACTTGAATGTTGCGAAACAATTGGCTAGCAAAATACGGGAAGCCTATCCTGAAGTAAAGGTGGTTTTAACACGTGAAACAGATGTGTTCTTGCCTCTGCAACAGCGTGCAGATATTGCCAATAAGAATCATGCAGATTTGTTTATAAGTATTCATACCAATGCTGCAGAGAATCGTAAGGCACAAGGTGCGGAAACGTTTATCTTAGGTACTGATCGCATGGAAGACAATTTGGATGTGGCTATGCGTGAGAATGCGGTGATGAAGTTAGAAGCGGATCAGACTGTATATCAAGGTTTTGATCCTAATTCTATAGAGAGTTATATCATCTTTGAATTGATGCAAAACCAATATATGGATAATAGTTTGGTATTTGCGGAACTGGTTCAAAATCAGTTTGTTGGTACTTTGCAACGTGCAAATCGTGGTGTACGTCAAGCAGCTTTTTGGGTGTTGCTAAAATCAGCATGTCCAAGTGTGCTTGTAGAAATGGGATTTATTAGCAATGCAGAAGAAGAAAAATGGCTAGCTAGCGAAGAGGGTAAAAAAGGAATTGTTAACGGCATTTTTAATGCCTTTGAAAAATATTATAAAAAATGAAGTACTCAAGAGAATTAAAAGTGGGAGCACTAGCAGTAGTATGTGCAGTGATATTGTATTTTGGCTTTAACTTTCTTAAAGGTATAAATATTTTCTCCCCAACGCATTGCTATTATGGCATGTTTGAAAAAAGCAACGGATTGACCGAACAAGCACCTGTGTATATTTTAGGACATAAAGTTGGGCTGGTAGAGACTGTGACATATGATTTCACTCAAACGCCTGCATTTGTGGTAGGTGTGAATATAGATAAAGCAATTGTATTGCCTCGTGGAACAGAGATGGCGCTAGTTGCTGATGGATTATTGGGTGGAGCTGCTATCGAATTGAAGTTGCCTAATATGCCTAATAGAGCTATGCCATATCAACGAGGCGACACTTTACCTACGGCTATAGTACCAGGATTGGTTGATAATCTGCAAACAGGTGTGCTCGCTCATTTGGATAGTTTGCTTATAGAGGCCAACTTGTTGGTGGCTACACTTAATAGTGAACTAGGAGAGGGTAATCTGCATAGTAGTTTGAAGCATATTGAGCAACTGACGGCAGACTTGCAAGTGAGTGGAAAGGATATACGACAATTGACGCACAATCAGTTGCCCGAACTGATGAGCAAAGTAGATACAACATTATCAGACTTGCAAACGGTGATGACAGCAGTACGTAAAGCAGAGATAGAGAATACTATTGCTGATCTCAATAAGGCTATCCAATCAGTAAACGAAGCATTAGATTCTGAAGATGGCACATTGGGGCTTTTGCTGAATGATAAGACCCTTTATGATAACTTGAATACGGCTTTAAAAGATCTAGATAACGTAGTTGTCAATGTGGACTCTGTAGTGATGTCAATAAAGGCAAGACCATTTATTCGAAAGAAATTGCCAAAGTAGTTATTTTTCGATTGTCTAATTTTATGTTTTCGTTGAAAAAATTCCTATTTATTTGATAATCAAATGGATTATGTTTTTTTTGTGAAACGTATTGCGTGGAACAAAATTAACGATAGTGTGTGATTTTCAGATAGTTATGTAAATGGGTACTACATAACTAGAAGAAAATCAGTTTAAAATAGTTAACTACTTGAAATATTGGTAGATACCATTGAGTGGATGAAATCATAAAAGGGTCTATTTTTTTATATCGAAAAAAAGCAGTACCTTTGCACCCGGATTCGTGAAAAACACGTTTTTTCACTATTTGATACTGATATTTTTTATACGCAGCAATGCAAGACAATGTAAACATATTGTGGGCTGAGTGTCAACAGGTCCTCAGGGATAACTTGCCTCAGAGTGCATACCAAACATGGTTTGCACCTGTAGTAGCTATCCAATGGGAGCATAATGTGCTAGTGTTGCAAGTGAAGAGTCAGTTTGTAGTAGAATACATAGAAGAGAACTACTTAGATATTCTCTCGCGCGTATTAAGAAAGGTATTTGGTCCGCAAGTGCAACTGGAATATCGTATATTGATGGCTGGTAGTAGCATTGATGTACCAAGCGAATCTATTCATCAAGTAGTTAATTCGCCTAAGGTTGCAGCCCAATCAGCTAATATGGCTGTCGAAGCTTGGGATAGTCAGTTGAGCGAGAATTATACGTTCGATAATTTTATTAAGGGTGAACCCAACAAGTTGGCACGTGCTGCTGCTGTTGAGATAGCAAAGAATCCTGGTAAAACGATTTTTAACCCATTATTCTTGTTTGGAGGTAGTGGAGTAGGTAAAACTCACTTGGCCAATGCTATTGGAAATGAGGTATGCCGATTGAATCCTACTGCACGAGTATTGTATGTGACTGCAAATACGTTCAAATTGCAGTTTCAAGATGCGGTAAATCATAACCGTGTACCTGATTTCTTGATGTTCTATCAGTCGGTGGATGTACTGATTGTAGATGATATACAATATTTTTCAGACTTAAAGGGAACACAAGATACATTCTTCCAGATATTCAATCATTTACAGCAGAGTCATAAACAATTGATTTTGACATCTGATCGTAGTCCGATGGAGCTTCGTGGCGTGCAAGATCGCCTATTATCACGTTTCAAATGGGGATTAGCAGCAGAGATTACTCGCCCAGACTATCAATTGCGTCATGATATATTGCTCTATCGTATCCGCAGAGATGGTGTAAAATTAAGCGATGAGATTGTAAACTATATTGCAACGAATGTAACGGACAATATCCGTGATTTGGAGGGTGTTTTGGCAAGTTTGTTAGCATATTCGACTTTGACTGACAGTCCTATTGATATGACGTTGACTCAAACTGTTGTAGGGCGTTTGGTAGCATTACATCCAAAGTCATATGACGCAAAGGAGATTATTAATACCGTATGCCAACAAATGAATGTGAATGAAAAGATTATTACCGCTCGTACGCGTCAACGCGATGCAGTAAGAGTCCGTAATGTTGTGATGTTCTTGATAAAGAAATATACAGATTTGTCATTGTCACAGATAGGTGCATATGTACATCGTGATCATGCTACTGTTGCACACTCTTTGAACTCTATGGAAGAGCAGATGAGTTATGATGCTGTGTTGCGTCAAGAGGTGGCTACAATAGAGCGTGCATTAGGCAGATAACTTATATTAATAAGATATACTTTTTTTCAAAACGAGCACTCTTACACAGACTGTGTAAGAGTGTTTTTTGATATTTTATCAAAAATATTTGTTTACGTGCGAAAAAAAGTGTAACTTTGCACGCTAAATTGAAAAAACTTTAATATTGGTAATATTATGAAACGAATTTTACTATTTGTTCTATGCAGTTTCATTGTGATTGCGTTGTCTGCTAAGACTGTAACTCCTGCGGCTTCATTGCCTGCGTATTATGTGAGTATTGATGGAAAATCTGGAAAAACACTTTTCGATGCTGTACAAAAAGTAACTAAAACGGGTTATTCTTCATTGGGATATGATGGATTATGGGATGCATATCCATATACCGATGTACACGAGAATGGCTATGTATGGGATATGTATAGCGATTGTACATGGAAAAGCATAAATTCCAATCATTGTGGTAATTACAGCGATGAGTGTGATTGCTACAACCGCGAGCATTCTATCCCCAAATCATGGTATGGTGGCACTACCAGTGGTCCTGGGTGCGATATTTTTCACTTAGTTCCTACTGATGGAAAAGTAAATGGTATCCGTAGTAACTATCCTTTTGGAGAGGTAGCTAGTGCAGATTATAACAAGCATGGCAATAAGAAAGGTTCTGCAAAGAGTATTACTATTACAGGCGGTAATACCATTGCAGGTAATACAGGAGCTACTATCTCTGCTTCAGGTACAGTATTTGAGCCACGTGATGAGTATAAGGGTGACTTCGCTCGCGGATATATGGGTGCACTGCTCAAATGGGCAGGCGACAAAGCGTTCACTGATGGAGAAGGTTCTAAAACATTTACAACTAACTTCTCTACTGGCTCATTCGGCTTAACCAAATATGGCGTGGCACTCCTAATGAAATGGCATCGCCAAGATCCTGTGTCACAAAAGGAGATTGACCGTAATAATGGTATTCAACAAACGCAAGGTAACCGTAATCCATTCATAGACTATCCTTACTTGGCAGAGTATATTTGGGGCGAGAAAGCAGGCGAAACGCTTAACCTCGCTGACCTAATTACAGCATACGACTCCCGCTTTGTTCTTGGTGAGAGCAATGGCTATCTCAAAGGCGGAAGTACTGTCGATCCAGAAACCAAATGTACTATCACATGGCTAGTTAATGGTGAAGCATATACTGCAGGCAATCCTACAACCACTGTCAACGAGGGGGGAGTAGTGAGTGTATTGCCAACAGCACCTAAGTCTTGCGACGAGATTAGTACCCAATTTGTAGGTTGGAGCGAAGATGTGATCAATGGCACTACAGACAATATTCCAACCGACCTCTTCTCTACTGCTGATGACGCACCAGATATTACGCAAAACACCACTTTCCATGCTGTCTTTGCACAATTAGAAGAGGAGGAAACTACAGTTTCTACTCCTTCCACAATCGCTATGAATTTGAATAATACGCAAGGCTGGACACTTACTGGGTTGGATAAACAATCCAAATACTGGAAAATGATAAAAGATTCATATGCAGAATCTCCTTCGCTGGATGCGAGCCAAATCACTAGCATAACCATCAATATGCGTACTTGGGGTGGTGATCAGTACAATACCATTGAGTTCGCTGTGGCTGGTAAGAAAATAGGCGAATTGAAGGCGGATAATAATAATCTTAAGGATTATACATGGAAGCCTGCCAACACTCCATCTGGAGTAGGTACATTGCGCTTCTCCAGTCCGACATGTACTACAAATGAAGGTCCTGCCTTTAGCAGTATCACT
Source organism: uncultured Bacteroidales bacterium (assembly GCA_937891975.1). Taxonomy (GTDB): domain Bacteria; phylum Bacteroidota; class Bacteroidia; order Bacteroidales; family Paludibacteraceae; genus Colicola. The sequence goes on from CALAUA010000013.1 coordinate 159,694, forward strand.
ATCAATACTTCAGGCGGAGGCAATGGTACCACTACTACCTACACGTACTCTCGCTATATCACTTCTTGCAACAATGGAACTTCTGACATTGAGGAAACTGTTGTTGAAAAGCCAAATAACAAAATTATCCGAAATGGTCAACTCTTAATTGAGTATAACGGGGTGTATTACAATACTTTAGGACAACAAGTGCAATAATGAACATTGTAGAAGAAATACGCGCACTTTGTCGCAAAAAGAACGCCATCATCATGGCGCACTACTACCAACGCCCTGAGATTCAGGATGTGGCAGATTGTATTGGCGATTCACTTGCTTTGGCGCAGGTTGCTGCTAAAACCAATGCGGATATTATTGTGATGTGCGGAGTGCATTTTATGGCAGAGACTGCCAAAATTCTCTGCCCCGATAAGAAAGTGCTTATTCCAGAGCCAGCAGCAGGTTGTTCACTGGCAGATAGCTGCAAAGCAGAAGATTTGGCAGCATGGAAAGCAGAGCACCCTGACCATCTGGTAGTTTCCTATGTAAACACCAGCGCAGCCGTTAAAGCACTTACCGATGTGGTAGTAACCAGTAGCAATGCCCTGAAGATTGTCAAGCAATTACCCGCAGATAAACCTATTCTCTTTGGTCCAGACCAAAACCTCGGCGGTTACATTAATTCAATGACGGGGCGCAATATGGATTTGTGGAACGGCGGATGCCATGTGCATGCACGTTTTTCGGTGGAAGCGATTTTGTCGCTCAAGCAACAATATCCCGAAACCAAGGTGTTGGCGCATCCAGAGTGCAAAGCGATTGTGTTGCAGAATGCGGATGTGATTGGCTCAACACAGGCATTGCTTAATTATGCGAAAGAACACCCCGAACAGAAGCGATTTATCGTAGCAACTGAGAGTGGAATCCTTCACGAAATGCAAAAATCGTGTCCAGATGTAGAGTTCATTCCGGTACCACCTGAATTTACAGAGAGAGTAGGGGATGGTATTGCACAACCTATTGCTAATCAGTGTGGTTGCAATGAGTGCGAGTATATGCGAATGAATACATTACAAAAACTGTACGACTGTCTTCGCGACGAAACAAACGAAGTATTTGTAGATGAAGCCATTGCCAAAGACGCTATCCGTCCAATCCAACGCATGTTGGAGATGAGTTGAATAGATTAAGCAGTTTTGGTGTACATTAATTAGGTGATGCAGTTTATATGAAACAATGGATTTTAATGGGTATGGTTGCCATGATGGTAGCATGTCAAGTCAAAACGCAAACAACAGTGATTTGTGATACAACCATTCAGCAAGCAGTGAGCAATGTATTAGCAGCGTACTCCGAAGCGGACTCCTGTATGGTTGCACGCGGTGCGGCGCAGGTCGCTGCGCTGTGGCGAGAAAGTGATGGTACAGAGGAAGACTACTTGGCATTAATCACAAACTCGTATGCAGGTACTGACGAGACTAAAAAGCAACTTTATGACCGCATGGCATTCATTTTGGAGCAATGCGGACAAAGTGCTGATATGCTGAATAATACGCTGCAAGAACCTACTACTCTTTTGGGTAAAGGTAATCCCACACAAGTGGACTGGATCATCAGTGGATATAGTCCGATGGCGCATTTTGCAGAGGATATGTTTGCCAACAAGATTGCGCATATCTGCGTACTGAACTTTCCACACTATACATTGGAAGAGAAAAACACCTTGGGCAAAGAGTGGACACGTCAAGAATGGGCATATGCTCGTTTGGGCGATGTGTTCAGCAGTCGTGTGCCAGGCAATGTGGTAGCCAATTATTCGCAAGCACTGAGCGAAGCAGAGAACTATATCGCTGGCTACAATATCATGATGCACTGCCTGCGCAACGAACAGGGTGAGCAACTGTGGACCGAACCCATGGCATTACTCTCGCATTGGAACTTACGCGATGAACTCAAGTCCAACTATGCCGATGTGCCTAACGCCCGCGAGAAACAAGAGATGATTTACCAAGTGATGCTGCGTATCATCCGCCAAGAGATACCCGCAGTGGTGGTCAATAACGACAAACTACTATGGTGCCCTACTACCAACCACGTGAGTGGTAATCCCGACTCAGACATCAAACTGAAAGTTGATATAAGCCGCGAGCCTGATACACGTTATCAACAGATTATCAATATCTTCCGTGCAGGACAACAGATTGACGCCTACCGACCAGATGCGCCTACACATGTGCTACGAACCTTCAACGAGGATTTACAGATACCTTTTGAAGAGATTGAATCGCTGTTCACCCAACTCATCCAATCGGAGGAGATAAAGCAAGTAGCAGCCATCATCCGTGAGCGTTTAGGCCGTGACCTTCGTCCATACGATATTTGGTACGACGGTTTCAAAACTCGCAGCAGTATCTCCGAAGATGTACTGACTGCAGAAACGCAGAAACGCTATCCTACTGCCAAAACCTTTGAGAAAGACATGCCTCGTATGCTGATGGATTTGGGCTTTGCCAGCGACAAAGCAAAGGAAATCGCTTCGCATATCGTGGTGGAAGCTGCTCGTGGTTCGGGACATGCACGTCCATGTGTGGGCAGAGAACAACCTGCTCGCTTGCGCACGCGCGTTGGTGATAAAGGTATGGACTACAAGGGATACAATATCGCTGTGCATGAGTTTGGACACAATGTAGAAGAAGTTATTTCGCTTTATGATATTGATTACTACACCCTTGCAGGCATCCCTAATACTGGTTTTACGGAAGCAAGTGCGTTCCTTTTCCAAGAGCGCGACCTACAACTGCTACACCAATCTACACAATCGCCACAACAAGCAGACCAACTCTTCGATATGATTTGGGGCATGTATGAAATTATGGGTGTTAGTTTGGTGGACATGCGTATGTGGCAATGGTTGTATGCTCATCCCGAAGCTGATGCCGCAACATTGCGCGAAGCGGTAATCGCTATTGCCAGCGAAGTGTGGAATCAATATTATGCTCCTATTTTAGGCGAAAAAGATAGTCCGCTATTGGGAATCTATTCGCATATGGTGGGCTATGCATTGTATTTGCCTGCCTACCCAATCGGTAATATGGTGCAATATCAGTTAGACGAACATTTAGCAAACTGCGCCACACCCGAAGAGTGGGCAACAGAATACACTCGCATCTATCAACAAGGTTGTCTTACCCCCGACGCTTGGATGCGCGGAGCGGTGGGCAAACCTATGAGTGTGGAACCCATACTAAAAGCAGTACGCGAGCAACTGAAATAAGATCAATTACGGGTTCATGACGGGTTCATAACGGGTTCATGCTATACCTTTGCCCTACGTGCAAGGGAGAATTGAAACTCTAATCCGCCTTCGGGGCGATTGATTGCGGTGATTTTTCCTCCATGGAAAATCACCGCATGTTTTACGATGGAGAGTCCCAAACCCGTGCCGCCTGCCTTGCGACTACGACCTTTGTCCACACGATAGAAACGCTCAAAGATATGTGCAAGTGCTTCATTTGGAACTCCCTGACCATTGTCGGTAATACTGAAATATAGATTCGATGGGTCTTGGCTCGTGAGTTGAATACTAATCTCTGCTTTCTCTACATAGTTGATGGCGTTGTCCACGATATTGTGAAAAATGGAGTAGAGTAGCGTGTAGTTACCCGTGATAATCAAGTGTTTAGGTATATTGTGCGTGATGGTAGCACCTGCTTGTGAAGCACGCAAAGATAGGTCTTGTACCACATTCTCCACCACGGTGTAAAGGTCTAATTGTAGGCGAGTGTAGAAGTCGGTTTGGGTGTCAAGTTTGTTGATAGTGGATATATCTTCCACAAGGTTGGCAAGGCGACCCGATTGCTGATAGGCACGCTCGATGAATTGTCGGCGTTGTTCTTCGGTCATGTCGGGGTGCATGAGAATAGTTTCCAATGCTCCGCGAATACTCGCTACAGGTGTTTTGAGTTCGTGACTGATATTCTGCGTGAGTGTAAGGCGTTGCTGCTCGCGTGCTTTATTAATCTTCTGCTTGTAGAAGGCATAAAAGATGCCTACAATAGCAATAATGCCTATTCCTATAATAATCCAAATATTCATTGCCTCTCGCCTTTAACCTTTAACCTTTCGCCTCGAATCTCTAAACAGTAGCCGCTTTGGCGGCGTCCACTAAACACTAAACATATACCCATACCCCGATTTGGTAATAATCCGTTTGCCGTACTGTCCGAGTTTGCGGCGGAGGTGGGTGATATGCACATCTACGGTACGTTCGAGTACATAGCCGTTGCTGTCCCACACATTATTAAGCAAGTGATCGCGTGATAGGATTTGTCCGCGATGGGTGAGCAGGTAGCAGAGTAATTCAATCTCTTTGCGTGTTGTTTTCACATTTTCGCCATCCACCATGAGCGACATATCGGCTTTGTTCACTACAATCCCTTCAAACACAATGCAGTCGTTGCTGATAGGTCTTTGTTCTTGGTTCTTGGCTCCTTGTTCTGCAGTTCTGCGAAGCACCGCTGCTACTCGTGCCAGTACTTCGGCAATACGAAAGGGTTTGCTGATATAGTCATCTGCGCCTAACTTAAATCCCTGAAGCACAGTATCTTCGTCGCTCAATGCTGTTAAGAATATGATAGGAATAGACGTCCCTTGGGGGCTGTTAGGCGATGAGGCGATGAGGCTATTAGGTGAAAGGCGCAGCTTTTCTGCCATCTCCAGCCCCGACATGCCATCCATCATAATGTCGAGAAGGATGAGTGAAATAGGCGATGAGGCGATAGGGCTATCAGGCAATAAGAGAGCCAATGCTTCTTCTGCGGAGTGCGCAACAAGTGTTTCGTAGCCTGCTTTTTGCAACGAATAGGAGAGAATCATGCAGATATCCTCTTCATCATCTACTATGAGTATGCGTTGTTTTGCCATATTGGTGATATAGTTTCGGCTGCAAAGTTAGTAAAAATATTTCAATCAACCAACCAGATTGTGTAATTTAATGATTTATTAATATTTTTTGCCGATGTTACAAACAAAAGGTGTGTCAGTATCGTGACACACCCTTGGGGGTTGGTAATTGTTATTTTTCTTCCTCTTCTTGCTTTTGTTTCGCTTCCTTGCGGTCTTTGATTGCACTAATCACAAAGAAAGGACCCATGAAGACTGCTACCATACCCAAAGCAAGGAGGATCATTGTCAAATCATCCATAGTTGTTTTATGTTTTGATAGTTAAACTTATAGTTATCGGAGGCGTTCCGCCTATTGGATATTGGACGGCTGCGCCTATTGGATATAGGTTAGATAACTACCAAAAACTATGGAATGGGAAAGAGATGTGTTCTGTGGGTAAACTAAGTGGCGTTGTACATGATAGTGCCACTATACGTTTGATATTGTGAGAGATACTATTGGCTTGGTAGCGCAATGCAGCACATAGTTGCTGCGTGTTGGTACGCAGTTGCCATGATGTAGAAATACGCTCCTGACGGCGAGTGCGCAAGCGATTATCTTCGCTACGCGTGCCGATTTGATACGAAGTGAGGGCATCGGTCCAATCGTATTGTTGTTGAAGACGTTTGGCGTAGTCTTCTGATATATCATTTAATACGGAAGACACCGCGCTTGCACTCGCTGATGGACAAGATGCTGTATCTTGAGCAGAAAGGTCGGACATATGCACAGATGCACATAGTCCGATTATCAATACGAGCAGTATATAGCGCAAGTCTCTCACTACAAATCCATTTAATGCTGCAAAGGTACAAAAAAATATACACATGTCCAATTATTGTTGCACAAATTAATAATTTCTTAACAAAATCTTCATACTTATGTAATAATATTGCGCTACTTTTGCACGAGAATTGTTGATTGGATGGTAGATTGCCTTTCGGATTATAGATTGGCGCTAGCGCTTGTAGACTACAGCGAATGAAATGAGCGTACTACAGTGAGCATTGTGAACGATCTACAACGAAGTGATCTACAGCGAATGAAATGAGCGTACTAAAACTTATTAATTATGGAATATATTATTTTGATTGTGACTTTGGTAGGCATCGTGTTTGGTGCTGATTTGCTGCTAAATGGTAGCGTAGCTATCGCTAAACGCTTTCATGTATCGGATTTTGTGATTGGTGCTGTTATCGTGGGTATTGGTACCAGTGTGCCTGAGTTGGTGGTCAGTTTCTTTGGCGCGCTGAAAGGCAATGCCGATGTGGCGATTGGCAATGTGGTGGGCTCCAATATATTCAATATATTGGGCATTCTGGGAATAACAGCAATATGCTTTCCAATCGCAATTGACAAGAAGAATATGACCTTTGAAATACCATTTTGTATTGGTATTTCGATATTGCTGACCTTATTGGCGCTTAATTTCTTCAATGGCACACCTGCCACGATAAGCCGTATAGATGGTATCGTATTATTGTTAATTTTTGCAGGGTATATGTGGTATTCTATAGCTCGCGACAAAAGAGAGTCTACCCTCATTCCCCCTCTAACGGAAGGGGCAAATGACAAGGAAATGCAATGTTTGATGCCTGTTTGGAAAGCGGTTATGAAAGTTGTTGTGGGGTTGGGCATATTAATTGTGAGTTGCGATATGTTTGTAGATGATGCAGTGGCTATTGCTAAATCTTGGGGCGTTGATGATGCTATAATCTCGCTCACATTGGTTGCTTGCGGTACTTCGTTGCCAGAGTTGGCTGCTTCAGTAGTGGCAGCATGCAAGAAGAATACCCAGTTGGCATTGGGCAATATCATCGGTTCGAATATCTTCAATATCCTATTGATTTTGGGCTTGAGTTCACAGGTGATGCCATTGACTTCGGCAGGTATCACGGTGGTGGATTATGGAGTGATGATTGGCGCAGCCATCGTACCTCTGCTCTTTGGCTTCAACAAAAAGATCGGCAGAGTAGGCGGTGCGTTGATGGTGATCGCTTTTGCGGTCTATACTTGGTATTTGATTGCAGGTGTTTGATTTCAGCAGAATAGTTACTTTGATATATATGCTAACGCGGGAATTGTAGTGTTTACTATGCTTCCCGCGTAGTGTATTAAATAAGTTTTCGCGTGCCGAAGATGGTGCAAAGATGTATAATAAATTCCACACACACATACACACGTTAGGCGATCACTGTTGCTACGACACAAAAACGGCATAGCAACTTTTACATGGATATGAACATACTATAATCTGCACCATCGTCAAGAATACTATTTCCAGTCGTTTCTACTGCAACTACAGGCACTATAAAATCGTTTTTTGTCTCACTTTGGTGATTGATAAACAAACCAATGAGTAACCCTATTGCGGCGGCAACGGGAGTGGTTATCCATCCCCAATACTGACTGCGAAGATGTGTTGGCGAATGCGTTATTTCTGGTGATGCTGCTACATGTAGTTTTGCATCTTGCGCCTCACGCAAACGGCGTGCAGAAGCTGTTAGTTGATCTTCAAATGTATTATTCATAATCTTTTAATTTTAGTCGTAGATGATTAGTTAGTGTGTGTAGGCGTGACTTGACCGTTCCTTCTGGTACACCAATAATTACTGCTATTTCGGGAACCGTTAACTCTTGCGTAAATCGTAATTCAAATAATAGTTGTTGTGATTCGTCTAAACGAGATAGTGCTTGTTGCAATGCTTGGTCAAAAGTGACGGCATCAAGTTGAATCGTTGTCGTCTCTTCTTCGATAGGTTCTTCAGTGGATAATGACTCTAAATATGCTTGTTTACGTTGGTTGCTGCGGTAGGTATTCTTGCATAGATTATAGGCTACAGAAAAAAGCCAAGTACGGAATGGTTGACTTGCTGAATATGATGTACGTGATATCCACACTCGTACAAAAGTTTCTTGTAGTAAGTCTGCTGCTTGTTGTTCATCCCCTCCTAATCGACGAAAGAAAAATCCTTGCAATAATCGCGCATATCGGCGATGTAACTCGTTAAAGGCTTTTTCATCGTTCATCAGACGAACACGCTTCATGAGTTGTTCGTCTGATGTTGATTTATAATTTGTAAATAATGAGAATATCATTTCTGCTTATCGTTTAGGAGATTAATGTATTTCACTTTCTCCTCATCTGGCAAGGATGTTTGTACCACGGCAGATATTAATGATCGCATCAATTGATCAGCGTGAAGCGTATCACCGCTTTCCTTGTAGCTATTGACAACTGGTGCAAGCATAACTACATAATTGAGTTGAATGCGCTCGCTTCCCTTCCATTGTTCTTCGTAAACAAAGTACGGCTCTGTGATATATTGCAGGTTATACTTCGTTTCGACATTATGTTTTGCAATAGCCATATTATCGTAACGCTTCGTACTATAACGAAATGCAAGTCCCTCATTATATAGATTCTTCTTAAAGGAATCTATTTCGGGATAGCTATCTGTTGGGAAGAAATAAATAGGGCGTTTGCTATTATCAATAATATGCTCTAATAAGTCTTGGAAATAATCATCCATTGCAGTGTACTCTTTCTTTACCTCAAAATCTTTGATACCCAGGAAGTCGCACAAGGCTTTGCGGTAAGTATCTACAAAAAGGAAGGAAACAGGAACAATGATTTTATCTGTATGTTGGTTGAGCGCTTCTTGAATGACCAAAGATGTATATCCGGGTACATCGCCATTAACAAAATAGATGGCGTTTTCCTCCATGCCTTGCAGCGAGTTATAGGTATAACGCAACAAATAGGACGGATAAGCATTGGTTGTGTAGAGATGTTGAGCAAACTTAGTGAGATGCTTCTGTTCTACATTAGGTGTTTTATCTTTTGCTAAGGTTTTGCCACTCATCCAAAGATAAGAGATTAATGTCTCCGCATCTTTGCGGGCAATATTGTCTGGCATTAATTGCAGGGCTTGCTTTGCATACGGGTCTGGATTACCACCACGAACGGCTATTTCAGTCATGTACATGCAGAGATTATAAGTGAACGAATTAGGAATATTCTCTTTCATCTTATCGAGAATAGCCTGTTTGCGTTGAGTGCGTCCCCAGTCCTCAGCCAACATGTCTGCATAACGCGCAGCCTCAAAGGCTTGTTGCCATGCATGTTCATCTGTAGGGTTGTCCTCCGCTTTCTGTAACCATAAGCGTTGCTGCGTTTCATACCAAACACTATCGTGTCTATCCACGACAATACCGCGTATCTCTTGTGGTTCTTCTTTCTTCAATGCTGTGAAGGCTTTAATAGTTCCAATACCGCCAAGCAGAAGAATTACGACGGCTGTAATAATAGTTTTGCGTTTCATTTTGTAAATTTTATTTGTGATTATTATTCGGATTCGAGTGCACTCTCACTACCGCATACACCGATCATTGGTAATCGTTCATTATTATGACAAAAAATATACCAAGTATAACTAAAGGTCTATTGAATCTTAACAAAAGTCACTTTTGTGTCACGGGGAGTTAATGCGCTCTTCTCTCGGTCTTCTCTCGGTCGTCGCTCGGTGTTTTGAGGCAAAGTATAAGAGAAGTAAAAGAGACGGCAATCTTAATAAAAGTACTTTTTTGAGTTTTGGAGTTCTTTGGTCGTTCCTTGGTTCTTCTTTGGTTTCTCCTTGGTCTTTGACACGAGAGCAATAGGGAAGGTACAAGGGAAGTGAATCTTAATATTTGTGTTGTTTAGTGAACGCCCGATAGGCTACTGTTTAGTGTTTAGAGGTATGAAGTTTTTAGCCAATCTCCATAGGCAAAAGAAACGATTTAATAATTTTTTAATATTTTCTTAATACCTATATAATGATATGGCAGTACTTTTGCACAGGATTTGAAAGAACAATTTTAAACAATACTATATAATTTATGGGAATTTTACAAATCTTTACGCTCCTTGGAGCACTCGGAATGTTCCTCTACGGAATGAATCTAATGTCATCGGGCTTGCAAAAAGCCGCAGGTGATAAACTACGCGGATTCTTGTCTGCCATGACATCTAATCCGTTCAAAGGTGTACTTACAGGACTGGGCATCACCTCCATCATCCAATCTTCTTCTGCCACAACGGTGATGGTGGTGAGCTTTGTCAATGCAGGACTGCTGACCCTCACGCAAGCAATAGGCGTGATCATGGGTGCGAATATCGGTACAACCGTTACCGCATGGATGGTGGCCTTCTTGGGCTTCAAAGCCGACATCTCAATTCTGGCTATTCCATTGATGCTGTTTGGTTTCTTGTTCTCTAACTCGAAGAAGAACAAACATCAAAACATTGGTGAACTCATCGTGGGCTTCTCGCTGTTGTTCCTCGGTTTGTCATTCATGAAAGAGTCTGTGCCAGATTTGCGCGAGACACCACAAGTGCTTGAGTTCGTACGCAACTGGTCAAGTTATGGCTTTGGTTCGGTACTGCTATTCTTGGCGTTTGGTACGATATTGACATTGGTGCTGCAATCTTCTTCTGCCACTATGGCAATCACACTCATCATGCTGAGCATGGGGTGGATACCTTTCCACATGGCGTGTGCGATGGTGTTGGGTGAGAATATCGGTACAACAATCACCGCGAATATAGCAGCAGCAGTGGGTAATACGCAAGCTAAGCGTGCCGCTATGTCGCATACGATTTTCAACGTGTTTGGTGTGATTTGGGCATTGATTCTGTTTAAGCCATTTACCGCATTGGTGGGTAAGGTCATCGAACTCTTTGGTTTACCCAACCCAGCAGCAGAGGGTTTTGCGGTAGTGGAAGGCGATATGGGTAGCAGTACGGCGGCATTGTACGGATTGAGTATGTTGCACACGATGTTCAATACCATTAACACCTTGCTCCTCGTATGGTTTATCAAGTACATAGAGAAAGCGGTGGTATGGATTATCAAACCAAAGAACCAAGAGGCAGAGCCATTCCGCCTCAAATATATCTCTGCGGGACCATTGGCTACGCCAGAACTCGCTGCTGCGCAAGCGTTTGATGAGATTGTACACTTTGCAGAGATCTCTCGTAATGGTTTGGGCTATGCCAAGCAAGCGATTGCAGCCGATGCAAAGCATTTTGATGAGTTCCGCGAGAAACTGGTGAAGTACGAGGAGATTTCTGATCGCATCGAATATGAGATTGCTGCCTTCCTCAACGGTGTGTCCGCAGGCGATATCAGTGAGGCAACGAGTGTGAAAATCAAGGCAATGTATAAGATTATCGGTGAGTTGGAGTCGTTGGGTGATTCGGGCGAGGCGATTAGTCGTATGCTTAGCCGCAGGAATGAACACAAGAAGAGTTTTGATACTGCGACTATCGAGAAGATTAACATGATGATAGCAAAAGTGGATAGCGCGTATGAGGTGATGATTGCCAATCTGACTGCTGCGCATGAGGGTAGATTGATGACTATCAAGAACGCGTATGATGCTGAGGAGCAGATTAATGTGCTACGTAATGAACTGCGCGAGGCAGAGATAGAGGCGCTGGAGGACAACCAAAAGAACTACCAAACGAGCGTGTATTACATTGATATTATCAACGAGCTCGAGCATATGGGCGACTATATGATCAATATCTCGCAGAGCTTGGAGAGAGCGTTTGTACATTAATGTTTAGTGGACGCTACGCTACTGTTTAGTGTTTAGAGAAACAATGCACAAGCTTTTTGGCTTGTGCATTGTTATTGTATGTTACGGGAGGATTAATAGCAGGCTTTGAGGATGGCCAAGATGTCCTCTGCGTTGAGTTGTTTGTAACCGCCGCCGAGGGCAGTGGAGTTGGCAATGAGCGGTAGCATCTCTTCGGTGGCACCCACTTCGCGGAGGGTAGCAGGAATGCCTAATTCAGCGATAAATGCTTCGAGGCGGTTGATACCCTCTAATGCAATCGCTTCGTCGCCCTGACCTTGGTCTTCTACGCCCCAGATATGCTTGGCATAGCGCACAAAACGGTGCAAGCCGTAGCGGTAGATATAGCGGTAGTAGGCAGGCGAGATGATAGCCAGACCGATACCGTGTGCGCAGTCGGTGTAGGCACCCAATTGATGCTCAATCATATGCACTTCCCAGTCTTGAGTTTTGCTGAGGCCAAGAATCTTGTTAAGTCCCATAGTGGCGCACCACATAATATTGCTGCGTGCTTCATAATCCTCTTGATTGACAATCGCTTTGCGCGAAGCGGAGATGAGTGAGAGCATCAGTCCCTCGATGAGATAATCGCTGGTGCAGTCGTCATCGCCAGAGAAATACTGCTCCATGAGGTGGGAGAAGATGTCGAAGATACCGCTAATCATCTGATATTTAGGAACAGAGTAGGTATATTCGGGGTTGAGGATAGAGAAACGTGGAGTGACCAATGCCAATGGATAGACACGGCCAATCTTCAGGTTCTCCGCCTCGTTGGTGATAACCGAGCCAGAGTTCATTTCGCTGCCAGTACCTGCCATCGTGAGGATACTACCTACAGGTATGACGCGGTTGGTCACGGGTTCTTGATTGACGTAGTAGCGTTGCCATACATCGCCTTCGGCGTAGGCAGCACAAGCGATACCTTTGGCGCAGTCGATGACCGAACCGCCACCCACAGCGAGGATAAAGTCGATATTGTGCTCACGCACGAGACGTGCACCTTCGAGCAACTGAGTATAGCGAGGATTGGCGTTGATGCCTGCCAGTTCGACAACGGTCTTGCCTTCGGCTTGCAGAATATTCATTACTTGGTCATAGAGACCGATCTTCTTAATGGATGCTTTGCCGTAAACGAGCAGGATATTCTTTCCGTACTCACGAAGTTCGTTAGCAAGTTTATTGATGGCATTCTTGCCAAAGTGAATCCGCGTAGGATTCTGATAACTGAAGTCGTATAACATATGTTTGTGTTTAGTTTATAGTTTAAAGTTTATAGTTTAAAGGCTAGGGGAGTTTTTGCCCCATGATATTGTAGAGTATATCATCGTTAATGATCAGCACTTGACCATCAAAAATGATTTTTTTTGCAGCATTGTGTTGCACATGTACTTCATCTACATAGGTTGCAGGTGATGGTTCTATAAAGTTTTGAAATTCACACCAATAGGGCGCTTCTTTGTATCGTTGGCCAGATCCCAATGGCACATGTATAGGTATGCTACGATCTACGCCTTCAAAAGTATGCGCTTCGATGATAGGAGGCAGGGTATCTTGCAAGGATATTTTGGCTAACTGATTGCAGTTGCAGAAAGCACTATCGCCAATTGTTTGCAGGCCATCACCCGTAAAGACTAATGAATCCAATGAAGAGCATCCTAGAAATGCACTATGTCCTATTGACTGAATGTTTTTAGGCAGTGATAGTCTTGATAATTGACTACAATGACTGAAAGCACTATCGCCAATTATTTTCAATCTATCACCCATAAAGACTAATGAATCCACTGAAGTACAGCGCAGAAAAGCACCAGAACCAATCGTATGCACTTTCTTAGGAATGGTGATACCTCCTAAGTTGGTAGCGTAGCACAAGAGGAAATCACCAATTTCCTCCAATTCGCTGGGTAGAAAATAGGTCTTTATCTTTTTAGGTATAGTATCGTATTTGCCAAATAGGCGTTTGTCGTATGCATGCGAATCGTCTACATATGACCGGTTGAGGAAACTCGCAGAAGCATAGCCGTAAGTAACGATAAGGGTGTCTAGAGCATCGTTGTAGGCAAGCATACGGGTGATGCCTTTGAAGTAGCGAAGATTGTAGCAATTATAGAGTATGCCATTCTCCGATTCTGCATAGCCCTCGCCTTCGTACTCAAAGCGCAATAGAGAAGGCATTTGTGCAAAAGCATCTTTACCAAATTTCTTGACAGAAGCAGGAATGATAACTTCCGTAAGTTCTTGTTCCTCAAATGCATAACTATCAATAGATGTGATGCTGTCTGGGAACGATACAGAGGCAACTGTAATGCTGTTATTGGTGGTCCATGCAGGGTACTTGTACAGTTGCATTTTGCCTTTGCCCGTGATGTCGAGATGGCGGTTTTCGGTATCAAATGACCAATACAGAGAATCACCACATTGACCTGTGATAGTGTCTGCCATCGCCAAGGAAAACGGCAGGAGAAAGAGTAATAAAGTAGAAATTCTTTTAAACATATTTTTAGTCTTTTACAATAGCAGTACCTAAACACTGGTATGCCATTCGAGGTGAGTTATCGCGGGTGTAGATGATGCCACAACGTGTGAATTGGGCTTGCTCGATGAGGTGAAGCATGCGGGTGTTGGCTTGGTGGGTGTCAATGCGGATGTTGCTACATTGTGCTGAGCACCAGTCGAGTACGGTGCGGAAAATTCCTCGTAGCTGCCCATTAGAGGCAATGCGATGAATAGTGCCGTAGGGTAGCGTGTCGTCTAACCATTGGCCGTCCTCTATATACGCATAGGTAGGGTCGTCGCCGATGATAAAAACGAAAGTGGCGCAGGGTACTCCTTCGTGCACAATGACATAGCTTACACCGCGTTGGATGTCGTTCTCCAACTGCTCGCGGGTAGGGTAACCATCTCCCCATTGCGTTGGATTGCCATCAGCAGCCATCTGCGCGCGAGCATAGGCGAAGATTGCTGTAAGAGCGTCAAGGTCGGCGTATGTCGTAGGTCGGATGGTCATTATTGTTTTTGCAATGTGATTATGGTTATTTCTGGTGGTACACCTATGCGGATGGGTAGGGTGCAACCAATGCCAGTGTTGATGTAGAGGGATTGATCCTCTAATTGGTACCAGCCTTCGGATTCGGTGAACATGAGGGAAGAGAGTGGGTAGCCGAAGAGGCGTACTTGCCCTGCGTGGGTATGTCCGCTGAGGGTCAGCGGGATGTCGGTAGTAGGTACTACCTCTCCTCGCCAATGCGATGGGTCATGAGAGAGGAGAATTTTGAGAGGCGATGAGGCGATAAGGCTATCAGGCAAGGTCATCGCCTTTGGCAAATCTCCTCGGGAGGTAGTCTGAAATCCTTGCCCTTGGCAGGAGGTGTTGTCCACGCCAATGATTTGCAGATAAGCACTGTCCCGATGAATTAGATAGGACTGATTACGAAGCAGTTGCCAACCTAATGTGTCGCGTTGATAGGCGGTTAGTTGATTGACCTTTTCCTCCTTTTCTGCATCTGTTAGGCCGTGGTGGTAGAGCGCAAAATCGTGGTTGCCGAGTACGCTCGTGATACCATCTTTGGCATGCAGTTGGCGGAGCATATCCGTGAACGGAATAGCTTCTTCTACACCAAAGCCCACGAAGTCGCCCGTGAAGCAAATAAGGTCGGGTTGTTGGGCGTTGATGGTATCAATTACACGTTGCAAGAATGCAGGGTTGTCGGCAAAAGAGGAGAGGTGCAAGTCGCTGATATGTACAATCTTATAGCTGTTGAAGGCAGCGGGCACCTGAGGCGAAGTGTAGGTGGTAGGTTGCACACGCAGTTGGAAGCGTCCGAACCAATAGCCATAAAGCATAGTGCCTATGAACAGCAGCACAAGCGCGAGACCTGTGTAAGCAAAGGGGGCATACGGCATAGCATGATGGCACAGCCGTGCCACAATCCAGCATAGTAGCCATACCAGGGTAGGGCAGAGGAATAGCACTACGATGCAGAATATAAGAAAAGAGGTAAACATGGTGCAAAGGTACAACAAAATTTCCGAAAATGCAAATTTTGAGTAAAAAGAGTTTTAGAGGTGAGGAGGCGATAAGGCTATGAGGCGATGAGGTGATGAGGCGATGAGAAAAACGCTACCCTAGCGCAAAGGTAGCGCAAGGGTAGCGCAAGGGTAGCGAAATGGTAATCGGATAATACTCGGGGATTGGTATTAGAAATTGGCGAGTGATTGTCCCATAGTGTTGTATATCTTGCCGTCGCGGATAATCAGCAATTGACCATTGTGAATAATCTTGTAGATTTGAGTGGCATTGCCTTGGGTATTCTCAATAGCTGTGGTTGTGACAGAGATATTCATCACCTCTGATTCTATACTACCGCAATCGCTATTTACTGCATACTTGAGTACAATATTAGATATACCTGCTTTAACGGGTTCTTCGGTTAATGAACTCCAGGTGTCGTTGCTTTGGATATACCATGCAACCACTGCATTTGGAGCATACCAACTATCTGCTGCAATATGTGCATTAATTTCCGCAGTAGGAGCTTCTACGTTGATAGCTTCTCCTGCGCGAACGATAGGCAATGTTACCGAAGCAGGCAGTGTTTGTACATATACATTCAATGTCAACTCATGTATAATGCTATCGCATTCCATACCCGTATATTGTTCGGTAGCGGTATATGACCCAGCCTTTGTCAGTGATTGTCCGTACCACTCGTATGGCAGTTCTGAAGAACAAATAACGAGTTCTTCATTTTCAACCAAAGCCTCTGGAAGAATAGTCAGGTGAAGAGTTACTACGCTATCGCAACCAGATATGGTAGTAGTATTGAATACATAGTCGCCACTTTCGGTATAAACAACTCCGTTCCACTCGTATGAATCGCATGTAACAATGTTTTCCTCTGTAGTTACTGATTGGTTAATAGTCAGGTGTAAGATTTCTATGCTATCACGACCTTGCTCGGTTTGCAAGGTGACTGTATAATCGCCACTTTCCCTATAGGTATTGCCATTCCATGTGTACGAATCACACGCCGTTTCGGTGTATTCTACTACGATAGGCTCTACTTTGGTTTTAGGGAAACGAACGGCTATGTCATCGTAGGCAAAATAGCCAGGGATAGTAAATCCATATTTGCCACCCATCTCGTCGGAATAGAGGAAGTTGAAACGCACTTTGGCTACTTCACCCAATGCGGATAAATCCCACTTTTGCCAGTCAGTGACTACATTTTCGCCTTGTACCAAATAAAACTCTACTTCGCTGATAGGTTCAGCATAGGCGTCAGCATCTACATCATCAAAGCCATACGCTACAATCTTCAGCCAAGCATCTTCGGTTAGTCCCTCCCAATTACCGCCAAAGCTATTGCCTGCTTCGCTCTTCACACCATTGTACAATTGGTTGAGTGTATAATTGGTGTTGATGACATACATATGGTCAATTACATGCATCTCGCCATCTTCAAAGCGGAGTTCTGGTAGATTCTCTACATACGAATAGTCGTCCTTATAGCCGTAATGCACAGCAAAATTCTCGCCTGAGTGTGCTTGAACAGGCACCATCATTTGAAGGTTAAACCAGCCCAGCATGGCATCGTTACCTGCATTCTCTGCTACATAATCTTCGCCGTAGTACTTAGCGATATGTGTGTCGCGATCTTCATCGCTCCATCCTTCGCCCCAGTAGTTAGAGATAGCGTGACCGCCGCCCCAGAAACAGTAGGCATAGTTGTCAGGGAAAGTATGTGCCAACTCGGTATTGCCCTCATCATACCAATGGTATGCGGCACTCTGATAGTCCGCATAGGTCAATGGACCACCATACTGTGGGTCATCGATAAGGTCTGACCATGTGGTGATGGTCGCACCTGCATAATCAAGTGTGTACTCACTAAACTGAGCATCTTCGTCTTCAAAGGTTAAGACGCGCAACTCGTAGTCCTGCGCCATGAGGACTACATTCATTAGGCATAAAGCCGCAAGAAAAATAGATTTCTTCATGTTGTTTGTTGTTTTAAAGGGTTAATATATTGGGTTTATTTGTCTTATTTTCTCCATTTGGGCGTAATGCCGAGGAAAATCTCGAAATTGATACCTGGCATTGGACGCGATAGAACGGATAGATATTCCTCGTTAAATAGGTTGTTGATAGCTGCTTTGGCAGATAAATCTGCCCAATCAAATACGAATACCTTTTCCAGCGAGATATTGCTCATAAAGTATTGAGGCAGTTTTCCTGTCAAAGAAATATCGTTGGAAGACATGGTATAACGCTCTGAATAATAGCACCATTTGTACAAGAACGACCATCTGCGCCAAGATAGTCTGCCTGTAACCGATGAGGATAGTTCGGGCACATAAGGCAACTGTTTTCCTACCGACTGGTCGGCTGGTGTGCGTGGTTCACCCATATTGATGGAGGGTGTCCATGAGAAAGTGCCGTTGAGTCCTAACTGCCATGTCTTGCCTAATGCCACATCTAGATTGGCTTTGAGTTCGATGCCATAAGCATGCACATCCTTGATGTTTTCGGGCGAGAAGAAGCCCTTGGTAGTGGGCAACCAGATGATCCAATCCTTGATGTAGGAGTCAAACCAAGTGGCAGAGCCGTTCAGCGAATAGACTCCCTCTTTGCCTACAGCAAAGGATAGTCCTGCGTCGTATGTCCAACCACTCTCGTGCTTGAGGTCAGGGTTGCCGCCAGGAAGGAAGTAGAGGTCGTTAAGCGTAGGATAGCGGAAATTGCGTGATACAGAGGCCTTGGCTACTAGATTGCCCTTCTCCGATAGTACGCCGTCAATAAAGAATGCAGGTATGATAGGTGTCCACTCTTTGCCATACATTTCCTCGCGGATCACAACGGACAGTCCTAAACGATCAATAGGTTTCCATTTTGCCGAAATAGAACCCGACAACTCAGGTCGTCCTTGGCGATAACCCACAATGGCTTTGTTGCCATCTTGACGAATGATATTCTTATCTTCGCTTTCCACAATATGCTGATGCAGCGATAGATTGGCTGTGAAGAGCCATTTTCTGCCGATATAGTATTCGCCATCTACTTGTCCGTAAAAGGTGTTGATACGACTTCTGGAGCGTGTCATATGCGCCATAGTGCCATTGCCAACATCGCGTTTGTAGTCGTATGCCATCCATGTGTAGATATAACCAGCTTTAGCACCCAGTTTCCAGTTCTCCTTGATGTGATCCCATGAAAACACGCCGCGAAATGTGTGCTCACGCTGGCGATTCTCGAAGTCTGTTTCATCGCCATAATCAACGGTTAGCATGGCTAATTCACGGTTGGAGTAGAGGTACCACGCATTCAGTCCAAACCGATCGCCTTTACCCGTATTGTAATACATCTCTTGCAAGAAGTGGAAGTCCTTGAATGCACCACTACGATTGCGTTCTATGGGATAGTACTGGTCAATGATATTCATATCCTCGTCATAGATGTTCTCTTTCTTGTCGTGGTTGCGGTATTTGTAGTCATTGGGGGACGATGAAAAGACCGCACGCGTGGAGATTTGCCAATGCTGATTACCATAGGTTAGTCGTAGAAACTCATCAAAAGTCTTGAACGAACCTGCACCTTGTATATATTGCAGACCAAATCCATCGGCGTTGGCGGGTTTGGTACTCAGTTTGACCGCGCCGCCTAGTCCGCCACCTGTCTCGTTCACCGAAGAGGTGCCATGCAACAACGAGGCATCATCCACGAAATAGGATGGTATCATCGAGAAGTCGGTCATGCCGAGCATGGGATTGTTGATTTTCATGCCGTTCCACGACACTTGTGTATGCGATGGCGAAGTGCCACGAAAAGCGACCGTAGAGAGGGTGGCACGACCATAATTCTTGACGAAGATAGAGGAATTGAAGGTTAATACATCCGCCATAGATAGCGCAATGTTTTCTTTCAGCACCACGGTATCGAACTTTGTCTGTTGGGTACCAATCTCCTTGATAGGACGCTTAGCATAGACATTCACATCTTTGATTTGAATATGTCGCGCTATATTATCTTGCGTAGCAGTCTCTTGTGCGCTTGCAGCAAGCGGGATGAGTGCTACTATTAGAATCCATTTCTTCATGATATATTCTATTACTTCCAGCAGAAAGCGCCAGGTATGATACCTACATAAAAACTATCAATGGGTTGGCGGTCAGGGGAGTAGCGATAGACCATGCCTTGTTGCACATAGTCAATCGCATCGGCGATATAGACATCTCCTGTACGCGGACAAACGGTCAAGCCATAATAGAGCGTTCCATTGTATGGCAAGAATGGTCGCACGGGTACGCGGTCGGCTGTCACATCCATCTCCCAAACATCGTCGTTGAGCCAGTAGATCTTGTCCTTTGTGCCGTTGAGTTGTACTTCGGATGGCCAGTCACCAAAGTCAAAGCGGAATTGCTTCTCTATGCTAAAAGTCTCTGCATCAATACGATATAGCGATGGAGCTTCGTGTCCGTAAGGCGAACCTTCGTAACCGCCATCGGTGACTGTCCATAGTTTGTTGTGGCAATCCATGACCAATGATGTGGGTTGGATACCCACCACTAGTTCGTCCACTACTTGGTCTGTCTCGGTATCGATCTTGAGAATGCGATTTTGATAGGACCAGCAGTTGACGAAGACATACTTGCCATACTGCACCATTTGTTCGGTAGAGCCACTCTCCATGGTCATATTTGGAATGTCGATATAGCCTGTAATCTCATAGCGTTTGGGGTTGACGATGAAGATGCGGTTATCCCAAATCTGCGTGACATAGGCTTTTTCGTCCGAAAGGAAGTGGATATAGCGAGGTGAGGTGAGGTTGGTGATGCGTCCTACCTCCTTGAAGGTGTTGATGTCAATCGCAAAAATGACATGTGAGTTATTGACGACTACCCAACCTATGCTATCACGAATGACCATAGATTGTGCCACATCGCCTAGTTTCATCGCATTGGCGCGATAGAAGACTTCGTTTTGGACGGTTTTGGTAGTTGGGTCGTAGTAAGATAGAGTAGCATTGCCATACTGGAAATTGCCCTCGTTGCAGATGAATAGACCTTCACTTGAGGTATTAAACTCTTCCTCTAATCCATAGTCCCACTCCATGCATGCCGTCAAGCATACGCATAAAGACAATAAGATGATACGAATAGTTTTCATTGTTTTTTCATGTTGTAGTCATAGAATCCTAATACCTCTGTAGATACCTCTCCAAGCCAACCGCTCTTGGTGTTGACACCCACTTGTACCTTGACAAAGTCAATGTATTTCAAATGAATAGGTTGACCATCCATGTCAATCGCATGACTGATCTTGAAGTGGTTGGCATTGGGGTCAGCATTGGTATTCTCATCATTGCTAAGACGGTCAATGGGACTGAAATTATCGGCATATCCCCAGTCATATTCTGGATTGACCCAATAGCTGCCATTGCCCGATGCATCGTAGTTGCGAGCTTTGAGGCAAGTACCCGTAAGGGTATAACTGTCTGATTCAATCCAAAGAGGGTAGTAGTAATCTTGTCTGTGAAATTGTGCTAGATAATCAATCTCCCCGCTATTGCCGAGGTTATCCGTCCATTGCACGGGCATTTTAGGACCAGTTGGGCGATAGTAAGTCACGCTATAGTTTTGGATAGTCTCCGCCTTGCCAGTCTCAGAGCCAGCCAACTCATACCATGTATCATCGGGTTGGCCATTGCCATTTTCGTCTTGCATGACCCATACAATGCCTGGCTCGGAGGAGCCGCTGAATGAGTTGCCGAGAATAGCCAGATCGTAGTCGCCTGAATTATCAATACTATGGTCAAAACCGACCACGATATAGCCACCAAAACCACCCAATGACACCCAGTTAGGGGATGGATTGCCATTGCGATCAACCTCCTTCATACGCGCTTCGGCATAGGCGATAGCTGCTTCAGGTGTCGTTTGTGTGTTGTCAAAACCTCCTGTTTTCAGTTCGTTGATAAACTGACCTGGGGCTGGTATGTATGCATACACTTTATTCCAATCTGCTGTAGATGCGGCTGTTTTGGAGCGGTAGAATTGGTTTTCAGGATATACGGTGATGATGAAGGTGTGTGCGATGGTCGTTTGCTGTCCATTCTGCTCTGCTTGGGCGGTGGCTGTCAGCGTGTATTCGCCTACCTTGTCAGCGGTAAACACAAAATATGAACTGCCTGCTACTGCTTCTTGACTGTCCACTTGCCAAGTGTAGGTAAGGTTATCTGTATGGCTTTGTGCAGAAGGTTGGATAAGCAGTTTACGCCCTACTACGGTGTGGTAGGTATATTGTGCAAACTCCCATACGAAAGGCAATTCGTCCGCATTCACCACCGCAATCTGTACGCTATCGCTATGTGTGCCGTCTTCGTTGTGCGCACTACATACGATCGTGTATGCACCCGTGTTATTGGCTATAAAGGTGTAGGACAATTCCTCACAAACCAGTTCGCCGTTGACATGCCATGCGATGGTGGTGGGTAGTGAGGTTTGTCGTACTGTAGCATTCAGTTGGATTTGTGTGCCTACCGCTACGGTCAATTGCTCCATTCCTGCGATAGAGACGGTCGGTATCTCCAGTTCCACGACATCTACGCGAATCTCTTCACTATCTGTGCCACTATCTGTGCTCACGGTCAGAACAATGTAGTATTCGCCTATCTCCTCGCTAATAAAAGTGAGAGAGGGAGAGGTACCTATGACCTCATTATTCATTGTCCAGTAGTAAGTTGCTCCTTCGGCTGATTCGTAGTTGGGAGCGATGGTAATCTCGCGTCCTGCCTTGACGGTATAAATACCTGTTTCGCTGTCAAGCAGAATCTTAGGAGGTAGTGATGTGGTGATGTCATCGTCAATGATACACGATGAGAGGAGCACAATAATGCTAAAAAAAGAAAACTGTAATAGTCGTTTCATATTGTATCTTGTTTGTATGGTTAATATTCAGCATCAACCACACAACAGCCAACCATCTGCTCTACGCGAGCAACATGGCAGGGTGATGGTCGGCTGCAATGTGGTAAGATAATCCACGAAGAATATCGCCATTGACCATCAGATACAATACAAGGGTACTTGAACTATCTATCAAATACCTATACGCGTTCAAGCGTACCATAAATAATATTGAAAACCTGTCTGTCATGTCGTTGGCTCGATTCCCCGAGAGCGTTCAACTTCACCAACTCCTCGTTGGCGGCACGCAGCAGGTCTTCTGACTTATCGCTCCTTTTGTTCAGCCTTCCCAGTTCGCTAAGAACCAGTGACTTATAAGAATTTGAACATCGGATTGCGAATCACAGCAGCGGGACTGTGCAGGACTCTCACCTGCTTCCCTTACACTGAATGCGGTGCAAAGGTACAACTTATTTTTGATATATGCAAACAAAAAGCGCATTTTTGTGCGATTTTTTAATGTGAGGGGGGAGAGTGTAGAGTGTAAAGGCGAGGAATAGTCAATTTTATTTTACGACAATTGACGTCAATTAAGACGACAATTAATGACAATTATTTTTTTAGAAACAAAAATACGGCTTCTTGGAAGCCTACAAAAATATTTAAAATCAAGGACTATCCTTTGTTTTTGCCCAAAAGAATGCAGCGCACTGCATTAGTGGGCAAAACAAATGGTTAGAGGCGGAGCGCTTGCAACGCAGTTTAGAGGACGCTTCGCTACTGTTTAGGGTTTAGGGGCACAGAGTGCCAGTTTAGAGGACGGCGCAAAGCGCCTACTGTTTAGAGTTTAGAGGCAGGGAATACCCGAATACCATTCGGGACAACAAACATAGATTGCCTAAATAGAGAACTCCAATAGGCACTTTCGGCAAAGGCATTGGTTGGGGTATTGCTCTGCGATATAAGCACGGGTGGCGGGAGAGAGCAATACACCTGCACATTGACACTTAGCGGGATTTTCGTGTTGGCAAATAAACGCAGCTCCACAGTGCGGACAAGATTTATGTTCCATAGTTGCTTGAGTTACCTATCCCATGATTTATGTTTGTCGGATTCGGTGATGGGGCGGATTGGGTGGCATGGATTGCCTACAGCCACCACATTATCGGGGATGTCTTTCACCACGACGGAGCCACCGCCAATGACTACATTCGAACCAATCTTCACGCCTGGCATCACATGTACACCTGCGCCAATCCATACATTATCGCCCACAGTGATGGGGTAGGCGTACTCCAAGCCCTGATTGCGGCGGTCGGCATCAATGGGATGACCAGCCGTATAAAAACCACAGTTGGGAGCAATAAACACATTATCGCCAAAAGTGACTTTGGCACCATCGAGAATGACGGTATTGTGGTTGGCGAAGAAGTTTTTACCTACTTCGATATTATAGCCATAATCGCACCAGAAAGGTGCCAGAATGCAGCAGTTGTCGGATTTCTTGCCTAATAGTTGGCTGAGAATCTGCTGTTGGTGGGTCTCATCGGAGGGGCGTAGTTGGTTGAACTGGTAGCACAAGTCTTTGGCTACTTGACGCTCACGAATGAGCTCGGTATCGTAGTTCGCATCGTACAGCATCTGCTGTTGCATTTTTTCTTTTTCGGTCATAATTAGATGAATTATGCTGCAAAGGTAGTGCTTTTTCGGAATATATGCAAGAAAATGGCGATTTTTCGCCATTTTCAGTTTAGAGGACGCTCGCGTGGCGAGCTACAGTTTAAGAGCACCCCATAACGCCACGAGCGTTATCGGGGACCCCGCTGGATAATAAACATAGCTGAAGATAAAGATGGTACTTTGGTGTTAGTTGCTTGATGATACGTTCATCACTCGGCGAGGTTCCGATGAGGTTCCGATGAGATTCCGATGAGGTTCCGATGGAGATAGGTGGCAAATAAGTGGCAGATAGGTGGCATACAACGGGAAACAAAAGGAAATAGGAGAAGAGAAAAAGAGGCGAAATTTGACTTTTTATTAAAAAAATACGTTTCGCGCTTGCGTATGTGCGAAAAAAGCAGTACCTTTGTCGCGTATTTTGCGGTTTCGCCAATATGGCGGGCTGAAAAGCGCGAAAAAACTGCTGAAAAACATATATTTGACGGCACAGAGTGCTTATAGGATATAGGAACAGAACAAACAAATTAACATTATTATACTAACTTTTCTAAAATCATGGCAGAAGAAAAATTGAACATGTTAGCCGAGTTTCCCGCCATCTCTACCAAAGCATGGAAGGAGAAAATCGTAGCTGACCTCAAGGGCGCCGATTTCGACAAGAAACTCGTATGGCGCACCACAGAAGGCTTCAACGTACAGCCTTTCTACCGTCAAGAAGACCTCAAAGGTCTGAAAACTACTGTATCTGCACCAGGGCAATTCCCTTACGTGCGTGGTACTAAAACCAACAACGAGTGGGCTATCCGCCAAAACATCTGCGCTTGCAAGAACGCTCGCAAAGCGAATGCAAAAGCGTTGGACGTACTCAGCAAAGGTGTGAACTCGTTGGGCATCTGCTTGAACGCAGAGAAACTTACCTACCGCTACATCAAGACATTGCTTGAGGGTATCCAACTCGACAAAGTAGCACTGAACTTCAGCGTATGCGCTTGCAAAGCTCCTCAATTGGCAAACATCTTGGTTCGCCTCGTAGGACGCAGCGGATATGACTTCAAAGCAGTGAAGGGTAGCATCAACGTGGACCCAATCAAGAACATGCTGCTCAAAGGCAAACCACTGAGCCGCGAGAAAGTAGCAGAGAAAATCGTGGCTACCGTGAAAGCTGCTAAGACATTGGTGAACTTCCGCGTGGTAGGTGTGAACTCAGTAATCCTGAACAACTCAGGTGCATACTGCGCGCAAGAGTTGGCTTACGCATTGGCTTGGGGTGCTGAATACATGACCATGATGACCGAGGCAGGTTTGCCAAACTACTTGGCTGCTCGTGAGATTCGCTTCAACATGGGTATCGGTGGTAACTACTTCATGGAGTTGGCTAAGTTCCGCGCTGCACGTCTGTTGTGGGCAAAGATCGTAGAGGCATACAAGGCTCCTATCTTCACTGCTGCATTGAAAGACGCTGCGAAGATGAATGTTTGCGCAGAAACAAGCCGCTTCAACATGACCATCTTCGATGCATACGTAAATATGCTTCGTACACAAACAGAGACTATGTCTGCTGCATTGGCAGGTGTGGATGAGATTGTGGTTACTCCATTTGACGCTACCTACGAGGTGCCAACCGAGTTCGCAGAGCGTATCGCACGTAACCAACAACTCCTACTGAAAGAGGAGTCACACTTCGACAAGGTGGTTGACCCAGCTGCTGGTTCATACTACATCGAGAACTTGACCAACGCTATCGCTGCTGAGGCATGGAAGCAATTCCTCGCTATCCAAGAGCAAGGCGGTATGTACGAGATGGTGGCCGCAGGTAAGGTACAAGAGGCAATGGCAGCTAACTTGAAGACTCGTTTGGCTGATGTGGCTAAACGCAAAGAGGTGTTGCTCGGCTCTAACCAATTCCCTAACTTCACCGAGAAGGCAGGCAAGAAGATCAAAGAGACAGGTTGTGGTTGCGGTTGCTGCAAGACCAAACCAGAAGGTGCTATCGCTACCTTGCCAGTGGCTCGCGCTGCTGAGGAGTTTGAGACCTTGCGTTTGGAGACCGAGGGTGCTAAGAAACAACCAGTGGCATTCATGCTCACCATCGGTAACTTGGCAATGCGTATTGCTCGTGCACAATTCTCTTGCAACTTCCTCGCATGCGCTGGTTACAAAGTAATCGACAACAATGGCTTCAAATCTGTGGCTGAAGGTATCAAGGCCGCTCGCAAAGCAAAAGCAGATATCATCGTTCTCTGCTCAAGCGACGATGAGTACGCAACATACGCTCCACAAGCATGGTTGCAACTCGAGGATGCAAAAGAACTCTTTATCGTGGCTGGTGCTCCTGCTTGCATGGAAGACTTGCAAAAACTCGGTATTGAGAACTTTATCCACGTTCGTGTAAACGTACTCGAGACACTAAAGAAATTCAATGCTCAACTTCTAAATAAATAATGCGATTATGAAACCAAATTTTAAAGATATTGATATCAAGAAAGTGGCTGCTTCGCATGTAGAAGGAGCCAATGAAGCTAACTGGAAAACACCTGAACTCATCGATGTTAAGCCAGTTTATACCAAAGAAGACCTCGAGGGCATGGAACACCTCAACTACGCTTCAGGTATCCCACCATTCCTCCGTGGCCCCTATAGCGCAATGTATCCATTGCGTCCCTGGACCATCCGCCAATACGCAGGTTTCTCTACTGCAGAGGAGTCTAACGCGTTCTATCGCCGTAACTTGGCTTCTGGTCAAAAAGGTCTGTCTGTAGCATTCGACCTTCCAACTCACCGTGGTTACAACGCCGACAACATGCGCGTGGTAGGTGATGTGGGTAAAGCAGGTGTAAGTATCTGCTCGCTCGAGGACATGAAAGTGTTGTTCGCTGGAATTCCATTGAACAAGATGTCTGTGTCTATGACTATGAACGGTGCCGTTCTTCCTATCTTGGCGTTCTACATCAACGCAGGTTTAGAGCAAGGCGCTAAACTCGAAGAGATGGCTGGTACAATCCAAAATGACATCCTCAAAGAGTTCATGGTGCGTAACACCTATATCTATCCTCCTAAGTTCTCTATGAAGATTATCGCTGATATCTTCGAATATACCTCACAAAACATGCCTAAGTTCAACTCTATCTCTATCTCTGGCTACCACATGCAAGAGGCAGGTGCTACCGCAGATATTGAGTTGGCTTACACCTTGGCTGACGGTATGGAGTACCTTCGCGCTGGTGTGAATGCAGGTATGGACGTAGATACCTTTGCTCCACGCTTGTCTTTCTTCTGGGCTATCGGTATGAACCACTTCATGGAGATCGCTAAGATGCGTGCTGGTCGTATGTTGTGGGCAAAGATTGTGAAGTCTTTCGGTGCAAAGAATCCAAAATCTATGGCATTGCGTACTCACTGCCAAACATCTGGTTGGTCACTCACCGAGCAAGATCCATTCAACAACGTAGGTCGTACCTGTATCGAGGCGATGGGTGCAGCGTTGGGTCACACCCAATCATTGCATACCAACGCATTGGACGAGGCCATCGCATTGCCAACTGACTTCTCTGCTCGTATCGCTCGTAACACACAGATCTATATCCAAGAGGAGACTAAGGTATGTAAGGCTATCGACCCATGGGCAGGTTCTTACTACGTAGAGCAACTGACTCAAGAGCTCGCTGACAAGGCTTGGGCACACATCCAAGAGATTGAGAAGCTCGGCGGTATGGCTGCTGCTATCGAGACTGGTATTCCAAAAATGCGTATCGAGGAGGCAGCTGCGCGCACACAAGCACGTATCGACTCTGGCGAGCAAAAGATTATCGGCGTGAACGAGCACCGCTTGGCTCACGAGGATCCAATCGATATCCTTGAGATCGACAATACTGCTGTTCGTGAGGAGCAAGTGGCTCGTTTGCAAGAGCTCCGCGCTCACCGCGATGAGGCAGCTGTACAAGCTGCGTTGGCAGAGATTACTGCTACTGTACAAGAGTGGGCAGATGGTAAAAAGTGCTCTAACAACTTGCTCGCTTTGGCAGTTAAGGCAGCAGGTCTGCGCGCATCATTGGGCGAGATCTCTGACGCTTGCGAGAAAGTGGTTGGTCGCTATTCAGCAACAATTAGAACTATTTCAGGCGTGTACGCATCAGGAACTAAGAATGACGAGTTCTTCGTTAAGGCACAAGAACTCACAGCAGAATTTGCTAAGAAAGAGGGTCGTCAACCTCGTATCATGATTGCTAAGATGGGTCAAGACGGTCACGACCGTGGTGCAAAGGTGGTAGCTACTGGCTACGCTGACTGCGGTTTTGACGTAGATATGGGTCCATTGTTCCAAACTCCTGCTGAGGCAGCTAAACAAGCTGTTGAGAACGACGTTCACGTTCTTGGTGTATCTTCACTTGCAGCTGGTCACAAGACTCTTGTACCACAAGTGATTGAGGAGCTCAAGAAACTTGGCCGCGAGGATATCATGGTCATCGCAGGTGGTGTAATCCCAGCACAAGACTATGACTACCTCTACAAGGCAGGTGTGGCTGCTATCTTCGGCCCTGGTAGCCCAGTGGCTAAGTCAGCTTGCACTATCATGGAGCTGTTGATGGCTGAGTAATCATGCCGTAACATATTCATCTGGAGGGCATGCCCTCTGGATGTTCCAACTGGGAGAGTCAGCTTGGTTGCTGGCTCTCTCTCTAGTGAGAGTTTAGTGTTTAGTGATTAGTGTTTAGAGTTTAGTGAACGCTACGCTACTGTTTAGAGAATAATTGAATATATGAAAACAATTCGTGAGATATTTCGTATTGGCTATGGACCAAGCAGTAGCCATACCATGGGACCTCGTAAGGCAGCTGAGATTTTTCTGGAGCATCATCCCGATGCTGCAAAGTATCAAGCGCACTTGTATGGCAGTTTGTCGGCTACAGGAAAAGGTCACTTGACCGATGCAGCCATTATCGATGTGATTCCATCGGTGGAGATTGTGTGGCATGATGAGTTTTTGCCATTTCACCCCAACGGCATGCGTTTCTGCGCATGGAACGAGAAAGGTGATTTGCTAGATGAGTGGACTGTATATTCCGTAGGCGGTGGAGCATTGGCGGAAGATCCTGCCTCATCGCCTCATCGCCTTATCGCCAGCGGGGTCCCCGAAAAATTTGCTGATTTTTGGGGTGCTCTATCGCCTAGCGGCGAAGCGTCCATCTATCCACTTACTCGTTTGAGCGATATCAAGGATTATTGCGATAAGATGGGCTGGGACTACTGGGAGTATGTGGAGCACTATGAGGGTAAAGAGATTTGGGATTATCTGCGCGAGGTATGGCAAGTGATGCGCGAAGCAGTGGAGCGCGGTTTGGATCACGAAGGGGTATTGCCCGGACCATTACACCTCCGTCGCAAGGCAGCGAGCTATTATATTAAGGTGGCAGGGTATAAGGACAACCTTCGTACGCGTGGTTTGGTGTTCTCATATGCCTTGGCTGTGAGCGAGGAAAACGCATCGGGTGGTAAGATTGTCACGGCTCCTACTTGTGGTTCATGTGGTGTGTTGCCTGCTGTCTTGTACCATACATGGCGTTCGCGTGACTTCTCTGAGACGCGTATTCTGCATGCTCTTGCTACGGCGGGATTGATTGGTAATGTGGTGAAAGAAAATGCCTCTATCTCGGGTGCGGAAGTTGGTTGTCAAGGCGAGGTTGGTGTAGCTTGTGCGATGGCGTCAGGTGCTGTGAATCAGTTATTTGGCGGTACACTATCGCAGATTGAGTATGCTGCCGAGATGGGTTTGGAACACCACTTGGGTATGACTTGCGACCCTGTATGTGGCTTGGTGCAGATACCGTGTATTGAGCGTAATGCTTTTGCGGCTGCTCGTGCGTTGGATAGCAATATGTATGCCGCTTTCTCCGATGGAACGCATAGCGTATCGTTTGACCGAGTGGTGGATGTGATGAAGCAGACGGGTCATGACCTGCCATCGCTGTATAAAGAGACATCGCAAGGCGGATTAGCAAAGGATTATAAATAGAACCAAGAACCAGGAACCAAGAACCAAGACATATCAGTAACGACTGACCTAACTAAACATATCAGTCTTGACTCCTGGTTCTTTGCTCCTGACTCAAATAAAGAATATGAAAGTAATGAAGTTTGGTGGCACCTCTGTAGGTTCGCCACAAAGAATGAAAAGTGTAGTTGAACTGATTGCAGACGGTGAGCAAAATCTTGTGGTTTTGTCTGCCATGTCGGGCACTACCAATAGTCTTTTGGAGATTGCAGACTACCTCTATAAGCAAAACCAAGAGGGTGCCAATGCCTATATTACCAAACTAGAGGATAAGTACCGCCAACATATTGACCAACTCTATACTACCGATGAGTATAGGAATCAGACTTGGCAATTGTTGCACAGTATTTTCGACTATATTCGCTCGTTTACGAAGGGTGATTTTGCTGCTCGTGAGGAGAAGATTATCGTGGCGCAAGGTGAGATACTGAGTACCAATATGATGACCAATTACCTCTTGGAGCAGGGTTATAACGCAGTCTTATTGCCTGCACTCGAGTTTATGCGCACCAACCAAGATGGTGAGCCAGATTTGAAGTATATTCAGGAGCATGCTAGCAAACAATTGGCACTTTATCCAGATAAGCAAATCTATATCACTCAGGGATTTATCTGTCTTGATGCCGAGGGCGAGATTTCCAATCTGCAGCGTGGTGGTAGCGACTATACGGCTTCGCTACTCGGTGGCGCATTGTCGGCGTCGGAGATTCAAATTTGGACAGATATCGATGGCATGCACAACAACGACCCTCGCTTTGTAGAGAATACTACTCCTGTGAGTCATCTGCACTTTGACGAGGCGGCTGAGTTGGCATATTTCGGCGCAAAGATTTTGCACCCAACGTGTATTCAACCTGCCAAATACGCCAACGTGCCTGTTAAGTTGCTCAATACGATGGACCCTACCGCACCTGGCACGGTGATTAGCAATATGGTAGAGCATCGCAAAATCAAGGCGGTAGCGGCCAAAGATAATATCGTGGCGATAAATATCACTAGTAGCCGAATGTTATTGGCATACGGCTTCTTGCGCAAGGTGTTTGAAATCTTCGAGAACTACAAGACCAGTATCGATATGATTTGTACCTCAGAGGTGGGTGTGTCTGTGTCAATAGATGATAAAACAAATCTCTTGCCCATACTCAACGAACTCAAGAAATTGGGTGTTGTGGAGGTAGATGACAATATGTGTATCATTTGCGTGGTAGGTGATTTGGATTGGAGGAATGTGGGTTTCGAATCGGTGGCTGCTGAAGCGTTGAAGGATGTACCAGTGCGCATGATTTCGTATGGCGGAAGCAATCACAATATATCGTTCCTCGTTTCTGATCACGACAAGAAGCGTGCCCTTGAATCGCTGAGTAAGTATTTGTTTGGGTAAGAGGTTAAAGGTTAGAGGTTAAAGATTAGAGGCTAGAGGTTAGAGTTATAGGCAAGAAAATATGATACCAGAAACTCCGTTTTATTACTATGATACCGCATTGCTGCGTACCACTTTGGCTGCTATAGTCAAGGAGGTTGCGCCATATCCCAACTACCATGTGCATTATGCCATGAAGGCGAATGCCAATCCTCGTTTGCTTGAGATTATCCAGCAGGCTGGCTTAGGGGCAGACTGCGTAAGCGGTGGTGAGGTACAAAGGGCAATTGATGCTGGTTTTCCTGCGGACAAGATTGTCTATGCAGGGGTAGGGAAGAGCGACCGTGAAATATTGACCGCCCTGCAGCACAATATTTTCTGTTTTAATGTCGAGAGTATTCCTGAGCTAGAAGT
The DNA here is from genome assembly GCA_937891975.1 of uncultured Bacteroidales bacterium. Lineage (GTDB taxonomy): Bacteria > Bacteroidota > Bacteroidia > Bacteroidales > Paludibacteraceae > Colicola. The sequence continues at coordinate 191,650 of CALAUA010000013.1, forward strand.
TATCAACGAATTAGCTGCCCGTGAAGGAAAAATCGCACGCGTATGCTTGCGTATCAATCCTGATGTAGAAGCGCATACCCATACGCATATCATCACAGGCATGGCGGAGAACAAGTTCGGCATTGCGCTCCATGATATGCTACAGGTGGTGCAATTGGCGCAGCAGCTGTCCAATATCTCTTTCTTGGGCTTACATTTCCATATCGGCAGCCAGATTACTAATATGCATGATTTCGTGGCATTGTGCGAGCGCATCAACGAGATTCAGCATCTGCTTCATAAAAATGGAATCTATCCTACGGTAATTAATGTCGGGGGTGGGCTAGGGATTGATTATCAGTCGCCTTCTAAACATCCTATAGCTGATTTCAAGGCATATTTTCGTGTGTTCACTCAGCATTTGCATCTGCGTCCAGAGCAGTCGTTGCATTTTGAGTTGGGTCGTTCTGTAGTGGCGCAATGTGGCAGTCTGATTACGCGTGTATTGTATGTCAAGCAAACGGCAACCAAGCAATTTGCTATTGTGGATGCAGGTATGACAGAATTGATACGCCCAGCCCTATATCAAGCGAAACATAAGATTCAGAACCTGACTTCTCAATCGGAAAAGAGGGAAATATATGATGTGGTGGGTCCGATTTGTGAGTCGAGCGATGTATTTGACAAAGATGTGCTGTTACCTACGACGCAACGAGGCGATATATTGGCTATACGCAGTGCCGGGGCTTATGGAGAGTCGATGGCATCTACCTATAACTGCCGTCCGTTGCCACCTTGTTATACCGACGAAGAGGTAGATCTGCTTTTCTAAAGCTTACTTCGCAAAAACAAAAGAGCGACACTTGCGTGCCACTCTGAATGTTTACACAACGGAATAATCCTTATTGTGTATATCCTTCAAATAAGTTGCTGCAAAGGTAGTGCTTTTTTTTGAAATAACAAAATATTTTCATATAAATTTGCATATTTCATATGTTTTTTGTACTTTTGCAGACAAATTGTTCATTGAAATCCTGATAAAACAACCTTGATCCATTATAGTACAATCGCCTATATGTTGTGTATATCCTTCAAATTTGTTCATTGACATCCTGATAAAACAACGCGCAGTTGCGCCTCAGAATCACACACAAGTTGTGTATATCCTTCAAATTGTTCATTGACATCCTAATAAAACAACACTTTCCGCCGTGAGACCAAGTGGAGCTTGTTGTGTATATCCTTCAAATTGTTCATTGACATCCTGATAAAACAACTCTCTCCCACAGGAGGAACACAGAAGCCAGGTTGTGTATATCCTTCAAATTGCTCATTGAAATCCTGATAAAACAACCCATCGCTGACCGCTTGAATCAACGATATGTTGTGTATATCCTTCAAATTGCTCATTGAAATCCTGATAAAACAACATGGTCAAAGCCATAGATGCCGAATAATATGTTGTGTATATCCTTCAAATTGCTCATTGAAATCCTGATAAAACAACTACAACCAGAGAACATATTTTTATACGCATGTTGTGTATATCCTTCAAATTGCTCATTGAAATCCTGATAAAACAACTCTCTGGTCGCGTTCGACTAGGCAACCGCGTTGTGTATATCCTTCAAATTGCTCATTGAAATCCTGATAAAACAACATACTTTGTGTTTATAGATGATTGTCAATGACTTACAAAGAAAGTCAGGATTAAAAAACGCAGGCGATTTTTATCGTCTGCGTTTTTGTTTTTATCAGTTTTTATCATCCTAAAATAGCTCTAATTGCTGCACAGGTTGGTGCAAGGGTGCTTCGTGTTTGCAGTCGAACAGTTCCATATCACCGAACTGCTTGTCTGTCACTCGCATAATACCTACTTTCCCAAACTCGGGCAACATCCGTTTTACTCGCTTGATATGCACATCAGCATTTTCAGCACTAGGACAATGACGCAAATAAATTGAGAACTGAAACATAGTGAAGCCATCTTCCAAGAGGTTCTTGCGGAATTTCGCAGCTGCTTTCCGTTCCTTCTTAGTTTCAGTTGGTAAGTCAAAGAAAACCAACACCCACATAATTCTATATTCGCTAAATCGTGACATATATATAATCTCCTGCTCGCTACGCTCACGAAATCTAAATAATCTCAACTAAATTTCTGCGTACTCCGTAAGAAATTGCGACCGCTCCTCGCTGCGCTTGTGCGCTAAATCTAAATAGAAAACGCACCTACTAATAGATGCGTTTACCAATCGGGATAAATAATTTTGCGTGCTTCGCCACTAAAACATTTGTACACACTATTGGCGGTGGTTTGAATGGCTATTTGCATAGGACTTCGTTTGCCGTCTATTAGCACATCTTGGTAGGCAAGCCCTAATAAATCGCGCTTCATCTCGGTATTAATTTCCGATATATCCTCATACCGCTTCATCATATATATCACCAGTTGATCTACAAAAGGACGATAGGGCTCCATGATATCATCTGCCAAACAATAAGCATTATAGCGATTGTGATGATGAATGCCGAGCGTAGGGAGTAACCCTGCTGCGACTAATGCGCGTGCTACCATTGCTCGCACGATAGCATAGCCATAATTGAGGAGATTGTTGGGCGGGTCGCCTTCTTGTCCGCGCACAAAGTCAGGATTATGGAAGACATTGCGCCAATAATATGCAGCGGCGCGTCCTTCTAGGTTCTCCACATCACCAGAACGAATAGTCTTTGCCCAGGCGAGCATATTCTTATTTTCTACGCCTTGTTCCTTTAAAATGGTTGCTTGCCCAAGAATCTTACTTGCGACCGTTTGTTGCCACATCTGCTTTTTGAGTGGCTCTGAAGCATCCAACTGCTCACGAAAACGCTCGTTTTGCAGATTGTGTCCGTCTAAAGGTAGGTGTAATCCTACAGGCAAATGTTGCTCATTAGTCGTGATGATAGCGCAATTGTTTTCCAATAGCGCAGCCATGAGTGCTTGCGTGATAGTGATTTGCTTGTGATCAAGAATCACAACACCCACATCTTCGATGGGCACTGTTTTCACCCCCTCTTGGCGCATGTTATTGGGTACACCCTTTCCATATACCACTTCGGGAATCTCAATGACTATCTGATTGAGTTTCAATTTTAGATAGGCAGGATTGGAGAAACAAAGAATGCGTTTGATCATACTTTTGATATTTCGCCAAGGCGATTCGTTTTAAAAGGAATACAATAATCTTTTATTAAACGGTTATCGCCATCAATAAACTGAACTCTTGATATTTTATTATGACGAGTAAATTCTTCCTTGTCTATAATAGATGAAGCTACATAGTGAGGAACAAAATAACATTTCGTATTGTCAAATGATACCACTTTATATACATTATTTTTATTCCATAATATCTTTCCATTTGCAATCTCTTCGTAAGTAGGCATATACACTAAATCACCTGGAGATAGCAAAGCATATAACTCTATTGAATCATCGATTTCATTATTTGAGCGCATCCACTTGTCTAATTCAATTTTCCAATTCTTATAATTCTTCTTTTGACATTCTATTACGATTTGCAAAGGAATTGTGTAGCAAGACCTCTTTTCTTTTCCGTTTATCATGCTCTTATAAATGGCAAAATATAAGCATGTACCATCTGCTGCCTCCACATATTGTTTCGTCTTGACATCTGTCTGACCTATCGCAAACTTCTTCTCAGATGACTCGTATTTTCTTACACTATAAATAGGTTTGTGCGGTTTGCCATTGTTTAGAACCAATATATTTTGATTCATTCGCTCAATTCCTTCTGGAGAGAAAGCTTCTTCTGCATTATTCCCACATAACTCTAAATGTCTACGCAAAATCTCTTGAATACCACTGTCTGTAATTTTCTCAATATGCTCAGCCTTGAAATCTGATGACAATGCAACCCTTTTAGCAAAATACCGCTCACTCGTTTCATTTGTAAAATAATATACTTCTATCTTCTTAAGATTAAGCTCGTGCCACACATCTTGATGTTCTTCAAAGTAAGTTTTAATTTGTTTTTCATTCATATTTTCTGCTAATAACGACTTAATCTTATCTCGTAAGTCTTTCTTTACTATACGATCTGGATTCATCAATGCCACTTTTAAGGTAACATCTTTTCGTTTTTGTAAATTTACCAATCCAAATGTAGAAGCTTTGTGCAATGACTTTCTAACAACTAAATTTGTTTGCTTCTCAGTTTCTTTTTCGCCTTTAGCATTGCGCTTTGTCGTATAATTAAAACTCCTATTTAATACACGCAGATTCTGCTTAAAACTTACCACTATATCATTTAGTGTTGTTTCCATATCCTGTGCAAAAGTTGGCCATGGTTTGATAAAAGAAGTATATTTGGTATGTGTTTTACCATTATATGTATAGTTCTCCTTATTGCGTAAAATCTTGGAGAGCATAATCTTTGTTTGCTGATTCTTAGGCATAGAGGCTTCATTACTTAGTAATGCTACATGGTTGCGTGTGGTGCAAGCTATTACAATAGCATCCATAGCATGATGACGATGGTCTAATCGCTTCTTATTGAAGCCCTTTTGATGTTTGAGAGGTACACATGGAATAGTATGACCCTCTTTGGTTTGAGCGGTGAATTCATGGGTTTCCAATAGGTGATTCATTCGTTCAAATCGTGGTAAGACAATATGATTCCAAACCTCGTTTGCTCCCCAATCTTGTTTGAGATAATCCGTTGTTTTACCGTTACATACAATTAAGTTCTTACTAGTCTCTTCTTTCTCTAGTTCGTTCGTCACTGGATTATACTCTCGGACAATGTTGCTAAGTAATTTCTTAATCAATTTGCTAATGTAACGCGTATCATTAAGTTGGCGAGCAATAAATGTTTCTGGGATATCTTCTAATAGCAATATTTCTTTCTTTCGAGAATTTTTTCCAAAACATTCAGATACGAGTTCTTTGTATGCTTCTTCTGTTTTAATCAAAACAATATTATCTCCTGAGAGAGTAACTTTTTCTCCACCATGTTTCTTTATGAACTCTAGTCCAAGCATCCTGTCCTTTAATTGATTTACTTCTGCTTCGCAAATGACTTTATTGTTCATTGAATCGTCAAAATAACGAGACTGAGGAATAATGTGCTCAATTTGATATGCAGGTGTAAACAATTTTCCTAGTGGAATAATTTCACCAGTATAAGGTGAGCGATATTGTTGTGCTAACCATAGAAGATATTTCTTTACCTCTTGTGTGCTAGGTTTATTGGCAGAGGCAATCGCAGAAATAGTTTTATTATGTTCTTCTATAAACTCCTTATCTTTATTTAGTACAGCTTGGTCTATAGCATCACTTTCGTAGATTCGAAACAATTCTTGGTGACTAGGAGAGAATGTGCGCAATCCTTCTAGTTCCAATGCTGTTGCTATTTCAGGATTCATCATTTCCATCAATAGATACTTGGCACGTAATGTAGCTTGCTCATTTTTTTGTATCTGCTGTTGTATTGATGCTCGTTTTTCTGAAGAATTTTTTAGATCTCGACCTAATTCCACATGAATCTCATCAATCTGACCTTCCTGTTTCCATATATCGCGTACTACGCGTAATGTTTCTAATACTACTGTTTCAACAACAGGATTGTTTAGAGAATGTATTTTAAAATCCTGTATGTATTGGTCTATATCTTCAGGCGAGTTCCATTTTTCTTTATTTGCTTGATTATAAATAATGCTTTCAGCTAACCATTTTGGCAATCCTTGGAAATCACTTAACTCATGCATTTCTTTACATTTTTCGCGTATCCAAGTGGACATATTTTTATCCTCTTCACCTGTAATAATTCTTTCTACACGGTTTCGTACTTGAATTTCCCATAAATTCTTAGGATTAATATTGTCCAAAGTCCAAAACTTACCACACCGCATAAGCATGAGTAGTTTTTTGATTGCACGATGTGAGTAGGCACCATACTGCTTCTCAAAAGCTTTGACTTTTTTTAGTTTTTCAACAAGTTGTATGTCAAAATGAATAGGTGCTTTGGCTTGTTGCGAAAATTTAGTGAGCGCTTTTTCTAACTCCAAAGGCTTTGAGATACTATACATTATATGCCATAGTGGCTCTAAGTATTGGGCGTAAAGAATGTTTTTCTTAGATTCTTCATCTATGTTTTCAGTTGTTGGCTTCGCATATTCCAACATGCATTTCATGAGGCGAGATGTAGTACTACCCATAGGTAACTTTTTGTCTGCAGGGTAGTTCCATGTGAGCTGCTTTTGAGCAATCTCATCTTTTATAGATTTAGTATTTACCTTGTCTTGTGAAAGTTTTTGCTTTTGTTCCACAATGTGTTTCAATAGGACCTCTTGAGTTATTTCATGACGAGATAATAGCCATTCAACTAACTCTGCTTTATTTGTAATATACTCTGTCGTCACATTTTGCATGATGCTGCCATTGTATATCTGCAGATTACTCAAAAAATCCCATGCACGATATTCTTCATACAAAGGATGTGACTTAGAAATGCATTTATGATATACTTTTTCTCCACTATTCTCGTTCTTTACATATTCGTATGGACACTCACTGATACTCGATTTCTTACTCTTTAAGGGGCGTTGATAAAAAAGAATATCCTCAATTAATAAATGCACAAAGTCCTTTTTTAATAAAGCATTACTATGAGCAGGGTTATTAGGATATAGTGCTTCCACGCAAGAAGTAAACAACTCAGCGTCTTGCAATTCCGCCATATATTGCTTCTGCGTATTCAATATTTGCACCAATTCCTCTTTGTACAATTCACGCTCAATAACACGCACGAGTTTGCCTAACACTTTGGTATCTAATTTTCTAATTAGAGTGTCGTAGATAAACTCGCCTGTGGTTTTACCACTTTCAGCAATCTGTTTCTCTGTTTTTATCTTTAGTAGACCCCAATCATTTTCGTCAGGCGCTCTAAATGTACGCTTTATACAACCCTCTTTGTCCACTATAGGTTTACCATCTTGGTCTATCGTTGTCGTTACTATAAATTCCTTGGTAGTTCCCTTCCATTGATTGGCATATCTTTCTTTTGACAAAAACTCCCAACCATTTTCTAAAGTAATTTTATGCTGATTTTTAGCAATCACTTCAACATTTACCACATGCAATACTAGATATTCTTGCAGTTTATTATCCAATTGTTCTTCGTCTTCTCCTCGAAGTTTCTCATACCCCCTCTTTTGATTAAACATCATCAATAACCAAGCCAACTCCTCTTTGGATATAGCCTGCCTCAATGCTTTCTTGCGAAGATAATAGACTGTCCAATCATACGGAATCTTCTTTTGCCCATTTCTAAATTCAGGATGTAATGTGTAGAACTCCTCTAACATCTCGTTGAAAGCACTCCTAAAAAGGAATTGCATTTTTCCATTCTCATCAGGACACCACGCGAGCTTAGGTTCTTGTCCTTTGTTCAATTGACCATAGCGATTGAGGTGTTTGGTATAATGCTCTGGCAAAAAGCCCATAAGGTTTAATACACGATTAAGTCGCTCACGACGCAAAGCGCGACGCTCATATAAGCGTCTAGTACCTCTTGCTTGGGTGCGTTCTCGTGTCTGGGAGATTGATCTACCATTTTCAAAATCACCCATTTCCTTGGCATCCATAGGAATTATGCGACTGCCTGCATTGGCTATACTTGTTGGTTGTAAACCGTTGTCGGTTGTTTCTGCATTAACGACCGCCCAACCAATACTGTTGGTACCAAGATCTAAACCAAGAATTTTCTTTGTTGCCATAGTCATTAGAATTTAATGCGCAAAGGTACAAAAATTATTGTACATTTGCAAATATTTTTTACTTTTGAGTTCATTTCGGCTGCAAAGGTACTATATCAAACTGCTAAAACTTGTCAGTATGTAAAGAAAAATGCACTTTTTTTGTGGAAAAGTGCATTTTTAATACTCTATCGTGCAAATATCTTAGTTTTTCAAAGCCATTGCCAATACCCTTCGACCTGCATCGGTCATCAGTCCGCGCGCTTCGAGGTCGGCGCAGCGTTGTTTGTTGAGTTCCGTCCAATGGCTGCGTTTGCGGCGTGGCGACAAGCGTTGTGCTAGTCTGCCATCGGGTAGGCGCTTCAAGGTGGAGTCAATCCAACCAAAGCAAAGTGCTTCCTCCACTACGTCAATATACGGCAAACAAGCAGCCGAACAGGGTGGGCGTTTGCTGCGATACATGGCTATCCAACATTCCTTTGCCTCTTCGCCGTGCTCCAACAGCCAATTACGCAACTGATCGCGGTGGGTAAACTCGAGTAGGTTGGTGATTTCCATGGTGGTTTTATTTATGCTGCAAAGGTACGATATTTTTTGCAGATAGACAAGAAAATAGCGAAAAATCGCTATTTTCTGTTTAGTGAACGCGCCGAAGGCGCTACTGTTTAGGGTTTAGAGGAGAGGAGTCGGGACAGGCGAGGCGGGACACCGTCGAGCGTGTTTGCAAATATGCAAGAAAATAGCGAAAAATCGCTATTTTCTGTTTAGTGGACGCGCTGAAGGCGCTGTTGTTTAGGGTTTAAAGGAAGGGAGTCGGGACAGGCGAGACGGGAGTCCGTCGAGCCAGGGAAAGATGAAAGTGGGAAACGGACAAAGAGTAAAAAATGTGCACTTGAGCGGAGCCGTGTTTTTACCCTCTTAGTATGTATTATTTCCCCTGTATAGGGGGAAATTATACTAAGGGGTTACGGCTCCTGCTCAAAAATGGTTAAAAATATGATAAAAAATAGTAGTGTGTACTTTTTTTTGAAAAATGTGCATTGAAAATTTGGAAATTCGACAATTTATTCGTATCTTTGCAGTTGATTTGGAACCAAGAACAAGGACCTAATTACCTTAGCGATGACAATACATAAACCTAAAATCTCCTTAACTGAGTTGCATGGATTGTATGTAAAAAAAGTGTTATTGCACTTATAGTGATCCCTCGGGGAAGTGGTAGGAATTGTGCGTGTATTGTGCGTGAATAGTGCGTGTATAGTGCGTGTATAGTGCGTAATTGAAAGAGAGGTGTAGAGTGTAAAGTGTAAGGCGTAAAGTGTAGAAGCAAGAAATATATTACAAACCTTAATTAAACTAAGTTATTATGTCAAAAACTACT
>CALAUA010000014.1 GCA_937891975.1 uncultured Bacteroidales bacterium
CCACCACTCAATACCACGCTACACAACACTACACCACACTACACAACGCCGTGGACACCATTGCTCTCCGCGATAGCGTCGTGCTCCGTGATAGCGTGATATTCCGCGAGCGAACTGTCCACGACACCGTCTATATCACCAAGGAGGTGTATCGGGATAGGTTAGAGGCGAGAGGCGAAAGGCGAAAGGCGGAGAGAACCGACACAGTCGTCGTGACGGAGTATCGTGACCGCGTGATAGAGCACCCTCCTGAGAAGTATGTACCTAAGTTCTACAAGTGGTGCACCATGTTACTATGGGCGATCGTCTTAATCGGAGCATTGGTCATCGGCTACCGCATATGGCGCCACCTCTGGACACTCACCCATTAGCGCCGCGTCCATGTTGTCGAACGCGAGCATCCTATCCTACTCGTAAGATGTAGTAGCGTAATGGGTAATATTAGTAAAAAAAATCGCACCCAATTGGATGCGATTTTTTGAGTAGTCTGAATGGTCAGACAAGTATTACTCAGCAGCAGCTTCTGTAGCAGGAGCTTCGGCAGGAGCTTCGGCAGGAGCAGCCTCTGCCTTAGGAGCAGCTTTCTTACCAGCACGACGTGTGGTCTTCTTAGCTGCAGCCTTAGGAGCTTTGAGCATGTTCTCATTGTAGTCAACGAGCTCGATGATACACATCTCAGCAGCATCACCAAGACGGAAACCAGTGCGGAGGATACGTGTGTAACCACCTGGACGGTTAGCAATCTTCTCAGCTACGTTTTGGAAGAGCTCGGTAACAACTTCTTTTTGTTTCAATTTAGCGAATACGAGACGGCGGTTAGCAGTGCTGTCCTCTTTCGCATGGGTAAGGAGTGGCTCTACATACATGCGGAGCGCTTTTGCCTTAGCCAAAGTGGTCTTAATACGCTTGTGCATGATGAGTGAGCAAGCCATATTAGAAAGCATTGCATGACGGTGCGCAGCTTTACGACCAAGATGATTGAATTTCTTATTATGTCTCATTTTTGTTTTACTTTTTTAATTAATCATTAAGTTTGTATCTGCTAATATCCATGCCAAATGCAAGACCGTTCTTCTCGAGGAGTTCGTCGAGTTCGGTGAGTGATTTCTTACCGAAGTTGCGGAACTTCAAGAGGTCAGAACGATGATACTTAACCAATTGACCGAGAGTATCCACCTCTGCCGCTTTCAAGCAGTTGAGCGCACGTACAGAGAGGTCCATATCAACCAATCGTTGGTTGAGCAATTGACGCATCTTGAGGTGCTCCTCGTTGAGCGCATTGTCCACTGGTTTGCTGTGATCCTCTATCACGATACGTTCTTCTGAGAAGAGCATGAAGTGATAGATAAGGAGCTTAGCAGCCTCAGTAAGCGCGTTTTGAGGAGTGATAGAGCCATCTGTAGTGATTTCGAGAGTCAGTTTCTCATAGTCGGTACGTTGCTCTACACGATATGCATCAATACTGTATTTTACATTGCGAATCGGTGTGTAAATACTATCAATAGCCAAGACGCCAATGGCATCATTAGCATGATGATTTTCATCAGCAGATACGTAACCACGTCCCTTATTGATATTGATATCAATCTCAAAGTCAGCAGTTTCATCCATCTCTGCAAGCACCAACTCAGGATTGAGCACGTCGAAAGATTGAAGGTAGCTATTGAGTTCACCTGCAAGAAGAACATTGTTGCCCCTTACATGCATACGAATGGTTTCCTCAGAAGCATCAATACCCTCTTTGCGGATGAATCGCACTTGTTTGAGGTTAAGAATAAGGTTGGTCACGTCGGTGATAACACCTGGGATAGTAGCAAATTCATGATCAATACCATTGATCTTAATAGAGCAGATAGCAAAGCCCTCGAGCGAACCGATAAGCACGCGACGAATAGCATTACCAACTGTGATACCATAACCCGGTTCAAGCGGACGGAACTCAAAAACTCCGTGATCTTTGCTCGAATCCAACATGATCACCTTTTCAGGTTTAATAAAATCTAATATTGCCATGAATTTAATTATTATTTAGAGTACAACTCGACGATTAATTGCTCCTTGATATTCTCAGGGATATCCTCACGTTGTGGGATATTGAGGTATTTACCTGCTTTCTCAGCTTCGTTCCACTCGAGCCAGCCATATTTGCTGTGGTTGAAACCATCCAAAGAAGCTGCGATTACCTCAAGCGATTTAGCTTTCTCACGAACAGCTACGACTTGACCAGGTTTTACTTCGTATGAAGGGATGTTTACCACTTTGCCATCCACAGTGATGTGGCGGTGGCTAACCAATTGACGCGCAGCAGCACGTGTAGGAGCGATACCAAGACGGTAAACGATGTTATCCAAACGAGACTCCAAGAGTTGGAGAAGGATCTCACCAGTAATACCTTTGATACGTGAAGCCTTAGCAAAAAGGAGACGGAATTGACGCTCAAGTACACCATAGGTGTATTTAGCTTTTTGCTTTTCAGCGAGCTGAGTACCATACTCAGACATTTTTTTGCGACGGTTTACACCGTGTTGTCCTGGAGCGTAGTTACGTTTGTCAAGCACTTTGTCTGGGCCGAAGATAGCCTCTCCGAAACGACGTGCGATACGTGATTTTGGTCCAATATATCTTGCCATTTTCTTACGTTTTTAATAGTTAAACAATTATACACGACGACGTTTAGGAGGACGGCAACCATTGTGAGGCATAGGAGTAACGTCAACGATTTCGGTTACTGCGATACCAGCGTTAGCGCACGCACGGATAGCGCTCTCACGGCCTTGTCCAGGACCTTTAACATACGCTTTTACTTTGCGCAAACCGAGGTCGAAAGCGACCTTTGCGCAATCCTCAGCAGCAGTTTGAGCTGCATATGGAGTATTCTTTTTAGAGCCACGGAAGCCCATTTTACCAGCAGATGACCAAGAGATAACTTGACCTTCGCCGTTAGCGATTGTAACAATCACATTGTTGAAAGAAGACATTACGTGAAGTTGACCAACACCGTCAATCTTTACAACGCGCTTCTTAGCTGCAACAGTTTTCTTTGCCATAATTGATAGATATTACAGGGTTGATTACTTAGTTGCCTTCTTCTTGTTAGCAACAGTTTTCTTTTTACCTTTACGCGTACGAGCGTTGTTTTTGGTAGATTGGCCACGCAATGGAAGACCAATACGGTGACGCACACCACGGTAGCAACCAATATCCATCAATCGCTTGATGTTAAGTTGTGTTTCTGAACGGAGATCACCTTCTACTTTGTACTTAGCACCGATAATCTCACGAATTTTAGCTGCTTGGTCATCCGTCCAATCTTGTACCTTGATGCTTGGGTCAACGCCTGCCTCTGCCAAGATCTTCTTTGCGCTTGAACGACCTATTCCGTAGATGTAAGTCAAACCGACTTCGCCACACTTGTTTTGTGGTAAATCTACACCGACAATTCTTATAGCCATAATTAATTACTTAAGGATAATTGTTTTTAATTGTTTACCTCTATGAAATGCTTATCCTTGACGCATTTTCATTTTTGGTTCTTTTTTGTTAATTACATACAAGCGACCTTTGCGGCGTACGATTTTGCAATCCGCATTGCGCTTCTTTACAGATGCTCTAACTTTCATTTTAATAGAGTTTTAGAGTTTTGTTATTTATAACGGAACGAAATACGTCCTTTCGTGAGGTCATATGGACTCATCTCCACTTTTACACGGTCACCAGGAAGAATCTTGATGTAATGCTGACGCATCTTACCAGAGATGTGAGCGATGATGACATGACCACTTTCTAATTGTACACGGAACATCGCGTTGGACAATGCCTCGGTTACGGTTCCATCTACTTCAATTGCATCTTGTTTTGCCATAATTGTGGTATATTTTAAATAAAACGATCTCCTAATACTTGTTGAATATAGTCGAATGTGGACAATATGTCTGCCTTGCCATTGCGTACGCAAACGCTGTGCTCGTAATGAGCCGCAGGTTTGCGGTCGGCAGTGCGCGCTGTCCATCCATCATTTTCGATGATGACATTGCGTCGTCCGAGGCAAATCATTGGTTCGATGGCTAGTGTCATACCCGATTTGAGTACAATACCATTGCCACGACGTCCATAGTTGCATACCTCAGGTTCCTCGTGCATGTCACGCCCGATGCCATGTCCTACAAATTCGCGAACCACAGAATAACCTGCTTTCTCGCAATGTTGTTGGATTGTAGCACCTATATCGCCGAGACGGCGGCCTGTGACTGCTTGTTCGATGCCGAGATAAAGTGCCTGTTTGGTTGTGCGCATCAATTGCAACGCCTCTGGAGCCACTTCGCCCACAGGGAAAGTGTATGCAGAATCGGCGCAGAAGCCACCCAGTTTTACCACTGTATCCACCGACACGATGTCGCCGTCCTTGAGTATCACCTTATCGGAAGGAATACCATGAACGACTTGCTCATTGACTGAGGTGCAGAGAGTGGCAGGGTAGCCTTCATATCCTAGGCAAGAGGGAATACCTCCGTGATCGCATATGAATTCGTATGCCACTTTGTCCAACTGAGCGGTAGTAACGCCTGGTCGGATGACTTTGGCTACTTCAGCCAAAGTCCTTCCGAGCAGGTCATTGCTTTGACGCATCAACTCGACTTCTTCGTCAGTCTTTAGGTATATCATTCTTATTAATATGCCATTGCAGAGCGACCTTTGATGCGCATACCCGACTCATAGAAGCCGTCGTAGTGGCGCTCAAGGAGTTTGCTCTCGATTTGTTGTAGCGTATCCAAGATTACACCTACCATGATGAGCAATGATGTACCACCGAAGAATTGCGCAAAGCCCATGCTCACACCAGCGAGGCGAGCAAAAGCAGGCAAGATAGCGATGATAGCCAATAGGCAAGAGCCAGGCAATGTCAAGCGTGTCATGATAGAGTCGATATACTCAGCAGTCTTCTTACCAGGTTTAACACCAGGGATGAAGCCGTTGTTGAGCTTGAGGTTTTCAGCCATTTGTACAGGGTTGATGATAATCGCCGTGTAGAAATAGGTGAAAACGATGATCAAGATAGCAAATACGAAGTTGTACCAGAAGCCAGTATTATCCATAAACGCACGTGTGAATGCGCTTGCGCTCTCTGAAGCAGAGAAGCCTGCGAGTGCGATAGGGATAAACATGATAGCTTGTGCAAAAATGATAGGCATCACGTTAGCAGCATTCACCTTGAGAGGAATGTACTGACGTACGCCACCATATTGCTTGTTACCCACCATACGTTTAGCGTATTGTACAGGGATACGGCGTGTACCTTGTACGAGGAGGATAGCAAAAGCAAACACGAACAAGAGGAGAATGATCTCAAGGATGAAGACCATCAAACCACCACCTTCGTTCAAGCGTGAAGAGAACTCTTGGATGATAGCGGCAGGGAAACGAGCAATGATACCGATGAGAATGATAAAGGAAATACCATTACCAATACCACGATCAGTGATACGCTCACCCAACCACATCACGAACATAGAGCCCGCGCAGAGGAGGATAGTAGATGAGATGGTGAACCAGTTGAAACCTACAGAGATGGCTTGACCAGCCTGTGCCATTTGCACAGAGAGGTTAACCAAATAGCTAGGACCTTGGAAAAGGAGGATAGCCACAGTAAGGTAACGAGTGATTTGATTCATCTTTTGGCGACCAGACTCACCCTCTTTTTGCATCTTTTGGAAGTAAGGCACTGCGATAGTGAGCAGTTGGATTACGATAGATGCAGAGATGTAAGGCATGATACCCAATGCAAAAATAGAAGCATTGGAGAAGGCGCCACCTGAGAACATATCCAAGAGTGCCATAAGACCTCCTGCCGTTTGCGCTTGCAAAGCACTGAGGGCTGTTGGTTCAATACCAGGAAGTACTACGAAAGAACCAAAGCGATAGATGAGCACAAACAAGAGTGTGGTCAGCAGTCGGCTACGAAGATCTTCAATCTTCCAGATATTTTGGATTGTTTGAATAAACTTACGCATACTAATTAGATTTTGTTGATAGTACCACCAGCAGCTGTGATAGCAGCTTCAGCAGATTTACTGAAAGCGTTAGCTTCAACTGTCAATTTTGCAGTGAGGGTACCGTTACCAAGAATCTTCACCAATTGTGTTTTGTTGATGAAGCCAGCCTCGTGGAGCTCAATCAAGCCGATTTTCTCGAGGTTTTTAGCTTCAGCAAGTGCTTGAAGAGTAGAAAGGTTGATAGCTTTGTACTCTACACGATTGATGTTTTGGAAACCAAACTTAGGCAAGCGGCGTTGCATAGGCATCTGACCACCCTCGAAACCGATTTTCTTAGAGTAACCAGAGCGTGACTTAGCACCCTTGTGACCACGAGTAGAAGTACCACCGAGGCCTGAACCAGGACCACGACCGATACGTTTTGCGGTCTTTACTGAACCAGCAGCTGGCGTTAAATTATTTAATTCCATAATGCTTGCTAAAATTTAAAGATTAATCAATTACTTTAACCAAGTGTTTAATTTTGTTTACCATGCCGAGGATAGCAGGAGTAGCCTCATGCTCAACTACAGCATTCATCTTGCGAAGACCAAGCGCCAACATAGTATCCTTTTGCACTTGTGGGCAGCCGATTGTGCTGCGTACTTTTTGAATTTTAATTGTTGCCATGATTTTCACAAATTATTAACCGTTAAACACTGTTGATAAGCTCACGCCACGGTTTTGAGCTACAGTACGAGCGTCGCGCATTTCGCCGAGTGCTGCGATAGTAGCCTTAACGAGGTTGTGAGGGTTAGAAGAACCTTTAGATTTAGCCAAGATGTCAGTTACACCAGCAGACTCCAATACGGCACGCATAGCACCACCGGCTTTTACTCCGGTACCGTGAGATGCAGGTTGGAGATAAACGCGAGCGCCACCGAACTTAGCGTATTGCTCGTGAGGTACAGTACCCTTGAGTACTGGTACTTGGATAAGATTCTTCTTTGCAGATTCTGTAGCCTTAGAGATAGCTGCGGTAACTTCGCCAGCCTTACCAAGACCCCAACCTACGATACCAGCCTCATTTCCTACAACAACGATGGCTGCAAATGTGAAAGTACGTCCACCTTTCGTAACTTTAGTTACGCGGTTGACAGCAACGAGGCGCTCCTTGAGCTCCAAGTCTTGTGTTGATTTTACTCGATTCATAACAGTCTCTTTGTTTTAGAATTTGAGACCTGCCTCGCGGGCAGCGTCTGCCAATGATTTAACTCGACCGTGATAGAGGTAGCCATTGCGATCAAATACTACAGCCTCTACGCCAGCAGCTTTAGCAGCTTCAGCGATGAGCTTGCCTACTTGAGCAGCCTTCTCAGTTTTGGTCATTTTATCTTTAATAGCGAGCGAAGATGCAGCTGCAAGTGTTTTACCTTGCAAATCGTCGATAACTTGCGCGTAGATTTGGCTGTTGCTACGGAATACTGTCAGACGAGGACGCTCAGCTGTACCCGAAACACGTGTACGGATAGATGCTTTAATTTTAAGTCTTCTTGCAATTTTCTGATTCATAACTTATTCCTTTCTAATTATTTACCAGCCGATTTACCAGCTTTACGACGAATAACTTCACCTTGGAACTTAATACCTTTACCCTTATATGGCTCTGGTTTGCGGAAAGAGCGAATCTTAGCGCATACTTGGCCGATAAGTTGCTTGTCAGCAGACTCAAGGATAACGAGAGGGTTTTGGTTACGCTCTGACTTGGTCTCTACCTTAACCTCCTTAGGGAGTTGGAGATAGATTGGGTGGGTATAACCGAGTGCAAAGTTGAGCGTATTTTGCATAGCTGCAGCCATCTCAACACGGTAACCTACACCGACGAGTTCGAGCACTTTCTTATAACCCTCGCTTACACCTACAACCATATTGTTGATGAGCGCGCGATAAAGACCGTGCATAGCGCGGTTTTGCTTCTCATCGTTTGGACGAGTTACGGTGAGTACACCATCCTCTACGGTTACGGTGATGTTAGGGTTAACTTGTTGTTGAAGTTCACCTTTAGGACCCTTAACGGTCACGAGGTTCTCAGGGCTAACTGTTACAGTTACACCTGCAGGAATAGCGATAGGCAATTTACCAATTCTTGACATAGCAGTTCCTCCTTAATTAATAGATGTAACAAATAACCTCACCACCGAGCTTCATACCAAGAGCCTCTTTGTTGGTCATCACACCCTTAGAAGTAGAAAGGATTGCGATACCGAGACCATTGAGCACGCGTGGCATCTCGCGATAGCCAACGTACTGACGAAGACCTGGGGTTGATACACGTTTCAAACTCTTGATGGCGTTAACTTTGTTAACTGGATCATACTTCAAGGCTATCTTGATAGTGCCTTGAGGGCCATCCTCCACGAACTTGTAAGAAAGGATATAGCCCTTCTCGAACAAGATGCGTGTGATCTCTTTCTTCAGATTCGAAGCAGGCACCTCAACTACGCGGTGACCAGCTTTGATTGCATTTCTGAGTCGAGTCAGATAATCTGCGATTGGATCTGTCATAATGTTTTGTTAAATTAATCCCGCCTTTCGGGACAATATTTAATAAATTAATTTTATTTATTCCCCAGAGGCACTTATGTCCTCTGGGCGAATTTCAAAGTGGTTTACCAGCTTGCTTTCTTCACTCCTGGGATGAGTCCTGCAGAGGCCATCTCACGGAATTGAATACGACTCAAGCCGAATGCACGCATATAACCTTTTGGACGACCAGTGATTTTGCAACGGTTGTGCAAACGAACTGGGCTAGCGTTCTTAGGCAATGCTTGGAGACCTTCGTAGTCACCATCCTTGAGGAGTTGAGCGCGTTTTGCTGCGTATTTAGCTACGAGTTTTGCGCGTTTTACCTCGCGGGCTTTCATTGATTCTTTTGCCATAGTCTAATTACTTTTTGAATGGTAATCCAAACTCACGCAACAATGCGAAACCTTCCTCATCGGTGTTTGCGGTGGTTACGAAAGTGATGTTCATACCGAGTAGTTTGGTAATGTTATCAATGTTGATTTCAGGGAAGATGATTTGCTCTTGGATACCAAGTGTATAGTTTCCATGGCCATCCATCTTGTTGTGGATACCCTTGAAGTCACGGATACGAGGCAAAGCCACGCGAACGAGGCGCTCCAAGAACTCGTACATACGCTCACCACGGAGAGTTACGCGCACGCCGATAGGCATTTTCTTACGAACCTTGAAACCTGCGATATCCTTTTTGGAGAGAGTAGCAACGGCTTTCTGACCAGTGATGAGTGTCATCTCTTGTTGAGCTACATCGATGAGCTTCTTGTCAGCCACAGCATCTCCAAGACCTTGGTTGAGAACGATCTTCTCGAGTTTAGGGCACTGCATTACTGTAGTGTAGTTAAACTCCTTCATCAGAGCTGGCACAATGCGCTCTAGATAATCTTGTTTTAAACTTGCTGTATTCATTGTTAGATCTCCTTACCAGATTTTTTACTTACGCGGACAAGCTTACCATCCTTCAATACGCGACCTACGCGTACTGGTTTTCCGTCCTCAACTGGGTTGAGGTTAGAAATATGGATAGGAGCCTCCTGTTTAACAATACCTCCTTGAGGATTTTTTGCATTAGGTTTGGTACTCTTAGATACCATATTAACACCTTCTACGATAGCACGTTGTTTCTCTACGAGCACCTCCAACACACGGCCGGTTTTGCCCTTAGAAGCACCTGCGTTCACGTATACGGTATCACCTTTCTTAATATGTAATTTTGCCATATTTGTAGAATTTAGATGATTAGAGCACTTCAGGTGCTAGAGAAATAATTTTCATGTTCGTTTGACGCAACTCGCGAGCCACAGGGCCGAAGATACGTGAACCACGGATCTCACCTGCGTTGTTTACGAGTACGCATGCGTTGTCATCAAAGCGGATGTAGCTACCATCTGGGCGGCGAACCTCTTTCTTAACGCGTACTACGATAGCACGTGTTACAGTACCGTCCTTGATATCAGAAGAAGGAATTACACCTTTTACTGCTACTACGATGGTGTCACCCAAACTGGCGTAACGCTTTTTGGTTCCGCCAAGAACGCGGATGCACAATGCCTCTTTAGCACCTGAGTTGTCCGCAACTACTAGTCTTGATTCTTGTTGTACCATATTACTTAGCCCTTTCTACAATTTGAGTTAAACGCCAACGAACAGTCTTGCTCAATGGACGAGTCTCCATGATGCGTACTGTATCACCGATACCGCACTCATTGTTCTCGTCGTGAGCATGGAACTTGCGAGTTTTATTGACAAACTTGCCATAAATAGGGTGTTTCTCTTTCCAGTGAACAGCAACTACGATAGTCTTGTCCATCTTGTTGGAAACGACAATACCCTGACGCTCTTTTCTTAGATTTCTTGTTTCCATGTCAATTCGTTTTTTACTTTGTTAATTCTCTTTGACGAAGTTCGGTTGCAAGGCGAGCAATTGTCTTACGAGCCACCTTAATCTGCAACGGATTGTCAAGCGGAGAAATGCTGTGATTCAATTTCATACGAACGAGTGCCTCTTTCTCAGCAGCCAAACGCTCTTGGATCTCAGCAGTTGTTAATTCTTTAATTTCAGCTGTTTTCATAATCCTGATTATACATTTTGGGTTGGGTCGTAATCACGTCTTACGACAAATTTGGTTGTAATAGGAAGTTTTTGAGCTGCCAGACGAAGTGCCTCTTTAGCTACCTCGTATGATACGCCGTCAATCTCAAAGATGATACGTCCTGGAGCCAATGGTACTACGAATCCCTCTGGAGCACCTTTACCTTTACCCATACGGACATCCAAAGGCTTCTTGGTGATTGGTTTATCTGGGAAAACGCGGATCCATACTTGTCCTTGACGTTGCATGTAACGAGTTACTGCGATACGAGCTGCCTCGATTTGACGACCTGTCAACCAGATGGTACCAAGACTCTTGATACCGAATGAGCCAAATGCGAGCTCAGTACCACGCTGTGCATTGCCTTTGATGCGGCCTTTTTGGCAGCGGCGGAATTTAGTTTTCTTTGGTTGTAACATAACTGTAATCTACAAATCGGTTAAACATTATTGTTTTTTGTTTCTGCGGAAACCACCACGACGGTCATCACGACGACGATCGCCACGACCAGCCTCTTGCTTTTGTGTGAAGTTTGGAGCAAGATCCTTCTTGCCATAAACCTCACCACGGCAGATCCAAACCTTTACGCCGATCATACCTACTTTGGTGAGAGCACCTGCGTGGCAATAATCAATGTCAGCACGGAGAGTGTGCAATGGGGTACGACCCTCTTTGTACATCTCGCTACGTGCCATTTCAGCACCGTTAAGACGACCACTCAATTGGATTTTGATACCCTCAGCGCCCATACGCATGGTAGAAGCGATAGCCATCTTCACAGCACGACGGTAAGCAATCTTACCCTCGAGTTGGCGAGCGATCTTGTTAGCCACGATAGTAGCATCAAGTTCAGGACGCTTAACCTCGAAGATGTTGATCTGCACATCTTGCTTGGTGATTTTCTTCAACTCCTCTTTCAATTTGTCAACCTCTTGTCCGCCCTTACCGATGATGAAACCGGGGCGAGCAGTGCAGACAGTTACAGTTACAAGTTTCAGAGTACGCTCGATAACAATACGAGAAATACTAGCCTCAGCCAAACGGGCATTCAGGTACTTGCGGATCTTGGTATCCTCAAGAATTGTATCTCCGTAGTTCTTACCGCCAAACCAGTTGGAATCCCAACCACGTACAATACCTAGGCGGTTACTAATTGGATTAATTTTCTGTCCCATTTTGTTAATTACTTAGCTTCGTTAGTATTCTTAGTATCTACAAAAATAGTAACATGGTTAGAGCGTTTGCGGATACGATAGCCGCGACCTTGAGGAGCGGTCAACAGACGTTTGAGCATCATACCGCCATCTACCATGATATTACTTACATACAGAGTCTCTTGGTCTGCCTTCTTTCCGGTCTTTACTTCCCAGTTAGCGATAGCAGATTTCAAAAGTTTCTCGAGGGAGCGTGATGCCTCTTTGGTAGAGAAATGCAACGCACCCAGTGCACGGTTCACTTCCATTCCACGAATCATATCTGCAACAAGGCGCATTTTGCGTGGAGATGTAGGAACGTTATTAAGCTTTGCAAAGTATTGGCTCTTGCGAGCTTCTTTCATTGCTTCAGCTGCATTATGTTTTCTAGCACCCATTTTGAATTCTAAAATTTAATTTGTTGTTTGAATGATTCATGGATTAACGATTACCCGAGTGACCACGGAATGTACGAGTAGGAGCAAACTCGCCGAGCTTGTGACCTACCATGTTCTCAGTGATGTACACAGGGATGAACTTATTTCCATTGTGAACTGCAATAGTATGACCTACGAAATCAGGAGAAATCATAGATGCACGGCTCCAAGTCTTGACAACATCTTTCTTGCCAGACTCATTCATAGCCAACACCTTATTCTCCAACTTAACGTTGATAAATGGTCCTTTTTTCAATGAACGACTCATAATTTCTCTTAATTTAATAGGTTATTTTTTTCTTCTTTCAATAATGTATTGATTGCTCAAGTTCTTTGGAGCACGTGTCTTGTAGCCCTTAGCTAACAAGCCCTTGCGTGAACGTGGGTGTCCACCAGATGCGCGGCCTTCACCACCACCCATTGGGTGATCTACTGGGTTCATTGCCACACCACGGTTGCGTGGACGACGGCCTAACCAACGGCTACGACCTGCCTTACCACTCTTCTCCAATGCGTGGTCGCTATTACCAACCACACCAACAGTTGCTTTACATGCTGCAAGCACCTTGCGCAATTCGCCTGAAGGCAACTTGATGATTGCATACTTATCCTCGCGAGAAGACAATTGTGCAAACACACCTGCCGAACGAACCATGCATGCACCTTGACCTGGACGCAACTCAATGTTGTGAATCAGCGTACCAAGAGGCATGTTAGCCATTGGAAGAGCATTTCCTACTTCAGGTGCCACATCTGGACCTGAGATTACTGTTTGACCTACTTGCAAACCGGTTGGTGCAAGAATGTAACGTTTTTCGCCATCAGCGTAGAACAAGAGTGCGATACGAGCCGAACGGTTTGGATCGTACTCAATAGTTTTTACTACTGCTGGTACACCATCTTTGTTACGTTTGAAGTCAATTACGCGATATTTCTGCTTGTGTCCACCACCAATATAACGCATGGTCATCTTACCTTGATGGTTACGACCACCTGTCTTGGTTTTACCGAACACAAGAGATTTCTCTGGTGCACTTGCGGTAATTGTATCAAATGCGCCAATAACTTTGTGTCTTTGCCCCGGTGTAGAGGGTTTTAATTTACGTACAGCCATTTTTAGATATTGCTATAAAAATCAATTGTTTCACCTTCTTTCAATGTAACGATTGCTTTCTTGTAAGCTTGCTTAGCGCCACGGATCAAACCGCTCTTTGTGTAGCGTTGTTTGGTCTTTGGAGCTTGGATCAAAGTGTTTACATCAAGCACTTGTACATTGTACAACTCTTCTACTGCCTTCTTGATTTCTACCTTGTTGGCAGTACGAACTACCTGAAAACCATAACGGTTAAACTTTTCGCCTGCGGCGGTCATCTTCTCAGTGACGATTGGTTTTAAAATAATTGCCATAGTTGTAACCTCCTTATGCTAAAGTTGCCTCAATTGCTGCCAATGCGCCCTCTACGAGAACCACTGCGCTTGAGTTCATGATTGCGTATGTATTCAGTTCATTTACAGTCACCACGTTGGTGCGCTCGATATTGCTTGCTGACTTGAGAACATTGTAGTTATTCTCTGGCAACACGAACAATACCTTCTTACCAGCTACTTGCAAGTTGTTCATTACCTCTACCATAGCCTTGGTCTTTGGAGCATCAAATTGCAAAGCGTCAACTACGACGATTTGACCGTTTTGAGCACGCAAAGAGAGTGCGCTACGACGAGCCAATTGTTTAACTTTCTTGTTCAATTTGAAACCATAGTCACGTGGAACTGGACCAAAGATTGTACCACCACCTACGCGAACTGGAGACTTCAAATCACCTGGACGAGCACCGCCACCACCTTTTTGGCGACCGAGCTTACGGGTTGAGTGAGCATTCTCGCTACGCTCTTTTGATTTCGCTGTACCTTGACGATTATTTGCCAAATATTGCTTTACATCCAAATAAATGGCGTGGTCGTTAGGCTCGATACCGAAGATAGCATCATTCAGAACTACCTTCTTGCCGGTCTCTTTGCCGGCCATGTTCAAAATACTAAGTTCCATACCTCTTATTTGTTAATTGTAACGATTGAATTTTTAGCACCTGGAATACTACCCTTGACCATGATCAAGTTGTACTCAGGAATCACCTTTAATACTACAAGGTTTTGTACAGTTACGCGGTCTGTACCCATGTGACCTGCCATGCGAGTACCTGGGAATACGCGAGCTGGGTAAGCACATGCACCAATTGAACCTGGAGCACGCAAACGGTCATCTTGACCGTGGGTAGATTGACCTACACCACCAAAGCCGTGACGCTTAACTACACCTTGGAAACCTTTACCTTTAGAAGTACCTACTACGTCAACATAAGTGTTCTCTTCAAACATGTCAACGGTCAAGGTATCTCCCAGTTTGACTTCTTGTTCGAATCCATCGAACTCGGCTAAGTGACGCATTGGTTGTACACCTGCAGCCTTGAAGTGACCTGCCTCTGCCTTGTTGGTGTGTTTCTCGCTCTTTGGCATGAAACCAACTTGTACAGCAGCATAGCCATCCTTCTCAACTGTCTTGAGTTGGGTAACAACGCAAGGACCAGCCTCAATCACGGTGCATGGGATATTCTTGCCATCAGCACCGAAAACGGATGTCATTCCGATTTTTTTACCTAATAATCCTGGCATTTTTTTGCTGTGATTAAAATTGTTAATTAATTATTACTTTTTCCACTCTCGCCCTCGGGATTACGTGTCTTGCGACCTTGTCTATCCGCGGGAAGTGGTCTTTTTGTTTATCAAACCTTGATTTCTACTTCCACACCACTTGCGAGTTCGAGCTTCATCAATGCCTCTACAGTCTTTTGGTTAGATTGATAAATGTCAATCAAACGCTTGTAGCTTGACAACTCAAATTGCTCACGGCTCTTCTTGTTAACGAAAGTTGAGCGGTTTACTGTGAAGATGCGCTTGTGAGTTGGCAATGGAATTGGACCACTTACTACTGCACCTGTTGCTTTTACGGTCTTCACAATTTTCTCAGCTGACTTGTCAACCAAATTGTGGTCGTACGATTTCAGTTTAATACGAATTTTTTGACTCATTGTCTTTAGTTTTTTAATGTTGTTTTACGTTATCCTTGGCGCTCGCACATCCAAAGAGTCATTTGCTCAGATGACTCACGCTTCGGGTTTACTTATCTTATCCGCCTACCCTACACATGCCGCGTGCGGAACCTTGAAACCTTGGAACCTTTTTACAGCGCAGCGTATATATTATATTAAGTACGCGGGTGCGTGCGCACTTGCACGCGTGAGTGAAGAGGTTTGAAGTATTGAGCGGCCCTTTGCTCAACCTTTTCGAACTTTCGAACTCGGTTTTTATTGTTTCATCCAAGCCAAGGACCAACACATTGGAAGATTGGTCCTTGACCTAAATTCTTTCTTATACAAGATCTACACGACCACCGCACTCAGTCAAAACTGTCTTAGCGATAGTGCTAGATACTGCATCATAGTGAGAGAACTCCATGCTGCTGGTTGCACGACCAGAAGTGATGGTACGCAATGCGGTTACATAACCGAACATCTCGCTCAATGGCACCTTAGCCTTGATAATACGCGCACCAGTACGAGCGGTATCCATACCCTCTACTTGACCACGACGTTTATTCAAGTCACCGATAACATCACCCATGCTCTCCTCTGGAGTTACAACCTCTACCTTCATAATTGGCTCCATCAATACTGGTTTCGCCTTAGCGCAAGCGCTCTTGAACGCCATTTGTGCGCAGATATCAAATGAAAGTTGGTCAGAGTCAACTGGGTGGAAGCTACCGTCCACCAAAGTAACCTTCAAGGTATCCAGTGGATAACCAGCCAAGATACCAGTCTTCATAGCGGTTGTGAAACCTTTCTCTACTGCTGGGATATACTCTTTTGGCACGTTACCACCCTTAACCACGTCAACAAATTGCAAGCCACCTTCGAAGCCCTCGTCTGCTGGCTCAACGCGAACGATAATGTCCGCATATTTACCACGACCACCTGATTGCTTCTTGTAGGTCTCGCGCAACTCTACTGGAGCAGAGATTGCCTCGCGGTATGCTACTTGAGGACGACCTTGGTTACACTCTACCTTAAACTCACGTTTCAAGCGGTCGATAATAATCTCAAGGTGAAGCTCACCCATACCAGAGATCACTGTTTGACCTGTTTGCTCGTCAGTCTTAACAGTAAAGGTTGGATCCTCCTCAGCCAATTTAGCCAAACCTACGCCGAGTTTGTCGAGGTCAGCTTGACTCTTTGGCTCTACTGAGATACCAATCACAGGTGCTGGGAACTCGATAGACTCCAATACGATTGGCTTGTCCTCAGAGCACAATGTGTCACCTGTACGAATATCTTTGAAACCTACACCTGCACCAATATCACCTGCTGCGATTGTCTCTACTGGGTTTTGGTGGTTAGAGTGCATTTGGAAGATACGAGAGATACGCTCGCGCTTACCAGAACGTGGGTTGAACACATAAGAACCTGCATCCAACTTACCGCTATACACGCGGAAGAAGCACAAACGACCTACATATGGGTCAGTAGCAATCTTAAATGCCAAAGCACAAAGAGCATCATCCTCTTTTGGCTCGCGCGTGATCGCGTCACCCGTGCGTGGGTCCGTACCGTCTATAATAGGGGTATCCATTGGACTTGGCAAGTATGCACAAACTGCGTCCAACATAGTTTGCACACCTTTGTTCTTAAATGAAGAACCACAAACCATTGGGAACATTTGCATGCTCAAGCAACCTTTGCGGATTGCAGCACGAATCTCATCCTCGGTGATGGTTGAAGGATCATCAAAATACTTCTCCATCAACGCATCATCAAACTCAGAGATAGTCTCCAACATTTTGTCGCGCCACTCCTCTGCCTCTGCTACGAGGTTTGCAGGAATCTCCTCAACGCTGTAGTCAGAACCCATGGTCTCATCATTCCAGACACATGCCTTCATAGTCACAAGGTCAACAACGCCCTTGAATGTCTCCTCAGCACCAATAGGAATTTGGATTGGACATGGGTTTGCACCAAGCACCTCTTTGATTTGAGTTACTACGTCGAAGAAGTTTGCACCACTACGGTCCATCTTGTTTACGTAGCAAATACGAGGTACATTGTATTTGTCAGCTTGACGCCATACAGTCTCTGATTGTGGTTGCACACCACCTACTGCACAGAACGCAGCCACAGCACCGTCCAAGATACGGAGTGAGCGCTCTACCTCTACAGTAAAGTCCACGTGGCCCGGAGTGTCAATCAAGTTGATTTTGTATTTGTCACCCTTGTAGTTCCAGAAAGTAGTGGTAGCAGCAGAGGTAATAGTAATACCACGCTCTTGCTCTTGCTCCATCCAGTCCATAGTTGCTGCACCATCGTGCACCTCACCAATCTTGTGAGTCAAACCAGTGTAGAACAAAATACGCTCAGAGGTGGTTGTTTTACCGGCATCAATGTGAGCCATGATACCGATATTTCTGTTTAATTTCAAATCGTGTTTAGCCATCTTCTTGTCTAATTAGCGATTAAAAACGGAAGTGTGCAAATGCACGGTTAGCCTCTGCCATGCGGTGCATATCTTCTTTACGTTTGAACGCACCACCTTGGTTGTTAAATGCATCCATGATCTCTGCTGCAAGTTTCTCAGCCATTGAGTGACCACCACGCTTGCGAGCGAAGAGAATCATATTCTTCATTGAAATCGACTCCTTGCGGTCAGCACGAATCTCAGTTGGCACTTGGAATGTTGCACCACCGATACGTTTTGACTTAACCTCTACCAAAGGAGTGATGTTGCTAAGAGCCTGTTTCCAGATTTCAAGTGGAGTTTGCTCACCCTTCATCTTGTTACCAACAGTCTCCAAAGCGGTGTAGAATACGCTGTATGCGGTATTCTTCTTACCGTCGAGCATAAGGTGGTTCACAAATTTTGCCACCATTACCTCACCGAACACTGGATCTGGGAGGATTACTCGTTTTTTTGGTTTTGCTTTTCTCATTGTTTTGTTTTGTTTTTTTGTTGATTGTCTTAACTTCAGTAGATTTCTTCAACCCCAGCCTTTAAACTTT
This sequence comes from uncultured Bacteroidales bacterium, assembly GCA_937891975.1. Lineage (GTDB taxonomy): Bacteria > Bacteroidota > Bacteroidia > Bacteroidales > Paludibacteraceae > Colicola. Next base: position 18,377 of record CALAUA010000014.1, read on the forward strand.
AAACTTTAAACCTTAAACTCTCAAATTTACTCCATCTACTTACTCAACCGATCAACCCATTAATAATCTGTCCCATCGTATGGAACTTTTAGTTAGTTTTTAGTTTCGTCAGAACTTTTCAGCTTTCACCTTTCAGTTTTCACCTTTCAGTTTTCAGCTTACTTTTTAGCTTTAGGACGCTTTGCGCCATATTTGCTTCGACGTTGCAAGCGGTTTGCTACACCAGCGGTATCCAATGTACCACGAACGATGTGGTAACGTACACCTGGAAGGTCTTTCACACGACCACCGCGCACCATAACGATGCTGTGCTCTTGCAAGTTGTGACCCTCACCTGGGATGTAAGCATTCACCTCCTTTTGGTTTGTCAAGCGAACACGTGCTACTTTACGCATAGCAGAGTTTGGCTTCTTAGGAGTTGTAGTGTAAACGCGCACACATACGCCACGACGTTGTGGGCAGCTGTCCAATGCTGGACTCTTGCTCTTGTCGATAAGTTCTGCTCTTCCTTTTCTAACTAATTGTTGAATTGTAGGCATTGTAACTTTTAATTTTGGTTAATAATTATTGTTTGTTAATTGTTGTTTTCACACTCTCTCGCATTATGCTCGCGTACACGCGCCGCGAAAAAGCATGCAAAGGTACTACTTTTTTCTGACTTGACCAAATATTCGACGGAAAAAGTGCCATTTTTCTGCAAAAATCGTTAAATTTTCTTTACTTTTTTCATTTTGCTACTTCGACTTTGCAAAATTCACCCCTATTTTTGCCTTTTTTTCGTCCCTACCCTTCTGCCATAAATCAGCCAAAAACAACCACTTATATACCTTTTCAACACCCCATTTTTCGCTACTGAAAAACCTCGTTTTTTCACCTTCAAAATCCCCATTTTTTATCTTTTGTTATGCCTTATCAATTACGTATCATTTACGTAGGATATACGTAGGATATACGTAACATATACGTAGGATAAACGTAACATACAGCCAACTTCGCCGAAGGATTACCATCACGACACAACCGCTACCCAACTGCTGCACAACACCACACAACTGCTACACAATACCACCCATTAAAACATTTTTTTTGCAAAAAATTTGCGTATATCCAAAATTTGTTGTACCTTTGCAGCCGATTTTGAAAAAACGCGTGTTTTGAATGCGTTGGAGAGATGGCAGAGTGGTCGATTGCGGCGGTCTTGAAAACCGTTGAACTGAGAGGTTCCGGGGGTTCGAATCCCTCTCTCTCCGCAAAGAAAAAACATGAAACAAGTCCTTGTTGGACTTGTTTTTTTTTGTAATCTTTGCACAGGATGCCCGTGGCAAACATCACGATCCCTTTCCCTGCAATTATTTCTCTCTCGGACTCAGTACAACACACAAAAAACACATTTTTCTTGCATGTTTATATTTTTTTTCGTACCTTTGCACCCGATTTTATAGAATATACGTAGTATTATGTTTTTGAATATCTTAAAATCAAAGATTCATCGCGTACTAGTTACCGAAGCCAACTTGGATTATATCGGCAGTATCACTATTGATGAAGACCTCATGGAGGCAGCTAATATCTACGCAGGGGAACGCGTACAGATTGTGGACAACACCAATGGTGCTCGTCTTGAAACATACGTTATTCCTGGTAAGCGAGGAAGTGGCTGTATCTGCATCAATGGTGCCGCAGCGCATCTTGTCCACGTTGGAGACACTGTTATCATCATGGCGTATGCTTTGATGACACCTGAAGAAACGAAGGCATTCAAACCTTCCATCATTTTCCCAACCAACAATCACCTCGTGTAATGGCGTTTTTTGACCTAATACATACAGATACTCACACGAGTGCTCGCGTGGGCGTGGTGCATACTGACCACGGGGATATACAAACCCCTATCTTTATGCCTGTAGGCACCGTAGGCACTGTCAAAGGTGTGCAACGCACTTTCCTTGAGGAAGACATCAAGGCGCAAATCATCTTAGGCAATACCTATCACCTCTACCTTCGCCCAGGCACAGAGATCCTGCACAAAGCAGGTGGTTTGCACAAGTTCGAAGGCTGGCAACGTCCTATACTCACAGATTCAGGAGGTTTTCAAGTCTTCTCACTCACCGACATCCGCAAAATGACCGAAGAGGGAGTGCAGTTCTCCTCTCATATTGATGGACGTAAACTTATGTTCACTCCAGAGAGTGTCATGGATATCGAACGTGAAATCGGTGCAGACATCATGATGGCTTTCGACGAGTGCTGTCCAGGTACTGCTGATCGCACCTATGCCCAAAAATCTATGGAGCGTACCCATCGTTGGCTGGATCGTTGTATCCAGCGCTTCGACTCCACTCCCGACCTCTATGGCTACAAGCAACACCTCTTCCCTATCGTACAGGGTTGCGTATATACCGACCTTCGTCAAGAGGCTGCCAAGCGGCTACGCGACCTTGATCGAGATGGCTATGCCATTGGTGGACTCGCAGTAGGCGAACCTACTGAACAAATGTACGAGATGATTGAAGTGGTCAATGACATCCTTCCTGCCAACAAACCACGCTACCTCATGGGGGTGGGTACACCTTGGAATATCCTCGAAGGAATAGAACGTGGAGTGGACATGTTCGATTGTGTAATGCCTACGCGCAACGGACGTAATGGTATGATTTTCACGCAGAACGGAGTGATGAACCTACGCAACAAAAAGTGGGAAGACGACTTCACCGAACTTGACCCGTATGGCACAAGTTTCGTAGATCATCATTACACTCGTGCTTATGTTCGTCACCTCATCCATGCACAAGAGATGCTTGGGCTAGAGATACTCAGTATCCACAACCTTGCCTTCTACCTATGGCTAGTAGGTGAAGCACGCAAACATATACTTGCAGGCGATTTCAAAGCGTGGAAAGAAGACATCACCCCTCGCCTTATGCAACGCCTCTAACCCAATATCCATTACCCTATACCCAAAATATGAAACGCATCGACAGATATATCATAGGCAAGTTTCTCGGCACATTCTTCTTTTCGATTGTGCTCATTATGAGTATTGCCGTGGTATTCGACTTGACGGAGAAATTGGATAACTTCTTCGAGAATCAAGCACCTTTGCGCGAGATTATATTTGATTACTACCTTAACTTCGTACCTTACTTCATGAATATGTTTAGCCCGCTATTCATATTCATTTCTGTAATATTCTTCACATCCAAACTAGCAGGTAATAGCGAAATCATTGCCATCTTGGCCAGTGGTGTCAGTTACCACCGATTGATGGTACCCTATGCCATTAGTGCCACACTGCTATTTATCATGTCCTTCGCTTTAACGGGTTATATTATTCCTCCTGCTTCAGAAAAAATGCTCACGTTCCAAGACAAGTACATCCAGCGTTTCACGCGCGAGAATGCACGCAATATCCAAATGGAGGTAGAACCAGGTACGATTCTCTATATTGAGAGTTTCCAAAAACGCACCAACATGGGCTACCGTGCTTCGCTAGAGCATTTCGAAGGGAAGCAATTGACCATGCGTATCACAGCAGACCGTATTCATTATGATTCTGCGTACAATTGGCATTTGGATAAATATGTCCGTCGCGATTTTGATGGCATGCATGAGACCCTTAGTCGAGGCAATCGCTTAGATACGATTATCCCAATCTACCCAAAAGAGCTATTCTATACTGCCGAAAACGCACAAATGATGACCAATCCCGAACTCAAAGAATATATTGACCGTCAACGTCAGCGTGGCTCAGGCAATGTGCAAGCTTTTGAAACGGAGTGGTGGAAACGTTGGGCTAGTCCTATTGGTGCATTCATTATGACGTTGCTGGGCGTTACCCTCAGTTCGAAGAAAGTACGCGGTGGCATGGGCAAGAACCTAGGTATTGGTATCACACTAAGTGCTTTGTACATTCTCTTTTCCACTGTATCTACCACCTTCTCTGTCAATGGAGTTATGTCGCCATTCATGAGTGTTTGGTTACCGAATTTCATCTTCCTCGCTATAGGTATTTATCTTTACATTCGAGTAAGTCGATAATATGAATCATGAATTCCAAATGTTGGCGAAGACGTTCAAGGGCTTGGAAGAAGTTCTTGCAGACGAACTTATCGAATTAGGTGCCAACAACGTACAGATTGAACGCCGTGCCGTCTCCTTCACAGGCGATAAACGCATGCTCTATACCGCCAACTTCTGTTTGCGTACCGCGTCACGTGTATTGGTACCAATAGCCATATTCAAAGCCAAGAAAACAGACGAAATATACGAACAAGTCAAGCAACTGGATTGGGCACAATACATGAACACTAGCATGAGTTTCGCGATTGATGCCACAGTCTATTCCGACCTCTTTCGCCATTCACAATTCATCACCTACCGCGTCAAAGACGCGATTGTGGACTGGTGGATGGAGCATGGTGGCGTGCGCCCTAATGTGCAACTCACCAATCCAGACATCTATCTCAACGTACACATAGCAGGCGATACCGTGACCCTCTCGCTGGATAGTTCGGGTGAGAGCTTGCACAAGCGCGGCTATCGTGTGGCTAACACCCAAGCGCCTATCAACGAGGCACTTGCCGCAGGAATGCTACTACTGGCGGGGTGGAAGGGACAAAGCGATTTCTACGACCCTATGTGTGGTTCGGGTACATTGCTTATCGAAGCTGCACTTATCGCACGCAACATAGCACCAGGTATCTATCGCAAGGGATTTGCCTTCGAGAAATGGGCAAACTTTGATGCAGACCTATTTGAAGAAGTATATAGCGACGATAGTCGCGAGCGCGAGTTTACACATAAGATATATGGTTCAGATGCTGGTTTCTATGCCGTACAAACAGCCCAAAAGAACATCCAATCAGCTAACCTACAGCGTGACATAGAGGTGAAGCAAATACGTATTGAAGAACTACGGCTTGCTGATAAAAACACGGAAGGCGCACTCGTGATGATGAATCCGCCGTATGGTGAGCGTTTGTCGCAAGATAAAGATGTATTGCGACTATATCAGGATATAGGTACAACGCTGAAACATCAATTTTGTGGTGCCACCGCATGGATAATCTCCAGCAACGAGGAGGCACTCAAGTGTGTGGGACTACGACCTGCGAAGCGTATTCGCCTCATCAACGGAGACTTAGACTGTCTTTTTAATCAATATGTGCTATTTAGTGGCGACAGAAAATCATGGAAGAAATCCTTATAGAAGAATATAATTATCCCCTACCCGACGAACGGATAGCTAAATATCCGTTAGCTGAGCGCGACCAGAGCAAACTGCTTGTTTACCGCGATGGACAAGTGAGCGAAGATTACTTTTATAACGTAGGCGAATACCTGCCTATAGGTTCGCTACTCATATATAATAACACGCGCGTAATACAAGCGCGTCTAGAGTTTCATAAAACTACCGCTACACAACCCTGCACCACATCTACACCACCGCTACACAATACTCTCGGCGCGCGCATAGAGGTTTTTTGCCTCGAACCATTGGAACCACACGACTACCAATTATCCTTAGGTAGTACAGACGGCTGCACATGGAAATGTATGATTGGCAATGCCAAGAAATGGAAGTCAGGTGCGTTGTCTCTGCCTGTCGTGTTGCTCTCTGGCGAAGAGGTAACTTTATTTGCCGAGAAAGGCGAACAAACAGGCAATACCTTCGCCGTTCACTTCTCATGGAACTCTCCCCTTGAAGGGGAGTGGAAAGGGTCTTTTGCAGAGATTCTCGATGCTGTAGGCGAGTTGCCAATCCCTCCATATCTTAATCGCAAGACCGAAGAGAGCGACAAAACTACTTATCAGACCGTCTATTCACGTATCAAAGGTTCGGTAGCAGCCCCTACCGCAGGACTTCACTTTACGGATAAAGTGTTGAATGGCTTACGCGCGCGTGGCGTACAAACGGCAGAAGTGACACTGCATGTAGGCGCAGGAACCTTCCAACCAGTCAAAGTGGCAGATGCCAACCAACATACGATGCATACGGAGATTATTGCCGTGCCGCGCGATACCATTGAAACAATCATTGCCAATCTTGGGCATATTGTAGCCGTAGGCACCACCAGTATGCGCACCTTGGAGAGTCTATATTTCCTCGGCATACAACTGCTACACCATTCTACACAACCGCTACACCATTCCACACAACTGCTCTCTGTCTCTCAATTTGAGCCATACGAGAAAGAATATACACTTTCCACACGAGAGGCATTGCAGACGATAGTGGATTATCTGGATAGTACAGAGCAAGACGTCTTGCATGCCGAAACGCAGATAATGATTAAGCCCGGATATCAGTTCCGCGTAGTAGATCAATTGATTACGAATTTCCACCAACCAAAATCAACGCTGTTGTTGTTGGTAAGTGCGTTCGTAGGAGGCGATTGGCATACTATCTACGACTATGCCCTCTCGCACGATTTCCGCTTCCTCAGCTACGGCGACAGTAGTATATTAACGCGAGTCTTTAAACCCTAAACAGTAGCGCCAAAGGCGCGTTCTCTAAACAGTAGCCGCTTTTGCGGCGTTCACTAAACAAAATGATCGACACCCACTGCCATATAGATGACCCGCAGTATGCAGAAGAGTTAGCCACTTTTTTTGCTGACCAACAGGCGAATGGCGTAGAAGCCATTCTGGTGCCTGGTGTAGATAAGACTTCGGTAAAAGATGTATTGGAGGTGTGTGATAAATACCCCCAATATCTCTTTCCTGCATTGGGTTTGCATCCAGAGAATGTAAAGGAAGATTGGCAAGAACAACTGCAAGTTCTGAAAGCAGCCGTAGATGCGCGTATGTCCAATAGTCCGAAGGGCGTCCTATATCCAATAGCGGAGTGTCCAATACCCGAAAGAAAACTTATCGCCATCGGCGAGATAGGCCTAGACTATCATTGGGATGTGAGTTTTAAGGAGCAGCAACATGAGGCATTGCGTGAGCAGATGCGCTGGGCAGAGCAGTATGATTTGCCTGTGATGATTCATAGCCGCGATGCCACAGAAGACACCCTCAACATCCTTCGCGAGTTCCCTACAGTAAAAGGTGTGATGCACTGCTTTAGTGGCAGTCATGAGGTGGCAAAACAGGTGGTGGACATGGGGTATTATTTGGGTATTGGTGGTGTGCTAACATTTAAGAATTGTAAGTTGGCAGAGCACTTGGTAGGTATTCCTTTGGAGCGATTGGTATTGGAAACGGATGCCCCTTATATGGCACCAGTCCCTCATCGTGGCAAGCGCAACGAGAGCAAGTGGATGTGGCATGTAGTGGAGCGATTGGCAGAGGTGTATCAATGTTCTGTAGAGCATGTGAATGAGGTGACAACAGCCAATGCAAAGGCACTTTTTGTTATAAATTTGTGAAAAAAAACAAAAAAAGTGCAAATTATTGTGCATATATCAAATATTTTTTGTACCTTTGCGGGTCATTAGGCGTATTGTGTCGTTTCGCGAACGAAAACGCTTCCGCGCCTATGCCAAAAATGTTCATTGAAAACTTGTGTCGGTCATGGACCGAATAGAAAATAAATCGAACCTCGTGGGTTCGATTTAAGAGGAGCAACGGCGGCAAGCCAAACTCGCAGGGCGAGTTTCTTCTTGCAAGCCAGTTGCGACGAAGGAGAGATGCTCGAGTGGTTGAAGAGGCACGCCTGGAAAGCGTGTAAACTCCAAAAGGGTTTCGGGGGTTCGAATCCCCCTCTCTCCGCAAGACTTTTCCGAGAGAACTCGTCCAAGCTTGCTTGAGAGAGGGGGAACGGAAAAGGATTGCACAGGATGCCCGTGGCAGACTGTGGGTATTCGAGGTGGGCGAGCGTAGCGAGGTCGGTGCCCTCGAATCCGGATAACAACGCTCGCACAGCGAGCCACCAACATGAGCGAAAGCGAATTAAATAATTATAAACAATTTAATACACAAAAAACAAATCGTATGAAAAAAATTTTTGCAACCCTAACGGTGTTGGCAATGTTTTCTTTCGGAAGCGTTGCAGTAATGGCTCAAGACGCAGCTGAGGCTGCTCCTGTAGCTGAGGAAGTAACTGTAGATTCTGCAGCTGTTGAAGCTCCTGTAGTTGAGGCTGAAGAAGTAGTAGAAGAGGCAGAGGAAAGCGCCATCGTAGCTCTCCACAAGACTCTCAAAACTAAGTTTATTGAAGGTGGTGCTGGCTTTATGGCTGCAACCCTTATCTGCTTGGTATTTGGTTTGGCTCTCTGTATTGAGCGTATTATCTATTTGAGCTTGAGCAAAACTAACACCAAAGCTCTCTTGGCTGAGGTAGAGAAAGCATTGAAGAACGGTGGTATTGAGGCTGCTTTGGAAGTTTGCCGCAACACTCGTGGTCCTGTAGCAAGTATCTTCTATCAAGGTTTGAGCCGCTACAACGAGGGCGTTGACGTAGTTGAGAAGACTGTAGCTTCTTACGGTGGTGTTCAACTCGGTCTTTTGGAGAAGAACCTCTCTTGGATTTCTCTCTTCATCTCTATCGCTCCATCTTTGGGATTCTTGGGTACCATTATCGGTATGATCCAAGCGTTCGATAAGATCCAACAAGTAGGTGATATCTCTGCTACCGTTGTGGCTGGTGGTATCAAGGTGGCTTTGTTGACAACCCTCCTCGGTTTGATCATCGCTATTATTCTTCAAGTATTCTATAACTACATTCTTAGCTTGATCGAGGGTCTCGTTAATGAGATGGAGGATAGTTCTATCAGCCTCCTCGACCTCGTGGTTGAATACGACGCAGCACAAAAGAAATAATCTATTTTGCATTGTGCAGAACGTGAATTGTTAAACTTGCAAAATTATAGATTATTATGAAGAATTATAAATTATTCCCAAAAGTAACCCTCTGGGTACTCATGTTGGTAGGCATCGTAGCAACTGCGTTGTTCTTCCTTGGAGGCTCTGAAGGTTCATTGGAGGTAGCTGGTGACTTCTTGGATATTCCTAAGTTCACCAACGTGCTCCTCTATTGGATTTACGCGCTCGTAGTACTTGTTATCCTTGTTACTTTCGGTTTCGTATTGGCTAAGCTTGTAGAGACCTTCAAGGTAGATCCTAAGCGCGGTCTCGTATCTGTAGCCGTAGTGTTGGGTGCTATTGCTCTCTGCGCACTCTGCTGGTTCTTGGGTAGCCCTGAGAAGGTAGAGATCCTTGGTTACGAAGGTACCGATAACGTAGGTAACATGGCTCGCATGAGCGATGCTATTATGTATCTTGTTTACATCCTTACCGCTTCTACTGTAGCAGCTTTGGTTTGGGGTGTTATTTATACAAAGGTTAAAAAGTAATTGTAGTTATGGCAAAGAAAATCCCGCAGATAAACGCCAGTTCCATGGCTGACATCTCGTTCTTGCTGCTCATCTTCTTCTTGGTGACCACCTCTATGGATGTGAATCAAGGTTTGGCACGTCGTTTGCCACCTCCTATTCCACCCGACCAAAAGGTAGAGGACACCGATATCAACAAGCGTAACTTGTTTGTTGTGAAGATCAACTGGGAGAACAAACTCCTGGTGCAAGGTCAAGAACTAGATGTGAAGCAACTGCGCGCAAAGGCGAAGGAGTTTATTGCTAACCCCAACGACGATGCCAATATGCCTAAGTTGGTAGAGGAGGATTTCGGTGCTCCATTTGGCATGGTTAAATATGCAAAAGATCACGTTATCTCCGTTCAGAACGACGCTGATACGCAATATCAAGCATATTTGGAGGTGCAAAACGAACTCGTAGCCGCCTACAATGAATTGCGCGAAGAGTGCGCACAACAGTATTTCCACACGTCTTACAACGATCTTGATGAGGAGTGGCAAAAGAAGATTGCCAAGATTTATCCTCAAAAGATTTCTGAGGCTGAACCTAAAAATTATGGAGGAAAATAAGTATGGCAAAAATTCGTAGAAACGATAAACGTGAGATGCCTGCGCTGAACACCAGTTCATTGCCAGATATCATCTTCATGCTCTTGTTCTTCTTCATGTCTGTAACATCTATGAAGGAGGTTACTTACAAGGTTCAAATCCAGAATCCTCAAGCCACAGAGTTGACTAAGTTGGAGAAGAAATCATTGGTTCGTTACATCTATGTAGGTACTCCTACTGCTGAGTTCCGCAAGCAATACGGTGCAGAGACACGTATCCAATTGGACGATGCTTTCGCTGACGCTAAGGAGATTGGTGATTATATCATCAACGAGCGTTCTTCTATGAAAGAGTCTGACCAAGGTTTGATGACAGTGTCAATCAAAGCAGACAAGGAGACTAAGATGGGTATCATCGCAGATATTAAGCAAGAGCTTCGCCGTGCATACGCGCTGAAGATCAGCTACGCTGCTACCCAACGCACATCCTACTAATCTAATAGATGGATATATTTACACCAACTGCCTGTCCGTAAGGTCAGGCAGTTGGTGTATTATTAGCTAAAGCTACTTAAACTATGTGATTAACAAAAAAGGGAGTTTATACATTCGGTAAGGGTTCGGTATCCCTTCGAAGTGATATTTGTTGAATGGTAACAAAATATTGTTCAACTGGCGAAAAATCTATTAACAAAAGAAGTGCGCACACCGTACGGCACGGGTTTTGTTCTGCAATGGGTAGTACCATTCATTATTAACTATGAAAATTTTAATTCTTTCATGCAATACAGGAGAGGGGCACAATTCCTGTGCAAAGGCACTGAAGATAGCCATGGATAGGCGCGGTATAGTGTGCGATATCCAAGATACATTAGCATTGGTGAGCGATGAACTATCGCAGCGTGTAGCTAATGCATACGTCTCTTCTACACAGGGAACATTATTTGAAACAGTGTACAAGATTGGTGGTTTCGTGAGCGATAATATCGATTTCCATCAATCGCTCGTTTATGGTGTCAATCGTTTGTATGCTAATACCTTATATGAACATATTCGTGATGGTGCGTATGATGTGGTAGTGTGCGTACACCTCTTTCCTGCTGAGGCTATGACTGCTCTGCGTCGCAACGCCATGTTGCAGATTCCTACTTATTTCGTAATGACCGACTACACCTGCATCCCTTTCTTAGCAGAAACAGACTTGGACTACTACATTATTCCGCACGAGCATTTGGTGGAGGAGTTTGTGGAGAAAGGTGTGCCTCGCGAGAAGTTGGTACCGATAGGTATTCCTATAGATGAGCAGAAATTCACCACTCGTAAGCCCAAACATCAAGCACGCCAATTGTTGGCAGATTCGCTCGGACTGCATGATTGGACTACGAATGGTGGACATTGGTATTTAATTATGTCTGGCTCTATGGGATATGGCAATCTTGACGCGCTGATGCATCAGTTGTTGATGCGTATCCGTAAGGAAGATAAGGTGGTTTGCGTTTGTGGTCGCAACCAACAGATGTCTGACAACCTGCAAACAACCTTTGCCAACAATAAACAACTCTGTTTGTTGGGCTTCACCGATCAAGTGTCGCTATTGATGGATGCTTCGGATGTGATATTTACTAAGCCAGGAGGTATCACTTCCACCGAGGCAATAGTCAAGAATATTCCTATAGTTCACACTGCTCCAATTCCTGGTTTAGAGAATTATAATGCACGATTTTTTCATAATCATGGCTTGTCGTATCATACTAACGACACCAATCAACAAGTAGCTATAGCCATGCGATTATGTGAAGATAAAGCATTTAGAAATAGGATGTTGCAGCAGCAACGCTTGAATAGTAATCCGCACACTTCGGATGATGTGATAGATTTGATATTGAACAAACAAGAGATAGTATATGAAGAACAAGAAACAACGCACATTGCACGATAGCTTGAAGCGCATTTATGCGGTACTTTTTGTCTTGACCATTGGTTTTGGTGCAGGCAATATAGTATATCTGTGGCATCAACCAGATGTTACGGCTAATGCATTGTTTTTCTGCGCAATACAGTATGTTGTGATATTGGCTATTCTCACTATCCCTGTGCTACTGCGCAAGCGATTCATGATTCACATTCCGCTACTTATCACTGTACTATGCGCGCTCTTTGGCTTTGTGACAATGATTATGGGCGACGGACTGAACTTCTACGGTCGCTTCACTTGGTGGGACTCTGTGCTGCATCTGTTTTCGGGCAGTGTGTTGGCGTTTGTGGGATTGTGGATTATCAGTATAATGTTTGAAAGCAGCAGTCAGGTGGTGCTGAGAAACAAGACGTTTCTCGCGTTTTATGTGTTGCTCTTTGGCTTGAGTTGTGGTGCAGTTTGGGAGGTGTGCGAGTATGCGTATGATGCCATTGCTGGCACGAATACGCAGCAGTTTATGGCCACCACTACCGCGTCTATTGTTTCGGCGGAAGATGTGCCACTATGCGGTCACGAGGCACTGCGCGACACCATGGGCGACATGATACTGAATTTGGTAGGCAGTCTGTTGGTGGCTATTTTTGTCTTTCTTCGCTATGATAAACTGATGGACATGCATCAGTCGGCAATAGAGGAAGAGTGAGGTGTAATAGCCCCTTGACAGGTGTTTTCCCTCAAAGGGAAATGCGTGTATCCATTTGGACAACTACCTCTGTTCGCGAAAGGACAATGCTGACATGCTTGTCAGTATATCAAATTCCCCTCGGGTTAGGCGACCACCATAGGACATCTCTGGGACATCTGTGGGCTTTCTGTGGCTTTCAGTTTTCCGTTTTTACCTTTCCGTTTTTTTATGTACCTCTATATATTATAGTAATGCCGTATCTTCGGCATTTTAGTATTTTTGTGCTGAAAAATCGCTTGCGATTAATCGTTCGAACCCATTGGTGAGATAAGACGATTGGAGATTTTGGAGAGTAAAATGGTATATACAACACGCGGGAAGTGTAGTATTTACAGGACTTCCCGCGTGAGTGTATTTTTTTTGAAAAAAGTTTTTGGGTGCTGAAGATTGTGCCGAGTTTAGTTTGAATAATTTTGTCTGCTTTATGTAGAAAAAATCTATTTAAGAGATATTACATTTTAGTATACACTCTTGTCAGTAATTTATTGTATAAAACCTGTAGCGCAATAATAACTTAATGATATTTTATGTAAGATATTTCCAAAATAAGATTGTATAAAAAAGAGCGTATATTGAATTAATACACGCTCTTTGTGAAGAAAAATATTTAAGAATTAATTATAGAGTCCATGAGAACCATTGATCTTCTATGTGTTCACTATATTGTAAAGTAGGAGTTTGATTACGATTCTGTAACGAAGCTTCTAATGATACCTTTTCTGTGAGATATGCTATTAATTTTTGATAATTAATCGTACCATTAGATGTTTGTAATGCTTTTAACAAGAAATATGTGAACAGTCCGTGTTTTTTCTCAGGATAAGGATATGCGGTTTGTTCGGTATTCGCTGCACTAAATATAATTAATTTACCACTAATAACATCTACTTTAGGTTTCTTTACGAGACCGCGTCCTCCTTGTAAAATGGGTTGCCCATTACGTCTAGTTCCAGAAAAACAAGCATCTATAAAGCATGTTACAGATTGAGCAGGTAAGTTACCTAAACGAACGTAAATATCATTCAAAGATAGTAATTGATTTATCTTTTCTGGATTTGCATCCACAGGTAGTAAGTGAGTCGCTTCAGCAATAGGAATTCCATGTCCTGCATAATATACAATAAACTTTGCAGCTCCTTTTCGAGCTTGAGCGATATTATCTATCCAATCTAAACCATCTACAATTTGATTACGAGTAGCATCAATCGTACTTCTAATTTGTCTCTCAGGAATTCCTAATGTTTGTATGCAATATTGACGGAATATTGTACCATCGTTTTCAGCAAACGGAACAACACCGACAATATCGTTGTAATGTTCGTTTGCAATAATTAAAACGTATGTATCTTCATTATTCTTCTTCGTTACTGGGATATTTGTATCAACATCCGACACTTCAGTTTTACTAATTTCTTCAGTATTATTTTGGATTTTCTCTATTTCGTTTGTGCTTGAATTTTCAAGTGTTTGAACAGGAGTTGCAGAGAGTTGTGCCAATTCTTTTTTATATGCATTGTGAATCGTAAACTCTATAGATATACGACGGTATTGCGAACCTTTTTCCGCACGTTCTACAACATAAATTTGGTATGCATTTTGGGTTATTTGCAATTCATCTATATATGTTTCCAAGAATGACTTCACTCCTTGAGTGCGTAAAAATCCTAATTGAGCATTGGAAGTAATACCCATTTTTTTTGTCACGGAAATATCATTGATAGCATGATTAAGATAGACTAATTGATTCTCAAAATCACCAAACTCGCCTTTATATGGAATCTTTCCACGAATAGCACTTCCATCCGTCTCTCCTGTAATTTTAATTGTCACTTTTGTTTCCGGTGTAAAATATTTTTTCATTTCACCGCTTAGTTGCTCTTTGATAAAACTAAGTGTGGCTTTGCAGGCCTTTGATTGGGTCGGAAGATACATTCCTGCGGGATAGTCATCAGTGTTTTTATCATACACTAAATTCATGGTTTCTGCAGGAGTGGTTTCGTATGTAAATTCCATTTTTAGATTCATCTCTTGAGTACCATCATCAGCAGTTTCTAATGCTACTTTTGGTACCACATACATTTTAATACCATCTCCGACTCTATTTTGAGGAGCTAAGCTTTGATTGTATGCGGTCAAAGCATCGTTGTAGCGAGCAGAATTATCTGTCTGTTCTTGCTGTAACATAGCTAATAATTCTGCTTGTTGGCGTTGTTGCTCTTCAATGGCTTTACGATGCTCTTCTCGCTCTCTTTTTCGTTGCTCTAACCACGACTCTTGTTTGGGACGTGGAGAACGTTCTTTATATTTAAAACTATTTAATGGGATTTGAGCACTAATTGCTAATTCTCCATTACTATTCAAACGACTACCATGTACAGAGGACCACGTGTCCTTATTGGCGGCATCTTCCTGCCCATGTTTCTCTGAATGAGAAAATGTATTTAAGCAACCAATGTTATATCCCAGTTCGGCACTAATGTAGAAAGGAAAATCATCAATAGTTATAGGGAAACGCATACCGATACCAAATAGCATGCTAAAATTGAAAGGATTGATATTTTTTCTGGTTAAGTCCAATGAGATATTGGTCATTTGATATTCATATGTTTCATAGGGGATATAATAATTTACACTTCCACTCATTGCAAAATTGAGATTAGGGGTCATAAATACATAGGGCTGAAATTTGTTTTCTCGCAAGAAGGTATATATCAAATTCAGTCGTATGTCAAAATAACGTGCAAATAAACTATAGTAAATAGGATTATTTTCCAATATTACACCACGACCTGTAAATGCCAATTCTGGTCGAATCGAAAAGCCTTGGTAAATATCTCGCTCTGCCCAAAAACCAATAGAGCCTCGTGCATATGGTTTATGAGAGTATATATCGTAATAAGATGAAGTGTAAAGCATGTCGCTAGCTACGCCAGCCATTCGTACACCAATTTGCCAGTGGTTCTTTTCTTCATTTTGTTCCCAACGTTGCCAACGAACCTGCTTTTTGTTCAAAGTCGAATCATTTGCTTGAACACAAATAATAGTCAAAAGACATCCTAAACAAAGGATAAAACGTATCTTATTCATAATTCTTCTTTGCATCTTTGGTTAATGTATTCTTTTCAAGTTCAAATTCTCCTAATACGCGTTTTGGAGCATAATATCCCCACGAACTACAAGTAGAAGCTAATCCGTTACCATCTTTAAAAATGCGAAACTCATTTTTATCCATAATTACACCTAATGGGTCCTTTTTTTCTAACATAATAAAAGCATATTGTGCATTATCTATACCATAAGATCTAAAAGTTCCAGAAAATAATACACTCTGCTTTGTATATGTTTCATCTGTCCCATCTTCATTGCGATCAGAATAACTTTCAAGTATATAATATACAGTAAAATCGTTGCCATTTCCTACAATTACAACATCTTTAGCTGTCCCATTTGTTCCTGCCTGTTTTTCTCTATACTCATTAATTGTCCATTTATTTTGTTCTCCAAAATAAACGTACAAATCTGCAAAAGTGTCACCTTTATCATACTGTCCATCAGAAGTATAGATTATTTCAACAGGGTTTAATATATAGTATCCTGTGATGATAGGAGGATTGGTTCCTTCATGAATAGTCATATAGCTAGCGAATCTATCTCGAATTTCTAACGGTATAATACCTTCAGAAACCATGCCCTTTAAAGGATCAATGTCATCTATTGGAAGTACGATTGTTTCCCCTCCATCGTATAAGCAACTACTAAAAATAAGAGTAATACTAATTAGTATAAGAAAATGTTTTTTCATAATCATTTATTTTTTTTATAATTAAACATATATGCTATTGACAATGTCATCGGCTTGTGTATATAGCCAATAACACGTCCAAAATAATAATCCCACTGATCACCCCAATAAATCTCTTGCATATATTTATCAACCATTCCCACTCCAGCATCAAAAGCTAACCGCCAACCATTGTATTGTGCTGCAATGCCAAAGCCCCATAAACAATTGAAACCTTCGTAACTACCATCTGAATATAAGTTATACGCATCAGAATAAGGTTGTGCACCCATTTTTACCTTCATTAGCACGCCAAAATCCAATATGGGACCTGTGTAAATAAGTGTACTGAATCCCTTAAACCACTCACACCTGTAGGAACATTGGAGCGGAATGTTCATACTAATCTCAGCCATGGATTGTCTTGAACTATACCCTTTTGCTCCGCCAAATTCAAAATTTACACCAGTTTTTACACCTATACCATATTTAAATTCTGGTTGGAAAATGTATCCAAGTTGACATGTTGGCATAATTACATTATTATAGTCGTAAACTCTTTCGACAGGTATCTTTTTTAGTCCAAAACCCACACTTATACCCATCAAAGTAGTATCAGAAGGTGTCAAGTTCCATTTTTTTTTCGTTTCAATGGGCTTTTTAGTTGATTCAATAGTCATTATTTTTTCTCGTTTTTGTTCTTTTTGTTTCTGATCCGATTTTATTGTAGAAGATTTTATATCTGCATAAGATATAACTTCTCCATTTTCCCAGATGATTAGAGAAACATCCGATAATGGTGTGACAAATATTTGACCCGTTAAATCGTTAGTTTTTTTATATCGTAATTCAGTATTACTAATTGATTCTATTTGCCCATCAATTCGTACTGAACTTTTCAATATAATTACATCATCAGCGTGTAGAACACTACTCGCTAAAGCTACCAAAATAATCAAGATAGTTTTTCTCATAATTCTACTTGTTTTTTATTAAAAATGTTTTTTTTACTACTTGTGATGAAAGATCTACTTGTTGTATTTTATGTAACCATTGATTAAATGTCTTAAAATCCACATATCCATCTTTCAATATGGGTTTTTCAAACTCTTTTTGAGAAAAAATAAAATATAATGTATTCAATTCTTCGTCTCCTTCACAAGCCAAAGTGTATTCATCAACAATTTTATTATTGTCGTTCATTGATGTTTTTGCAAAAAATACTTGTCGTTCATTGGCTTTAATAGGAAAATTTTTTCTTCTATCTTTCTCGTACGGCAATAAAGGAATAGCTTGAATATCTTCATTCATCCAATAAATCATTAAATATCCATCCGAAGGTGCTAAGAATGATGCGTAAAAATCATCTCCATCATTAAAAAAATCAGACTCAAACTTATCTTCTATTCCATTGCGTAAAAGTTTTGCTTCTAATTTTGTGCGGACAGACAGTATTTTTCGGGCTTTTCCACAAACTTTAGCCAAGATAATTTGATTTCCTGTTTTTGTATCAATCATAAATTCATATTCTGGTTGTTCTGTATCTCCTAACCACTCTCCTTTTACAGAACTCTCTCCGATAGAATAGAACTGCGTATGGCTTTCTCCGTTTTTATTGTCTATAATAGTAGTGTTATCTTGTGAAACCGTTGTCCCGAATGTTGCAGCAAGGGCTTCCAATCGTGCACGTTCAGATGCGGTATGTTTAGCTACTTTCATGCTTTCTGTTTCAGGAACATGATAACTATATTCACCACAAATAACAACTGTTTCTTGTGAATAGATGTTTGTAAGTTGAACAATGAAAAATAGAAAGACAATCAACCGTTTATATAAATTCATATTAATTTTTTTTCTTAAAATCCTAAAACCTTATCCAATTGTTCGTGTAAATTTTGACCTTTTTTCTCCAATTCTTCGCGCACTGCTTTCTTCGCGGCTTGTTTTGCCATCTCACCATTATATGCAATACGTACCATTACTTCGCGATTTTTATTTTTCAAAATACGATAACATTCTACCACTGCTATTGTACGACCAATAGATTGACTAATTAGAGTTTTGCTTGCCATCACAGTTTCGGAAATACTAACAGCTTCCTCTGGTGATAGTTCTGCATTAGCAACAGTGTTTTCAATTAGTGCGGTAACTTCTGTTTGGATTTGTCCTGCAAGATTGGTAATAGCCAAAGATGTAGCAGATGTTTTTGCTGCATCATAATGATTTGCAATGGATTGTGCAGTTGCCATAATGAATTTAGGGAAGCCTAAATCATCATATTGATACTCCATTTCATACGAACGTTGCAATTGATTTTCTAAAGGGAGTGCGCCAGGTGACACTACCCAACCTTCTTTTTTGAGACGCTTTGCTTCTTTTTTCGTAGCTTTGCTTACTTGGGTTTCTAGTTCTTTTTTTGATTGTTTAGCAATCCATTGACGCTCCTTAATCATTTCCACTTGAGTTTGAGCAGAGATACATGGCATTACTAAAAGTGCTAATGCAAATAGAATAATCTTTTTCATATCATAATCATATTTTTGCATAGGAACTCCCAACTATGCGGATTATTGTTAATCGTTAAGGCATATAAAAAAGCGTGGAGTCCGACTGTTGTCGTTCCACGCCATGAGGCTCTCGCATTGCCCGAAATATTAGAACTGACAACGCGAAGCCCACGCCGAATATAAATATACTCTCGTGCTATTTTCAAATTAAGGTACGCGTGTGCGCGCATATGAATACGCAAACAGTGTACCAAATAGGCACAAGAGGGATAATCTATATCCCGTAGGACATCTATCGTTGCTAAGTCCTGAATATTTCTGAAATTTGCGAGATTTCACGACGTCAGAACAGAGCGTCAATAAACGCCTTTTTAATATGTCTGCTACCCTCCGCCAGTTGATGTGCAGACATCCCCGACGTTGGTTCACGGTGCAAAGATAGTGAATTATTTTGGATTGAGCAAGTAAATAGCGATTTTTTTACACATTTTCGGAAAAATAACCCCTCATTCGCTGTGCGACAGCTCCCCTATGAACAAGGGAACAGAAAGAGTTGAGATAAGAGAGTTGAGAGGCAGGTAAATGCAGCACATTCGCATTTTTTTATACAAAAATACATTTTTTCCTAAAAAAATTTGCGTATTTGCATTTTTTGTAGTACCTTTGCAGTCGCTTTTGAAAAAAGCTGCACAATGGCGGGATAGCTCAGCTGGTTAGAGCGCATGATTCATAATCATGAGGTCCCCAGTTCAATCCTGGGTCCCGCTACAAAAAAGCAACCTCAACAGGTTGCTTTTTTTTTAGAGAAACATCAGAGTGGTAGCGGAGTGCTACGGGAATGGTACGGGGATTTCAAAGGGAAGACAAATAGTCTTGCAAACTAAAGTGCGTGTTCAACAATTTGAAATTCTCCTCCGTTATTGCAACCACTTGCACATTATTGGCTTGCAAGAATGGAAGGATAGTTGTATTCTTCTGCAAGAGGTTGATATACCACTCTGCCTCGTCCATCTTCTCAAAGCCAGCAATCTGCAATGCGCTCGTGTTTGCCTCAAAAGTAGGCAACAACTTAAGATCGAAGTCCTTAATCATGAACTGCGAGAAATTGAACAATGCCACCTCGTAGAGCAATTGGTTGGTCTTTTGCTCATCATTCTCAATAATCAACAACACCAACGAAGGCACATCACGATCTGCACTGAATTGCACAGCCACCGAATCGCTTTGCTGTGTGAGCTCCGTTTGTGCAGCACGACGCTCTTGCAGCGATGCTAGTTCGCCCTTCTGACTCTCCGCACCTTGCCCCATAAGCGCTAGCATATCCTTCGCCATCGCAGACAATGCACTCTCTGGATAGAGGGCAACCATCTCTTGCAACTGAGCGATAAAAGCCGCTTGTCCGTCGGTTTTTGCCACAGCTATCGCGTTGAGGAACAAGAAACGTGGCATCAACGGCGAGAGAGGATAATTGGTTTCTGCGTAGGTTTTGTTGGTCTTGACAGTGGAGAAGTCGTTGTGGGTATATGCCTGATAGGTTTGCTCGTAGAGCGAGTCTTGCTCTTGCGCCATCAGGCGTAGGCGATTGAAATAATCGGGTTGGCTAACAATAAACGCCTCTTTGGTGTCAGGGAAGTCGGCTATGATAAGCTGACGGAATCGTTCTGCCCCAGGCATATCGTTGCTCTTCAAAGCAGTGAGGTACTGCATGTAATACAAGTCGATCAGCAGTTCGTGCTTAGGGAATCGTCTGCAGAAATCTTCAAACATCTCATCACTCAGTTGCTGGTCGCCCACCTTGTCACGGTAGATATACACCATATTATATAACGCGCGCGCGAGGAGCTCATTGGATTGAGCGATATCCTCCTCGGTCTTAGGTATTTGTTGGAGATAATATTCAGGTTTGTGCATATCCGTTTCTAGAGGCGTAGTTTCGGTCGTATTGAGCGAATCGGTTGAAGTAGAATCGGTGAGTAGCATATCCTCATCCTCCATACCCATATCATCGTCGAAAATAGAGGCGGTAGTGGCTTTGCTGAGTCGTCGCCAGTTATCTTCCAACGCACGATTGCCCCATTGGGTGCGGAAGGTTTGCTTGCCTGAACGCAAGAGTTGCGGATTATAGAAATACCAATTTGCGCTACCTGCGCCTCCGCCCAACATATTGGCAGTATTGACACTACGAGGCCCCATATCATTCTCCGCCTCCCTCGCTGCTTGCGCAGCACGTTCAGCCTCCTGCTCCTCAGCCCGAATCAGTCGGGCAATGATAGAATCAACCACTACTCGCTGCTCTGCTTCGGAAAGTGTAGCTAAGTGCTGCAACGAGTCTTGCAGTTGCACCATGGAGTATTCAATCACCAGTTCATCGAGCGTTTCCGAACGTTGCTGAATACGCTCGTATTGGTCGTTGTCGGCAGATAATATTTGGGTAGCTTCTTTATAACAAGGGCTGGCCTTGATATAGTTGCGTTGTTCGTAATAGATATCTCCCGCAGTAATCAGCACTTGGGCTTTTGCCATTCCGCTTTGCGTGCTTTCTTCGATGGCTTTTTCGTAGTTTATTAAAGCCATAGCCGTGTCTGTTTGAGCGAGATAAATATCTCCTATTGTACCATAAATCTGGTCAAGTTGGTCTTTGTTCTTGTCAAGCTTCACCATTTTGGTCAATAGTTTGATCCCCTCTTTTGGCGATTTCTCCAACTGTGCCAAGCGAAGACGTGCATTGAAGTCCATTTCGTTAGAGGGTTGCATTTTGAGGACTTTCTGGTAGGCATTACGTGCAGCTTCTCGTTCGCCATTCATCTGATACAATTGTGCTAGCACATATTGAAAACGCGGTTTGTATCCTTTTCTCTTTTCGTTAGGGAGCGCAATCTTGACGTATGGGATAGCGTCCTTGTAGTGCTCTAGTTTCAGCAGCACATCCGCACTAGCAGCCGCATAGAGCGAAGCATGCTTTTGGCTCAGATTATCCACCTGCACTTTGTTGAGCATGTCCTCTGCCTCATACAGCCACCCCATCTCGGCATAAGCACGCGCTACCCACAATTGGCAACGAGCCACCATATCCACATCATTGGAATAATGACGAATGATATAATTGAACGTGCTGATACTGCCCAAGAAATCGCCTTTGTGAAACTCAGCCATCGCCAGTAACATCCATGCGTTGCCCATCTGGTTGTTGAATTCCTCTTGCTCCAACCACGCCGCATATTTAGGATCACGGCGTTTCTTGTCATAATCCACTTTTGGGCGAGCTTTGATACTATGCAGCTTTATACACTTGCGACACTTCTCTATCGTACGGTCCATCTGCGACTTAGATGCCTCTGCTGCTTCGTGATTGGATACGGGATAGAGGTTCAACACAGTAGAATAGTCATCCTCATTGGCATCGCGTATGGCTTGTTCGCCTTCGTTGAACGAGAGGTAGCCATTATAGTAGATATTGTATTTGGTTTTCATTTGATGAAAACTGCGTGTTGCCCACGTATTTTTTTGAGTAGAACATGCAGACATACCACCAACTAAGGTCAGCAGCAAGAACAAACGTATAGTATTCTTCATCTTTATCATTATTTCAATCCTTTAATATGACTAGGCGCAGGCACAAACTCCTTGAGGTAGAAGGGCTCGTAGTATGCCATTTGCTTTGCATCTAAAGCCCTCTCAAGGGCAGTATCTTCAGCCAATTGCCCCATATACTGCGCGTGAGGTACAATATTATCTACAAAATATGCATTCGGCGACAGAATCACCTGCTTGCACTTGTCTGCGCCATTGCCGAAGAAATATATCTGTTGCTCCGCAAGTGCAGGCGCAAATGTAGTTTGGTCCACCACTTTCGCTTGTATTGACGTCTCTTTCTTTAGGGTTGTAGGTTGGTACATGGCGGTATAAACCTCCATACGACGTGCATCCAGCATAGGGCATAGCAAGCAGTTGTCGCTGACAAGCGTTTGCGCAATCATAGTAGCACACAGCACTTGCAGCGTATCTAGTGGTATGAGTGGAACATCCAAACTATAGCATAATCCTTTGGCTAGCGACGCCCCTATGCGCAGTCCCGTATAGCTACCCGGTCCCTCCGACAAAGCTACTGCATCAATATGCCACGATTGTTTGGCAGCTATAGCCAATAGTTGCTCTACGAACACAGGCAACTCACTCGCATGATTTGCCCCTGCTAGGTTCTCCTTGATTGCTACTGCTACACCATCTATGCAGATAGCTGCCGAGCAACATGAAGTAGATGTTTCAATACACAATATATTCATCGCATTTAATCACTAAACTCTAAACACTAAACTTCCTCATATCCCGATTGAGTACAATCGCCGCAATAATCGCCGCCAAGGCATCGCAGATAGGCAGACTCCACCACACACCCCAAATAGGTGAAACCGCTACAGTTTGAAACAACAACGGTAAGAGCAATATGCTGGGAATTAGCAAGAGTACCTGTCGTGTCAAACTGAGGAAAATTGCTTTTCCAGACATACCTATAGAGGTATAGAAGTTGCCCACCACCATTGGGAATCCTACCATCACCATGGTACACAGCATCACTCGGGCTGGCGCAATAGACTGGGCTATCAGCAGTTCGTCGTGGGTAAACAAGCGAATGAATCCTTCGGGCCAAATCAAACCAAACAACCACAACATACCCATCACGCAAGTGGCACACATGGCTGTCAGTTTCAGCGCACGAATCATGCGGTCGTAGAGTTTTGCACCATAGTTATAGCCTACAATCGGTTGCATACCCTGGTTGAGTCCCATCACAATCATCGAGAAGAAGAACATAAAGCGATTGGTTATGCCAAACGTAGCAATCGCCATATCGCCACCATAACGCTTCAGTTGGTTGTTGAGCACAATCACCACAAAACAAGCTGCCAAGTGCATCAGGAATGGCGCAGTACCTATACCCAGCGCACGCATGGTGATGTCGCGTTTCAATCGCCATATGCCACGGTGGAAATAAATCACTTCCTTAGGATTGAGGAAGACAACCATTTGTCCCACTACTGCTATCGCTTGCGAGAGTACAGTAGCTAAGGCTGCTCCTCGTACACCCATGTCCAAAGCAAAAATGAAAATAGGGTCAAGAATGATATTTGCTACCACTGCTACAATCGTAGAGAACATAGCCACTTTGGGGTGTCCTATTGACCGCAGCATGCTGTTGAGTCCGTAGTAGATATGCGTCAATATATTTGCCCAGAGGATTATTTCCATATAATCGCGTGCGTAGGAGATGGTCACGTCGCTCGCACCGAAAGCATACAGAATTGGGTCGAGCCAATACAATCCCACCACCATCACCAATGCACCCAATAGCACATTCAGCAGTATCACATTCGCCAGTACATCATTGGCAGAGCGGTAGTCTTTTTCACCCAACTTGATGGCTACTAGCGAACTGGCGCCCACGCCTACCAAACTGCCGAAAGCAGCGCAGATATCCATAAAGGGTTTGGCCACAGTCAAGCCCGACAACGCCATCGCTCCCACGCCATGCCCGATGAAGATAGAGTCCACCATGTTGTATAGCGAAGTCGCCGTCATCGCTATGATGCCGGGCAACGCATACTTCATGAGCAAACTGCGTACGGACTGAGTGCCTAACTCTGTTATCTTAGGTGCTGACATATATCTTCAAACATTTGTGCCGCAGGGTGTCCATCTTGCAATGCGATAGGCATACCCTCATCACCGCCTTCACGGATTGACTGTACTAGCGGAATCTGTCCTAGCAGCGGGATATTCAGTTCTTCTGCTAATTGCTTGCCGCCATCTTTGCCAAAGATGTAATAGCGATTATTCGGCAATTCCGCAGGCGTAAACCATGCCATATTCTCTATCAACCCCAACACGGGCACATTGATTTTCTCATTCATAAACATATCCACGCCCTTGCGTGCATCCACCAATGCCACAGGTTGTGGTGTGGTCACTACGATAGCACCTGTCAAATGCAGATGCTGTACCATGGTCAAGTGGATATCGCTCGTTCCTGGTGGCAAATCAATGAGGAAGTAATCCAATTCGCCCCAATTGGCATCTTGAATCAGTTGTTTGATAGCATTGCTCGCCATTCCACCACGCCATACCACTGCTTGCTGCGGATCAACAAAGAAACCTATCGACAACATCTTTACCCCATACTGCTCAATCGGCTCTATCAGATTACGACCGTTCACGGGCGTCGAAACAGGGCGACAACCTTCAGTATGGAACATCTTAGGTACCGATGGCCCGTGAATATCTGCATCTAGCAAACCCACTCTATAGCCCATCTTCGCCAACGCAATTGCTAAGTTGGCGGCTACTGTCGATTTACCTACACCACCCTTGCCCGAGTGAATAGCTATCACTTGTGCAGCACGCAAATTCTCCACCGAGTCTGACTTGGGTGCCATATTCTGCTTCACAAACTTCGTATGGATATGCACCGCCGCATTCTCATCCACATACGTGTGAATAGCCGCCTCTGCCGCCTTCACTACCGACTTGCGAAATGGATCATTGTCCTTCTCAAAAATCAACGAGAACGATACCTCCATGCCCGAAATGCGGATATCATCTTCCAGCATTCCGCCCTCTATCAAGTTCTTACCCGTGCCAGGGTAACGAACATGCTGCAATGCATCAATTATTTGTTGGGGATACATAATTTCTTCCGTATGAACGATAACTATCTTTTTCTATTTCTATTTCTGGCTCCGTGAGTGACGGATTAGCAGGTAATTGCCAACGCAAATACTTGATTGTCAACCCCCTATCCAACCACTGATGCTCATAATGCGTCTGCAACGCTTTCGCCTCCTCAACACCCGATTCCCGATTCCCGACTTCCGATTCCTGACTATCGCCATATAAATCAGCCGTGTCCACCAGTAGCGGATATTTATTCTCCTTCACCATTGCTTGCGTATAGGTATAGAGGAACGGACTGTCTGTCTTCAAGTGGATCAAACCATTCTCTTGCAGCAACTCCGCATAACGTTGCATAAAATAGGTCGAAGTCAGTCGTTTAGTCGCTTTCTTCATTTGCGGGTCAGGGAAAGTAATCCAAATCTCAGCCACCTCGTTGGGCGCAAAGAAATGGGTCAGCATCTCTATGTTCGTGCGCAGAAATGCCACATTCTTCATCCCTGCCAACTCCGCTTGCTTGGCGCCTGCCCACATACGTGCACCTTTGATATCTATACCGATGTAATTCTTGTCGGGATAACGAGCAGCCAAACCTACGGTGTATTCTCCACGTCCACAACCGAGTTCCAATACAATCGGATTGTCATTATGGAAATACTCCTCGTGCCATTTGCCACGCATCGCAACCACAGGATTTCCCTCCAATGTCTCACGTGCTCCACATTGAAACACATTGTGGAAGGTCTCCATCTCCGCAAATTTCTTCAGTTTATTTTTTCCCATTTAATTCTCAATTCTTAACACACTAACTCCTACATCCGTTATTCCTCTCAATATATCCTCGCGCATACCTTGTTGTATAGTCACTTCATATTCACCTTCGGATAGCGTAATATGCTCTAAATACAGCAGAGGTAACTCGTATATTTTCATTCCTGAGCCATACCACTCTCCCCGTTCATTTGCCATGAAACTCTCAATAGTATCGCAACGTAACACCATAGAATCCTTCTTCACATTCACAAATAGCCATAGATTTTGATAAGGATATCTATCTGTGTGGCGCACTGTAACTTGCATCTGATAATCTCCCATTGTATCTGTGATATTCGGAGAGAATACCATCACCGAATCTGCAGACCATCCTTGAGCAGGGAGCGATTGAAATTCGGAGAAAACAACCCCTTGCTGACAAGCTATCAACAGCCCACTAATCAGCGCGAGAAGAATTACCTTTTTCATGATTTCTGCGATTATTGTTGCGATGATCATTGTTTCTTCCTCCACGATGACCACCATTGTTTTTATTTTTTTTCTTATCAAAACGCGTTAAATCATCTTGTCCAACCACATTCTGATAATCTGTTTCCATAATCACTACTGCCGACTGCTTGCCCCCTAAATTCAATGGCTTTTCCCCTCTGCGATTCATTTCTATTATCTCATGCGCTTTGGCAGGAGTAATTGTTTCTAGATTAGCAGGACGATGCGAATCGGTAGAATATGTCACTTCGCCTTTTAGGGGGTCAGAAGAGAAGAAGTAATAGGTAGCATCTTTTGTTTCCAACGGAATATTGCGTGAAGGTAATTTCTTTATCGCCTCTTCATATACTGGCACTTCGTAGTTTAAGCAGCACTTCAATTTCGCGCACTGACCTGCCAATTTCTGCGGATTCAACGAGATGTTTTGAATGCGTGCGGCATTGGTGCCAACAGAGGAGAATTGCGTCATCCACGTGGAGCAGCAAAGTTCTCTACCACAAGGTCCTGTACCTCCAATACGACCTGCCTCTTGACGTGCACCAATCTGCTTCATTTCAATACGAATACGGAAGGTTTCAGCATACACCTTAATCAACTGGCGGAAATCCACACGACCATCAGCTATATAATAAAATATCGCTTTCGAACCATCGCCTTGATACTCCACATCACCAATCTTCATCTCCAAACCTAGCGACTTTGCCAACTGACGCGCTTTGATCATGGTCTCTTGTTCTTTCGCGTGGGCTTCTTCAGCACGAGTCAAATCCTCTGTGGTAGCCAATCGCAGTACGCTACGGATTTCATAACGCTCAGTGTTGATTCGGTTCTTTTTCATTTGTAGTGGCACTAACTTGCCAATCAGTGTCACTTCGCCCAAATCTGTACCTGGGTTTGCCTCCACTACAACTGACACACCTTTCTCCAAAGGTAATTTGTTCGAATTATGATAGTATGCTTTGCGAGTATTTTTAAATTGTACCTCTACCAGATCCTCTTCATCTCCTGTGTGAGGCACATCGCTTAGCCAATCCACCACAGGCAACATATGTCTAGGGTTATGATTGACCGCTTTCTTTGTGATTCTGCACGAACCATTCTCTATAATAAAATCTTCTTTCATATATTCATTAATCAGTAAACTATTTCACTAAAACAATCATCTGCAAGCAAAGATCGAAAAATATAATCTTCGCATTGCCATTTTGCCCTATTTGTTGTTCCGCCTTTCCAAATTCTTCCATCATCTTTTCTACATTTCCTTCGTGGATAAAAGGCGCAAACCGAGTAGAGAATCCTTTCTCTTTTTCAGTCTGATAATTCATCTCGCTACAACCGAAATTGTATATATAATTCTCTCGAAGTTGCCGTTGAGCATATTGCAAAAATGCTTTTTGTTTTTCTCTTCCCACTTTGCTATCTGCCATTTCCATGCTCCATTGGCGTAGTTTCAATAGGGCACTATAATCTTTTTTCTGTCCCACTAACCACGCGTTGCGCATCAATGCCACAAAGTCATCAAAATAAGTTTGATTATCTTCATTTTCGCTCATCACACGTAGTGCCGACAAATAACTACCATTCGCCATATGTGCTATATTCATCGACTCCTCTTCTCCCAACCATGAGTATTCCCCACGCAATGCAACCGCTATGGTATCTTTTGACAAACGAGGAACACGCACCTCTTGCACACGCGACAGTACCGTACTCAGTAGTTGCTCTGGATGTTCACTCACCAGCAAAAACAACGTTTTAGTTGGTGGCTCTTCCAATAGTTTCAATAGCTTGTTCGCGCAGGTGGTATTCATTTTCTCTGGCTGCCATATTATCATCACCTTGTAGCCATCACCAAAACTCTTGAGCGACAACTTACGCAGAATTTCACTACTCTCTTTCTCGTATATCATTCCCTGCTTCGTTTCCACACCCATTCTACGATACCAATCATCTAAATCAAAATAATGCTCCTCTAATATCAAGCTCCTAAATTTATCCACAAAATCATCACACACGTCGCCGTCTTCACCTTTTACTATCGGAAATGCAAAATGCAAATCAGGATGTTGCAATTTCTGATATTGCAAGCAACTTGGGCACACACCACATGAATCACTCTCGCTTTTATTTGGACAAGCCAAGTATTGTGCATACGCAAGTGCCAAAGACAATTTCCCCACACCTGATATGCCCGTAAACAATTGTGCATGAGCAATACGTCCATCACGTACTGCTTGACACAACTGTCGTTTTACTTCTTCTTGCCCTACAATTTCACAAAATCGCATAGTTACACAAATTAGTGTACAAAGGTACTACAAAAAATGCAAATACGCAAGAAAGCACGACGAATTTCTTCAAAAAAAGAATTCTTTTTTTATTATAAGGCGAAATAAGCCTATTATGCTTGTATAAAAAGGCGTATTGAGACGGATAATAAATGCGCAAGCATTGAAGAAATAGTCGTTTGAATGAAATGAAATAAGAAATTCGTTGTGATTCCTTAGCCCACAAAACTTCCTTTTTTCGGAGGGACCCACCCCAGAGGGGAAGGGGCGTGCCGAAAAAGTGCACATATTGCAATATTTGCTGCATTTTGCGAACGTACTTTCGGGGGAATTGGCGGAGCCAAGGCGGCGTCCGAAGGTACTACAATTGCGAACGTACTTTCGAGGTGGGTGAGCCCGTTGTTCCCCTTTTGTATGCCACTTACCTGCCCCTTATCTCCATAGGGACTTCATAGGAACTTCATTGGAATCTCACCGAATTACAAACGTATCATTAGGCAACTATCACCGAGACTTGAACAACTCTTTTTTTATATTATTCTTCCCCTACGCCCAACGAATCCCATCCTGCATTCTGCTCGACGGTGTCCCGTCCCGCGTATCCCGAATTCCTAATCCCCTCGTATCCCTTCGGGGATTAGGGATTTTCAAGAAAAATCCGTGCATTTGATAGAAAAATCGCCTATTATTTGCATAAATGCAAAAAAAACTGTACCTTTGCAGGTTGATTATTAATTTGCCGAAATTTGCGGCGAAAACAGTGAATAAACGATTAAAAAATATACAACTATGTCAAAAGCATTACTTATGATTCTCGACGGCTGGGGAATCGGAAACAAATCTAAAGCCGACGCAATCTCTTGCACTCCAACTCCACATTGGGATGCGCTCCTAGAGAAGTACCCTCATAGCCAACTGCAAGCCAGTGGCGAAAATGTGGGTTTACCAGACGGACAAATGGGTAACTCTGAGGTAGGTCACCTCAATATCGGCGCAGGACGCGTGGTATATCAAGACCTCGTGAAGATCAACCGCGCTTGCAAGGATGGCAGCATCCTCGAAAACCCAGAAATCAAATCTGCTTTCGGTTATGCGAAAGAGACAGGCAAGAAGCTCCATATCATGGGACTCACCTCTAATGGTGGTGTACACTCTTCTTTTGACCACCTCTTCTACCTCATCCAAATCGCTAAAACCTACGGATTAGACGGACAAACTTTCATCCACTGCTTTATGGATGGCCGCGATACCGACCCTAAGTCAGGTCTCGGATTCATCGACCAATTGCAACAACATTTGGCTACTACTTGCGGTGAAATCGCTACTATCCAAGGTCGCTTCTATGTCATGGACCGCGACAAACGTTGGGAGCGCGTGAAGGTGGCATACGACTGCCTCGTACATGGCGAAGGCAAAGCATCTGAGGACATGCTCCAAGCCATGCAAGAGAGCTACAACGAGGGCGTGACCGATGAGTTTATCAAACCTATCGTTCATATACGTGATGGCAAACCACTTGCTACTATTGAGGAGGGCGACGTAGTGATTTTCTTCAACTATCGCAACGACCGCGCGAAAGAGATCACCATCGTGCTCACCCAACAAGACATGCCAGAGCAAGGTATGACCACCATCCCTAACCTGCAATACTACTGCATGACTCCATACGATTCTTCATTCCAAGGTCTGCATGTCCTCTTCCCAAAAGAGAATGTACAAAACACCATGGGCGAGATCGTGTCTAATGCGGGCTTAAAGCAACTCCGTATCGCTGAAACAGAGAAGTTCGCACACGTGACCTTCTTCTTCAACGGCGGCCGCGAGGCAGAGTACCCAGGCGAGGAGCGTATCTTGATCCCTTCACCTAAGGTGGCTACCTATGACCTCCAACCAGAGATGTCTGCGCCAGAGGTGACAGAGGCACTCTGCGAGGCACTCGACACACAGAAATACGACTATATCACCCTCAACTTCGCTAACGGCGATATGGTGGGTCACACAGGCGTATATACTGCTATTGAGAAAGCAGTCAAAACGATCGATGAATGCGTGGATAAAGTGGTAAATACTGCTCTCAAGAACGACTACGAGATCATTATTATCGCTGACCACGGCAACTGCGACAATGCTATCAATGCTGATGGTTCGCCTAATACTGCTCACTCGCTCAACCCAGTACCATTTGTGTATGTGAGCAAGGACCACACCGACGCACAACTCGAAGACGGTATCCTCGCTGACGTGGCTCCATCCCTCTGCCACATCCTCGGCGTAGAGCAACCAGCAGAAATGACAGGACATAATCTAATTAAGAATTAAGAATTATGGCACTTCAGTGTGGTATAGTAGGACTTCCTAATGTCGGCAAATCGACTCTCTTTAACTGCCTTAGCAACGCCAAGGCACAATCAGCGAACTTCCCTTTCTGTACGATTGAGCCCAACGTAGGCGTTATCACCGTACCCGATGAGCGACTCATCAAGCTCGGCGAACTCTGCAAACCCGAACGCGGAGTGATTCCAACCACCGTGGAAATCGTGGATATTGC
This sequence comes from uncultured Bacteroidales bacterium, assembly GCA_937891975.1. GTDB lineage: Bacteria > Bacteroidota > Bacteroidia > Bacteroidales > Paludibacteraceae > Colicola. Next base: position 49,957 of record CALAUA010000014.1, read on the forward strand.
GGGATTGGTGAAAGGTGCAAGCAAAGGCGAAGGACTTGGCAATAAGTTCTTGGCTAACATCCGCGAGACGGATGCTATCATCCATGTGCTCCGTTGCTTCGATGATGAGAACGTAGTACACGTGGACGGCTCTGTGGACCCTATCCGCGATAAAGATATCATCGATGCCGAGCTCCAACTCAAGGACCTTGAGACGGTGGAGTCGCGCATCCAAAAGATAGAGAAGCAAGTGCGCGTGGGTGGCGATAAACAAGCCAAAGTGGCACTCGACGTACTTCTCAAGTATCGCGAAGCCCTTTCACAAGGCAAGTCTGCTCGCACCGTGGAACTAGTCAATAAAGACGAGGAGCAAGTGGCGAAAGATACGATGCTCCTCACCAGCAAACCCGTGCTCTACGTCTGCAATGTGGACGAAAACTCTGCTGTCAACGGCAATGCTTATGTGGAGCAAGTGCGCGAAGCAGTGAAGGATGAGAACGCTCAAGTGCTGGTTGTAGCTGCGAAGATTGAGAGCGAGATTGCCGAACTCGAGACCTACGAAGAACGTCAGATGTTCCTCGATGAAATCGGGCTTTCTGAGTCAGGTGTGAGCCGTTTGATTAAGGCAGCATACGCACTGCTCGACCTTCGTACTTTCCTCACCGCAGGTAGCGACGAGGTACGTGCTTGGACCTTCCGTGCTGGCAGCAAAGCACCTCAATGTGCAGGAGTTATCCACACCGATTTTGAGCGTGGCTTCATTCGTGCAGAGGTAATCAAGTACGAAGATTATATCGCACTCGGTGGCGAGTCCGCTTGCCGTGCAGCAGGTAAATTGGGCATCGAAGGCAAAGAATACGTGGTGCAAGATGGCGACATCATGCACTTCTTGTTCAACGTGTAATTAAAGACTTTAAGGACCTTACAAGTAGAAAAAACAATGCTTGATTTTATAAACACTTGGCTTACCAACGGCGGCTTTTGGGTAGCAGTACCACTGATTATTGTGGGCTGTGTAGCCCTTATCAAGGGTGCTGACTTCCTCGTGGACGGTGCTTCGGGGCTGGCAAAGAAATATGGCGTGAGCGATATTGTGATTGGCCTGACCGTCGTGGCCTTCGGTACTAGTATGCCCGAGTTCGTAGTAAACATGGTGGCAGTAGGACAAGGAAGTACCGAGATTGCCATTACCAACGTCCTCGGAAGTAATATTATCAACACCTTTGTCATCTTGGGTTGTACGGCACTAATATTCCCGATTTCATCGCAAAAAACCACTCGCCGATTTGACATACCTTTCAGTATGTTGGCAGCTCTATTGGTCTTGCTATTTGCGGTGTACAATAGTCCGTCATGGTTGCAAATAGAGCATTTGTTCAATATGAACATCACTCAACCATCGATTAACGATTTGGGCTCTCTTAACCTCGGACAAGGTAAAGCAGGATTCATATCGGGTGTAGGTGGCTGTATCCTGCTCATCTTCTTCCTCATCTTCCTTTGGCATAATTTCAAAGGTATTGGTAGCGCACCACAAACAGAGAGCAACGAGGGCTACAAACCCATGTCTGCCAAACGTGCATTGGCATTGATTCTCGGTGGATTGGTGGGCTTGGTGGTAGGTGGAGAGTTGATAGTCAAGAGTGCTACCTCTATTGCGCACTCCTTAGGTGTGAGCGATGCGATTATCGGTTTGACGGTTGTAGCGTTGGGTACATCATTGCCCGAGCTGGCTACCTCTTGTATGGCAGCATTCAAAAAGAACTGCGATATTGCGTTAGGTAATGTGATAGGTAGCAATATCTTCAATATCTTCTTCATCCTTGGTACGAGCGCATGCGTCAAAGCCTTGCCTGGCTACCACGGACTGGAGATAGATGCGTTGATGGCTGCATTGGGTAGTGTCTTTGTGATGCTCTTCGTCTATCTCACCAAGAAACATGAGATTAAGCGTTGGCACGGAGCCATCCTTCTTCTCACCTATGCCGCTTATCTCACCTATCGAATCATAACCCTCTAACCACTAAACAGTAGCGAAGCGTCCACTAAACACTAAACACAATGACTCCAATCCTCCTACTCCCGTTCCTAGGCACTGCACTTGGTGCAGCAATGGTCTTCTTACTACGCGGCAAGATGAGCGACCTGCTGCGTAAGTTGCTGTTGGGCTTTGCATCAGGCGTGATGGTAGCAGCATCGGTTTGGTCATTGCTTATTCCCAGTCTAGAGATGGCGGCTGAAAATGGCGGCATCACGTGGCTACCTGCTGCAGTAGGGTTTGTATTAGGAATACTCTTTCTTTTACTACTTGATACCCTTATCCCCCACTTGCATATCGGAGCAGACAAGCCAGAAGGTTTGACACGCAACTGCCAATGGAAGCGCACCACGATGCTCTCTGTGGCAGTCACCCTGCACAATATCCCCGAGGGTATGGCAGTGGGAGTGATACTCGCTAGTGCTATGGCAGAGGGTAGCACTATCCCTATGTCCGCAGCATGGGCTTTGGCAATAGGTATAGCCATTCAAAACTTCCCCGAAGGTGCTATATTATCTATGCCACTTCATTCTGAAGGCATGGGCAAGGGCAAGGCCTTTGCGATAGGTGCGTTGTCAGGAATAGTGGAGCCGATAGCCAGTTTACTCACAATCCTACTAATCAGTTTCATATCCCCTGCCCTGCCTTACCTATTGGCATTTGCCGCAGGAGCCATGATGTACGTAGTGATTGAAGAGCTGATACCCGAAGCGCAAGCCGAACCACACAGCAATATCCCTACACTTGGTTTTACTATGGGCTTTGTATTAATGATGATTTTAGATTACGCACTATAAATACTTATCAATTGATAAACTCTCATAATGGCAGAAGAATTAAACACAATCAGTAGCTACAACGACGACAATATCGTCCATCTTGATGACCGTGAACACATCCGCCGCCGTCCGGGTATGTATATTGGTAAACTGGGCGATGGTAAGCACGATGACGATGGTATCTATGTCCTCATCAAAGAAACCATCGACAACTCTATCGATGAATTTCGCATGAACGAAGGCAAGGTGATTGAGGTCACCGTGCGTCCTTATACCGACGACGAAGGTTATACGGGCGAAGTGGTATGCGTGCGCGATTATGGTCGTGGTATTCCATTGGGAAAGATGGTAGAGGCAGTTTCACTACTCAATACGGGTGGTAAGTACGACACCAAGGCATTCAAAAAATCTGTCGGTCTGAATGGTGTAGGTACCAAGGCAGTGAACGCACTGAGTTGGAAGTTTGTGGTACAGAGTTTCCGCGAGGGAAAGACACGCCGTGCCGAGTTCCGTCAAGGACATCTGGTATCCGATACCGACGTCATCGACTACACAGGCAACGAAAAGCGCGGCACCATGATTGAGTTCGTGCCAGACAATAGCAAAGGACTCTTCGAGAACTATCACTTCCGTGATGAGTTCATCGAGACCATGATGCGTAACTACGCCTACCTCAACACAGGGCTCACACTCAATTACAACGGCAAGAAATACACCTCCAAGAACGGACTCTTCGACCTGCTCACCGACAATATGACGGTAGATCCACTCTACCCTATCATCCACCTCAAAGGCGAAGATATAGAGATTGCCCTCACCCATACCAATCAGTCAGGCGAGGAGTACCACTCTTTTGTCAATGGTCAGCATACCATTCAGGGCGGTACCCACCAAGTAGCTTTCCGCGAAGCGATTGCACGCACCATCAAGGAGTTTTTCAATAAGAACCAAGAGTATAGCGACATCCGCAATGGCGTTGTAGGTGCTATTGCTATCAACGTCTCCGAACCTGTGTTCGAGAGTCAGACCAAAGTCAAACTTGGCTCCAAAGATATGTCACCTGAAGGCGGACTATCAGTCAATAAGTTTGTTGGTGACTTTATCAAGCAACAACTCGACAACTACCTCCACAAGAATCAAAACACGGTAGAGGTAATGCTTCAAAAGATTCAAGAGTCGGAGAAAGAGCGCAAAGCCATCGCAGGTGTTACCAAGGCGGCTCGTGAGCGTGCCAAGAAGAACCTGCTCAATAACCCTAAGTTGCGCGACTGCCAAGTCCACTACAACGATGCCAAACCTACTAAGTCTGCCAAAGATGCCGACGATGATTTGCGTCAAGAGAGTAGTATCTTCATCACCGAGGGTCTTTCCGCTTCGGGCTCTATCACCAAGAGCCGCGACGTACGCACGCAAGCCGTATTCTCCCTGCGCGGTAAACCACTCAACTCCTATGGACTCACCAAGTCCGTTGTCTATGAAAACGAGGAGTTCAACTGCCTGCAATCGGCACTCAATATCGAAGACGGACTCGACGAACTGCGCTACAACAAGGTCATCATCGCTACCGATGCCGATGTCGATGGTATGCACATCCGACTATTGATGCTCACCTTCTTCCTGCAGTTCTTCCCCGACCTCGTAAAGAAAGGACACGTCTATATCCTCCAAACGCCACTCTTCCGCGTAAAGAACAAGAAGGAGACCCGCTATTGCTACTCCGAGGAAGAACGTCTGCAAGCCATCGAAGACCTCAAACCCAACCCAGAGATCACCCGATTCAAAGGTCTGGGAGAGATTAGTCCAGATGAGTTTAAGGGCTTTATTGGCAAAGAGATACGCCTCGATCAAGTCACCTTGCGGAAAGAAGATGCGGTAAAAGATTTGCTTAACTTCTATATGGGCAAAAACACCACCGAGCGTCAGAATTTCATTATCAATAACTTAGTCGTAGAAGAAGATGTGGAGTAGTATTTTACCTTTGATACTATTTGTGGCACTTGGCATCGTTGTGCTTGTCATCTTCGAAGTCCGTGCTCGCAAACAACAATCCAATAGTGAGCAAAGCGAACGTCCAATAACCGATAGCACAACGTCCAATAGCCGTGAAACGGCGTCCGACCCTGATGACGGCTGCTGCGGCGAGCACTTGGTTTGTGAACGCGAAACGCTTCTACAGACCAACGCCAAGATTGATTATTACGACGACGAAGAACTGGATACCTTAGCTGGTATCCCTGTCGAAGATTACACCCCTCAGCAATATCAGATGATACGCGAGGTATTTGATACGTTACAAGGTAAAGATGTACCTGGATGGGTACGCAGTATTCAACTGCGCAATATTCAGTTGCCGCTTGATATCCGCGAAGAAGCACTACTCATCGTAGTCGAACGACGGAAAATGTAAATCCCTACTATCGTTATCACCATACTGACGACACCCAACCACAGGGTGTCGTTGGTGCCTATAGCATCCACTTTCTCCATATCCCAATCCGCACGTAGCGCCACAAAATACAGTATCACCGCCACTGCGTTATTCGTCATATGCATCAGTATCGGTACCCACAGACTGCCCGTCCATGCCAACATATAGCCAAACAACGCACCCATCAACATACGAGGCACAAAGCCATAAAACTGCATATGAATAGCCGAGAACAATATCGCACTACACCATATCGCCAGGTGTGGCACTCTCTCACCTTTCACCTTGGCGGGGTCCCCGAAAATGCCCACAGCATTTTGGGGTGCTCTTAACCTTTCACCTTTAACCTCAAACAACTGCTGCAAAACGCCTCGGAATGTCAACTCCTCCGCCACAGCAGGCAATACGGCCATTAGCAATAGATTCACCACCAATCCGCCAAAAGTCGTTACGTTCAGGAACTGCTCTGTGAGAACTTTTGCACTCTCCTCTTGCGCTTTCATCCACGCCTCCAACGGCTCTAAGAACGCAGGCAACGTCATTTGCTGGTTCCAGTAACTCAACAGATTTATTGCAGGCAAAGCCACAAGCATCAATAATATAGCAGCTCCTGAAACCTTGAAACTTTGAAACTCTGAAACTTTTAACCATTTCATGGGCTCTCGTGACCATAGATACGCCATACATAGTGGCGGCAGCAGAAACATCGCTGCCGTCTGCAACAACTGTACCCACTTGAGCGAACCTACCGACATCGGCTGTTCAAACAGCATTATACACCCCATTGCAGGTATCATCCATAGTAATATACACCCCAACCATTGGAGCACTTTCACCGCCCAATGCGACTGCTCAAACTTACCTTTTAGTGCCATAATCCTTCTCTGCTTAAAACGAAGGATGGAGGCATCTTACCCCCATCCTTCTTCCATTCATTTGTCGGGATGACAAGATTTGAACTTGCGACCTCCGGTCCCCCAGACCGTTGCGCTACCGGGCTGCGCCACATCCCGTCGCCAAAAGCGAGTGCAAAAGTACTACTTTTTTTTCAATCCTGCAAATAAATCAGCGTTTATTTTCAAAAACCCACTCAAAACCTATCCCATTTCACCTCATACCAAGTGAAATAAATAGCGTTTCTGTGGTTTGAACGTCAACGTCTCCATATTCAGCATATCTGAAGCATCAGCTATGTCTTTCACCGTACCATCCTTGTACAAGATGCCAATAGATTCACCATTTTCAGAATAGGTGTTCGACGTCGAAACATGCTCCACAAAGAAGTAATGCGCCTCTTCCTCATCCACACCATAGCGCTTCACATACTGCTCAATAAGTTCCTGTTCTTGTGCTGCTGTCAGCGATTGCTCTATCAATCGCCCCTTGAACAACTGCCTATTAGTAAAGCTCTTACACAATACGCTGAGCACCTTATCATCCGATTGCATCCATACTTTAATAGCCGACAATAGGTCTGCATCATCTAGTAGCGTGTATTGACGTAGTGCCTCTGGACTAGCCGTAAACACTTCTGCAGTTATCCTATGGTATAGGAAATAGCGTAGCGCAGGCGAACAAAACAACTCCACCCCACCTTGAGCCAACTGCTTAGCACGTTCAAGAATCTTTATGAGCAATTGCTCAGCTGCAACACTCGTATGGTGCAGATATACTTGCCAATACATCAACCTACGCGCCACCAAAAACTTCTCCACCGAATAGATACCTTTGGCCTCCACCACCAGATGACCATCCGCAGTCACATTCATCATCTTCAATATACGCGCACTCGCCACACTACCTTCGGTCACACCACAGAAGAACGAATCGCGGCAAAGATAATCCAATCGATCCACATCTAATTGCGACGATATCAATTGATGCAGAAAGTGCTTCGGATATTCATCCTTGAAGATAGCTATCGCCATATCCATGATACTAGCTGCCTGACCATCTGCCACATGCCCTGCAACCTGAGCAAAGTGATCGCGGATATGCATCATCATCATCAGACTGATTTCCTCATGGGTGATACCCTCCACCAGCGTATGCTCCATCACATGCGAGAAGGGACCATGTCCCACGTCATGCAACAGAATCGCTGCCATCGAAGCAATCGCCTCGTTTTCAGATATTTCCACTCCCTTTTCGCGCAGCGAAGTGATTGCCTCACGCATCAGGTGCATCGCACCTAGAGAGTGCAAAAAACGGCTATGCATCGCTCCGGGATATACAAAAAAACTCAATCCCAACTGGCGAATACGATTTAGACGCTGCAAATATGGGTGCTGCAATATCTCAAATAATACACCTTCTGGAATACTCAAGAAACCAAACACAGGGTCATTGATAATCTTACGTGTCTTAGCCATATCGTATGTTTAAAAGTAAAAAGTATGCAAAAGTAATAAAAAATTTGCACATATGCAAAAAAAGTAGTACTTTTGCAGCGAATTTTGAAAATTAGATACACGTATGTTGAAGAATATTTTAGCCATTACTGGTAAATCTGGTTTGTACAAATTAGTTAGTCAAGGTAACAACATGCTCATCGTAGAGTCGCTGCTTGATGGCAAGCGTATGCCTACCTATGCTCGTGATAAAATCGTATCGCTCGGCGAGATTTCTATGTACACTATGGGCGAAGATATTGCCTTGAGCAGTGTCCTGACCAAGCTTGGTGAAAAAGAGGGTCTCAAGGTAGTGGGCTTTGATGTTAAGAAAGCCGACAACGACCAGTTGCGCAACTTCTTCGGCGAAGTATTGCCCGACTATGACCGCGATCGCGTATATCCTAGCGATATTCGTAAACTAATCCAATGGTACAATATTCTTATTGAAGCAGGTATCACCGACTTCACCGTAGAGGAAGAGGCTGAGACTGTGATTGAAGAGAAGAAACAAGAGGTAAAAAAGCCTGCTCCAAAGCAACAGGTTAAAACGCAAAAAGCCGCCGCTTCGTCAGCACGCACAGGCGTTGGCTCAAAAAAAGGTTGATCCTTCAGGATATCATCAATATCATAGAATCTGTAGCTCCCTTGAGTTACCAAGAAGCGTGGGATAATTCGGGACTGCAGGTGGGTGATTGCAATGCAGAAGTACATGCGGCATTGTTGACGGTAGATGTTACAGAGTCTGTCGTCAATGAGGCTATTGACAAGCATTGCGATTTGATTATTTCTCACCATCCGCTATTATTTCATGGGCTCAAGCACCTTACTGGCAGCACGCCACAAGAGCGCTGCGTAGAGCTGGCCATTCGTCATAATATTGCCATCTACTCATCCCACACATCTATGGACGCCTATCTACACGGCGTCAGTGGCAAGATTGCAGACAAACTGGGCATCTCCAATTACCGCATTCTCTGCCCCAGTTCCACCCATACCGAAGCAGGATTAGGGGTGATTGGTCAGCTCAATTCACCGATGAAATCGAATGATTTTGTCCATTTCGTACAACATACTTTTGACTGCTCCTTGCGCTATATCGATGCGTGCAAAGCCGAAGTCCAACAAGTGGCTATCTGCGGTGGTGCAGGGGCGGAATTCATAGATTTAGCGATTGAGCAAGGGGCCGATGTGTACATCACTGCAGATGTTAAATACCACGAGATGCAAGCAGCGTATGGTCGCATAGCTGTAATCGACCTTGACCATTGGACTAGCGAACAGTTTACCCGCGAAATCTTTGAGCAACTGCTCAGCCAACACATCACCACTCATATCGCGACTACCGATACCACACCGGTGAAATGGCTAATCAAATAGAAATAACTATCAAAATATATCATTATGGCAAAGAAAGAAGAAGAAAAATTGGTGACCGTAGAGGAGAAACTACGTGCATTGTATGAGTTACAAACCGTTGATACCAAGATTGACGAATTGCGTATCTTGGCTGGCGAGTTGCCTCAAGAAGTTAAGGACATGAGCGATGAGGTTGAGGGTCTCAAAACTCGTTTGACCAACATTGAGAACAACATCAAGGACTGCGAAACAGGTATTTCTGACCACCGTATCCGTATCGAGAATGCCAATGCCGCTATCTCGCGCTACAAAGAGCAACAAAATAATGTTCGCAACAACCGCGAGTACGACAACCTCACCAAAGAGATTGAGTATCAAGAGCTTGACATCGAAGCCTCACAACGCAAAATTCGCAATTTCACGGCTGAATTAGAAGAGCGTCAAGCTGACAAAGCGAAGACTATTTCCGACATCGAAGATCGCACTGTAGATCTCAACCAAAAGCGCAACGAACTCGATTCTATCTTGGCAGAGACCAAAGATCAAACCGAGAAACTGATGCTTCGTGCAGCAGATTTGGAGAAGCATATCGAGGAACGCTTGGTAACCGCTTTCCACCGTATTCGCAAAAATGCCCACAATGGCTTGGCAGTGGTAAAGGTTGAGCGCGATAGCTGCGGTGGTTGCCACAGCAAAATCCCTGCACAACGCCAGTTGGACATCCGCCTACGCAAGAAAATCATCGTTTGCGAGCTCTGCGGACGTATCTTGGTTGACCCAGAGATTGATGCTAAAAAGAAATAAGCTTTCCACCACATAGCAACAACGAAATAGGCAGCGTGTACTGCCTATTTCGTTTGCTTATATGCTAAATAAGTATTCCAGTGCTTCATCTATATCCGATTCCTTCACACATTGATTAATCAGTGGTTTGCCCACCTCTTGCAGCAATGTAAAATTCGGTGGATAGTTAGCACTATTCTTCTTATCTTGATACATCCGCGCTATCAACTCTTCTCGTTGCTTGCAATCGCATTGTGGTCTGCCGTACCACTGTAGCATTATTTGTGTGAGTTGCTGTAGTACTTCGCGTGGACAACCTGTGTGTACCACGCTTAGATATACTTCTGCCACCATGCCCCAGAGTACGCAGTAGCCATGGGAAATATGGTGTAGCGTGGTGTAGTCTGGTGTAGTCTGGTGCAGCATGGTTGATTCGATGGCGTGTCCTACGGTGTGCCCGAAATTGAGTATCTTGCGCAAACCCGCTTCGTGTGGATCTTGAGAAACGACATTTTCTTTGATTTGAATGCTCGCTTGTAGAGCACCTGTTGAGGATAATGCTTCTACAAACTGCTCTTGAGGTAACTCCTCTTGCGCAAGTTGCAGTAGTTTTATCCACTCCTTCGGACTAGCTATCAATGCATGTTTGAGCATCTCGGCAAAGCCACTCAGTAGTTCCGCAGCAGGCAATGTGCGCAAGAAATCAGGATGAATAAGTGTAGCCACTGGTGGCGTGAAAGTACCAATTACATTCTTTATCCCTTGGTAATCAACGCCCGTCTTTCCGCCTGAAGAGGCATCTACCATGGCGAGCAATGTGGTGGGTATATTTACAAATCGGATACCACGCATATAGGTCGCTGCGGCAAAACCACCTAAGTCAGTAATCATGCCACCACCCAGATTGATGAGTACCGCTTCACGTGTGGCACGGTGTTTGAACATAAAATCCCAAACCGCCTGTACCGAGGCTAAGTTCTTGCTCTGTTCACCTGCTTCAATCGTAAGCAAATGGTAAGGGATTTGCCCGATGGAATCGGCTAAAATAGGCAAACAATACTCCGCAGTATGGCTATCGGTTAGCACAAATAATTGCCCTTTAGGCAAGTCAGCGAGCAGCGTATGGAGATGCGTTAAATCGTGTAGCATTGTATTGTGTAGAATGGTGTAGCGTGTTGTAGAATTGTTTTTTGTAGTAAAAAGTTTGCAAAGTTACGAAAAAAATTGTAACTTTGCGCCCTAAATTAACAAAATTATGCGAAAAAGAGTCTTTTTTACTGTTTTATTGGCAATTTTTGCCCTCACGAGCATGGCTGAGGGATTGACTTATCTCTCTACTGCTGATTTTAAGGAGAAAGTTTTCTATTACGATCTCGCATCAGGTCAGCAACCTCAATGGAAATATATTGGTGACAAACCTTGTTTGATAGATTTCTCCACCACATGGTGCGGTTGGTGCAAGAAATTGCACCCAATCTTGGAGCAAGTAGCCAAACAATATGAGGGCAAGGTCTATGTTTATACGTTAGACGCAGAGAAAGAGCCCGAAGTGGCAGCATTGTTTGGTGTACGCAGTTATCCTACAGTAGTTTTCTGCCCCATGGAAGGCGGTCCACGCATTGCTCAAGGTTACCATGAACTCGACTACTGGCAAGAAGCTATCAAGCAGCTTCTTGGTGTGGAATAATCCTCGCCTTTAAACTCTAAACTGTAGCGCCTAAGGCGCGTTCTCTAAACTAAAAAACAATGCAAGTAGAACTCATTCTCCTCGTCCTTTCGCTCCTCTTTTTTGCGAGCATTTTTACCGATAAAATCGGCTATAAGTTTGGTGTACCTGCTCTGTTGCTCTTCTTGGCAGTGGGTATGTTGTTCGGTCCTGACGGTATCGGACGCCTCATCAACGACGACGGAGTGGGCTATATGCTAAATGTGGGCTCTGCCCAAGCCATTGGCACAATCGCGCTATGTATTATCCTTTTCTCGGGTGGTTTGGATACCAAACTTTCGGATATCCGCCCTGTGATGGTACCAGGTCTGACTTTAGCGACTATCGGTGTGCTAATCACCATGCTCGTGACGGGCGTGATTACCTACTATGTTTTCGGTTGGCTACATTCAGTGGCAAGTGTGAGTATTGCTGTGGCAATGCTAATGGCGTCCACGATGTCATCCACTGACTCTGCTTCGGTATTCTCTATTCTTCGTACCAACAAAATAGGACTAAAGCACAACCTTCGTCCGTTGCTGGAGTTGGAGTCGGGTGCCAACGACCCGATGGCGTATGTGCTTACCACTACTATGATTGGTATTGTGACTGCAACCAGCCATCAAGTGACAGCCCTTTCTGTAATACAGGATATTGTTATTCAGCTGATTATGGGTGCTGTGCTTGGTTTTATTTTTGGTAAAGGTATTGTTAGTATCATGCGTAAGGCGGACCTTGGTAACGAGTCGCTGTATCCTCTTATGGTGCTTACAGCATGTATCTTTATCTTTAGTATCACCTATTTCTTAAAGGGTAATACCTATTTGGCAGTGTATATCGGTGGTCTGGTGATTGGTAATAGCAAGTTCACTCGTAAACGCCAAACGCGCAGTTTCTTCGATGGACTGACGTGGCTGAGTCAATTGGTTATTTTCCTTGTCTTGGGTCTGATGGTGCGTCCGCACGAACTCTTCCAATTAGAGGTTTTGCTGCCATGTTTGATTATCAGTATCGTGATGATTTTTATCTCACGCCCTATAGCGGTTTTCCTCTGTATGTGGCCCTTCAAGCAGTACAAGCGTAACGACAAGATGCTGCTCAGTTGGGTAGGATTGAAGGGTGCTGTGCCTATTATCTTTGCTATTATGTGCGAAGCGAACAATGTACCCCATGCCGATTTGATTTTCAATATCGTCTTCCTCTGTACGATAGTTTCGCTCATCGCACAGGGCACAACCTTGTCGATGGTGGCAAAGAAACTCAAACTGGCTACTCCACCTGTGGAACTCAAGAAACTCATCCACTTTGATATTGATCTGCCAGAGGAGGTAGAGTCTTCTGCCACAGAGATTGAGGTGAAAGAGGAAATGCTCGTTCATGGCAATTTGCTCAAAAATCTCATTTTCCCAGATAAGACCTTGGTTATCATGGTGCGCCGTGGCGAAGACTTCTTTGTGCCAACGGGCAATTCCGAATTGGAAGTGGGCGACCAACTATTGGTTATCACCGACAACGATGCCATGCTTGCTGCTCAATATCTTGAGGAAACAAATGAGGAAGAGAGCAAACACTGGGGTGTGCAACTTATCAACAATACTTGGGACTTCGCCAAGCAGAAATGGCAACAACTCGTGGCTGGTAAAAAGAAATAAAATCTATATCATGAAACACAACTCATTTATTTTCGTCGCGCTATTTAGCCTTGCATCCCTTCTTTCAGGATGCCAATCGAGCGACATCTACCAACCATGGTCTAAAGAAAAAGCGAAAGCTTGGTACGCAGAGCACCCTTATCGTGCTGGATGTAATTTCCAACCTAGCACTGCCATCAACCAAATTGAGATGTGGCAAGCATCTACCTTCGATGCCGCTACCATCGACCGCGAACTCGGTTGGGCAGAAGAACTTGGCTTCAACCTCATGCGCGTCTATCTTAGTAGCGTAGTTTGGCAAAACGAACCAGAAGCATTCAAACAGCACATGGATAAATATCTCACCATTGCTGACAAACATCATATCAAGACGTTATTCGTTTTCTTTGACGATTGCTGGAATCCCGAATCTACCTATGGCGAGCAACCAGCTCCCAAGCCTGGTATCCACAACTCGGGTTGGGTACAAGACCCTGCCGTTAGTTTGCGCGCAGACACAGCGACTCTCTTCCCTATCCTTGAGGCATATGTCAAAGATGTGATGACTACTTTCAAAGACGACCCACGTATCTGGATGTGGGATCTCTACAACGAGCCAGGCAACTCGGGCCACAAGATGACCTCCATGCCGCTGCTGCGCAATGTCTTCCGTTGGGCGCGCGAGTGCCAAGTGAGCCAACCGCTCACCGTAGGCGTATGGTTCATGGAGTGTCCCGAACTCAATCAGTTCCAATTGGCAAACTCGGATATTATTTCTTATCATAATTATAGCAACCCTGAGATCCATCGCCAATGCATTGATTCGCTCCGCAAGTACGATCGTCCTATGGTCTGCACCGAGTATATGGCACGCCGCAATGGCAGTTATTTCCAAACGATTCTCCCACTCCTAAAGGAGAACAACGTTGCTGCTATCAACTGGGGATTTGTCAGCGGAAAGACCAATACTATCTTCGCGTGGGACGAGCCTATGCCTGATGTACAAGAACCTCCTTTGTGGTTCCACGATATCTTTCGCCAAGACCACACTCCATTCGATCCAGAAGAAGTAAGTGCCATCCAGAGTATCATGCTCCAATAATCCGACGATTGTATGACTACCTATATCAAGACACTAGCCGCTTGCCTATTATCCTTCATTATGGTTGGGTGTACTATGCAGGAACGCCCTACCCAGAGTGGCTTGCTCCGCAGCAATTTTCAAACCGAACATCTCGGTATGACCACCGACCTCTATACCCTCACCAACGACAATGGCATGGAGGTATGTTTCACCAATTTCGGCGGACGTATTGTCAGCATCATGGTGCCTGATAAGGATGGTCAGCTGCTAGACGTCTGCCTCGGACATGACTCCATAGCCGACTATATTCGCTATGGCTATCAGGGTTGCAATTTCGGTGCGCTCATTGGTCGCTACGGCAATCGTATCAAAGAGGGCCGTTTCACCTTGGACGGCGTGGAGTACCAGTTACCTCGCAATAACGATGGCAACTGTCTGCACGGTGGCGGCGACATCGCTTTCCACAACCGCATGTGGCAAGCCCAACCTATCAGCAATAGTAGCATCGCCTTCACCACCATCAGCCCCGATGGCGAGGACGGCTTCCCTGGCAACCTATCGGTCAAGGTCACCTATACACTCACCAACGACAATGCCATCTCTATTGCCTACGAAGCCACTACCGACAAACCTACTGTCATCAATCTCACCAACCACTGCTACTTCTGCCTCAGTGGCGACCCTACTCGTGATGTCATGGATGAGGTACTCTATCTCAATGCCGATTCTTACACACCAGTCGATGCCAATGTAGCGGTAACAGGCGAGATCGCTGCGGTAGAGAATACTCCCTTCGACTTCCGTACCCCTACCCGCATAGGCGAGAGAATCAACGATACTACCCACCAGCAGATTATCAATGGCCGTGGCTACGACCACAACTGGATTTTGGCTACCAATGGCGATCTAAATGCCCTTGCAGGCGTATTGTACGATGCTGCGACAGGTATCGAAATGCGCATTCATACCGACCAACCTGGTGTACAATTCTATGCTGGCAACTTCTTGGACGGCAGTTTTATGGGTAAAAATGGAGTGGCGTACCCACGCCGTAGCGGTCTCTGCTTTGAGACACAACATTTCCCCGATAGCCCTAACCAACCTGCTTTCCCATCGACCACCCTGCGTCCAGAAGAGACATATACCACAACAACCATCTATAAATTTGGCATCAAGTAGAATAATACATACGGCATGACCGTTGCAGCATATTTACAATAATCTTTTCAGAATAAAAAAAACAATCTTCCTCACAGGTGCCACAGGCACAATGGGATATGCAGGCATAGTTTGCGATTGATCGTTTGAGCCCATTGGGCGAGATAAGACAATTGTGCCTAGTTCAAAACTAGTAATCAACAATTTCCCTGCAGGTTTCGGGACCTGAAGGAGTGCGACGGAACGCACTCCGAGCGCAGCGCCCGAAGAGTCCCCACTCTGAGGAAACAGCGCAAGCATAGAACAAAACAAAGACATCTATAGGAGATCTGTGGGCTATCTGTGGCTATCAACTCACTCTCAAGTTGACTTCGGGCTACGCGACCACTTCGCGACCACTGTAGCACATCTATTGCCTAAATGTGCCCTGTCAGTGGCTTTAAGCTTCAAATATTTGTGCCTCTATAATAATGGTGTAAAAATCTTCGGCGTGGAAGGGGTTTTGCGCCGAAGATTGGAGAATGCGGAGAGTGAAATGGTACATACAATACGCGGAAATATCTGTATTACAAGAGTTTCCGCATGAGTGTATTTTTTTTGAAAAAGTTTTCGCGTGCCGAAGGTTACGCCGAAAGTTGTGCCGAAGATTATTAGTGCGTTTGCATTAAAAATCATTGTCTTCATACGAATCAAATCCCAACATAGCATCGTTGTCGTAGTCGCCACAATCCCAGTCTTCGCGAGATGTCCAATTTGCTGAGCCACTTGCGCGATGACGGCGGTCTTCATGAATACTGCGATAATCTTCGATGTCAAACAATCCATTGGTTGAGCTCTCATCGGAGCCAAAGAGAAAATCAAATAGTCCCATAGTAGTAATTTTGAATTAAGAATCATGAATTTTGAGTTGGTAATTCTGTCGAATTCGATAGAATTACTTAATTGCGTTGATTAATTAAGTTGACAACTACCTTTACCATCACGTCTTTTTCTTCGGTCTTACTTTCGGCAATCATTAGCGTTAAGGCAACCAAAGTGCTATCTGCAATGCGTTTGCTACCATCAGAATGATAAAGCAGATGGTTATTATTCAAGAACCATAAGAACAATGTTGCAGCAATACGTTTGTTTCCATCGCTAAACGAATGGTTTTTCGTTACCAGATAAAGCAACATTGCAGCTTTCTCCTCTACACTTGGATACAACTCCTCGCCACCGAAAGTTTGGTATATTTGACCAATACTGCTTCGGAAAGAATCATCTTTCTCATTTCCAAACAAAATAGATGCGCCAAACTTATCGCGCAAGCGCTGAATCTGCTCCATAGCATTTTCATAAGTGGCATGAAACGAGGCTACTTTTGTAGTTTGGTCAATGGTCAAGCGTTCGTAGTCATAGTTGTCAAGCGTATCAAGTGCATAGGTGTAATCCACTACTACATCCAACAGGTCTTGTGTCTCGATAGTGTTTTCTTGTTCTCGGTGTTGTAGCGTGCGACTAACTACTTGAACCAATTGACGTAACTCGCTGATTTGCTCATGGCGCAAGCGTTCGTTGATAGCATAGCCTTTGATGAGATACTGCTTCAATACACGATTTGCCCATTGGCGGAATTGCACACCGCGTTGGCTTTTTACGCGATAGCCTACGGAGATGATGACATCGAGGTTATAAATTGTTGCTTCTGTCTCTTGTATATACCCCTCTCTACGACCATATTTCTTGGGTAGTGCAAATTTTGCACATACCAAGGACTCATCCAATTCTCCTTCCTTAAACACATTACGGATATGCCTTGAAATAACTGTCCTGTCTTTTTGGAAAAGATCTGCCATTTGAGCTTGTGTTAGCCATACAGTGTCGTTCTCCATGTGCACATCAATTTGCGTTTGATTGTCGTCAGTTTGATAGATAATAATTTGATTGTTTTGATTCATAATGTTGTATGTTTTTTGTTTTATGCTGCAAAATTACTATATCAAACTGCTAAAACTTGTCAGTATGTTAAGATTTCTTCTATGAATTTCACATTTTATACATAAAAAGAATAGATAAGACACATTTTTATATGCTTTTGGCTTTTTATTGGTGTCTTGCTTATTGTTAATTGGTCACAATGCCCGCATTGCTCCCGCTTTCCGCAAAGCAATCTACTCAATAAAAATCTCGAAATCATTATAAAGAAATTTATAGAAGCAATCTTAGAATTTTACAAAAAATGCACTTTTTTTATCAAAGGAAGGTCATTACTGTTGACTTGCTCCTTTTTTATCTCAGCGAAGTGCGTTTTTGAAATAAAAAAAGGAGCAAGCTATAAATGAGGTCAAGAGAGAAAAGGAACTTGGTGTCTTCAAAAGATGAAAAAAAGCAGCACCGTGTGAGGGTGCTGCGGGGAGAGATGTGGAATACAATAGTATTATTGAAATGGGGTTGCTATTTATTATATCTTAACTTGATAAGATAAATCTCCCAATAGCTTCTTGGGGCGTCAGGATAGAGTTGTGGAATTAACACCTTGATGCGTATGCGATTTTTGCGGATATCTGCATAGGTGGGATAACCCAATAGATTGTTGCCGTGAATGAGTTCAGATAGCAGTTGCTTTTTCTCCTGCTCGGAGTGCGCTGTTAGATAATAGTAACGACGCTTGTAATGTATTTTGTCTGTCTGTTGCATAGTGTGTTATGTATTCATTGCGGTTATACATTGATTATTGAATTCCTGGGTTATTTCACCTTGGTATTATTGAGATGTAGTGTCATCAATAGGTATATACCTGACAATCGTCGTTTTGGCATCTACTTTGATAAATTCTCTGCGTAGCTTGCCTTCTGCGATGAGGCGCTGTTTTTCTTGATGGTAACGCTCAGCAGCAGCTTTGGCACTCTCGTGCATAGTCATTTGTTCTTCGCGTGTGATGACGCGTTTGGTTTTCTTAAATTGGCGCATGGGCATAGTAGTAATCTCTGATTTTGGGGAACTATATACACAAGTTGAACTGATTAAATTTTAAACGACAATTAAGGTCAATTTTGACGTCAATTATTGTCAATTCAAGGAAATATTTTGTTTGGGTTGGAAGAGCGACACGTCGCTGGCACCCAAAAACAAAAATGTTTCAACAGATATATAATTTCCATTTTTTGTAATAAACTCTTTTAAATCAATCATTATCACTTAATATAAACTCGGCTGTGATGTTCGAACAGATCGATCAGCAAACTAATGCCAAACCATATTCCAAAGAAAATGAGTGTCGCCATCAGCCAACTAAAGCCAAACTGTGATTCTACCTGATATTGACAATTATGGAAGAAAACACCAACTGGTATGCTGACCACAACCGAGATGAGTAATATCCATAGCAATCGGAGCGAGAATTTCATTTTCTTAGGACCGAAGCACTTATCTTTGATTTCACTCATCCAATTGGGTTTTATTTTAAAGTGGGGCGCATTTATTAGCACTTTAGCTTGCTCTAAAGTCATCTTGGGGCGGCGAGCTTCATCCGCAGCTTCTCGTTGAGGATTATAAAGCTCAAGCGAAGAGGCTACATCTGCTAAATAACGCTGCTTAGTCCAAAGTTTGGATTGTATATCCTTGATAGGCAGATGAGGAAGCATATCAAAGAACTCATCTGCATGGTAATGCGTAATGATTGTTGGGCAATAGCATTCACCTACTGTCCTGCCAACGGGTGATGGGAATATTTTTTCGAGGAAAGTATCCTCAAAAAGATCGTACTGATATTTGCTGATACGCTCTTCGAGTTCGAATAGCAACTCTCCGTCTTCGATAAACACGCGTGTCCATTCGTATGTATGTCGGTAGCCGCCGAGGAAAGGCCAGAATAGCAGGTGCCAGCCCTCTGGGCGATCGTATCTACAGCCGAAATAGCCAGGAAATAGATCCGTGCGAAATTCGATGATGCCTTTGCGCTGCATGGTGAAAATGATATACTCTATTAGGGTGTTCTCGCTCCATGTCTGTAACTCCTTCAGCTCATAATGTGGGCGTTTACCAAATTGGTTGGTGGTATTTTTGATGGTTGTTTTTGACATGATTGTTTTATTGTTAGGTCGTTATTTACTCATTGATTATCTCTACGCGGATATTGCTAAAGCATTGGCTGATAGCATATTGCAAGGCTTCGGTTTTTCGCACCTCGGCTTGGATGTGTAGGGTTTGCTCATCCATATAGGTCATACTCAGTATATTGCCTCTATATTCATAGGCATCCGACCCTACTAGCACTTTCATCAGTCCTTGTACATTCACTTCGCTATTAGGCGTTCCGTAGAATTTAGCCAACGAATGGATTATCTGCTCAATGGCTTTGAGGTCATCTGCATTGCCCGTTAGTTGATAAGTCACGATGGTTGGTTTTGGTTCTGGTATCATGTCCTCTTCTGAAAGGCCATCCATGGGGTTATAACCTAACATATCGTAGTACGATTGTGCACGCGTTTTGTCGATATAGATGCCATATTGCTCGTTGCCCAGCTCATAGAGCATGCCCAAGTGCTCTGCAGCGGAGATATTGTCGTGTGATAGTTCTTGCAATAGCGTTTCTACATCTCCGAATCGGTATGCCGTTCCTATTTTGTCGCGGCGGTACATTTCTTGGATGATAGGTTGATCGGCAGGATTGTTTTTGGACGCAAAGAAACTGCGTAACATAAATTCTCCAACTTCCATATTGTGCAGATCAGTGGCTGAGTTAGGTGGATTTGCTTTCTCTTGAAATAATTTTACTTGTACCATAATGTGTAAATTTTATTGTTAAACATTTAATTATTGCTTTGTTGCAATTTACACATATAATATAGTTCAAAAATAAAAAATTTCAAAAATGAGTGCACATATATTTTTTTTGCAAAGTGGAGTTTGCAAAAAAATACTCTATAATAAAGTGCTTTCTTACACCAAGATAGCATTTTTACTACTTGATAAATATCTCTTTGTGGGCTATTCGGCATTGACGTTCGCTTATTCCAAATGGCGCAGGATTGGCATAGCAGCCAGCAAATGAGGACAATATCTTGTAGAATTGTATATAATTCCTAGATTGGGTAAACTCTGGAGGTTCGCCCCCTAACATATGATTATACAATCTCGCAAAGTAGTAGGAAGTGACAAATCGTCCGTCAATGATATCCTCTAAGCAACTCTTATGTATTAAATTGCCGTTCTGATCAATCGCTTGTAATTGTTGGAGAGGAGCTTTATACAAAAACTCCCTTTGGTGGAATTGTTTTGCCAATTCTATCCCCAAATCTAGTAGGTTCTTCAAAGTTTCTGCTGTACCCGGCCGTTTGATTTGGCATCCAGTTTTCCAATCATGTCCATGATTATAATTGAAGATAGCAATCGCCTTGACATACACATGTTCTTCGTGGTAAATATCTGCATCTTTGATAAAACGAGCATATACGGGCATGTAGGAATACTTTGTTTGTCGAATACTATCAATCATTGTACGAATTTGAGGAATCGCATC
Source organism: uncultured Bacteroidales bacterium (assembly GCA_937891975.1). Taxonomy (GTDB): domain Bacteria; phylum Bacteroidota; class Bacteroidia; order Bacteroidales; family Paludibacteraceae; genus Colicola. Next base: position 70,791 of record CALAUA010000014.1, read on the forward strand.
TGCATCATTCATACTGCTGCAGGGGCTAATGATGATATAGCCATGTTGTGCATATTTGCCAAATACTAAAGGTGTGCGCCCATCACGCATGCTGACCAAATTATCATTGTTGAATATCCCTGAGATGTAATCATCCAAAAAGTTTTTCTTAGTCATTACAATATAATAAGTGAGTTATGGAGTATCTTAGTACCATTCAGCAGCTTCGGGACCGAACATACGTTCTTCGGCTTGGTGCAATCCGTTCACCATCTCTATGAGGGCTTTGGCGACCGCGATGTGGTTGGGTTTGCCCTTTAGGGCAGTGAGGGGGAGAGATGAGCCTACCCCCGCCCCCTCCCTAAAGGGAAGGGAGATTGATACTAAGGACAGGGTGCCATGGTTGCTGTGGATGTTTTGGCAGGTGATGGTTCTGCCCGATAGGCGGATGGTGTATTCGCCTGTTCGTACGGTGTCGAACACGGGTTTTGTAGTATCATCGTCAAAATCATCTATATAGTATTCGCCGTATTTAAATAGCAGATACTGACAAAATTTTTCGATGCTATCCTTCAGCTCCTGCTCGCTCATCAGGTGAAGCACCTGAGTTATTTCCTGTACATATTGTCTCATACCTTAACGTGGGAGTTTGTTAAACCATATCTTGATTATAGCAGACGATACTACCATACCAACACTCCGCTTTCCAGTCTTCGCTGGGCACTTCTTTTTTCAAGGCCTCTTTCAACGCATCGCCAAAGTCATCTACACCATTTATATCAATGTAGAGATACCAACTACCTTCATCGAGTTGAGTGCCAAAAATATTGGCATATGTTTTTGGTGAACGACTAAAGAAACGGACTTGGATATCATAATACTCCTCTGGTTGGCGATTATGGACATAATGAGCAATGAGATCCACTATCTTTTTAGGGGTGATGTATTCCAGTTTGATTCCTGATAATGGGGTGTCTTCAAATAGATTGGATGTAATAGGAATCAGTCTTCCATCCATGCAGCGTACTACATCCTCGGGCAAGTTAGGGTCAACATCAAAATAATGGTCAAAATACTCTGCTGGAAAATATTCTTTTGCCAGTTTGAGGTCGCTGATGATACCTTTTTCTTTATCACCAAAATAGTAGGTATTTCCTAAAAATATGGAAGCCTCTTCCAGCCCTTGCTTGTGTAGTTCGACCAATGTTGGGATATCCATATCTTCCGACGCTTTGTCGTATGTATTTAACAGCTCACGATGGCGTAGTGTTTCAATGCTTTGAGGTTCACCACGATGAGCCAATTCTCTCAATAGAGGCATGTCATCAAGCCCAAAGAACATGAGTTGTCTTAACTCTAAAAGTCTCTCTGTAGAGATATCATGGATATGTTTATACACAATATCAAGTAATCGTGCTTCTTCTTCGTCATATTCAGAATCAATTAGTAGGGAGTGTTCAACCTGTTCAACTTGGCCTGTATCTTCATCCACAAAGTCTTCTGTCCAAGTTTGATATCTATTATTTTGTTGGTATTGGAGTAATTGATCAAGTGCTAAATTTCCTGTGTTTTGTGGGTTTGTCTTCATACTATCTATTTTTTGTTATGGGTTATGTGAATTATATTAGTCGTTGGAGAGGGTGTTTTTCCCTTTTTAAGCTGCTTTGCGGCGCCTGTTGGATTTGTATATGGGCGCCTCGAGCATTATTTGAGCATCTTTGTATTGGATAAAGCAAATTTCTTGACCAGTTTGTGTATTAGTGAGTACTTTAGCTGTAAGTGGTTTGTAGAAGTTTTTCCCTGTTTTGAAGATAAGTGTATTACCTTGTCGTTGGTCAAGGAGAAAGAGCCCCAGTTGAGCTGTGGATTTGGAGCCCCCCTTGTGGGCAAGATGAAGTGGTAGTACCCCCAAATAAAGGCGATTTTGGTCAGCGATGAATGATTTTTCTGAGGTTTGGAATTTTTTGAAGTTGATCATAAAGCTTGCATTTTTGAAATTACATGCATAATATAGAAAACAAATGCAAAAATTTCAAAAATGCAAGCACATTTATTTATTTTGCAAAGTCGAGTTTGCAAAATCATCTTTCGCCCATTGTCTGACAGACGAAGCCGAACTACTTCTGCTCTGGCTCGAATTCAACAATCTTGTCATGCAGTGTTTCAGGCAAGTGCTCTCGGTAGAAGTTTGCCTTCGTAGTAGGTACATAGATGGTTTCGAGTTTTTCGCAACCAAGAAAAACATCTTTGCCTAACTCTGTTAGACTTTCAGGAAGAGTAACGCTTGTCAATGAAGAGGCATTTTTAACAGTTGTGGGTTCGTTTTCCGTCACCAATTTTCGAATATTTCGAATAACCAGCTTCCTCCCAGGAGCACAGCAGAAGGCCCGATCCCCTATACTCGTCACACCATTGGGAATAACGACGTTCTTAAGCGAATAACAACGCGAAAAAGCATCCTCTCCAATACTCGTCACACTATTTGGGATAACGATGTTCTTGAGCGAAGAACAACGCGAAAAAGCACTAGCTCCTATACTCGTCACACTATTAGGAATAACTATCTCAGTCAATGAAGAGCAACCATAGAAAGCAGCATTTACTATACATGTCACGCTATCGGGGATAACGACGGTGGTTAAATCTTCGCAATTAAAAAATGCCCTAAAAGGTATCTCTGTCATTCCTTTAGGAATGATGGCAACGCCATCTTTAATTTCAAATTGTGTCATAATTGTTATGCGCCTTGGCAGGTTGATTTTGTTGTTAAAAAAGTTTACTTATTTTTAATTTTGCTTTATTACTTGTTTCTGCGCGCGAGTTCGTTTTGGAAACCGCTATCATCATATTGCGCGTATTGCGCGCACTGCGATAGCAGTTGAAGTTCATGGTTGGTCAAAGTACCTACAATGCGGCTATAGGTATCCAGTCTGCATGTAGATGCAATACTGTTGGCTATCTTTTTCACGCTATCCGACTTGAACTTACCACCAAAAACGGCGCCCTCTGCCTTTGTAAATCGTGCTACGGATAGGGTGATACCTTGTTCATTAGCAGGGAGCTCTTCGTTGCGGGCTGTAGCATGGTGGTTAAGTCCCCATACCACGCAGCAGGTAGCATACACATCGCCCTCTGCGGAGAGTTGATCCAGCCATTCATAGTCACTGCCACGCATGAGGCATACTTGTTCGATGGCTCCCAGCTCCACGATAGCACGCAGGTAGGCTTGTCGCTTGGTGGCATCATCACGAATGACCGATTGAATAGCCCTGATTTCTTCTACGCAGATAGACTTGATCTGTTTCAAAGTTTTAGCAAAAAACATATTACCCAGTTCTTCCTCTGAGCGTATAATCTGTTCCACTTGCGGAATAAGGCCACGCAGGATGCGAAGAAGATCGGCAGCATGGAAGTCAGTAAGCGCAATAGGTAACGGGTCATCTGCACCTTGAATATACAAAGTACCCGCTTCGTAGCGCAGAGTATAAGAATCTGCCATAATGGTTTGGCTGGCAGACTCTTCGCTCTTAATGACCAAATACTTGCATAGCCTTTCTATGCTCTGCTGCAACTCTTGTTCACTCTTTTGGTGAAGTGATTGCGATAAGTTATTGATGTATTGTTTCATAAGTGGGGGGGGGTGTGGGGGAGTGATTTATTTCAAAACATCGAAAATCTTACCTCTATGATACACAACAATGATTTTATCTAATATATCTTTCACACGATCGCACAACTCGTCAATGGTAATAGGATTGGGACCCCATATATCATCAAATTTCACATATCGATATATGAATAAACTCTTCGACATATTATAGCTGCAATAAGCTGGACCACCTTTTTTAGTTGATTTTCCTTGGGGGGTATACGGCGCAAACCATGTATTCCAATAGGCATCGACATTAGGTATATTAAAATTCTTCTTTTTGTCTTCAAAGAATATACGCAATTGGTCATGTTCTATTTGCACACCTACACATAATCTATTATTTAATTCATATGCTATTGTAGTGCAAGCATGCTTGTTGTTTAGACTATGTTCGCAAGTCATTGGTAGACCAGTCTTTTTACACAATGACATACCAGTAGTTGGATTGGTTATAATAAAGCGATTCTCAAATACATCCGCCAGACTTGCTGCTTGATATTTTCGAAAAGCATCCATTATGCCACAAGTTTCTAATTTAAAAGAATCAGAATCTTTGTGGAAAGTAAAGAACTTTGTTTTTGTTGAATTCTTTCCAAATGCGTCTTGAACTACGCTGTCAGCATCTATAATTAATTGCAATCTCTCCAACATATCACAGTAATCTTTGATATAAGGAACAAACTGACTATGCGATGCATAATTTTTGCGTATTTTGCCAATCAAATCTTTGTATAAGACTGAATCAAAACGATGAAGTGCACCTGAATATGCAAAAAGAGATAATAATACTTTTTTGGCAGCACCTGCAAATGCTCTTTGATTTAGCAATTGCCCTTTACTGGGGGTACTCTTGATTTTGTTTTCAATAATAAGAATCAGATTATCGTTTTCGAATATTGCAATATCAGTAACCCATTGCTTGTTTTTGCCGTTTACAGGTGTTGTACCCAGATGGTATTCCCGCTCTATGGTGCAAGCAGCAGGATTACTAACTATCAGATCAAAACATTTCAAGAATGCATCATGGTCGAGATCAAACAACCACTCTAAAAAGTTGGAGTGGAACAATTCCAATGAACTCATAGATAGACGGAACATTGGGTTACTTCTTAATAATTTTGGCATAGAATATATTTATTTTTAATTAGTTGGATTTTCTAACTCATTCATATCCTGCTATTTATCGAATTGCACAAAAAGTGCTGCAAAGATACATTTTGTTAATCGAAGTCATACTCCAAATCAGAAAGTTCATTACAATGAAGCGCACCTATTTTCAATGTGACCTCTTTCTTTTGGGTTCCATACAGTGTCCAACATTGTTTAGGGAGCCAAATAGAGAATGTGATTTTGCCCTCTTCCATTATCTTTGAAGCTTGATCCAAGATCTCGAATGATTTACATTCTTCTTTGGCTTGATAATACGCTGGGGTAAACTCTACTTGTGGATTGCCATCGGCATTGATTTTAGCATAAGGCAATACTGCCCATTTGATAAAATCTTGGTCCGTGGCAAAAGTATAATATTGTCCTCTTAGAAACTTTGTGTTTTTATTTATTACCAGTTTACGCATAATCTTAGCAATTTGAAATTTCTTTACTATTATTTTTTTGATTCTTTGCCCATTCCCCAATGAGCTCTTTATTGAGTTGGTGCAAGCCCTCCCAATCTGGGGTGCCTTGTACATACGCCATCCACTCTTCAGCAAAGTTCACAGGAACTCCCATATATTTGGCTTCTAACACACTGTCAAAATCCAAATCCTCAAAGTTCTCCAACAAGACACCTAATGCATACCTATCTGGCTGATGAAGCATAAACTCTTTCGCATATGCATAGAATGCAGTATCATCAAACTCACGAATTATCCGCAACGTGATCGCGTTAGCCATGGACTCCTCACGCCATTTGCCAAATTCGGTAGAATACTTAACCTTCTCTTCGATATACTTTCCATTTTCTAGGTTATAGACATCTAATGCAGCGTGTGCCAATTCGTGAATCAACACTTTGGTCAGGAGCCATTTAAAGTGCAAATCGTTTTCCTTAGCAGCATCCCATATATCCTGCATATACAACTCGATATACGGATTGTTTTTATCAGGATGGTATGTGCCTAATAGGTCGCAGTCATCATCTCTTTTATTTTTTTCTCTAAGATAAACAGGTATCGTATGCAGCAGCGACACGATATTTCTATAAGATGCTCGCGTGAATTTCTGGATGGGCGTTGGGCTTAAGCCTTGGTCAAAAGAAATAGGGGTGAATAATTCAACCGCACATTCAGTAACTTGCCTCTCCTCTACCTCACCCTGCTCGTAACGTTGTAGCGGGCAAAGCATCTGCAAATAGAATTCATCACCATGATAGAAAGCCGTTTCTTGCTTTCGTATCACCTCCAGAATAAAGTCTGGAATTGCTTGCTCAAGCACTTTAATCACCAGTTCTTCTGGCGCGTCGTAATTAAGTAATTTCATAATAAACAATATTAATCACAGTCTTCAATCTTCACATGGCCATCGGTGCAACGGACTATTTGAGCTGGGATCTCGCAGTTCCATTCATCTCCTAATTCAATACTATTCCATTGTATTTTCGTACCATTGAATGTGATGGATTTAAGAGAGTCGCAACCCATGAAAGCAGCGGCCCCAATACTCGTCACACCATTACCTATAACGACGGATTTAAGGGCAACGCAAGATAAAAAAGCCTCCTCTTCAATACTTGTCACACTATCGGGAATAGTAATGGAAGTAAGGGATTCGCACTGGCTGAAAACACTGCCAATACTTGTCACACCATCAGGGATAATGGTCTTTTTGCAAACGGATATAAGCTTATTAGTCTCCGTTTCGATAATCGCATTGCATTGCTCTCGACTATCATACACCGTATTACCTTCTGCTACTACCACAGAGGTAAGGGAAGAGCAACCACTGAAAGCACCCTCTCCAATACTCTTCACACTCTCGGGGATAACAATGGAGGTAAGGGAGGAGCAACCACTGAAAGCATTATCCTCAATACTTATCACACTATTTGGAATAACGATGGAGTTAAGAGAGTCGCACTCCATGAAAGCAGCCTCCCCAATACTCGTCACACCATTACTTATAACGATGGATTTAAGAGAGTCGCAACCCCCGAAAGCATCTCTTCCAATACGCGTTACACTATTGGGAATAACAACAGAAGTAAGGGAGAAACAATTGAAGAAAGCCTGCTTTCCAACACTTGTTACGCGATAGGTTACTTCGTTAAACACTATGGTTTCAGGGATAATGATATTACCTCTATAACCATTTGGATTTTTGATGACCTCTGCGGTCAATGTTTCCTCTTCGAGGAGGTATTTGATACCTTCGATAATTTTTTCAGTCATAATTGTTTTCTTGTCACAATCGAAAGCATTATTTGATACTGCTTCAATAGTTTTAATTATTTGGGCACAACATTTGAAATTATCAGACAGATATGGATTGAAATAATAATCATCTTCCGAATACTCAGGAGATACCTCGTCAGATTTATTTATTACAGATGTAAATATTACTTCTCCATCTATAATTCTAAATGATAATCCACCTAATAAGCAGTAATTATAATCGTCTTGCCAAGTAAAGTTAATGATGCCTTCACTATATTCCTCATAATGCTCCATTGCTTCGTCGTAGTCTTCTTCTGTTTCATAATCATCCTCGTTTGGATATGGTAATACTACGTCTTGCCAGCCAAACACCATCTTCTTGTCTTTAAGGGACGAATACAATTCTTCGATTCTTTTGCGAAATCCTTCACAAATTTCTCCTCTAATGACCTCGGCATTATCAATCAACTTACTAATCTTTTCAGTTTTCATAATGTAATTCATTTAATGTTATTAATTATTTTTTAGGGATTAAGACTGTATACTTTCTTCATCAATTCTTGCCAGATTCTCACCATAGCGAGGGTGTCGAGGTGGCAGTAGTCTAATAGCGCTTGGCGCGCCTGAGTTGCCTCTTCGGGACTCATGTGCTGAATCTTAGGGAAGATGGTCATCGCATCGCCACCGTTTTGCACCAATGTGTTCAGGTTATGATAGTTGAGTTCAGCATCATCTGGGAAGAGGCTGGCAACACCACCTTGATACTGAACGAACCACCCATCGCAGGGAGATAATAGCAGCCCTGACGGAAAGGTACGAGCAAGTCCACAATATGGCTCTCGATATTCATCAGATGCTCACTTAGATCAGGATAGATGCTTGCCATCTCTCGGATACGCGTTTTCTCGAATGGGTCGTTATACGCCATGATGCATACATCGCGTGGTATATCGCGGCACAATGCCTCTGCCAGTTCGCGGCGTGGGTCCTTTCCATTGCTCTGCGCCAAGAATGCCTTGTGCTTGAGTTCGCCACCCTCGTGCTCGATATAGTGGAGCGAGTACTGGAAGCATATCTGCATATAGGGCTTGGTGTCGTCGTACAAAGGCACCACGGGTTGCATGCTCTCAAAGTCCAAGAAATAGAGCGGATAGGAGAGTTTATCCAAGAACGCTTGAATACCCTGTGGGTGGATATGACCTTCCTGGTTGAGGGTGCAGTGCACTTGCATACTGCGAATAGGATTCTTGGTGATATCCTCCACCGATTGGAGGTCTTCGAAAGTGATATGACCTGCGTGGTAGTGCTCGAGTTTCTTGGCGAAAGTCATGCCATACACATTAAAGACAGATGGCTGAGGAAGATGCTGGGTACAATATTGCCAGAAGGCGCATTTGTATGGGTTTTGGCAATGCGTAGAGAGCGCCTGCTCGGGCTCGGTGGTTTGCTCCATGGTCTGAAGTGCCAAGAGCGACTGATTATGCACCTTGAGGTATTCGTTCTCCACCGCTGGACTGAGGTCGATGATATTGAATAGTCCGCATCCGTTGGCTGTGGTCTTGAGCTCCAGTTCGCCATGGCGCACATAGTCGGAGCAGAGGGTGATGAGATAGGTGCCTGTCACACGGATGCCACATTGCTCCAGCACCCAGCGTTGGTAGGCGATGTCGGTGGCATATTTAGCAAACTTAGGATCGGTAGCTGCATCGCCCACATGGCTGGTACTACTCTTGACCTCGTAGATTGCCCAACCGCCCTCGGTCTTGCAGAGGATATCCACCGCGCAATAGTGGTGCTTAGGCGCAAAAGCCGCTTCGCAGATCACAGGGCAACCACTGTTGACCAGCGCTTGGGTCTTGGCGATCATAGCCGAGATGTCCAGTTTGCCGTCTGTATAGGTGGTGGTGTCCACATACTCGCCAAAGAGCGATTTAGCCATGGCGCCAATCTCGTTGCCCGCAGCAAAGCGCGCTTCGACAGAAGCGTCAATAGTCGCCACTTCGGGTTTGTGGGTTCTGAGCCATAATGCCTTTTGGCATTGGCATGATAGTGTGTACTTGGATTTAGATAATGTTGCCATAGTGGGGATGTTTTAGGGGATTATAGTTCTTTATGGTTATGTACTACCTCTGCGCCATACATATAGGTGCGGCGCCATTTTTGGTTGGGTAATTTTTGTTTTAATTGGTTGAGCAGGTATTGGGCTGAGAAATGTGTGTTTTCTGCATTAATATACATATAGGGGAATGCGCTTTCGCCTTCTTTAACCGCACAAACATTGATGCGAGTGGTTTCATTTGAGAGAAGACGGATCTGAATATCAAAGTAGTCCTCTGTACGATTATTGGCATAGTTGACAGCTATGTTTACGATGTCATCTGCTTTTACAAAACCTTGTAGGTCAATACCTCCTAATGGAGTTGATTCAAATTGTGTATAGTCCATCATTTTATCAATTTATTTTGTTGTTAATATTATTACTGAGTTATTAGCTTGTGGCTTGTAGCACAGTACATAATATAGTTCAAAAATGCAAAAATTTCAAAAATGAGTGCACATTTATTTATTTTGCAAAGTCGAGTTTGCAAAATCACCTTTCACCCATCGCCTGACAGACGAAACTGAACTACTTCTGCTTTGGCTCGAACTCAACAATCTTGTCATGCAGTGTTTCAGGCAAGTGCACATTGATAATTTCAACTGCGGACTGCGCAGTAATTTTGTGCCCGTCACTAATGGAATAAACCTTATCAAAGTACTTTGCAAAAATGGCTTTGTATTGTGTGCCCAATAATTCATCGCCATCTGCAAAACAACCCGTACATAAATGACGATCTTCGTCGTTATGAGTCTTCAAGAAACTGGATAGAATCTCCACATACTCATTTATGGGTCCAGTATAACCAACTTTAGGCAATTCAACGGCAGGATCCCAGCAGGGGTTTACTACTACACGAGTCAGTCCGCTTAGCTGCAGCGTCAAGAATCCACCCAATGAAGCACCTATAACAACATTGATACCATGTTCTTGTACATATTGTCGAATCGTTCTTATCGCTTCTTTGGGTTGAGTGGGGGCATAGTCTATGGTGTGTAATTCGTATGTATCACCACATGCCTCCTTTAGATGATGGTACGAACTTCCGTAAGGGCTACCGTTGTAACCGTGAACATAAAGCAGTTTTGTCATATGTTAATGATGTTGTTGCAAATCTATTGCCCAACCTTTTTGAATGCAGTCAACAAGCCCTAAAAATGGCGGGAAGTCAGTTATATCTGTAGCTTGACCTGCCTTGTATTTTATCTTCTGAATCGATTCATGTACTATAACCTCTTTGAGATTAGGGCAATTGACAAAAGCGTTAGAATCAATATGTGTCAAGGATTTTGAGCAAATCACAGTAGTTAGATTTGGGCAATCTGTAATAGCTCCACTGCGTATTACAGTAAATCCCTCATCACCCCCATCAATGATTTCAAGACATTCGAGTGCTGTATCGCCATGAATTTGCAATTCAGCAGTTTTTTCGAAATTAATTAATTCGCCATTTACTTTAATGCAACGCGCTGACAACTTTAAACTCATAATTATATCTCCTCTATTTTAATGTTTAACTTTATTAAGTAAATCTGACCAACTATCAGACTTTAAGTCTTTGTATTTCTTATACTCAATAATATTATCCTTTTTTACGATGGCTATTTGATGATTAAGCAAAATATAGAGATTTTCATACTCTTCGAGCTTTTTAATTCGTTCGAGCCAATATTTCTCAAAACGAGTAATAATAATGATTTTCTTATTCTCTATAGCTCGATAAATAAGTTGATCGGCATACTGATTTGAGATACATGTGGGTAGATTAGGTTGTTTTGCTATTTGGCTAAAAAATCCCTTTAACCCATCGGCTTTTGTTGAGTGATAAGCAAAAAACTCTATATTGAATATTTTATCTTTTATCTTATCTGCGATATGCCCTTTCCACCACTTTGTACCTCCATATCCATCCAATCGCTTATCAAAAAAGGCAAAGTCTGTTAGATTATTAACTTGATCGGCTCGATAATTATGGCTTAATGTTGCCGACATGATGGCTAAATAGTGTTCGTTTATATGCCATTCGTTGCCTTCTTCGCCATATCCTGGGTTACCGCCTAATAGATATATAGGTGCTTCTGGATTTCCCTCAAAAGGTTCGGGAATAAGCTCTAGATGCAATTCGTTGGCTTTTCGCCATTTATCATCCTTTGGGTTCTTTTTAGAGGATGTTGGTCGAGTTTCTGCATCTAAATATTTTTGATATGCATCTATAAACTTTTTGTCTCCCTCCAGATATTTTGGAGTGGTTAAATCCCGATGGATAGTATTCAGGAAGTTATCCCATGGGTTAGAAATAATAGGCATAAGCAGAGCATTCCACTCCGGGCTGTTGAGTAATTGATTGATACGATTTCTCATATTGGTTACAATTTTAATGGTGTTTTTTGCGTTGTGCAGATATAATATAGTAACACATTGCAGAAAATTCAAAAATGAGCGCACATTTATTTATTTTGCAAAGTAGAAGTGACAAAATTGAGCATTATGATTATTCATGGTTCTATTTTACTTAACACAACTACCCACCCGAAAGACATAATCCCAAGGCGTGGGCTAATTACGGGTGCAAAGATACAATAATTTTTGGAGAAATGCAAATAAAAATCGCTCTTGGGGTGATTTTTTGTTTGGAGGATAGGCAACTATTTCAGGAGATGAGTCAACCTTTTTAGGAATGGTGACAACTTTTTTAGGGAGAGACGACTTTTTTAGGAAGCAATATTCCAATACTTCATACAATTGGCAGTCGTGCCTACCCTGTACGGCACTACCCTATAGCCATACGGCTGCGTACCCTCGCGTTCGGCAACATGGTCGCAATGATTGTTGACCTCGTCAACATTAGGGCGACATGTGCCTCCGCTCTCCCCACTCACTCACGCAGTTCGTGGGAACCCCATAATATATTGCGCCATTCTATGTATTGCGCTCAATCCTCAAAGTGGGGACTTTTCGGGCGCAATACTCGAAGTGCCATTCAAGGCACTTCTTCACGGAGTTCGGTCGGTGAGATAGGGGAAGGTATAAGAGAGGTAAAAGAGAGGGCAATCTTAATAAAACGAACTTTTTGTGATTTATAGTTCTTAGGTCGTTCCTAGGTTCTTCTTTGGTTCTTCCTTGGTCTTTAGCCCGAGGGAGATTGGGAGGGTACAAAGGAAAGAAATCTTAAGAAAAATACACTTTGTTTTGTGTATCTCATAAAAAAACACTATCTTTGCAGCCGCAAAGGTGTGTGAAGACACCACAAACCCGAAAAGAACAATGAAAAAAACAATCTTCCTTACTGGTGCGACTGGCACCATGGGATACGCAGGTATGACAGAGATTCTGCGCTATCCCGAGAAATATCACTTGCGTATATTGGCTCGTCCAAGTGCTAAAAACAAAGAACTGCTTGCGCCACTGATGGATAAAGTGGAAGTCATCTGGGGCGATCTGACCAAATACGAAGATATCCTCCGCGGTGTGACAGGTAGCGATATTGTGTTGCACGTGGGTGGTATGGTGTCGCCACAAGCAGACTACCGTCCTAAAGCCACTTTGCGCACCAATATATCCGCAGCGACCTATATCCGCGATGCGGTGTTAGCGCAGCCCGAAGATAAACAACCCAAAGTGGTCTATATCGGTAGTGTCGCTCAGATGGGTGACCGCCGTGAGCCATTGCATTGGGGACGCGCAGGCGACCCAATATGCGTATCAGCATACGACCACTACGGTCTGACCAAAGCGCAGGCAGAGCGTATCATTACCAATTCGCCTATCAAGCAATGGGTGGCACTCCGCCAGTCGGGTATCCTCTATCCTGCAATCTTGAAGAACTACGACCCTATCATGTTCCACGTGCCTATTCGTGGCGTGTTGGAATGGGCGACAGTAGAAGACAGCGGACGACTATTGGAGCGCGTGTGCCGCGATGAGGTGCCAGAGGATTTCTGGAAGAACTACTACAATATCGGTTCGGGCAAGGAGTACCGCATCTCAAACTATGAGTTTGAGTGCCTGCTCTTGGATGCTATTGGTTGTCCTCGCCCAGAGAAAATCTTTAACGCCAACTGGTTCACCACCCGCAATTTCCACGGCATGTGGTATATTGATGGCGACCGCCTGGAGAACTATCTCCACTTCCGTGAGAACATGCCTGTGAAGGATTATTTCAAGAAGATGGCAAAGGATCCTTCTGTGCCTGCAGGTATTCGTTTTGCGGCTAAGACCAAGATTGCGAAGCTTTTCCCTCGCTGCGTGAAACTCGCTATGTACGCTATGGCGATGTCGAAGGAGCATGGTACGCAATGGTGGATTAAACACAACAAGACCCAACGCATCAGTGCATATTATGGCACGTTGGAGGCATACAAAGCCATTCCAGATTGGAAGCATACCGATGTGTCGCACAACAGCGAGGAGTATGTGTTGCTTGACCACGGCTACGATGAGCAAAAGCCCAAAGCATTGTTTACCATTGAGGATATGCAAAAAGCGGCGGCTTTCCGCGGAGGAAAATGCTTGTCAAAAGACATGGTGCAAGGTGATTGGGACACTCCGTTGGAGTGGAAGTGTGCAGAGGGGCATAAGTTTACCGCTACGCCACGCTTGGTATTGCTGGGTGGTCACTGGTGTGAGGAGTGTATGCCATATCCATATGCAGGCGAGAAGAATGCTCGTCCATGGCAATGGGATAAGGTGGCAAAGAAGAACCCATTCTTCGCACAGTTATGGGCTCCGCTTCATGATGCCAACGAGGACAATGTGTATGGCCCTGAAGTGTTTGACGGTTGGGAGAAGTAATCGCTTGAGCGAAAAGATATGTACTTTGATGAGTTAGCATTATCGGATGAGGTGTTAGATGCCCTGTGGGACATGCACTTTGATACTTGCACGCCTGTGCAAGAACAGACTATACCTGTGATACTAGATGGACACGATGTGATTTCGTGTGCGCAGACAGGTACAGGCAAGACCGCAGCGTATATCCTACCCCTCCTCACCAATCTGCAATACGACAACCACGATCCCAACAAACTCAATGCCATCATCATGGCACCTACGCGCGAGTTGGCACAGCAGATAGACCAACAGATGGAGGGATTTGGGTTCTATGTACCATTCTCTTCAGTAGCCATCTATGGCGGAAACGATAGTGGTGCATGGGGAACGCAAGTGACTGGTTTGCAGAAAGGTGCAGACATAGTTATCGCTACGCCAGGGCGATTGCTCAGCCAAATGAATATCTACGATATTGACTTCTCGGGTGTGAAATACTTTATTCTCGATGAAGCCGACCGTATGTTGGACATGGGGTTCTATGACGACATCATGACTATCGTGAACAAGTTGCCCAAAGACCGCCAAACGATTATGTTCTCGGCGACTATGCCCACGAATATCCGCAAGATGGCGAAAGCCATTATGCAGCACCCAGTAGAGGTGCAGATAGCTATATCACGTCCGCCAGAGAGCATCCGACAGATGGCGGTGGATGTGTTCGAAACGCAGAAGACTGCGTTTCTCGTGAGGTTATTGGGCTCTGGACTCCAGACTCCCGACACCAGCGAGAAACTCAAAAAAGTCATTATCTTTGTTGGTAAGAAGCAGAAAGTGAAGGAGCTCGCGCGTGCGCTGCGCGCGAACCATATAAATGCGCGTGCGATGCACTCCGACTTGGAGCAGAAAGAGCGCGATGAAGTAATGTTAGATTTCCGAAACGGCAAGGTGGATGTGCTGGTAGCCACCGATATTGTTTCACGCGGAATAGATGTGGATGATATTCCGTTGGTAATTAACTATGATGTGCCTCGCGATGCGGAAGATTACGTGCACCGTATTGGTCGCACAGCACGTGCGGAAAACAAAGGCGAGGCCATCACCTTGGTGAGCCCCGAAGATAAGCGATTCTTTAATAAGATTGAGCGATTTTTACAGAAGGTTATTGACCGCGTTCCCTTGCCTGCCGAGCTTGGAGCTGCGCCAGATAGTAGCGTATGTTCGCTTGCTGCTGACGACCGTAAGCCGTCTTCCAAGCGCCGAAAAGGCGGATGGCACGCTGGGCGTAATCGCAAGCCGAAGCATAATCGCCAAGCATCTCATAAGCAATAGCGATATTGGCCGCAGCACATGCTGCGGCTTTTTTATTGTTTCCGCCTACGCAAGGTTGCCATAGCGAGATGGCTTCATTCCAATGCTGGTAACGGAAAGAATCTAATCCCGATTGCAATTCATCGAGTTCGTAGATATAGCGGCGAGTGGTTTGCCACGAAGGTGCGAAACTACTACCCACTCTGTTGCCCAACTCTTGCGCGAGATAGAGCAATGCCTCTTGGCGGTCTGGTAGCTGGGTAAAGGTCTGAGCGCGAGTATAATACGTATCGCTTTCCCAAAGCAAGGTGTCGGCCTGCGTGAAAGAGCGTTCGCGCGTTTGTCCTGCATAGTGGATGGTCCAATGCGATTGGGCGTATGCTTGCAGGTAAGCGAAATAGGACCCCTCTTCCGTAGGGAAACTCTCAAGTACATCATACAGCACCAATTGGTTGAGTATTAAAAGCGCATCCACTTGATAATCAGCGCATAGCTGCTCGGCAGCAGCATGTTTTAGTGGGGTGCGTGTATAGTAATTGGTAGAGGAATTTTGCGAAATATCCATGAGTTCGACAGCATCAAACTCGCCACTGGCTTCTAAACTTTGTGTCGCAGCAAAAAGGGAATAGAGTATGCTGAGGCTTAAATCCACCTCTACGCCACCTTTGCTCTCACCGTCAATCATGGTAGTGTGACCAAAGTCTTTGGGTTGAACCAAAGCATTGTTCACCACCAAAATACGGCGGTTGTTTTTCAGTTCGGAGCGCTCGGCAGGGTAGCGTTCGTCCACCGAGAAATACCATTGCTGTTGTGCGTTTATAGGAAGAGAGCAAAGAACCAAGAGCAAAGAGCAAAGACGGATTACTTTCGACTTTGGCAGACTAAAGTGTTTAATCTTTATTCTTTGTTCCTTATTCATAATTCCAAATGAGTTTATAATTTTCGTATCCGCCACTCTTTGGGATAGAGGTTGTTACAATGGTTGCCCACATTCTTCACAAAGCCGAGAGGTACATTCTCATAGGTGACCATCACTACGCCAGTTGCAGCGTTAGGCAGGGTCAATGCTTCGCTGCGCAGGTAAGAGAGTGCTTGATCTAAAGTGAGTTCGACCTTGTTAAAAGCATTTTTATTAACGTCCTTGAGCATCGCCAAAGCATGTTGAGGTACAACGGTTTTTCCACGCAGTTCGCCTATACCGAAGCCCGTACTGATGCAGATGAACTGCGAGTTGAGGAACTCGATGAGTTGTTTGTATTTGGCAGGATAAGCCACTACGAAGCGATCTTGTTGGCGGATAGTCCATTGTTCGGGATGCTGAAGCCAACTTTGCATAATATCCTTAAACTCCACGGTTTCAGAAACAGGATTCTTTTGTTTAGGAATACGGAAAGTACCTGTAGCGACACCACGTTTGCGGAAAGCACAGCTATAGAAACCTTCGCCTTTTGTTTTGTGTGGATAGAAGTGATAGCCAGGTTTGCCCTCGGTGATTCCCCATGCTGGGTCGTGGCTGATAGGTAGTATCTCGGCTCCCAATTCATCGGCAATCCATTGGGCATTCTTTTCGTTTTCTTCGCGGTTGAAGGTGCAAGTGGAATAGATGAGTATGCCGCCTGGCTTGAGTGCATCCCACACATCATCGAGGATATCGCATTGGCGCTCAGCACATTCCTGTACATTGCGCATGCTCCATTCGGCTACCGCCCCCTCATCCTTGCGGAACATACCTTCGCCCGAACAGGGGGCATCAACGAGGATACAATCGAAGAGCTCGGGCAGTTTGTTACCAAAATCAGCCGCAGGGTTATGGGTCACCACAGTGTTGCCGTTACCCCATTTCTGGATATTCTCCGAGAGGATAAACACGCGCTGACGCACAACCTCGTTGCTAACGAGCAAGCCCTCATTGCCAAGGAACTGGCTGATAAGGGTAGACTTGCCACCTGGTGCAGCGCAGAGGTCAAGGACGATACTTTCTGGCTTGAGGTACTGTTGAAGCACCTCACCAACGAACATACTACTGGCCTCTTGCACATAGTAGCAACCTGCGTGCAGAAGCGGATCAAGGGTAAACTGCGGACGACGACTGAGATAGTATCCATCTTCGTGCCAAGGTACCTCTTCGGTGTCGGCGTCGAAGGTGAGATAGTCTAACTTGTCGTTTAGACGAATAGATGTAACTGGTTCCAACTCAAGTGCTTGGCAAAGCTGTTGCACTTCCTCAGGCGACATCTGTTCGTGAAGATTTTCTATGAAGTCTAATGGTAACATCAATTTAAATAAAGTTGAAAGGTTTCGCGCGCGTTGCCTAATTTCAAAGTTTCATTGCACGTTGCATTTCTCTTTTGTCATCCGCTGCGCGGAGGGCTTGGCGCTTGTCGTAGGTGTGTTTACCTTGACAGAGGGCTATTTCCATCTTCGCAAAACCACGTTCGTTGATGAAGAGTCGAAGAGGGATAATGGTTTTACCTGTATCTTTGACTTGTTTTTCTAGTTTGCGCAACTCCTTTTTGGTCATCAGCAGTTTACGGTCACGCTTGGCCTCGTGATTGGTGTAACTACCAAATCGGTACTCAGCAATATGCATCTGCTTGACCCAAAGCTCCATGCCGATAAACTGGCAGTAGGTGTCCGCCAGCGACGCTTTACTTTCGCGGATAGACTTAATCTCCGTGCCATACAGCTGAATACCAGCGATATAGCAATCCAATATCTCGTAGTCGAACGAGGCACGGCGATTCTTAATATTTATGTCACTTTTCAAGCGCATATTTCGCATGGGTACATAATTCGCCGCAAAAGTACAAAAAAATTTGCATATATGCAATTTTTTTAGGTTGTTTGCTATACAATTTATAAAAACAAACCTTATATAACGCTAGAATTATCTTATATTTGTATATTAAAAAGCACCAACCGAATGGATTGGTGCTTTTTAATATATAACGAATAATCTTATCGCTTATAATTCTCCCACTTGGTGTTACGCATGTCGCCAGACTTGAGGAACTCCTCGTGCATAGCGAGTGCGCAGCTGAGTGTGTGAGGGGTATGAGCGGTCTTAGACATCTCCAAGTACTCATTCAACAATGGGCGGTATTGTGGATCCACACAGTTGTTGATGATCTCGTGAGCACGTTGGATAGGACTCTTGCCACGCAAGTCAGCAATACCGTGCTCGGTGATGATGATCTTCACAGAGTGCTCGCTATGGTCGTGGTGGCTAACCATTGGCACGAAAGCAGAGATAGCACCACCTTTAGCGGTAGATGGAGTTGTATAGATGCTGATATATGCGTTGCGAGTAAAGTCGCCTGAACCACCGATACCGTTCATCATCTTGGTACCGCACACGTGGGTAGAGTTGATGTTACCAAAGATATCTGCCTCGAGAGCTGTGTTGATGGTGATAAGACCCAAACGACGAGCTACTTCAGGGTTGTTAGAGATCTCTTGTGGACGGAGTACCAATTTATCGCGGAAGAAATCGAGGTTGTTGAGAATCTCTTGGAGCTTGTCAGAACCAATAGTCAATGAGCAACCAGAAGCGAACTTCACGCGACCCTCTTTCATCAAACCTACTACAGAGTCTTGGATTACCTCGGTGTACATCTCAAAAGCAGGGATGTTCTTGTTCTCACCAAGAGCGCCCAACACGGCATTAGCGATATTACCCACACCCGATTGGATAGGCAAGAAAGATGCAGGGATACGGCCCTCTTTCATCTCGTTCTCGAGGAAAGAAGCTACGTTCGCACCAATCTTAGCAGTAGTCTCGTCTAGCGGAGTGAAACCACCTACCTCGTTAGGACGGTTGGTCTTTACCACAGCTACGAGTTTCTCTGCAGGGATAGTCACGCAGTCTGCACCAATACGGTCAGAAACGGTATATACAGGGATCTCGCGGCGTACAGGTGGGTCAGCAGGCTCGTAGATATCGTGCATGCCACGCATAGCAGCAGGCATAGCCTCGTTGAGCTCTACGATCACCTTGTCAGCCAAGCGGCAGAAAGTAGGTACGTTACCTACACCTGCGGTAAGAACGATCTCAACTTGGTCACCTTTCTCTACTACCTCGCAAGCCTCCACGATAGCGAAGTCTGGCTTTGGCATAAAGCCGTAGCGGAGATCTTGCGCCAACTCTGAGAGGTGCATATCGTAGTAGTGTGCACCTTGTGCGTTGAGCTCGGTGCGGAGGTCTTTGTTGCCTTGGTATGGAGTACGGAACTCGATAGCGTGAGCGCGAGCAAGTGCACCGTCGCAGCTGTCGCCAGTAGAGGCGCCAGTGTACATACCGATCTTATATGGTTTGCCCTCAGCGTGGAGCGCCTCAGCCATCGCAGCGATAGCAGAAGGAACATCCTTTGGAGCGCCGGCAGGGGTGAAACCACCCATGCCGCATATTGCTCCGTGAGGAACTAATTGAGCAGCCTCAGCGGCTGTCATAAATGGAAGAGCCATGATTACTCAGCTTTACCGTTTGAACCAAGAACGTTAATAATTTTGTGCTTGTAGAGCTCGGTCATGAGGTCACGAGCTGGGCCGCAATATTTACGTGGATCGAACTCACCTGGTTTCTCAGCGAACACTTTGCGAACAGCAGCGGTGAAAGCCAAGCGGCTGTCAGAGTCGATGTTGATCTTGCAAACTGCGCTCTCAGATGCCTTGCGGAGTTGCTCCTCTGGAATACCTACTGCGTCTGGCAACTTACCACCATATTGGTTGATGATATCCACATACTCTTGTGGAACTGAAGAAGAACCGTGGAGTACGATTGGGAAACCAGGCAATTGCTCCATGATAGCGTCGAGGATATCGAATGCCAATGGAGGAGGAACGAGTTTACCTGTTTGTGGGTCAACAGTACATTGCTCGCGGGTGAACTTGTAAGCACCGTGGCTAGTACCGATAGAGATAGCCAATGAGTCGCAACCTGTGCGAGTAGCGAAATCTACTACCTCTTCTGGTTTGGTATAGTGGCTCTCAGCAGCAGATACCTCATCCTCTACACCTGCCAACACGCCGAGCTCTGCCTCAACAGTTACATCGTGTGCGTGAGCGTACTCAACAACCTTCTTGGTCAATGCGATGTTCTCTTCGTATGGGAGGTGGCTACCGTCGATCATAACGCTTGAGAAACCGAAGTCAACGCAAGATTTGCAAGTCTCGAAGCTATCTCCGTGGTCGAGGTGCAAGCAGATTTGTGGTTTCTCCCAACCCAACTCTTTTGCGTACTCTACTGCACCTTGTGCCATGTAGCGGAGAAGGGTTTGGTTAGCGTAGTTACGCGCACCTTTAGATACTTGGAGAATCACTGGGCTCTTGGTCTCAGCTGCTGCTTTGATGATAGCTTGGAGTTGCTCCATGTTGTTGAAGTTGAAGGCAGGAATAGCGTATCCGCCTTTGATTGCTTTA
Source organism: uncultured Bacteroidales bacterium (assembly GCA_937891975.1). Lineage (GTDB taxonomy): Bacteria > Bacteroidota > Bacteroidia > Bacteroidales > Paludibacteraceae > Colicola. The sequence continues at coordinate 91,387 of CALAUA010000014.1, forward strand.
GCAAACATCTCTTTGGTGTTCACCAAGCCAATTTCTTTGTAACTTACCATAATTGTAATAAATTTATTGTTTAAAAAGTTTTAATTGTTTTAACAGTTTTAAAGCTACGAATAGACAACTCTTTTGTTATGTCGTCGCCGAAACGGCGACAAAGGTACTATTTTTTTTTGACATTACAAAATATTTTCGTCTAAACTCCACGAATTGTAAAATATAGGTAGCAAAAAGCCGCAGGGTATGCCTGCGGCTGTTGAAAGAAGAGTTTGCTATTTCTAAAACAGCGCTTTAGCGCGTGGAACATTGAAACTCTTTTATTGCGCGATAAGCTTATTTGGTTTTCTTGCTTGCGCAGATGAAGTACACAATCAGGGTGATATATGCAGCCAAGCCGACGAGGGCGGCACCATTGCTCGCAGCCCAAGTGCCTAAATAGCACTCTACGCCGCAGAACTTAATCAATGCACTCACTACACCCATCAAAGCACCACCTGCAATGAAGCCAGAAGCAATCAATGTGCCCTTCTCGTTGCGAGCTTGAGCCAACTCTTCAGCTTTCTCGCCGTCCTTCTCGCGCTTGCGGCTCACGAGCCATGCGATAGCACCACCTACGAGCAATGGAGTGTTGAGTTCCAATGGGATAAACATACCCAAAGCAAATGCCAAAACAGGTACACCCATGAAGTTGAGAATCAATGCAAGGATAGCCCCTGCAAGATAAAGCATCCAAGGTGCGCCTTGACCGCTCATCAATGGTTCGATGACCGCAGCCATTGCGTTGGCCTGAGGTGCTACGAGTGCGTTCTCGCCTACGAAACCATAGGTCTTGTTCAATATAATCATCACACCACCCACAGTAGCAGCACTAACCAGCGTGCCGAGGAACTTCCAAGTCTCTTGTTTGCGTGGGGTAGTACCAATCCAGTAACCGATTTTGAGGTCGGTGATGAAGCCACCTGCCATAGCGAGTGCGGTACAAACGACACCACCAATCACCATCGCACCTATCATACCGCTAGAGCCCTTCATACCGATAGCTACAAAGACTACGGAAGCAATAATCAGGGTCATCAGTGTCATACCGCTAACAGGGTTGCTACCTACGATAGCAATTGCGTTGGCTGCCACCGTAGTAAAGAGGAAAGCAATGACAGCCACCACGAGGAAAGCTACAAGCGCTTGCCAGAAATTGCCCAGTACGCCGAGCCAGAAGAACACAAGAGTGATCACGAGCGCTACAGCAATAGCGATAACCACGAACTTCATGCTCAAGTCCTTCTCGGTGCGGAGCGATGCCTCGATGACTTGTTTGCCCTTGCCGCCGAGCTCTTTGCCTGCCAGTCCGACTGCAGACTTGATGACGCCCCAACTCTTAACAATACCTATAAGACCTGCCATAGCGATGGCACCGATACCGATATTGCGACCATAGTCCACGAACATCGTTTGTGGGTCCACTTCCGCCATGCCAGGGATACTGCCGAGCAATGGAAGGAGCACCCACCAGATGAAGAATGAGCCCGCGCAGATAACCGCTGCATACTTCAGACCGATGATATAGCCCAAACCGAGCACTGCAGCAGAGGTGTTGATGGAGAAGACCAATTTGAACTTAGTAGCCAATGCTTCGCCCCAACCCATCATACGGGTGCTCAAACTCTCAGTCCAAAGTCCGAAAGTGGAAACAGCGAAGTCGTAGAGACCGCCAATACCAGCTGCCCAAATGAGGGGTTTGGCTTGGTTGCCACCTTGTTCGCCCGAAACGAGTACCTGTGTGGTAGCTGTAGCTTCTGGGAATGGGTATTCACCATGCTTCTCTTGTACGAAGTACTTGCGGAAAGGAATAAGGAAGAGAATACCGAGGCAACCGCCGAGCAAGGATGATAGGAAGACTTGCATGAAAGTGACGGTGATATCGGGGTATTTGGCTTGCAAGATATAAAGCGCAGGGAGGGTGAAGATGGCACCTGCTACGATGACACCGCTGGAGGCACCGATGGATTGGATAATCACATTCTCGCCAAGGGCGTTCTTGCGCTTCATGGCTGAAGAGAGGCCTACAGCGATGATAGCGATAGGGATAGCTGCTTCGAATACTTGACCCACTTTGAGACCAAGGTATGCCGCAGCAGCTGAGAAAATAATTGCCATGATGACACCCATGATGACGCTATAAGGCGTAATCTCGGGATACTCTTGGTTGGGTTTGAGAATCGGTTCATACTTCTCGCCTGGTTTGAGAGGGCGATTAGCGTTTTCGGGGAGTTGGATTTTTTGTTTTTGTTCCATAATAAGCCTAATATACTTTCAGCCTGCAAAGGTACATTTTTTTTTGCAGATATGCAAATTTTAGCGTATCTTTGCAAAATATTTGAAAACAAGTAAAGAATATTGTAGTAAATCATGTAAGTGCTACGTCTAAAAGGCAAAAGCACAAAACAAAAAGGATATGAAACAGGAAGAAAAAGAATTTGCAGCCCTCGTCAAAGAGCACAAAAGCACGATATACAGTATCTGCTATATGTTCTCCAAAGACAAGGATGAAATAGATGATCTCTTTCAAGAGACATTGATTCATCTGTGGCAGGGCTATAAGAAATTTCGCAACGAGAGTAAGATTGAGACATGGATTTATCGGGTAACAATGAACACCTGCATCTCCATGGACCGAAAAGAGAAAAGGCGCGGAGAGCATATCGCACTGGATGTGAATATCGATTTGTTCGATGAAACCGACAAAGATATGCACCAAATACAGATGCTCTACAAGCGCATCCATCGTTTGGGCGTGTTTGACAGGGCGATTATTATGCTATGGTTGGAGAACCTGAGTTACGATGAAATCGGGGAAATTGTAGGTATTAGTGCCAAAAATGTGTCGGTGCGCTTGGTCCGTATCCGCGAAGAATTGAAGAAACAGTAACCATTAACCTTTAACGAATAAATATTATGGATGAATTGCAAGAAATGCGCGAGCAACTGGCTGCGCTGAAAGAGAAATTGAATAAGCAGGAGATTATAAATGAAAAGAACTTGCGAAAATTGATGTTTCGGAAGGCGTTACGCTTTAAAATCTTTATGTGGATAGGAATCTTACTTAGTGCTACTCCTACTGTCGCACTTTGGATAATGAACTTTGCATGGTTTGAAGGAACGCATACTGACTTTGAACTGATATGGGGAACTATAGCAACGGCAATAATGCTAACTATGTTAATAATAGGGACTTCAATCATAAAACTAAGAGATATTCGCTCTGGGAATTTGCAAACGGTAAAAGAGCAAATACGTAAAATGAGTACTCCTATGGTAGAAAGGAAATATAGAATCGTATATGGAGTATTTTGTATTATGGTTATAGTTCTATTATTGGTGGACAACTATAATAATGGTCGGTTTGAGTTTGAATTATATGAAAAAGTCATTTTTGTTTTGCTGCTGGTGCTAACTTTATTAAACTTATTCTTCCCCGAATGGCAACGGAAACTAGGTGAATGGATGAATAAAAAAATAGGAAGAAAAAAACGTACAACAGAATGGGACGAATATATTCGCCAAATTGAAGAAATGTCCGAATTAGACGAGGAAAAAGAGAAAACGGAAAGGTGAAAAGTGAAAATGGGAAGGTGAAAATTTTTATTAGAAAAACGCATTTCTCTTGCAGAGGTGCGTTTTTTTGTAATTAGATGATTAGCGAAAGGTGCTGGAACTCAGGGCTGTCTATCGGTGAAAATAGGGCGAAGTTCCTATGAAGTTCCTATGAAGTCCCTATGAAGTCCCTATGAAGTTCCTATGGAGATAGGGGGCATATAAGAGGCATATAAAAGGAAAATAGGGAGGCAACATTCATCCGAAGCTACTGCAAAAAAAATGTAGCCTATAGCAATAAAAAAGCTTTTTTCTTGCACATATACATTTTTTTTTGTACCTTTGCACCCAAATTGGCTAAAACGAATTGTTATGTATTACACTTATAGTGTACCATAGTAAAAAAGAAATGCAAAAATCGGATTTTATCATTGAGGTAAATCACGTGTCCAAGCAGTTTGAAGACGGGAAATTTGCCTTAGACGATGTAAGCCTTCAAATCAAGAAAGGCGAGTTCGTAACTATCTTAGGCCCCTCGGGTTGCGGTAAGACTACCCTGCTACGTTGTATAGCAGGTTTTCAAGTAGCCACAGAAGGGGACATTCTATTAAATGGCGAGGACGTAACACAAATGCCTCCGCACTTGCGCGATGTGAACACAGTGTTTCAGAAATACGCGCTCTTCCCACACTTAAACGTATTTGATAATGTGGCTTTCGGTCTGAAACTGAAGAAGATGGACAAGAAAGTCATTGAAAAGAAGGTAAAGCAGGCACTGAAAACTGTCGGCATGACGGACTATGAATACCGCGACGTGGATAGTTTGTCGGGTGGTCAGCAACAACGTGTGGCTATTGCTCGTGCGATTATCAACGAGCCAGAGGTGCTGCTGCTGGATGAGCCATTGGCTGCGCTCGACCTGAAGATGCGCAAAGACATGCAAATGGAACTGCGCGAGATGCACAAGAAACTCGGCATCACTTTTATATACGTAACGCACGACCAAGAAGAGGCACTGACACTCAGCGACCGCGTGGTGGTCATGCGCGAAGGAAAGATTCAGCAGATTGGTACACCTACGGACGTGTATAACGAACCGCAAAACTGCTTCGTAGCCGACTTCATTGGCGAGAGCAATATCTTAGACGCTACTATGGTGAAAGATGGCGTGGTGAACTTCTGCGAGAAGGACTTCGAGTGCGTGGACAAAGGCTTTGGCGAAGACCAAGAAGTGGATGTAGTGATAAGACCCGAAGATATTTATATCGGGCGATTAGGCGATGAGGCGAAAGGCAAGGAGAGCCCATGGCAATTGCATGGCGAGGTGCAGAGTTGTATCTTCAAAGGCGTACACTATGAGATGGCTGTGCTTACTGACAATGGCTATGAACTCATGATTCAAGACTACCACGCCTTTGAGCCAGGCACGAATGTAGGACTATTGGTCAAGCCAGAAGATATACAAGTAATGAAGAAAGAACGATTGTGCAACACCTTCGACGGCGAAGTGCTGGAAGATAATCGTGTGCGTTTCTTAGATGAGGAATGGGATATTCCAGAGCGCGTGGCAGAACGCTTTGAAGTGGGCGAAGAAGTGGAAGTGGAAGTGGATTTCAATCGCGTCAACCTGCAAGATGATGAGGAAGATGGCGTACTGTGCGGCGAGGTATATTTCATCTTGTACAAAGGCGACCACTATCATTTGACCGTCCGCACCGATGACGGCGACGACCTGTATGTGGACACCAACGATGTGTGGGACGATGGCGACCGAGTGGGTATACGCGTGGCTCCAAGTTATATTCGATTGTATAAGAAGAGCCAAGAACAAGGAACAAAGAGCCAAGACTGATTTGTTTAGTGAACGCCCTATGGGCTACTGTTTAGAGTTTAGAGATGAAAAATAGTAAATTAAGAATGGTGTTTCAGTCGCGGAGTACATGGGCATGGCCCTATGCGCTGTTTATGCTGTGCTTGGTGATTTTGCCATTGGTGCTGATTGGTGTGTATGCCTTTACAGACGCGAATGGAAGCTTTACAATACAGAACTTTGTGAGTTTCTTCACGAAGTCTGAGGCGATAAACACCTTTATCTATTCGTTGGCTATTGCGCTGATTACTACCATCATTTGTCTGTTATTGGGCTACCCCGCAGCATATATCATGGCAATGGCAGACTTCAAGACACCACAGGTGATGGCGATGCTATTCATTCTGCCCATGTGGATAAACTTCTTGCTCCGCACGATTGCTACAGTAGAGTTATTCCGCATGTTCGGTTTGCCACTGGGCGAAGGGGCGTTGCTGTTTGGTATGGTGTATGACTTCCTGCCCTTCATGATTTACCCTATCTACAACACCTTGCAGAAGATGGACACCAGCTTGATTGAGGCAGCACACGACTTGGGCGCAAAGCGTCATCAAGTATTCTTGAAAGTGACTTTGCCCCTCTCCATGCCGGGTATCTATTCGGGCATCGTGATGGTGTTTATGCCTACGGTTTCTACCTTCGCTATCGCCGAGTTGCTCACTCATAACAAGGTGACCTTATTCGGCTCACTCATCCAACGCTGCTTCGGCGAAGGCGGTATAGCAATGTGGAACTACGGCGCAGCATTGTCGCTGATTATGCTGATAATCATAGGATTGACCAGCTTCTTTGGAGGCGATAAGGAGGATATAAATCGTTGAGTGTTTAGAGTTTAGTGTTTAGAGTTTAGAAACATGTTTGAAAATTATAAAAAATCGAAAGTTGAGCAGCGAGGATTGGGTTCGCGCATAGCAGCACAAGCATACTTGTGGTTGCTGCTGGTGGTGTTATATGCCCCTATTCTGCTGATTATCATATTCTCGTTCACACAGAGCAAAGTGTTTGGTAACTGGACGGGATTTACGTTAGGGTTGTACGAGAACCTATTCACGGGTTACGATGCTGTGGCGCAAGTGAAAGTGGACCCCAATCTATATCGCGCTATCTTCTTCACAGTGGTGATTGCATTCGCTTCGGCACTCATCTCCACCGTATTGGGTACATTGGCGGCGATTGGTATCTATCACATGCGTTCGCGTGACAGGAAGATTCTCACCTTTATGAATAGCATCCCAATGATTAACCCCGATATTCTGACGGGTATCAGTTTGTTCTTGCTATTCGTGTTCTTGGGTATCAGTCGCGGACTGGGCACGGTGATTGCTGCACACGTGGTGTTCTGTACGCCGTATGTAGTGCTGAGTGTGATGCCACGATTGACGAAGATGAATCCAAACATCTACGAAGCAGCATTGGACTTGGGTGCTACCCCTTTCCAAGCATTGCGCAAAGTGATGATGCCTGAACTATGGCCAGGTATGATTAGTGGATTTATCTTGAGCTTGACATTGAGTATTGACGACTTCGGCGTGACCTACTTCACCAAAGGCAGTAGCGGACTAGAAACCCTCTCCACTTTCATTTATGCGGACGCGCGCAAAGGTGGTTTGACACCTGAGCTCAGACCCCTATTCTCACTGATATTCTTGACCATTTTGGTCTTGCTGATAATAATGAATATACGAACCCATAAACAACAAAACAAAACGAAATGAAAAAGTTCTTTTTTGCTGTAGCCGCTTTGGTGCTACCTTGTGTATTGGTATCTAACGCTTTTGCTGCTGATCGCGAGCATACGCTCAAAGTTTATAACTGGGCCGATTATATCGACATGAACGTGCTCAACGGTTTCCCTGCTTGGTACTATGAACAAACGGGAGAGCAGGTAGAAGTGCTATACCAAACTTTCGACATCAACGAGTCGATGCTCACCGAGATTGAGGTGGGACAAGAAGATTACGACGTGATTTGTCCATCGGAATACATCATTGAGCGTATGTTGCGCAACGGACTGCTGCAACCTATCAATAAGGATTTTGGTCAGACACCCGACTACACCAAACTGGTTTCTCCTTTCGCTGTGGATAAGTTCCAACAGATGGCACCCGACAGCAGTGTATGCGTAGCAGACTACACTGTGGGCTATATGTGGGGTACTACAGGTATCTTGTACAACACCGCATTGGTGGACAAATCTGAAATACTTTCTTTAGGCGGTTTGCAGAACCCTAAGTTTGCTGGCAAAGTGTTTATGAAAGATGCCTTCCGCGACATCTACTCCGTAGTAGTACTCTATGCTTACCGCGACGAGATTGCCCGTGGCGAAGTGACCCGCGATGAGTTGGTGGCAAACGTGACCGATGAGCGTATTCAACGCGTAGAGGAGTTCCTCACCAGCATGAAGAACAATATCGCAGGTTGGGAAGTGGACTTCGGCAAAGAGGAGATGACCAAAGGCAAAGCATGGCTCAACCTCAGCTGGTCAGGCGATGCACAATGGGCAATAGATGAAGCAAGCGAAGTGGGCGTTAACCTCGAATACTTTGTGCCTGAAGAGGGTAGCAATGTGTGGTTCGACGGATGGTGTATCCCTATCTATGCGAAGAACACCAAGGCAGCAAGCTACTTCATCAATTACATGTGTATGCCTGAGAATGCCATCCTCAACATGGAGGAGATTGGCTATGTGAGCGTGGTGGCAGACTCTACTATTCTTGCATGGGCAAACGATGAGGAGATTGAAGCGACCTCCGACCTGACCTATTTCTTTGGCGAAGGAGCGGAGGCGGTACATGCCAACCACGTCTTCTATCCAGATGCCAAAGTAATTGAGCGTTGCGCACTCATGCACGACTGTGGTGATAAGACCGAGGATATGTTGGCTATGTGGTCACGCGTCAAGGGCGACAACCTGAGCAGCGGATTGGTGATATTCATCATCGTTGTATTGGTGCTCATCATGGTAGTGGTGATTATCCAAGCCATCAATCGCAAACGCCAACGCGATATGCAACGCAAAAAACGTAACCGTAGAAAATAAAAAGATGAATAGAAGAATTGTTGTAGGTTTGTTCTGGGCATTGATGGGAGGACTATTGCCCATCTATGCGCAGGATTTTGAAACGGAATTTAGGGACGTACAAGATGCTTTTGAGCAACGTTTGTCCACAGCCCAACAGGGTTTGAAGAGTTACTTGGCAAACTATCCATATACACCTTATACCGACGAGGTGTACACCATGCAAGGTATATTGCTAACGGAAAAAGAAAAGTATAACCAAGCTGTCAAGACAATGGGCAAGGCAGATGTGAAGCAGTTATCGCGTCAGATGAGTCCATTATATTACTTCCACATGGGATATGCATATTTCCAACTGGGTACATATGATAAAGCCTTATCCTATCTACAGCATTTGAAGAAAACTTATAACCCATATGCATTGCAGGCCATATACTATACTGGATGTTGCTACTATAGTCAGCAAAAATACGAGCGTGCGCTAGCGGAATTTCTATCGTTGGAGGCATCGGGAGGTTATCAACAGATTGCACCATATTATATTGTGCAGATATATTATGCGCTGTCGGAGTATGACAAAGTGAAGGAACGTGCAGAGAGTCTTTTGAGCACTTTTCCTGAAAATGAATACAACGATGAGTTGCATCGTATGTTGGGTGAGCTTTATTACAGAGATGGCATATACGATAAGGCAGTAAATCACTTGGAAGCATATTATCAATTGCGGGTGAAAAATAAGAAAGAGATACTGCGCAATGACTTGTATTTGTTAGGAATATCGAATTACCGCATTCAACGATACAATCCTTCGATTGAATATTTGAAACAAGTGAAGCAAGAGTCTGATTCGATATCTGAGAACACTTGTCTGCATTTAGGACATAGTTATCTGCGCATTGATGATATTGAAAAAGCGAAGTTGGCTTATGCGGCTGCTATACAATTTAACATCACTCCTGCTTTGCGTGAGGAAGCTATGTATAATTATGTACAAATCACTTATCTACAAAACTCGGCATTGGGTGAAAGTATCAATGCTTTTCAGCAGTTTATTAGGGAGTATCCACAGTCGAAATATATAGATAAGGTATATGCTTTGATGGCAGATATGTACTTGACGAGCAAAAACTATCAGGCTGCTTTGGGTGCGCTGATGGAAGTACAATATCCGAGCAAGAAAGTAACAGATACTCGTCAGTACCTGCGTTATCAATTGGCTGTAGATGCTTTTCTGCAAGATAAAATGGGTGATGTGGTGAAATGGACCAATGAAGTGATTGCCAACGAAGCATCTATATCAGAATATAAAACGGAATCATATTACCTGAGTGCACAAGCACAATATCGCCTGCGTCAATATGCAAATTGTATGGCTCAACTAGATAAATATGAGAAGCAATCGAATGTAGGAGAATCGGATAATCAGATAGCAGCATTATACTTGAAAGCATATGCTGCGTTTAACATGAAAGACTATACTGCTGCAGAAGCATTATTCCGCCAATATATCGAAAAAACACCTTCCAATCAAACTACCTATTCAGATGCATTGAATCGCGTGGGCGACTGTCTATTCCAAGCAAGGCAGTTTGAGGGAGCAGTAGAGATGTATCAACAAGTGGTGAGTTTAGGTAAAATAGGAGTAGATTATGCAATGCTGCAACAAGGATATGCCTATGGTTTGTTGCACCAATACACCGAGAAAGCCAGCGTGCTGCAAGACTTGGTAAGTCAGTATCCTCAATCGGATCATGCAGATGATGCGTTGTATGAAATCGCCCGTGCAGAATTGCAACAAAATCATACTCAGGCCGCTATAGACACATATCAAACGCTATTAAAGCAGTATCCAAACAGCAATTATGCTGCCAAGACTTCGTTGGAATTGGGTATGGCATATCGTACCTTGAAGGAGTATGATAAGGCTGTAGAAACATTCAAGCATACGATAGAGAAGTACCCTGGTTGTGAAGAGGCATATTCTGCTTTGGATGGATTGGAACAAATATATGTGGAAACCAACAATGTAGAAGAATATATCGTATATACCAAGACTCTTACCCGCATGAATATGCGAATGGCAAGTAGCGAGGATTCGTTGGTATATATCACTGCAGAATTACAATACATGATGGGTAATTATCCTCAAGCTGCAGCAGGCATGACCACCTATCTCACTCGCTTCTGCCCCAGAGGTAGGTATTGCACGATAGCTACTTATTATGCAGCGAATAGTTACTATCAACTGAAGCAATATGATCAAGCCATTGAACAGTATAGCACATTGGCAGATATGGCAGGTAATCCATATATGGAAGAGGCATGTATGCGTGTGGCGGAACTGAGCTATGATAAGGCGGAATATAGAACGGCCTTTTATTATTTCCAACAAATGAACAAGGTGGCCTCATCGTCATCAAAACGCATTGCTGCACAATTGGGCATGTTGCGTTGCAGTGAGCATTTGGGAGATAGAGAGTCGGTTGTTGGTGTAGCCACTACGTTGCTAGAGGAAAGTGCGATTGATTCGCTTACTCGTCAGGAAGCACTATACTGCAGAGGAAAAGCCTATTGGCAAGACAAACAATATGGTTTGGCGTTGGTAGATTTTACCCCTATCGCCAAAGAAGTACGTACAGTACAGGGTGCAGAAGCCAAGTACCTATTGGCAGAATGCTATTATCATCTAGGGGCTATTGATATGGCAGAACAAGAGATTATGTCATTTACACAACTACGGACATCCCATCAATATTGGTTGGCAAAGAGTTTGATTCTATTGGCAGACATCAATGTGGATAAAAATGAACTCTTCCAAGCGAAACAGTATCTCTTGGCACTCCAATCCAACTATAAGGCGCAAGATGATATACCAACAATTATCACCGAAAAACTGCAACATATTGCGCAAATGGAACAACAGGCAACAGAAGAAACAACCGAAACAGAGGAGGAAGTATTATGAATCGAATATATCCAATAGCACTACTGGGTGCATTGCTATGTGGTTTCCCTTGCACGACCATGGCGCAAGATACAGTGTTTAATAGAGTGGTAACCGTGGAACGTGATTATCAACCCGAGATTAACCAAGCGGAGATGGTTTTAATTCAACCTGCTGTATTGCAGATAGAGGTGGATCCTAACCCAGTGGTCTATTCCACCTTCTCTACTCCGTTGTCGATTGGTTTTAATCTGCATCCATTGAAAGCCGCAGAAACACGTTTTACTCCTCCTACTCAACTAGGTGGTATGATTAATGGAGCAGCGGGATATAGGAATACGCATTTGGATTTCTATTATAAGTTGCGTGAAAAAAAGAACTGGTCTGTAGATGTATATACCAATCATGATGCATACTGGGGAAAAGATGCGTTGTCGGTATCTCGTTTAGGGACACAAGCTACGCATCATTTCTCGGGTGTAGATGTGTATATGGGTGTAGAAGGAGAGAATGAAGCCTTTGCATACCTACCCACTTTTGGTTGGCGAACATTATGGAATGCCAATACCAAGATTGGTATTCGGTCCACCAACAACGGTTCTATCCAATATCGTGTACAGACAGGGTATGAAGCATTTATAGCAAGCAACTATGCAATAGAGCATCAGGTATGCTCGCATTTGGATATTGCTTGGCAAGCGGACTATCATCAAGCAGGATTGAAAGCGTATGTGCAAAATAATTTTTATTCTGCGATACATTCGACCATAGAGGTCGCTAATAGCCCACAACATGCTATACGAATGGAGCCATTCTACGAATATAAGACCCTAGACTGGCGCATACATGCAGGTGTGAATTTAGATATGAACATCGGTAATGGTAATTACCTTAGTACTATTGACAATCTGATATTTGCGCCATCTCCAAATATTGAAGTAGAGGGACATGTGCTAAATAATATGCTTCATCCTTACCTTAATGCAAAAGGGAAATTGGATGTTGGAACAATGGAAGAATATCTAGGTTATAATCGCTTTTTGGATATCCCCGCAGGATTGCTCTCTCGTGAATTGCGCAATTATACCCCAGCAGATATACAACTGGGTATGAAGATTCGTCCGATTAATACGCTGCTAATAGATGTGTATGGCGGTTATGCCTACACGATAGCGGCTAATCATATGTTTGTTGCTATGGACTCCATATCCGTGACTGATTACAGCATGCGCCAAACTAATTATCAACGTTGGAAGATAGGCGCAGCGGTGCACTACCACTATCGCGATATAGTGGAGTTGAATGCATCAGGTAATTACTATTTCTGGGTAGCTAAACAAACTATCTATGACCGCCCTGATTGGGATATAAAAGCTCGCCTAGACGTGCATATCAACTCGAAATGGAGTATCTATTCTGACAATTATTTTGCAGGCAGTCGCATGGCTGCAACGACGCAAGGAGATAAGCAAATCCAACCTATTGTCTCATTGAATATAGGTGGTCAATATGCCATTAATCGCTGGTTGATGGTCTATGCTCAAGTCAATGATTATCTCAATCGGAGAGATGAGATATTCTATGGTTACAAGTCGCAAGGAATTCATTTCCTCTTGGGTGTGAAATACAAATTCTAACCGTGCCTTCACACAACACAATTATATATGATAATCCCCTAATGCCAAGAGGTCATTAGGGGATTATCATATTCTATCATCTTCGTTACTACTCCGAAGGGATACCGAAGGTGTGCCGAAGTATTCCTATTGTTTCTCCAGGTATTCGTGCATCTCTTTCGCTGCTTTGCGTCCGTCAGCCATGGCGAGAATGACTGTAGCCCCGCCACGCACAATATCCCCTCCTGCAAATAAAGTAGGTATGGATGATTGCATTTGGTCGTTGACCACAATGGTACCGCGTTTGGAAACCTCCAATCCATCTACAGAAGATGGAATCAATGGGTTAGGACTCACACCGACACTGACTATTACTAAGTCGATAGGTAAAGTGACCACTTGTCCTTCTACAGCGATAGGGCTTCTTCTGCCCGATTCATCGGGTTCGCCTAATGCCATAACTTGTAATAGTGCTTCTTTTACCCTACCCGTCTCATCAGCGTGATACTCAATCGGATTATGTAGGGTCATAAACTCTATGCCTTCCTCTTTGGCATGTCGCACCTCTTCTACTCGAGCAGGCATCTCTTCTTCACTGCGGCGATAGACTATGATAGCTCGCTCTGCACCCAATCGCTTTGCGGTACGCACTGCATCCATAGCGGTATTACCACCGCCAATCACAGCCACATTCTTAGCTTTTAATACGGGCGTATCAGAGTCGGAAGAAGCTGCCCGCATTAAGTTGACACGGGTTAGATACTCGTTGCAGGACATCACACCGTTGAGGTTCTCGCCAGGGATTCCCATGAAGCGAGGTAAACCAGCACCACTACCAACAAAGATACCTGCATATCCAGCTGTTTGTAGGTCATTGATGCTTATCGTCTTACCTACAATGGTATCTGTCTCGAATTGTACGCCCAAGTCACGTAAACCATTGACCTCTTTATCCACTATTCGGTTAGGCAAACGGAACTCTGGGATACCATATTTGAGCACACCGCCAATTTCGTGCAGTGCTTCGAAAACAGTCACATCATAACCATATTTCGCCATATCACCTGCGAAAGCTAAGCCAGCAGGGCCACTACCTACTACGGCAATCTTCTTACCATTTTTGGACTCCCGATTCCCGACTCCCGATTCCGCCTTTGGCGCATTGTCTGCCACGAAACGTTCAAGATAACCGATAGCCACTGCTTCGTGTCCCATCTTGAGGTGAATACACTGTGCCTCGCATTGCTTTTCTTGTGGGCATACACGGCCACATACAGCAGGTAAAGTACTACTCTCACTGATGACTTGAGCAGCACCTAAGACGTTGCCTATCTCTAGTTGCTTGATGAAGCCAGGAATATTGATATTGACAGGACAGCCGTCTATGCAGGTAGGTTTCTTGCAGTTTAAGCAGCGATGTGCCTCTGTCACCGCTTGTTCGAAGGTTAGGCCTTGATTCACTTCCTGATACAATGATTGGACACGAACAGCGGGCTCCAACTCATTCATCTTTACGCGAGGAATAGCTACGCGATCTTTGGCTGTACCTGTGAATGGAGCAGGCTCATGCATCGGTACAGGAGCTTGCTCTGAAGAAGCAGGTGTTTGCTCCCCCTCTATAGAAGCATGTTCGTGATACTGCTCATACGCTACGACTTCGGCTGATTTGTATTGTCCCAAACGTGATAACATCTCATTGAAGTCCACCTCGTGTGCATCAAACTCAGGACCATCCACACAAACGAACTTGGTCTTACCGCCTACCGTCACACGACACGCACCACACATACCCGTGCCATCTACCATAATGGTGTTTAGACTAGCCTCCGTAGGGATATTGTATTTCTTTGTAGTCAACGCTACAAACTTCATCATGATAGCTGGTCCTATCGTGACACATTTATCTACTTTTTCTCGCTTGATGACTTGCTCCACTCCTTCGGTGACCAGTCCCTTTTGCCCCATGGAGCCATCGTCAGTCATAACGATGACCTCATCTGAGACTGCAGCTAACTGGTCGTGCAAGATAATCAACTCTTTGTTGCGAGCAGCTAATACAGTAATCACGCGATTGCCTGCTGCTTTCAACGCTTGAGCGATGGGCAACATCGGTGCAGCACCCACACCACCACACGCACAAACTACGGTACCGAATTTGCGAATATGGGTTGCTTTGCCCAATGGGCCTACCAAATCGGCTATTGTATCACCTGCCTCTAATGCACATAACTTACTAGAAGAAACACCTATGCGCTGCACTACCAAGGTGATTGTACCCTTGTCTATATCTGCGTCAGATATAGTCAGTGGCATACGTTCGCTATTCTTGTCCACGCGGACAATCACGAAATGTCCTGCTCTTCTACTACGAGCAATTAATGGAGCTTCTACTACAATCTCCGCTACATTCTCCGAAAAGAAACGTTTGCTGACTATCTTATTCATAATCCCACGTTGTTTAATTGATTTTATTCACGTGTCAATTTGGCATAGGTGAGAAGAAGTGTTTTTTTGCCTACATTGTCAAATTGAATATCTATCTTATCATTATCATTTTCGTGATATACGTCTAATACTAGACCTGCGCCAAAGACTTTGTGTACTACGCGATCTTGTTTCTTCCATTCGGATCGTACCTCCTTGCGTGTTTTAGAAGTGTTGCCCCCCACTTGCTTGGATACGCTTTTGAGTTTTGAATTGGAAGATGTACTGGATGACATGATTGTTGTAGTCGGTTGCACTCTACTAGGTTGTGGTGTGCTCATTGACATTGTCTGTGTCTGTTGTACGTAGCATGTATCTATATCTTTCAAGAATCGTGAAGGCGACGAGAATTGTGTCTGTCCATTGCGGAAACGCTGACGTGCATAGGTGAGATAACAACGCTCCATAGCACGAGTGATCGCCACATAAAGTAGTCGGCGTTCTTCCTCAATTTCTTTAGGAGCTTGGCAGAACTGTGATGGGAACAGATTCTCTTCTAGTCCGACGATGAAGGTGACCTTAAACTCCAATCCTTTCGCAGCATGTACGGTCAGCAGTGTAATACGAGCCTGATTATCATCTTGCTTCTCATCTTGGTCAGTCAATAAACTTACTTCTGATAAGAAATTGGTCATAGGTACAAATGTATTTCCCTCTCTGAGTTGTTGATCTACAAACTCATGGATACCTGCCAGCATTTCTTCTAAGTTCTCCAATCGTGCTTTGCCTTCGGGTGTAGTATCTGCTTTTGCCTCTCGCATGACGCCTGCTTCGCGCATCACTATAGTAGCAAACTCATAAGCGTCGGTGGTAGCAACCCTCTGGCTGAAGCCTTGAATCAAGGTGGCAAAATCGGTTAGTTTTTTTTGCGTTGCCGTAGAAACCTCCAAATTGGCTGCTTCGGGGTTGGTGATTACATCCATCATTGAGCATCCTGCTAGGCGTCCTGCCTCGCGGACTTTCATGACTGTGGTTTCGCCAATACCGCGCAATGGATAGTTAATCACACGGGCAAACGCTTCATTATCATGGGGGTTAACCGCCAAACGGAAATATGCGATTGCATCCTTAATCTCTTTGCGTTGGTAGAAGCTCATTCCTCCGTAGATGCGATATGGGATGCCTAAATGGCGGAGTTCGTCCTCAATCACACGCGACTGTGCGTTGGTGCGGTACATGACTGCCATTGACTCATAGTCATAGCCTTGTCTATGAAGAAGCTTCACTTGTTGCGCTACAGCCTTTCCCTCGTCACGGTCGGACATATGGGTGCTGAGCTGCAGGCGATCGCCTAATGCAAGTTCTGAATAAACTGCCTTAGGAATCTGTCCACGGTTATGGCGAATGAGCGAGTTGGCTGCATTGACAATTGTTTGGGTAGAACGGTAGTTACGCTCCAATTTAAACAACTTTGCATCGGCATATCCCTTTTGGAAAGTCAAGATATTCTCAATATTCGCTCCACGGAATGAATAGATAGATTGTGCGTCATCTCCCACCACACAGATATGATTATCTGGCTCTGCTAATCGTTTGATGATGAGATATTGCGAATAGTTGGTGTCTTGGTACTCATCCACCAAAATATAGCGAAATATATCCTGATATTTGCGTAGCACATCCTCATTATTCTTGAAGAGTGTATTAGTCATGAAGAGCAAATCGTCGAAATCCATGGCGTTGCACGCTTTCAGTCGGCGATTGTATTCCGAATAGATGCGTGACACTTCTGGAATACGTGCAAAGCGATCTTGCATGGTATAATCGCGATTTGAGCTATACGAAGTAGGCGAAAGCAACTGGTTCTTCGCCAGTGAGATACGCGAAAGTATAACATTGGGTTTATACACTTTCTCATCCAACTGCATATCCTTGACGATATGTTTGATTACGGACTTAGAGTCGGTAGTATCGTAGATGGTGAAGTCTCGGGTGTAACCAATCAACTCGGCTTCTTGGCGTAGAATACGCGTACAAATAGAATGGAAAGTACCCATCCAAAGGTATCTTGCGACCTGCTCGCCCACCAAATCTGCGATACGACTTTTCATTTCGCGTGCTGCTTTGTTGGTGAAAGTGAGTGCCAAGATATGACCTGCATGAATACCATGTTCTAGGAGATATGCGATCTTGAAGGTCAGTACGCGTGTTTTGCCCGACCCTGCACCTGCAATCACAAGATGAGGACCTTCGTTATATTCTACCGCTGCACGTTGCGCCGGATTTAATTGATCTAAGTAATTCATTGTATTAAGGATTAAGTTGTTATTCTACTTGCAAAACTAGTCCTTTGAGGTATTCTCCTTCTGGGTGATAGATGTTGATTGGGTGGTCTGCTGGTTGGTGCAATTGGTGCAAAATTCTCACTTTTCTACCCACTTGTGCTGCAGCAGAGAATACCGCTAGGCGGAACATATCTTTGTCGATGGCTTGCGAACAAGAGAAAGTAAAGAGTATGCCTCCTGGTCGAATACTTTGTATGCCTTTCGCATTCAATCGTTGATACCCCCGCAAGGCGTTTTTGACTGCATCTCGGTGCTTGGCGAAAGCAGGTGGGTCAAGCACAATCAAATCATATTTATTTTGATTCTTCGCCATAAACTCAAACGCCTCTTCTGCAAATGCCTCATGCGGAGCTGATTCGCCAAAATTATGCGCCACATTACTACGCACGAGGTCAATGGCTTTTTGGCTAACGTCCACTGAATGAACTAGTTTAGCACCGCCGCGTAGGGCATATACGGAAAAACCGCCCGTGTAGCAGAACATATTAAGCACCTCTTTGTCCTTGGCATAGTGTTCGAGCAAAGAGCGATTATCGCGTTGGTCGATGAAGAAGCCAGTTTTTTGTCCGCGAAGCCAGTCGATTCGGAAATTGAGTCCGTTTTCTTTTGCCCAGAAATCGTCGTTGCTATCTGCTTTTTCTGCGCCTATCAAGTAACCCACACGTTCACCTTCCACCATCGCTTTGTGCGGCAATGTGTCATCCGATTTATAATAAACCTTATCCACTTGCTCTACCTTTGCCACAATTGCCGCAGCAATCTCCTCGCGGTGATAGTGCATACCAATAGAATGGGCTTGAATCACAGCTGTATCGGCATAAATATCTACAATCAATCCCGGTAAGAAATCACCTTCGCCATGTACCAGGCGATAGGAATTGTTGTCTGCTCTGACCAATCCCAAACGTTGGCGTACTTCGTATGCTGCTGCGATACGGTCTTGCCAAAAATTAGTGGGTAACTCGCTTACGCCAAAAGCCAAGATTCGTACTGCAATGGAGCCAATTTGGTAATGTCCGACGCCCATAGTATTTCCTTGGCTATCAACCACTTGTACTAGTTCTCCTTCTCGCGATTCGGCATATGGATAGTCTTTATCCAAGGCAATGCTACGAATAGCCCCTGAGAAGACCCAAGGGTGGAAACGCAGCAGCGATTCTTCTTTATGTGGCTTAAGATTGATTGTTGTCATTTTCTTGTTGTCTTTTAGCTAAAGCTTCTTGTTGGCGTTGTATTTGCGCTTCTTTTTCGGCGCGTTTTAGTGCTTCCACCGCTTTTTTCGAGAGGGGCTTGACTTGTTGGAGTGCCAAATAAATACTCAATGTAGCCCACGCATCGGTGGAAGCATAGCGAGCTTGTTCGGGGGTGAGGTGCGAGTTTTCCCAATTGGTGAGTTGCTGCGCCTTGCTAATCTTCTTGCCAAAGATGATGGCAAAAATCTTTTGTAGCCCAAGTTCCATGATGCCATACTTACAAACCATTGACTGCAAGTCCACGCAATTGGCAGGTTTGAAGTCGCGTCTTCTTCTGAGTCCGTTGATATCATCTTTGAATGCCAATCCTACCTTGCATATAGTTGGATTGGCGAAAATCTCTGCTATTTCCACAGGCAATCCCACATGGGTTAAGCGAAAGAGGTAGCAACGTTCGAGGGTGGCAATCTGCACTAGAGCAGTGGGATAATGGACGCCTCGCTTGAATGACGGGCGTGCTTCGGTATCTACTCCCAATACGTTATGCTCACGCAGGTATGCAGCCGCTTCTGCCACCATCTCGGGTTGGTCAACTACAATCACTTCGCCTTCAAACCACGTCACGGGCAACGACTGAATCGCTGCCTTATCAATATGCTGAGCAAACGTATTTGGCAAAAAACTACTCATTCCTTATATTCTTTATCTTGTGCGAGCACGTGCAATGCACGTAGCACATTGAGCAACTTCTGTCCCCAGTGTTGGTCGAAACTATCCAAACAATCCAGTAACGAATCGTTCATAACATCTTCGTTCTCTGTTTGATAGTTGCATGCTAAGTCTTTGATTTCTTGATATATATCGGCGATATTCTCCGAAATAAAACACGTGATTGGTTCGTCGGAATAGCGCATATCATCCACAAAGACTTCCAGATATGCATCGTCGGTCCCCAACAGTGCTGCCACTTGCTCACGCACAGCATCGTACTCCATTTCGGTCACAAACTTCTCAGGGTATCCGTCCAAAACGGCATTGGGTTTGTCCACTAAACGGGCTTTGAGGTACAGCAATGGGAGCATGCATAGGAGTTTGTCGATGAAATCTGCTTTCTCGTGCTGCTGTATTTGCTCAAGATACAAGCAGAGTTGCACAGCCACAGTCACAAATTCGATGGCAGACTCCGTATAAATGGGTTGTTGATTTGATTTTTCCATAAAACCTTTATTTATCCTGCAAAGGTACAATTTTTTTTGCACGTATGCAAGAAAATGAGCAAAAAAGATATTTTTGATGGTTGTATGATTCTTCGGTGAAGTTGGCTAAATGTTACGTTTATCCTACGTATATCTTACGTATATCCTACGTATATCCTACGTAAATGGTACGTAATTGATAAGGGATTGACAAATGGGCTCGGCAAAGCCGCTATAGGACGCTGAGCTAATGGATAATGGACGCCCAATAGGGCTATGGGACGGCGTTCCGATATTGGAGAAGAGAGTTGAGATGAGGGGATTAGGAAGGGATTTTTCAGTGAAAAATAAACTTTTGGTCAAATCATTTGCAAATATTCAATTTTTGTAGTACCTTTGCAGCATGAAAAAATTTTACATTGAGACATACGGCTGCCAAATGAACGTGGCAGATAGCGAAGTGGTGGCTGCAATCATGCAAACAACCGATAGCCAAATCACTGATGAGATACAAGATGCAGATATTGTCATTCTCAACACATGTTCCATCCGCGACAATGCCGAGCAAAAAGTACAACACCGATTGCAAGAACTAGGCAGAAGACCCCACCCAGCCTCCCCTTCAAGAGGAGGAGCGAGAAAGAAAAGTCGCTTGATAGGTGTGATAGGATGCATGGCAGAACGCATGGGTGAAGAACTACTTCAGCATTATGGAGTGGACTTTGTGGCAGGACCAGATGCATACATGGATATACCTAACCTGCTAGCACAATGTGAGTTAGGACAGAAAGCAATCAATATAGAACTTAGTACCACGGAAACATATCGCGAGGTGATGCCTGCTCGAATAGGTAAACAGATTTCGGGCTTTGTGAGCATTATGCGTGGATGTAATAACTTCTGCTCATATTGCATTGTACCCTACACCCGAGGCAGAGAACGTAGCCGAGATGTAGAGAGTATTCTGGGCGAAGTGCGCGATTTGCAAAGCAAAGGATACAAAGAAGTGACATTATTGGGGCAGAACGTTAATAGTTATAGGTACGCGTGCGTACGCGAAGAAAAAGAACAGGTTATCACGTTTGCGCAATTGCTTGAATTAGTGGCGATTGCAGTGCCAGACATGCGTATTCGTTTTACAACGTCGCACCCCAAAGATATGTCGGATGAGACCTTGGAAGTGATTGCTAAATACGACAATATTTGTAAATTCATCCATCTGCCCGTGCAAAGTGGTTCGAACAAGATTCTCAAATTGATGAATCGCAAATATACGCGCGAATGGTATCTTGATAGGATTGCTGCCATACGCAGAATCATTCCCGATGCGGCAATTGGCACGGATGTATTCTGCGGTTTCCATGACGAGAGTATCGAAGATCATCAAGCAACATTGTCGCTGATGCGTGAAGTGGGTTTTGACACCGCTTTTATGTTTAAATACAGCGAGCGCCCTGGCACTCACGCACAGAAACACTTGCCTGACAATATCGCTGAAACAGAGAAAGTTAGGCGGTTGAACGAGATTATTGCCCTGCAAAATCAATTGTCATTGGAAAGCAATCAAAAGGAGATAGGTAAGGTGGTAGAAGTGCTGGTTGAGGGATATTCGAAGAGGAGTCGTGAGGATATGTACGGACGTACTTCGCAATATAAGACGGTGGTATTTCCAAGAAAAGGCAGGCATGTGGGCGAAGTGGTGAAAGTGCTTGTAGAAGAGGCAAGTGCAGCTACTTTGAAGGGAAAAATGGTTGAGTAACAAGAAGTAAATAACCAAGAATACAGACTTTTTTATATAAAAATGCATTTTTTTCTAAAAAAATTTGCGTATATGCAATTTTTGTAGTACCTTTGCAGCGAAAACAATAAATTTTCATAGTTAAGGTTTAGGTTTAATGGCAACGAGAGGCTGGGAAGTTTCTCGTTGTTTTTAAGTCAAACCGAGAAAAAATGTAATTCCATCCCAGAAAAGGATGGTATAATTATATAAAACAGAACATGAAAGAAAATATGAAAAATACTCCTATTATTGAAAGTGAAGAGCAAGAGAGCTTGCTCCCAGATTTTACTGATATTCAGGAGGTTAAAAAGGCATTTATTGCAAACGAGATTTTTAATAGAAAATACTAAAAAAAGATATGGCAACAACCTATATGACCGCAGAAGGTCTTCAGAAATTAAAAGATGAACTCCAGTTTTTGGAGTCGGTGGAGCGCCCACGCGTGATTGCTGCAATTGCAGAGGCACGTGAGAAAGGCGATCTGAGTGAGAATGCAGAATATGATGCAGCAAAAGAAGAACAAGGTGTGCTGGAAAGCAAAATAGCTTTGATAAAATCAAAGATTATTGATGCTCGCATCATTGATGAAACAGCTATCAATACCGATGAGGTGCAGATTTTGACAAAAGTACGCGTTCTTAACCTCAAAACAAATCAAGAGAAAGTATATCAATTGGTTACCGAGGGTGAAGCAAACATCGCTGAGGGTAAATTGGCGACAACAACTCCAATTGCAAAAGGTTTGCTTGGCAAGAAAGTGGGTGATATTGCAGAAGTAGTAGTGCCTGCAGGTAAATTGCAATTTAAAGTATTGGAAATCAGCCTTTAATGCCGCTGATAGTTAACATTAACAGTTGATATTATGACTATTTTTTCGAAAATTATTAACGGAGAAATTCCAAGCTACAAAGTGGCAGAGAATGACAAGTTCTATGCCTTTTTGGATATTAATCCTCTGCAAAAAGGACACACTTTGATTGTACCCAAATTGCCAGAGCCAGAAGCTGACTATATCTTTGATTTGGAAGATGATATTTTAAGTGATATGTTGGTCTTCTCGAAAACCGTGGCAAAAGGTATCAAGGAAGCGACTGATTGCAAGCGAGTTGGAGTGGCTGTGATTGGATTGGAAGTACCTCACGTGCACATGCATTTGATTCCAATCAATAAGGAAGGCGACATGTCGTTCTCTAATCCCAAGATGACATTACCCGCAGCCGAGATGGCAGAGGTGGCTAATTCCATCGCAGAGGCAATGGAGAAGTTTTGAGCAGAGGCTCAGAAGAAATAAAAGAAGACTGCCAGAAATGGCAGTCTTCTTAATTTATTGTGATTCAGCGAATTATTTTTTAGGCAACCATGTTTGGCTTCTGCCCAACAAGCCTGCTTTATCCAATGAGCCACGAAGGACAAGTTTGCCATCCTTACGATAAACTTTGGCATAGTAGAACTTGCCGTTGTCGGGATCGAGCACCTTCCCACCACGCAATTCACCATCTTTGAGTTGCATATCACGAATGATAGTGAGGCCTACGATTGGTTTGTTATGTTCTTCTCCAACACACTCTTCGCAGACAGCAGTATCAGCATTTTCGCCAAATAATTGGATGATGTCGCCATAGTACTTCCCATCCTCAGCTTGGTAAATTTTGACTACTGATTTTTGTTCTCCTGTTGCATCATCAACAGTTATCCATTCGCCCAAAATAGGTGTTTGAGCAAATAGTGTGGCCGTCAAAAAGATAGCCAACGTTAGAAAAAGATTTCGTTTGTTCATACGTTTTATTGATTAAAAGTTATTTAATGCTTCTGCAAAATCGCGGCAAAAATACAAAAAAATGGTCGAATATACCAAATCTAAAGCAAAATATTTTGATATTTGTGTAAAAAAACGTAACTTTGCACGATTTTAATTCCGTTGAATTGATATGAAATTAGTCTTTGCATCCAACAATAAGCATAAGTTAGAAGAAGTACGTCAAATCCTTCCTACTACAGTGACTATTGTCAGTTTACAAGAGATTGGCTTTTTGCAAGATATAGATGAGACTGGCGAAACATTGGAAGCTAATTCAGAGTTGAAAGCACATGCGGTATGGAACTGGATCAGCAACAAAGAGATGGTTGATGATATAGATGGGGTTTTTGCAGATGATACTGGTTTAGAGATTGCAGCATTAGGCGGTGCTCCTGGTGTTCGTACTGCCCGCTGGGCAGGCGATGATGCTTGCGACATCAATAATAGACGAAAAGCCTTGCAAGCATTGGATGGAATAACAGACCGAAGAGCACGCTTTAGAACGGTTGTAACGCTGATAATGAGCAACCAAGAAAAGCAAGTGGAAGGAATAGTGAATGGTAGCATAGCATTGCAAGAGGAAGGAGATGGCGGGTTTGGCTATGATCCAGTATTTATTCCAGAGGGGTATGAAAATACTTTTGCCACTCTGCCTGCTAACGTGAAAAATGCAATAAGTCATAGAGGAAGAGCGATGGAAGAATTGAGAAAAATAATTGGTAATCTATAAATATATTGTTATGAAGCGATTCGTTTTGTTGATATTTCTATATAGTTGTTTTGTTACAACTTCCGCTTTCGCTGATGATGAAGTGCAGGGCAACATACACCAATGGCGTTCATATACCGCATTCACGGGCATAGATGAGGTTGTTGTACTAGGTGATTATGTATATGCCTTGTCGTCCAATGCATTGTTTTCTGTGAACAAAAAAACCGATGAAATAGAATACTACACACGTTTGACAGGATTAAGCAGCGTACGAATTGACCATATTGCCTACAACCCTGTACTGAATAAAATGCTGATCACCTACCAAGATGGACAACTTGACATCATGGATCAAAAGAGGAATATTTACAATATATCCGACCTATTTGTGAAACAAATGAACGTATCGAAACAAGTGAATGATATCTGTATGCTTCAAGAAGTGGCCTATCTGGCAATGAGTTTCGGTATTCTAGCTGTTGATATGCGCAAAATGGAAATACGAGATACCTATTACATCGGCACGAACTCTAGCGAAGTCAATGTAAAGGCAATAACCATAAAGGACAACAAACTGTATGCAATAACTACCGATAAATTATATTCAGCTGACCTTTCGAATAACCTATCTGATTACAACTACTGGCATATACAAGCACTGCCTGCCACAGGAGAAATACAAGGCATGAGAGCACACAATGGGAAATTATATCTTGTTCAAAACAAGCAGTTATCAGTGCTCATTGATCAGAATTGGAAGTTATTGGAATTGAAAGATAATACGATTTCCAAAAATCCCATCGCTCTCCGTGGTATTTGTACAACAGAAAATCACATATATGTTCTCCCCGAAGAAGCACATGGAGTACTTGAAGTACATGATGATTTTCATACGGAACGAACCTTATTATATGGTTTTGTGAATGATATAAAAGAAGAAAATAACTTATTTTGGTTGGGTACTGGCGATGAAGGATTGGTACGATACAAGGACAATACCGCGCAAGCAACATATCGCCCAGAAGGTCCTAATAGCAATTATTCATATCGCTTGCGAATGGTTGGCGATAAATTATATATGCTTCCTGGCGGACGTTGGGCTGTACAATATACTCGAATGGGTGAAATAATGATGCTTCAAAATGGAGGCTGGGATAATATTACCAACGGTGAAATAGTAGAACAGATTAACAATCATCCTATCTATGACGTAATGGATGTTGCTCAAGATCCTAATGATTCTGAGCATTATTTTGCTACCACCTTTGGAACAGGCATGCTTGAAATGCAAGGACATAAAGTAATCAAACACTATATGCCCAATAATAGTCCATTAATCGCAGCTTCGAGCAACAATCCAGCTTCCTATACACGAACAGATGGAATAATGTATGATGATAAAGGTAATTTGTGGATTCTCAATACTGGTAATAGCTCTACTCTTTACGGAACAATACATGTAGTTTCACCAATGGGAAAATGGACATCTTTTCATATATATGACAAACAGCGAAAACTTATTCGTTTAGAAACAACGGGAGATATGTTTATGGACCAACGCGACCCTACCCATAAATGGATTGCTGTTGCTCGTAACGTAACAGGATTAGTTCTATTGCAAGATAATGGAACTCCAGACAATCCCAAAGATGATCAAGCAACATTTCGAAGCACATGGATAGACCAAAACAATAATCCAATAGCACCAACTTATATCTATTCTACTGTGCAAGATAGGAATAACACCATCTGGGTAGGTACTTCTTCGGGATTATTTATCATTCCACCAATAGTAGATTTCACTACCTCCAATAAGTGTGAACGTATTATCATGCCTCGCAACGATGGCACACAACTTGGTGATTATCTGCTAGAAAACGAACAGATTAATGCTATCACCATTGATGGAGCAAATAGAATATGGATAGGTACCGCATCTTCTGGTTTGTACCTTATGGATTATACAGAAGATCCTGATGATGCTACATATACACTAGAAACTATCGCACACTTTACTACAGATAATTCTCTTTTACCAAGCAACACTATTCTCTCGTTGGCTATACATAAATCCACTGGCGAAGTATTTGTTGGCACTGGTGCTGGTCTTGTTTCATACATCAGCGATGCCACAGAGCCAAAAGATGATTTTTCTAGTTTATATGCATATCCTAACCCTGTTCATCCTAATTATCAAGGACATGTGACCATCGTAGGGACGATGGAAAATACTGAAGTACGCATCGTTGATGCTAGTGGAAATTTAGTCCGTAAAATAAAAAGTACTGGCGGCTCGGCTGCATGGGATTGCACCAACGCACAAGGTGCACGCGTTGCCTCTGGAGTTTATACCGCTCTTTGCAACACTGCTGATGGAAACGGACATGGGGTAGTAAAAATTCTGATTATGAATTAATTACGAATCAAATTCATAAATTCTTCACGTGTTTCTGCTCGATTAAATGCCCCTGTAAAATCACTTGTTGTAGTCACTGCATGTGGCTTTTGCACGCCACGCATCTGCATACACAAGTGTTCTGCTTCTATGACCACCATTACACCTAACGGATTAAGTGTCTGCTGAATACAATCTTTTATTTGCGTTGTCATTCGTTCTTGCACTTGCAAACGACGTGCAAACACATCTACCACACGAGCTATTTTGCTCAGTCCTGTAATTTTGCCATTAGGGATATATGCCACATGAGCTTTGCCAAAGAAAGGCAATATATGATGCTCACATAGTGAATAAAAAGGAATATCTTTTACCACTACCATTTGGCGATAATCCTCTTCAAATAATGCACTACGCAAAATCTCTTCCGCATTTTGCGTATACCCCTGAGTCAAAAATTGCATTGCGTCACCCACTCGTGTAGGAGTTTTTACTAGGCCTTCACGATGATTATCTTCGCCTAACAAACGAATAATCTCTTGTATATGTTTAGCAATCTGTTGAGTAGTATCTTCAGACGGCCTAAAAGAATTTACCATATTAATAGTTTTATTTATTAATTACAATCACTTTATCTGGAACCACGTATGTACTACCCTGCAATTCGGGATATTGCTCCACAATGGTCATACGATAGTTATTTGCTTCTTCACGCGTCAAAAAATTACCAATACGTACTTTCCAAAACGGAGGCTCAGAAATGGCATAAACGGGTGTTTCCAATTGGCTGGACAAATCTTGTTGCAATAATAATGCTTGATTTTTCGCACTATGCTGTTGATTGGAAGAAAATACTTGCACACGATATCCATCTACTTCTTGTACGCCACGTTGTATTCCAAGATATTTGTTTATCATCAACTCTCTCACAAGCGAATCTTGATGTATAATGGCATTTTCCATTACATCGGTCAATAATATTACTTGTATTGTATCTTCCGCAATACTATCAATCACCATTATACTATCCCCAGTGACAACCGTGTCTTGCTCCACGTATTGAGCATATCCTAACATTGAACACGATAAAATACCAAGCAAAAATAAAATCCCTTTCATATTGTCTTCAATTTAATATCTAAACGAACTACCACCCACAAATTCACGCAAGAAAGAGGTTGGTGGAATCTCACGTTCAGGTATTGATTCAAAATAACTCAAGTACTTCCTCAGTCGATGAGCCGTCGTATACTCATCGCAATATTTAGGAACCTCATCCAATATTGGCTCCGCATGACGCTTCAATACTGCCAATTCAAACAACAAGGCCGAGTTAAACATCACATCAGCTTCTTCTTGAAATGGTGCAATCCAACGATCTTCTCCACGTTGTACACTTGCCAAACGAGCTATTGTTTCGCGAGCAGAATAACCACGATAACGATAATCACGTACTATACGACGTATCAAACGAACATCACTTGTTGGAATCCAGTTGTGATTATCTAGATTTACCGTTGTCAGCGCGCTGACATATATTTTAAACGTCATCTCACGAGGAATATTCGGTATCAGTTCTGGATTCAAAGCATGCAATCCCTCCAAGATAACCACTGTATCTTTTTCCAAACAGAGCGTTTCGCCTCTATATTCTCGTTTACCTGTCTCAAAATTATAAAATGGCAATTTGATTGTTTTTCCTTCTAACAATTCTGCCAAATGTTGACGGAACAAAGGTAAATCTAATGTATTCAAATGTTCAAAATCCCACTCGCCATTTTCATCTCTAGGAGTATCCTCACGATTGACAAAGTAATTGTCCATGGATATTACCACAGGACGTATGCCATTCACCATCAATTGGATAGTTAGACGCTTTGAGAATGTTGTTTTACCTGATGAACTTGGTCCTGAAATCAATACAAAACGAGGTACACCAGCCTCACGATGTGCAATTTGGTCGGCTATCTGAGCCACTTTCTTCTCGTGCAACGCTTCCGACAATTTAATCATTTCAAAGCTTTTTTGATTCTTGCACGCTTTGTTAAATTCCCCTACATTGCTGATATGCAGCAACTTATTCCACCCTACATATTCCTTAAAAATACCAAATCGCTTATCTTGCACACAACGCTCGCCCAATTTATTAGGGTCACGACGGCTTGGAATACGTAACAGTATATTGCCGTGATAGGGTTCTATATCAAATAAATGAATATAACCCGTCGAAGGCATCAAAGCGCCTGTATAATAATCTATATAATCCCCCATACGATAATAACGACAATACGGGTTACCCAACGTCTCAAACAAAGTTGTTTCACCATCTTTGCGGTCGCCAAACAAACGAATAACTTCTTTGGTTTGTCGTTCTTCCGTGATGATTGGACGATCTTCTGCAATAATCTGTTCCATACGCGCCTTCAATTGCGCTACCACTTCTGGAGTAATAGTTTTAGCCACATCACGTGACTCACGAATCGTACAATAGAATCCGCGACTGATGGGGTGCTCTATACGCAAATCGCATGTAGGCCATAGTTCTCTTACGGCACAAGCCATCACCATATCCAATGTACGAATATAACAACGCTTACCGCTCTCACTGGTCACGTCTATAAACTCTATATCTTTGGGCTTATAAATCAAGAAGTTGAGGTTCTGCACTTTATAATTAACACGTGCAGCTATCACCGGATGAGGCATATCCAATGATAATTGATTATACAACTCCTTCAGCGAAGTACCACAAGGAATTTGAACGTATTCCTTGGTGTTTTTACAATAGATGGTGATTAAATTTTGCATATTTCCTCCTTTTGCTTTTTACCGTCATATATCCTAAGTATGGAAATTTGCCTGCAAAGTTACAAAAATATTTGCAACTACGCAAACTTTTAATTCAATTCATTCAACCTATTATACAAAAAAGACTGCCGAAGCAGTCTTTTCCGTGTATTTACATAAGGAACTACAACCAACGAACGTAGCAGAAGTCCATACGGTGAGGCAGAAGAGCATTGTTTGGATACATACGCAAACCAAACTTCATACCACCTGCATAAGCCAATTGATATTCAGTTTCGAAGAAGAGGTGACTTCCTTTTGTCTTCACCAATTCCAATGGCTTAACCTCGTACAACTTCTCGTTGTTGTGAGTTGAAGTGCGAAGTGCTACCAACTCTACGCCAATACCTTTGTCGTTCAAGCCCTTAACGTCCAACTCAACGGCAATTGTGCACTTGTTACCTACATTGAGTTCTGCGCTCTTAGCATTGAGAGTAGAGTTTACTACCTCTATCTCATTCCAGTGAGCAACAATATTATTCTTCCATTCTACAATATCCTTTGCCACCTTGTAGTTATCAGCACCGAGGAGGGCATGACGCTTAGCCAATTTGTTGTAGAACTTCTCAAAGTAGTCATCCATCATACGCTTGGTAGTGAAGCGTGGAGTGATCTTTGTTACACTATTCTTGATAGTTTGAATCCACTCTGGAGAGTAACCTTTGCTGTTCTTAGCATAGTACATTGGGATAATCTCGCTCTCAAGCATTTGGTAGATAGTAGCAGCATCCAATTGATCTTGGTGAGCTTGGTTCTCATAGGTGCGCTTGTCGGTCAATGCCCAACCTGCACCTTCTACATAACCTTCTTTCCACCAGCCGTCAAGCACAGAGAAGTTGAGTACACCATTCATTTGTGCTTTCTCGCCAGAGGTACCAGATGCCTCCAACGGACGGGTAGGAGTGTTCAACCAAATATCCACACCAGAAATGAGGCGTTTAGCCAGACGCATGTCGTAGTTCTCTAGGAAGATGATCTTACCGAGGAACTGTGGCATACGGCTAATCTCAATAATACGTTTGATGAGTCCTTGACCACCACCATCTGCTGGGTGAGCCTTACCTGTAAACAAGAATTGTACTGGACGGTTAGGGTTGTTTACGAGTTTATCTAGACGCTCCAAGTCGGTGAAGAGCAAGTGAGCACGTTTGTATGTAGCAAAACGACGTCCGAAACCGATGATGAGGTTGTCAGGGTTCATCTCTTGCAATGCGCGAACGATACGAGCAGGATCACCTTGTGATTTCATCCAGTTGTCGCGGAATTGCTCTTTGAGGTATTCGATGAGTTTGCACTTGAGGTTCATACGAGTAGCCCAAATCTTCTCTTCTGGCAAATCGTTGTATGGAGCCCACATAGCGAGGTTGGATTGATCATTGAACCACTCTTTTGGGAAAGTCTCTTTATAGATAGTTTTCCACTCGCTAGCAGCCCAAGTTGGCATATGCACACCGTTGGTCACATAATCCACGTGCAATTCTTCTGGGAAATAGCCTTTCCATACTGGAGCAAACATCTTCTTACTCACTTCACCGTGCAACCAGCTCACACCGTTTGCTTCTTGGCAAGTGTTTAATGCAAATACAGACATTGAGAAACGCTCTGTATTGTCTTCGGGGTTTTGACGCCCCATACCGATTAAGTCATGCCACTCGATGCCTAAACGTGCTGGGAATGAGTTCATATACTTGTAGAACAAGCCCTCTTCGAAATAGTCGTGACCAGCAGGTACTGGAGTATGGCAAGTGTAAAGACCGCTTGCGCGAACTACCTCCAACGCTTGTTGATAGTTCAAACCTTCTTTCTCTACCAAGTCAAGCATACGTTGCAAGCCCATGAAAGCAGCGTGACCCTCGTTGCAGTGATATACGTCTTTCTTGATACCCAGTTTATTGAGGGCAAGTACACCGCCCATACCCAACATAATCTCTTGTTTGATACGGTTCTCGATGTCGCCACCGTAGAGTTGGTGAGTGATTTGGCGGTCAAACTCTGAGTTCATCTCATTGTCGGTATCGAGCAAATAGAGGTTGATACGACCTACAGCCACTTTCCAAAGGTATGCGTGCACATAGCGATCTGGATAAGGCACATCAATAATCATTGGTGTACCATCTGCATTCTTCACTTGTGTGATAGGCAAGTTAGAGAAGTTTTGTGCCTCGTATTTAGCGATTTGTTGTCCCTCTGGAGAGAGCGTTTGTGTGAAGTATCCATAACGATAGAGGAAGCCAATAGCGGTCATATCCACGTTGCAGTCAGATGCTTCCTTCAAGTAGTCACCTGCGAGTACGCCTAAACCACCAGAATAAATCTTCAGCACGTGAGTCATACCATATTCCATTGAGAAATAGGCTATGCTTGGTTTCTTCTCATCTTTGGGCTCGTCCATATATGCACGGAAGTCAGCATAGATAGCGTCCAATTCTTTCATGAACTTCTTGTCCTTGCTGAGTTCCACCATGCGCTCATAACTGATGATATTCAGTAGCACGATAGGGTTGGATTGTGCTTTGTGCCATGCATCGTTGTCGATGTAGCGGAAGATATTTTTTGCTTCCGAGTTCCATACCCACCAAAGATTGTAGGCAATTTCTTGAAGTTTGTGCAAATTCTCTGGCAAATTTGCATTTACTTTCACCTCAGTCCAATTTGGCTGGTTGGTGTTACTTACTTTAATAACCATAAAATCTAATTTTTTATTCTTTTTTGTACTAATTTTATTCTTTTTTAGTGACGCGCTTAAATCACGAACTTTTAACTGATATGCTGCGAGTTCGAAAACTTGTGCGCCTAACGCACGTGTACCTACCATTTTTTATACGCTCATGCGTTGCTCGCGCGCGTTGCACACGCAAAAAACGGCGCAAAGGTACTATTTTTTTTTGACATACACAAGTATCTTGTTAATATTTGTATAAATGACCACCGCAATCGGTTGCACCGCCTCTATGCATTCATCATTTTTACCTTCCATTTTTTCCTTACTAATTACTTATCAATTACGTAACATTTACGTAGGATATACGTAACATATACGTAGGATAAACGTAACATTCAGCCACCTTCACCGAAGGATCATACTACGTATCCTGTTATTTATTGCTCCCTGTTATCTCAACACAAAACACAAAAAGAGCCTTGCTTACTCAATAGCAAGGCTCAAAAACGTATGGAATATGCCTTATCCTACTTGACTACCGTTCTTCACAGGAGCAGTCACTGTTGTAACAACCAACTTGCCGTCCGCATCCACAGCCGATAGAATCATACCTTGCGACTCTTGTCCCATCATCTTGCGAGGTGGGAAGTTCGCAATATACAACACTTGTTTGCCTATCAATACCGATGGATCAGGGTAACTTTGTGCAATACCCGACAAGATTGTACGACCACCCATACCATCATCCAAACGGAATTGAAGCAGGCGGTCCGACTTCTTAACTAGCTGACAATCAAGCACTGTCGCCACACGAATATCCATCTTAGCAAACTCGTCAATATTCGTATTCTCCTTTATCTCTACTGGCTTCCAACTCTTAAGCGCCTCTTGCTTCTCAGCTTCTTCATTAGCCGCCTTGATTGCTGCCAAGCGGTCAAGTTGTGCTTGGATAGTAGCATCTTCGATTTTCTCGAAGAGGAGGGATACCTCGCCTAACTCTTGACCCTCTTTCAGCAGGTTGATATTACCCAACTCCTCCCATTGGAGTTCTTCCATCGACAACATCTTGCGCAGTTTTGCCGAAGAGAATGGCAGGAATGGCTCAAAGGCAACGCTCAGGTTAGCAGCGATTTGCAATGCCAAATGCAGAATTGTCGCCGTGCGATCCATATCAGTCTTTGCCACCTTCCATGGCTCCGTGTCAGCCAAATACTTGTTACCGATACGAGCCAAGTTCATTGCCTCTTTTTGTGCGTCGCGGAAGCGGAAGTCATTGAGCAATTTCTCCACCTCTTCCTTCACGTTTTGGAACTCTGCTATAGTCGCTTGATCATACTCATTGAACGTACCTGCAGCAGGCACTTTTCCATCAAAATACTTTTTCGTAAGCACCAATGCGCGGTTCACAAAGTTGCCGTAGATAGCCACCAACTCATTATTATTGCGCGCTTGGAAGTCTGCCCAAGTAAAGTCATTATCTTTTGTCTCGGGTGCATTGGCAGTCAGAACATAACGCAAAACATCCTGTTTACCTGGGAAATCTACCAGATATTCATTCAGCCAAACAGCCCAATTGCGAGAGGTCGAAATTTTATCACCTTCCAAGTTCAAGAACTCATTCGATGGTACGTTATCTGGCACGATATAGCTACCCTCTGCTTTCAACATGGTTGGGAACACAATGCAGTGAAACACGATGTTATCTTTACCAATAAAATGAATCAAACGAGTAGAAGGATCTTTCCACCATGTCTCCCAATTGCCAAACTGCTCGGGCTTTGCATCGCAAAGTTCCTTAGTATTCGAGATATAGCCAATTGGCGCATCAAACCACACATACAGCACTTTGCCTTCAGCACCCTCTACTGGCACAGGGATACCCCAATCCAAATCACGAGTCACGGCACGTGGGCGAAGACCACCATCCAACCATGATTTGCATTGTCCATATACGTTTGGACGCCACTCTTTGTGCTCTTGCAAAATCCACTCCTCAAGCCATGCTTGGTATTGGTCTAGAGGCAAGTACCAATGCTTGGTCTCTTTTTTAGTCAATGGGTTACCATTAATTGCATTATACGGATTGATGAGTTCATCTGGAGATAGGGTCGCACCACATTTCTCACATTGATCACCATATGCCCCCGCTGCATAGCAACGAGGGCACTCACCGCGGATATTACGATCAGTCAAAAATTCTTGAGTCTCAGGGTCATAGAACTGCTCCGATGTCTGCTCTACAAACTTACCATCATCGTATAGTTTGCGGAAGAAATCCGATGCCAACTGATGATGAATCTTACTCGTAGTGCGAGAATAAACATCAAAAGAAATACCAAATCCCTCAAAAGAATCCTTAATTATCTTGTGGTAGCGATCCACCACTTCTTGAGTAGTAATACCTTCTTTACGTGCGCGAATAGTCACGGGTACACCATGCTCATCACTACCACCTACGAAAAGCACATTTTCGCCTTTCAAACGAAGGTAGCGAACATAAATGTCTGCGGGTACATACACACCCGCCAGGTGTCCGATATGCACAGGACCATTGGCATATGGAAGGGCTGTTGTTACAAGTGTTCGTTGAAATGTCATATTGTCTTTATTTTGTTATTTCTTCTTTATCAATCTTGTTGCCTGCCATCTTATCCTCTGGACTATCTATACCAAAGGCTTGAGTCAGCCATTTCTCTAATTCGCTCTGATTCACAGTCTGTATATGCTCACCTTGAGCAATAGAAATTTTGCCTGTCTCTTCAGATACTACTATCGCCAATGCGTCTGTTTTCTCTGCCAAGCCCAATGCAGCACGGTGACGCAATCCGTATCGTTTAGGCAAGTCACTACGTTTAGATACGGGCAGAATACAAGCTGCTGCCCATATACGTCCATTACGCACTATCAATGCGCCGTCATGCAGAGGAGTATTCTTGAAAAAGATATTCTCTATCAAGCGAGAGGAGAGTGCAGCATCCACCACCTCACCTGTATCCGCTACTGACTTCAACTCCTGTTCTTTAGTTATGACAATCAGCGCGCCTGTCTTACTTGCCGACATATGCAAGCAAGCTGTCATAATGGCATCTACTTGCTTTCGTGAGTTCTGCTTATGCTTAATCTTTGACCAACGATCCTTGATCTGCTCCACATTAAAACGTGACCCCACACGATAGAAGAAGTTGCGTATCTCTTCCTGAAAAATCACAATCAAAGCGATAGCTCCTACACTCACGAACCGATCGAAGATAGCACTCGTCAATTCCAAATGAAAAACATAACTAACCAGCAACCATGTCAGCACAAAAGCTAATATACCCCATATCAGATTACTAGCCCCCGAACGCCTTAAAATTCGATATATCGCAAACAAGATAAAGGCCACAAGCAGAATATCAATTATGTCTTTTATTCCTAATAACATATTCTTTTGATTATATACGAGTTCTACTTTATTTTATGAGCTAATGTATAAATAGTAATTGCCTGTTTGGCAGCTTCTACATCATGCACTCGCAGGATATGTGCCCCACGTTCCAATGCCAACATATTGGCGGCTACCGTAGCAGGCAACACTTCTTCTGGCGTTGCATATAATGGCTTATACAACATCGACTTACGAGATATCCCCACCAATATTGGAGCATGCAATACCGACAATATATCCAGTTGGTCCAATATCCGATAATTCTGCTCTACTGTCTTACCAAAACCAAATCCAGGATCCACTACCACATCGGCCACTCCCATACGGTGAAGAGCGTCTAACCGAGATTGGAAATAGTCCAATACATGGCTCATCGTATAATCATAATCTTTAACCTCCCCTTGACTTTGTATCTCTTGTGCATAGGTGAGGATATAAGGGACGTTATGCCTAGCAATCACCTTCCACATCTCCTCATCATTGCCCCCACATACATCATTGATAATATCAGCACCCAACCGCAATGCCTGTTCTGCTACCGTAGCACGAAAAGTGTCAACCGATACAATTGCTTTCGGAAAACAACTACGAATCAACTGCAATGCATGCGACAATCGTTGCCATTCTTCTTCTGCAGTAACTGGTGTAGAACCAGGGCGAGTCGAACATGCACCAATATCCAAAATATCAGCGCCTTGATCAATGGCTAGTTGTACGTTCGACAACAAAACTTCATCAGAACATTTACCCCACGAAGTATAAAAACTATCAGACGTAACATTCACAATCGCCATCACTTTGGGCGATGACAAATCCAACAATCGATTATGTGATACCTTCAATTGCATATTTGACCTGCAAAGGTACAAAAAATATGCTTATTATACGAATTTTTACACTAAAAAGTGTGAAAAACGCATTGTTTTTTTGTGAAAAACACTTTTAAAGCACTTTTTTCTTTGAAAAATTAGGGCATTTCACTTTTTTTTTGTACTTTTGCAGGCTGAAAAGTATCTATACGTAGATTTATAACCATTTTTAACAATATGAAAACAATATCAAAGATTGTGATCCTTGCGATTGTGGTAGCATTAAGCGCTTGCCAATCGCGTGATTTAAACACCCAAACATCTTTCCAAACGGGTTGGAAAACTTTTGATAACAACGCCACTCATTTCGAGGCTTACGAAGCAACCGCTTCAGCTGTCCCCACAGGTATGTTACCCATCCCTGGCGGAACATTCACCATCGGACAAATGGATGAGTTTATCACCGCTCCTCGTAATAACCAACGCAGAAGTTTGACCGTTAGTCCATTTTACATGGATAAATACGAGGTTACCAATATCGCGTGGAGAGAATATGTCAATTGGATGAGCTTTGTTTTCGGACAGGTAAAACCAGAACTTGTAACGGCCACGTTACCTGATACCACAGTATGGCGTGATGAAATGGCATACAATGACCCTTTGGTGGAGAACTATTTCCGTCACCCTGCGTATAGTTTCTATCCAGTAGTAGGTGTAAGCTGGGATCAAGCTATGGCGTATTGTCAATGGCGTACTGACCGTGTCAATGAGTTGGCGCTCGTTTCTAGCAAGTTCATTGAGCAACTTCCTTATGCTAACCTCAGCCCTACTACATGCTTTACCGAAGAGGACATTGATGCTTTTTTATACGACAACCCTGAGCATCCTGAGTACAAATCGTATCAAAAACAGGAGGTTCAAGTACCTTTAGACGTTGCAATGGCTAATGGATATGTAGGCGAAGGTGAAGAAGATGGAGAGTTGATTACCATGTACCAATTGCCATATGAATGGGTACGTGATCAATTCGTATTCAATACCGAAAAATACCTCTACGACTCTCGTTACAACCCTACGATGGGTAAAACCACACGCTTGAATTCTTATGGCGAACCTCGTAAAGTAAATACAAGTGATGGTATTTTGGTTATTGGTTATCGTCTCCCTACTGAAGCAGAATGGGAATATGCTGCTTTTGCACCGATTGCAAAGGGCGAAGATGGTTTGCCTCTCGAGGGGAAGATTTACCCTTGGTCAGGCTTCCACCCACGCGATTTAAGCAAAAAACAAAAAGGTCAAATGGCTGCTAACTTCATCCGTGGACGAGGCGACTTGATGGGAGTTGCTGGTGCTGCGAACGATGGATATGCGTACACCGCACCTGTTGATGCATACGCACCTAATGACTTCGGATTATACAATATGGCTGGTAATGTCAACGAATGGGTATTGGACGTATATCGTGAGACCACATTCGAAGAAGCTGCAGAGTACAACCCATACAGAGGCAACATCTATACCAAGTTACAACGCGATGCAGATGACAAACCTATCATGACAACTGTTGGTGGTTTGGCTGTAGAGTTTGAGGGTAAAGACGATAAGCGTAACTTCCGAGATGGCGATCTTGGTTCCACATTTGAGACAGATTATCCATTGGATACTATAGGACTGACTATCGAACAGAAAGAGAACGTCAAATTCGACCCATCTGATATCTTAGTACCACGTATTAATAACAACTCGCGTGTTTATAAAGGCGGTTCTTGGAATGACCGTATTTATTGGTTGAATCCTACTACCCGCCGCTTTATGGATCAAAGCGAATCATCTAGCACAGTCGGCTTCCGCTGTGCAATGAGCATGCTTGGTCAAAACTAATCAATTATAATGAGGCTCCCAGCGAGCCTCATTACTATATTATTTAGACCATTAATAACTATAATTAATACTTTATTATTATGAATATTCCATCTAATCTGCGCTACACAAAAGAGCACGAATGGATTCGTGTAGAAGGCAACGACGCATATGTAGGTATTACCGACTATGCACAATCTGAACTTGGTGAGATTGTTTTTGTTGACATCAATACCGAGGGAGAAACTCTTGAGCAAAACGAAGTGTTCGGTTCCGTAGAAGCAGTTAAAACTGTTAGTGACTTGAATATGCCAGTAGCAGGCGAAGTACTCGCAATCAACGAGGCTATTAACGATCAACCAGAGCTCGTCAACAATGACCCTTACGGAGAAGGTTGGATGATTAAAATCAGCGTCGCTAATCTTGATGAATTGGATACGTTGTTAGATGCTGAAGGATATCAAGCATTCATTGGATAATACATATTTCACAAAAAAAAACGACTACGTCTACAGTAGTCGTTTTTTTTCTATAATAGCAATCTACTAGCGCGATAGATTAAAACCTGAATATACCATTTCTATATCCATTGGACTATTCGAATTGCTTGCTGAGCGAATACGAGTAGCCGATATAGTCTGCAATGGTTTCACCGCATTTACACTTCCCGTTGACGAGTTAGATACTACTGACACTGGCACCAATACAAAGTCCAAAACCTCTGACTTTTCTTCTTTACGAAGTTGTTGTGTCAGCATTCCCGACAAATCATAGGTGTAACTATATGTTATATTGGCCAAACTATCAGCCTGCACATTCAGCGAAGCCAAAATCGCCACGGTATCTGACGGCAATTCATTTTTAGCAAAGAATCTCTCTTGTTTGTCTGCCAGCAGCAACAACATATGGGACGCAGGAACATCCCAATTATCACGTGGACGATCACTTTCCGAAGCATCATACAATACGTCTATCATCAACTCGGCCTTATTCACATATACGCGATAGTCGTTAGCATCACCTAATTGCTCTTCTATTCGTTGATAAATAGAATCCATGCTAACACTCAAATGCGTATATATATTCGCAGGCGACACTACATAGTTCATCGTGTCCACCTGTGCATATTGCTGCAGTATTGCCGATCTATTTGGATAAATATACCTATTTACTTGGCGAACCTCTTCATTAGCGTAAAACGATTTTCTATCGTATATTACACTATCTTCCACACCTGGGCGCTGCATTGTAAAGTGATAGAACACACTCATGCTAATATCCGAAACGTACAACACGGTACTTCCGCCGAAGTCAGAACAAATATACAGACCTTTGAACAGTTGGTTGAAGGCTTCTTGAGTAGAGAATGATTTAATCTTAAAAAATCGCTTCGCGAATGTATCCGATAATTTGATTGTTACACACGATACATACCCTTGATACTCAGATGAATATACCGAATCTGTTACTTCCGACGGAATGATAATACTAGACTGTGTTGCAATGACCGTCGAGTCTTCCAAACTGCAATAATCCGCCAATGTCACATTACTAGGATATGCTTTGTTAGCAAGCAACGTCTCGCGATCCATCTCATACACGTTGATTCCTACAGGTGCCTCACCATCGCCATACCAATTTCTAAAATAGAGATATAAGCACACCGAATCCACTTCCGCAGACGTACCACCAGGATACTCAAACCCTTCTGGACAAGCTAGTTGGGTCAGAATATCTGCCTTTATCGTGCCAAAATGAGTATCACATTCCCCTAATAAAAACGAGTC
The DNA here is from genome assembly GCA_937891975.1 of uncultured Bacteroidales bacterium. Taxonomy (GTDB): domain Bacteria; phylum Bacteroidota; class Bacteroidia; order Bacteroidales; family Paludibacteraceae; genus Colicola. The sequence goes on from CALAUA010000014.1 coordinate 131,656, forward strand.
TGGAGTCAAACTAATCGCTACGCATGAATCTAGTCTTGAAGCTAAGGCAAAGGTGTCTGCCTTCACGCGAATCTCATCACCCTCCGACAATGTCGATGAACCTGCGTCCATCGCATTATTATCACACCCCACAAAGCATGCACACAATAAGAGTAAACCTACAACTATACTACTCAACTTCTTCATGTTTATCCAACAATCCATTGCAAAAATCCAAATATGCTTCTTTTGATTCCCCTGCGTATGGCATGATAGGCTTACCACTATTTTGAGCATAATTCAGCAAGCGCTGATTCACTTTTTCTGATGTCAAAACAATCGCATCTGCATAATCAATCGCCAAACGCATCAAGTCTTCGTAGCCCACGGGAAGACCAGCAATACCACGAACATCACTATTGATGATACCGCCACCTACAATCTTTTCCGTGAACTTCGTACCGAATGGAGTCGTGTATTCTTCATCATCCAGGGCCACTACAACCTTGCTCTTCTCAAAAAATGGCGCGTCTGCATACATTTTCTTGACAAACAATGGTGTCAAGGCAGACATCCAACCCGAACAATATATCACACTTGGAGTCCAACGCAATTTCTTAACCGTTTCTAATACACCACGAGCAAAGAATATACAACGCTCATCATTGTCCTTGTATTCCTTTCCATCCACATCTACCAAGCCCTTACGACGATGGAAATAGACATCATTATCTATGAAATAAATCTGAATACGAGCAGTCTGAATACTTGCCACTTTAATCAAGAGGGGATGGTCAGAACCTGATATGATAATATTCAAACCTGACAAACGGATTACTTCATGCAGTTGATTCCTACGTTCATTAATATCGCCAAACTTTGGCATAAACGTACGCGTCTCATAGCCACTTGCTTGGAACCATTCAGGAAGCTTCCTATTCAAACAACGAATAGGAGACTCTTGATCTAAATAAGGATAGATCTGCTGTGAGACAAATAAGATACGATTGGGCTCATTCATATTGTTCTATTTTTTAGATGGTACAACTTTCCCGCTACAAAGGTACGAAAAAATTTTGATATTACATAATTTTTTGATAAAAAATTTTCTTTTTTCCCATATTTGTTGTACCTTTGCAAACTTTTTTTGAAAATAGTATGCAAGTTATTACCACTAAACAAGAACTTACACGTCAAATCGAAGCTTGCCTTCGACAATCCAAAACTATCGGCTTTGTACCCACGATGGGAGCATTGCACGCTGGACATGCATCTCTCGTACAACATGCCGTAGCTGAAAACGACGTTTGTGTTGTCAGCGTCTTTGTCAACCCAACGCAGTTCAACAACCCTGAGGATTTGCTCAAATATCCTCGCACTTTGGAGCAAGATGTAGCACTCCTAACCCAACTAGGCGTACATTTTGTCTTTGCGCCTTCACCCGAAGAAATGTACTCTTCCGAAGAAATGAATGTGCCATTTTCATTCGATTTCAACGGGCTTGATCAGGTTATGGAAGGCAAGATGCGACCAGGGCATTTCAATGGCGTAGTGCAAGTCGTAAGCCGACTATTTGACTTAGTACAACCTACCAGAGCGTATTTTGGAGAAAAAGACTTCCAACAACTTGCCATCATTCGCCATATGGTTACCACTTCTACGCTCGCTGCGCAATATCCTAACCTACAAATCATCGGTTGTCCTATCGTGCGAGAAGAAAGCGGATTAGCTCTCAGTAGTCGCAACCAACGCTTATCCGAAGAGGAAAAGAAAACGGCTGTAAATATCTCACAAACTCTTTTTTCTTCGTTGGAATGGGCCAAAAACGCTTCCGTTGCCCAAGTGCAACAACGTGTCATTGACACCATCAATGCTATCGAAGGTTTAGATGTGGAATACTACGAGATTGTGGATAAAACTACTCTTCAACCTACCAACACATTTGACAATGCTGTTGGGTGTGTAACCGTCTATTGCGGTCCCGTACGTTTAATTGATAATATTCAATATTAATACCATTGCCATATACGCACTTACTAAACACGTATCAATACTTAGATATTAGTTAGTGATTAGTTAGTGATTAGTTAGTGATTAGTTAGTGATTAAGCAAGTAATAATAGATAAAGGCATACCTTTTTTGGAGGGAGTATTTCCCCCTGAGATAAACGTCATTTATCTTTCTCCAAAAGAGATCACTGCCGAAACCGTACGCGAGGCAGATGCACTCTTCGTTCGCACGCGTACGCGAATAAATGAGGAGTTACTCCATGGGAGCAAAGTGCGCTTTGTGGCTACTGCCACTATCGGGTATGATCATATTGACCAAGACTATTGCCGCGAAGCAGGCATACATTGGGTGTCATGTCCAGGTTGCAACGCACAGGCTGTCTGCAACTATGTTGAAGAGGCAATTTCTACGATTAAAGCGAACAAAACAGATCTTACAATAGGTATTGTTGGTTATGGGAATGTTGGTAAATTGGTTGCACAAATGGCAGAGCGTAAGGGATACCGGGTATTGCTTTCCGACCCACCATTGGGTATCGGCTTATCTTTACAAGAGATTGCTTCGCAAAGCGACGTACTAACCTTCCACACGCCACTCACTTATGATAGCAAACATCCCACCTACCACCTATGCAACGCCGATATCTTGTGTCTTTGCAAACCAAATGCCTTAATTATCAATGCTGCTCGCGGAGGTGTCATAGACGAACAAGCCCTAATTGCTCAACTATCAACTGTCAACTGTCAACTATCAACCGCCATCGACTGCTGGGAAGATGAACCAAATATCAACACTGCCCTATTGGAAAAGGTCAATTTGGCATCTTTTCACATCGCAGGATACTCTATAGAAGGCAAAATGCGCGCTAGTGAGATGTGTTTACGGGCTTTTTGTGAATTTTTCTCGCTTCCGATTTTGTCAATCAATAAAAAAGTAGTACCTTTGCACGGTGATTCGGCACCAGGGTGGCTATGCCGTATCTCTGACCAACTCAAGGCCCAACCCGAAAACTTCGAACAACTACGTAAACAATATAAATTAAGATAATGGCAAACTTTCAAAAACTCACCCCTCGAGCTACAGATTACTCGAAGTGGTACAACGAACTAGTAGTAAAAGCAGACTTAGCTGAGCAATCAGCTGTACGAGGATGTATGGTTATCAAACCCTATGGCTATGCCATATGGGAAACGATTCAAGCAGAACTTGACCGTCGTTTCAAAGAGAAAGGCGTAAAAAATGCCTATTTCCCACTTCTCATCCCTAAATCATTCCTCAGTCGTGAAGCAGAGCACGTAGAAGGTTTTGCCAAAGAGTGCGCCGTGGTTACTCACCACCGCCTGATGAATGACCCTGAGGGCAAAGGTGTTGTGGTAGATCCAAAAGCTCGCCTCGAAGAGGAGCTAATCATCCGTCCTACTTCCGAGACAATCATCTGGTCCACATACAAGAACTGGATCTCTTCCTACCGCGACCTGCCTATCCTTTGCAACCAATGGTGCAACGTTATGCGTTGGGAGATGCGTACCCGCCTCTTCTTGCGTACTGCCGAGTTCCTTTGGCAAGAAGGGCATACTGCCCACGCTACCAAAGAGGAAGCAGAGAACTATGCAGCCACTATGTTGGATGTATATGCTGACTTCGCAGAGAAAGTGATGGCTATCCCTGTTGTGAAGGGCGTGAAATCACCTAACGAGCGTTTCGCAGGTGCGCTCAATACCTATTCCATTGAGGCAATGATGCAAGATGGTAAGGCATTGCAAGCAGGTACTAGCCACTTCTTGGGTCAAAATTTCGCCAAGTCATTTGACGTGCAATTCCTCACCAACGAGAATAAATACGAGTATGTTTGGGCTACTTCTTGGGGCGTTTCTACCCGCCTTATGGGTGCACTCATCATGACCCACTCGGATGATAACGGTTTGGTGCTTCCTCCAAATCTCGCACCAATTCAAGTGGTTATCGTGCCTATCTTTAAGAAGCAAGAGCAATTGGATGAATTGATGGCTAAACTCAATCCATTGGCTGATGAGTTGAAGCAACTCGGCATCCGCGTACAAGTAGATGCCAGCGACAAGGCTACTCCTGGTTTCAAGTTCGCTGAATACGAACTCAAGGGTGTGCCTTTGCGTCTTGCTATGGGTGGTCGTGACCTCGAGAACGGCACTATCGAACTCGCACGCCGCGACACCATGACCAAGGAGACTGTTTCGTTCGATAATATCGTAGAAATCATCCAAAACCTGCTTAAGGAGATTCAAGATAATATCTACCAAAAGGCATTGGATTTCCGTCTTGCCAACACTCGTGAAGTGAATACTTGGGAAGAGTTCAAAGAAGAAATCAAGAAACCCGGCTTCTTGCTCTGCCACTGGGATGGTACTCCTGAAACCGAGGAGAAGATCAAAGCCGAGACCAAAGCCACTATCCGTTGTATTCCTTTCGAAGGCGACAAAACACCAGGTAAATGTATTTATACTGGCAAACCTAGTGCACAACGCGTGATATTTGCCATTGCTTACTAATCAACATTAGCACAACCACCGCTTATATGACTTTCTCTGCACAGCAAATAGCCGCACTCCTTGGCGGTAAGATTGCAGGCGATGCCAATCGCCAAGTTTGGGACGTGGGCTCTATCGAAAGTGCCAAAGAGGGACAACTCACTTTCCTCTGCGATGCCAAGTACTTACCGCACTTGCCTCAAACGGGTGCCAGTGTGGTACTGATGACCGATTCCATCGAGTTTTCTGGTTCTACTAATGCCACTCTTATCCGCGTGGAGAATGCTCGCGCAGCGATGGGCCAACTGCTTGCTCTCGTGGCAAAGGCCATGAATCCTGCCAAGCAAGGCATAGAGCAACCATCCTTCATCAGCGAAGGCGTTACTGTGCCCGAAGATGCCTATATCGGAGCATTTGCGTATATCGGCAAGAATGTGCAACTCGGCAAAGGCGTGCAAATATATCCTCATGTGTATGTGGGTGATAATGTAAAAATTGGCGATAATACCATCTTATATTCGGGTGTGAAAGTCTATTATAATTGCGTGGTTGGCAACGATTGTATCTTGCACGCAGGTGTAGTTATCGGCAGCGATGGCTTCGGCTTCGAACCTGATGCCAAGGGTGTGAATCAAAAACTCCCACAGATTGGCAATGTCATCATCGAAGACGATGTCGAGATTGGTGCCAACACTACCGTCGATCGCGCTATGATGGGCTCTACTATTGTCCGCCGCAATGCTAAGATAGACAACCTTGTGCAAGTGGCACACAATGTGGAAGTGGGCGAAAGCACTTTCCTCTGCGCACAAGTCGGCATTGCTGGTTCATCAAAGATTGGTGGTCATTGTATCCTTGCGGGACAAGTAGGCGTTGCAGGGCATCTTGAAATCGCAGATAACTGCATTTTTGGTGCACAATCTGGTATTCCAAGCCATGTCAAGAAATCGGGTATGTACCAGGGATCACCTATCATCGATGCCATGAACTGGCGCCGCAGCATTGTTGGCTTCAAGAATCTCCCCGACATCATGAAACGCCTCCAAGAACTGGAAAAGAAAGGCAACTAATAATATCGGTCATTGCAGTTACATCTAAACAACCCATCATATGAAAAGCATCCACCGTTCTCTCCTCTGCATATACATGCTCCTTATCATAGCTATGCCATCCGTGGCTCAATCTGATCGATTAGATAGTTTGCAACGCGTCGAAAAAGAACTCAAAGACCAGGTACAACTTCTCCAACTGCAGTATGACAGTCTCTATCGTATCATTGCTCAATGCAAGACGGATTCACAACGGTTGGTGCAGTATAAAGTGCAGGATAAGTTCGACAAACAGGCGAACAGACTCAGCAATCGAATCAACCAACTCAACGACGAGATCCTCAACGAGCAGGCTCGCTTAGAGCAAGAGGAACGTGATGCCTACCTTACTCAAAAGCAAGCTGAAATACAAGCTATGAGCCCCGTACCGCTCAAGGGCGAGATTAATGGTCATCCCTGGGTAGATCTTGGTTTGCCTTCGGGTACCAAATGGGCTACATACAATGTCGGCACCACGAATATCCATGGTGTGGGCACACGCATCGCTTGGGGCGAGACATCTACCAAAAAACTCTTCTCTCCCGATACCTACAAGCACCAAGGTGTTTCATTGGTTTCTTTTGCTGGCAATGCTGAATATGATTTAGCCACCGCACAATGGGGCGAGCAGTGGCACACTCCCACCCTACAGCAATGGCAGGAGCTCATCGAACATTGCCAATGGCAGTATGTGATGATCAATGGCATCCATGGTGTGCTTTTCACCAGCCGCAAGACCTATAATACCATTTTCTTGCCTAGTACGGGCTATACAGATGATGAGACCTACAAACTCAAACACACCACATATAATCTGGCGTATTGGAGTTCTACGGGTATTTCTCATAATGGTGCCCATTCATATATTGCTAACTACGAGCAGGGCTATATGACTACCACCAATCGCTATGTGGCACATTGTGTGCGCGCTGTGTGTAGCACGTCTAATGCAGGCACTACCACGATGCAAGATGCTTCTGCCACCATGCAGGATACTCTATCAATGAATCAGGATACTAATGCGACGGCTCAAGAAACTGCTATCACTGTTCAGGATACCACATCCACAGTCCATCAGACCACCCAAGCACACAAAAACAACGCAAAGACTATCCAAGAGACTGCCAAAGCCGTTAAAAAGACCGCAAAGACGGTTAAAAAGACTGCTGCAACAATCAAGACATTGCACAACATATTCAGGCGATAACCACCCCCGTATCCTCTGCACACACATCTTTCCTCGTTACTAGTCCAGTTCTCAACGATTGGTAGGGTCCCCAAAAAACATCGCGGACCTTTAGGGTGCTTTTCCTGCCAAGTGAATGTTCTTCCATTGCCTCGTATCTCATTCAAGTACTTTTCCGAAAAAAGTACTTTTCTTAAGAATCCTTTCCCCTGTACCTTCGCTGTCTTTATGCTGCAAAAGACCAAGGACGAACCAAGGACGAACCAAGGAACTCCGAATCAACTCCCAACTACTAAAAAGTGCTTTTTGTTAAGAATACAATACTACAAGAAGAAAATAAACGTCAATGGTTGCATATATCAGAAAAAAGCAGTACCTTTGCAGCGAAATTCATACTATATTGGTATAGTATGCGCAAAATAAAACTAAAAAGATGAAACAACATACACTGAAAGCACCTTTTTCCTTTGAAGGAAAAGGATTACATACTGGACTATTTATCCACGCTAACTTCCTTCCTGCGGAGGAGAATACAGGCGTGCGCATTTGTCGTACTGACCTCGATGGGCGTCCTACCTACGAAGCCATTGCCGACTATGTTACTGCCACCGAACGCGGTACTGTACTTGAGCGTGGCGCATGGAAAGTGTCCACCGTAGAGCACGCACTATCTGCCCTCTATGCTATGGGCGTGGACAACTGCCTCATTGAGGTGGATGCACCAGAGATGCCTATCTTAGACGGTAGCGCGAAATATTATATCCAATCCATCGAAAAAGTGGGCTTGCAAGAGCAAGAAGCAGAGCAAAAAGTATTTGTCGTTACCGAACCTATCGAGTACATCTCCGAGCGAGGCAACAAGATGGTGATTCAGCCATGCGACCACTACGAGGCTGAGGTAACAATCGCTTATGATAAAAGCGGTATCTTGCGCGAACAGAGTGCAGAGATATACGACCTTGCTGATTACAAACGCGAACTATCCGCAGCACGCACGTTCTGCTTTGTACGCGAGATCGAACCATTGCTACGCATGGGACTCATCAAAGGGGGCGACTTGCAGAATGCCCTCGTCATCTATGAGACACCTATGTCGCAAGAGGGACTAGACTACATGACCGACAAACTGGGACAACCACGCTTAGATGCCAATAAATTGGGCTATCTCAGTCCGCTAAACTATCCCAACGAGCCAGCACGCCACAAGTTGCTGGACCTCATTGGCGACATGTCGCTGCTCGGCTGCCGTATTCAAGGCAAGATTGCTGCCCTCCGCCCTGGTCATACGTTCAACACCCAATGCGCAAAACGCCTACGCAACAAAGTTGCAGCGGAAAACAGCAAAAATAAATGAATAATAACAAGGATTGGGGAAAATAAGTTTTCAGTTTTCACCTTTCCGTTTTAATTTTAAAAGATATGAACTACATTCATCCTGAAGCAAAACTTCACCCATCTGTAACGGTTGGACATTTCTCTTGTATCCACGAGGATGTAGAGATTGGCGAAGGCACCGTGATTGACAACAATGTCACCATCTACAGCGGTACACGTATTGGTAAAAACTGCCATATCTATTCGGGCGCAGTTATCGGTGGCGACCCACAAGACCTCAAGTATAAAGGCGAAAAGACATATGCTATCATCGGCGATAACACCACTATCCGTGAGTTCGCCACTATCCACCGCGGCACAGCCTCTAAAGGCAAAACCGTTGTAGGCAACCACTGCCTTATCATGGCATATTGTCATGTGGCACACGACTGCCTCTTGCACGACCATATCATCATGTCCAATGCTACCCAACTCGCAGGCGAGGTAGTGGTAGAGGATTGGGCTATTATCGGTGGCGGCAGTTTGGTACACCAATTCTCGCATATCGGTGCACATGTGATGATTCAGGGTGGCTCAAAGATCAACAAGGATGTGCCCCCATTTATCATTGCTGCGCGCGAGCCAATATCCTATTGCGGTATCAACTCTGTAGGACTCAATCGCCGTGCGTTTACTCAGGAGCAGATCACTGCTATCCAAAATGTGTATCGTCTGATGTACCTCTCTGGTTTGAATGTCAGCCAAGCAGTGGAGCAGATTGAGAACACCTTGCCACAAAGCCCCGAACGCGACCTTATCCTCGACTTCGTCAAAGCCTCCCCACGAGGCATCGTCCGCGGATACAACTAAACAATACTACACAACGCTAAACAATACTACACTATACGTTTATGGAAATGGAAGAAAGAAGCCTCAATTTTATTGAGCAGATTGTAGAAAAAGATTTACAAGAAGGTAAGAACGATGGACGTATTCAAACGCGTTTCCCGCCAGAGCCCAATGGTTACCTGCATATCGGTCACGTCAAGGCCATCTGCATGGACTTTGGTATCGCCGAGAAATACAACGGTATCTGCAACCTTCGTTTTGATGATACCAACCCCGTTAAAGAGGATGTAGAATATGTGGACTCTATCCAGCAAGACATCGCTTGGTTGGGATTCAAGTGGGGTAATATCTACTACGCTTCCGACTATTTCCAACAACTCTACGACCTCGCTATCGAGTTCATCAAACAGGGCAAGGCATACGTAGATGAGCAGACTGCTGAGCAGATCGCTGAGCAGAAGGGTACACCTACCGAACCCGGTGTAGCATCTCCATACCGCGACCGTCCTATCGATGAGAACCTTCGCCTCTTCCAAGCCATGCAAAATGGCGAAATCGAGGACGGCAAGATGGTCCTCCGCGCGAAGATTGACATGGCTAATCCCAACATGCACTTCCGCGACCCAATCATGTACCGCATCATCACCACGCATCCTCACCACCGCACGGGCCGCACATGGAACGTATATCCAATGTACGACTTCGCGCACGGTCAATCCGACTATTTTGAGGGCGTGACACACTCTATCTGTACGCTGGAATTCGTGGTACACCGTCCACTCTACGACTACTATATCGACCAATTCGTTACAGGCGACTACCGCCCACGCCAATATGAGTTCAACCGCCTCAATATCACCTATACTGTGATGTCCAAGCGCAAGATGCTCCAACTCGTGAAGGAGGGATTGGTAAGCGGTTGGGACGACCCACGTATGCCTACCGTATGCGGTCTCCGTCGTCGTGGTTATACTCCAGAAGCTATTCGTGCCTTCATCGATAAAATTGGTTACACCAAAGTAGAAGGTATGATTGACCTTGGCTTGCTAGAACATACTGTTCGTGAGACTTTGAAAGAGACTGCACCACGCGTATGTGCTATCTTCGATCCTGTTAAGTTGGTTATCACCAACTACGAAGGCGAGGGCGAGACCATCGTAGCAGAGAATATCGATGGACACCCAGAGTTGGGTACTCGTGAGATGAAGTTTGCTAAGGAGCTCTATATCGAGCGTGGCGACTTCCAAGAGGAAGGCGATAAGAAGTTCTTCCGCCTCAGCCCTGGTGGCCGCGAGGTACGCCTCAAAGCGGCATATATCATCCAAGCCACAGGTTGTGAGAAGGATGCTGAGGGTAATATCACTACCGTATATGCAACCTACGACCCTGACTCAAAGTCTGGTACCGAAGGTGGAAACCGCAAGACTAAATCTACCATCAACTGGGTAGAATGCAACTCTTGCATCGATGCAGAGGTTCGCTTGTACGACCGCCTCTTTGCGTGCGAGAACCCATCCGCAGAGGAAGGCGACTTCCGCGACTTACTCAATCCTGATAGTTTGAAGGTAACTACCTGCAAGATTGAGGGTGCAATGAAAGCCGAGATGCATGCGCCAGAGGTAGTGAACGGTATTGCTAAGTGCAACAACTACCAGTTCCTCAAGCATGGCTATTTCGTAGTGGACCCAGACACCACCGCCGAGAAGCTTGTCTTTAACCGTACCGCTTCGCTGAAGGATAATTGGCAGAAGTAGTTTAGTGTTTAGTGAACGCGCCTACGGCGCTACTGTTTAGTGTTTAGAGGCGAGAGGCTAAAGGCAATGAATATACGAACTCAAAACGGCAAACAATATGTACTCTGTGCGTGGAGGCGGCGATATGTCCGCCTCACGCCAGAGGAACTAGTGCGGCAAACCACCTTACAACTCCTCGTAGATGAGTTCGGTTATCCGCACAACCTTATTGCCGTAGAAGTGCCCATAGAGGTGGCAGGTGTGCAAAAGCGTTGCGATGCCATTGTTTATAACCGACAGATGCAACCGCTCATGCTCATTGAGTTCAAAGCACCATCGGTACATCTCACCCAAGAGGTCTTTGACCAAGCCGCCATCTACAACCGTACCCTGCATGTGCCCCTGCTCATGCTCTGCAACGGACGCGAAAGCATCGTAGCAAGGGTGCAAACCACACAATACCAGTTTATCGACCATATACCAGCACACAGCGAACTATCATAAATAATACCGATAAAAAGCAAAGAAGGAACCAGTTAGGTTCCTTCTTTGCTATTGGAGACTAATTCTGTAGCGTATGACCTAAAATGGTGTATTTTTTTCCTTCTCGATGGATGAACAATTGACCATTTTGAATGATTTTAGTGGTTCTTATATTATCTATTGCCGTTGGGTTAACTGAAGTAGAAATTTTGTCTTCCGTTATTGCTGCACTCGTAGCTGTTAGATAATAATCATTGACTTTGGAAAGATAAATATCTTTTAGTTGCTTACCCTCCGCATTGTTGTTGAAGATAAAGTTCGCGGGGAATACTGATGCATCTACGGGAAAATCCTGATAGATAACGCCATTCTTTTTTATTGTACCAGCAGGTCGAATTCCTGGCCACCCACCGATGATATCATTTCTCCCCTCTGCCCATGCATAGAGGGCTGTTTGGCTCCAACCCGTTTGATTGTTGATATAGATATGATACGTCGTAACCGGTGCAGGCGAAATATCGTTGGTATATACGTGATAGCCCTTTCCAATAAGGTGTATAGTAGAAGTACTGTTAATATCTACCGTTGTAGTAGCGAAACTAGAGCCAATGGTTTGGCTATCAATTACGCGTTCATACGTACCCGAAGTAATACTGGACAAGCGGACGTCCACAGGATTATCGCTCAAATTAATTACCACAATAACTCTATTATCACCTTTCTGCTTTTCGAAGGCAAATACCGAAGAATGATTGGTGGATAGAAGACGCGTAGTTGCACGCTCTGCGGCATTACCATCCGCCAACGCGGGCTGCGTATGCTTGAGTGCCACCAAGGCGCGGATAGTATTTGCCAAAGGCACATTTACCGTATTCCAATCAATGCTGTTACGTTCAAAGTAATTCAGAATCTTGGTTTGTCCTATTTCTTGCCCATTATAAAGCAATGGCATACCGCAAAAAGTGAAATACATCACTGTGAGTGGTGCTACATTATTGCCCAAAACGGTCATATAATTATCGCTGAAATTATTCCCAATATCATCATGATTGGTGATATAAGTCATGCGGCTCATTTGACTATATTTCTCATTCAGCATTGACAACATGGAGTTGGCTGCGCTGTTAAGAGCGGAAGCATTACTACCTTTCCCTACTGACTTAATAGCATCCGCAAAGCCCCATGCATAGTCGTAGCGGAAACCTGCCGAGAATAGATTGTTCGAGGAGTTGGATACGTTGGAATCCGAAAAGTCGGCTTCCGCCAAGAACTCTACTCGCTTGCCACGAGTATTATTCTGCAATGCATCGATAGCACGCTTCAAGAAATTGGCTCCTATCCATGTGGAGGATACATAATCACAGCGAAAACCATCTATATCGGCTTGATTTACCCAATACAGCATAGCATCAATCATAGCATCCGCTAAGCCCGATGAGGTACGGAAATCCAATTGATAGACATCGCCAAATGCAGGAGGACTCTGAATCACCCCATTGATACGATGGTAATATTCGGGATGAGAATATACCCATCCGTGGTCTTTAGCTGTATGATTAGGCACCCAGTCTAGCCACACTTTCATACCCAAATCATGTGCTGCCAACACAAAAGACTGCAAATTGGCCATTGTGCCATGATGGGGATTTACCGCCTTATAATCTTTGACGGCATAAGGGCTGCCGAGTGTACCTATTTTGCTCACTTCGCCACGTGGATGAATAGGCATGAGCCAAATAATATCTATCCCTAACTTCCGCAACTCAGGTAATCGCTGCTGAGCAGCAGCGAGAGTTCCCTGAGATGTGAAGTCGTATAAGTTCAACTCATAAATCACACGATTATTGTCGGAGATGGGCTCCGTATCATCTACCGTCAACACAGCAGACATAGGAGCCACCACCGCCAATAATAGTAGTAATATGAGGTATAAACGTTTTACCATCGAATGATATTACATTTGTGTGCCAAGTGCATTGTAAGTCTTGCCGTCTAATTGAATAAACAATTGACCATTTTGCATGAACTTCACAGCACCTTTCTTATCTACTATAACTTGGTCAACAGCAGCTCCCACAGCACCTTCTGTCACAGCAGCATCGGTAACGGTCAGATAATAGTCGCGTGCCTCATTGATGGTGAAATACAAACGCTTATCACCATCTACACCCTCACCCACATTGTTGTGGATAATCAGATTCAAGTTAGGAGCCGATTTTTCTACTTGGAATTCATACACACTGTATGTCACGCCATCCTTCACTTCGGTAGGGGCTGTTGTGGCGCCTGGCCATCCGCCAAATGCTTCTAAATTGCCATACGCATAGATGTCGAATGTAGCCCAACCAGTTTGGTTGTTCACATATAGTTTATGGGTGGCATATTCTATTGTTTCGCCATAGCTCATCCAAACTCCCCATGGTTCTTCCCAAGTTGTCACACGGAACATATTTTTATCTGCAGGAATACCTGTTTCTGCACGGTTCCATACTGCATCCCAAGGTTTCGTAATATCAAACTTAGCAGGATCATTGCGCAAAAAAATGATACCAGTAGCAGCATCTGGGATTTCTGCTTGGAACACAGTACCCTCTACGAGAGTAAATTCATATGCAGCGCCCTCAGCTTCTCCAGCATATGCCCATGCTGAAAATTTAGGATTGTCAACAGCCCAAATGTTAGCATCCAAATAAATAGTACGTGCACTGACGTTCATCACCATGGCAAATACCATTGCCATCACAAGAGTAATTTTTTTCATAACTTTTTGATTTTAGAGTTAATAATTAAGTTGTTTTGAAGAAATTCTGGTTATATACCTTTCTTATATATTCTATATTCTCGAGATTTCAAAGTAGTCACTTTATCCATAACTACTTTTTCTCCCGTCAATAAGTCTTGCACCTCCACGCCCTCGTAACGCATAGGCAGTTTCACCTCTTGTTCGCTATTGGCTGTATTACAAATCACTAACAGCGTCTTTTCGCCTAACGTGTACTCTACGTATGGCACACGTGTTGCCAAACTGCCTAATGTCTGTTTGCCACCACGTAGGTCCTGGGTTTGATGGTATGCCTTCATTATTGCCACCAACGCATCGCGTGTAGTATTTTCAGACTTGAAATCCATTACATTGTATTCAAAGAAACTCAGGGTGTTCATATATCCTAATTCTTGCGATGAATAAATCATCGGTACTCCCCCCATGAATGCTGCCAAGCAGAAAGCAGACAATTCACCAGCAGCATCGCGATAAATAGACGCTGGTGCTTTTGTTGCCATTTCATCGTGCGTAGTCACATAGCGCATACGCTCTTTGCCGATGGGGGTAGCATTGTATTCTGCATTTGAAGCTGATACTAACGAATTAAAAGTACCATTTCCGCTATAGAGTTCCTCAATTGCATATAAATAACTCCAGCTATAGAGTAAATCAAATCCTACATCGTAATGACGTGCATCACTCGTTTCTGCCAACATCAACGCATTAGGTTTTAGTTCTCGTATTGCGTTATTCACACTTTGCCACCAATCTAGTGGTACACCACCCGCATAGTCGCAGCGATAACCATCTATATCTGCCTCTTTTATCCAATACAACATACAATCTCTCATCGCATCGCCCACGGCAGGAATATCAAAATTCAGGAATGTAACATCTGCCCATGCTTGTTCATCGGCTGTACTTGGACCTTGATACCATTCTGGATGAGATGTTGTCCACACATTATCCCATGATGTATGATTTGCAATCCAATCCATGATAACCAACATTTCATTTTTATGGCATGTAGCGACCAAACTCTTCAAATCATCTAGTGTCCCCAACTTAGGATCCACTGCACGATAATCTCGTACGCAATAAGGTGATCCTATTGCTTTGCTGTCTTCACCACGTGGATGGATAGGCATCAGCCATAATACATTCACACCCATCTCTCGCAATGTTGGTACGTATGCTTCGATTGCTTGCAACGCATTCTCTTCGGCAAACAAACGTTCGTTGCACTCATAAATAACGGTACTATTTGCCTTACGCAATGCCGCTTCTTCACCCCCGATGATATTGATATTTCTCTGTTCACATGCTACCAACATACATGCGAGTAAAATCCATAGATACTTTGTTTTCATTTTCTTCCTTGTATTTGTGCAGCCACTTGCAAAGGTGTCACACCTGTGTCTGCTATTTTCAAATAATATTCGTTAATAGAGTCTGTCGCAACGATGTTATAGTCACTCAATTGCGTTCCATTGCCATTATTCACTATCAAATTCAATGCATCATTCACATAGCAATTAATGGTCGTGTGCAACAATGGTAGTCCCAATATCTCGATTGTATCCATCGTGTTAAGTGGCATTCCTGGCCAATCACCAAATACCTCTTGAGAGCCCCAAGCAAATATCCCCAATGTATATTCTACTGGATTACCCAGTGAATCCACACCATGACTCAGCGTATCTGTAGCATCATATAAATAGAGTTCTACGATTGCTTCTTCCTTGGGTTTGGCTTGTGGGTCATACCACACCACATCTCCTGGATTCTCTGGGTCTGCTATCTCGCTCACAGCGCCATCACCTATGTACAGATAAATATCCTCACCTATCGTGTATGCATAATCATCCAATTGACTGGCACCATTATTACTAAATATCAAATTCTCATTGAGTCCAGTATTCGCTTCACCCATGTCAAAATATATGTAAGTATATTCACCTATTGTAGCCGTTCCTCCCACTTTCATACCAGGCCATCCACCATTCAAATCGTTGACATCACCCCACATATACAATGTAGTATTCATACCCCAATTCATTCCATCCAGTACATATACTACTGCGCCATCATGCTCCACAGTACTAGATGCTGAAATTGCTTCTATAGTACCATCAGCATGAATATGCAAATAGATATTTTCTTCCAGCAGTACTGGACCATAGTCCGCCAACTGATTGGTACCATTATCACTGAATATCAACGTTTCACTCAATCCTTTATTATCTTCTCCTGTATCAAAATACGTGTATTCTACGCCGTTGATGGTCTCTTTACCTGTTGGTTTCATACCTGGCCATGCACCATTTAGGTCATTGATTTCGCCATACATATATAACGATAAGTCTGCAAATCCGCTCTCGTCTAATACATATATCACCATACCATCGTGCTTAATGGTTTCTTCTGCATTGCTGAAGTAAGAGGCCCAACGATTACTCCATACATTGGTTCGTGTGCCCACTGTTACATCCAATTGATGAAGCATAGGTTTACCTTGAACATCGCATTCTGCACCCTCTTTTACACTCACAAACGAGAAACCATCTTTTAATGTTTTGCCATTAACAAAATCTTCAGGCTGGAGGTAAATGCCCCATTTCGAATCAGAATGTTGTGCTTTTTCTAATTTCCATTCTAATTGACCAACGGCTGTAGTGTCATTTAAACCATTAAAGGCACCAAAAATATAAATCTCATCATCAGCAGTCGTACCTGTGGGTGCAATCAACTCCAATAAGATTGCATTCGCACGAATCTCAAACTGCGGTTGCTCGTGATCAAATTCTACGGGATCAGATTGGCATCCTACCAATATTCCCACCAATGCCACTAGGGCTATCAATATCTTTTTCATAACTTTTCCGTTTTCAGTTTTCCGTTTAATAATTCGGATTTTGCTTTAGTCCAGGATTCACACTAATAGCACTAGCTGGCAGTGGGAACCATTCGTATTTCCTATCGCGCTTAGCAGGATATAGTACTCCATCGTCCGTCGCACGACCAAAGAACCACCACTGTCCTTGTGTAAACATATCAAAGCGGCGCAAATCTGTTCTGCGGCGACGCCCCTCGCTGAGGAATTCTTGTCCCCATTGGTCAAGCATCCACATCTCATCAATCGTTTTGATACGACCATAGTCTTTAGCATCTGCTTCGCTCTTGAAATATCGTTTTCTTACTTGTAACACCAATTGCTCAGCGGCAGGTGCATCACCAGCACGTAGTTTGCACTCTGCCAATGTGTAGTACACTTCTGCCCAACGGAATTCCACATCATCTATATCTTGGAAGTCTTTGCCCTCGCTCTCAGGATAAATTGGATATCTCACTAAACGTACCCCCGAATTAGTTTGTCCCCAACGTGGTGACATCACAGGTTCCAACGGACGTCCAATGGTAGTCGCACCCTCAAATTGTCCTACTTGGTCAGTATAATACAAATCCATTCCATCTCTATCTGCATCTGCTTTCAACACTTCACCAGTTCCCCATGAAGCTTTCTGCAATCCGCGCAAGAAAATTCCTTGGTAATTACCATCTGTCCACTGGTAGTTACCCTTGCGCACATCCTTATCTGAAAAACGCTCATATACAGCACCAAGACGATCGTTGTAAGGGGGGTCTAGGAAACATACAGGATTCTCCGAATATCCTAAAGTAGGATTCACCGTGCCTGAGTTATCATACGATGGTGCCAAGCAACAGCAGTTCCATGCAGACTGAGTGGACGCGAAATTGAAATACTCTGAATAGGTATAGGCCAAGAATGGCATATCGCGCATCCAACCTGCATTCAGTTGTCCGTTCTCCATAGCAAAAGCCATCACCACCTCAGGGCAAGTGGTATTGGTCACATGATAAATATCACGATAATCATTTGCCAATTGATAGGTACCATAGTCCCCATCTAGCAACGCTTGAGCCAATTCTGCGCACTCATCGAAACGTGCCACACCTGTAAACACCTCCGAGTTGAGCAACATACGCATCTTAATCATTCTATTTACCGCCTGATTCATGCGATTGCGAGTAGCATTGCTACCATCCTCTTTACTTAGGTAAGCAAAACTCTCATCCAACTCAGTACAGATAAACGAATATACTTTTTCACAACCCTTTTGGAAGTCCACATCGGCAGATCCTGGAATGACACCATCAGTCGATACGTACAAGGGTATAGCTCCTCCCCATAACTCAAAGCAGTTGTAGTATGCCCAAGCACGTAAAGTGCGAATTTCTGAGATATATGACACGCGCTTCTCTTCGGTGATACCAATTTCGGCAATGTCGATATTTTCCAAATCATGAATCAATGTATTGCAAAGTCCGATAGTGGACCATGCCGTTTCCCATGTCGAACGAATAATCTTCGACTCAGCCGTCCATGTATGCGTAGAAATCACCGTTTTCTCACCTTCATCGTATCCCCACAATCCACCATTCCATACACGCCATGCCACTTGGTCTGCTGAAAACTCATTCAGATACCAAAAGTATTCCAAATAACTCATCGCAGCATTGCCGTATATGGCCGCCACAGCTCCCTTTATCGAAGCCTCGTTTTGGTAATATACCGTGGCATCAAGTCTATCAAATACTTGCTCATTCATATCGCATGCCGACATCGCACATACCAATGCGGCAACTAATATATATACTTTTGTTTTCATACTATTAATGTAAATTTAATGTAACACCCAAACATAATTGTGTAGCAGTAGGGTAGGCTGACGATACATCCACACCAGGTGTAATGCCAGTCACAGCCACTATACTTGGATCGTTGCCCGAATAGCGTGTCATTGTAGCAATATTCTTAGCAGCTACATATAGGCGTAATCCATCTACTACTTTGTCTTTCCATTGCCAATTATAACCTACTGTTATATTATCCAACTTAAAGTACGAACCATCTTCTAAGAAGTAACTTGAGATATTTCCACCACCTGTACGTACCATTTTGTCGGTCGTATAAGCCGTTTTCAGCACATTATCTGTACCACAACCTTGCAATCCCATACCATACTTACGCATGTTGAAGATATCAAAGTCAAAGGCACCTGTAAATAATATTGATACATCAAAGTTGTGGAAACTAAGTGAGTTCGACCAACTCATTGTATGTTTTGGAGCACCATTACCTATGTATCGTTTCCATGTCGGATCGGCATTGCTAATCAATTGTTCTTTACCCTCATTGTCATATACATACATGTTGCCATCCAAATCTACACCAGCAAACTCATAACCGTAGAACTGGCCTACCTCACCGCCTTCTTCAACGCGGAAGAAATACTCTGAAGTACCCACACCTGGCTTTTGATACAATTCCAAATACGATGCTTGATACACATCATTGCTCAGTTTGGTTAGATATGTACGACCATACGAATAGTTTACGCCCGAGTTCCATGTGAAGTTCTTCTTCTTTATTACATCGGCATTCAAACATACCTCTATACCGCGGTTGGTGGTAGTACCCACATTTACCAAGATGGTATTATACACATATGGTGGCTGAGGAGCTGTATAATTATATAACAAGTCTGGTGACTGACGAATATAATATTCCACGCTACCACGTAGGCGATTCCACAAATCGAAATCCACACCAATATTATACGATACCGACTTTTCCCAACTCAACAATGGATTGGCGTTATTAGATGGCGCATAACCTGTCACCCATTCTCCATCCATAAAGTACTGATACTTGGTAGAGTAGGTTGCCAATGATTGATACGATGAACCTGGCTCACGACCTGTTACACCAAACGAGAAACGAGGTTTCAGACTCTTCACCACCTCACCTGCAGAATCCATAAAACTAGCTTCCATCATCTCCCATGCTATACTAGCAGATGGGAAATTACCCCAACGACTATTCACACCAAACTTGGTACTTGCTTCGCGGCGAATACTTGCACTCACAAATAGCATATCACGCCAGTTGTAGTTTACACGCCCAAAAAAACCAAAGAGTGATGATTGTGTTTGACCAGTCCAGATATTGGCGAGTCCATCTTTCAACCACGCACCAGCAGCAATATCATACCATTTGGTATTATCAAAAGTAAAATCACGGTTTTCTGCACCTACTTGCTCATAGCGATATTGCTCCCATGATGTTCCAGCCACCACGCGCAACACGTGGTCATCCACTTGCAAATCATAATTGACCAACCAATCCAAATGGTGAGTTTGATTTTTCTGATAATTCACATGCGCACGACCTTTATAGCCCCCCCAGTAGCTCTCGTTCGACAACGATGATGCATAGGTATTTGACTTCAGATCGTTGTAATCCAATGCATATGTTACCGATGTATTTAAGTTGTGATTCTCATCGCTATACAATTTCAACTTCAATCCCGCATTCGCCATCATATACAAGCGATGTCCATTCGACTCGGTTTCTTTCAGTCGTGTTACAGGGTTCACTGCACCAGTTACACCCGTGGGCTGATAGTAGCTCCCATCCTCATTATATACTGGTATTGTTGGATTCATACCTAGTGCATTATCGAACTGACCATTATCACCCCATTTCTCATCCACACGACGCCCCACAATACCTGCCGAAATAGTCAAATAATCTTTCAGCACTTTCTGTTCCATAGAAAATCTACCACCATATTCCTGACGATGACTTACTATATCCAGACCATTGGCATTCTTATACGTGATACTAGCTGTATATGAACCACCTTTGGTCGAAGCAGCCACATTCACATATTGGTTGATATCATATGCCATCGGGCGTGTAATCTCGCTATACCAATCGGTATTAGCACCATAGTCTGTACCGCGGCGTGAACGGCGAAACTCATCCGCCGTCAGCACCTGAGCATGTGGTTTAGCTACACTACCACCAAAATACGAATCATATGTCACCGATATTTTCCCCTGTTCGTTACCCCCCTTTTTGGTCGTAATCAGTACCACACCATTCGCGCCACGCGTACCATAGATAGCTGCACTCGCAGCGTCCTTCAGTACTGTGATACTCTCAATATCCTGCGAACTCACATTGCGGATATCACCACCAGCTATACCATCAATCACATACAAAGGCGTGTTAGAGCCGCTCAACGAACCAGCACCACGAATCTGCAGAGCAGACGAGGCATTAGGGTCAGCAGCACTAGTGCTATTCACGGTCAAACCAGCTACTTTACCATTCAGCATTTCCAAGGGGTTATTCATCGGACCTTTTACAAAATCCTTCGAATCAATCTGTACAATCGAACTCGACACCTCTTTCTTACTCAAACTACCATAACCAATCACCACCACTTCTTCCATGCCAATGCTCATCTCTGCCATTACCACATCTATCTTCTGGCGAGCATCCACGGATATGGATTGGCTCTCGTAGCCCATATACGAAAACTCCAACACATCATCCGTATTTACGTGACTTAATTGATAGTTTCCGTCAAAATCAGTAATCGTACCATTGCTAGTACCCTTTACCATTACCGATGCACCAATGATGGCTTCACCATTCGTGTCAGTCACGGTTCCGCTCACATCCTGCGCATATGCCTGCACAAGTGCTCCATAAGCCAGAACAATGATCATAAGAAACTTTTTCATAACATTTTATTATTTTAATTATTCTATTTTCTTCACTATCGCTGCAAAGCCACCTCCATGTGCCATCTTCACTGCCAACTCCTCTCCCTTTTTCACGCTATACTCCTTTATGTCGTACGCGTATGGGCGCGTGAGCCAATCGGCATCTTCGCCATCGCACCACAGTGTCAGCTGATATTCAGCCCCCTCTTGTAGCATCGTCAATGGCAATGTCAACTCGCGTGCTTGCTCGTCGGTGATTCCACCTATATACCATGTATCACCTCCGCGTTCTTGACGTGCATATACGCAGTAGTCGCCTATCTTACCGTCTAATAGCATTGAACGCTCCCAATCGCAGGGTACCTCTTTTACAAAACGGAATGCATCGGGGTGTTGCATATAGTGCTCAGGCAAGTCACAAACCATCTGCAGTGGCGAATAGAAACATACAAACAAACCCAATTGATTCATCAGCGTTGAGTGTACGCGTGTAGTAGGTATCACTGGGTTCTCAAAATGGAATACGCCTGGTGTATAGTCTACAGGACCAGCTAGGATGCGCGTATAAGGCAATACTGTCACATGCTCACACGGACTACCACCATCCGTGCTCCATGCATTCCACTCTTGACCACGAACGCCCTCTTGAGTCATCAAGTTAGGATATGTGCGTTGCAAACCTGTAGGCATTACAGGCTCGTGGTTGTCTATTGTAATCTGGTATTTTGCAGCCGTTTCTATTACTTTGCGATAGTGGCGTACACCAGATTGCCCTTTATTCCATTGTAACCCATCCAATGTGCGAATGATAGGTGCCACGTAGCCCGTCTTGATAGCATGTATCCCATGTTCTGCATGATAAGCATATGCTTCCTCAAGTACCTTCTCATAGTCTGCAGCATTGCCACCTGTTTCATTATGTCCCACTATTGCTACACCCAAACTATCCGCCAAATTGCTCAAGTAATCCATATCCCAATCAGGGTAAGACTCAGTAAAGGAGAAGTGTCTCCAGTCTTCCCAACCTTTGTTCCATCCTTCTGCCAATACACCCTCTATACCATGCTCATTGGCAAAACGCAAATAGCGTTCCATATTCTCGGTTGTAGCACCATGTTTTGGTCCCATTTCCCAAGTCATTGTCTTAATATGCATGCCCCACCATATACCGATAAATTTCATTGGGCGAATCCATTCTGTATCTTCTATCGCACATGGCTCATTCAAGTTCAGCATAATACGTGATGCTACTAATTCTGATAAGTTTTCAGCAATGATTACCATACGCCATGGGGTAGAGAAGCTGCCTTCTTTGTAGGCACGTACATCCATCGCGCGCGCACTCTCATCCAACCAAGGGGTCAAATAAGTGCACAACATATCTCCTTTTACATACAGATTTTGTGCAGGGTAGTCATACAATGCTGCCTCGTGTACAAAAGCATATCCCCCGTCTTTCAACTCAATGGTAATGGGCGAACATACCGTATCTATCAGCGACCACATTGGTGCTTTTTGCCACAATCCTTCATAATACTCAGTGCGCCAAGGTATTGACCATACGTCATTATTATCTGCAAAGCGATATCCAGTTGTTTCGTCTGTGATGGTCATACTATCCTTATATGATGGAAATACATATCGGAATGCCACACCATCATCATAGCAACGAAACTCTATATCCATCTTTACTCCCGATTCGTGAAGCAATTTGACTATCATACTGTGATGATTGTCGCGAATATATCGCTCTTCGCCCCATACGGTTTCCCATGTCAAATCTTGCTTCCCATGCTTGGTAGCACATAAGGTAAATCCACGATTCAAAGTATATTCTTTGGTCTGCAACCCCAATGGAGACCATAGTAGCACGCTATCACAATCGCGACACACACTGTATTCAGGTACACCATCTGTAGTCAAGCGAAAACACACACTTAACTTACCATCAGGTGAATACAAATCAGTATGGCTACTGCTGCAAGCCAATAAAACGAGCGGAAAAATCAATAAGAATGTCTTAATTTTCATGGCGTTGTTATAATTATTTTTTTGCAAAGGTAAGGTGTAATTTTTATATCAACAAAAAATATTACAAAAATCAAGAAAATTTTTCATATTTTTTTATGTATATTTTCGTAATTCAATTATTTTCTGTACCTTTGCCGCAAATTATTTTTATCATGAAAAAACCATTATCTATTTTTATCTTATTTACCATATCTATTTATACGGTTTTTGCCAATAAATTCCCGATTATATCGGATATTCAGCGTTTGGATGATGCCATTAGCCAACGCTCTATTTTTGACCAACAGAAGCGCACTCGTATCAATGCATTACTGCTATCTCTTGATACTGCTCAGCACCCTTATCCTATCTACAAATTTTTATACGAAGAATATAAATCATTTAATTACGATACAGCACTCATTTATACCAAAAAAATGCACGAAGAGGCGCTCCTGCTTCAGCAACCCAATCTCCTCGCCGAAGCGGACCTTTGTCGAACGTTCGTTTACCTCTCGGGTGGACTTTTCAAAGAGGCATACGACCTGCTCTCCCATCTTGAAAACTACTATACACCTTACACTCTACCCCCTACACCCTTTTACTATATCACTTACGCACGCCTACTCTACGATATGGCAGATTACGCAGGAGGTGAGATGTTCGTTACCTACAATCAACGTGGCAACAACTATATGCAGCAACTCGTTGACCAATCAAATCCTGCCGACTCCATGTACTACCACTATCCGCTTGCCTCTATCCTGCTCAGAGAGGGGAATTGCCATAAGAGTATTGCCCACTTTCAAGAGGCACTCAAAGACTCTAGATGCTCTACCCATGACCAAGCTATCTTCTATAGTTCCATAGCTTTCCTCTACCGACAATTAGGTAATGATACTCTCGCATTAAAATATTATGTCAATGCAGCTATTGCAGATATTCAAAGTTCTACCTACGAGACAGTAGCCCTTCGAATGATTGCCGAGATGCTTTATCTACAAGGTCAGGTCAATCTCGCCGATAAGTATATCCACATTGCCATGCAGGATGCCCAGCGTTACCACGCACGCCACCGACAAGTTAGCATTTCGCAATTATTACCTATTATTGAGCGTCAACATACCGAAACGCTCCAGCAGCATCATTACACTACATTGATTATCTTAGCAGTTTCCATTTTCTTATTAATCTCCTCTATTGTGTGTATTTTGCTCATTATTAGACGTACACGCAAACTACACTCCGCGCGAAAGACGATTGATCAGATGAATCAAAATTTGCAGATTGCCAATACCGTCAAAGAGGAACTACTAAGTAATATCCTCGTAGGACAATCTCAATACATCAATGCTGTGGAGCAATATCAAAGCTATGTCAAGGAGTCAGTTGTCAAGCGACAGATATCTCAACTAATGACCATTCCTAAGAATGCGGATGCTAAGCTGCAACGCCAGATTCTCAACCGACGTAGAGATGAAATGTTGCTCAAGATTTTCCCTACCTTTGTTGAGGATTTTAACCAGTTACTTAAAGAAGAAGAGCGTTTTGTACTCAAGGACAACGAATTGCTCAATACCCAACTGCGTATTTTTGCACTTATTCGTCTCGGTATCGTACATAATGAAGTCATCGCCGAGATTTTGGATTATAGTATCAATACCGTTTATACCTATAAGACGCGAACCATCAACCGTTCTCATCTATCGCCCGACGAATTTTATAAACAACTCATGAAAATTTCATCATTCAAACATTCATAATTGCCTTATGGAATCTATCATCTCTCTCAACGAAGCACTCGACACCGCCACTTTCTATGGTGTGAACAATATCAATATCCTTTGCCTCAAGAACCAGCACCCCGATGTACGCATCGTGGCGCGTGGCTATCAGGTGAAGATTATCGGTGCGCAAGCCGCTATCGCGCGCTTTGAGCAGAATCTGCGCAAGTGTGAGGCGTTCTGCATCAAGAACAACACCCTCAACGAGGAGCAGATCCTCCAGCTCCTTCATGGAGAAGAGCCCACGGAATTCCTTCAAGACAACCTTATTTTGCACGGCGTGAATGGTAAGTCCATCGTAGCGCGTAGTGCCAACCAGCAGTTGCTCGTGGATGCTTACGAGGAGAATGATCTACTGTTTGCTGTAGGACCTGCGGGTAGTGGTAAGACCTACACCGCTATTGCGCTGGCAGTGCGCGCGCTCAAGAACCGCGAAGTCAAGCGCATCATCCTCTCCCGTCCTGCGGTAGAAGCGGGAGAGAAACTGGGTTTCCTGCCTGGCGACATGAAGGAGAAGATCGACCCATACTTGCAACCCCTCTACGACGCGCTGCAAGATATGATTCCTGGCGCCAAACTCAACGAATATATGGAGCGTGGCGTCATACAGATAGCTCCGCTCGCCTTCATGCGCGGGCGCACGCTCGCGGATGCGATCGTTATATTAGATGAGGCGCAGAACACTACCACAGCCCAACTCAAGATGTTCCTCACTCGCCTTGGCGTGCATGGCAAGATGATTATTACCGGCGACCTTACGCAGATTGACCTGCCTGCCAGCCAAAAGTCGGGACTGAAAGATGCCATCGAACGCCTACGCGACATCAAAGGCATTGCCATGGTAGAGTTCAACCAGAAGGACATTGTTCGTCATCACCTTGTCAAGCGCATTGTGGATGCCTATGCGGGAAAAGGTGAGTAGTGATGGCTACTCCGTAGCAGTAACCTGCGCGAAGCGCACTAAATTCAATATTCATGAAATCTCTTCCATCTCTTTGGCTTTGTCTGCTGCTTGACGCAGTAGGTATGGTATCGTATTTCATCCCGGCATGGGGCGAGTGGATTGATGCGGTATGGGGACCATTATCGGCATTCTTATTCTATTATCTCTTTGGCGGCAAGACGGGCGCCGTAGGTGCAGCCATCAGTTTTGCAGAGGAGTCACTGCCTTTTACGGATATTATCCCTATGTTCACCATTGGCTACTTCGTCCGCAAACGAGAACTTCAAAATCCTTCTACCAAAGATACCTGTTCCATAGATAAACAATAATCACTAAACTCTAAACAATTGCGTCTCGCCGCGTTCACTGAACAAACATTTGCACACATACAAATTTTTCACTACCTTTGCAGCAGAATTATACAAGCATGCCCATCGCCATTGTACTATCATTGACCAAGTACTCCGACACGGGGAGTATAGCGCACCTCTACACTGCCGAGCAGGGGCGTATGCAGTATGCGGTATATGGCAATAAATACAAAGGCATCCTACGCCCACTATCCATCGTGGAGTTTACCACTGCTAAACGGCAAAATGCCCCACAGCAGATGGGTAGTATCACCTCCGCCTCATTGTCTTACACACCGCAACTATTGTCAATAGATGTACAACGCCAATGCGTGGCGATGTTTATTGCCGAGATACTGAGCACCACCCTGCGTCACCCGATGAGCGATCAGCCATTGTTTGACTGGCTATGTGAAATGATAAAGCACTTAGATACAGATGTGGATATCAGCAATCTGCATTTGCATTTCTTAATCGAGTACGCTAGCCATTTGGGCATTGGTATCGACGATATGGAGCACTCCGATTGGTATCAAGCGCCCCGCTCGCGCCAAGAGCGCCAAGAGCGCTTGCGTGCGCTATGCCTATACTACAGCGAACATATAGAAGACTTCCGCACGCCCAAATCGTTGGACGTGCTGATGGAAGTGTTTGACTAGACTTGAATCATCGCATCATTCTGCCACTCACGTCATACTTCACGCCATTACGGATAATGATGAGTTGGCTATTGTCAATTACCTTCAACACGTCATTTTCTGGAGTAGATACCGATGAGAGATCGGTGCCTTGTACATAAGTACCAAAGACTTTAAATTCGTACATCTTTACACCCCATTGTGTAGCAGCTTTGGTGCTCCAGAATCGCACATAACGCACTTTAGAGGCATTCTTGAGATCATCGCCATAGATTGCTCTTGCATGCGCATTGATAGCAGCAGCCCCTTCATAAGTGTAGGTAGTAGTCCAAGCCACATTATCCTCAGAGAAGTCCACGTGATATTCTTGTGAGCAAGCACCTTCAAATAGAATATATACCATATTCACGTCGTAATAAGCACCCAAGTCCACAGTAAACCACGCATCGTAGGTGCGAGCTGCTTCATCGCCAGCACCTGCTTCGCCATTGTAGCAACCTTGCCATATAGTAGCGTCATTGCCATCCACAGCATAATATGCATTATTGGCATCAAGTTCGGGATTGATGTTGGATTGAGCAATCACCTTGCTATTCTCTTTGCTAGTACTTGCCGCAGCATTCTCACCATCGTAAGCAAACACCTCGAACGGAGTAGCTTCCACCTCACCAATAGCCACTTTGATGAGTGCAGAACCCACTTTGGCAGGTGTATAGACATTGTTGGTGATAGTACCTGCATCTGCAGGAAGGATGGTATAAGTCACCTCGCCTGCATCGGTCATGATTTGTCCGTTTTGGTCTTTAGCTGTCACATCAATTGCAAGGTCTTCGCCTACTTTGCTGATGTTAGCTGCTGGCTTGGCCTCTAATGTGGTAAGTTTGCTAACGCCTGACAAATACACGCGGAACTCAAAGAATGAGTAGCCATAATCTAGCGCACGCTCTGTACCTTGGAATTGAACGTAGCGTGCGGTAGTTGCGTCAATCAAATGGGTCTGAGTGAGTTGTGTAGGAATGTATTGATCTTCTACCTTCAAGATCTGATTCCAAACTGCGCTGTCTGAACTAACCGACACCGTAAAATCTTTAGCATACGCACCTTCCCATACGATTTGGATGGTATTGAATGTACGCACTTGTCCCAAATCAATGGTGAAAGTTTGAGGGTCCACCTTATGCTCTGACTCCCAGCGTGTTCCGATATTGTCATCCATAGCAAGAAGTGGATTACCAGAAGTGGCAGTAGCAGTAGCGCCGTTGGCTGTGAGCGCGAAGTTGACATCCGTTTCTTGAGCGAAAGTAGAGAGTGTCAAGGTGCAAAGAATGAAAGAAATAAATAAGTGCTTCATAATTGTAGAATTTTAGAGTTGTGTAAAGTTGTCTTGGATTATTTAGGAAGTTAGGGAGGGAGTCATCCTCCCTAACCTAAGAAGTAAATTAGCGTACAACACTACCAGTAGCATCATACTTCACACCATTGCGGATAATATAGAGTTGACCATTTTCAATCAACTTCGTTGCCTTGTTCTCAATGGTGATATTGTCAACGGCAGACTCAGTAGCGCTATAGAGATATACATTGTCAATAAAGAATGAACCTAATGCATAATAATCAATCATCTTTACTTGGAAGATCTTAGTAAGATCCTTGCTTGTAAGATCAATGGTAATGGTATTCCATTGGTTCGCCTTTACGTCAATGCCTGCAACAGCATAATCCCCACCACCTTCATTGAGAGGACCTAGTGTGATTTTCCCATCAGCAAGAGGATAGATATCCATCGTGAATGTAGTGAAGCCAGTAGCGTCAAATGCGCCAAACTGCCAACCAATCATTCCGTCAGTGAAACCATAGTAATACAATACTTTATCACCTTCCACGAGATTGCCCTCTGCCATTTTTGGAGCATTCCACCAACCTTCATTGAATGAGTTGAGTGAAGTCCAAGCTGGAGTATATGCATCTGAATAGATAGATTTTACGTTAGCAGCAGCAATAGTAGGAGCTGGTGCAGGAGCAGGAGCTTCCAAAGTCTTTGCAGCTACACTCACTGCTTCGGTAGCATTGCCTGCCTCGTCCTTAGCTACGACGCTAAAATTATATTCGGTATTAGGCAGCAATCCAGCAACAATAACAGTAGTAGGAGTGCCAGAAACACCCGTTTGAGTAGCCACAACTTCGTCACCATTCTTCACCTCATATTTTACTACGCCAGAGTTATCAGCCGCAGAAACATTCAGAGTAGCAGAGAAATATGAAGCATAGGCCAAACTAGCAGTAAGTGCAGTAGGAACCTCTGTATCCTCTTCAGGAACCTGTGTGGTATAAAAATATACGTTGTTCAACCAGAAGGTCTGATTGCCCACATTATCAATCTTGATTTGGTACACATTTGTCCAATTGGTGACACCCTCAAAAGCACTCAATGGGATCTCAATAGCATTCCATTGTCCGCCTACGACATCTTTGGTGACGCGAACTTCAGCAGCACCATGAATAGGCACAATACCCATTGAGAAGCTACCTGCAGACCATACATCCAAGTGCAAAACTTCCATTTTAGAGCAGTTTAATTCAAAATCTACCAAGCCAAAATATCCCAAATTTGTGGTTACATATTTTTTACCATAAGTGTCTTGAGAATATTGGGTGCCAGATCCCCATTCTCCATAGCCACAATCAGCATTGTAGGTAGTAGAATACACAGCTTTTACTTGATTAGCTGGATGAGTTGGAGCAGTGGGTAGTGCAGATGGTTGTGCCACTACGCTTGCTGCAAATGCAGCAACTGCGAAAAGAGAAAAGATTTTTTTCATACGTGTAATAATTTAAAAGGTTAATAAATTTGTACAGCCAAACTGTGTTTGGTTAGAGAGTTAGGGAGGTTATCAGCCTCCCTAACCTATTGAGGATTAGCGCATAATGCGACCCATCAGATCGTAGCTAACGCCACCACGAATGATGATGAGTTGACCATTGCGGATAATCTTTTGCGTTTGCACGTTGATAGTGTTATTCTCAAGAGCGGTTTCTACAATCGCCTTGTAGAAATATACGTTATCGATAAAGTAGGTAGCATTGCCACCTTCTGCAAACTTGATTTGGATTATCTTATCATATTCAACACCCTCGAATGTAGCGCAATCCATATCGATTTGGTTCCAACCCTCTTTGAGCGTCAATGTTTGAGCATTCTCTTTGTTGGTAGGAGTTGCCAAAGAAATAGGAGTAAATTGCAAAGAACCATCTGCCAACGCATATACATCTAAGTGCACTTTATTGTAAGCAGATACATCAAATGGGAGGTTGTTATTAATCTCCCAGCCGAGGTAGTTGGTATTTTGCAAGAGGTATGCCTTGTCTTCCGCAGCAAGGTTACCTTCAGTAGCTACGGTAGCTTGTCCCCAACCGCCGATAATAAAGTAAACAGGAGAGGTATAAGCATCGGAATAGATAGCATATACATCCTCAGCTGCATGTGTAGGAGCAGGAGCAGGAGCAGGTGCTTCCAGAGTCTTAACAGCAATACTAACTGGTTCTGCCGCATTAGCAGACTCATCCTTTGCGATTAATGTGAGGTTATAATCTGTATTTGGAGTCAAATTGCTAACCACAATATCTGTGTTTTCCGCAGATACACCTGTGCGACTAGCAAGAACATCTTCACCATTCTTTACTTCATAAACAACTGCCCCTGAATTATCAGTAGCTTGAGCATGGATTGTTACCGAGAAATAGGAAGGAGTAGCCGTAGCAGTAACTGCGGTAGGAGCATCCTCATCTTTATCTGGAACTTGAGTAGTATAGAAATAGATATTATTGAGCCAGAATGTTCTATTGGAAGCATTATCAATCTTGATTTGGTACACATTTGTCCAATTAGGAACGCCTACAAATTCTGATAACTGAATATCTACTGAATTCCATTGTTGGCCTTTGAGACTTACAGTTACGCCTACTTCAGCAGCACCATGAATAGGAACTACGCGGAAAGTCATATCATCAGCAGTCCATACATCCAAATGAAGCGCTTCCATATTAGAGCAGTTCAGCACAAAATCAATCAAGCCAAAATAGCCGCCTGCAATAGTTACGTATTTTTTACCGTATGTATCTTGGGTATATTGTGTGCCTGAACCCCACTCTCCAAAGTTGCAGTCTGCATTATAAGTTGCAGAATATACTGCTTTCACTTGGTTATCAGGATAAGTAGGATCCATTGGCAAGCTAGATGGTGCTTCATCATGTTTGTCAGTTGTCACTTTCACTGTAGCAGCGTTTTCTGATTCATTACCTGCTAAGTCAATCGCAGTGATTGTTAACGTATATTCAGTAGAAGGAGTAAGACCCGTAACAGTGATTTGACCATCGGTTGGAGCAAAGGTCTTATCATATTCTGGAGCAGCAGATACAACACGGTATTTGCCTACTTCTTCGTTGTCTGTAGCAGTGACAGCAATCACAGCGCTATTAAAGGTGGTAGAAACGAGTTCAGCTGTACCCATCACAGGTTTAACATCATCAGCAGGAGCTACCCATGGAGTACCAAACACCTTGAATTCGAACATCTTCATACCCCATTGTGTAGCAGCTTTGGTGCTCCAGAAGCGAGCATAGCGTGCTTTGGTATTGTTTTGGAGATCATTGCCATAAATGAGTTTGGTGTGACCATATACACCTGCGTTACCTACATATTCGTAAGCTGTCGCCCATGTATCATTATCCGCAGAGAATGCCACTGTATATTCTTGTGAGCAAGCACCTTCGAAGTTGATAGACACGAGGTTGATGTCATAATAAGCTCCGAAATCAACTATAAACCAAGAGTCGTATGTACGAGAAACCTCATCATCAGCGCCACCATTAGTAGCAGAACCTTGCCATACACTACCCTCGTTGCCATCAATGGCATGCCAAGCATCTGTACCGCTTGGAGCAAAGTCGGATTGAGCCACAATCTTGCTAGTATTGATATCTGTACTCAATGCCACATTTTCGCCATCATAAGCAAACACATCAAATGCAGCGGCTTTCACCTCACCAATAGCAGCAACGATAGTAGCCGAACCTATTTTAGCGGGAGTATATACATTGTCGGTGATGGTACCTGCATCTACAGGAGTGATAGTATAAGTTACTTCGCCTGCATTTGCCATAGTTTTACCATTTTGGTCCTTAGCAGTTACATTAATTGCAAGACCTTCGCCTACTTTAGCAAGCCCATTAGCGGGTGTTGCTTCAAGAGAAGTAAGTGTGCTTGTACCTGCGAGATAAACGCGGAACTCCCAGAATGAGTAGCCATAACCTGTTCCGCGCTCTGTACCATGGAATTGGATGTAGCGTGCAGTGGTTTTGTCAATTGTTTGCGTTTGTGTGTAAGGGAATCCTGCCAGTTGTTGACCTTCAACAGTCCAAACAGGTGTCCAAGTCTCTTTGTCATCACTGACAGAAACGGTAAATGTTTTTCCATACGCACCTTCCCAAACAATCTCAAGGGTGTTAAATATGCGAGCTTGACCAAGATCCAATGTCCAAGTTTGAGGGTCTTCTTGTGCGGACTCCCAACGTGAACCTGGGTTATTGTCAATTGCAGCAGCTGCATTACCTGATGTAGCCTCAGCAGAAGCGCCATTGGAAGTGAGAGCAAAGTTTACATCATACACTTCAGTAGGAGTAGATGGAGTTTCGCCAGAGTCGCTTGTTCCACATATTTCGGATAATGGAATTTCCAAGTTTTGTACCATATAACGACCTCCCCAGTTAGAATATGACCATAAAATTTCGACTGTTAGTTTTTCTGTGCCAGCAGGAACAGAATACTTAACAACTTGAGATTCTAAGGCAGTAGCATCATCTCCTGCTGTACCAATACCAGGATTAATTAATACATAATCTACATCAGGAGCTGCTTTAGGGAGTGTAGGATCTGCAGCAACAATAAAACTAATAGTTCCATCCTGATTATCTTGTACAGTCAAACGGACATAAGATTTGTCATCTTTATCTCCTACTCCATTAGGATCTAGGTGTCCTATGACACGGTTGCACCATGCTGATTCAGCATTGATGCTTATCGCACAGAACAGCATCGCTATCAGTGCGAACGACTTAAGAAAATGTTTTTTCATAACCGTAATAATTTAAAAGTTAATAATGTTGTTGTATTCAGTTGATTTATTCGTTTTTATACAGGTTTATAACCTTGATCGATACCATTACCAGATCCAAAACCACTCACTAACATGATTGCATTCGTTCCTAGCAATTGAACTATATCCGTTCTAGGTGATTGATAATCTTTTTTCATATCTTTCTTTTTTAAATAAGCCTACCCCAGCCTCTCCCGAAAAGGAGGGGAGGGCATAGACGGGTGTTATAGTTATAATTTTTGTCCTTGTACGTTGTACTTCACACCATTGCGGATAATGATGAGTTGACCATTTTGAATGATCTTAACAATTGCGTCATCCATAATGATATTGTCCACGCTCGTTTCTGTATTTTCATTGAAGACCACGCGAGCACGCATTTTGGATGCCTGTTCT
This sequence comes from uncultured Bacteroidales bacterium, assembly GCA_937891975.1. Taxonomy (GTDB): domain Bacteria; phylum Bacteroidota; class Bacteroidia; order Bacteroidales; family Paludibacteraceae; genus Colicola. The sequence goes on from CALAUA010000014.1 coordinate 165,442, forward strand.
GCTGTCAAATTAGGGAATTTGAAATATGCACGCATACCTTCTATATCGGTTGCTCCACCATATAGGTATCCATTCTCTGCCAACCAATAGTTAGTTTCCGCAGCTGGGAAAGTTGATTTAAATAATACAGGAATCATGGTCGCATCCGCAGTGACTACATCATTTAGAGTAAGATTCACTGGTACATCTTTTACTACTTGTCCTTTAGCAACCTCCTTAGATGGATGAATCAAGTATGGTGTGGCAGCTTCTATTTCACTAACATATACAAAATTCAATTCGAAGGTTGCATTGTCTGTGGATGCTACTGTTGAGCTATTGAGTTTAGCTACTTGTACTCCGTCTCCAAATACCTCCTTCAACTGTCCTTGATTGAGTGCAAATGGAAGAGAGATTGTTTGCCAATAAGCATTGGTGAATGCACGACCTATAACGGCATCTATACTGCCAGTAAGAGCTGCATTGGCTGCTTCATCAGATTCGTTGATGGCAACCATAGTAGGAACGGGTGGGTTGGTAGAGCCGATGGTGTAATTATAAATATTTACATGAGATGCTCCGCCGTCATATACAGCATAGAAGAATCCAACAAACGGATCATTATCATTATATGTACTAGATGACTCAAAAGTGAAGTGTCCAGAACCTTCGTCTGTCATATTATTCCAACCGCCATCATTTAATTGTATGTTGAATGCCACAGGAGTTCCTTCAACAACTGCTTCACCATTTACTGTAAGTTCATAGCGCAATTTACGTTCAGATGTACGAGTGATGGTATAGTTAAATCCAACTAATTGCCCATTGATTGTAAAGAAATCATTTGCATGATATATTGCATCAGTGAGTGCAGCGACTACATTGACAGTGCAAGTAGCAGTTTTCGTATTGTCAGCGTCTGATGTTGCTGTAATAATCGCAGTACCTGCGGATTTAGCAGTAACAAGACCATTGGCATCAACTGTTGCAACATTTTCTGCACTAGAACTCCATGTAACATTTTTGTTATCAGCGAATCCTGGATTAATAGTAGCTGTCAGTTGAGTAGTTTCATTTATAAGGAGATTGCAATATGTTTGATCGAGTACAACAGATGTAACAGCAACGTTTGGACGTTCATTAGAAGAGCCAACAATGTAATCAAAATCTAAACGTCCTACACCATTTGTATATGGAGCATATAGGAAACAATGAACTTTTTGCCCTACAGAGAAAGTTTTATCTGATGTACGCGTATAAGTTCCATCTGCATTCTTGGTCATATCTTTCCATTCTTCATCTATACTGAAAGAAGTTACACCTAATCCTGGATTGTTAGTTAGAATATCAGCCACTATCGTTACAGTACCATTAGCATTATAAGTTAGATTATAAGCAAAGTCCACACCACCATCAGCACCGTTTCCGTAGAATGTATGTGCCGTAAAGGCCGTTACTGTTACATTACATGTAGCTGTGATTGCAGGGTTAGATAGCAAAGTTGCTGCAATGACTGCTTCGCCTTCAGCAACCGCTGTAACCAATCCATTTGCATCAACTGTTGCAACTGCATCGTTGGAAGAAGACCACTCCAACTCATTGGTAAAGGCGTGGGCTGGTGTAAATACTGGTTTTAATGTTTGAGAACCTCCAACCATAATACTAACAGATGCAGGATCAAGAGCAAGTCCTGTAACAGTAACATCTTCGCTACATTCTACATCGTATTCGATATTGGTCAATTGTTGATAGGTTTTTTCTCCAATTCCTTCAAATACCACATACAATGGTGTTGTCATATATGGGACTTTTTCCGCAGTAAATGTTCCTGTCAGTGTGTGCTTATCATCTGACAGAACTCCCTTATTACGCAAATCAACAACCAAGGCATCTGTTGGCATATAGAATACTGTTCCACCAAAGTTTTCTAAATTCTCCTCCGAGCGTACAATCAGTTCGTAGCTCTCAGGAGCAGTGCGCTTCATGGTCACATAGATAGTATGTCCATCAACGGTCATTGGAGTGTTGCAATAAACGGTTCCTAATGCTCGGAAGTTAGCTGTCAGGTGCATTGCAGCATTTACTGTAGTTGTGAATGAAGGATTGGTATTGCCATTTGACCAATTGACAAAGACATATCCCTCGTTCGCAATGGCAGTAAATGTAACTTCTGAGCCAGTAGTAACTTCTGTTACAGCCACGCCATCTTGAGTTACCGTAGCAGTACCCATAGCCGCATCATTTACAGAGGCAGACACTGCTTTGGTTGGGGAAGCACTTTCTGTGCCGAATACTTTGAACTCGAATATCTTCATACCCCATTCGGTCGCAGCTTTTATACTATAGAAGCGAGCATAGCGTACTTTAGTAGCATTTTGGAGGTCTGTACCATAGATGAGTTTAGTATGACCATTAACCCCAGCATTACCAACATAATTGTATGCCAAACTCCAAGTCGCATTATCCGCAGAGAATGCCACTGTATATTCTTGTGAGCAAGCTCCTTCGAAGTTAATAGAAACGAGGTTGACATCATATTCGGCACCAAAATCAACTACAAACCAAGAGTCGTATGTACGGGCAGCTTCATCGCCTGCAGTACCATTGGTAGCAGAGCCTTGCCATACACTACCCTCGTTGCCATCAATGGCATGCCAAGCATCTGTACCGCTTGGAGTGAAGTCGGATTGAGCAATGATTTTGCTATTATTGATATCTGGACTCAAAGCCACATTTTCTCCATCGTAAGCAAAGACATCAAATGCAGCGGCTTTCACCTCACCAATAGCAGCAACTATAGTAGCCGAACCAATTCTTGCAGGGGTATATATATTGTTGGTAATAGTACCTGCATCTACAGGAGTGATAGTATAGGTTACCTCACCAGCATCCGCCATAAATTGACCATTTTGGTCTTTAGCAGTTACATTAATTGCAAGACCGTCGCCTACTTTAGCAAGACCGTTAGCTGGTTTTGCCTCAAGAGATGCCAATTGACTTACATATGTTATAATATCAAATGGAGCTGATTTTACGTCACCAATAGCAGCAACAATCGTTGCAGTACCATTTTGAGAAGGCGTAAAGACATTGTCATTGATTACACCAGCTTCGACAGGAGAAATGGTATAAGCAACCTCACCTGCATTCTCCATTACTTTGCCAATTTGGTCTTTAGCAGTAACAGTTATAACATTCTCTTCTCCCATATGCATGTATTGGGTAGCAGGAGTTGCCTCAAGTGTAGTTAATGTAGTTTCTCCCAAAAGGAACACGCGGAACTCCCAGAAAGAATAGCCATAACCTGTACCACGAGCTGTACCATGGAATTGGATATAACGTGCAGTAGTTTTATCTATCTTTTGTGTTTGTGTATATGGGAAACCTGCTAATTCTTGACCTTCAACAGTCCAAACAGGTGTCCAAGTCTCTTTGTCATCACTGACAGAAACGGTAAATGTTTTTCCATACGCACCTTCCCAAACAATCTCAAGGGTGTTAAATATGCGAGCTTGACCAAGATCCAATGTCCAAGTTTGAGGATCTGCTGATGCAGATTCCCAACGTGAACCTGGGTTATTGTCAATCGCTTGTGCAGCATCACCTGTTGTCGCTTCAGCAGAAGAACCATTAGAAGCAAGAGCAAAATTCACATCATAGATTTCCGTAGGAGTAGATGGAGTTTCGCCACCTTCGCCGCCACTTTCGGTACACAACTGCTCAATTGTGATATCATTCAAGTTGGTTTGCCAACGACCTTCCCAAGCTGGATTACTCCATTGAATCATAAAAGTATATTTCGCGGGGGCTGTAGGATATGTAATATCAACAGACATTTCGCGCAAGTCGCTCTCTACAACATCACTTCCAACCGTAGTTGCTTTGGGATTAGCACCAGCTGCTTCCACATAAAGAAGGTCAAGGTTCTTTATCGCTGCATCAGCTGATTTAACAACCAAACGAACTTCTGTTTCTGACTTCTTTACTAGAGATACTAAAATGCGACCATTTGCATCTGCAAAATTAGCGTTGCCTTCATGTCCTGTCGGAAAATCGCAGTACACTACGCTAGGAGTTTCTGGTTCTGGAGTTGGCTCTGGGTCATCGCCGCCTTCGCCAGAGCCTGGGGTTTCGTCAGTAGTGCCATCTGCGTTATAAACCCATAGAATAGTTTCTTCTGTTCCAAATTTTACTATAACTTTTGTTTCCCGTGCAGTTAAAGCAGACAAATACATAATCATACCTCCACCTTCAGTGGCACATCCTGTTCCGTTTACTAAAGAGCACTCTGTAATGCCTTTTGTAAACACAATGTGAATTCCTTGTTCTGCAGCCCAACCTGGTTGTTGAATATTATTTACAAAGTCCAACTTATCTGCACCAGATACAATAGCCACTTTGTATTGTTCCGTTCCTATAACAGAAGTAGCCACACTCCAATCCACACCTGACTGTGCGGAGAGGGTCAGCGCACTAAACAGCATCGCGAGGAGGGCGAATGATTTAAGCAAATATTTTTTCATAATATCTTGTATTTAAGTTATTTTATCCTATGTTTATCCCTTGCTTATCCTATATACATCCCTCGGTGAAACTACGGCGAGGTTCCTATGAAGTCCCTATGAAGTCCCTATGAGGTTCCTATGAGGTTCCTATGAAGTCCCTATGGAGATAAGGGGCAAGTAAGGGGCAAGTGGTTGGGTAGTTATGAACTATGAGTTATAAGTGATGAGTTATTTAATTTGTACACCCAACGCATTGTAGCGGATGCCGTTGTGGATGATATATATCTGTCCGTTCTCAATGACCTTGCGCGGTTTGGTTTGCACAGAAGGTTGCTCTAGCGCTGTATCCTCTTGGCAGTTGTCGCCTACCGTATATCGGATACGCTCGGTGAAGAGCACGTGCATCTCATACGCCACTTGTACGAGGAAAACTAACTCCGTACCTGTGGTTTGGTTCTCAAGCGTATAACTTGCAGTCAAGCCCATCCAACGCATAGGGATAGGATCGCCATCCAAAACCTCGTTACCGCCCTCATTCTTGAAGAGGAAGAGCTGAGGCGCTGCAATACCTGGCAAGTAATCTAAGAACTCCAATTCGATATCCACATTGCCCGATTGGCGTGTAGCCACTGTCCATTGGTAGCCGTTGGTAAGGTCAGCCGAAGTAGCCGCAGCAGCGTTGTTGGATGTGTAGTATTCATCTACTCCCTTGCTCTTGCCTGAGCAAGAACCAATCACAGGGTCGTCATCCGACATGCTGTTGCAATCCGAACCTACAGTATAAAGGATACGCTCGGTGAAGAGAATCTTGCCTGCCTCCAATGCCACTTGTACAAGGAAAACAAGGTCTTGTCCATTAGCCAAGCCCGTGAGGGTATGGGTAGCGGTGCGAGTTGCATTGTCCCAACCCGACATTTGGATAGGATCGCCAATAAGTACTCCTTGCGCATCGAAGGTAAAGAGATAAGGCGATGCCATACCTGGCAGATTGTCGAGGAACTGCACCTTGATATTTACACCAGTGGTGGTAGTTTCCGCAGTCCAGTTGAAACCCTTTTCCAGCGATTGTACCGCAAACTGTGGGTTGGCATTGGTATAGAAAGGATCTACGCCTGTGCTGGTGCCAGAGCATGAGCCCGTTTGAAGGTCACCAGGAGTATCTGGTGTATCGGGAGTGTCTGGGGTATCAGGTGTATCTGGCGTGTCAGAACCATCGCATACTTGCGAGAAGTCGGCATCAATAGGCAGTTTGAACCATGCTTCGCCATCTTCGTATTGTACATAGAAATCACCTGCATAGATGGTAGGTGCTACATTGGACTCAATAATCACCGATAGGGTGTTGCCATCTTGTGTGAGGTTTTTAGATGCGTGGTAGCCGCCTACTCCATTGACATTCATGTAGAAGTTGGAACCATCGTTGTACTTAATGAAAGCATCCGTGGATTCGAACACGAATTGATACTGGTTGCCTCCAAGTGAAGAACACGTGATGTGTGCCGTGTGGACTGCCTGCGTGCTGGTGATAAGCGCATCACAATAGGTGGCAGCTGACAAAGTCATCGCGCTACATAGCATCGCCGCCAGAGCAAAAGACTTGAGTACATGTTTTTTCATATCTTATAGTATTTATAGTTAATATCTATTTTATTTCAACACAAACTTCGCAGGTTGACCTTCGGCGGCGTTGGGGGCAATCCAAACTTGGAAGTCGCCGGGTTCTGCACTGCGTGCATAAGCGCCGTCGGCACCTAAAGTGACACCTTCTGCCAAATGCCAGTATGCGAGGTCTTCTTCCGTCAACTCAAACGTGACGGTACGCGACTCGCCCGCAGGGATAGTCACGCGTTGGAAACCCTTCAACTCGCGAACAGGGCGAGTGAGCGAGCCCACAAGGTCGCGGATGTAGAGTTGGGGGACGGCTACGGCAGCTGTGCTGCCCGTGTTGGCGATTTCGCACGAGGCAACGAGGTGATCAGGTGATGAGGCGTTGAGACAGGTATCGGATAGCACGACCGGACCGTACTCAAACGTGGTATATGTCAAGCCATATCCAAAAGGATATTGTGGTTTATTACCATACTCCAACCAATAGCTAGATTCGCCTACTGAGAATTGGTATGCACGAATAGGAATATCATTGATGAGTTTAGGCGATTTAGCCATCAGGCGGCTTGGCGTTTTATAATTATAATAGAAAGGTATTTGTCCTTCGCCCATAGGGAAAGTCATTGGCAGGCGCCCAGATGGTGCCACCTTACCTATAATCAGATTGGCCAAAGCAGGACCTTGCATCGTACCACCATGGAAGGCATAGAGCACAGCATCTGCACAATCAATATCTTCGCGAATACACAATGGACGACCTGCCATAATAGTCAAAACTAGCGGTTTGCCCGTGGCTTTGATAGCACGAATTTGCTCTGATTGATCACCAGGTAAATTAAGTACGGCACGACTACGCGCTTCACCCGAAAGAATACTTTCCTCACCTCCAAAATACAACACTACGTCAGCTTGCTTCGCCAAGCGCGCTAGCGTAGCTATGTTTTCTTTATTAAACTCGCGCGACCAATGCTCGCCCTTTTGTTCTATTAGTTTTATTTTTCCCTCTTTCGCTAGTTCACGGAAAGCCATCATTGGAGTGATGGTCATAGCATCGTCTTTATCAAAACACCAAGTACCGTTCTGCTCGTGAGGGGCGTTGGCCATTGGACCGCATACTAAAACCTTTGGTTTTGAGTTTAGAGTTGAATGTTTAGTGTTTAGTGGTAGAATACCGTTATTTTTGAGCAAAACAGCGGATTCCTCTGCTGCTTTTTGAGCTGCAGAAAGGGCTTCAGGAGTAAAATACTCAGGATTCTCCGTATAGCAATAGGGATTGTCAAAGAGTCCGAGGCGGAACTTCATACGCAAGATATTGCGCACACAATTATCAATAACCTGCTCACTCACTTTACCTTCTTCTACCAACTCCTTCAAATGGCGAGGATAACCTTTGCTCTCCATATCAATATCCATTTGTGCATCCATGCAGAGTTTGGTAGCCTCTTTCAAATTGGCAGAATTACCCTGGTTATTCATGTTTTGTAGCGATGCCCAATCCGATACTAGTACACCATCAAACTGCCATTCGTTGCGCAGAATATTAACATTCAGGTGTTTATTGGCAGAAGCAGGTACACCATTCAGGTCATTGAAAGCGCACATGATTGACAATGATCCTGCATCAATAGCCGCCTTGAAAGGAGGTAAATAGGTTTCGCGCAATTGAATCTCAGGAATCCATGTAGAGTTATAATCACGTCCTCCTTCTGAAGCCGCATAGCCAGCAAAGTGCTTTACACATGCCGCCATACGTACAATAGAATCGTTACCTTGATAGCCACGTACCGCAGCTGCACCCATAATAGATGCCAAATAAGTATCTTCACCATATCCTTCTGCCACACGGCCCCAACGAGGATCACGAGCCACATCTACCATAGGAGAGAAAGTCCATCGTAGACCTGCTTGAATAGCTTCTTCAGCAGCTATGCGTGCGCCTTCTTCTACGATAGCGGGATCAAAAGTAGCAGCCTGACCTAATGGAATAGGAAAAATAGTTCGGAAACCATGAATCACATCGCGCGCGAATATCATAGGTATGCCCAAGCGCGATTCTTCGATCGCTATGTGCTGGTAATAGTCGGCTTCGGCTCCCACGCTATTGAGCATAGAACCAGCACCATTGCGAATCTGCTCGGCTATATTATCCGAGATTTGTCCGCCACAGATTTGGGTCATCTGGGCAATCTTCTCCTCAAGGGTCATTTGCGAAAGGAGATGGTCGATCTGCTTCTCAATAGGGTCCTGCGGTTGGCAAGAAACGAGAGCGAAAAGGGCTATTAAAGGAATCAGGCGTTTCATATTCTTACTTATTTTTTAAGACAATTAGGGTCAATTATGTTGTCAATTATTGTCAATTTTTTAACAAAAATACGCTGCGCTACGCTTGCTACAAAAATACTAAAAAATCTGGTTTTATATTTATTTTTCAACTCATAAGAATGCAGCACGCTGCATTGGTGAGTTGAAAAACTAAATCCAATCTATAAATAATTCATTAGTCATTTAATTTTACCATAATAGTTTGGACGGAAGAAGCGGGGAGTTTCACCTTCGCATAGTGATTGCCCAATTGCACAGGCAACGTGGTAGCTGGACCCATGTTGAGGATATTGATAGCATACGAGCCATCGGTCTTCTCTACAGCACAGAGGAAGATGTCCTGTGTTTCGCAATCTGCACCCGTCTTCATGGTAGCAGGGTACTCCACTTGCAGCGCCACATCGCCTGGGCGCATAGAGCGAGAGAACTGCTTGAGTACATAATAATAAGGTGTATAATAAATCACGTCATTCTGATAATCAACCATCACCTGCGCACCTGCGAAGTTATTCACATGGTTAGGTCCGCCAATGGAGTCGAGCACGATATTCCAATCGCAATAGCCCGTGAGCCAATGGTTGGTGCCATCAATGATATATTGCGCATAGCGGAAGACAGGCGAATACTTGGGGTGTGTGCCACCTGCCCAACGTGTGGAATATGCCCAGTCGGTGGCAATCTTGTCCCACCAGAACGCATCGTTATTGAACCATCCTGACTCTTGGAAGCCAACAGGGTCAGTGACACCGTCCCATGGTGGGCAACCGAGGTTGTCGATACAGCCCTCAGAGTGGAAGATAGTCTTATTAGGGTATTTGACATGTGCCTCTTCCAATGTCTCAGGGAAGCAACCAATGGTGCTGCCATACCAGTGGACAGCCATACCAGTGGTGTATTGGTTAGCGAGTGAGTCTTGGTAGATTGCATCGGCGTAAGGCATCATCTCGAAGATGTTTTGGTCGAAGCCAAAGATAGCCACATCGCCGTGTCCACGGCGGATGAGCGTAGGAGCGAGGTAGTCGCGTATGAACTCGGTCTCCACTTGTGGCGAGAAATCCATGCTCTCCCAACCGCCATCGTTACCCATAGGTTCGTTGACTGGGGTCACAGACCATATATTAACACCCTCTGCCTTCCATGCCTCGATATAAGCAGCGATATAGTTGGCATATGCTTGGTAGTACTTAGGCAGAAGCGCACCGCCACGGGCTACGCCGTTCTCACGCTCGTAGTATTTCTTGTTGTCCTTCATCCATGCAGGCGCGGTCCAAGTGTTCGCCATGATGCGATAGGTGTTGTCCGACTGTCCTTGCTTGATGTTCCAGACGTCCAGCATGAGGTGATAGAGGTCGTATTGCTCGTTCTTCACCTGTGGGTACTTGCTGGTAGGGAAGCCCTCTTTGTCGCGGTTGAGCGAGAAATGCTTCATCTCGGTATCGCCGTCCACCTCGGTGAGAGCGTACTTGCCTTCGACAGAGAAATCGGATGAGCCGATTTGTGTGCGGACTACGGAGAAGTTGGCACCCTCCTCGGAGAAGAGTTCGTGGAGTACGCTCTGGCGTTGCTCGGGTGTGAGGCACGCAAGCACGAAAGCCGAAGACTCGGTGAGTGAGCCACCATAGCCGTCGATGGTCTGCTTTTTCTCGTCCACATGGATGGTGATAGCGTTGTCGGCTGTGCCCTCGTGGAAAACGACTGCCTGCTGTTCGGCACATTTGTCGCCCGCAGCAGAAGTGAGCCACACGTGAGTGGAGGGGACTTTTGCGGTACATGATGCCAGCAAAAAGAGCGATGATGCGAATAATAACTTTCTCATAATTCTACTATTAACTGTTTGATTTCGCCATCGCGGGCGAAGATGTGTTTGCTTTGTTCTGGGGTGAGGGTGACACTGCCTGTGCCCTTGCCCGTTTTGCGGTAGATAATCTCTGTGCCACAATACGAGAAGCGCAGTTCGCCATCGCGGAAGTCCGCATCGGTGAGCATGATGGGGCAGAAGGTGATTTGTCCATCTTGCACGTGTACGCCCAACTCGAAGAAGCGAGAGATGATGTCCTCCTTGACCTGTCCTGTCATGCCTGGTTGTTGCACTCCGCTCATCGATGGTGTGTGTGAGTAGGCATCGAATGGGAAGGAGCCGTACAGGGCAGGGGTCTTGTGGGAGCCGATGCCTTCGCGAATTTCGCAATAATGCGAAATGAGGCGATAAGGCGATGAGGCGGTAAGGCGAGAGGATTGGATACACTCACCTACGGCGAGGAGGAGTTTGCTGACCATGTGCCAGTAGATACAACCCAGACCTTCGTACTTGTAGAAGGTGCCTGAACGGCCCGTGAAGGCATGGTGGTTGAAGAGCTGTTCGTAGAGATTGAGCAGTTGATCTGTCTCCTCTGGTGTGATGTCCTCGCTGCTCATTTGAATAGCGCGCAGGAGGAAGTCGGCATTGTTGAAGTTAGCAGAGAAATGTACCTTACCAGTGCAGTCTTGCGTGAGGATATCTGTAACCTTGTTTGCCAAGAGGCGTTGTACGATAGGCAAAGATAGTGCCTCCTCTGGCAAGGTGTTCATATCTAAGAAGGACGCGCGCTTGCGTGCGGGGTAGAGCATATAGCTGCGTTGGTCTTCGCGATAAAGCGCAGATTGGCGCATGGCATCCAGGAGATGGGCTGCTTGCTCAGCATCCAAACGGCGAGAAGAGAGGACTGCCACCTGACCCTCGAGCATCTCATAGAGATGGCTGAAAGTGATAGTGCCACGGTCGAACTTCACGAGATTGTAGGCATGGTACAGACCATCTTCGCGCTGATTGACATCGATAGACTGGTCGATGAAGTCAAGCGTCATATTGAGGAACTGGCAGATGAGCGATGCGTCCATCTCCACTTTCTTGCCAGAGTGTCCTGCATAGATAGCGTTGCGGTAAGCCTCGCCTGCACGACCTACTTGGTCGGTGAAGGTGCGGCGGGTGTGGTCGGTGAAGGAGATTGGTTGGTCGGCTTGCTCTGGCAAGTGATTGACCATAGCGGTCAATATATTGCGCAAGAAGAGTACGACCTCTTCGGAGAGAGCGTAGGTGGTTTCCTCTGACTGATATAAGTCGATGAGGAAGGCCACGAAGCGGCGCATGTAGTAGAGCGTGACCATAGAGGCACCATTGCCTACCAACGCATTATTGGCATCGTTCCACTCAGGGCGCAGGGTGTTCATCCATATACCTGCTTCGGGAATGAAATTGCTGAGTTTGGTGAGCAGTGTGATGAGCAGTTTCTCGGTGAAAGTAACCAAGAGTGGTTGGTTGTCAGTACCCAAAAGCAGGCGTGCATCTTGCCCGTAGGTAGATAGTTGCGAGAAGATATGGTCGTGGGCTGCTTGGTCGAACGTGATGGTGTTCTTAGGATCGCGTACGATGTCTGCATACGAGCGGAAGCGATAAGGGACTGCCGCGAAAGCAAACTCGCGCATGCCCAACATATCACGCAAAGCCTGTGGGTTGTGCTTGTGGCTGAATTCGAGTAGGCGACAGAGATAGATAATCTGGTGGTCGCCCCAATAGCCGATGTTCGACCATGGGTTCTCGGGTTCGATGACCTCCCAATCAATACCTTCGGAGGTCACTTTGTATGGATTATAGCCATCGGCTGTGGTTGCGTTGAGGAACTTAGCGATGATACTATTCACATAATCAGGATAGGAGAGCGATAGGGCTTCCCAATTCTGGAAGATGTCGCGCCAGTTGCCTTGGTAGGATATGATATGGCGGTCTTGCTCATCCTTCACGCGGATATCAAAGAGGTTCCAAGGACGACTGGGGTCGCCGTGACGGCGCGAGAATGTGAGTGGCAAGTACTCCATGAAGAGGCGGTGGAGTTGGTGGTCCTGGCGATCCTGTACGGCTTGGTCGAGTTCGGTATGAGAGATGGACTCGAGCAAGTTGGTGAGGAAGGTATGGTGCTTGTCCGCCAAAGCATGGTTGAAGGTACGAATATGCTGAGCAAAAGCAGAGCCAGAGATATGATAATTGTCACAATAGAAGCCACCGCGCATGGTGTTGAAGAGCGTGTTGGCAAAGTGGCGTGCATCGTTGGCCTCATCCGCCGTGGACTGTACACCATCGTTCTGCGCCACTATTTGGCGAAGGTTGGCGGTAGTGGTTTGCAGGGCTGACTGCAACTGCGCTACTGCATCGGGTTGCTGCATGAACGCCATGCTGCGGCGAACGGAAACAGCGTCTTGCATGACGTCGCAGATGAAGTGCCACTGAAGTTCAGAGGTTAAAGGTGAAAGGTTAGAGGTTAAAGGCTGGGGCATGTCTTTAACAGGGATGGTAGCAGTGAAATGGGCGAAGATGGCTCCGCGGACACCTTTGGACTCGGATTCTGGTTGGATAGTTTGCCCCATGCGGAAAGCATCGAGTTGGGCACTTGAACAGAGATATTGGGGCTCCCGGCTTCCGGCGTCTGGAATCCCTAAGGTATAAACAGTGTTACAACGAAGGGATTCGCTGGGTTCGGCACGGTCCACAAGGATAGCCTCCATGCGGAAGAGTACCATACCATTGCCTACATGCTCGGTGCGTTTGTAGCCATCTACGAGGGTCGAGAAGGTGTTTTGCGTGATACGCTCTACTCCCGAAGGCATGACATTCTGCAAGCCATCTAATACCTCTACGGTGATAGGGGTGTCGGTCTCGTTGGAGAGATGAGCAGTACGTACCCAACCGAGATGGGTAGCAGGTGCCCACTCATAAGAGAAGATAAGTCCTAAATCTACATTCTCCTCGCGGAAGAGTAGACGGTTGCCAGTCACCGACTTGGCAATGGAGCGAATAATATGGTAGGTGCCCATCTGACGCGATGAGAAGGGTTCCCAGAGTTTGGTGCCTTGTGCCGTTTGTACGCGGAGGATCGTCTTAGGACCAGTCTGCTCGTAGTTCTCGGTAATCTTATCATCGGTGTAGTAAGGGAAGAGCACCTGTTCGGGGTTGCGGCGACCGCATGTGAGTCCGCCTGTGGATGAGATGTACATCCAAAGGTCGGTATCGCTGGCCAGCGATATGAAGAACGGCTGCATGTGATCGTAGTTCTCAATGCAGTAGAAGCGTTCGCCGTGGATATCTATGTAGTGTCCTGTAGGGGTCATGTGAGGTGAGAGGTTAAAGGTGAAAGGTTAAAGGCTAGAACTTCGTTGTTCGAGGTCGGATTTCATTTGTTGTAGGGTTGGGGTGTCGAGGTTGTAGAATGCAAGCAGGATAGCGCATGATGCATAGAGTACACCCGGCAATATACCAAAGAGCCAATGGATACTGGTCATGATAGTGGGGTCGTTCTGGATTTGTTGCAAGCCCATTGTAGCATCAAAATGAACGGCTGTCATGATAGCGCCAAAGAGAGCAGCACCGATGGACCAACCGATCTTCTGTGCGAAGACCGCAGCAGAGAGGCAAAGGCCTGTGGTGCGGCGTTGGAACTTCCACTCGCCATAGTCTGCTGCATCGGCGAGCATGGTCCATAGCAACGAGATAGCAGGTGCATAGGCAATCTTACCCAAGCAGTTGAAGACATTGATGAGTACGAAGTTGGTGCCTGCGAAATAGAGCAAACAGAAGAATAGTCCTGAGAGCAATGAGCAGACAATATAGAGTTGCTTAGCGCCAAATTTCTTGACCAATGGTTTGGTGGTAGGAATAGCGATGATGAGTGCGACCGTACCCAAGATATTGAATATCTGGCTCTTGGACTCAGCGTCGAGGAAATACTTGAAGTAATAGGTAGCCGAGATATTCTGAATAGCAAACATGATGAAAGACACGATACCAACAAGCATCAATACCACCCATGGGCGGTTCTTGAAGAGGTACTTGAAGTCGTGCTTGAGGTCGGTCTCCTGACGTTTAGGTGGAGCAATACGCTCTTTGGTAGTAGCAAAAGTGATGAGGAAGAGTACCACACCTATTGCGCCGAAGATAGCCACGAGGTATCTGAAACCAATGATATAGGATGAGCGCACGAGGTCGGTATTCAGTGCGTTACCCTCCATGAAGAGTTTGCGGGCACTATCGTCGGACATGATGGAGTAGTCCATGCCAGTAGCGTGTGAGCCAAGGTAATAGACGATATAGAGGGCGAAGCCCGACACGAGCAACTGACCGATGTTGGCTGCTACGAAGCGGTAGGAGTTGAGTCCTGCGCGCTCGATGGAGTCGTTGGTCATCACGGCTCCCAAAGAGGAGTAAGGGATATTGACTACTGCATAGATGATACGCAAGCCAATAAACATAGGCAGGATGTATGCGATGAGGGCATTGCCTTGCAGGTCGGGACCGAGGAAGGCAAGGAAGACAAACAGTGCAAAAGGAATGCAACCATAGAGCAAGAACGGACGGAACTTACCCCAACGGGTGTTGGTGCGGTCTGCCCAAATGCCTACGATAGGATCCATAACCGCATCCATGATGGTGCCGAGGATTGCGATGGCAGTGGACCATGCGGGGCTGATACCGAGTACGTCGGTATAGTAGAATATTAACCAGAAATTGACCATGTCCCACACAAAGTGTGAGGCAGTATCACCAAGACTGTAGCCGAGTTTTTCTTTGATAGAGAGTTTCATGATCTTCTGTTCGCTTCGCTCACGTTGATGGCTCACTTTGTTCGCGAAAATGGCTAACGCGTAAAGTGGCTTTGCGTGAGTGGTTTCACGTTATTATTTTTGTTGATAAATTCGTATATAATCGATGTACATTTTGACGGGGGTGCCATCGGCAGGGAGGGCGGTGACACGTTGGAAGTTCTCGTGGTCGGCAGTATATACCTCGGGGTACTTCTCGTGCATTGGTAGCCCTGGGAAGAAGCCACCTACTGCCAAGTTGAGCACGATATAGAAGGGGTGATTGAAGTAGTGTCCTGGTTCGTTGATAGATTTATCACGCAGCGAGAGTGCGAAATAAGGTGCTACCTCGGGATATTGGTCCTGGTCAAGGTACATAGCCAGACTATCTTCGGTCCAGATGACGGTGAAGAGGTGAAAGTCGCCTTGTACAGGGTAGGAGGCTTCGCATACACCTGCTTCGTTAGGGTACTTGCCATCGTTAAAACTTTCGCCCCAGTGCGCAGCACCGTTGAAATAGCGGTCGGAAAGACCTTTCTCGATCCCATCTTTGTGACCCATCTCTACAATGTCGATCTCGCCGCATTTAGGCCATACCACGCGCCCTTGCGCAGCCAACTGCTCGCGCTGACGGTCGATAGAGTCATCGTTGCCGAGGTTGGTAGCAAGATTATTGCCCAGCATCCAGAACGCAGGCCATAGACCATTTCCCGTGTAAGGGAAAGCGATACGCGCTTCAATCTTGCCGTAGCAAACGGTGACTTTGTCCTGGGTATTGACACGTGCCGAAGTGGCAGGGCGATTGCGATAGTCCTCGCGCTTGGCATTGAGCACGAGGCATGACTCGCCCGATACGGGATGACGTTCGATAGTGACGTTGCGGGGGGTGTAGTACTGCATCTCGGCATTGCCTCCACCACGAGCATTATCGTCCACGTTCCAATAAGCAGTGTCCAACGTAGGGGCATTGAAATCGTCTTCCCATACGAGGGTATAGGGCTGTTTAGCATGGCAGGCTGATAGCAGCACAGCGCATAACGACAAGATTATAAACTTAAAGGGTTTCAATGTTTTTTATGTATTAAAAGGTTATTGTATTTGTTGTCCTACGATGTTGTATAGTTGTCCGTTTTTGCGGATGAAGATTTGTCCGTTGATGATGACCTTTTGTGCAGGTTGTGAGATAGTGATGTTTTGTACTGCTGTACTGCCTTCGGACTCGATGTCATCAGAGGGCGATGGAGAGGTGAAGGTCTCTTTGTCGGTCCCCTGTTGGTAGATACGAATCCAGTCGATATAGACGGAGCGTGGACCATTGGCAAGGGCTGTAATCTTGTTGATGTCCCAAATCTGAGGGAAATTGCCACCTACGGCGAGGTTAGCGATGATGAAGTTGGGCTTAGCAAAGACACGACTACGGTCGTAGTTGGCATCGTCGTTGGGCCCTAAGTCGGCGTGGAAATAGGGTTTTACGCCCGGGTTGGCATCGCGGTCCATATACATATCAATAGAAGTGGGTGTCCAGATCATGGTGACAATATGGAAAGTGTCCTCTACGGAATAATGATAGGTGATGTCTTGTGCATCGCTCCACACGACATCCCATTTGGAACCAAGATGGAGTGCGCCATTGAAGTAGCGGTCTTGCGTACCACGGTTGATACCATTGGCATTGCCTAGTTCGATGATATCGGTTTCTCCGCAGCGTGGCCATCCTACTTGATCGTAGTCATTACCCATCTGCCAGAACGCAGGCCATAGACCGTTGGCGGTGTTAGGGAACTTGATACGCGCTTCGATCTTGCCGAAGGTGTAGTAGAGATTGTTCTTGGTATTGACACGACCCGAGGTGCATTTCTTGCCATGGTAGTCCTCTTTGGTGGCAGTAAGCACAAGGCAGCGTTTACCTGTAGTGGGTTCGGTAGCGAGGGTTACACCTTTTTCGCAATAGTATTGCAACTCGCTGTTGCCACCACCATCGCCATTGACCTCAATGTTCCAGACATTGCGGTCGAGGGTAGCGTCGGTGAAGTCTTCGTTCCAAACGAGGGTGTAGTCCTGCGCTGCCAGAGGCAGGGCAAGCATTAGCAGAAGCATGGTGTAGAGTTGTTTGGTGTAGTGTAGCATAGTGGAGAGTTGTTTAGTATTGTGTAGTATTGTATAGAGTGGTTTATTGTAGGAGTTGGTAGCAATTAAAGGTTCCTTTTAGTGCTTCCAAGCGAAGGGTGTGGTTGCCGAGCGGTGGGATGACGGTAGTGGTGAGCGTAGTAACCGTTTGCATATCAGCGGTTTTAGGTATGTCTACTATTGCTTGGGCTACGCCGTCAATATAGATACATACCTGGCTATTGACGATGGTGGCATATTGGATTTGCAGCGGTTGTTTGCTTTGTACATTGATTTGATAATCAATCCATTGCCCTTGCATGAAAGATTGGATATAGAGTTGGTTGTCGTCTGTCACACGCAAAGATATATTCTCCTCTTTTAAGGCGATGTATTGGTGTGCACCTATGCCTTGTTCGAGGGAGAGATAGGCATTCTTATCGAAAGAAGAGAACTGGGTGAAGATCTGTCCTAATGGTGTAAGCTCTACAGGCGAGCCGTGGGTGAGGAGCTGCATATATGGTGCAGAGTCCACCTTGCCACTGGTGCGAGGCATGAACCATGCGTAGCGTTCTACGTGAGGGTTTTGCTCCATGTGGTTGAGGACGGAGCACATATAGTCCATTTGCTTCTCCACATTGCTTGGCACAGGGTCCCATGCGCAGAACTCAGTCATCCAGATGGGTTTGCCGTATTTTTCAAACTTCTTGATATAATCTTTGACTGCTGAAGGCGATGCCATGTAGCAGTGGATAGCAATAGCGTGGATGTCGTCAAGGGAGACGTTGGGCTGTGCAAAGAACTCATCGAGCCACTTGATAGGGTCGTGATAGCCCGCGAGCGTGCCATAGTTCATGGCAGGAGAGACGAGTTTGAGGTTCAGTTCTCGGGCTAATGCTACCACTTGTGGCCACTGCTCAGCCGCCTGCGCAGGGGTCATGTTGCATTGGTCGGTGAGGTTGGGTTCGTTGAAGCCAAGCAGGTACTTGGTATTGGGGTGCTCTTGCACGTACTGGCGAATCTTGGCTGCACTGTAGGAGCCATTCCAACACATAGGGCA
This sequence comes from uncultured Bacteroidales bacterium, assembly GCA_937891975.1. Classification (GTDB taxonomy): domain Bacteria; phylum Bacteroidota; class Bacteroidia; order Bacteroidales; family Paludibacteraceae; genus Colicola. The sequence goes on from CALAUA010000014.1 coordinate 183,628, forward strand.
GAAATCCATCTCGTTGGTGTCGAACCAAAGAGCAGAGGTGCTGTTTTGGTCGTTAGCCCAATTGTAGGACCACGAGATAGCTGGCGAGAGCAATGGGAGGTCCTGGATATTGGTGAAGTTGAAGGACACACCGCGCTTGGCACTCTTCTGCATGGTAGAGGGCTGGTCATGCGTAGGGGAGTTGCCTTCGCAAGAGATTAGGAAGAGAGCACTTATTACAACAAATATTTTACTACTTAACTGTTTCATAGTGACATTATCAACATTACTTAGGGTTGTTCTTGGCGTTGGTACACGCGTACCCAGTCCACGTACATGATACGTTGTTGGTTGAAGATAGAGTCGTCCACCTTGCCGCCCATGTTACCACCGATAGCGCAGTTGAGAATGATAAAGTGCGGTTGGGTGAAAGGCCATGAACGAGGATTGTCGATAAGCGTTTCCCAAACCGTAGCATACTCTACTCCGTCCACGAAGAAACGGATACAATCTTTGCCATCTTTCTCCTCTTGACACCATTCTACTCCATAGGTATGGAAGTCTGCTGACAATGGATCATCGAAGAAACGAGTAGCATGCCAGTTTTTGCCATTGGTACCATTCTTCTCTGGGGTGTGGACAGCAAAAGAGGCGCGTGTGTCTTGCGAGCCAATATGCTCAATGATGTCAATCTCGCCACAAGCAGGCCATCTGCCCGACTCGCCCATCATCCAGAAAGCAGGCCATGTACCCATACCACCTGGGAACTTGATACGTGCTTCCACCTTGCCATAGAGGAAGGACTTTTTGCCTTTGGAAAGGAGGCGTGCAGAGGTATATTCGCGGTTTTCGTAGGTCTCTTTGCGCGCTTCAATCTCGAGGCAACCATCTTTGACGCGCACGTTCTCAGGGCGTTGGGTGTAGTATTGCAACTCGTTGTTGCCCCAACCATCTCCACCGAGGTTATAGCCCCAAACGGACTCATCGAGGGCAGTGCCATTGAACTCATCGGACCACACGAGCGAATAGTCGCCCCACTTATGCTCTACAGCCACGAGGGCTGTAACCGATTCCACAGGAGTGGAAAGGGTGATGGTAGCGTTGCCTGGTTTGAGCGCGGTGATGACGCCTTGCTGATCCACCTGCACGATGTCTTCTGCGGAAGAGGTCCATGTGAGATCCAGACCATAGGTATTGCCATATTGGAACTGGTAGGTATCACCTTTCTTTAGGGATATGAAAGCAGGAGATATGCGCAAGGTAGAGCCATCGGTACCGCTGACAAAGACCTGTGCATTGACAGTGGTAGAACCCGATTTGGCAGTGATCGTGGTAGTGCCTATGGCATTGGCAGTGATAACTCCGTGGAAAACGGTGGCTACCGAATCATCGGAGGAAGCCCATTCGATATTGGTAGCTTCACCAACGACGTTGATAGTGGTGATATCGCCCACCTTCATCTGGAGAGAGTTGGGATTGAGCGAGAAATTCACTGTAGGTTCGCACGCTATACACAGCACAGCGCAGAGGAATAAGAGGGTATGTAATGTCTGTTTCATATTCGTTGGTTGTTTGTTTTAGGGCTAAGAGGAGGTAATCAGCCTCCTCAAAGCGGGGGTATTCATCGCTTGTTTCTACGGTATGCCTATAGTAATGTACCGTGTATCTACCGTGTATCTACCGTGTATCTAACGTATATCTATCGTGTATCTAACGTAATTGATAGCGGAGAGATAGTGTAGGAGTAGCGATGTATTAAGGGTCGCTTATTTCTTGTAGAAGTAAACAGCGTCCATATTGAGTTGTGCACCAGCAGTACCCTCAGTGAGTGCTACGAATACGTTAACGCCAGCAGCGCAAGTGGTGGTAGCGAGAGCAGTAGCGAAGCGTGACATTGGGATGTCGAACTCAGCCCATTCACCATTACGGGTGAAGTCTTCGTAGAGAGGACCATCGTAAACAGCGGTCGAACCGATAACAAACTTAGTAGCTTCAGAACCGAAGATATAGAAGCAGTGTGAAGCGTTGTCGGTAGATTTGAGAGCCATGTGGAGGTAGTAGTCGTCTGGGCTAGCTACGATAGCAGCGCGGAGAGCCTCAGCAGCTTCCCAAGCCTTGCTGGCGTCTGTTTCGGTGAGGCAGTAGCCACAACCAGCCCAACCTAAAGTGCTAACAGTGAGAGCAGTGAAACCATCGGTGTTGCCGTGGAAGTTGAGACCTGTAGGGTTGTCATTAGCCACGTAGGTAGCATCCCATACATACAAGAATTTGCCTACATCGTCTGGACGGAAGTCACCCACGATTTTTGAAGCATTCGCATCAGCGGTAGTACCATCGATAGCGATTGGCCAGAATTGTGAGCCCTTGAGCGTAGCACCGCCACCTTGTGTTTGGTCAGCCTCTACAAGAACAACGCAAGTTTTGGTAACACCTGCAGCAGTAGCAGAGATGATAGCATTACCAGCAGAAACAGCGGTAACAAGACCATCAGCCACGGTAGCTACAGCTTCGTTAGAAGATGTCCATGACTCAACAGCAACGTTAGCAGTAAGTTGGTGTGTCTCACCTACTTTCATGGTAACAGAAGTCTCTGTGAGCTCCAATGGCTCGGTAGGAGTAGGTTGGTCACAAGCAGTGAAACCAGCCAATGCGAGTACTGCAAGAGCAGTAGCGAAAAATTTGTTTGTTTTCATAATACTTAAAAATTAAGTGGTTAGTAAATTATGTTGATTAGAATGGTTGATCAATAACCATTGTTTTGTTTCATTTCTGTTGGGTTGAGCTGGATTTCCTCTTGTGGGATTGGGAAAATCTCATGTTTGCCAGCCACAAACTCCTGAATATGCGATTGTGCCTCTTGTGTCTCGGTGGCTTTGTAGGCATCCATATGGGCTTTCAGACCATTGCCTGCCACACCTTCCCAACGCACGAGGTCAAACCAACGGTGACCCTCCATAGCCAACTCGACACGGCGTTCGTGGCGGAGGGCAGCGTTGTCAGCGAGGGTAATCTCGGATAGTCCTACGCGTGTGCGTACCATATTGATATAGGTGCGCGCGGTAGCCTCATCGCCTGCGCCAAGAGCAGCCTCGGCGTACATAAGGAGGACATCGGCATAGCGGATTTGGCGATTGTTGAGCGGACCGCGAGAAGCGTGGAGCGACCATTTGCCATAGCCACCACCTTGATCCGCAGGATCGCGGTACATGCCGTACTTATTGTTGAGGTAGCGTGAGCCGAGGTAGATCTCAACAGAAGGTGTTTCGATGAGCGAATCCACAGGGTTGAGGATAGCCACATCGCGACGGATATCGGTAGGTTCGAACTCATCGTAGAGGTTTTGTGTTGGGTGGTCAAATCCCCATCCACCACCGATGAGGGATGAGCGTGAACGCATCAATATCTGGGTAAACGAACCTGCGGTGAAGCCGAAGCCCTCGCCGTAGTCGCCCCAAGGAACTTCCATGTATTGAATTTCAAATACAGACTCTTGGCCATTCTCGCCAGCGAGGGTGAAGTTGTCCTCGTAGTTAGAGCAGAGCGAGTACTCGCCAGAAGCGATGATAGAGTCGCCCCATTGCTTAGCCGCAGCGAAATAGGTGGCAGGGTCTTGAGAGAGTTGTTTGTTCCAATAAGGCGAAGCCATATAGAGATTGACCTTGAGGAGCATGGCTTGTGCAGCACCCTTGGTAGCGCGACCGAGATCTTCGGCCTTCATTGCGCTGCGGACTGGTAGCATGTAGTTGGCCTTGGTCAGGTCTTCCAAGATGAGGTTATAGACTTGCTCTGTGGATGCGCGTGGAACACCCCAGTTATCGGAGTTATCGATCACTTCAGTCGTAATAGGTACTCCTGCAAATACGCGTACGAGGCGGAAATAGTAGTATGCGCGCAAGTAGTGTGCTTCACCCAAAAGGTTATTCTTCATAGTGGGGGTGAAGATGGAGTCCGTACCAATCTCCATATTGGTGATATACTTGATGGCCAGGTTGCAACGCGCAATACCTTGGTATTGTGCACGATAGAAATCTAGCAACAGGGTGTTTTGCGATGTGGTGCGCCAGTTTTCCATATCATAGGCATCCGCCATATCAGAGGTACTACCACCTCCCTTGAGTGCATCGTCGCTCACGATGTCGCCGATAAACCATTCGGAGAGGTAGGTATTGTTGTATTCCCACATCAGTGGCACATAGCAACCTGTGACATTTTGCTTGGCCGCTGCGGTCGAGGTAAAGAAGTCATTCAGCAATGTGGTTCCTGGCTCAATCTCTGTGAGATAATCACGGCATCCTGTAAATACGAGGAGCAGAGCGAATATATAATATTTCAACGTTTTCATATTTATGAAATTTTAAAGGTTCAATATTGTTTAGAATGTAGCATTCAAACCAAATGTGAATGTGCGGCTTTGTGGGTAGTTACCATAGTCTACACCCGAACCGACCTCTGGATCATATCCAGAATACTTCGTGATGGTGAATAGGTTGCTGGCTGTGAGATAGAAGCGCAGGCGAGAGCAGCGGAACTTCTCGGTGATGTTCTTAGGCAAGGTGTAGCCGATTTGGAGGTTCTTGAGGCGGAGGTAGCTACCATCTTCGATGAAACGAGTGGAGTTCTCGGTGTTGGTAGGAGAGCCAAGTGGGTTAGGAATAGTACCATTGCGGTTCTCCAGTTCCATCCAGTTGACGCCCTTTGCTAACATAGCATCACGTACGACATCGGTATAACCTACCCATACTTCGTCTGCCATATAGGTGGCCAGCGCGTTGCTAGTACCATCACCTTCTAGGCGTTCGCGCATGGCGTTGTAGATCTTGTTGCCACTGACGCCTTGGAAGAATAGTTGGATATCCACACCATAGAAATCAGCACCCAGATTGATACCATAGGTCAGTTTAGGGAACGGATTTCCGATACACTTTTTGTCGGCTTCATCGAGGAGACCATCACCATTTTGGTCTTTGTAGCGCGCATCACCCGCGTGTACGCCGATGGTCTCGGCTGTGTAGGTATAGAGTTGTGCGAGTGCCTCTTCGTCGGTTTGGTAGATACCTTCGTACTCATATCCCCAGAATGAGTTGAGCGCCATGCCAATATCGGTCTTGGTGCGGTCGCCCCATAGTGGTGAACCACCGTTGAGCGCGGTGAGTTCGTTGTGGACGAAGGATACATTACCACCAATATTGTAGTGGAACTTACCAATATGATGCTTGTGATCGAGTGAGATTTCCACACCCGTATTGCGGATATTACCCACATTCTTGATGAGTGAATAGCGGTTGCCTACATGGGCTGGAGCGTTGACATATAGAAGTGCGTCCTTGGTATCGCGCAGGAAGTAGTCGATCGTACCGCTCAATTTGCCATTCCAGAAGGAGAAGTCGATACCCGCATCCCATTGCTGGTTGGTCTCCCATTTACCGGCTGTATTGACTTGGGTGAGTACAGCTGCGCCACCTACCATCACTTGTGGATAACCCAGTGGGTAGCCATAGAATACCATATCGCCTGACTCCATAGTAGGAATAAACGAACTAGTAGGGATACCATCATTACCTGTTTGACCAAAGCCGACACGCAGTTTCATATTATCAATCCATGGTACCTCTTTCAACCATGCTTCCTCACTCATACGCCATGCCAAAGCCACAGATGGGAAGAATCCCCAAGGGTCTTTGGTGAAGCGAGAAGATGCATCTGCACGGAAGTTAGCCGTAATCAGATAGCGGTCTGCATACGAATAGAATGCGCGACCCAAGAAAGCCAAACGACGGCTACGACCTACTCCGTCGGAAGCAGGCAGGCGATCCTCGGTGGTATTGTTCAAATACCAGTTGCTCTCCACAGGATTGAGGATTTGTGCACCTGAACCGCCGATGCTATAATAGTTGTACTCTTCCCAAGTCTGACCCACCATGATTGAGAAATTGTGTAAGCCAATCTTCTTGGCATAGGTAGCTGTCACCTCTTCCAGGAGCGTGCAATAGCGATCCATAGAGGAGGAGAGGAAGTTCTTCTCAGAGTAATTGTAGGATGTATAGGTGTTAGGATATGTGAAGTTGCGATTGCGATTGAGCGAGTAGTCCAACGAGATACTTGGACGGATAACGAGACCTTCTACTGGTTTGATTTCCAGGTATAAGTCGCCTACTACGCGTTCGTTCTTGCTAGATGGTTCGGAGTTGAATGCCATTTGATAGGGGTTGGTGACATTCTTGAAGTTGGAACCTGCAGAATAATCGCCCGACATGTCCTTGCCATCGGCATTGATACTACCCTCTGGATAATAGACAGGATCCCATTGTGCCATAGCCATAGCAGCAGAGATAACCGAAGCACCTGCGGAAGAAGAGTTGTGCATCGCGTTACGACCTGATGTAGATACAAAGGACAAGTGCTCGCCAAATGTCAACCATTCGCGTATTTTATAGTCGGAGTTCAAGCGGAGGGTAAAACGATTGTAATTAGATCCGATGATCGTACCCTCTTGACCAAAGTAGGAAGAGGAGAATGCGTAATGTCCTTTATCACCACCACCGTCAATGCTGAGGGTGTAGTTGTGCATAAAGGCATTGGCATTGAATACCTCGTCTTGCCAATCGGTTTCCTGATGCGAGTAGTCGAAGTTCATTGGGTAGTAAGGCGATTTACCTAACTTGTACATGCTCAACCATTCGGAGAAGCCGCGTTGGTTGTAGAAGGCAATCTCCTCAGCACCATTACGCATGGCACCAATACGCAACTCGGTATCCACCTGTGCGCGAGAATCCATGAGGTCAAGTTTCTTCCAACGGTTTTGGATACCCCAATATGCATCGAATGAGATGTTGGCTTTTCCTTGACCACCCGACTTGGTAGTGACAAGAATCACACCATTGGCACCACGAGAACCGTAGATAGCTGTTGCAGATGCATCCTTCAGAATCTCCATGGATTGGATGTCGGCAGGAGCCAAGAATCGAATATCGCCGGTGATGACACCATCTACTACGTACAAAGGGTCGTTGCCGCCGATGGCAGAACCAATACCGCGGATACGAATGGTAGCACCCTCGCCAGGCTGACCAGAATTGGTAGTGACGGTAACACCCGCCGCGCGACCTTGCAATGCTTGGTCAAGACCAGCAACAGGAGCTTTGTTGAGGTCCTCTGCACTCACAGAAGTGATAGCACCTGTGAGGTCGGAGCGCTTCATCGTACCATAGCCAATGGCTACCACCTCGTCGAGCATTACGTTGTCAGGTTTGAGCGTAATACGCATGAAGGAGGAAGAAGCTTTTACTTCTTGCGATTGGTAGCCCATGTAGGAAAATACAAGGATGTCACCTACGTTCGCATCGAGCAGGAAATTACCATCAAAGTCGGTGATAGTACCATTGGTAGTACCTTTTACCATCACATTTGCACCGATTACGGGATCTGGTTCACCTTCTGCCATTACGACACCAGAAATCTGTGTCTGCGCCATTAATAAGACAGGCATTAGCAGAAGCAGGAAAAAGAGATTAATTCGTTTCATTGCATTAGAGTTTTGTTAAAAACGCGGCAAAGATAATAGTTTTCGCGTATACGTGCAAGAAACGAGAATATGTTTTACAACATGTTTTTGAAAATTAAAACATTAATAAATATACTACAACAAAAATATATTTTATTGATAAATAATAAATTATAATTTTTATTTACTTCACAATCATTAATAATGATTTTAACTATTTTGCGTAATTTTGTAGAGATAAATATAGCAATTATTCTTTTGATTGTAATTCATAAAAATGTTGTTTGAGAGATATAGAGGAATCAATTTGCATTTTATTGCGTATGCGATAGCGCATCATTTCTACCGCGCGAATGGAGATATTGAGTAATGGTGCTATCTCTTTGCTAGATAATCCTATATGGATATAAACACATAATCTCCGTTCTTGTTTGTTCATCCAAGGATAATGTTTAGACAATCGCGAAATGAATTGGTTGTTCACTATATCAAAGTTTTCTTCGAAGCGCTTCCAGTTGACAGAAGTCTCTTCGTTGCGTGCAAGGCGATGTTGAAGATGTTGAATTTTGCCTTTTGCTTCTGCAATGCGGTCATTGTTGAGGTAATCGACAATGCGTCTGATTTCATTGAGTACATCTTCGTTCCATTCTTTACGATTGGCTTCAGAAAGAAGCATATTGCTAAGTTCTTGGCTCTTATTGCGAAGATCGAATTGCGCTTTTTCGTTTTCTAGTTGCAGAATACGCATTTGCTGTTGATTGATTTCTTTGTTCTTTTCCTCTGCCAAACGCTTTTTACTATCTTGAACATTTCGGTAAATTCTCCAAATTACTAATGATAATATACATATTACTAATAATATATACAGTATCTTAGCCCACCATGTGAAGTAGAATGGATATTCCAATTGAATAGGGACATTTCTCGTGATGATTTCTCCATTGAGTGTGGAAAGCATTTCTATTTCTAATTGATAATCTCCACCAATAGGAAGACCTATGAAATCACGATATGACATTTGTTGCCAAGGTGTGAAAGAATCCTCTAATGGATATAGACGTGTTCGAAATAAAGGTGTATTTTCTAAAGCATTGGAACCGCTAAATTGTATTCTCAATGCTCGATGAGCAGCAGGGATAACAATGGACTTTATATCACTTTGGTATGATTCTCCATATAAGATATGTGGTGAATCTGTCAAAGTAGAAATACTCCGTATATAAATATTTTCTTCTCGTTCGTATTGAGGAGTAGAAGTATAAATCCAATAAAAACCATCTACACCTCCTATCACAACCCCTCCGTACATAGAAGGTGTTAAATTAGAAAAACCATCTATTAACAGCGAAGAATTATATAACACTATATTTTCTTTATGATAGGAATGAGATAAAGAATCATACTTGCGCACCGCTATCCTATTGTCATAGATGTACCAAATATTTTTATGTATGTCTTCTGTTATATTTAAGTAGCGATGTTTACCTGCAAGATTAACAAAAGTAGAAGAATCAGTAACGAAAGACCCATTGGTATCTACTACTGCGCAGTATTCGTTGCTTGTTATCAACACTTTATCTTGCCACTTTGTCAAAGAATATATCCGTTGTGCATCGGGTTGTTTGATTACTAATTCAGAAGATACTTTACTTGCATTCTTATCTACGGACAAACGCTCTACTCCACGTGATGTTAATAGCCATATATTACCTAGGGCATCTGTTTCATAATATAACACCGTTTCGGAAAAACCTTGGAGGTATTGCATTTGCCATTTTCCTCTAGAAAGATATAAGTAATAGAAACCTACGTATGTACCTACGATAGCCGTAGAATCAGATAAAGCTGTCACATTCCACACACCATCGGTACAATCTAGTGGATATAAACGCATTCCATTGATTATGAATAAACCTCGATTGTGACAACAGAATAGTGTTTCTCCTACCTTATTGATATTCCAAACTTGTCCGTTGCTTCCATCAATAAACTGCAATGATGCATTGATTGATGATTGCACATATAAGCCTTGATTGGTGCCCAAATACAATTTTTTTTCATACTCAAAGCTGGTATATCCTGAACCATAATCCAAATTAGGGTCTCTATAAAACAAAATAGGATTAGTGGTTTCTAAAACATCTATTCCATTGTCTAATCCCATCCATAGATTTTGTTGACTATCAAAAAGTAGGCTTAAAATAGTATTGTTTTGCAATCCTTTTTCTCGAGTAATATATTCACAATTTTTCCCTTTAAAATCGCATAATATGACACCACCTTGAACAGTACCAAAAGCCATTTTATCAGTGCCAATAGCAATTGTATATAATTGATTCTTAGTTATATAATTGTCGGCATCGGTACGAAATGGCTTAATACTTCTGCCATCATACAAATATAGACCATGAAAATCCGTAGCTATCATAATACCCTCATTGCCATATGGCAACAAGCCACATATAACAGTATTATGTAGCGATTCCGCACCACGCAGAGCATGTAATCTGCCTCCACTTTGTACGAATAAATCTCTAGATGTGGCTACATATAAATTTCCTTCCCAAACTAGGGATTCATAAATAATGGCACCTGGATCTAGAACCTCTATATTATCTTCGGTATAAACAAATATATAATGACGTGTTTGAACGTATAGTTTTTCGTTTGCTATCTGTAAGCGCCAAACTTCTCCAAATTGACTATAGCGTTCAGGAATATTATTTGATAGTCTTTTATATGATAACTTTCCAAATTCATCGGCACAAAAAACACCAAACTCATCTGTTCCACCAACATAAATATTACCATCTTTATCAAGAGTAATGGATCGAACTGCCGTTGAATTACTGATACCGTATAAATTCCAATGGCATCCGTCGGTCTCTAATAAACCATAGTTATTGGCTATATACATCCAACCATTGACCTGCTCCACTATATCCCAATTTTGGGTACCTGCACCATAATTTTTAGGAGTAAAATGGCGAATTACAGGTGTCCAATCAGCATAAGCTACTGAATGTACAAATAGTCCTATTAAAAGTATTAATAAGCGAAAGTGATTTGTTATATTTCTATTCATTAGATATTATAACTTCATCTAATAATTCACCTGACAGAATTTTATATGTATGAATATACAACGCTGAAGGAGTAACTTGTATGTATTCGTATATTGGTTCGCCTGAAAAAGAAGAGTCGTATTTTGTATTTTCTCTGATTGGGTATTTCTTGTTTGAGGCGTTGGTAGCAATGAACACTGTGGGTTCTTCTTTCTTCCAAAAACGCTCCTTATACTCCTCTGTGCGGCGAGCGTAGTTATGGTCATGACCAGAGAACACCACATCCGCTTCGCGCATAGCACCGTAAAACGTTAGCCACATAAGCGGATTTTGTCTGCCTTTGGCGGTGCTATACACAGGATGGTGCATCATCACTATGGTGAACTTATCACCTGCCTCACGCAAGGTTTTCTTTAGCCAAAATGCTACTTGTGTATAGTCGGACATACGATGCAGACCATCCGTGTCAATTGCTATTAGTCGCAGGTATGGTAAATCCACAAAGTAGGTCGTACCTAAGAATCTAGCAGGACCATTTTGCGGATTAGGGAAGATGGTTTTCCAATGTTCAGGCAACGTTTTTACTACCCCTTTAAGATATTCGTGGTTACCTGGAATGGCTACAATAGGCAGCGAATCAAGACGTGTACCCAACAACGATTGGTACATCATCTGCTCATAGCAAAGATAAGGTCTCTCCATCCAATCGCCCGTCTGTGCCCAAAATTGTATATCCGAATGGCGCTCAGAGAGAGCAGCCATTTGGTCGTTAGTGAGCGAATTGTGAATATCGCCCAATAAAAGAAACGACAATGTGTCACGTTGCAAAGCACGCAACACACTATCATTGTTAAAAGTCTTAAACTGATGCGTGATGATAGGTTCTGTCCATTCTGGCTCAGGCGGATTACCAAACCACGCCTCCCAGCGGATGGCGCAAGTAGTAGCGCCACCTGCCAGAAGGCAAAGCATAATAATCCATCCTATCCAACGACGCATTAGAATGGGAGATCAGTAGTTTCATCTACGCCTGCAGCAGCGTCGAATGTCTCCACATTAGCTTGTGGAGCAGGCGCTGGTTGAGCTGCAGGAACGACTTGTGGAGCAGCAGCGTCAACTACGCCTTGTTGGATTTTCCATGCGCGGATGGAGGTGTACCAACGGCCGTTAAACTCGCGGCTTTCAATATCGAAACTAACAGTTACAATATCATCCAATTGGCATGGGTTAGCTTTGATACGATCTTCACCAAACACCTCAAAATACACCTTACGAGGATATTGCTCCTGTGTCTCAAGTACGTATGCTTGCAGTTTCCACTCTTTACCAGAAGTCTTGCTTACGCCACCTTGCTCTGGCAATACTTGTATAATCTTACCTGAAATTTCCATATTCTTAACCTTTAATTGCTGCTACGCCTGGGAGAACTTTACCCTCGATTGCCTCGAGCAATGCGCCACCACCAGTAGAAATATAACTTACGCGGTCAGCCATGCCGAACTTGTTCACGCATGCTACGCTATCACCACCACCAATCAAACTATATGCACCTTCATCGGTTGCTTTAGCAATGGCCTCAGCGATTGCTTTAGAACCAGCAGCGAAGTTGTCGAACTCAAACACACCTGCAGGACCATTCCAAAGGATAGTCTTAGCGCCTTCAATAGCTGCAGCAAATGCTTTGCGGCTCTCTGGACCAGCGTCCACACCTTCCCAGCCTTCTGGGATAGCGTTGCTTGGGCATACTTGTGTGTTCGCATCATTAGAGAATGCGTCAGCAGCTACGCAGTCAGTAGCCAATACGAGGTTCACACCTTTTGCCTTAGCTTGAGCGATTATATCAAGTGCGAGCTCGAGTTTGTCGTTCTCGCAGATAGAGTTACCAATCTCGCCACCGTTAGCCTTAGCGAAAGTATAGGTCATACCACCACAGAGGATGAGGTTGTCCACCTTGTCCATAAGGTTCTCGATGATACCAATCTTGGTAGAAACTTTAGAACCACCCATAATAGCGGTGAAAGGACGTTTGATGTTAGAGAGGATATTATCTACAGCTTGTACCTCTTTCTCCATGAGGTAGCCGAGCATCTTGTTATCTGCATCGAAGTAGTCAGCGATTACTGCGGTAGAAGCATGTTTGCGGTGAGCAGTACCGAAAGCGTCGTTTACATAGCAGTCAGCATAGCTTGCGAGGGTCTTAGCAAACTCCTTTTGGCTTGCCTTCATGGCTTTCTTAGCCTCCTCGTATGCAGGATCCTCTTTGTCGATACCTACTGGTTTGCCTTCCTCTTCTGGATAGTAGCGGAGGTTCTCAAGAAGAAGTACTTCGCCTGCCTTGAGGGCAGCAGCTTGCTCAGCAGCCTTAGCGCAATCTTCTGCAAATTGTACTGGAGCACCCAGTGCAACACTCACAGCGTCAACGATTTGCTTCAAGCTATATTTAGCTACCACTTTGCCTTTTGGTTTACCCATGTGGCTCATGATGATGAGCGCACCACCCTCTTCGAGGATGTGTTTGAGGGTTGGCAACGCACCACGGATACGGGTATCGTCGGTAATCTCTCCATTCTCGTTCAATGGCACATTGAAGTCCACACGAACAATCGCTTTCTTTCCAGCGAATTTGTAATCATTAATTGTCATAATCGTACAGTATTTATTTGTTAATATTGTTCAGTTTTGTGTAGCATCGTGCATTATTGCACATTTTGCCGAATTTGGGCGCAAAGGTACAAAAAAAATCGCATATGCGCAAGGGCTATGCGATTTTTTCGTGTAAAGTGTATGGTGTAAAGTGTAGAGGCGGGTTTACTTTTTGCTAAGAGAGAGGATGACGGTGAAGGTTTCAAAGGTAGCCATGAACTCCTTCTCCAATTCGGCGATTTGAGCTTCGGTGAGGGTTAAGTCTGCTTGCTCTTTCTCTATCATATCTACCATACCACCTAACCATGCTGCTTGCTTTGGAATAATGATAAAGAGGCGGTCGCCATCCTCGTCTGGGAAGGAAGTTGCGTTCACCTTGTAGGTTTCGCTACCCTCATAGAGATTGAAGATGAGGTTGTTGCCATCGAGGGTGTAGTTTTTGGTCTTTGCTTCGCCATCCAGAGTGTGGTTGAGTTTGCCGTCTGCTGCAAAAGTAGCATCGGCAAAGAACTTCTTCATTTCATCAATAATACGATCGCCTTTCATTGCCTCAATTGAGATAGCGTTTTGACCTTGGAAAGTAACGCCTTCTGGGAGTTGAAGAGCGGTTTTACCTTCGGCAGGAACTACACGAACTGCAGAGTTAAGATAGGTATAATTGCCTTTGATGTCGAAGGAGTTTTGTACGCGATATTGAACACGTTCTCCTTTCTCATCGCCGAAAGCTTTTGTTGTTAGTACGTTATTTGTTATCTCAATTTTTAGTTTCATTTCCTTTTTTGAACCATCCGCTAGAACAACCAATTGTGTGAGTTCATTATCTTTAATAGAATAGGTACCATTCTCTTCAAGCCAGCCCAACTCCTTGTCCCAACCAATTCCAATAAATGTTCCATCTGTTTGATAAACTGCAAGCATACTTGCATCTGGTGTAAAATTAAACCACTTACCTACAATGAGTTGTGGGTAGTCTGCGTAGTTGTCTGGATTGTTTTGGTCGCAACCTGTGAAAACGAGTGCCATTGCCAGAATGGCTAAACTGAAAATCTTTTTCATTGTTTTGAATGTTTTGTTTGGGAGGTTGGCTCCAAACGACCCATTAGTATAAAAGAAAAGCGTGGAACCTCTTTTTGCTTATTCTTTCGATAGAGGTTCCAGCAAGACCCTGTAACAAGAATAAACAATGAATGCCCACGCCGATATGCTAATCGTTGTGAGACACAACGGATATAACATACCAAGGGGCATTTACCGCTCTCTTGTTTCGGGTTACGAAATTTGCTGGATTTCTATCGACCAAAACAAGCGCCAATAAACGCCTTTTTATAATATGTCTGCAAAGCCCTATTTGGGTTTGCGGTTGCAAAGGTAGTGAAATATTTTGGATTGAGCAAGAAAAATCGCCTTGGAGGGCGATTTTTTAGGTGTAAAGTGTAAAGGCGGGGCGATTTGCCAGACCACTGGCAAAAGCAAAACAGGTGGCGGGATAATACGAGAAATACCCAAATATTATTTGGGAAAATGAACAAACAGGCGCGGAGAAAAGTGGTCGTGGCTGGTTATTGAGCTCGTAGTTGGTGGTAGAGCATGGCGCGGATGAAAGCTGGGAATTGGGCGTATTGCTTGCCTTTACCAGTCTTTGGATCAATGGGCGCTTGTGCGTCAGGGTGCTTGCCACGGGTGTTGGGCAGTTGGGCTTCGTAGCGGCGGCGGAAATCCTCTAGCAAAGTGCGTGCTTCTTCTAAGGTGTAATAGTCAGGGATTTTATTGATACGGCGTTCGAAGAGTTGTTGCTCGGTTGGTCCGTTGGGTTGGGCTGCTTGCAGGATTTGGGCAGTGCGGCGGCATGCCTCCTGCCAAGCAGTTTTGTTGGCGAGTTCGGCTCCTTGGGCAGGGTTTTTATTCCAATCACGAGGGTTTTGGATAGCATAGGATTCCTGCTTGCCTTCGTGAATGACACGACCGTTGACACGGTATTTCTTTTGACGATTAACAATGTTACTGCGCTTGCTGAGCGCGCCATGAATCTCCGCAATGGGATGGTTGAGGGTAATTTCTGCCATAGTTTGATAAGTTTAAAAGGTTTTAAGAGTTTTAAAAGTTTTAAGGGTGTACGGCGCAATGCGCCTTCTGTTTAGTGAACGCGGCAAAGCCGCTACTGTTTAGTGTTTAAGGCTTATCCTATAATGAAAGTTGCTGAATCACCTAAGAATAACCTATAAATCACCTATGAATAACCTAAGAATCACCTAAGATTTATAAGGGAAAAGGTAAAAAAATATACTATTTAGTGGACGCATCTTTGATACTACAGTTTAGTGTTTAGAGTGAAAAGCATTTTATAAATTATATGTATTAACATTTAAGTTTATCAATTTCCTCTTGCAGTGTATTGAGGAAATGAGCAGCGTGGGCGCCATCCATCTGGGCATGGTGGAACTGGAAAGATAACATCAATGTAGTTTTGAACCAACTGCGGCGATACTTGCCCCATATAATATACGGATTATTATATATGCCGCTATACATGCCACCTGCAAATTCCAATTCTGTATCCACTATAGCCGAGGTGCCAATCACCATACATTCCTCAGATAAATCACGATCAATGCAGGTTTGAGCGACCTCAGCAGTATATTTCATATAGTCGTTGCAGTAGGTGTTGAAATCGCCATCAAAAGCAATGTCGCACGAACTGACATCGCCTGTATGATTCTTGACCATGGTATTGATAGCAATCTTGTCGAACTGCATGAGTTGATCACCTACAGGCAAGAGATAAAACTCTTTTTGATGAATAGCGGCTTTGCCAATGCAATAATCAAGCAGCATGTTGAACTTCAAATGCTTTCGACGACTAATTCGCACAAGATTGGTGATATCCAAGCGCTTGACAAAAACAAGCATGGGATTTGGAGCATTCTTCCAAATCTCGAATTGAGCTGCGCGAGGAGTATCTTGTGGATTGACGGGAATCATAAACTTTCGCCGAAATCTTCTTTAAACTTGGAAACTAGTTCTTCTTGCCAATGGCCAATCTCCTTTAATCGACCAAAGAAGAAACGCAAGACATTAGGTTCTTCTACCCATTTTAAGCCGCCTATGATTTGGCGGTTATCCCACAACCATTTTACACGGTCAGCTACATACTTGACCTGAGACAAAGTATAAACACGGCGTGGCATAGCAAGACGCATCAATTCCAACTCCGCAAAACGCTCAGTACCATCTGCTTCGCGTTGCTCAGAGAGCGTGCCGCGCTCCATACCACGAATACCACCTGCTATATACAAAGCTGTTGCCACCGCAGCCGCAGGGTATTGATTATGAGGCATATTAGGCACAAAGCCTTGGCAATCAATATGCGCACCCAAACCACCCGCAGGCTTGATCATAGGTACGCCATAGGCATCTAACTCGTTGACAAGGTAATTGATAAACTCTGGTCCGTGACTCAAGTAATCCATATCAAGCGACTCATATAAGCCCTCCGCCATTGCCTCAATAGAGCGCACATCGATACCGCCATAGGTCAAGAAGCCTTCAAACAATGGAATATATTCCATCATGCTCTTGATAAGGTCGGTATTGTGGCTGATGATTGCACCACCACGAGCAAAACCTAGTTTACGAGCAGAAAAATAGATAATATCCATCTTGCCAGCAAGTAAGTGGTAAATCTCCTTTGGAGTCATATACTTGCATTGAGCCTCACGGGTTTTCATGAAGTAGATATTATCTTGCAATAATGAGGCATCCAATATGCTAGGTACGCCATATTCATGACAAATATCTGCCACGGCAAGCATATTCTCAAGGCTAACAGGTTGACCACCTATCAAATTGGTACCTGCTTCTACACGGACATAAGCCACTTTTTCAGGGGTATATTGCTCTATGACACGACGCAATTCTTGCAAGTCCATATCTCCCTTGAATGGATCGTCGCTCTGAGGAATCAATCCTTTTTTGTGGAGAACCTCGACCACTTCGCCGCCGCAACGAGTGACGTGGGCTTTGGTGGTAGTGAAGTGGAAGTTCATGATAGCCACCATGCCTGGTTTGACAAAACGCTCCGCTAATATATTTTCGCACGCGCGACCTTGGTGAGCAGGTAGCACATTGTCGGTACCAAACACCTCTTTAAGAGCAGCTTTAAGGCGAGCAAAGGTTTGACTGCCCGCATATGAGTCGTCTGCTAAATGCATAGCTGCTGTCTGACGATCGGACATAGCATTCACGCCCGAATCAGTAAGCATGTCTATATATATATCCTTATTCTCTAATAAGAAAGTGTTATTACCCGCCTTTTGAATAGCACGCAAACGCTCATCTACAGGCAATAAATTCAACTTTTGTACCACACGCACCTTATGCATCTCTAAGGGTACTTGATTTTCGGATTTGTAAAATTTAACAGACATAATATTTGAAAAAATTAAGGAACTAGTTGTTGAAGATAAAAAATATAAATAAATTTATTGAAAAAATCCTTTATTATTATAGGTGGTGGAAAATGTGGAAAACTTGCGTATTTATCTTGTGATTAGTAGGTTAGAAGGAATATTTATTGGCGTTTGATTGTTGATAAGATTGATAAGTTTGGGTTATCAAATCTCATCAACAATATAAGTTAGCCATTGTTGAAAACTTGTTTATAACCACTTCTTCAGCTTGAAAATGAGCAAGATAGCCAGTGTGAAAACAAGCATTAGTCCTATAGCAAATGGATAGCCGAGTTTCCAACTGAGTTCGGGTATAAAGTCGAAGTTCATACCATACATGCTGGCGATCAAAGTAGGTGGGAGGAATACCACATTCACCACAGTAAAGATTTTGATAATCTTGTTTTGCTCGATATTAACAAGACCGAGGAAAGTATCCTGGAGGTAGTCCAGACGGTCGAAACCAAAACGAGTGTAATCGAACAGAGAATTGATATCCTTGATAATCATTGTGAGGCGTGGTTGGAGCTCCGTTGGGAAAAAGTCGCACTTGAGGAAGTTGCTAATCACACGTTGTTTATCCATGATGTTTTGACGGATAATTGTGACTTTTTCCTGCAAGTCCTTGATTTGGATAAGTACTTCTTCGTCCACGTGGTCTTTGGCGTTGATTTCACCAGAAAGTTTGGTGATAAGGTCAGTAGTATCCTCAATCATATCCGCATCTTTTTCTACACGTGTTTCCATGAGCGAAACAAGTACGTGGTAGCCCGTTGGGAAGTTGCGTGTGTTCACAAGCATCTTCTTGACCGTCTCATTGAAACTAGCGAGTTCAACGTCACGCGTGGTGACAAGAATGCTGTTTTTGAGGATAAAATTGACGGGCTCTACCTCGAAGTTATCGCGGAGGAAGTTGGAGTTAGCCACGATGGAATCGTCGGTTTGGATATAACGAGATGACATCTCAATCTCTTCCATCTCTTCGTCCTCTTGGATGTCGATTTTGAGGAAATCCTCAAGTACGCCCTCTGTTCGGTCGCTTACATCTAACAGGTCGATCCAGATAATATCGGATTTATCAAGACTGGTGAGGATGTTTACACTGCGTCCTACTTTGATTTTATCTTTGTCTTTGTCTTTGTAGAATATTTTGAGTTCTGCCATGGCTACACTAATTTTGAATGGTTACTTTGAATTTTGAATTAGTTGGGTGAGTGAGATGAATTCATCGACACTCAGTTGTTCGGGGCGCTTCGTAAAGATGGGCTCGTTGAGGATAGGATTTTCTTTTCCTACGAGCTGCATCAACGAATTGCGCATCTGCTTTCGGCGCTGGTTGAATGCTGTTTTGACTATATTCTTAAACAGCGCCTCGTCGCAGCCCAATCCCTGGCGGTTGTTGCGAGTCATTCGGATAACCGCCGACTTGACTTTCGGCGGAGGGTTGAACACATGCTCATCCACGGTGAAGAGATATTCTATATCGTAATATGCTTGGAGCAGTACGCTGAGGATACCGTATGCTTTTTTGCCTGGTTTGCTAGCGATACGCTCTGCTACTTCCTTCTGAATCATACCTGAACAAATAGGGATACGGTCCTTATAGTCAAGCACTTTGAAGAAAATCTGACTGCTGATATTATACGGATAATTGCCTATCACGCAGAATTCGCCATCGGGATAAATGATATTAAGATCGAGCTTGAGGAAGTCGCCCTCAATGAGGTGCAACTCGGGGTACCACTCTTTGAGGTACGCCACACTCTCCCTATCTATTTCGATAGCGGTAGTTTGCAGATTAGGATTTTTGAGGAGATACTGCGTGAGCACACCCATGCCAGGTCCTATTTCTAAGACACGACCAGCGGGGATAGTCTCAGCAATTCGTTGGGCGACACTCAGGTCCTTCAAGAAATGCTGACCCAAAAATTTCTTGGCTCTTACTTGTTGCATTTTGCTGATGATAGTCGTCCATAAATGGTTGTTTTTGGTTAATAATATTCGGCAAAATTTGCATAGTCGCAAATTTTTCAGTACCTTTGCACGCCGATTTGTTTTATTTTCGGCTGCAAAAGTACAATTTTTTTTTCAAAAATGCAAACATTCGCCCAAATAATCACCAAAATAGTCGATTTTTTCTATCGACCATTTCGTAAATACGTTCCGCAGCAGCTATTTCGCTATGCGGCTTGTGGCGGTGGAAACATGGTGTTGGATTGGGTATTGTACTTTGTTTTTTATAATTTTGTGGTGGGGCATGAGTTGGTGTATATAACTTTGCCTTTCGCGTCTGAGGTATGCCTTACTCCTCACGTGATGACACTGCTGATAGTGTTTCCTATTACGTTGTTCACGGGATTTTGGCTGAATAAATACGTGACGTTTACGCAATCTTCGCTGCGTGGATATAAGCAACTTTGGCGATATATTCTAATTGTGATGGTGAACTTGTTAGTGAACTATTTCGGGTTGAAGTTGTTTGTAGAAGTGTGCGGTATCTACCCTACTCCATCGAAGATGATAGTGACGATTATCACGGTGCTAATCAGTTTTTTTGGACAAAAATATTTCTCCTTTAAGAGATAATTATAACTTTATTCGCAATAGTGCGTGTACGTCCGTGCGCGTACTTTTTTTATCATGTTTCATCGCCCAAGCATTTTGATAGATGGTCTCGCTCACACGCAGGTAAAGAGAAAATATATCATTGATTTTGTAGCGTGCATTGAGCCAAAAACGCCCACCCAATCCATACACAAATGGAATAGCATAGGCGTATAGCACGTCGTTTTCATAGATATATACGCGATTGTTCCATTTCTGTGCGTCAAATGCTTGCGCTCTAAACTGCAATACGATTGGTACTTCCGAAAAACGATATTCCACATCTTGAAGGAGCGACCAACCATAGGTTAGTGCGTTGTTTGTTTGCACGAGATTGCCATCCGCTTGCGTCTTCATCTTCCATTGTCCAAACTCATACACCATATTCCATCGGAGCGAATAGGTATTTTTCTCGTCTTTTCTTTTTACGCGGAATCGTGTGTGCATACGGTAGTCTTTTTGCGGAATAAAATCCGCTTGTGCCATAGTCTCAAACCCACTCTTCCACACATCACCAAACGCCAACAACTGCCAGTTTTTCAATCGATTATATTCCACTCCAAAATAGCCGCCGTGTTCATCTCTCATTCTTGTCCACGAGCATAATGCGTTGGCGTAGATATTATCAAAATAGGGCGAATAGTAGCGGTAAATAGCCAATAGATTGATGTCAGAAATAGGGGTATATCGTATACCTGCGATGCCGCCTATACCCCATTGCTTGCCTTGACTGGTTGCAAGTTCGCCCCAAATATCCACTTTTCCCTGATTCCATCGGGCATTTACTCCCATCACCGCTTGTGTGCTTACTAACTCCATTTCCTCTAGGGAGTTTTTTTTGGTAGGCTGATGTATATTCTCCACAGCAGTTATACCCACTTTTAGCCGATTCCATCGACCTGTTGCATTTACACCTACCACATGATTCCACTCTTCTTTTCCTTCGCGCAACGAATAAAATGCACTAACGTCAGCCCAACTGCTCACTTTTGCTGTTGCACCCACGCCATGAAAATAATTGTAGCTATCACCTACTGAACCAAACTTTTTGAGTCCTTCATCTGTGGTGGCTGTGGATTGAATATAGGCAGTTTTTCCCCGTTTGAACGGACTTCCTATTACCAAACCATAACCAAAATGAGCTTGATAATTGCCTGCTACAATCCGTTTCATTGGACCCATATCTCGCAATTCTATGAAGCCACCATAGTTTATATTTTCCCATGTTGCGCCTGGTGTGCGACCAATCGTTACACCTGCCATCACTCTGTTTTGATAATTAAACCGATAGCGTAGTTTGCCATACATAGGATCACCCTCAAAATCTTCGATATTCCGTGCATCTGTCCGCAGCGTTATCTCATGTTTGGCATAGTGAAACACCTCACGAAAATACATATTTTTTTGCTCATTTGCCTCACCTACGTATACAAAAAACATTAGATCACGAATCTCATAATCTTTTAGGCAATGAATAAGTTGTAGTTCATATATATCTTGAAAAGGGTGCAGATACTGATATAGTAGGATGGCATCAATCTGCTCGTCGCTCAGGAAGTGCAATCGGCTTAATTCATTGGCTGTTGTTTGGTTTAGGTTAATAGGATTTTGCGCTATTTCTATTAATTCCTCCATGATTTCCTCTCCAGGTGGTTCCCCGTCTTCCGATAGAAAGTTGTAGATATCTTCCAAAATATCATCTAGGGTGAACGACTCTGCGTGTATTGACGGTGTCATACACGATATGAAAAAGAAAATTATTATCCACGCACGCTTCATTTCCACTGCAAAAGTACTAAAAATTGCTGAAATATCCCAACTATTGTAAAAAAATTTTGTTTTTACATAATTTTTTACTATCTTTGCAGCCCGAAATGAAGCAAAACAAACCATATCTTCGTATTTTCAACACGCTGCTTATCCTTGCGGCGTATGGTTATTTAGCATATCGTTTGATTATTTTCGACGATTATGCCTCTTTCTTTGCGGCTTTTCAGGATATGGACATATGGCATTGTCTTGTTCTAGTGACGGTGCTTTTGTTTATGCCCGTTAATGTGCTCTGTGAGGCAGGTAAGTGGCGTCTTCTCTTGCGTGATGTAGAGCCAATGACCATGTGGGGGGCGCAACGCCAAGTTTATTATGGCTACGTGGGTGCGTTTATTACCCCTTATCATGCCGGCGATTATCCTGCGCGTGCTATGCTTCTCAAGGACAAGGGTAATTTCTCCGCAGCGGTTGGGCTTGGTCTTGTAGGTACTGTGGCTCTCTTGCTTGTCGAACTCATCATCGGCGTACCTGCAACATGGCTCTTTGCTTCTTATGATCAATCGCTCCCAATGCAGTCATTTGCCATTGCTTTCATCGTGGTGATACTCCTAATGAGTTTCTTACCTCACATTGTGCGCAGTCTTGCTAAGCGTCAATGGCAATCTACTCAGATGCAGCAACTCGTCATGGCACTCTCCAAGATTTCCTACACCCGTTTTATGCAAACGGTCGGGTGGTCATTCTTGCGTTATATGGTTTGGGCAATCCAGTTGGCGCTAACTCTGCATTTCTGCGGAGTGGAGATGTTGCCAATGGAGTACCTTATCTCCATCCCCTTCTACTACATGGTGATTTCCATTTTCCCATCTATGCCAGTATTAAATATCGCTATCCGTGGCAGTTGGTCATTGATAATTTTCGATGCGTTTAGCGACAATGCGGCTGGCATAGCCTTGGCGGTACTGCTGATATGGCTCATCAACACCGTCCTGCCAATGCTCATCGGCTCCATCCTCTACCGCAACGGCAAAACCAAATAATATGAAACAAGCAGCTCTGCTGCGTGAAACTTTGAAACCCTTAAAACTTTTAGAACTTCTGAAACTTTTAAAACTATAATACACACTTATGAATTTATCCTTTTCAATCAACTACCAAACGCAGTGGGGACAGCACATCGCCGTTCTCTATGCTGCGGATGCAGATGTGCAACAAGCTTCACCTCTGCAACTTGACCTCGAGTGCCATGGCTCTGCCGAATGGGCTGCACAACTCACGCTCAGTGATATCCACAAGTACATCTCTTATGTCTATGTTGTCATGGACGAGAATGGCAATATCCTCCGTCGCGAGTCTATGCCTCATCTCCTTGAGTGCCAACCTGGCAATATTATCCTCCGCGACCTTTGGCAAGATAAGGACCGTTCTCTCTTCGGTTCTAAGGTCTTCAGCCAAGTGCTTTTCGCGCACCGCAAACCTTCTGCTGCGGCTAAGGCAACAGGCAACATCTGCCTCAAGGTCAGCGTACCTCGCCTCGAGCGCCATCAGGGTGTAGCCATCATGGGTAATATCCCTGCCCTCGGCGCATGGGACAAGAAGAAAATGCTCCCAATGACCAATATCCAATCGCCTATTGCCAATAGCCACAACTACAACCCCACTTGGACCGCCACTTTCCACGCCAAACTCGGCACTGTAGTGGAGTACAAGTATGTCATCTACGACCTCCAATCGGGCGACATCGTGGACATGGAGTGGGGCGAGAACCGCAAGATCTGGGACGTTCAACGTGCTAAGCACTATGTCCTCACCGATGCTCCTTTCCGCTATACACAAGCCAACTGGAAGGGCGCAGGCGTAGCGGTACCTGTCTTCTCTCTCCGTTCAGAGAATGGCTTTGGTATTGGCGAGTACCAAGACCTCAAACTCCTCGCTGACTGGGCTGTCGCTACAGGTCAAAAGATGATCCAGACCCTCCCAATCAACGACACTACTCTCCGTCACAACAACCTCGACTCGTATCCATACAACGCAGTCAGTGTCTTTGCCCTCCACCCAATCTACCTCAATATCGAGAAGATGGGTACCCTCACTCCTACCCAACTCAAGAAGTATCGCAAGATCCAAGAGGAGTTCAACGCCAAGACTATCGCTGACTACCAATGCGTTTACGATGAGAAGATGAAGTACTTCAAAGCGCTCTACAAGGCCGATAAAGCCGAGCTCTTTGCTTCTGACGAATATAAAGCTTTCCTCGCTGCCAACGAGGGATGGCTCCTTCCATATGCGCAGTTCATGTCCAAACGCGACAAGCAACCTAAGGACTTCTACTGCTACCTTCAGTTCCACGCTGACAAGCAGCTTCGCGATGCTGTGGATTATGCGCACTCCGTAGGAGTGGCTATCAAGGGCGATATACCTATCGGTATCTCTCCTGACTCTGTGGACGCTTCCACCGACCCACAACTCTTCAACCTCTATGCTTCGGCAGGTGCACCACCCGATGACTTCGATGCACGTGGACAGAACTGGGGCTTCCCAACCTACAATTGGGATGTCATGTCGCAAGACGACTATCACTGGTGGAAGTTCCGTTTCACCAAGATGGCGGACTACTTCGATGCTTATCGTATCGACCATATCCTTGGCTTCTTCCGTATTTGGCAGATGCGCAAATCCGATGTTTGGGGACTCTGCGGACACTTCTCGCCAGCTATGCCTTATTCGCTCCAAGACCTTTGGAATATGGGCGTGAAGCTCGATGAGGACCGCCTCACTCGTCCTTACCTCCGTGCTCACTTCCTCGGCGAAGTCTTTGGCTATGATACCGAGTTTGTGAAGCAAAACTTCCTCCTCACCAATGATGGCAATATCTACTACTTCCCTGAGCACCTTGACACCCAACGCAAGGTACAGCAGTACTTCCTCGACCCTGAGCACCGTGCTGCGCTGGAGGGCAAGTGCAATATCGATAATGTCCTCAATGGCTTGTTGTATCTCCATTGTGAGATTCTCTTCGTGCGTGACCAGAAGAACCCTTCTATGCTCCACCCACGTATTGCTATGTATCAGTCGCATAACTTCAGCGAGTTGTATGCCGACCAACGCCAACTCCTCATGGATATCCACAACGACTATTTCTACCACCGCCACACGGCTTTCTGGCGCGATTCAGCTATGAAGAAACTCCCTACGCTCATCGCTGCTACCGACATGCTTTGCTGCGGCGAGGACCTTGGTATGGTGCCTACTTGTGTGCCTGAGGTCATGAGTCAATTGGAGATTCTCTCGCTTGAGATTCAACGTATGCCTAAGGATCCAACTCGTGCTTTCGCACACCCTGCTGACGCACCATATTTGAGCGTTTGTACCATTGGTACCCACGATATGAACCCTATGCGTGCATGGTGGGAGGAAGACCGCCAGGTTACTCAGAAGTTCTATAATGAGCAAATGGGTTGGTGGGGTGAAGCACCACAAGAGATGTCGCCAGAGATTGCCGAGTTTATCGTTAATCAGCACATGTATAGCCCTGCAATGTGGGTGATTCTGCCATTGCAAGACTGGTTGGCAATTGATGGTAATTTGCGTTTGCCTGACCAACATGCAGAGCGTATCAACTTGCCAAGCAACCCAGAACACTTCTGGAACTACCGCATGCACCTCACATTGGAGAACTTGTTGAAGCAAGACGCTTTCAACGCCCACGTGAAATCCCTCACCCAAGTGAGATAATAGTTCTATATTATAATGCATCAATCGCCAGTGCCCTTCAGCGCTGGCGATTTCTTTGTACCCTTATCCGTCGCTTATTGGCTTACTATACACCAAATAGCCATTACAGAAAGTGAATAAAACGCAAGAGTTACCGATCACAGTTTTTGCACATCTCAGGCAATGGAGCGATAGCGTGAAGCACGCGATTGCGCAGAGTATTGGCTCGCTTGGAATGAAAAATATCAGATAGCGATTGGGTTGTGATGTTACCTAAAGAATAGTGGTGATCCTTATCGTAGCAGCAAGGTAGGATATCGCCTGTGGTGGTGATGACACAGCCAGACCAGAGGCGGAAGCATGGCTGTAAGGCGAGGAGGCGAAGAGGCGATAAGGCGAGAGGTAAGTGTTTTTTATGCACATAGGTGCCGTTGGCTATTTTCTTATAGCGAGAGTAGCGCTCGTTGGTGGGCATAAGAGGGTGACCATGCTCAAAATCATAGAGTTGGGCAGTCTTGAAGACAAGGTGAGTGGCACCAAGACGCTTGTAATGCTTTTTGATCCATGACCATTCGTGCTCATTGGTACGCAATCGCAATACTTGCAATTCAATGCGGATAGAGGAGCCGTATTGCACCTTGGCTTCGTGCAAATGTTGCAATCCCTCTAGTGCGCGGTGCAGACTACCGCCTACACGATAAGCGGCATATGACTCCTCTGAAAAGCCATCAATAGATACGATGATGCGGCTGAGTCCGCTCTTGACAAGTCGTTGTGCCATGAGCGAAGTGAGAGCTTGTGCGTTGGTGGAGACGATGGTGTAGAGTCCTGCCTGATGGGCACGAGTAATCATTTCGGGCAACTGCTTGTTGAGTAGCGGTTCACCTTGAAAATAGAACTGCATTGTATGGGCAGTCTTTTGCACCTGATCTAACACCCTTTCAAAGAGTGATATGGGCATTAGGTGACGAGGCGATGAGGCGATGCCTACGGGACATTCGGGACAGTGGAGTTGGCAGAAATTAGCGGGTTCAACGCTGACGAAAGTGGGCAAATGACGCACACGCACTACCTTGAAGAGTGATAGTGCGTAACTAAACCAACAACGCAGTTGGTTGAAGATTCTACTGGCAAGGAATCTTGTTGACACGGCGTTCGTGGCGACCTCCTTCGAATTCGGTGTTCAGGAAGATTTTAATCAATTTGATAGCCTTCTCTGCGGAGATATAGTTGGCTGGCAGACCGATAATGTTGGCATTGTTGTGTTGGCGTGCTAGGCGAGCGAGTGGTTCGTCCCAGCAGAGAGCAGCACGAATACCCTGATGGTGGTTGCAAGTCATGGTGATACCATTGCCTGTAGAGCAGATTGCTATACCCATATCGTTGGTGCCGTTCTCTACAGAAGCCGCCATAGGGTGAGCAAAGTCAGGATAGTCGCAGCTGTCGGTAGAAGGACAGCCGTAATCGGTAACTTGTATGCCTTGCTCTGTGAGCCAAGCGATAATAGTTTGTTTGAGTGCAAAGCCAGCGTGATCAGAGGCGATGCCGAGATGGAGATGTTTCATATGAGTGTGGTATTGTGTAGTATTGTTTAGCGTGGTGTAGTGTGGCTATATGGGCATGGGAGTTGGCACTCCAAGCAATGATGGGTGGTGTAGGCGATGCATTGGGTGGCATCCCACACCTCATTGCGCAATGCACCAGTAGGACATGCATCTAAGCATAGACGACAGTCGGAACAAAGTGCGGATATTGGGTATTGGGTATTGGATGTTGGTACTGGTTTGTTAATAATAATCTCTCCAGGGTGAACCATACTGCCCAATGTGGGATGAATGAACTGGTGATTCTTACCAATAAATCCTAACCCTGCCTCCACACACCAGCGGCGTTCGAGTATGGGCGCCGAGTCGCAAAAAATATGTTGGTGGGTGGAAGATACAATATCTTCGCCAAATATTTCTTTAAGCCGTGCTTCTAACGTATAGAGTAAAGACTTTACACGTCGGTGATAGTCACGTCCTGAATGCTCGAAACTTAGCAGACATACCACTACCGCCTGTGCGCCGGGTACTAATAGAGCAGGGTCATAGCGTTTGTCACAATTGCGCTCAAGATAGTCCATCTCGCCGTGCAATCCCTGAGCAATCCAATTGGTCATAAACTCAGCATCATCGTCCAGACGATGGGCAGGCGCTACAGCGCAGGCGTCAAAACCAATCTGAAGGGCAAGTTTAGAGATATTTTCGGATGTCAGCGTCAAGTTGCTCGAAGTTGGAGTATCGTCCTTGCACATTGCCTTTTCGATCAAGGAGGAAAAGGGTAGGGAGTGATTGTACATTGTATTGCATAAGTACCTCAGTGGCATTCTCGCCTGCATAGACATTGGTCCATGGAAGGTTGACTACGCCATCTTCCCACAGCAGACGGTTGCGGTCAAGCGATACGGAATAGATTGCCATACCACGTTTGCTGTAGCGGTTGTAGAGTTCGCGAAGCTCAAAGATATATCCCTTGCTTTGTTCCATTTCAATGGCAGAGAAGTCAAGAACAATTACTTTGCCACGCAGGTCGGACAGTGATTGGGTGATGCCATTATCGTCCTGCAGGGCAATGTCTAAAAAAGCATTTTCAGCATTGTCAATGAGCTGACGCATAGCAACTTGCTGCTGTATCTCGCGTTCTGCCTTCAGCGCGCTGCTGACCTGTGCATAGAGTGCTTTGCTGCGTTCATAATCGGGCATCCAAGTATGGAAGGATGTAGCTACAGCTTGGTACATACGGCGATCGGCAGGGTTGTATAAATCCCAAATATATTCTCCTCCTTGCTTAAGGAATACTGCATAATAAGCAGCAAGTGAACGAGGATTTTGCACGATGGTCTGCTGTGCCTGCTCACGTAGTTGCTCACGTGTAGCAGTGCGCGCTGTAGCTCGCAACTGTGCGATAGTAAGTGAGGTTTTGCTGCCATTAATAGATAGAGTGTATGGCAGACTATCTAGTGAAGTAGAAACAACGATTTCTTCGATGGAATCGACCGCTAATGGCAACGAATTACTGCCCACACGCAGACGATAGAAGTCAGGGTATTGTTGGCTAGGTGCCTGAAGTGAAAAGTCTCCATTTTCGTCCAAAACGCACGAATCCATCGGAGTTGTATGGGTGAGAGCGGTATGCTCTAAGTATAATGTTTCCCCCTCTGCTCCATCCAGTATGCCAGAGACGGAGAACTGTGGTGAGTGTTGACAAGCAACAAAGAGTGTCGCGATTAATGCGAGAAAAATATGTTGTGACTTCATAAGCAGAGATTAGCCAAAAACCATAGCAAGATTACCGAACATCAACTTACATGCAATCGCCAATACGATTATACCAAAGAATTTGCGAAGGATGTATAATGTAGTTTGACCCACATACTTGTTGAGCCAATTGGTGCCTCTAAGCACGAGGTATAGTGCAACAGTATTGAGCGCGACAGAAATAACAAGGTTGATAATATCGTATTCAGCTGTAATAGAGAGCAATGCCGTAAATGCACCTGGACCTGCGTACATGGGGAACGCTAATGGCACGATGCTACCAGAACCCTCAAGACCTTCGTTCTTGAAAATAGTGACATCTAACACCATTTCCAAAGCCATAAGGAAGATGACAAATCCACCAGCAATGGCGAAATACTCAATCTTTACACCAAATAGTTTGAGTACCCATTCACCTGCGAAAAGAAAGGTGATAAGAATAACGATAGTGGCAATACAAACTTTCAAGGGAGAAATCTTAATCCCTTTTTTTACCATATTAAGTGTGACTGGGATATTGCCAAACGGGTCAATAATGGCAAAAAGAAAAATGAACGATGACAATACTTGCCAAATGTCGAAAGTACCGAAAAATGTTTGCATGGTTTTTATATAAAGTAGTTTTACAATTTAGGTTGCAAAGTTACAATAAAAAAAGCACATCTGCAAATAATTCAAGTACTAAACTATATTTTTGAGGATAATATTAGCAATTTTGCGTTGTCCAAGGGTATTTGGATGTATTCCGTCATCGCATAATATACCTTTTCCATTTCCTAAACTAGTAGTGACATCCACAAGAATACTATCGGTAGCTTCAGCCACTCGTTTGACTGCATCGTTGTATAGTTCGTGTCCTGCCCAAATAGTATCTATGTTACCTTTTAGCCACTTTAATACGTTTGATTTCTGCATATCATTGAATGTAGAAGTGAAGAAATTAAAGTATTTTTGTGCGTCCATTGGCGGTAAGGACATAATAAGAGGTATATATCCCATTTCACGCACGTGGTGGACAACGCGCGTGTACGTTTTCTCGAACAGAGTCAGTGGGGTTTTGGGATAATGTTGTTCTTTTGGATTATCTGCAATAGCTTTCCAATTGTAGTCACTATCGTTTCCTCCATAGCACATCAACACGTATTTAGCTCCGTCCAATGCATCTATATGACGGTCTAAGATACGTTCTCCAACCTCAATGGTACAACCCATCTTACCCAAGTTGACAGTTTCACTATGCAATTGATTTGC
Source organism: uncultured Bacteroidales bacterium (assembly GCA_937891975.1). Taxonomy (GTDB): domain Bacteria; phylum Bacteroidota; class Bacteroidia; order Bacteroidales; family Paludibacteraceae; genus Colicola. The sequence goes on from CALAUA010000014.1 coordinate 213,899, forward strand.
AATATTGTCTACTATATTATGGTCAGAGAGAGAATAGTGTCCGCGACCATTTTCTTCTTGATTAAATAAAACTCCTTTAATAATGGAATCACCTAAAGCTACTATTTTCATAATAATATCCATGATTTTATTTGTTTTTCGGCTGCAAAATTACTGCCAATTTGGCGATTATGAAAATAAATGTGATAGCATGGCATAGTTTTTGTAGAAAACGGAAATATAGGTATTAAATTTCCTTATTAGTGACAAAATGTATATATTAATGAAATTCGTCACACCAAATAAATGACTAAAAAATGAATAAATTACCCTCAATTATGACCAAGTTGCGTAGTAATTTGCTTTTTGTATTTGGGCTACCTGCTTTTTGGTTGTGTTTCGTATTGCTATATCAGCCAAGTGGCTGGTACGAACTTCTAGATATGGGAAGGGAGATGATAAATTTTAATAGTACCATAATTATGTGTATATTATTAGGAGTAATGATTATCTCTCGTGGTTTGCTATTAGCTATTCATCATACATTGCGAATGAATTGGGTGAAATATGTGGTTTGGGAAGTAAGTGAGTTGATTGTGATGAGTTTGTTCACCGCTCTTTATATCACTTTGATGTATCGTGGAGAGTATTCTTATTTTTATATGGTAGGGCAATCGCTGTATAATTTGCTCTTGGTATGTGTTTATCCTTATGTAATATTTGATTTGGCATTTGCGTACGTTGGAAGAAAAGAGGAGGAACAAATAAATGACGCCAGTTTGATGCGCTTTGTGGATAGTGCACAAAAGCTGAAATTGATGATAGCGTCTTCTGCAGTGCTATATGTAGAAGCGGATGAGAACTACGTGCGCGTGCGTTATTTGGAAGGAGATAGAGTAAAAGATTATTCGCTTCGTACATCTATGAAGTCGCTAGAAGGTTTGATGCACAAACATGGACTTCTCCGTTGTCAAAGAAGTTATTATATCAATCCACAACACATCAAAGTATTGCGTCGTGATAAAGAGGGTATGATAAACGCGGAGTTAGATGTAGCAAATGTAAAAACTATCCCCGTTTCTCCAAAATACTACGAGGCATTAGCCAAGTGGCTTTGATAAGCCCTCTGCCACTTTCTCTCGAACGGCAGCCATAGCCTCATTGATGTCATTGAATTGAGAGATATCAATGGGTTTACCGATATGCAGCGATACGCGTGAGCGCGGATTAGCAAATGCTTTTCCTCGAGGCATAGCCTCATAGAAGCCCTTGAGTGTGATAGGCACTACTGGCAATCCCATATCCATAGCGATTTTGAAAGCTCCTGCTTTGAAGCGTCCCATTTCACCAGTCTTGGTGCGTGTTCCTTCTGGAAAAATCACTGTGCTGATGCCATCGTGCAGTTGGGCTTTGATATAGTGCAGACTCTCCATTGCTGCACGTGGATTGCTACGATCAACAAAAATATGTCCTGCCACGGCACACGCTGTACCTACGAATGGAATCTTACGTAACTCTTTTTTCATCAACCATTTGAAGTTATTTGGCAACCAACCATAGACGGCAAAAACATCCAAGAACGATTGATGATTTGCCACAAATACATACGATTGTTTAGGATTGACATTCTCTCGTCCTGTCACCTTGATAGGAATAAGCAAGAGCCATAATACGCTTCTAGACCAAAAGACTTGTACGGTACGAGGCAACTTGCCATTTCGCCATGGGAAACAGATAATGGTAAGTAAAGCAGTAAACAATGTAACAACAACGATGAGGGGAAAACCTATCAAGTATTGGTATAAAATGTAAAGAAGTTTCATTGAATTTTGAATTATAAATGGGTTAGAATTTGAGTTTGTGCATGAAGCCACGATAGAGGGCGCAGATACGGCGAATCTCGTCCCATGTTTCTTCGGGAAGTTTTGTTCCTACGATTTCAACGACACGCCCCGCAGCAATAGTACCAATTTCGCCGCAGCGACGTAGATCAAAGCCATCGGATAAAGCATGTAAGAAGCCACCTGCATATAGGTCGCCTGCGCCCGTAGAATCAAGACAATTGGAAGTGATGGCGCCGATATGATGTAATTGGTTACCTTGTAGTACATATGAACCACGTTTACCTACTTTCACTATCGCTATATCGCATTGTCCTGCAATATTAGCTACCGATTCTTCGGGATTAAGGTGGGTGTATGCAAAAGACTCGTCTTCGTTAGCAAAGACAATGTCCACATATTTATATATAAGGTCTTTAAGGAATTGGTGATTATCGTTGACCACGTTGTAACTTGCAAGATCAAGCGAGACGGTACATCCTTGCTCTTTGGCTGTGCGTAGGGCAGTTTCGATAAGGTCATGATCTTGAACGAGGTATCCCTCAACGTGGCAGATATCGTATCCTACGAATGCCTCTTTTCGGATATCTTCTGCGTGGAGGTCAGCTGCCGCTCCGAGGTAGGTGCAGAAGGTGCGTTCGCCATCAGGAGTGATGAGTACGATACAACATCCTGACATGAGTGACGACGTGAGTAGTAGCGGTTTGACATTGTTTTTGATGAGGTCTTCTCGGTAGAATTTCCCCACTTCGTCGTTTCCTATCTTTCCGATGAAAGCAGCTTTTCCTCCTAACTGTGCTATGGTTGTAACGGTATTGGAGGCACTGCCACCTGCTACAAGATGTTTGCGCACGGAGATAAATCGCGTTTGGATACATTCTAATTGTTCTTCGTTAATTAGATTCATACTCCCTTTAGGGACCCCAATCTCGCGAAGATCTCCTTCCGACACTTGTAGCAAGATGTCGGTTAAAGCATTTCCTAGACCTAAAACTCGTTTCATTTGTATTTTTTGGGTTAAAATTAGCTATTTTATGGTCAAAAAAGTGTAATTTTGGGTGTAAAATCAAAATTTTCTGCAAAGATAGTAATTTTTTTTGGAAAAAACTTGCTTATATCAAAAAAAAGCAGTACTTTTGCACCCGATTTCGAAAACGAAGTGTTTTTCGAGATCCAAAAATACTGCTTCCTTAGCTCAGTCGGTTAGAGCATCTGACTGTTAATCAGGGGGTCCAAGGTTCAAGTCCTTGAGGGAGCGCGAGTGTGATGACTAGTACTAGTCATCACACTTTTTTTGTGTGGGTAAATTTTTGCATCGAAAAAAACTAGATTTCATCTGATGTGGTGTAGAAAGTTGCTAAATAACCTATGAATAACCTATGAATCACCTAAGAATAACCTAAGATTTGGTAAGAGGATTGAGAGAAAAGAGCTCTATCTCGCACTCGCTCGAACGATTACTTGCAAAGCTCATGTTCAGATAGAGTTTTGTAAACATAAAATAATGTGTGAATGGCATAGTTTTTGCGTGATAGGTAATGGTCATGCGAAAATACTCTTTGTGTATATTATCGTTGTGTGCTTGGCAATGGGTGATTGGAATGTCTTGCGCATATGGATCCGCTAAAATCACAATACCAGATTCGTTGCAATTGCTTCATTTTGAAGTAAATGGTGTGGAGTTTGATATGCAACGAGTTGAAGGCGGTGTGTTTGTAATGGGTGGTACACGAGAACAACATCGTGAAAATATTGCTTCAGATTTGCCAGCTCATACAGTATCGCTTGACGCGTACTATATAGCAAGTACTGAGGTGACTCAAGCACTATGGCAAACAGTGATGAAAGGGTGGTATGTGAGTGATGAGTGGCACACTCCAAATCATCCTATTACAGATGTGAATTGGTATGATTGTCAGAACTTTGTAAAGCGTTTAGATAGTATAACAGGTATGCCATTCCGTTTGCCAACTGAGGCGGAGTGGGAATTTGCGGCACGAGGTGGGAATAAGAGTAAGGGGTTTCGTTATGCAGGTGGGAATGTGGTGGATAGTGTTAGTTGGGGATTGAATAATGCTGGTTTTCGCACTCATAGTGTGGGTTGTAGGAAGGCAAATGAGTTAGGTTTGCATGATATGACGGGCAATGTAAGTGAATGGTGCTCAGACTGGTATGGTAGATACTATTTAGGAACAGAGCCTAATCCTAAAGGGGCTATGGAAGGGACATTGAAAGTGGTGCGAGGTGGGAGCTTTGATAATTGTGAAGATAATAGCTATCTATCTCGAAGAGAATATTATAATCCTGAACAAACAATGAATTATTGTGGTTTGCGATTGGCATTGACTTTGCCCGATGAGCCGACATTGCAGCCGATAGAGGAGCCAGCAATGGTCAAGAAGTTGAAAATGAACAATATACGCGTAAAGTTTCGTTATGTAGCATGTGAAAATCCTTATTATATTTCGGAAGAGGCGGTTAATCAACGTGTGTGGTATAAGATACAAAGTTTACCATTGGAGGAAGCATGGTCGCAAGTGGTAGTTGATAAGACAGATGGCGAGTGGAATGTGTTTTTGGAGGAATGCAGGAAATTCAGTGGTGAGCCAGTGGCTTTTGCAACAGAAGAGGAAGTAAATCAGGCAGTTGAGAATGGTGTGACTTATATCCCTAAATTAAAAATAGAGAAAAAGAAACGTTGGGAAAAAGATACGAGGAGCATTCAACGTCATCGTAAAACAGTCTCAAAGGCGCAGAAATGGGCTGATTTAGTGGGTGCAAAAATAAGAACCGTAGATGATCCTATATTGCAATTATATAATAATCAAACGAAAAATCAACAGCCGCGATGGTTGGTGGTGAGATAGTTGTTAATAGGTGTAATAATGGAAGTGATAGATAAAATCTATCTTTTCGAAAAAAATATGTCCGTTTGCTTGCATATTTGCTTTTTTTGTAGTAATTTTGTGCGATTTTATGGAATTTGGGTAAGAGTGCACGAAAAATAATAATACCTTTAATATATTTATAAAGCAAAATGGGACTATTTTCATTGACACAAGAAATTGCCATTGACCTTGGTACAGCGAACACCATCATCATTTGTAACGACAAAGTGGTGGTGGATGAGCCATCGGTAGTGGCAATCAGTATGGCAGACAACAAGATGGTGGCGGTAGGTCGTAAGGCGCAACAGATGATTGGTAAAGGCGGAACACTGATTCGTACAGTACGCCCTTTGCGCGATGGTGTGATTGCCGATTTCTACGCCTGCGAGATGATGATTAGAGGAATGATTAAGATGATTCCTAAGCAAAACAAATTGTTTACGCCAAATATTCGCATGGTGGTATGTATTCCTTCCGGTAGTACGGAAGTGGAGATTCGTGCGGTGCGTGACAGCAGTGAACACGCAGGTGGACGTGATGTGTATATGATTTATGAGCCAATGGCAGCAGCAATAGGTATGGGTATTGATGTGGAGAGTCCAGAGGGCTGTATGGTGGTAGATATAGGTGGTGGTACGACTGAGATTGCGGTGATTTCTCTCGGTGGAATCGTGGCAAATAAGTCCATTAAGGTGGCTGGTGATGATCTAAATGCTGACATCGTGGAGTATATGGGTCGCATGCACAACTTGCGCATTGATGAGCCAACAGCAGAGCGTATAAAGATGCAAGTGGGTAGTGCTTTGCCAGAATTGGAAGATGCTCCAGAAGATTACATGGTGATTGGTCCAAACAAGGTGACAGCGTTGCCAATGCAAGTGCCAGTAAGTTATCAAGAGATAGCGCACTGCCTGGAGAAGAGTATTGCAAAGATAGAAAATGCTATTCTTCAGGCACTTGAAGCAACTCCACCTGAGTTGTATGCTGATATTGTGAAGCGTGGAATATATTTGACCGGTGGTGGTGCACAGTTGCACGGATTGAGCAAGCGTTTGACGGATAAGATTACTATTCCATTTCATGTGGCAGAAGATCCATTGCATGCAGTGGCTCGCGGAACAGGAGTGGCACTGAAGAATGTGAACAACTTTGGTTTCTTGATTCGCTAAGAAAAACCCAAATATACAAACTGTATGAGAAACCTGCTACAGTTTTTAACGCGTTATAGCAACTTCCTAATCTTTTTGATGCTGGAAGTTGTTGCGTTTATACTGATATGCACGAATAATGAGTATCAGCAGAGTGCGGTATGGTCGAGTGCTAATCGTGTGGTAGCAGGTGTGGAGGGGATGAAAACAAATATTGTGGGGTATTTTCGTTTGCGTACAGAGAATGAAGTTTTGGTGGCGGAGAATGCTCGGTTGAAGGAAGAATTGATGTGGCTTGGTAATCAGATAGAGGAGCAAACGGAGCGCGATTCAAGTTATTTGTATAGCCATTTGGACTGGGAATATATCCCTGCTAAGGTGGTGGGGATAACCACCAATAAACAGCATAACTATTTGACTATCAATAAGGGATTGCGTGATAGTATAGAAGTAGATATGGGTGTGGTAGGTGCAGATGGCGTGGTAGGAATAGTGAGTGCGGTAGGTGAGAAATATTCGTTGGTAGTACCGATTATTCATACGAAAATAAGCATCAGTAGCCGATTGAAAAATAATGGTCAGATAGGGGGAACAGCATGGGATGGTCGCAATTGCCACTACGTAAACTTGACAGAGATAGCAAGGCACATAGATGTGAATCAAGGGGATACCGTCGTAACAAGCGGACTGACTGAGGTATTCCCCGAAGGTGTGATGGTAGGCGAAGTATATGAGACAAGTTTAGGTCAAGGCGATAATTATCATCAGACGGTAGTGAAGTTGAGTACTGATTATAAGTCACTTAGGTACGTACAGGTATTGCGCAATAATAATAAGCAACCATATGGAATGGATTAAACAAATAGTGCGACTGATAGTGGTAGTACTGCTACAAGTACTACTGTTTGACCACTTGCAAATTGCAGGTTGGGGCTTTCCGATGGTATATGTGCTATTCTTGATGAATATGCCTGTACAAATTCCACGTTGGGCAGAAATGTTGATAGGTGCAGTAGTGGGATTGGTATTTGATGTATGGCATAGTTCGATAGGCGTGAATATGGCTGCATGCGTGGCATTTAGTTTCTTGCGTCCTATATTATTAGGCAATCTTACACAAGATTTGGAACGTGTGAAAGGTGAGATTTACAGCGCGAGTATAGGCAGAATAGAATATGTGAAGTGTTTGTCAATATTAACAGTGGTTCACCATTTGATGGTATTCTCGCTAGAAGCATGGAGCTGGCATAACTGGTGGATGGTATTGGTACAGACATTAATTAGCAGCACACTTACTATATTGATTATCATGGGATATGATATCTTTAGGAAATGATTAATGACTCTAATTATAATCGGCGATATGTGATAGCGGGCATAGCAATATTGGTGGTGCTCACATATATTATACGATTATTTATTTTGCAAGTTATTGACCAATCTACTCAAGGAAAAGCCGAAACCAACGCTCAACTGAGACAAACTATTTATCCTTCGCGCGGACTTATCTATGACCGAAAAGGCGAATTACTAGTTGCAAATCAACCAATCTATGAGGTGACAGTAATCGTTAGGGAAATGCAGAATAGTGCATTTGATACATTGAGTTTTTGTGAGAAGCTACAAATTACTCCTGAAGAGTTTGAAGAGCGTATGCAAAACATACAGAATCCCCGAAGAAATCGAGGATTTTCGCGTTATTCACCCCAAGTATTTATGGACCAATTGCACCAAGAAGATGTGGCGGCACTTCAACAAGAATTGTATAAGTACGCAGGTGTAGATATACGCTGTAGGACATTGCGCGATTATATGTATCCGATTGCATCGCACGTGCTGGGTAGCGTGGGAGAAGTGAATCAGCGCGATTTAGATAGGGATGAGTATTATAATGTAGGTGATTACTCTGGACGCGATGGAATCGAGCGAACGTATGAAAGAGAGTTGCGTGGAGAGAAGGGCGTGGAGATACTAATGCGTGACTCGCGCGGACGAATACAGGGAGCATATCAGAATGGCGAATTGGATAAAGAGGCGGTTACTGGTAGCGATTTGCATTTGGGATTAGATATTCAAACACAGTTATTGGCGGAAAAATTGATGTATGGTAAGGTGGGTAGTGTAGTGGCTATTGAACCACAGACGGGAGAAGTGTTGGCATTGGTGAGTTCGCCCAATTGGGACCCTCGCACATTGGTAGGTCAGGAGCGCTCAAAGAACTATCAAGCATTGCTGAATGATCCACATAAACCCCTAATGAATAGGGCTACACAAGCGCAATATGCTCCAGGTTCTACGTTTAAAATTTTGCAAGCATTGGTGGGATTGCAAGAGGGAGTGATTAGCCCACACACGAAGTATCCATGCAATGGAAAGACATCGTATCCTATCAAATGTACGCACGATCATGGTAGTCCAGTGGACTTAGAAGAAGGAATAGAGCAGAGTTGTAATCCATATTTCTGGGCAATGTATAAGGACTTGCTGCAACAGGATGGATATAGCGATGATAATGCCGAATTCAAGGAACATTATCAGACATGGCGAGAGCATGTGATGAGCTTTGGTTTGGGTAATAGGTTTGATGATACGGATATTAGTGAACAAGCTAAAGGTGCGGTTCCATCGGTAGGATTATACGATAAGATTTACGGTAAGAAAGGATGGAAAGCGATTACAATTCGTTCGTTGTCGATTGGACAGGGTGAGATCTTGGTGACACCTTTGCAACTGGCCAATCAAGCTGCTGCGATAGCCAATAAGGGATATTATATAACTCCGCATTTGAATAGAAATGACTCGATGAAATCGAGGATTCATCACACTACGATTGATGCAAAGCACTTTGATGTGGTGCATCGAGGAATGGCGCGTGTGATGACGGAAGGAACGGGAAAGTGGTACAACGTGCCCGAATTGCAGATATGTGGTAAGACAGGTACGGTACAGAACCCTCATGGAGAAGATCATGCGTTGTTTATCGGTTTTGCTCCTATGGATAACCCACAGATAGCGATTGCTGTGGCGGTAGAGAATGCGGGCTTTGGTTCCACATGGGCATGTCCGATAGCGACGTTGCTGATGGAACAATATTTAACCGGTGAAATCAAGCGAAAGTGGCTATATGACCGCATGGTAAATGCGAATTTGATAGATAAGCAAGATGAGGAATAACAGAAGTATCATATCGGGTATTGACTGGTGGACAATCGTTTTGTTCCTCGTGATTGCGCTGTTCGGTTGGCTGAATATCTATGGATCTAGCTACTCATTCGATCAAACGAGTATTTGGGATTTCTCCAATCGCGCAGGTAAGCAGTTGGTATGGCTTGCCACGGCGGTTGTGATAGGTGGAATCATACTGATGATAGAGGAGAAAGCGTATGATATTTTGGGTTATATCTTCTATGGAGTAATGATAGTGTTATTGATAATCACGCCTATTTTTGCGCGTGATATCAAAGGTTCGCTGTCGTGGCTGACGATCGGTCCGATTAGTTTGCAGCCAGCAGAGTTTGCCAAGTGTTTCACGGCTATTGCAGTAGCCAAATATATGAGCCAATATGGCTATAAAGTGCGAGATTTGCGCGATTTGATCGTACCTTTCCTCTTAATAGGTGTGCCTATGCTGATTATCATGGTGGCTCAGCGAGAAACGGGATCGGCATTGGTGTTTGCTTCGTTCTTATTGGTGTTCTACCGTCAAGGCATGTCGGGCTATGTGCTTTCGGGTGGATTGGCGTGTGTAGTATTATTCATATTAGTGATATTATTCGGTGAGACGGCATTGCCAATAGGTTTGGGTAATGTAGGTATCTTGGTAAGTACACTGGTGATAGAGGCGATAGTGATGGGGCTGTTGGCATTTAAGGAGAGAGATTTTCGTTCGTTGGTCATTGTTAGTATAGGTGTGGTGGTTTGTTATGGAATAGGATTGTTGCTCAATATCTGGCTATCTGTTAATTTCAATTATATAGCATTGGCTTGTTTGGCGTTTACGGCTATTTATCTGCTTGTGCAGGCGGTGAAATATCGAAAAAGCAGTATGGGTTGGATTGTGGCCTTTGTAATGACTACTGCGGTGCTGTGCCAAGGATGTGACTATGCTTTCCACAATATTCTGCAGCCTCACCAACGCATTCGTATTGAAGTGTTATTGGGTATGAAAGATGATCCGCATGGCGCAGGATATAACGTAAATCAATCATTGATTGCTATTGGTTCGGGACAAGCGACAGGAAAGGGTTTTCTGCAAGGCACGCAAACAAAACTAAAGTTCGTGCCAGAACAAGATACAGACTTTATTTTCTGTACAGTAGGCGAAGAATGGGGATTTGTGGGATCTGCTGGATTGTTGTTGCTATATTTGGCATTGATATTGAGGATTATCTATATTGCTGAACGTCAGCGAGATACATTTAGTCGGATATATGCGTATAGCGTGGCGAGCATATTATTGTTCCACGTGACAATCAATATTGGTATGGTGCTGGGATTGCTGCCTGTGATAGGTATTCCGTTGCCATTCTTTAGTTATGGTGGTTCGTCGTTGTGGGGATTCACGATATTGCTGGCGATTATGCTGCGACTGGATGCTGCGCGCGTGAATAAGATGCAAGGATAATGGCAGAGCATAATATCATAGGACAGATTGGCGAGGAGTTGGCTGCTAAGATCATGCGGGAGAAAGGTTTTCGTGTGGTGGATATGAACTGGAAGTTTGGACATCTAGAGATGGATGTGATAGCAGTGAACAGGAAGGAGATTGCTTTTGTGGAGGTGAAGACAAGAACCACATCGTATGGTGGCAAACGTCCTGAAGAATTTGTGGATGAACTGAAACGTCGTCGTATGGCTGCTGCAGCCAATGCGTACATTAAGTTTCACAAGATAGAGTTGACACCCCGTTTTGATATTATTGGTATTACGATGGATGCTACTACGCATGAGGTGAAGGAGGTAACACACTTGGAGGATGCTTTTCTGCCACCCCAACGAACGATAGGTAAGAGCAGCTTCAGCGGACAAGGGAGATGGCATCATAGAAACAGAGTAATTGGAAAGTAAGTGATTGATTATATGGAATTTAAGTACGATATCATTGTAGTAGGTGCAGGACATGCCGGCTGCGAAGCAGCCAGTGCTGCTGCTCGTATGGGTAGCAAGACATTGCTCATCACGATGGATATGAATAAGATTGGTCAGATGAGTTGTAATCCTGCTGTTGGCGGAATAGCTAAAGGTCAGATAGTCAGAGAGATAGACGCAATGGGTGGACAGATGGGTATTGTGACAGATAGAAGTGCTATTCAGTTTCGTATGCTCAATCGCAGCAAAGGTCCTGCTATGTGGAGTCCGCGTAGTCAGAGCGATAGAAAACGCTTTATTGAGGAATGGGTGAATATCCTGACGGACACACCAAATCTGGATATCTGGCAAGATACGGTGGTGGAATTGGTGATAAAAGACGGCGAAGTAAAGGGAGTTAAGACCTTGCTCGGTATAGAGATGCAGGCAAAGGCGGTGATATTGACCAATGGCACTTTCTTGAATGGCCTATTGCACTTTGGGCGAACACAGATTGAGGGAGGAAGAATATCGGAGCCAAGTAGTTTTGGTATCACGGAGCAGTTGCGACAATTGGGTTTTGCAACCGATAGAATGAAGACGGGTACGCCTGCGCGTATAGATAAAAGGAGTATTGATTTCTCGCAGATGACTGAGCAGTTGGGCGATAACGATAGCCATCAGTTCTCGTATTTGGATACCGTACAACGCCAGCTAAAGCAGATGAGCTGCTGGATTACTTACACCAACACACAGACGCACAATGTACTGCGTGGCGGATTGGAAGACTCACCGCTGTATAACGGTCAGATACAGAGTATTGGTCCGAGATATTGCCCAAGCATAGAGACAAAGATTGTTACTTTTGCGGAGAAAGATGCGCACCAGTTGTTCTTGGAGCCAGAGGGTGTAGATTCGAATGAATACTATGTGAATGGTTTCTCCTCTTCCCTACCCTGGCAGACACAATGGCAAGCATTGCGCACGGTGAAGGGATTGGAGAATGCGGTGTTGTATCGCCCAGGGTATGCAATTGAATATGACTTTTTTGATCCAACACAATTGCTACACACACTGGAGACAAAGATGATTAAGAACCTCTTCTTTGCAGGACAGATTAATGGTACTACGGGTTATGAGGAGGCAGCAGGTCAAGGATTGGTAGCTGGTGTGAATGCTCATCAGAATATCACAGGTGGTGCACCATTCACTTTGGCAAGAGATGAGAGCTATATAGGTGTGCTGATTGATGATTTGGTAAACAAAGGTGTAGATGAACCATACCGTATGTTTACTTCACGGGCAGAGTACCGTATCTTGCTGCGCCAAGATAATGCAGACGCTCGATTGACGGAGCGCAGTTATGCGTTAGGCTTGGCAGACAACTATCGTTTGTCTTTGCTAAGGAGTAAGCAAGCAGGCGAGCAAGCATTGACGGAAATGCTACGCAATACCTCCGTGAAAGGTAAAGATATAAATGCGTATTTGAACACAATGGGCTATGGCGATTTGCAACAAACAAGCAAGTTGATTGATATTGTAGCGCGTCCAAATATCACTATTATGGGCTTGGCAGAAGTGGTCGCTGAACTAAAAGAGAAGATTGAGCAACTGGGCAGCAGAAGCGAGGAGATTGTAGAGAGTGCAGAGATTAATATCAAGTACAAAGGGTATATTGAGCGCGAACGACTGGCAGCAGATAAGTTGCAACGCCTGAATAATATCCACCTGCCAAAGGATTTTGACTATAATAGTGTACAGTCATTGAGCACCGAAGCACGTCAGAAACTCAGTCGCATTAAGCCAGGCACTATTGGTGAAGCAAGCAGAATACCCGGTGTAAGCCCCAATGACATTAGCGTGTTATTAGTACTGATGGGCAGGTGATTACATGTATGTTACCTACTAACTACGAGAGAAACACGGCAACGAGACGGCAACGACACGACAACGAGAGAAGACTTCACCGAGCGAGAGCCGTGACAATATGAAGGTATTTTAATAATGTTTCACGTGGAACATTTAAGATAATTGATTAGATAATTAACAATAAATAAAGATATGAAACAAGAAGAGATTATCGCGCATATTCGCGATGTGAAGGATTTTCCTGTAGAGGGAATTGTGTTTAAGGACATCACTACTGTGTTGAGTAATCCAGAGTATTTGAAGTGGATGAAAGATGAGATTGCCAACTTGTATCGTGCATATGGCATTACAAAAGTGGTGGGTATTGAGTCACGCGGGTTTATTTTGGCACCTGCGGTGGCAATGGAACTGGGTGCAGGATTTGTACCTATCCGCAAACCGGGTAAATTGCCAGCAGAGACTATTGAAGTAAGTTATGCAAAGGAATATGGCGTAGATACTATTCAAATTCACGCAGATGCGCTGAATGAAAATGATGTGGTGCTGCTGCATGACGACTTGCTGGCTACTGGTGGCTCGATGGCTGCTGCGCTGGAACTCGTAAAGAAATTCAATGTAAAGAAAGTGTATATCAACTTTATTATTGAGTTGGAGTTCTTGAACGGCAGAAAAGTGTTTGATGACGATGTAGAGGTTAGCAGCTTGCTGAGTTGCTAAACATTGAGTAAGGAATCAAGAATAAGGAGCAAAGACAAATTAGTAACACCGAAATAAATGTAACTGATTTGTAATTTGCTCCGATTTTATCGGAATAAATGTCTAAAAATCCACATATACAAGAGTTGCTTCAGCGCATACCTGAAGAGCCAGGGGTGTACCAATACTTCAACGAAGCTGGGGAGGTGATTTATGTGGGTAAGGCAAAGAACCTGAAACGCAGGGTAAGTAGTTATTTTCATAAAGAGCAGGATCGCTACAAGACCAAACTGCTGGTTCAGAGTATTGCGGACATCAAATATGTGGTGGTGAATAGCGAGCAGGATGCGTTTTTGCTAGAAAATAACCTCATTAAGCAGTATCAGCCCCACTATAATATCCTGCTCAAGGACGGAAAGAGTTATCCAAGTATCTGTATTACGCGGGAAGAGTATCCGAGAATATTCAAGACGCGGAAGATAATAAAAGGTATAGGCGAGTACTTTGGACCATATAGTTTTGGCTATACATTGGACTTAGTTCTGGAGCTCATCCATAAGCTCTACCCTATTCGCACTTGTGGCATGCAGATGAGCAAAAGTGCCGTTGAAATGGGGAAATATCGCGTGTGCTTGAAGTATCATTTGGGTAATTGCTGCGGCATATGCGAAGCAAAAGTGAGCCATGAGCAGTATATGGAGTATATTGATGCAGCACGGAAGATTATTCGAGGCGATGCACAAGAGATTAGCAAGCAGATAGAGGCAGAGATGTTGCAAGCAGCCGCAGAAATGCGGTATGAGGAGGCAGGCAGACTGAAAGAAAAGCTCGATTTCATCGAACAATTTACCAGTAAAACGATTATCACGAACTCGCATGCGGGCGATGTGGATGTGTTTGGTTACGATGAAATGGGGCAGAATGTATATATCAGCATGCTGCATGTGCATAGAGGCAGTATTGTACAGGGGCAGACTATTGAATATAAGAAGCAGTTGGATGAGAGCCGAGAGGAGATCTTGGCGATGGGTATATACGAATTGAGGGAGCAGTTGGGGAGTACGACAAAGGAGGTGATTGTTCCGTTTATTCCGGAGATAATTGATGAAAATCTGCATGTGAATATTGCTCTGGGAGGCGACAAAAAGAAGCTCTTGGACTTGGCCGTGCAGAATGTGCAGCAGTATAAGAAGGACCGCATTAAACAGGATGATAAGCTGAATCCAGACCAACGTGCTGTGCGTATATTGGGTAGTTTGCAGAAGTTGCTAAGCTTACCTACGATGCCGATGTGGATAGATAGTTTTGATAACTCGAACACGCAAGGTAGCAATGCAGTGGCAGGTTGTGTGGTCTTTAAGAAGGGACGCGCGTGCAAGAGCGAGTATAAGAAATTTGAGATAAAGACAGTGGAAGGTCCCGATGACTACGCGAGTATGAGGGAGGTGGTGAGAAGAAGATATACAAGATTGATAGAAGAAGGTAGTCCCCTACCCGACTTGATTATTGCTGATGGAGGACTGGGGCAGATGAGTGCTATTCGTGAGGTAGTGGAAGGAGAGTTGGGTTTGCAAATTCCGATTGCGGGACTGAAGAAGGATAACAAGCATAGGACGAATACCCTACTCTATGGCGACCCTGTTCAGGAGTTTGGTATGAAGGTGACGGATGAGATCTTCCGACTGATGGTCGAGATACAAGATGAGGTGCATCGATTTGCCATTAGTTACCACAAAAAGAAACGCAGTAAGGCACAAACAAAGAGCGAACTCGATGATATTCAGGGAGTTGGCGCAGTTACTAAGCAAAAGATACTGCAACGTTTTGGCTCTGTGGCGCGTGCTAGAAGTGCGAAATTAGAGGAGTGGATTGATTTGCTCGGAACTCGCTCAGGCACAAAGCTTTACGAGCATTTTAATGGCAAAATAACGCCCTGAGAATTGAATATTTTTGAGGAGCGTGGAACAAGACACAGGCAAAATGATGTGTTTTGTTAGAAAAAATAACAGTCGTTTGTAATATTTTCTTTTTCTCATTTGTCTAATGGGTGTAGTCGCAGAGAAGCGATGGAGAACGATTTGTTAAA
The DNA here is from genome assembly GCA_937891975.1 of uncultured Bacteroidales bacterium. GTDB lineage: Bacteria > Bacteroidota > Bacteroidia > Bacteroidales > Paludibacteraceae > Colicola. The sequence continues at coordinate 229,473 of CALAUA010000014.1, forward strand.
CTTATTAAATTTTTAGAAGTATGTTTATTGATGAATTAGTCCCTCTTTTAGCACTCTTTTTAATTTTTGGTGCAATTCCAGTTGCCGTATTGGTAGGTGTTATCATGTTCCTCAAAAATCGTCGTCACAAAGTGGAGGAGCACAGTAAGCTCATTTCGCAAATGATAGATAAGAGTGAAGCGTCTAACCTTGATTTCAAAGCAATGGCTGAGATGTTGAACGAGTCAGAGAGCAAGAAGAAAACCAAGAAGTCTGTTCTGAAGCAATTGAATGCAGGCGTGTTTTTAGGAGTGTTGGGGTTGTTTATTCTGATAGCTGGGATTGCTTTAGGCAAAGGTGAGGACGCAATCCTAACAGGAGCATTTTTGTTAACAGCAGGTATAGCATTTGTTATCATGTTCTTTGTGTCAAAGAATTATCTCAAGAAGGAGATTGAGAAAGAGGAAAAAGAGCTTGCTGAAAAAGAATAAGCTGCGTTTGTCTGTCTGACTTATTTTTCAAAATTACTTGTTTTTCATCATTATATGGATAAGCAGCAGTTTATTTCCGCTATTGGCGGCATGCAGGAGTCCCTTCGGCGATTCCTGCTTGTGCTGACTCACGGCGATGAAGAACTGGCTAATGATCTTGCACAAGAGGCAATACTGAAGGCATATTTGCATTGTGCTACCTTTGAGGGCAGGTCTGCGCTACAAACATGGATATTCCGCATTGCCTACAACGAATACCTTAACGAACAAAATAAGTACTGGAATACCCATCGCGTGGCAGTGGAGAACTATGAGAGCGTTGATACGGAATTGGCAAGCGAGCAGACAGATGGTGCCTTTCGCTATGAGCCACTATATCAGGCGATTGATAAGTTGCCGAAGCAAGAGAAGGCAGTTGTGATACTGTATTATTTGGAAGAAAAAAGTATTCGAGAGATTAGCAGGATAACTGAGATAACAGAAACGAATCTTGCGGTGATGCTCTTTAGAGCAAGAAAGAAACTGAAAGCTATTTTGAGTAAGGAATAAGGAACAAGGAACCAAGACGAAGATGATAACCAATACTAAAATAAAAAAGCGTTTGCGTGCGAGTGCTCCGCAAGTAAAAGATAGTGAGGCGTTTATGGCGGATACTATTCGTCAGATTAATCTTATGCCATCGCCCAGCAGTGAGTTGCAAGAGAGTTTGCGTAGGTACACGATGTTGGAACGGTTGGCCATTCGGATGGATGCCGTTCGTTGGTTGCTCGTTGGCGGAACAGGAAGTGTGGCTGTAGGGTATGCAGTTTTTAGCCATTTAGAGGCGATCCTGAGTGCAATTTCGATGTTGTGGATATTGTGAAAGGTAGTTTTTGGAATATATGCAATATTTACTTCGTTTTTGAGGAGCGTGGAACGTGTAATGTTAATAAAATAGGGGTTCACATATCAATGTGAGCCCCTACTTTATTAGAAGATAGAGGGAAACGTATTCGCATTACAATACCCCTTGATAATATTGCAATATGCGTAGGCGGAAGAGGTAGTTGTATTGAGCCTGAAGGCGTGTAGATTGCGCCTGCAAGTGATTGTTGCGCGCCTCCTGGTACTCATACAATGAACAACGACCTGCCTCATATTTCTGCGTTGTGTAGCGTAGGGCCTCTACAGTAGATTGTTCTGCTTTCTCGGCTGCCTGTTGCTCGACATAGGCATTGCGTGCATTGAAATACGCTTGATCAATCTCTTTGCGCAAATCTTTCTTCTGTTGCTCTAAATCCAAACGTGCGTTCTCGAGAGCCAGTTTCTGTTGCTTCACGCGGGTAGAAGTCTGCATCTTGTCAAAGATAGGGACATGGAGATTAAGCCCCACAGAGGCACTGAAGTTATCTTGCATTTGCGTACCAAAAGTTGGATTATCTGCGCCTTGCATATCGTAGTAGCCCGTTCCGACATTAGCCCCAGCAGAGAGTGTGGGTGAATAAGCAGACTTAGTGCCTTTGAGCGCACTCTCGTTGGCCTGAATCATATATTCCAGTGCCCTTATCTCTGGGCGAGATTGCAAAGCGATTTGATACACCTCCTCGTTATTGGGTAGCAAACCACCAACCAACTCTTCACTATTTGGAGTGGCAATATCGAAGTGGCTAATATCTTGCAATTCAATGGCTTGTGCTAAGTCTAAGAGCGATAGTTGCAGGTTGTTTTGGCGTTGAGTGACTTCCAACTCCTCGCGTGCTACTTGGGCTTGCAGGGTATAGAGTTCGCCTGCTGGCAAACGATTAACAGCCACCAAAGCCGAATCGTGTTGCAACTTCAAGCGTGTATCTGTTAACTGATTGTCAGCGACAAGGAGCAATTCCTTGCAAAGCAGGACTTGTAGATACATGGTAGATACGTTCATCTTGATTTGCAGTTGCAGTGCCTGCATATTGGCTTCGGTTGCCTGCATGTTGGCGCGTGCTTGGTCGATATTGTACTTCATTTGCAGACCGTCAAAAAGCACGATATTTGCCGAAAGGTTGAATGTCGTTTGTGAGGAGTTCTGCGCATGATAGATATTGTCTGCTCCGATAGAACGACCGAATATCCAACTCTGTCCTGCCGAACCGCTTATAGAGGGCGATATGTCTGCCTTAGACTGCGTGTATTGCAAGCGTTGAGAGGCGTATTGATTGCCCTGTTTCTGTATGGTCAGACTATTGAGTAATGCCGAGTCGATACATTGTTGCAAAGTAAGAACTTCGGCGTTGATACTCAATGAGAGGAGACATAGAGAAATGATAAGTAATTGTTTCATAGTTTATTGAGTAATTTGGTTACCACGAATCATATCGCCCGCTTTTAGACCTTCGGTCACTTCAATCGTCAGTCCATCGGAAAGACCCGTTTGGATTTCGGTGCGGGTTACCGCTTGTGTGGTGGTGTCGGTAATGAGTTGCACGAATGACTTGTCGTCCTCCATCTCTACATTGGCTTCTGGAATAGTGAGTACATTCACACGCTCATTGAGTACAATCTCGGCATTGGCACTATATCCTGCACGAATAATCACGGTGTCAGGGATAGTGGCAGCACCTTTGATTTCGAACATCATGGCACCATTTTGTTCGGTACCTTTTGGAGCAATATACTCCAATGTGGCTGTGAAGCGTTGGTCATTCAATGCGCCAATGACCAAATCCATGCGCATGCCTTCGCGCAGTTTACCCACTTCCGTCTCATCGATACTACCCACAAAAAGGAGATCCTGCATATCCGCCACCGTGGCAATAGTCGTACCATCGTTGAAGGTGTTGGTCAAAACGACTGAGTTGCCCACTTTGACAGGCACATCCAGCACCGTACCTGTGATAGTGGATTTGACAATGGTGTTGGTAAAGTCAGTTTCTGCCTTCTTTGCCACACCGTCGCGCGTGATACTGAGATGATCCTCTGCCGCTTGCAGTTCTTCGAGATTGGAGATATATTGCAGGCGTGATTTCTCGTAAGTCTCGTGTGCAATGACTTCTTGCGCAAGCAGCATAGAGTCACGCTCAAAGACTTGGTGGGAGTTCTCCATGTTGTATTTCGCCAAACGCACACGCGATTCTGCACTATTGAGTTGTGCCATGTCGGGAATGACTTTGATTTTGGCAATAGCATCGCCTACACGCACTTTGTCGCCTGCTTGCTTGTAGAGTTCGGTGATGATACCAGATATCTGGGGTTTGATTTCCACCTCATCGCGTGGCTCAATCTTACCCGTAACAATCGTTGTTTTTTGGATAGTGCCTACTGTCACGACCTTGGTTTCATACTTCACTTCTTTGGGGCGTGACTGTTGCCATAGATACACGAATACTCCGACTACCACTGCGGCGATAACTGCCAACAGGATCCATTTCTTTGCTTTTTTCATATGTTTTTAATTTTATTATTCTTCATTAAGTGCCTCAATGGGCTTTATGGCTAATGCTCGGCGAGCAGGCAATAGTCCTGCTAATAATCCGATAACCAATAAGATGGCTAATCCACCAATGGCTATGCCAAAACTGATTTGCATCTCTTGGCTAAACATCTCATTGCCCTGCAAGAGTTGTTGTGCCAATTGCAGTACGCCAACGCCTGCCACTATGCCTAACAGTCCTGCTAACAGCGTGAGCAAGGTACTTTCCGCTAATATCTGCTTGGTAATCACCCACGGACTGGCTCCAATGGCACGGCGGATACCTATCTCCTTGGTACGTTCGCGCACGGTGACTAACATAATGTTGCTCACACCTACTGCACCCGAAATCAGTGTGCCTAAACCGATGAGCCATATCAGTGCGCTTAATCCGACAACCAGATATTGGAATGCTTTGAGCGTTTCCTCCATGTTCATGGTGTACATGGCGCGGTTGTCATCGGGAGCGATGGTATAGAGGTCTTTTAGCACAGTCTTCAGTTCTTCCTCCACGATACTGACGGGTGTGTTCGAATGGGCTGTAGCCAAGATGAGATGGATATTTTTGCCCAGTTGGCGAGCTTGCTGCAGCGTGGAGATAGGCCAGAAGACTTGTTGGTCAGGATGACCACCTAAATAGACTTGCGCTTTGGTCTTTTGCTTCACGCCCACTATGCGGAACTGCATGTTGCCAATATGCAGGAGTTTGCCTACGGGATTGCCTCCTTCGGGGAACAGTTTGTTGTACACTTCGTTGCCTATGACACATACTTTTCGCTTCTCCTGTACATCAATCTCGTTGATCTCGCGTCCGTAGAGCAATGGGATATATAATATTTGGGGATAGTCGGGGGTGATACCCACCATATTATACTCATCGTGCCATGTGCCAAAGCGCACGGTGCTTTCTCCGCCAAAGCACATGGGTGCTATGACACCAGCGTGGGTGGCTGCATGGCGAATAGTGGGCATGTCTTGGTTGTGGATAGACCAAGTTCGTCCCTTTTGCAAGCCCTTGTAGGGTTTACTGGTGCGGTCGGGAATAACGAAGCACGAATTGATAGCAAAGCCCTCAACGTTAGCCATGATACCTTGGGTGAGCGATTGCCCCAAGCCCACCAATACCAATAGCATCATCATGCCCCAAAAGACACCAAAGCCCGTCAAGATACTGCGTGAGCGGTTCTTGCTAATCGTAGCCCATATTTCTTCAAAAAAGTCCATTCCTCTAAACACTAAACTACTTATCCGCATTCATTGCCTCAATCGGTTTGATACGCATAGCGCGATAGGCAGGAATAGCGCCTGCAATCACGCCAATAATAATCAATATTAGGGTAGCCACCATCACTGCCCAGCCATCCACAGATGGATTGACCAGTACTTGCTCTTGTGCGTTGGCGGTCAGCATGCCAATCAGCGACACTACGCCGCTACCTAACAGCACACCTATCAAGCCAAAGATACTGGTAATCGCCAACGACTCGCCCACTACGGACAGCATCACCGTGATAGGCGGTGCGCCTAATGCCTTGCGGATACCCAACTCTTTGGTGCGTTCGCGCACCGATACCAACATGATATTGCTCACGCCTACAGCACCTGACACCAATGTACAAAGACCTAATATCAAGATAAATAGTCGGATAGCCCCCATCACACGTGCTTGCTCCTCCACCGACTCCTCTTGTGTCCATACGCCCACAGCACCTGGGTCGTCTTTGTCGAATTGCATTGGTCCTGCCAAGAGGGTCTTGACGCGCTTTTCAATATTGCGTGTGCCACTGGTCATGGTCATTGACATCTTTTGGAACTTGCGGCTGGTGCTGAAAATGTTTTGGTGTGTGGAGAAAGGAATAAACATGCTGGCACCTTGCCACCGTTCGCCTTTCTCACATACTCCCACCACGCGGAAGCGCACGTTATTTACCTTGATAAACTCCCCTAATATCTGCTCTGCGCTGACGCCCAACATCTCTATGGCACGTTCATCAAGGACGCATATTTTCTCTCGCTGGGCAATATCGCGTGCGTTCACGAAGCGTCCGCATAGTAGATTCTTATTGAAGATATGCTGATAATCGCCTTCGATGCCCGTCACTTCTAAGGTGATGCTCTCTTTGCCATAGACCGTTTCCACGCCATACTTGGATGCGACGCGCGAAAATAGTTCCACCTCGGGCAGGTTGCTAATCAGTTGTGCATCGTTGTCGGTGAAGAATAGGTAGCGCGAGGAAGGCAGACCTTTGTATGGTAGGGTGGTCCATGATGTCCAGATATCTACCGAATTGCTGAGGCGCGAACCGTAGTTGGCTTGCATGCCATTTTCCAATCCCTTGCTCACGCCTAAGAGTACTACCAGAATGAAGATTCCCCACACTACAGCAAAGCCCGTCATGGCCGTGCGGAACTTATTTTGCCGCAACGATTCCCATATTTCGTGTAAGAGATCGCCCATTAGATAATACCGTCTTTGATTCGAATAATACGTTGTGTAGCGTCCGCGATACTCTGTTCGTGGGTCACAATGATGGTGGTAATGCCCTCAGCGTTAAGTTGTTTGAAGACATCCATCATCTCGACAGAGGTTTTAGAGTCTAAGGCGCCCGTTGGCTCGTCAGCCAATAGGATACGAGGGTTACCCACAATAGCACGAGCGATAGCGACACGTTGGCGCTGACCGCCCGACATCTCATTGGGGAGGTGGGTTGCCCAGTCTTTGAGCCCCATGCGCTCCAATTGCTCCATAGCACGCATGTAGCGCTCTTTGCGAGGTACACCCTTATAGTATAGGGGCAATGCTACATTCTCAACGGCGTTTTTGAAGTTCAAGAGATTGAAGCTTTGGAAGACAAAACCTATCAATTCGTTGCGCAGGCGTGCTCCTTGTGTCTCGCTGAGGTCTTTAATGAGGTGACCATCCAAATGATATGTACCCTCGTCGTAATTGTCCAATATACCCAAAATATTGAGCAATGTGGACTTGCCCGAACCAGACGACCCCATAATGGACACCAACTCGCCTTTGTTGATATGCAAGTCTATGCCCTTCAGCACATGCAACGCATTGGGAGTGCCGAGGTTGTAGGTCTTGTGTATGTTTTCTAAATGTATCATACTATATATTGTTTACTATCCATTAGACAAATCAAGGTGACTGAATATTACATTTTATTGCTTTTTTACGAAAAAAGCGTGAACTTTCGTTCGCTTCAATTTGATTTGTTGAGGTCTTCGACTACCTTATCTATTCAAATTTACGCACAGAAAACTCACGCTGATAACGTGAGCGTGCATAAACCGTACTTGAATAGATAATGATTGTTTGAAAGGGTCGAAGTTCCAACAAATCAAGTCTGGGCTTATAACGCTATACTAAAATATGTAGTGATGGGTATCGCTTTACCTAATCGGTTGCAAAGGTACGAAAAAAATCGCATATGCACAAGTGCTATACGATTTTTTGTTTAGTGGACGCCCGCAAGCGGGCTACTGTTTAGGGTTTAGGGAGTCGGGACACGCGAGACGGGACACCGTCGAGCGTAGTGGAAGAATATTTACTCGGTGGGAAATCGCTGAGAACAAGACCGGTGGTGGAGAGGCAATATATACTCGAATAAGATCCAAATGCCACTGCTCCACTAAGGAAGGTATAGGAATAGTGCGTGTATTGTGCGTGTATTGTCCGTGTATTGTGCGTGAATAGTGCGTAATTTCCAAGAGAAATAGAGGGATGAAAAAAGTGATATATTTGCAAATATTAGGAAAAAGTAGTAATTTTGTGCGAGGAAATCAACAACAACATTAACCAACAACTCTTCCGCGCGAAACAACACATCGCGCGGCAAGGGAATGAAAATTTTACAATGATAATTAATATTAGAAAGGCGACGAAAGAAGATGTGGCGTATATCGCGGAGGGGATATATTATGCGTTTTTGTTGGAAGATGAAGGACTTTATAATCAGTGGATTAGAACACTGAAGGATGTGTGTGCGCAAGAAGATACGCACTATAGTTACAGGAACACTTGGATAGCCGAAGTGGATGGAGAGAGGGCAGGAATGATGATTGCTGTGAACGGGGAGCATTACCGCGTGCAGAGAGATAGGATGTATCCGCAGCTGAAGGGGCTGTTTGATGTGGCTTTTGGCAAAGGATGGGACGATATGGAAGATGAAGCGAAGGCAGGAGAGTTCTATATTGACAGTTTGTCGGTGTCCCTACTCTACAGGAATCAAGGCGTGGGAACGGCTTTGATAGAAAAAGCAAAGGCAATGGCGAGAGAATTGGGGATAACCATAGTGACACTGGCGGTGGAGCCACAGAACATGGCGAAAAAGTTGTATGAGAAGTTGGGGTTCGCTTATCAGCGGGGAATTGAGATATTCAATGAGGAATATCACCTATACAGGGCAGAAATAGGCTGAAATAAGTTTTTCTACGAGTTCGGGAACACCGACGGAGGCGTTTTTCTGGATATGGTGGGCGCGGTGGCGGTAAATGCCGAGTTCGGGAGTGTTGGGGTCAATCACATAGATCTCTGCTGAAGAGGGCGCATATTGCAACAAGGATGCTGCGGGATAGACATTGAGCGATGTGCCCACCACGATAAGGATATCTGCCTGACTGGCTACCTCACAAGCCAAAGGGAAATAAGGCACTCCTTCTCCAAAGAAGACTACATAAGGGCGCAGTAGCGAGCCATCAGGATGGCGGTCGCCATAATGCTGCTCCCAACCGTCTAAGTCGATGGTTGCCAGTTCATTGGTTTCAGAACGCAGTTTGGTCAGTTCGCCATGCAGATGAATAACATCGTGGCTACCTGCACGTTCGTGTAGGTTATCGATGTTTTGGGTGATGACTTGGGTGTTAGGAATGGTCTCTTGCAGGCGTGCAATGGCATAATGTGCAGTATTGGGTTGAGCTGCAAGGGCTTCGCGACGGCGCATGTTGTAGAACTCAACGCAGAGCTGAGGGTTATTGAGCCATGCTTCATGGGTGCACACATCCTCTATGCGGTAGCGGTCCCACATACCATCAGAGCCACGAAAAGTGCCTAATCCGCTCTCAGCGGATACGCCTGCTCCAGTAAAAACAACGATTTTCTTAGTCATAAAGTGATAAACTACAGAACAGATAACTCCTGGAGGGTGGCATAGACACGAGAGATGGGGAAACCCATGACATTGAAATAGGAGCCCTCCATTTTTGTAACTCCCATATAACCTATCCACTCTTGTACGCCATAAGCGCCCGCTTTGTCTAGTGGGCGATATTTGCTGACATAATAGTCAATTTCCTCCTCAGAAAGGGTCTTGAATGTGACTTTGGTGCAATCGACGAAGGAGTGGTGTAGTGTGGTATAGGGTTGTGTAGCGTGATTTAGAGTGGTGTCTAACCACGTGAAGCAGACTGCGGTATAGACCTCGTGGGTTTGTCCGCTTAGGCGCGATAGCATAAGTTTGGCATCCGCTTCATCTTGCGGTTTGCCCAGCATCTCGCCATTGAGCCAAACAATCGTATCAGAAGTAATCAAGAGATCGTTCTCCTTGAGAAAACTCGCATATGCATGCGCTTTCGCACGCGAAATATATAGAGGTATATCGCCCGCCTGCAGGTCGGCAGGATATGACTCATCGGCATCAATAGTGACACAAGTGAAAGGGATATCCAGCCCCGCCATCAACTCGCGACGACGAGGGCTCTGAGAGCCAAGGATGATGTTGCGTGGTGTAGAATGGTGTAGCATTGTGTAGTGTGGTGCAGTATTGAGTAGAGTGGTTAGATATTGGTGGCAATGACATAGGAGAAGAGGACACCCATGAACATCACGAACTTGAGGACTTGTTGCACCGTGCGGAACTCACGAGGGGACTTGGCGAACCACAGAAGCACCAAGACACACACCAATGGTACCATCAGTCCGAACACCAGATAGCGGTAAGTGAAGGTGTTCCAAGCAGCAGGAAAAGGCAATACCGCCCAACCAATATAAGCAATCAACGCCATGATACCTACCACCAAAGCAGTGACGATAATCTTGGTCCACTTTTCACCCCAAACAATAGGTAGCGTGCGACACTCCATCTCACGGTCGCCTTCGATATCCTCGATATCTTTGACCATCTCACGGGCTAAAGTCATCAAGAAAGCAAATTCCGCAAAACCACTGAGCCAAATATACAATTCGCCCACGATAGGAGTGTAAGCTAGCGTTTCGCCATAGAGGTGACGAAGGTGGTCGGCATTCACGATAGCCACCAGCAATGGTACGATAGCCGATACAAAAGCCACTACCAAGTTGCCGACTAAGAACATACGCTTGTAGCTAGCCGAATAGAACCACAACAGTCCAGGAATGACGATATAGATAAAGAGCAGCGTCCAACTGCGTGCCCACCACGATACGACTCCGCCGCAGACAATGCCTACAGCAGTAAGCACCTGGAACATGAGCATAGCCGCATCGCGAGAGATGACGCGAGTGACAATCAAGTCGTCGGGACGATTGATACGGTCGATCTTGACATCGAAATAGTCATTGATTACATATCCCCCCGCAGCAATACATACTACGCTGAGAATCAACAATGTGAGTATCCACCAAGGCATCTGCTCGGAGAATAGCGCACGCTGCAATAGCGGCGTTGCCACCCAATACTCCATCACAAAGAGCAAGATTGCCAAAAAGCCCAGATTGCCCACACGGAGCAATCTGAAATAGGGTTTGATGATTTCTGCTAAGCGTTTCATTGGTTAGTGTATGGTGTAAAGTGTACGGTGTAAAGGCTAGGCGGTGAAGCCACATATCCCGTACCTATAAACCTTTGCACTTTAAACTACAATTAACTTTTAATCTTTAGTATCACTCCTTTCCAAGCTGGGAGCGACAAGCATACTGGGGTATGCGCATTGAATGGGAAACGATACTCTTCGCCTGTGAGCAGGTCTTTGGCTTTGGCTTCTGCTTGTGCTTCGAGTTGCAAATGCTCGAATGCCTCCTGAGGGATACGCACCTGCATATCCACTTGGCGGTCATCGAAGTTCAAGATTACCAATAGGGTCTGCTTCTTATACTTGCGGATATAGGCAAACTGCTCGTGCTTGTTGAAGCCCTCGGTTTGGGCATAAGTGAGGTCAAACATATCGCCCTGCGTAATTGCTTTTTCGCTGCGGGCTACGCGCAAGAGTTGGCGATAGAACTGGCGCAGATTCTTCTGCTCGTCGTCGAGATGAGCCCCATCGAACTTGCCATGATTAGCCCATGCTTGCAGGGACTTCACGCCCCAATAGTCGAAGATAGTAGTACGACCATCCATACCCGAGAAGCCCTCGGCGTCCATACCTTTCTCGCCGAGCTCTTGTCCAGCATACACCATCACAGGGTTAGTACCCAAGGTAGCAGCCACTATCATAGCAGGTTCAGCACACATGCCTCGTCCGCAGAAGAAGCCACTGGCGATGCGCTGCTCGTCGTGGTTCTCCAAGAAATAGAGCATACGGTCACGGATATCATCCACCTTCTGCCATTGGAGAGTGATACCCTCGGCAGGCCAGTTCTTGCTAGTCACACCACGCAGGTAGTCGTACATACCTACTTTGTCGTAGAGGTAGTCGAATCCTGCTGCGAGGTAATCGCGGTAGAGAGTAGGATTATATACTTCGGCAATGAAAAGAATATTGGGATATTCCTTTTTCACTTGTTCAATCGCCCATGTCCAGAACTCCACAGGTACCATCTCTGCCATATCGCAGCGGAAGCCATCGACCTGCTTGCTTGCCCAGAAGAGCAAGATATGCAGCATCTTGTGCCAAGTGTCAGGAATAGGGTCAAACTGTTTTTCTCCGCCACCTTGGTAGAAGACGCCATAGTTGAGTTTGACAGTCTCGTACCAGTCGTTGACCGATGGGTTAGCCGAGAAGCAATCGTTGCCCGTAGCACGAGCTGGGTACTCCTCGTAGTCCTGGATATCGAACTGAGGTGCGAACTTCTGACCTGGTATATAGTAGAAGTTGTTGAGCGGAGAGAATTCCCATTCGGGATTATCATTTGCGCCCAGAGCTTCTACGCCACGAGGTTGAGCGGTGGAATGGTATTCGCGTGCCACATGGTTGGGTACAAAGTCGATGATGACGTCCATACCCGCTTTGTGGGTGCGCTCAACCAAGTCGGTAAACTCCTTCATACGACGACGTTTATCCTCGCACAAGTCGGGATGTACATCGTAGTAATCGGTGATGGCATATGGACTACCAGCCAGCCCCTTGACAATACTAGGGGTGTTGTACATGGCAGTGGCATGGCGTATGATACCTGTGTACCACACATGGGTGGCACCCAGATTGTGAATGGCGTTCAACGCCTTGGTTGTGATCGCATTCAGCGTACCGCAACCGTTCTCTTGCATGCTACCTCTATGACGACGCGTTTCGTTGTAGTTAGTAAATGTGCGGGGTAGCAACTGATAAATGATAGGTTTCAAGGTTCTTAATTTTTTGAGGCAGGATTCAAGAACCAAGAGTCAAGACTGGTTTGTCCTTGTTCTTGGTTCCTGATTCTTGGTTCAACAATAGTTTCTTAATCTTAAATCAATGCTTGGGTGTCGGAAGCAATCATCCACTCTTCATCGGTAGGGATGACACAAACGGTCACCTTGCTATTAGGAGCAGACAGGATAGCTTCTTCACCGCGTACTGCATTCTTGCTTTCATCAAATTCTATGCCAAGATAGGTCAAGCCCTTGATAATTTCACCACGTATATAAGCATCGTTTTCGCCGATACCGCCTGTGAACACCAGCACATCTACGCCATTCATAGCCGCAGCGTAGGCACCGATGTATTTCTTCACGCGGTAGATGAACATGCGACGAGCTAAGTCAGCACGTTGGTTGCCCTCTTTGATAGCCGCATCAATATCACGCGCATCGCTGGAGATACCGCTGACGCCCATCAAGCCAGATTTCTTGTTCATGAGGTTGGAGAAGTCGGCTGTAGAGAGATTTTCCTTCTCCATGATATAGGTAGCAGCGCCGAGGTCCATGTCGCCTGCGCGAGTACCCATCATCAAGCCCTCGAGTGGAGTTAAGCCCATAGAGGTGTCCACAGACTGGCCATTCAGCACAGCCGTACAACTACCACCGTTGCCAATGTGCGCAGTGATGACCTTAGTTTGCTTTGGATCCACACCTAAATACTCGCATACGCGTGCGGATACATAGCGGTGGGAGGTACCGTGGAAACCATAACGACGGATGGCATACTTTTCGTACAACTCATATGGAATAGCATACATATATGCCTCATCTGGCATGGTTTGGTGGAATGCAGTATCAAATACAGCTACTTGTGGTACACCAGGCAATGCTGTCTCAATAGCTTCAATACCCTTGAGGTTGGCTGGGTTGTGCAATGGAGCGAGCTCTACGCACTTGACAATCATCTCCTTTACCTCTGGGGTAATAAGTACAGACTTGTTGAACTTCTCGCCGCCATGCACCACGCGATGACCAACGGCTTGTATCTCTTCCAAAGAAGCGATGCAACCAATCTTCTCATCAACCAGACTATTCAAAATCAATTGAATACCTACAGTATGCTCTGGCATTGGTTGTTCGATTTTCACTTTCTCGCCATTTGCCAATTTGATTTGCAAGAAAGCATCAGGCAAACCGATTTTTTCTACTCCACCCGATACCATAACTGCATGGGTGTCCATATCAAAAAGTTTGTACTTAATACTGCTACTACCACAGTTTAATACTAAGATTTTCATGTTTACTTATGTGTTTTTAAGGTTAATATTCTCTTTTATTTCGCGCCAATGGCTTGGTTGGCGGTGATGATGACCATTTGCACGATGTCTTGCACTTTGCAGCCACGGCTAAGGTCATTGACTGGTGCAGCAATACCTTGCAAGATTGGTCCTACAGCATCTGCGCCAGAGAAGCGTTCTACTAGTTTGTAACCGATATTACCTGCTTGCAAGTCAGGAAAAACAAGCACATTGGCCTTGCCTGCTACTGGCGAACCTGGGGCTTTTTGTGCACCTACGCTCTCCACGAGCGCTGCATCCAATTGCAGTTCACCATCCAACGCCAAGTCTGGTGCCATCTCGTGTGCAATGCGAGTAGCTTCGGTCACCTTGTCCACCAGTTCGTGCTTTGCACTACCCTTACTGGAGAAGCTGAGCATCGCTACGTGTGGCTCAATGCCTCCGAGTGCCTTGGCAGTCTCGGCTGTGGTCACAGCAATCTCAGCCAACTCTTGTGCAGAAGGACATGGGTTCACTGCGCAGTCAGCAAACACGAGGAAACCATTTTCGCCTAAGTGCTTGGCAGGAGTGAACATAAGGAACGCCCCCGATACGATATGTACGCCTGGGCGAGTTTTCAAGATTTGGAAAGCTGGGCGGATAGTATCTGCGGTAGTACCACGAGCACCAGCGAGTTCGCCGTCAGCATCGCCATTCTTAATCATCAAGCAGCCCAAATAGAGAGGGTCTTTCACCTTTTCAGTAGCTTGCTCAAGGGTCATACCTTTGGCTTTGCGAAGCTCAAAGAGCAGATTGGCATACTCTGGCATTTTAGGGTCAGTAAGTGGGTCGAGGATAGTTAGGTTTTCGCTTTTTAATACATGCTCGTATCCCTTTTCTTCCGCCATTTGGTTAATGACGGATGGGTCGCCAATCAAGATGAGATTGGCAATTTTGTCACGAAGGATAATATTTGCTGCCTCTAATGTGCGAGGTTCGTCGCCCTCAGGTAGCACGATGCGCTGCGGATTAGCTTGCGCGCGCTCAAGCATTTGCTGTAAAATTTCCATATCTTTATTTTATATTATTCGATTATACTCAATTTGTAGGCATAACACCCCAAATAGCCTACAAAGGTACAAAAGAAAAAGCATATTTGCAACAAAAGTACGAAAAAAAGTACTTTTTTCTACGTTTTTCTTTGTCATTTCAAAAAATAGTTGTACCTTTGCAGCCGCATTCCCACAGAGAATGCCGTCTTTCGGTTGTCCTTTCGACAAGCGAATTCTGACGAGGGGTCCTGTAGCTCAGTTGGTTAGTAGCACCTGACTCATAATCAGGGGGTCCTTGGTTCAAGCCCAAGCAGGACCACTAAAAATCACTCGAAAACTTCGAGTGATTTTTGGATAAACAAAGGGGATATTTGGTTTTGACAGCAGGTAGAACAGGTATGTAAGCACGCCGAGCATGAACACCGCTCGTTAATCGGGTTCGCCATTATAACTGGCAACAATACTGTAGCTCTCGCTGCGTAATCGAAGTATAGTAGATTCGCCTAGTTTCGGCACAAGGTGCTGAACCGAGACATCGCTCCAAGCCAACGTCCAGAGGCTGAATGGGTTAAGCGGTGCGGAAATATCGGGACTGGTTTTGGTAGGCTGCACTACTAGAATGAGATGTTAGCAGATAAGGCAATGGTTAGTGGCTTGGGTCTTGCCGTTGCTCGAAAATCAAGGCCAAGATAAGCGTGTAGAAAGCATATTGGTTCCTTGTTTGGACGCGGGTTCGAATCCCGCTATCTCCACAAAAAGCGCGTTAATGCGCTTTTTGTGTTATTTACAGATGGCGAAAAATACAGTCTATAACAAATAAAAAGAATTATTTTTTTGCATATATACATTTTTTTTCGTAACTTTGCATGAAATTAGGATATTTATGTACCAATATGCAATAAAAAAGAACCCAAAGAAGGGTATTTACTTGGTCAATGAGCAGGGTGCGGAAGTGGCTGCGACGGATATTTTGAACAAGTGCGGCGAAGCACGCGTGTTTGCTTTTGACGGGAAGATGGGAGCAGGCAAGACGACCTTTATCAAGTGCCTATGCGAAGCGATGGGGACAGAAGATGTGGTGAATAGTCCGACGTTTGCGATAGTGAATGTGTATGAGGTTGAGGCGATGAGGCGAAAAGGCGAAAAGGCGAGAGGTGAGAGGCAAGAGGTATATCACTTTGATTGTTACCGAATTAAGGACTTGAGAGAGGCGATGGATATGGGTACGGAGGAGTATCTGTATTCGGGAAACTACTGCTTTATTGAGTGGGCAGAGATGATTGAACCACTGCTGCCAGAAGATACGGTTTGGGTGAAAATCGAAGTGATGGAGAATGGGGAAAGAAAGTTGAGTTTTTAATTTGAAACAACGAATCGAATAACTTTATAATCAACAACATAAACAACTTTATTCAACAACATTCCGCTCGCCAACATCGCGAGCGGCAGGGAATATAAAAAAGATAAAGCATGCGTAAATGGTTGTTCATATTGCTAATTATCATGTGTTTTCAAGCAATAGCTCGGGCAGATGATTGGGGTGTGGAGCATGAGAATGTGCTGAGCGTGCGGTATGGAGGCATATGGATGCAAGATCAGTACTTGAGTCCCCTACTCTACTCGGGGCAACAAGTGGGACTGAGCAACGAATGGTGGCAAGAGTTTCGATGTGATAGCACGAAGAAGTGGGAGAACGTGGGGAAGATAGATGTGGGATTTGGTTGGATGTACAACAATATGTACACAAATTTGATATATTCATTAGGGCTGCATGGCGGTTGGGGAGCATGCTACAATTGGCATTTTACTGATTATGGATTGCGCGTGAAGTTGGGGCCATACCTGGATGTGGATTTGATGGGAAAGATGCATGGCAGTAGTGTGAATAAGCCCTATTCGATGGATTTGGCGGTGAATCTGTGCGCTATGGGCGGATTGGAATGGGCATTTCGAGCGAAAAAGACCAGTTACAGACTGCGTTATTTGGTGCGGGCAAATATGATAGGCATGGACTACCTACCCGATTATTGGCATTCGTATTACGAGATGGGCGAAGGCGTGTTGGGCGATTTTCGTTGTGCAGGCATGTGGAATCACAGGCACCTGCAACACGAACTGACGTTTGATATGCAGTTGAAACGGAGCACTTGGCGCGTGGGCATAGCGCATGAGTATTTGGAATACGGAGAGAAGGGTATGATGTTCTCGCGCGAGATGGTGAGTGCGGTAGTGGGCTGTGTGTGGCAGTATCGCGTGAGAGGAGCAAAAGATTTGACGGTATGGTAAGAAAGTGGATGGTAGATAGTGTAAAGTGGATAGGCAATGGGCTATTGGCTATAGGATTATTGTGCGGTTGTACGCATGAGTTTGATAATCATAAGAATACGCCATCGGAGAACTTTGAAGCGTTGTGGCAGATTATTGATGAGAAATACTGCTTGTTTGATGATAAACAGGTGGATTGGGATTCGGTGTATGCTGAGTATCAGCCGCAGTTTGATACGATGAAGTTGGTGGCGTTTGAGGATCAGTATCGAATGTTTGACCTGATGGAAGAGATGTTGAACACTTTGGAAGACGGACATGTGAATCTGTATACGCCATTCGATGTGTCGGTTTGCAGCTCATGGTACGAGGGATATCCAACGAACTTCGATTCGGAGATACTGACGAAATACTATTTGAAAAACTACCGCAGGGCAGGGGGATTGAACTATTGCAAGATAGATGGCGATAGTATTGGGTATGTGTATTATGGTTCGTTCTCGGATAGTTTTTCGTATTTGAACTGGCTGATGGTGATGAACTATTTTGCTGATTGTAAGGGGATTGTGTTGGATGTGCGGAATAACGGTGGCGGAAGTATGGAGAATGCGTATCGACTGGCTGCTCCGTTCTTCTCGAAAGACACCGTGGTGGGGTATTGGCAGCATAAGTCGGGTAGGGAGCATGATGCGTTTTCGGAGATAGAGGAGATGAAACTGGAAGATAGCAAAGGCAATTGGATGCGTCCTGTGGTGGTGCTGTGCAATAGGCATAGTTATTCGGCGGCGAATTTCTTTGTGAGTATCATGCGCTATGCGGATAACTGTTTGGTGCTGGGCGGAAAGAGTGGGGGAGGAGGCGGTATGCCGATGAGTTATGAGTTGCCCAATGGATGGATGGTGCGCTTCTCAAGCGTGAAGATGTACGACAGAGATATGCAGAGTATTGAGGGGGGAGTTAGGCCGCATCTGCTTGTGAATCAGCACTCTGAAGATAAAGATGATTTGATAGAAGAGGCGGTGGATTTGATATATTCGGCATATAAGAAGGAGTAAGAATATGATAGAAGTAAAAAATATACACAAGTCGTTTGGCACGTTGGAAGTGCTGAAGGGGGTAGATCTGACCGTGGAGAAAGGTGAGATTGTGAGTATCATTGGAAAGAGTGGGGCAGGAAAGACTACTCTACTACAGATTATTGGTACGCTGGACAAGCCCGACGCAGGTAATGTGGTGATTGATGGGGTGGATGTGTTTGCGTTGAAGGAGAAAGAGTTGGCGGATTTTCGCAATAGGCATATAGGATTTATCTTTCAGTTTCATCAGTTGTTGCCAGAGTTTAATGCGTTGGAGAACGTGATGATGCCTGCAATGATTGCTCGTGTGCCAGAGAAAGAGGCAGAGAAGAGGGCAGTGCAGTTGCTAACGGAACTGGGTATGGCTGAGCGACTTACGCATAAACCTAATCAGTTGTCGGGTGGCGAGAAACAAAGGGTTGCAGCAGCGAGAGCGATGATGATGTCGCCTGATGTGATATTGGCGGATGAGCCAAGTGGTAGTCTGGATGAGAGCAACAAGAAGGAGCTTCATAAGTTGCTATTGCAGATGCGTGAGCAGTATGGTCAAACAATCATTATTGTGACGCATGATAAAGAATTGGCAGAGATTAGTGACAGAGTGATTGAAATGAAAGATGGTGTAGTATTTAGAGTTTAGTGTTTAGAGATGAGAAAAAGTGTATTGATTATACTGGCGGTGGTGCTATGCGGGTGCGGGAATAAGTATCAGTATATCCCTAAAGATATTGAGGCAGTAGAAGTGGAGATTGTGCGGTTTGATAGTGTGCAGTTGGCGGTACGATCAGATAGTGTGCGGCAAGACATAGAGCAATTATATAATGATTATGAAGAGTTTATGCCTATATTTGTAGAAGGGATATTGGGGTTGCCTACAGAGGATACGGTATATTTTTGTGAGTTGTATGCCGATTTCTTGACTGACACTTTGTTGGGTTTTGCACAGACCCATGCCAAGGTACAATCGATGTTTTCGAATGTAGATAGTCTGCAAGATGCATTGAATGAGGGCTTTTCGCGATTGCATTACCTGTATCCTAAGTGGGATATTCCGAGTGTGTATCTGTTTGTTTCGGGTTTTAATTCTTCTGTGATGTACTACGAAGATATTATTGGTGTGGGAGTGGATATGTATTTGGGAAGTGATTATCCATACTATAATCAAGTGGTGTATGATTATCAAAAACAGACTATGCGCAAGGCGTGCGTTGCAGGAGATGTGTTGGGCACATATTTAGCATATCATATTTCGTATAATAGCAAGTATAACAGGTTGTTAGAGCAAATGATTTTCCGTGGAAAGCAGTTATTTTTACTTGGAGAGTTGTTGCCTAATGAGCCGGCTTGGGAGTTGATTGGCTACTCGAAAGAGCAATGGGATTGGTGCGAAATGTATGAGCAGGCGATCTGGAATAGGATGATGGAGAAGCGGGATTTGTTTAAGACGGAGTCGATGTTAATCAACTCATATTTGAACGATGGGCCGTTTACAGCAGAGATTTCTCAAGAGTCTCCAGGACGCTTGGGATTGTGGGTAGGATGGCGTATAGTGGATAGTTATATGACTAATAATAAGGATGTTACCTTGATAGACCTGCTGAGTGAAGGTGATGCACAAAAGATATTAGAGCAGAGTTATTACAAGCCATGAGACGAGAAGATTTTCCGATATTGAACGAAACTGTGCACGGACGAGCGTTGGTGTATCTAGATAATGCAGCTACGACACAAAAACCACAGGTGGTGATAGATGCGATAGTGGAGGCATATAGCCATTGGAATGCCAATGTGCATCGTGGAGTACATCATCTCAGTCAAGTGGCTACGCAAAAGCACGAGAAGTCACGCGAGAAAGTGGCGCAACTGATTCGTGCGCAGTCATCAGAGGAGATTATCTTCACGAAGGGTACAACGGATAGTATCAACATGTTGGCACGCAGTTTTGGCGATGCGATGGTGGGTGAAGGTGATGAGATAATCGTTAGCCAATTGGAGCACCACTCGAATATCGTGCCATGGCAAATGCTGTGTGAGCGCAAGGGAGCAGTATTGAAGGTGATTCCTTTGCGTGAAGATTTATCGCTTGATATAGAGGCATTTAAAGAGTTGTTAAGTGAGAGGACACGATTGGTGTCTGTGGCACATGTGAGCAATGTGTTGGGCATTGTGAATCCGATAGAAGAGATTGTGCGATTGGCGCATGAGAAGGGTGTAGCAGTATGTGTGGATGGTGCGCAGTCGGTGCCTCATTTGGAGGTAGATGTACAGCTATTAGATTGCGATTTCTTGGTGATGAGTGCGCACAAGATGTATGGTCCAACGGGCTTGGGCGTGCTGTATGGCAAGAAAGAGTGGCTAGATAAGTTGCCTCCAGCAGAGGGTGGGGGAGAGATGATAGAGCATGTGAGTTTTCAGAAAACGACATACAATGTGTTGCCCTATAAGTTTGAGGCAGGTACACCGAATTATGTAGGCAGTCATGCGTTTGGCAAGGCAATAGACTATGTGCAAGAGATTGGTTTAGAGAAGATTGCTGAATATGAGAAAGAGTTGGCAGGATATTTGGAAGCTCAGTTAGCTGCAATACCCAATGTGCGAGTATATGCTGCGGGGCTTCCCAAGGCTGGCGCAGTTTCGTTTAATGTCTATCGTAAGGATGGAGTGTTAGTTCATCCGTTTGATGTGGGCGTATTGCTTGACCGACAAGGAGTTGCAGTGCGAACAGGACATCATTGTGCAGAACCGTTGATTGACTATTTGCAAGTGCCAGGCACGGTGCGTGCGTCGGTGGGATTATACAACACGAAAGAGGATATTGATGCATTTGTGGCTGCATTGAAAAAGGCGATAATGATGCTTCAATAAACTAGAATTAAGCATTTTATTTTATGAAATACTCACGCTTGATATGGATTGTTTTGTTCTGTATTGAGTGTGGGTTTCTTTTTGCGCGAGAGCCATTGACGATTATTTCTTATAATGTAGAGAATTTATTTGACTGTGAGCATGATACGTTGAAGAATGATTCATCATTTCTTCCCGATGGTTTGCACCATTGGACTTATTATCGTTATTATACTAAGTTGGATCGTATTGCTCAAGTGGTGGTGAATATAGCAGGGTGGGAGAGTGCAGCATTGGTAGGATTGTGCGAGGTAGAGAATGCGCGATGTCTGCGAAATCTATGCTATCAATTGAAGTGTTTTCATTACAAGTATGTCCATTATGAAAGTGCTGATGAGCGTGGCGT
Source organism: uncultured Bacteroidales bacterium (assembly GCA_937891975.1). Taxonomy (GTDB): domain Bacteria; phylum Bacteroidota; class Bacteroidia; order Bacteroidales; family Paludibacteraceae; genus Colicola. Next base: position 250,770 of record CALAUA010000014.1, read on the forward strand.
GGATGTAGCATTGTTGTACGATAGTACGAAAGTGAGAGTATTGCATAGTAAGCCATTGCATGTGGATTTGCGAGGGGATAAAACGCGTGATATATTGTATGTATGCGCAGAAGTGTATGGGCAAGATACTTTGCATACAATGGTATGTCATTTGCCATCGAATTTGGGTGGTAGTGGGGCAACAGATTGGAAGAGGCAGTTGGCAAAACAAGTGATTCAACAGCAGATTGATAGTATTCTGCTTTTGCAAAAAGATGCAAAAATTGTAGTGATGGGAGATATGAATTGTGCCCCAAAGGATGATTTGAAGGGTATGAGTAATATGATGATTGATTTGGGTAGAGAAGGAAAAGGGACACATAAATATCGGGGAATGTGGTCGTGTTTGGATCAGTTTTATGTGTCTAGCATTTTGAAAACTACTGCCAATAGCATGATATTTTCACCAGAATGGTTGTTAGAAGAAGATAGTAAATATCTTGGTGATCAGCCGAAGAGAACATATGTAGGTTATCGCTATCACGGTGGGTATTCCGATCACTTGCCGATAGTGTTGAAGGTGGAAAAATAGCAAAAAGAAGACTACCTCAAAAGGTAGTCTTCTTTTTATGTGTTCGTGAAAATTATTGGACTATTTTGTACATACCTTTGTCTTGTATTACGATGAACACGCCATGTTGATTATGGGGTAGTTTTGTTCCTATAAAACGTCCCATAATGTCGTATACTTGTGTGCTATTCCCTATTACTATATTTTCAACACTATTGTGCACACCTTGCCACTTGGCATAGAGTGTTCCTTTCCAGCCAGCAGGGATGGCGAATACTGGTTCTCCTGCAAAATTGGCAGTGGTGTACCAACCTAGGAATGTATGTCCATCAGGGTGTATTGGAGTTGGTAGAATATATGTTTCAGTCACTTGATCTGGCAGTTGGTTTTCTGTTTCTTCTGCATATGGATAATACTCGCCCCATACTTCGGGTTTGCCTGCGGTAGTGAAGTCCACGGTATTGCCAGCCTTATATCCGTCTACACGATACGCTGCATTGTTGCAGTTGAAGAATGAGTAGAGATTATATCGCCATCCATTATCTCCACTAATGGTCAAATCTTGTGCAGCAGCTTCGGCTTGCATGTAATCTTTCAACCATTCCCAATCTTTTGATTCGCTCATAAAGGCTTCAGCTAAACCTTTTCCCAAAGAGTTGATCCAGGTGAAGCCCAAGACATCGTTGATAGGACGGTCTTCGGATGGGATGAAGGAATCGCCATACATATTCTGGTAGAAGGTTATATAGTCGGGTTTCCAATCTTCCCATAGTTGTTCGTTGGTCGGTGTTACCAAAACTGTTGGCATCACACCACCGTTGAGTATCCATGTGATTTCCGTAGCATTTGGATCGGATTCAGGGAATTTACTTTCGTTCAATGTTGCTACTCCATGTTCTACGCCAAAGCGGTCATAAGCACATACTGCGATAGTGGTATTGGCGAGATTGTCAATATCCAATTCACATGATTTGCCATATACCACTTTTTGGAGGTAAGTAGGGTCTTTTTGTGCACTTGCAAAATCTATTCCTTGAGGGTAGGCGTATACTGTAAATCGCTGTGCTGTAGGGTGTTGCCAGCTCAATTGATTGTTGGTAAGTACAAGGTTGGTAGGTGCAGCTAACTGCTCTTTCACTTTCCAGTCCATAGCAGGTGGCAGGGCTTTGTGCGCAAAGTGCGAGTCGCGGAGTTCGAGGTACATCTTGTTGTAGGCGGTAGTGTTGTAGAAGACGGAACCTGTGTAACCTGATGATAGGTTGGCGCGATTAACATCTATTTGCTTTTGTATTTCTCCAACACCTGCATCGTATCCTGCATAGCCATCGTAGGCATGGTAAGCCGCCTGTGAAATGAAGAAATGCACTTTCTTGCCATCAGGCAATTGGTTAGAGAAGTGTTCGCACACATCTTTTGCCCACCATTTGCAGAGTACTTTGTAGTCTTGTGCTGCTACATTGGTGGACCAATAGAGTTGTGGGTTAATATAGTCCACATAGCCATGCTTGACCCATTCTACGGGGTTGCAGGCCTGTACGTCGTAGTCATCCAAACCCACTATGCCATTTGGCAAGGTGATTCCATACGCCTCTGCCGCTTTCTTTTGTGTCGTCCATATACCAAAGGTACCCATACCGAAGCGTACCCAGGGTTTGACTGCTTGAATAGTGTCGTAGAGCTGCTTGAGGCATACGTCCACATTATTTCTGCGCCAGTCGTCATCCGTATCGCCATCTTGATTCACGTCCACTACGTTGGCGGGCTTGTGCAGAGATTTGGATTTGGCATCTTCTGTGGTCGTGCCGCCGTAGGGGTAGAAATAGTCGTCCATGACGATACCGTCCACGTCGTAGTTGTTGATAATCTCCATCAACACCTTAATTACATACGCGCGCGCTTGCGGATAGCCAGGGTCAATGATTTGACCTTTGAACGAACCATTATCGTATTTGATAATCCACTCGCCTGCGTGTTGTTGGAGTTGGTCATTACTATCGAGCGTGCCACTGGTGGTCACACGGAAGGGGTTGACCCAGATATGGAGTTCGAGTCCGCGTTTGTGTGCTTCTTCAATAGCAAATGCCAATGGGTCATAGCCAGGATCTTTGCCGCGAGTGCCTGTCAGAGCAATTGACCATGGCTCATAGGATGACTGGTACATGGCATCGCATAGTGAGCGTACCTGCATGAAGCAAGCGTGCATATTGCCCGCTGCAAGTTTGTCAAGAATGTCGGTAAGTTCCTTCTGTTGCTGTTTGCGTGTGGCGTCGTTGGTAACTTTGGTTTTTGGCCAATCAATGTTTTGGACTGTTGCCAACCATGTGGCACGGAGTTCACGTTTGGGTGCTTCTGCGCACAACAACGTTTGAATAGATAAGAATAGTAAAAGAATAATGGAATAATATTTTTTCATACGATAATGTCCTTAGGTTGGTGTATTAAAAATATTTGACTTCGGTGCCTGTGATGCTAGTTAAGAGGTTGTTAGCTAGGCGGCTAGCACCAAAACGGAAGGATTCGTTGTTAAGCCAATCTTGACCAAGAATTTCTTTAACCAACGTATAATGCTGTACTGCTTCAGCAGTTGTACTAACTCCCCCAGCAGGTTTGTAGCAGACTTTTTGTCCCGTTTTTGCTTGCCAATCTTTGATTGCAGTACACATGATATATGTTGCCTCTGGAGTAGCATTGACAGCAATCTTACCTGTGGAAGTTTTAATGAAATCTGCTCCTGCAGCCATAGCTAAGATAGATGCTTTGTAGATATTTTCTGGTGTTTTCAACGCACCTGTTTCGAGAATAACTTTGAGGTGTGCGTCTTTGATTGCAGCCTTGATTTCTGCTATCTCATCAAAGACCTCTTGGTAGTTCCCCTCGAGGAACTTTCCGATAGAAATAACGATGTCAATCTCGGTAGCACCAGCCGCTACAGCCATAGCTGCCTCTGCAATCTTAACCTCAATGAATGTTTGTGAAGCAGGGAAGCCAGCCGCTACAGCCGCTATGCCTATAGGTTCGGTGAGTGTATCTGCTGCGGTTTGCACGAGGGCAGGGTACACACACATTGCAGCCACATTGGGCACGCCAGGGAAGTTGTCTTCGAACTCATTGACGCGTTGAGCCATCGTTTCAACTTTCTCGGTCGTGTCATCACCATTGAGAGTAGTAAGGTCGATGGAATGGAGGCATTGCTTCCAAACTTCAACGTTGTTGTTCTCTTCGAAGTGGTTGGTTAATATATCTTCTACGGCTGCTTTAACAGATTGTTCGGTGAGTGTGCAAGGGTACTCAGCAAAAAGGTTTTCAAACTTATTCATAATGATTAGATGGTATAGTTATTAATACAAAAGATTATCCGTTTATTCTGCCAATAATGGTTTCGTTGCCACGTACATGTTCTCCTACGGTTACGAAGATATCAGTATCTAGAGGTAGGTACATGTCCACGCGTGAGCCGAACTTGATAAACCCGAGGTGTTCGTTTCGGTGTGATTGTTTGCCTGCTTTAGCATAGGTAACAATACGTCGTGCCATTGCTCCTGCGATTTGTCGTACAGCGATTTGCACTTTGCTAGGTGTTTCAATAACGACTAATGATCGTTCGTTTTCAGTACTCGATTTAGGTAACCAAGCTCCTTTATGGCTACCCTTTTGGTGTTCAGATACAATAATCTTTCCCTCAATTGGGTACCAATTGGCATGTACATTGAGAGGGGACATAAAGATGCTGACTTGTAGTCGTTTTTCGTGGAAATACTCGTTTTCTTCTGTTGGTTCGACCACAACTACTCGTCCGTCCGCAGGGGCGATGAGGAAGTTAGGATCATCTACATCTAATATACGGGTAGGGTTGCGGAAGAAATATGTAACAAAGACTAATAATGCTCCAGAAAGCAATAATGTGATTGCGAATACCCAATGTGGAACGTATAGGTACATTGGCACATTGATAGCGAAAATCAGGAATGTTAGTGTAACAATAATGTTTCTACCTTCTCGATGGATTCGGAGATTTCGTTTCTTTTTTCCCATATAGTTATAGTTGTGTTTTAAAGGTATGGATTACGGTTATAGTTTGTCATAAGGTACTTGGCAGAGCATGTCAATGGCTTGATCAAGACCGATTTGCATTTTTTTGTCAAACATCATCTTGAACATCACAGGCATGTCTGTTTTGACGGTGATACGGATGCGTGTATCTAGTTCTGCCACTTGCTTGAGTTGAATCCATGCGTTGAATGGGATAGCGAAGTCTTCTACTCCGAACTTGATGGTTTTGAATTCTTCTTTATCAACGATGGCAATGGAAATTTTCTGCGCTAATCCATCCATTTTCATTCGAATCCTGTCCTTGCTAATCTCTAATTCTTTGACTTTGTCTTGTGGAATGACATTTCGGAAATGACTGAGATTTTCTAAGTTGCTCAAAACAGCAAAGACTTGTTGGTCATTAGCGAGTATTTGCCCAATTTTACTCTCGTATTTAATTTCTGCCATAATTATTTACTCCATTTAGAAGGTTTGCGTTGCCATGTTTGAATGGCTTTGCTTTGTTCGTTATCGATGATTTCTAGATTCTCGGCATGGTGTAATACCGTTTCCATATTCGTTAGGGCGGTTAGATCAACTTCTGCTTTTTCTAGTTTTTTGTGCGTAGTCGGAAAGCCATAGTCAAAGATAGTAACAATACCGAGCACCTTGCAGCCGTTGTTGCGCAATGCTTCTACTACCTTGAGGCAATTGGTACCCATATTAACTTGATTCTCAACAATGACAACACTCTGCCTTGGTCGCAAGTCTCCTTCGATTTGATTTTCGAGTCCGTGGTCTTTTGGAGTAGGGTGGACATACACGAAGGGAAGGCTCAGTTGCTCGGCAACGAGTACTCCGTGAGCGATGGCATTGGTTGCTACACCAGCAATTACATCCGCATCAGGATACATTTCGGCTATAGTCCGAGCTAACTCGATTCGAACAAAATCTCGAATCTTAGGATATGACAATATCTTACGATCGTCGCAATATAGAGGTGCATACCATCCGTTTGCCCACTTGAATGGGTTGTTTAGTTGAAACTTGAACGCTTTCAACTGTAGCATCTTGATGGCTGTTAAGTTTTGTAAAACACTCATGTTGCTAATTAGGTTAAAATTATGTGTTTTTGTGGGTCTTTTCCTGCAATAAACTAAAATCTTGGCAAAGGTACAATTTTTTTTGCATGTATGCAAGTTTTTGGTAAAAAATGTGTAGTATTGTGTAACATTGTGTAGTTTGGTGTAGTAATGTTGATCCTTCGGAAAAGATGGCTAAATATTACGTTTATCCTACGTATATGTTACGTATATCCTACGTATATCCTACGTAAATGGTACGTAATTGATAAGTAATTAGTAAGGGAAATAGAGGTAGGTGTTTAGTGAACGACACAGGGTGTCTGTTGTTTAGTGAATGGGAGCAACAGCATAAAAAACGCTCCGTGTTGGCGGAGCGTAGATGATATAGCACGGTGCTATGATGATATGTTGCAATGTATAAGTAAGTGTTACTGGTTGTAGCGATTGATTTGTGCGCTAGCTACCCGTTGCATTTGCTCAAGTCGGTTGATATCCTTCATGAGAAACCCAAGTTGGTAAGTGTCGGAAAGTGCTTGTTTCTCCTTATCGTTGAGATAGTACACCCAATTGCGTGTAGGTTTGTCTCCTATTCCTTCTACCCTGATTTTACTATTCTGGTGCGTGCTGATGAAATTGAGCAGAGCAAGAGCATTGTCTTCGCTGAGTGTCATAATCTCGTGGTGCGCTCCATCTTGGAAATGGTGGTTGCGCCCAGATAAAGAAGTTTCTTCGCCGTTTGCCTGTAGTTGTATGGTTTGTTGGTTGACTTGGTAAGTGCCATAGTAATAGCTTTTTACGATTGTTTGTCGGTTGTCACTTACATAAGCTTGCAGGAAATTGCGTGAAGTATTGCTATTGGTGGCAAGCAGTCGGTGTACGTATTTTCCATAATCTTCGTACTTGTCGTTTTTTTCGTACTTGAACAGTTTGATGAGCTGGTCCGCTTGTGCGAGAAGTGGCGGAAGGATGGTATCAACATATGCCAATGTGCGTTGCGCCTCAAGATAGGTGATGCTATCTTCAAGAGCTTTAGCGACACGGCGTTGGTCCACTTGTTTAGGATAGAAGGTATGAAGTGAGTCAAGAACAATACGTGCTTGTCTCCATTGTCCGTCGTCAACAAGTGTTCTGGCATTGGAAATAAGTTGTTGCGCTATTTGCGTTTCCGAAGGTTGGCAAGCCATCAAAAGCATTGCACACCAGCAGGTGAAAAAGAGTCCTTTTTTCATATGTAGAACGATGTTAGTGATTAAAAACGCTGCAAAGTTACGAATAAAAGTTCAAAAATACACAATTTTTACAAAAAAAAACGCATAATGTTGTGTATTTGCAAATATTTTTGTACCTTTGCAGCGGATATAGTGTGCTTGTTGCACAGTTTTTGTGAGGTGATACGAAAAGAAACAAATTTATAACTATTTAATAAGTATGAAAAAATCATTGAAAGTTTTTGCGTCAGTAATGGCATTTGCAGTGCTGACAGCTTGCGGAACTGCTGTTCAACCAGAGCAAGTTACCGTGAATCCTAGTCCATTGACCGTAGTAGGTAACCTCGTAGAGGCTGACATCATGGGTACATTCCCAGTGAAGAAATTTGGTAAGAACGCTGTTTTGACCGTTACTCCAGTATTGAAGTATGCTGGTGGTGAGGCAGTAGGTCAATCAGTAACTTATGTAGGTGAGAAAGTAAAAGAGAATGGTACTGTAGTTTCTTACAAAGAAGGTGGTCAATTCTCATTGAAGGCATCTTTTGAGTATGTACCAGCTATGGCAAAATCAGAGTTGTATCTCCGCTTTACCGCTAAGCAGGGCAAGAAAGTGGTTGAGATTCCTGATATGAAAGTGGCAGACGGTGTGATTTCTACCGCGAAGATTGCTCAAGCAGAGGACGTTAAGCCACAAGTAACTGCTGACAAGTTCCAACGTATTATCCAAGAGGTTCAAGAGGCAGATATTAAGTTCTTGATCCAACAAACAACTTTGCGTAACTCAGAGTTGAAATCTCAAGAGTTGAAGGATTTGTATGCAGCAATTAAAGATGCCGACACAACCGCAAATAAAGCGATCAACAAGTTGGAAGTTGCAGGTTATGCATCTCCAGATGGTGAGCAAGACTTGAATGCTAAATTGGCTGAGACACGTCAAGCAAAATCACAAAAACACTTGCAAAAACAGTTGAAGAAGGCGAAAGTGGATGCAGCAATTGAGTCAAATGTAACAGCAGAGGACTGGGCTGGTTTCCAAGCAGCAATGGAAGCAAGCAACATCCAAGATAAAGAATTGGTATTGCGCGTGCTCAGCATGTACACAGATCCAGAGGAGCGTGAAGCACAAATCAAGAACTTGAGCGCTGTATTCAAGACTATTGCAGACGAGGTACTTCCTGCATTGCGTCGCAGCCGTTTGATTTTGACTACCGATTTGATTGGTAAATCAGATGAGGAGATTGCAACTTTGGCAGTAAATGATCCAGCAGCGTTGAATGTAGAAGAATTGCTCTATGCTGCTACTTTGACCAACGAAGCAAACGAGAAGTTGGCTATCTACAAGAAAGCAACAGAGTTGTTCGCAAATGACTATCGTGGTTTCAATAACTTGGGTATGGTATATTTTGCTCAAGGTAATGTGGCAGAGGCACGTCGTTGCTATGCAAAAGCATTGCAATTGGCTCCAGCTAATGCAGATGTAAACTACAACGCTGGTATTGCAGCTATGGCTGAGAACGATTTGGCAAAAGCAGAAGAGTATCTTGGTAAAGCAGCTGGTACAGAAGGTGATTTGAATGCAGCAATGGGTACCCTCTACACAATGAAAGGTGACTATGCGGCAGCTAAGAATGCCTATGGTAACAGCGCAAGCAACAATGCAGCTGTTCAACATATTTTGAATGAGGATTATGCAGCCGCTCGCCAAACCTTGGCAAAAGTGGCAAATCCTAATGCAACTACCGCATATTTGGCAGCAGTAGTAGGTGCTCGCACCAATGATCGTGAGGCAGTTTACGCTAACTTGAAGTTGGCTGTTGAGCGCGATGCTGCTATGAAGGCAAAAGCACAAGAGGATATCGAGTTTGCAAAATACCAAGCAGACGAGAAATTTCAGGCAATCATTAAATAATGTCGGTATTATTCCCAAAAGTACCCAAACCCCGTGAGTGGGACTATCGCCCCATTTACTATGATAAAGAAAAGGAGGCGCGCAAGGATAAACTTGCGCGTCTTCATCGTGGTTCGTTTCGTGAAGCACATGAAGCGAATACTCATAAAAAAAGCGACACTGCAAAGCGCACTTCAAAATTGGTATTTTGGATTGCATTGTTGGCATTGTTGCTCTTTGCCTTTTACTATTTGCTATGAGTGATATAATTCATCTATTGCCCGATAATGTAGCCAACCAGATAGCTGCTGGCGAGGTGATTCAACGTCCAGCTTCGTGCCTGAAGGAGTTGGTGGAGAACTCGTTGGATGCAGGTGCAAAGCACATCCGTGTGATTGTTCGCGATGCAGGTCGAACGTTGTTGCAAGTAGTAGATGATGGTAAAGGCATGAGTCCTACAGATGCTCGTATGGCCTTTGAACGGCACGCTACTTCGAAAATTCGTCAATCAAGCGACCTATTTCAACTTCGTACGATGGGTTTCCGTGGAGAAGCTTTGGCGAGTATTTGTGCTGTTGCCCACGTGGAAATGCAAACTCGTCGTGAAGAAGATGAGGTAGGGACACGAATAGAAATAGCAGGTTCGGATATCGTTGGTCAGGAGGTGGTACAATGTCCAGTAGGTACTAATATGAGGGTGAAGAACCTCTTCTACAATGTACCAGCACGTCGTAAATTTTTGAAAACAGACCAGACCGAATTGCGTAATCTAATTATGGAATATCAACGCATAGTGTTGGTTAATCCGCAAGTGCAATTCACTTTTGTGAGCAATGATGAAATCATATCAGAGTTGCCCCCTAGTACGCTGAAACAGCGTATTGAAGCTGTCTTTGGGCATTCGTCAAAACCTTATACAGGTCAATTGGTGGATATTGCTACAAAAACAGAATTAGTACACATTTCAGGATTTATTGGAAAACCTGAGATGGCTGGTAAAAACAGCCAACAATATATGTTTGTGAATGGGCGTTTTATGCGTCATGCCTATTTTCATAAGGCATTGATGACTGCATATTCTGGAATGTTGTTGTCAGATCATGCGCCATCTTATTTCATCTATTTCGATATAGATCCAGAAGCGATAGATGTAAATATCCATCCTACTAAAACGGAAATTAAGTTTGCAGATGAACAGGCTATTTTCCAAATTCTATTGGCAGCGACTAGAGAGGCATTGGGCAAATTTAATGTGGCTCCATCATTGGATTTTACCACAGAGTCGCATTTGGAAATGCCTACTCCGACACAGCGTCCTACTTCGATTGTTGCTCCGCGCATTCAACTTGATCCTAATTATAATCCGTTTAATACGCATACATCAAATCGTGCAGTGTCGGGATGGGAGCAGTTGTACGATGCATCATCTTCCACTAGAAATGAAGTGTTGAATGAGCCCATTTTCGACTTTCCTGTAGTAACAGAATACACTCCTCTAATACAATGGGATGGTAGCTACATTATAGTTCCAACAGCATCTGGGTTAATGATTGTGCATCAGCATCGCGCGCACGTATGCATACTATATAAGGTGTTGTTGGAGCAATTGCAAACTAGTCAAGCAGCTACCCAGCCGTTGCTTTTTCCTGAGATATTGGAGTTGTCGCAAGATGATTTTGATACATTAGAGCAACTTCTACCTGAATTGAAGAGTGTCGGTTTTGAATTGGAACAATTCTCGCCTATCGCATATGCAATCAATGCAGTGCCTGCTTTGTTGGGGCAGAAAAATGCATCTGACACAATTTTGCAAGTTATTCACAAAGTACAAGATACAGAACATTCTGCTACACAACAATGGCAAGAAATGGTAGCTCTTAATTTGGCGGATCAAATGGCTATTCCACAAGCTAAAACACTTACAGAGATAGAAATGCGTGATTTGATAGAACGACTTCAACAGTCGTCTCCATCTCGGCATTTACCTAATGGTCAAACAATTAGCATATTACTTACCCATGAAGATGTACAAAAGCATTTCTAAATTAATTATCGTATTGTTTTGTTGTGTATCATGCACGCAACCTAAGTTAGATAGATTAATCATTTTACACACTAATGATACGCATTCTCAGATTGAACCGTTGGAAAGCGGTAAAAAAGATGCAAATTGTAGTGGGTATGCTCGTAGAATGGGTGTGATAAAGCAAGAACGCGAACAAGATCCGTACTTATTACTAGTTGATGGTGGTGATTTTTGTCAAGGAACTCCATATTTTAATTTTTACCATGGTCGTATAGAGATTGATGCTATGAATAAAATGGGATATGATGCCGTGACATTGGGGAATCATGAGTTTGACAACGGTGTTGATACTCTGGCAATTGTGTTGCAAGATGCGAAATTTCCGATAGTGTGTGCAAACTATGATGTGACACATTCGGTATTGAAGGATATTGTGAAACCTTACATCATTATCCATCGACAAAATATACGAATTGGTATTTTTGGAATAGGTGTAAATCCTCAAGGGCTTATTGCAGAAAAGAATTTCTACCCATTACAATATTTGGATCCAATAGAATCTGCTCAGAAAACTGCCAATATCCTAAAAGATAAGAAGTGTGATTTAGTCGTTTGTTTGAGTCACCAGGGAACCCACAATAGGGTAGAAGGACAATTGTCGGACGTGGAATTGGCGCAATCCACGCGAAATATAGATATTATTATCGGAGGACATACGCATAAAATAGTTACTAATTACTACATTCCAAACTTGGATGGCGATAGCGTATTACTTGCGCAAATGGGGAAAGCAGGAGCAAGAATGGGAAAAATATTGGTACAAATGCAGGAATAAATGCACATTTCTTTCGAAAAATTTGCATATTCCAAAAAAAAGTGGTTACTTTGCAGTCGATTTTGGAATTATTGATAGAAAATTATTAAAATAAATACAAAATATTAACTAAAAAAATGTAATTATGTCAGCAATTGAATCAAAAGTTAAAGCAATTATCGTTAATAAATTGGGCGTAGAAGAATCACAAGTTACTCCAGAGGCAAGTTTTACAGCAGATCTTAATGCAGATTCGCTCGATACAGTAGAGTTGATCATGGAATTTGAGAAAGAGTTTGATGTTTCTATTCCAGATGAGGATACTCAAAAGATCAATACTGTAAAAGACGTTATTGATTACATTGAGAAACTTCAAGCATAAGTTTTTTACGTATTTACACTTTTACCATGGACGAGTTTGTGGAGTAGCAATCCGCAAACTCGTTGGGTGTTTTTAAGATATGCAACCAAGGCGTGTCGTAGTTACTGGATTAGGAATGGTTACTGCATTAGGAAATGATGTAGCAACCAATTGGTACAACTTGCTTCAGGGAAAGAGTGGAGTAGGTTCAATTACTCATTTTGATTCTTCAAAATTCAAAACGCAATTTGCTTGTGAGGTTAAGGATTTGGATGTTTCTGACCTGTTTGATTCCAAAGAGTTGCGTCGCTATGATCGCTATATCCACTTTGCTGTGAAATCTGCTGAAGAAGCAATAGTAGATTCTGCTATTCAGATAGAGCAAGAAAATCCGCTACGCTGTGGGGTGATTTATGGTAGTGGAATGGGAGGGATCAAAACCTTAGATGTCAATATCGGTGGGTTTGGAGCTGGTGATGGTACGCCTCGATATAGTCCTTTCTTCATTCCGATGATTATCACCAATATGGCTGCAGGTATGTTGGCAATTCGCTATGGTTTCCATGGAGTTAATTTTGCCACAACATCTGCTTGCTCTTCATCTGCACATGCCATTGCTAATGCTTGTTATCAAATTCGTATGGGCTTGGCAGACATTATACTTACGGGTGGTAGCGAAGCAGCTGTGGAGGTGTCAGGAATTGCAGGTTTCAATGCACTCCATGCCTTATCAACACGCAATGATTCTCCTCAGACGGCATGTCGTCCATTCTCGGCGTCGCGTGATGGATTTGTGCTCGGCGAAGGAGCTGGGACACTTGTTTTGGAGGAATATGAGCATGCTAAAGCACGTGGAGCACATATCTATGCGGAAATTGTAGGTATAGGACTGACGGCTGATGCCTATCACTTAACGGCATCAGATCCCGAAGGTGTTGGAGCTAAGAATGCTATGCAGTTGGCTATTAATGAGGCAGGTATTGAATTAAATCAAGTAGATTATATCAATACTCATGGTACTTCTACTATTATTGGTGATTTGGCAGAGGTTAAGGCAATTCAAGATTTGTTTGCTGAACATGCTTATAATATCAGCCTCACATCTTCCAAGTCGATGACAGGACATGTTCTTGGCGCTACCGGAGCTATAGAAGCAATCATCTCAGTATTATCCATGAAACATAGTATGGTCACTCCAACTATCAATCACGAAGAGGGGGATGAAGATCCGAATATTGATTATAAACTCAATTTCACATTCAACCAAGCGCAGCCGCGTACTATTCAATATGCCATGAGTAATAACTTTGGCTTTGGTGGCCACAACGCTTGCTTGCTCTTCAAAAAAGTATAAATCAACGCGGCGCTGCCGCACTATATATTAACTGTTTTATTTTTTAAGGTATTATGATTACAACTAAAATTGGTGAGAACGCAGGTTTGATCTGGAATGCATTACAAGGTGGTGCTCTCACACTCAAAGCTTTGAAGAAAGCTACAAAATTGAAAAACGACGACTTGAACCTCGCTTTGGGCTGGTTGGCTCGCGAAGGTAAAGTTGCTTTCGAAGCAGGAGAAGAATTGACTATCTCTCTCCTTTAATTGCTACGATAGGGCTGTTTGACACCGTCAAACAGGCCCTATTTTACCTATCAATCACGCACTATTCACGCACTATTCACGCACAATAGACGGACAATAGACGCACAATAACCACACAATTCGACTACTATGAACATAGCTATCGTGGGCGCATCAGGCGCTGTAGGACAAGAACTACTCAAGATTTTGGCTGAACGCCAATTTCCAGTTACCAATCTTAGACTTTTCGGCTCTGCACGCAGTGCAGGCACAACATATACGTTCTGCGGAAAAGAATATACCGTAGAACTGCTTCAACATGGCGACCTCTTCCAGGGGATAGATATTGCTTTCGTTTCTGCAGGTGGCTCTGTATCAAAAGAATATGCCGAGGATATCACCCGTCATGGTGCGATCATGATTGACAACTCGTCTGCTTTTCGTATGGATGAGCAGTGTCCTTTGATTGTTCCAGAAATCAACCCAGAGGACGTACAACTGGCTCTTCAGGAGGGTGGCAAACGTATTATTGCCAATCCTAACTGCACGACTATCATCATGGCAGTCTGCTTAAAGGCAATTGAGGAACTCTCGCATATCAAGCGCGTACATGTATCATCCTACCAATCGGCTTCGGGCGCAGGTGCTAGTGCTATGCTTGAATTGGAGGAGCAATACCGACAAGCGGTTAATGGAGAGGAAGTTATACACAACAAGTTTCCCTATCAACTCGCATATAACCTTATCCCACAGATTGATGTTTTTGGTGATGATGATTATACGAAAGAAGAGTTAAAAATGTATCACGAGACTCGCAAGATTATGCACTCTGACATAGCAGTGTCTGCTACTTGCGTACGTGTACCTTCGTTGCGTGCTCACTCAGAGGCAATTTGGGTAGAAACCGCTGAGCCACTTTCTCCTGAGCAAGTGCGTGAAGCTTTATCGCGTGCTGATGGTGTACAAGTGATGGATGATCCAACAAAATCAAATGGTAAATACCCTTATCCTATGCCACTATATTTGAGTGGAACAGACGATGTGTATGTAGGTCGTATTCGCCGCGACTTGGCAAATGAGAATGGTATTACATTCTGGTGTGTAGGGGATCAAATCCGCAAAGGTGCTGCCCTTAATGCAGTACAAATAGCTGAGAAAATCATTCAACATAACTAATCAATAATATATATATAAAAAAGGTTGCTGATAAAGCAACCTTTTTTATATATATTTCTTTTATAATTATTGTTTGTTTAAAACAATAAAGAAATCGCCGTCACTTTCTACGCCATTTTCATCGATGTCTATTGATGCTTTAACGATGCTATAATCCTCACCTACTTTTTTTAAAGAACCGATTTTGCCACTTTGACCATCTTCGGTGGTTATCCACAAGTCGGTGTTATTTTTCACTTGATACCCCACTGTAATAGGGAAATTCAAATCCTCCAAAGCAACAATTTTTGCTACCTCTAATATTTGATTAAAACGTTCTGGTCCTTCGATCGAAATTTGAGTATCACTAATTTTAACAACCACCTCAATCTTGGATAATAGTAGTGAACCAACAGCTGAGTTTAACTCTTGCAATTCTTCTCCTAAATCAATCTGTGATATCAACTCTGGTAAATCTACCAAATAACTACCTTGTAGTACTTCTGGATTGGCTGCCTTCTTCGAACCCATACATGATGTCAGCAGTAACATGCCAACGCTAAGAATAAAAATAATCTTTTTCATAATACAAAAATTTTAAGTGTTAAACATTAAAACAAACTCAATTGTTCATCTATTGGTTTGCTATCTTCAGGTATTTCATTTGTAATGGTGAATGGTACGTCCACCGCATTCTGTATTTCTGATACTTGTGGCTCCTCCGATAGTTCTTCACTTTCCAATTTCATTTCTTTGCCATCTTCATCATCTATTACTTCGGGCTCTGGAGTAATATCTTCAATTTTTGCGATGTCTAGAGTAGAGAAACGCTTACCCTTTGCTTTCGCAGATTTTATCTCGATGAAATCGGACATAATCACGTCTATTGCCATCTTTGTTTCATCTACAAAAGTAATCTTAAATATAGGTTCCTCGCGATCAGTCAGAATAATGATTTTGCTCTCGCTATTTTCACCTAACATATTTTGCACTTTCATTTGAGCATCTAATTGGAAGCGTTTTCCATAATAATACTCTAAATCAGCATTCCACATAGCTAGTGACCATACCTTATCTCGGTCAAACTTTTCTATACGCCAAATATTTTGGTCAAAATGGGCTGTGAGTTCAAAGGTAGTGAGGTAATAGTCACCGCTTTTAGTGATAACCAATATGCGGTCTTCCTCTACAAATTCTCCCAAGTACAACCCTTGTCCGTCATAATTCAATCGCAATATATCTGGATCAAACCACACTTTTCTCCCACCTAGGGTGGAGTGACCTTTTTGCTTTAAGGTAATAGATTTTACCTCATATTTGGTCAATACATTGCCACGTGCGGTGCGGCTCTTGATTCCCAATTCGCTCAAGTCTTTGATTACTTCTAACTTTTTGATATGTAATGCTGGCTTGAGTTGAATCTTTATGATTTCTGCTTCACCATTTGGATTAGCAGTGAAGTACATCACACGTGAACCAGGCTTACCTTGTGTCAGGTCGTATTCTTTGTCGCGAGCTACACCTGTTACGGCAAAACGCTTCATAAAGCAAATGCCTTTCTTTCCATCGCGATAGATTGCATTGTAGATAGTTCGGTGATCATTCTTGCGATAGATGTCTATGTGAATAATATCGCTACCTACAAATACTTTGTCAGCCACCTTCACAATCTTATATCTTCCATCTTTATGGAAAATAATTACCTCATCAATATCTGAGCAATTAAATAAGTATTCATCCTTTTTCAATCCTGTGCCAATGAAACCGTCTGCTCGGTTAATATACAATTTCTCATTGGCCTCTACTACGGTTTTTATATTGATGTTTGCGAAGTTACGTACTTCTGTACGACGTGGATATAAATGACCATACTTGGTTTTAAGTGAGTCAAACCATGATATGGTATAATCATTTAGATTCTTTAAATGCTTGACGGTTACTTTGATCTTCTTATCAAGGTCACGCATCAATTCATCTGCTTTCTTCGAATCAAAACGAGTGATACGAATCATGCGTATCTCAAATAATCGTTCAATATCCTCACGACGAACTTCACGTATCAATTTGTTTTTCCAAGGCTCTAATGCCTTGTCAACAAAAGCAATCAACTTTTCTTTGTCAGGAGCGTTCTCGTATCCTTCCTCTTTATAAATACGATTTTCAATAAAGATTTTTTCCAGAGAAGTGTAGAAATATTGCTCTTCCAATTCGGCTTTTGCAATTTCTAACTCCCATTTCAACAATGCCTTCGTATGATCAACCGACAAACGAAGCAAATCGCCTACGCTAGTAAAGATAGGTTTCTTGTCTTGCACTACACAACAATTAGGAGAGATATTCACTTCGCAATCTGTGAATGCGTAGAGTGCATCTATCGTTTTGTCAGACGAACTACCAGGTGCTAATTGCACTTCTATGCGTGCTTCTTCTGCGGTAAAATCATCTACTTTGCGCACTTTGATTTTACCTTTCTGCACAGCGCGCATAATTGTTTCAATAATCTTTGTAGTAGTTGTGCCAAAAGGTATTTCGGTGATTATCAACGTCTTGTTGTCGTCTGATTTCTGGATTTTGGCTCGAATGCGCACTGCTCCGCCTCGTTCGCCGTCGTTGTAGCGACTTACATCAATCTCACCGCCTGTTGGAAAATCGGGATATAGTTGAAACTTCTCATTACGTAAATATGCCAATGCTGCATCGCATATTTCGCAGAAGTTATGAGGCAAAATCTTTGAGTTTAATCCTACGGCAATACCTTCAACACCTTGTGCCAATAGCAATGGGAACTTAATGGGCAGATGAATAGGCTCTTTTTTTCTGCCATCGTATGACATCATCCACTGGGTAGTTTTAGGATTAAATACTGTTTCTAAAGCAAACTTACTCAGTCGTGCTTCGATATAACGAGGTGCTGCAGCACCATCGCCAGTTAACGTATTACCCCAGTTTCCTTGACAATCAATCAGCAAATCCTTTTGACCAAGTTGTACCAACGCATCACCAATACTAGCATCACCGTGTGGGTGATACTGCATTGTTTGACCTACAATATTGGCAACTTTGTTGAATTTCCCGTCATCTACACATTTCATAGCATGCAGAATACGACGTTGCACAGGTTTCAAACCGTCCTCAATTGCGGGGACGGCACGTTCCAAAATCACATACGAAGCATAGTCCAAGAACCAGTCTTGGTACATGCCCGTCAAGTGCTGTTTAATTGCATCGTTATTTTCAGCCATAACAAGATTGACGGCTATAGACTAACACACAAGTTAATCTACACGCTTGTTGATAAGAATATAGGCAAATAGGCCTATAACTTCAAGTGCCATACCAGCTACTAATAGGGCATTCTTTTGTACACCAAAGTAATATACTGCCAAGCAAATTACTCCCAGTAACACTAAAATAGCACCTAAATTCTTAAGTAATGTATTCATATCGTTATGAGTTTTTGTTGTCTATTCACGGAATTCGCTACAAAGGTACTGCTTTTTTTTTAATTATGCAAGCCTCGTTTCAATTTTTTACACGCCACATACCACCGGGCATAGATTTTACAACGTCTTGTAGTTCTAACATCACTAATTCTGAAGACACCATATTGTATGCTAGTTGTGTTTCAATTACCAACTGATTGATATGTATTCCTTCTTCTGATTCGCGCAGTAAATTTACTAATTGTTGTTGTTGATCAGTCAAATCATGCATCAATTCTAGCATAGTTGTTTGCTCGGCTTTTTTCTTCACAGTTTCCCATCGCATTGCCTTAATCAAATCATCTGCACACTCAATCAGCTGAGCTTTATTATGTTTAATCAACTCATTGCAACCTGCACTACATACATCACAATAGCGCCCTGGCAATGCAAACACATCTCGATTATAGTCTTGAGCCATATGAGCAGTAATTAAGGAACCGCCTTTCGCTTTCGATTCTACTACGACTACCGCATCTGCCATACCAGCTACAATACGATTGCGTGCTACAAAATTATATCGTTCTGGCTCTGTTCCAGTAGTATATTCTGTCAGTATTCCGCCTTTCTCCAATGCTTGTATAGCCACATTACGATGTACCGCAGGATAAATTCTATCCAAACCATGGGCTGGGATTATTATTGTAGAAAGGCCCGATTCCAACGCAGATTTATGGGCAACAATATCTATTCCATATGCCAATCCGCTCACGATGGTCAAATCTGGTATTTGTGCTGCTAAATCTTTTACGAACTGTCTGCACCAATCTTTCCCTCGTTCACTAGGCATTCGTGTTCCGACTATGCTAACCATACGTTTGGGATTTACATCTATATTACCTTTTCCATATAACAGTAATGGAGCGTCCGTACATTGAGCCAAACGGTATGGATAATTATTATCTTTGTAGTAGTACAATTGAATGCGATGTTTATCAATGAAATCAAGCTCTTTTTGCGCAAACTCAATAGCATCGCTACTCATCATTTCTGGATGACGAGCAGCAGCCTCTGTGGCTGTGTTGTATCGTTCCAACACCTTGCGCAGTTGTCGTTGCCGTGTACGATTTCCCCACGTAATAGCAATCCTATTGAGCCATTCTTCGTTCATACCATTTTTGTCCAATTAACCACAATCCTATACCCATTATCACTCCAATACAATCTGCCAACCAATCTATCCAATCACCTGTACGTGGATATAGAAATTTTTCTTGTAAAATCTCGATGAAACCGCCATAAATCACAGGAATGACACTAGCTACCACCCACATATTCCAAGTCTTCAACCCCATCTTATGGCTATCCCATAGTAACACAATTGTTAGTGTCATAAATGCTAGCCAGTGTATCCACTTATCTTTGTGTTCTATTGGTGGCAACAAGTATAGTGGTTCACGCAACAGACAGCCATAGGCAATTGCGCCAACCACTATCCAACTTTTCCAATATCCTATAATTTTTCGCCAAAGCATAAATCGCCAGCGTCACCTAGACCAGGAACAATATATTTCTTTTCGTTTAGCATGGGGTCAACTACTGCACACCAAAGGGTCACGTTTTCTGGCATTGTTTCCGATAAATAGTTTATAGCTTGAGGTGTACCAAACAAACAAGCGATATGTACACTATTTGGTGTGCCATGACTCAACAGGGCTTTATATGCTACTTCCATAGACAAACCGGTAGCCAGCATTGGATCTACCAATATCAATGTCTTGTCGTCAATAGATGGAGCCGCTAAGTATTCTGATACAATTTCTATTTGCGTTTCGCCTCGTTTGCCGATTGTTTCTTTGCGATATGCGCTAATAAAGGCATTTTCTGCCTTGTCAAACATGTTCAAAAATCCCTGATGCATAGGCAATCCAGCACGTAACAAGGTACCTAGAACAACCTTGTCTTGTGGAACTTCCACTTCTGCAACGGCCAAAGGTGTCTGTACTTGTTCTACTGCGTAGGTCAAATGCTTGCTAATTTCCACCGCCATTATTTCGCCGATACGTTCAATGTTGCGGCGAAAACGCATACTATCTTTTTGCACATCCATGCTGCGCAACTCTTTCAAATACTGGTTCAGCAACGATGGTCGCTCCGATAAGTTGATAATTTTCATACTATTTATTTTTCGATGTTTTGATTAAGCATGTCATTCCTATAAAGGTCAGCAACGCATTGAGAATCAAACGCTCATGCGAGAATACATAACCATTGAACCATACTACGGAGTTTACGTCAACCACCCACGTTATTACTGGAGCGAGTATGACTACGAGCGGAATCCAACGATCGCGTACTTGTTTCTTTGTAAAGATACCAAAGCAGAACATACCCAGCAACGGACCATACGTATAACTTGCTACTTTATATACGGTTTGAATCACAGAGTCGTTGTTCAGTAAGTGAATGACATATATACATACCGCCATCAATACCGCCATGCCAATATGAACCCAAGTACGAATCTGAGTTAGTTTCTCATCTTTTTCTTTGTTTAGAATATCTACTGTAAATGACGTGGTGAGAGCTGTCAACGCACTACCTGCTGCGGAATAAGCTGCTGCTATAAAGCCGATGATAAACAACACGCCTACTACCACTGGGAAGTAATTGCCTGTTGCCAAGAATGGGAATACATCGTCGCCTTTTAAGGGTAAACCTTCAGCATTTACAAGAGCTATATCCATTTGATTGGCATACGAATACAGCAAGAATCCCAAAAATAGGAATAAGCCTATCACCACTATCTGCATCATTGCACCTACTATCAAATTCTTCTGACTTTCCTTTGGATTCTTGCACGACAAAGTACGTTGCATCAAGTCTTGATCAAGACCAGTTGTCGCAATAACTAGGAAGATACCAGCTAAAAATTGCTTCCAGAAGTACGTACCCTCTTTAGGATTATCGAAAAAGAAAGTACGAGTCATTGCATTGGATGTCCAACCGTCAATATTCACACCTGCACGAAGCACAAAATAAATACATAGTGCAACAGATAATATCAAACAACATGTCTTTAGCAAGTCTGTCCAGATCAAAGATTTAACACCACCTTTGAATGTACATAGGTACACAATCAAAACGGTAAAAATTGCATTCACCCAAAATGGAACACCCAGCGGACCAAACACTAGAAGTTGCAGCACTTCACCCACTACAAATAGGCGTACACTTGCCCCCAGCATCTTACTCACAAAGAATAGCCAAGCGCCTGATTTATAGGTACTCATACCGAAACGCTGTTGCAAATATTGGTAAATAGAGGTCAAGTTAAACTTATAGTACAACGGTATCAGCACATAAGCAATCAAAATCTGACCAACGGTAAAACCTAATACCATTTGCATATATGCCCAGCCTGAAGTAGCTACCATGCCGGGCACACTCACAAAGGTTACGCCCGAAATGGCTGCACCAATAGTGGACATCGCTACGAGCAACCAGTTGCTACTGCGATTACCTGAGAAGAAACCTGCATTGTCGGCCTTACGACCTGCTAAGTAAGAAATGAAAAACAGCAATGCAAAATAGCATGCTATTACGATAAGAATTGTTAACGGATTCATATTCTTAAACACTAAACTACTCTTCATAGAGAAGATATGGACGACGTTGCTCTTTAAAACTAGCCACATCTTCTTGCCAACAAGCGGCAATATCTTCCTCACTTTTACCTTGATTAATCATCTTTCGCACATAATCCACACCAACTAGCAACTCAAAGAAAGGACGGAAGAAATAGTTATCCATATTCAAATGCTTATACGCATCCAACAGATACCTTAGCGAGAATCCCACCTTGCGTGCTTCCTCTTCGCTCATACTGCTCAAGTCCACACCGTCGCACACACGACCTTTTTGAGTCGATTGATTTGGGGTAAAGGTTATCGCAGGACCATACACACTGGGCTCTGTGCGAGGAGCATTAAAGTTGGGGTGACCATAACACAAAAATGGCTTATCAGTGCCACGACCTAAAGACACGGGCGTCGCTTCAAACAAGCAAACGGCGGGGTACAAGTATATCGCCAACATATTACGTAAGTTGGGCGAAGGAGCTATCGGCAAACGATACATAGTTTGGTGTGTGTAATTCTTACATGGAATAACTGTCAAATCCACTTGTAATGAATCACTTAACCAGTATTCACCATTAATCATCAAAGCCAATTCACCTAGCGTCATTCCGTGTACTACTGGGATAGGCAATGCACCCACACCCGACTTATGTTTCATATCCAATATCGGACCATCTACATAATAACCATTGGGGTTAGGGCGGTCAAATACCATAAATTGTTTTCCTTCATGCGCACACGCGTCCATCAGGCGTAACATCGTGATATAATAGGTATAAAACCTCAAACCAACATCCTGAATATCAGTAATCAACACATCAAATGTCGCCATTGCCTCTTTAGACGGACGATGACTTTTACCGTCATATAGCGATAAAATGGGTATTCCTGTCTTTTCATCCACGCTGCTAGCTACATGTTCTCCTTCGCGTGCGGTACCACGAAATCCATGCTCAGGAGAGAAAATTGCGGTCACGTTCACACCATGATTGAGTAGCATATCAAGGGTATGAATGGTATCTTTGCCTTGAATAACAATACCCGTATGATTGCTCAACAATGCCACTCGCTTACCGTTTAATTGTGGCAAGTATTGTTTGGGCTGTTCTGCTCCTAACACTACTGTGTTGGAGCTAAAACTGCTCAACGAAGCCATAAAAACAAAGAGTAATAAAATGAATTTATTCATAGAAATCATGGTATTATTATTTCGGCTACAAAGGTAGCATTTTTTTTTGAGATATGCAACATTTCCTACAAATATCTCACCTGCACCTCTATTTCCTTTTCTTTGGAAGGGAGCTGAGTTTCTATGACTAATCTCTTATCAATTTCTTATCAATCCCTTACCAATTACGTAACATTTACGTAGGATATACGTAAGATATACGTAAGATATACGTAGGATAAACGTAGGATAAACGTAACATTTAGCCACCTTCACCGAAAGATTATGCTACCCATACCTTGTCCATTTACTAAGATTTGTTATCTGAAAATTTGTATATATGCCATTTTTTAACTACCTTTGCAGGCAAATCATACTTCTTCATGAAAACACATCGACTCTCCACTTTTATCTTTGCTCTTTCCACTATTTTTGTGGCATGCACTCAACAACCACCTATGTCCATTCATTGGGAAATGGGGCAAAACGATGTCCAACCGGGCATCTGTGAACTTTACTATACCATTACCAATCTTTCGGATGAACCAATCACCAACGAAGGATGGACGTTGTATTTCAATTATATGTCGCTCCACCCAATTTACACAGAGGGCGACCAAATTCTGCAAACAGAGTTGCAAGCTAGCTATCACAGTATCACTCCAACTGCTGATTTCCAACCACTTATGCCTGATAGTAGTCGTACATTCAAACTACGTTTCAAGGGCAATGTTATCCGTCAGACATCACGTCCAGAGGGATTCTTCTTGATTCAAGATTCAAGATTCAAAATCAATAAAAAACCTATTTCTATCCCTTGTACCTACGCGCCATTCACTCATCCTGAACAGATGAAACGCGGCATCGTGACATGGGAGAAAACACCATATGCAGACGGACCGTATGTCTATGATTATGTGCAGAATATCTTGTCCGCACCTACAACCAAAACCGTACAACCTCTTCTACCGCAACCCAAACAAATAAATTACACAGAAGGCACGTGCGAAGTTGCTAAAGCCCAACTGATTACCCGTACAGATGCCAATATGGTGTCCGAAGGATACACCATGATTATCACTCCAACTACCATCACCATCGAAGCGAGTGACGAAGCGGGTATCTTCTATGCCAAACAGACACTCAAGCAATGGGGCGAGCTTGTGCCATGCGGAAGAGTAACCGATTATCCCAATCTACACCATCGTGGTATCATGCTAGACGTGGTGCGAAACTATTATCCCGTAGATTCTATTTACCGCATCTTGGATATAATGGCATACCATAAGCTGAATGTGCTACACTTCCACTTGTCGGATGACGAGGCATGGCGATTGGAGATTCCTGGATTACCACAGTTGACGGACATCGGCTCCAAACGTGGTTACACCGTAGATGAAAGCGAATGCTTATTGCCTATGTATTGTGGCGGATGGGACCCTAATGCGCCTACAACCGCCAACGGTTACATCACGCGTGAGAAATATATCGAATTATTAAGGTACGCAGGCGCGCGTCACATACGCGTAATACCCGAAATAGATATGCCAGGTCATATGCGTGCTTGCAAAAAAGCAATGGGTAACCTGCTGACTGACAGCGCATTTGATGCCCGTGTATATAAGTCCGCACAAAACTACACCGACAATGTGATAGATGTCACCAAACCCTATGCCATTGAGTTCATTGATCACGTAGTAACTGAGATTGTGAAGATGCACGAAGAGGCAGGACACCCACTCACGATCTTCAATATCGGCGGCGACGAAGTGCCCAAAGGTGCATTGACTAAAGAGGAGCATCAGGCATTTATTGATGAAGTGCTGGCTATCCTCAATCGCTACAACCTTCAACCGATGGGTTGGGAGGAAATAACGCACTTCTGTCCTGCGGAGAGCAAAGCCATTTGCTATTCATGGCTCAACAGCGATACCAAACCTTTAGAAATGGCAGAAGCAGGATATCCTGTGGTATTGGCGAATGCCAACCGCTTGTATTTCGACTTCGCATACTGTAATCACCACGAGGAGAAAGGACTGAACTGGGGTGGCTATACAGATGAGTATCGTTCGTTTGATTGGGAGCCACTGATTCACCCTAACGTGATAGGTATGAATGCACAGTTGTGGGGCGAAGTAATCCGCTCATTCAACCAAGTAGAGTGGCAGATTTATCCTAAGATTTACGGATTAGCGGAGCGTGCATGGAACAACCGCAGCGCACTCACATTGAGTGAATACAACCATCTTGTGTATGAGGTATTTGTTCCTCAGCTATCTGCTTCAGGACGGAATTTCCACATTCAACAACCAGGTATAAAAGTCGTAGAAGTGGACAATCCGCAGTTGCAATTGGACGATAGTCACGTGCTAGTCAAAATGAATAAAGTCATGCAGGGAGGCGAAATTCTCTATTGCCTTGATGATGGCGAATGGAGTGCTTATAACAACACTACTGCTGTGCCTGCGGATACCAAGATTGTGAAAGCGAAAGTGCGTTACCTCGGCAAGGAAAGCAACACTACATGGCTGTGGCTGCAAGACCAACATCAAGTGGATGCGACTGCCCAAGAGAAAAACACTGGCGCAACGTTCTAATGTTGAATAAAGAATTCAGAGATTGACAGAAAGAAAAAGGCTTGGCATTTTGCCAAGCCTTTTCTTTATTCTTCTACTTTCAGCAGGAATATCCTATCTCCCCTTCGTACTATTTTCTCCGTCTTTAGTGCAAAGTATTCTCCTTTCTGAATCTCAGTTCTCAATTCGCCTTTCGCATCGTGAATATCTTTGGCAACCAGTTCATACGCTCCAGTCGTTTCGCCTGTAATAAGCAATTCGTCACCTTCTTTAATCTCTTTCGTTGCTTCCAAATAAAACTCTGCCACTGAGATATTCTTAAAGAAATTAGTGCATTTACCTGCAAACACTTTCTTACGCGTAGCACGCGAACCATACTTATGTGTCCACTCGCCTAACTTCTGCCCTTGATAGTAGCCATCCCAAAAGCCGCGATTGAACACACGCGCAAGACGGGTATTCCAATCTTCAATCTTCGCCTCTATTGCTTCTTCGCCTATAGCCCATTGCCCATTGCCTTCTTTCCACAACTCCACAGCCTCTTTGTAACATTCTACAACAGTCTTCACATACTCTGCTCCTCGTGCACGACCTTCTATCTTCAGCACGCGTACACCTGAGTCCAACATCTTGTTAAGGAAGTGAATGGTTTTCAGGTCTTTAGGCGACATAATGTATTGGTTATCCACTTCCAACTCCAAGTCGCTCTCTTTATCTTTTACCACATATCCTCTTCGACATATTTGCATACATGCACCACGATTAGCACTTGCACCCAAGTTATTCAAACTCAAGTAGCATTTACCACTCACCGCCATGCATAAGGCACCATGGCAAAACATTTCAATTCGAATCAATTCGCCTTTTGGACCACGAATATCTTGTTCAATAATATCACGGTAAATACTTGCCACTTGGTTCATATTCAACTCGCGAGCCAGCACCACTACATCGGCATACTGAGCATAGAATTTCAGTGCCTCCGTATTGGCGATATTCAGTTGGGTGGATAAGTGCACTTCCACTCCTTGAGCATAAGCATATTGCAGCGCAGCAATATCCGAAGCAATAATCGCAGATACGCCTGCTTGCTTGGCATGATCCACTATCTCACGCATCAATGGCAAATCTTCTGGATACATCACGGTGTTGAGCGTGAGGTATGTTTTCACGCCTACCGCTTGACAACGCTCCACAATTGTATGCAAGTCTTGAGTGGTGAAGTTAGCTGATGAGCGTGAACGCATATTCAGGTACTCTATACCAAAATACACACTCGTTGCACCTGCTTCTATGGCAGCTGCTAAACTCTCCCAGCAACCCACAGGGGCCATTATTTCAATATCGCCAATATGCTTCATATCCTCTAACTATATTTTACACCAATTCTTTTCCGATAGCACATGCCACGGGTTTGAGCGACTGATACATCTCTGCAAATTGCTGATGGTCAAGTTGTTGAGGGGCATCGCTTTGTGCTTGCTTAGGATTAGGATGTGTCTCAATGAGCAAACCGTCCACTCCCATAGCGGTACATGCTCGAGCCAAATCAGCAATGCCATATGCATAGCCCATCGCATGACTAGGATCTATTATAATAGGCAAATTACTATGCTCCTTCAGCCATGCAACACCACACAAATCAAGGGTAAAACGGGTATTTGTTTCAAACGAACGAATACCACGCTCGCATAGGATGACTTGGTTGTTGCCGCAACTCATAATGAAATCCGCACAATTGACCAATTCTTGGAGTGTAGAACCAAAACCGCGTTTGAGGATTACAGGTTTACCCGATTGCCCTGCTGCTGTCAGCAGACCATGGTCGTACATAGCTTTGGCTCCCACTTGCACAATATCTGCGTATTCCACCACTTTGTCAGCATGGGTGGCATCGCGCATTTCTGTAGCAATCAGCAAGCCATACTTCTCGCGCATCTCTGCAAGCAACTTCAATCCATCTTCACCCAATCCTCGAAAAGTGTAGGGGGATGTGCGAGGCTTGTAGCACCCTGCACGTAGTACGCGAATACCCTGTTGCTTGAGCATTTGGCATGACTGCTCAATCTGCTCACGACTCTCTACTGCGCATGGACCTGCAATCATCAATTGATTTCTTCCGTCGCCTCCGATATAAGTGTTTCCAATCGTAATGCGGTGTGTATCAGCGATATATTTGCGTGAAGAGAGCTGCATGTCGGTGTTGAAAGTCCAATGCTGTAGTGCTATGTGCTTAAGCGAATCGGGCAATTGTTTCACAGCGTGGTTAGTAATCAGTACCATGTGGTCAGTCTCTTCCAACCACAAAGCCCCCACGCTATCTGCGTATTCTGCCACAAGCGTACGTGAAATATCTTTAGGTAAGTGAATAATCATATTATGATTGAAAATCAATGATATGGTGAATAGAGATAATACCGATAATATCGGTAGTTGTTTCGGTTTCAGTTACCGCCAAGGTGGTAATATTATATGTGTCCATAATTGCTAGTGCATCTGTTAATAGCGCGTCTTTAGCAATGTGTTTGTAGGATGGTGTCATGATGTCTGCTGCGGTGATATGTACATCGTTATACTTTTGTATTGCACGACGAATGTCGCCATCTGTGATGATTCCTAGACACTTGCCCTCTGGTAATTGATCATATACCATTGTCATACCCAGGTGCTTATCCGACATCTCACAAACTACATCGCGGAAGGATGCATCTGCGGTTACGCGAGGCACATCGGTGGTCATCACTCGATGTACGCGGCCGAGCAATTTGCGCCCTAATGCGCCACCAGGGTGGTACAACGCAAAATCTTCGGCTTTGAATTGGCGCATCTCCATTAGGCACACCATCAGAGCATCGCCCATCAGCAGTGTGGCTGTGGTGGATGTGGTAGGAGCGATACCCAGCGGGCACGCTTCTGTATCCACATGGATAGATAGTGCATGATCAGCGCGCTGGGCTAGAGGAGAATCCATGTTGCCCGTCATAGCGATGATGGTGCACCCTAAACGATGAAGTGGGTCAATAATATTCAATATCTCGTTAGTCGAACCACTATTGCTCACTAGTATAGCCACATCGTTGGCATTAATCATACCGAGGTCGCCGTGCACTGCCTCTGCAGCATTTACGAAGATGGATGGTGTGCCAGTGGAAGCAAAGGATGCTGCCATCTTGTGGGCAATAATACCCGTCTTACCAATACCCATCATCACCACTTTGCCTTGGCAATGATATAGTACCTCAACGACTTGGTTGAAGTGGTTATCAATGCTGTTTTTTAATTTCTCTAGTTCGCGAATCTCTTCCTCGAATATTTGTTTTGCTCTTATTGCGTACATTTCAATAAAGAAGTTGAAAAATTCTAATGGTATAATTAAGCGTTTCTAACCAATTGATCAATAGCCAATGCTTGTTTGAGTATTGTCTCTACGTCGCTTAGGCGCACTTGGTTCGCAGCATCAGAGATGGCTTTCTCTGGCTGAGGATGTACTTCAAGGAACAACCCATCTACTCCCACCGCTACTGCAGCACGAATCAGATGTGGCACCATCTCGCGATTGCCACCCGTCACACCCGCTTGATTGCTAGGTTGTTGCACAGAATGGGTAGCATCAAATACCACAGGATAACCATACTCGCGCATTTTCACGAGCGAGGTCATGTCCACGATGAGGTTGCCGTAGCCAAAACTCGAACCACGTTCGGTGAGCCAAATGTGAGGTGTAGTGTGGTGTAGTGTGGTGTAAGATGGTGTAGGATGGTTAGGTATGGAAGCCTCTATCTTGGCTATCGCACCACGCATATCCCATGGAGCCATAAACTGACCTTTCTTCACGTTCACCACTCTGCCTGTCTTTGCTGCAGCTACGAGCAAGTCGGTTTGGCGCGATAAGAATGCAGGAATCTGCAATACATCTGCCACCTCTGCCACGGGTGCGCATTGCCACGACTCGTGCACATCGGTCAGAATAGGCAGTTGGAAAGTAGATTTAACTTCTTGTAAGATTTTCAATCCCTCTTCCATACCCACACCACGCTCCGACATACTCGTGCGGTTGGCTTTATCGTACGATGACTTGAAATATAGCGTGATTCCCAATCGCTCGCATACTTGCTTCAGTGTTTCGGCGGTATGCATTACGATATCACGGCTTTCTATAGCACAAGGTCCTGCAATGAGAAACATAGTTTGTTCACAATTATAGATTCCAGTCTCTGGACTCCAGATTAATTTTGATAAATGCGCATCCAATCAATCTCCATCTTGCCTGTACCCTTCACATTCTCAGGTAAATAGCTACGTATCAGTAGATGCAGCGCTTCGTCTGCTAATGGGTTCTTGCTACGCGCAACTTCCACATCATTTACATAGTTCACTACCTCTTTTTCATTCCAAACGAGGGTGTAAATAGCATCTTTCACTTGCTTATCAGCAGGCAATATATGCAATGACTTTTTTGCTCCTGCAGTAGTCAAACAAACCACGTGTTTAGCTTTACCTGAGAGATGCACCTTCGCTTGTAACACACCTGCCTTTGGCGCAACCGCTTCGGCTGTATGCCACACATCACTTGTATATGCAAATGGGTGCATAATCATACCTTTGGTTGGATGCCAAGCAGGGGCTGTAGTTTTTTGCTTTTTCGTTTGAATGCTCAATACACTAGCAGAAATGTGAGTGTTTTTTCCTTGTGTGTATGCTTGTTGTTCGCTCACATGTGAGTGGTTTGCTTTGAGTTCTTTGCTTGGATAGAGGAAACCTGTTTGCCATACGTCGGACAATGGTGCAGTCTCAAATTCAGCAGCCCACGCCATCTTATAAGCCTCCAAATTAGCAATTTCTTGCTCCGTATGTTGGAAATAGAAAACAATATCCGCATGTTTTACCAATGCATCATATCGTTTCTCTTGTTGGCTTTCAGGGGTGGTAAACCAGCGCTTTTTGTTCTTCCAAAACGCATTCGTTTGTTGAAACTCTGGTACTTTCACTTGTTCTGCCAATTCCAAGTACTCTGCCACTTCTGCTTTCTCTTTCCATGCTTCTTTCTTCAGCAGGTTGTAGAGTACCACAGTTGAGTTCCATTTCAACTGTTTATATCTCGCCATCTTTTTACCTTCTTGGGTATCTTCATAGCGAGTAGTAGTCAATTCTTTTTTCTTGGCTTGAAAATCAGCCGATTCTACTACTTTCTTCAATGTGTTGTATTCGGCAAGTATCTCGCTTTTCTCCACTTGTCGGTAGCGAACCATCAGTTGTGCTTGCTCTTGCAACCATTGTTCAAATGCTTTGGTATTCATCATTTTCATGTCTATAAACTCTAAACTTTAAACTCTAAACAAGACGCTGCAAAGTGTCTAACAATTCTTCTATTGTATCCACGAATTGCGGTGCGTATTGCTCTTGCTGTGGAAGAAATGCCAATTGGCGCATATGCTCAATTTGCAGTTTCAATCCTTCATAGAAGCCCTGGTAGTTTAGTACGAAAATCGGCTTGCGGTGTTCATCCACTGTACCACTTGCCACCACGTCCATCATCTCATCCAGCGTGCCATAACTACCGGGTAGGCAAACGAAACAATCAGCCAATTCCTTCATTTTTTGCTTACGTTCGTTCATGTTTGCCACCGTGTATAGCACATCGCAGTTGTCTGCCATTCGTTTGGCTTGGATGATACGCTGCGGTATCACTCCTTCTACTATACCACCACCTGCTTTCGCCGCATTGCTCACGCGTGTCATCAGTCCACCTGTAGCACCGCCATACACCAAGGTGTGTCCGGCCTCGGCAATCCACTGACCCAGTACATCACCGAGAGCCAAATACTCCTCGGGTATTCTATCTTTCGCGCTACAATATACGGCTATCTTCATCCCTAAACACTAAACTCTAAACACTAAACTAAATCACGCATCAATCTTCGCGTACGTAGCGTTCTTCTCGATGAACTCACGGCGAGGAGCCACATCGTCGCCCATCAACATTGCAATGGTGCGGTCTGCCTCAGCAGCATTCTCGATAGTCACTTTCTTCAGCAAGCGACGAGCAGGGTCCATCGTTGTTTCCCACAATTGCTCATCCGACATCTCACCAAGACCTTTATAACGTTGGGTCTTAATCAGTTTCTCATCGCCATTAGCATGTTTCATGATGAAATCATGACGTTGTTGGTCGTTCCAGCAATACTCTTTGTAGCTACCCTTCGAGCACAAGTAGAGTGGTGCCATCGCGATATACAAGTGCCCTTGCTCAATCACCTCTTTCATGTGGCGGAAGAATAGTGTCATAATCAGCGTAGCGATATGCGCACCATCCACGTCGGCATCGGCCATGATGATTACTTTGTGATAACGAATCTTGCTCAGGTTCAATGCCTTAGGATCTTCTTCTGTACCGAAGGTAATACCCAATGCAGTAAAGATATTGCGTACTTCCTCACTCTCGAACACCTTATGCTCCATCGCTTTCTCCACGTTCAAGATCTTACCACGCAATGGCAGGATGGCTTGAATCTTACGGTCGCGACCAGTCTTAGCGGTACCACCTGCAGAATCTCCCTCCACGAGGAACAATTCACACTCAGCAGGGTCTTTGCTCTCGCAGTCAGCCAACTTGCCTGGCAAACCACCACCGCCCAATGGCGATTTACGCAATACACTCTGACGAGCATTACGTGCAGCGATACGTGCTTGGGCTGCCAAGATCACTTTCTCTACAATCTTCTTGGCATCATCTGGGTGCTCTTCCAAGTAGTTACTCAATGCCTCACTAACCGCAGAAGAAACCATACCTGCTACCTCCGAGTTACCCAACTTGGTCTTTGTCTGACCCTCGAATTGTGGCTCTGCTACTTTCACGCTGATGATAGCGGTCAAACCCTCGCGGAAGTCATTAGGGTCGATGTTTGCATTACCATCTTTATCTTTCAGTTTAGCTTTCTCCAGCATCTTGCTCTCCTCAGCGTATTTCTTCATCACGCGAGTGAGTGCCGAGCGGAAACCTGCCACGTGTGTACCACCTTCGATGGTGTTGATATTGTTCACATAGCTGTGTACATTCTCGTTGAAATCGGTGTTGTAGATAATAGCCACCTCTACTGGAGTACCATATTTCTCGGTGTTCAAGTGAATCACCTCTGAGATTAGCGGAGTACGGTTGCCGTCAATGTAACGCACGAACTCACTCAATCCTTCTTCTGAGTAAAACACCTCGCCCTTTGGACTGCCGTCTTCGTTCTTCTCACGCAGGTCGGTCAAACTAATGCGAACACCTGCATTCAGGTATGCCAACTCACGCATACGGTTTGCCAAGATCTCGTAGCGATATACGGTTTCTGTGAAGATGCTACCATCTGGCCAGAATTGTACGCGTGTACCTGTACCTTCGCCTTCTGCGTAGGTACCAATCACCTCTACTGCGTTCAATGGTTTACCTTTGGAGTAGTCTTGCGCATGGATTTTGCCGTCGCGACGTACCTCTACGTGCAATTTAGTAGAAAGTGCGTTCACGCAGCTCACACCCACACCGTGCAAACCACCAGACACCTTGTAGCTGTCCTTGTTGAACTTACCTCCGGCGTGCAACACGGTCATGACTACCTCTAAGGCACTTTTGTGCTCTTTTGGGTGCATATCTACAGGAATACCACGACCGTTATCTTGTACTGTGATGGAGTTATCCTCGTTGATTGTCACTTCGATGTGGTTACAGAAACCTGCTAGTGCCTCATCAATAGAGTTGTCCACTACCTCATATACTAAGTGGTGCAAACCTTTCAGCGAAATATCGCCGATATACATCGCAGGGCGTTTACGCACTGCCTCAAGACCCTCGAGCACTTGAATACTCGAACCATCGTACTTTTCTTGTTGTTCTACTTGTTGATTCAATTCTTCCATATTCTTTTTTTTGATTTTATTTTCTTTTTTAAATTCCTTTGAACTTATACTACATAATTAAGGTTCGCGCGCACGCGCACGAAATTCTGTGCAAAGATACGATTTTTTTTGCACATACACAATACCCTATTGGTAATTTATCGAGAAATGCGCCCAAATCAAAAATAAACGCCCTTTCCCGCCAAAACCCAAATTCACAACACTATTTCAGAATCCCAAAATCGCTTAAAACGCATATTTTGCTGTTTGTTCTCTCCTTATCCTCTTATCACTTTATCTCTTCATCTCCTCATCTCCTCATCTTTTCATCTACTTATCTCATTTCTCTCACTTCTCTCACTTCTCTCACCCTTACTAATTACTTACCAATTACGTACCATTTACGTAGGATATACGTAGGATATACGTAAGATATACGTAGGATAAACGTAATATTCAGCCACCTTCACCGAAGGATCTTCGTGAATTCATTACAAGTTTGTCGTAAATTTAGATGATAAAAAGAAGGATGCCCTTCTGGACATCCTTCCCCATTAAAAACAATCTAAAAACAATAAAAACAAATCCTTTGTTATGATGAAATTTTATGTGCAGGATTCACGCACATGAATACTTATTGTATCTCAATCACTCTAGTTGGTTCTTTAGTGGGAATCTCCTCCAGTTTAGGAAGAACAATGTGAAGAACTCCACTGCACACTTTTGCAGTAATCGCCTCACGGTCAACGTTTTCGGGCAACAATAGTGCTTGCTCAAAACGGGTGTAATTGAATTCGCGCCGAAGAAATTTCGATGATTTGTCTTCCTCTTTTTTCTCGTTTTTCTTTTCAACAGAAACCACCAGTTGATCTTTGTCGTTAACGTGTACGCGAAAGTCTTCTTTTGTCATGCCGGGAACGGCCATTTCAATCTCGTAATTCTTGTCCGATTCTTTCACGTTGATAGCTGGCGCTGCTGATACTGCTGCGCGCATAGGGAACCATTCATCATTAAAGAAATCGTTGAAGATACTTGGCAACCAATTTGCATTTTGCCTTTTGATAGTAGGTAACATAATAATAAATTTTTATAGTTTAAGTTTAGGTTTGATGACAACATCCTCTTACTAAGTTGTTCGTCATTTACCTTTTCTATAGTTCTATACTCAAATAGCGTGCCAAACCTATCTTAATGGCCGTTTTTTTATAAATTATAACTTTTACTGCTATAACAAAACAGCCGCCATTCTTACGAACGGCGGCTGCTAATCTATGATTTAATCGCTTATTTCTCAGCTTTCTTTGCTTTGCGACGAGCAATTGCCTCTTGGATATCGTAAGCAAGAGGAGATGCTACGCAGAGTGAAGAATAGGTACCTACTACCACACCGATGAGCAATGCGAATACGAATCCGCGAATGGTCTCACCGCCGAAGCAGAAGATTGCTATCAACACAACGAGAGTTGACATAGAGGTTGAGAATGTACGGCTCAAGGTGTGGTTCAACGCATCGTTCATATTTTGCTTAAGCGCGCGTTTTGGATACAAACCTTTATACTCGCGTACACGGTCGAATACAACCACAGTATCGTTGATAGAGTAACCGATAACGGTCAAGATAGCAGCGATAAATGATTGGTCAATCTCCATAGAGAATGGCATCACTTTCCAGAGGAGCGCGTATGCACCCAACACAATCAAGGTGTTGTGAGCCAAACCAGTCAATGCACCTACTGAGAATGCAAAGTTGCGGAAACGGATCAACACGTACAAGAAGATTGCTACCAACGCAGCCAACACAGCCCATATAGCAGATTGAGTAATGTCATCAGCCACAGCAGGACCTACCTTTTGTGATTGCATGATACCAATCTCAGGATTAATCTCTGTGGACTTGAATTGCTCCAAAGTGATGTCCTCTGCCAAGAATGGCTTGCAACCTTCGTAGAGCAATGCTTCGATAGTCTCATCCACGTTGTCAGAGTTGTCGTTAATCATATAGTTGGTAGAGATACGTACTTGATTTGCATCACCGATGGTGATTACGTTCAGTGCGAAAGTCTCTTCGTCAGCCAACTCAGCTTTTGCAGCCATAAATACGTTGTCAAGACTTGCATTCACTTCCTCTGTGCTAACAGGTTGAGCGAAACGAACGATATAGTTGCGACCACCTGAGAAGTCAATACCAAGGTTCAATTTACCCATGATATGTGGGTTCACACCCAAGATACCTACGAGTACCAACACGCCAGACAAAATGTAAGTCACCTTGCGCGCACCGATAAAGTTAGCTGCGGTATTTTGCAAGAAGTTCTGCATCAACTTGGTGGTGAAGCTAAGTTCCTTAGCATCTTCCTTCTTAGCATATGCCTCGAGCAACAGACGGCAAACGAATACGGCAGTCAAGAACGAGGATACGATACCAATCATATAGGTTACAGCGAAGCCCTTGATAGGACCTGTACCGAAGATAGCCAAGATCGCACCTGTCAAGAATGATGTTACGTTAGAGTCGATAATCGCAGAGATAGCGTTGCCAAAACCGTCTTCGATAGCTTTGCGCAAGCTCTTACCAGCACGACGCTCCTCACGGATACGCTCGTAGATAAGCACGTTAGCATCCACAGCCATACCCATGGTCAACACGATACCAGCGATACCAGGCAAGGTCAATACTGCTGAGAATGATGACAAGATACCTGCCAACAAGAATACGTTGCAGAGCAATGCGAAGTCAGCAATCAAACCAGGAATCAAACCATAGTAAATAATCATGTAGAGGAGAATCAAGATGAAACCAATCACGAAGCTCCAAAGACCATCGTGAATAGCCTCTTGACCGAGTGACGGACCTACTACATCCTCTTGGATAATGCGAGCAGGAGCAGGCATCTTACCAGAGTTCAAGGTGTTAGCCAAGTCCTTTGCCTCTTCTACGGTGAAGTTACCAGTGATTTGTGAACTACCACCAGCAATCTCGTTTTGTACAGTTGGGAAGCTATATACATAGCCGTCAAGTACGATAGCGATAGATTTACCAATGTTATCACGTGTGATACGTTGCCAATCACGTGCGCCCTCAGCGTTCATGGTCATAGATACATTTGCGTATGCAGATGTTTGACCGAAGTCAGCGCGAGCGTCGGTGATTACGTCACCTTCGAGAGAAGGACGACCATTGGTTTGTGATTTCAATGCTACCAATTGATAGAAGCTCTCTGCCTCATCAATAGCCTTTACAGTCCAGCAAAGGCGCAACTCACGTGGCAATATAGATTTAGCTACTTGAGAGTTCAACATAGCCATTACCTTAGCGGTATCTGTATAATGTACAGTACCTACTACTGGACCACGATATGCTTGACCTGATTGGTTTACTGATGGGTTCAATACAGCGAACAATGGGTTATTTTTCTTGTACTCTTCTACGGCTGCTTGTTGCTCTGCTTCGAGTTGAGCCAAGCTATCTGTTGCCAAGTCCTCTACCAATGCCTCTACATCGTCAGCTACCACTTCTTCCTCCTCTACTACTTCTACTTCCTCTTGAGCAGCTTCGGTGCTTGCGTTAGCTTTGGTAGCTTCAGCATTGATTTGAGCCAATTGTGGAAGAATCTCTGCCAAGTCATAGGTCTCCCAGAACTCGAGGTTAGCCGAACCTTGGAGCAGTTTACGCACGCGCTCTGGCTCCTTGATACCTGGCAACTCGATGAGGATACGACCTGTTTGGCTGAGCTTTTGGATGTTTGGTTGTACCACACCAAAGCGGTCAATACGAGTACGGAGCACGTTGAATGAGTTGTTGATTGCGCCTTCCACTTCCTCGCGAACCACCTTCTCAACCTCAGCGTTGGTAGAAGTCAAAGATACCTCTTTCAACTCGAAGGTAGAGAATACCGATGCCAATTGAGCATTAGGATCCAATTCGTAGAACGACTCAAAGAACAATGTCAAATAGTCTGCTCCTGATGTTTTTTGTTTTTCGTTAGCGAGTGCAAGTGCTTGGTTGAAGTTCTCAGAAGCGTTGTAACCGCTAAGTGCACGGATAATGTCAGCTACTGACACTTCCATAGTTACGTTCATACCGCCCTTGAGGTCAAGACCCAAGTTCAATTCTTTCTCACGGCACTCTTTCAATGTGTAGCCGAACCACACCTTCTCACCTGCGATAGAGTCCAAATATTGGTACTCTTTCGCATCATCGCCTTGTGCATATTCTGCTGCCTTGTTGTCGTAATAACCTGTCACAAATGAGAATGACAAGTAGAACGCACTTACCAAAGCCAAGCACACTGCCAAGGTGATAACTAGTCCTTTGTTTTGCATAATTTTAGTTTTATTTTGTTATTATTTATATTTTCTTTCTTGTTGCTTGCGTATGCACGCGTGTTACGAAATAAGGTATACACACGCAAAATAGCGCGCAAAGGTACAATAAAAAATGCAAATATGCAAAAAAAATACACAAAAAGTTTACTTTTGGAGCGTTTTTTGCATATTTGCTGCATTCAACGACTGTCTTCCTACAATTGTCCTGCCTCTACTAAATTAATCACGCGCTCCACAATTCGATCCTTATCTTGCGCATCATATTCTTCTTTGAGGTCGTTTTTAAATAGTTTGGCGATAAACTGCCAGAAGTTCGCACTGGCTTTACCACGATAGTGCTTGATAATCTCGTAACTCGTTCGATCGCTTTCTCTATCCATCAGTTTCATCAGCATCTGTCCCTGCGAAGCGGTCATCTTGCGGAAATGGTGCTCGTATTTCTTGAATAAGTATTTCTCATGTTGTTTCCACCACTTCTTTCGCAGTTTCTTATCGGGGATTTTTGCTAATTGTTGGTCGGCATATACCATTTCTTTGGTCAGCAACTTCGCAAATGGCAATGTCTTCTTCACATCGCGAACGGTCTTCCAATAAAATCGCTCTTGTTGTTTATTCTTGAAGGCTATTTTTGGATATACCCACACCTCATGCATGCGAGCCAAATAGAATGTATCTTCATTACTCACTTGCAACTCTACCGAATCTACGTAATTCATTTCGTGTGAAGGCATTACGAAGTCAGTAGGCATCTCTGCAAACGCAGAAATAGCAACCAAACTAACTATGAAGATTACCGTATTTCTCATTATTAACACAAAAAGCCACCGACCGCTTATGTCTGATGGCTTTCCTTTGTTGCGGAGGGCGGGATCGAACCACCGACCTTCAGGTTATGAGCCTGACGAGCTACCACTGCTCTACTCCGCGATATAGTCACTTCTGCCGAAATGCGCTGCAAAGGTACTACAAAAAATGCAAATACGCAAATATTTTTCGAAAAAAATGTATTTTTGTAGAAAAATGACGTATTTTTCCTCTCAAATCTATCCTACACTCCTGCCGCCACTTCACGATAAGCGTGCAAACTCAAATTGTCACTCACAATCTTCAACGAACATACATGCTCAAATCCTAAGGCCGCGATATATGCCAATTCCATGTCAAATACGCAATCTTGGTAATCTGATTGCAGCACAAAGTCCGTATTACTGTAACATATTGATTCTATGCAACTTTGTGGCTCCTTTAGATACTCTATTGGCCATGTGTCTAGGTGTAGTTCAGGTTCAGGGTAGGTTACGCAGGGGTGATTCAATCTTACTTCTTTCACGCACACGGCACTACCTATTTCGTAATTCGCACTTCCTGCGTAGCCAATATTGATAATTTTGGCATCGCGAGGCAATTCGCGTAATGTATGCATCACATTAATCGCACCTACGCCTGTTACAACGATCTCCCACACTGTCCCATCTGCCATTATCCATTGTCCCCTTTCTCCTTGTGTATTTCTCATTTCTCCTTTCAAATATTGGGCTATCAACTTTTGTTCACCGATGAAATCGCCTGCTTCTGCGATTACTATAAAATGATTATTCATAATTTATTTTGCCTTTGATTGTTAATTTTTCTATTGACAGGGCAAAGGTACTATTTTTTTTTTACATACACAAATTTCCCCATCTTCTCTCTACTCTCTTATTAAATGATAGATGATTAATAGGTAATTCGGATACTTTTCATGCCGTATTAGCACCAAATTGCCCTCTTGTTTTCAGTAACATTTAGGTGGTCGAATGGCAGAACGTTAATAAAAAAAGCGATTTTTCTTGTGTAATCAAAAAAAAAGCAGTAAATTTGCACC
Source organism: uncultured Bacteroidales bacterium (assembly GCA_937891975.1). Classification (GTDB taxonomy): domain Bacteria; phylum Bacteroidota; class Bacteroidia; order Bacteroidales; family Paludibacteraceae; genus Colicola. The sequence goes on from CALAUA010000014.1 coordinate 290,339, forward strand.
CCAAATTATATTATAAGGAGTATGATATACAAAATAACCTTTTTGTGTGACGATGTAGATGATTTCCGTCGCGTATTTGAAGCCGATAGCGAGGCTACGTTCTTGGACTTACATCAAGCCATCTTGAAGAGTGCTGGCTATCCTGATGACCAGATGACTTCGTTCTTCATGTGCAACGATCGTTGGGAGAAAGAGCAAGAGGTCACTCTCGTAGAGATGGGAAGTAATTTCGAGTACGACAATATGGTCATGGAGTCCACTCGCCTTAGCGATCTTATGGAGGAGCGTGGTCAGCGCCTCATCTATGTCTTTGATCCTATGTACGAACGCTATTTTTTCGGTAGTCTCTCTGAAATCATGCCTGGTTATTGCGATGGTGTCACTTGTACCGAGTCGCGTGGCCTAGCGCCTAAGCAATTGCAGACCGAGGATCTTGCAGAGGCTGCTCGTGCTAAAGATATGCAGGACTGGGGACTTGATGATGACCTCTTTGGTGATAGTCAATTCGACATGGATGACTTGGATGCTGACGGCTTCCAAGACTTGAGCTTCGACGACGGCTCAATGTTCTAATGCCTACACTGGTTGTTATATTAGGTCCTACGGGCGTAGGCAAAACCGAACTTAGTCTCCGCTTGGCAGAAGAGTACGGTTGCCCCATTGTGAGTGCCGATTCGCGCCAAATATATAGCGATCTACCTATTGGCACGGCAGCACCTTCGCCAGAGGAGCAAGCTCGAGTAAAGCACTACTTTATTGGTTGTAAGCAACTCACAGAAACATATAATGCTGGACAATATGCACGCGACTGCCGTGCTTTGCTCAACCAACTCTTCCTTACCCACGAACGTGTGGTCATGGTAGGTGGTAGTATGATGTATATTGAGGCGGTATGCAAAGGATTGGATGACATTCCCGACATTCCTCAAAGCATACGACAGCAGGTACGCGAGCAGTATGCCGAATCCGGGTTGGAGTGGCTACAAGCCGAGGTGGAACGCCTCGATCCCGAGTATTGGAACGAGGTAGATCGGCAAAACCCACAACGCCTTATGCATTGCCTCGAGGTGTGCCATGCGAGCGGAAAACCCTATTCGAACTTTCGAGTATCAGGGATCGGAAATAAAGTGGCGGAGAACGATTTTGATATTGAATACCGCATGGTGGAACGACCACGAGCTGAACTTTACGAACGCATCAATCTTCGTGTACATAAGATGATTGAAGCAGGATTACTCAACGAAGCACGCACAGCGTTGGAGAAAGTGGGAGCGATGGAGAACGGTGTACTCAAAGACGATATTGAACTCCCCAATAGCCTCAATACCGTTGGATACAAGGAGTTATTGCCATATTTTAAAGGAGAATATACGCTCAGTAGAGCGATTGAATTAATACAACAGAATAGCCGTCATTATGCCAAACGACAAATGACATGGTGGCGTTCGCGTTTGAAGGATTTTTAAAAGATGAAAAAAACAACAATGATATGCTTTGCACTAACGATGATAATTGTTGGTTGCAAAAAAGTAACAGTAGATTTTACTTATTCGCCTACCGAACCTCGTGCAGGCGAAACCATCAAGTTTAGCAACAATAGTAGTGCAGGCGAGAGTTGGGCATGGAGCTTTGGTGACAATTCTACAAGTATGAGCAAGCACCCTAGTAAGATTTACAAAAAAGCGGGTACGTATATGGTTACACTGATGGTAGATAGTGCTAAGAATCAAACTCATAGCAAGTTAATTACCGTATGCGATACAACTCCCACCTTTGTTTGTTCATCTGATTCCGTATTGCATTACCACGACGTTACGCTCACTGCCAATATCTACAATCCATTCAAATATCAGTTGTCTTACCAATGGACATTACCAGATGATTGTGTGTTGCAATCGGGCAAACTGACCGATGCTTCTATCGTGGTGTATTTTACTGCTACAGGGGAAATACCAGTACAACTTTCTATCACCCAAAACGATACAACATACAATATCAATAACAAGTCTATCGTTGTTTATCCCGTTAAAGCACCATCCATTGTCATGCGCAATACCGATAAGATGGTTATGCGCCAACGTATTATTAACGATCGTATCGAAAAGGTTACCGATGCTACAGACACTGATAAACGTATCATTGAGCAAGCAACCGACACACTGGTCGAGTTCAATGGTATTACGTTTACTGCGAGCCAACTGTCCACCACCATCCCTAACTTTGCCCAACTATCCATCAGCCGTATTCAGATTGACAAGATGGCACAGAAGTGGTATCTTGCCACTGCCAATGGACTATTGGTGGCTAATTTTGATGGTAGCAACCAAGTTATGATTGATGCGCAAGCCACAGGAGCACTCTATGTAGATGCTGAACGCAATCGTATCTATTGGGCTAGCAACAAGGGGGTATATGCCATGCCGCTCATCAAGAGTAAAAACAATCAATTCACAACTACTCCGCAACAATATAACAATCTGAACAATATTGACTTAATCACAGTCAACAACACTCCTCAATAACTCTTATCTAGCATTCGCTCGAACGATAAAATTCATAATTCATAATTCTTAATTAACTGTGCAACCAGAATACATTTTCGAAACTAGTTGGGAGGTGTGCAATCGTGTAGGCGGTATCTATGCCGTCCTCTCTACGCGTGCCGCTTCCATGCAAGCAGAACACAAAGATAAAGTCATTTTCTTCGGTCCCGATTTTGGCGAACACTCCAATCTCACCTTCAAAGAGAGCAAAACACTCCTCAAAGGCTGGCGCCCTAAAGGCGTGCGCGTAGGTCGTTGGCAAGTGCCAGGCAATCCTATTGCCGTGCTCCTCAAGTGGGACGAACTATGGGCAGAGAAAGACCAAATCTTCGGTCATATGTGGGAGAAGTATGGAGTGCAGAGCCATGCTGCCTACGGCGACTATGATGAGAGTTGCCTCTTCGCTTATGCGGTTGGACAAGTGGCTGAGAGCTTGTATCGTCATCTGGATATGCCTACGACGGTGATGCATTGCAACGAATGGCAAACGGCATTCACTATCCTTTACTTGCGCGAGCATTGCCCTGCTATTGGTACGCTCTTCACTACCCATGCTACCAGCATTGGTCGCAGTATCGCAGGTAATGGCAAACCGCTCTATGATTGCTTCGATGGCTTCCATGGCGATCAGATGGCGCAGGAGCTGAATATGGTCAGCAAGCACTCCGCCGAGAAGAAGGCAGCGCACTATGCCGACTGCTTCACTACTGTGAGCAACATCACCGCTCGCGAGTGTAAGCAACTGCTTGACAAACCAGTGGATATTGTCACTCCTAATGGCTTTGAGCAAGGCTTCGTGCCACAAGGCAAGGAGTTTGACGCCGCACGCAAACGTGCACGCAATACTTTGATCTCCCTCGCCCGTGCAAAGGGTATTGACGCCCAAGGCACCGACATGCTCATCGGCACCGCCGGCCGCTACGAGTGGAAGAACAAAGGCATCGATGTCTTTTTGGAGGCGATGAAAAAATTAGGCGAAGCCCCTGCCTCTACACTATACACCTTACACCCTACACCATCACAAAAGCAAGTCATCGCTTTCGTCATGATCCCCTACCTCGACCGCGAAGATTTTACCGTAGGCAACGTACATGTGGTATTCGTACCTACCTATCTCAATGGCAACGATGGCGTGCTAAATTTGCCTTATTATGATTTGTTGATTGGTTTGGATTTGACCGTCTTCCCTAGTTATTACGAGCCATGGGGTTATACCCCACTCGAAAGTATGGCTTTCCATGTACCTACTATCACCACCAGCTTGAGTGGCTATGGTGTATGGTGCGAGGAGCAGGGCTGTACCACAATTGATAAAGGTGTAGCGGTTATTTATCGCAACGATAGCAATACCGACGATGTGATTAATCATATTGTCCATACGATAGAGTATTACCTCTCGCTCACCCCACGCAAAGTAGCTGCCGCCCGCAAGGCAGCCGTAGAGTTGGCATTGCAAGCCGAGTGGAAGAACTTCTTCACCTACTACCGCGAAGCATACACTATCGCTTTGAAGAAGGCGCTTGCTCGACAATAATTTATTGAGGGGCTCTACACTCAACAAAAGACCATTTGTGTGCGAAACACAAATGGTCTTTTGTTTTAAGATTGCCATTCTCTTTACCTTTCCCATTCTACCGAGCGACAACCGAGAGAAGAGCGAGCCAATTACTAGGCGGTTACAGCGTCTCAAGTACGCGTTGGAGCCATTGCCAGCATTTGCCTGTGGAACTGATACTCAGGCGCTCTTGTGGTGAGTGGACACCGAACATTTGAGGACCAATAGACACCATATCCAAATATGGATACTTCTCCAAGAACAAACCACACTCTAAGCCCGCATGGATAGCCAATACCTTTGGCTCCGCAGCAAATAAGTCTTGGTATGCTTTCTTCGTCACTTCCAACAATGGCGATTGTGGGTTAGGCGCCCAACCTGGATAGCCGTCACCATGCGTCACCTCATCGCAAGCCAATGCCAAAGCACACTCTACCATCTGCTTTAGATCGTGTTTCTTACTTTCAATAGAAGAACGTTGGCTGGTGTTCACCTCGATATATGCGCTCTTATCATCCTCGCGCATCTTCACGCTGGCGAGGTTGGTGCTGGTCTCCACCAAACCAGGCATGTTTTTCGACATAGCCATCATACCATGAGGGCAAGCGTAGAGCGCTTGCAAAAGGCGTTTGGCCCCTACTTCGGGGATAAACTGCTCGGGCATATCAGTTGTCTCAAGGGTCATGAAGAAGTCCTTCTCTACATCGCCAATCTCCGCTTCAATAGTAGCGATATAATGATTGAGCATCACACGGATATCCTCTTTATACGCCATAGGGATAGCAATCACCGCCTCTGCCTCGCGAGCAATCGCGTTGCGCAAGTTACCACCATTGATCGTAGCCAACTGCATATCAGTAGCTTGCATTACTTGGTAGAGGAAACGCACGAGAATCTTATTGGCATTGCCACGACCTTTGTTGATGTCATCGCCCGAGTGACCGCCCATGAGTCCACCGACTTTGAGGTGAATGGCGAGATGAGAGGTTAAAGGTGAAAGGTTAGAGGCGAGAGGTTGATAGTGCATCTTGGCGAGGGTGTCGATACCACCTGCGCAGCCGATGAAGACTTGTCCGTCGTCCTCAGAGTCGAGGTTGATGAGTTGCTTGCCATTGAGGCAACCGTCTTGCAGACGGAAAGCACCTGTGAGGCCTGTCTCCTCGTCCACAGTAAAGAGGCACTCCAATGCTGGGTGCTTCAAAGTATCGGAAGTGATGGCTGCCAACATAAGCGCCATACCGATGCCGTTATCTGCGCCAAGGGTAGTACCCTCGGCTTTGACGAAATCACCATCAATATAGGTGTGGATAGGGTCGTTGTCAAAATCATGCACGGTGTCGTTGTTCTTCTCACACACCATATCCATATGCGCTTGCAGAATCACGCCTGGTTTATCCTCGTAACCAGGAGTTGCAGGTTTGCGCATAATGATATTGCCTGCTTCGTCCACAGTGTGTTCCAGGTTATGCTTTACGGCAAACGCCTTGAGCCATTCGATAATCTTGCCTTCGCGCTTCGATGGGCGAGGCACTTGGGTAATCTCATGGAAGATGGAGAAAACCTCCTTTGGTTGCAATTCTTGTATATTCATATTTCCTTGCCTTTAAACTTTAAACTATAATCTTTCAACTCATTATTCGTGTGCTACTACAGGAGCAATCTTTTGCAAAAACTCCGCAGGGTATGGTACACGGTTAGGACCTTCTGGTTCGCCATACGCATTGCGCAGGAACTGACCATCTTTCTCTTTGCGTTGTTGACCGTCAAGATACTTGACAAACAAGTATATACCCAATTCTTTCCATGCTGCGGTGGACTCTTGTGCTTGCAGGCAAGAGTAATCGGTTAGGAACTTTTGTGCTTGTTGTTGGTCCATAGCCGCCACTTGTTGGTCTATTACCGCTATTTGGCTATTGAACTTATCTTCCCATGTAGATTGTACGCGTTGGATATCAGGTACCATGGCAGAGTACTTAGTATATGCCCAGTTAGCTACGATATTGTAGGTCCACCATGCCGAGGTAGGTGAGTAGGTATAGAGGTCGCCATTGCCCTCTTGGAAGCACTTTGGCACAGCGGTGATGGAGCTATACATAGGCACGTAGAGCGAAGTAGCTGCATCGTCCACACCAAACCAGAAAATACCACCTGCGTTAGCTCCTTCGTAGCCACGCATCTGTGCAACGAACGACCATGCTGTTTGTTGGGTAGCGATAGGACGCTCAAACCAATATTGTACGGAGTCGTATTGGAAGCCAAGTGAGCCATAGCGCAGTTTGCTATTCCATGGACCTGCATCTGGACCTTGGGTGATGTCGAGAGGCGTGCCTTCGTATTGATCGCGCATGCAGTCTTTGAGTTCTTGGGCGCTGACTTTGTGATTAGGTTTGATATAGAGTGGCATACGTTCGCCTGCGTACTTACCGCCTGTCTCAACAAAAGTTTTGCCCGATGCGAAGTCGAAGTAGCGGTCCATATCATCGGAGAACTTACGGAAGAATGACCATACGCGCGCCTCGCATACGTACAAACCAGAGAAGTCGTATGGTGCATATGCTTCTTGGAAATTGAACTCTTTGTCCTTACCCTCAAAGTAACCCTGTTTGCGTGCAAAAGATACGACATCTTTGCTCCACATCCAGTTCTCTTTGTCTTTGAAATTGATAGTGGTGAAGCGTGCTTGGTTGGCATGCGCAGCGATACAGTCATCAGGTACACGGGTGGCTACCCATACGGCACCTTTCTCCACTTTGCCTTTGCCAATGAGTTCCATGAGCCATACCTCGTTAGGGTCAGCGATAGAGAAGGTCTCACCACTGCTGGCATAGCCATATTCAGTCACGAGGTCGGTCATGCACTTAATTGCCTCGCGAGCAGTCTTGCAACGCTCTAATGCGATGTAAATCAGCGAGCCATAGTCAATACCCTCGCCACTCTCCAACTCTGGACGTCCGCCCCAAGTGGTCTCACCGATAGCGAGTTGATGCTCGTTCATATTGCCCACTACATTGTAGGTATGCGGCACTTGTGGAATGGTGCAAAGGGGTTTACCCGTATCCCAGTCTTTCACTTCGCGCACAGCACCTTCTGCATGATCAGCTGCGGGAACAAAGTGCAGAAAACCATAAAGGGCATAACTATCGGCAGCATACGAAATCATCGTACTGCCATCCTGAGAGGCATCTTTGCCTACTAAGAAATTGGTGCAGGCCATTCCTGCCACCCATGCACTACAAAGTGCGAGTATCAAATAAAATCGTTTCATATTCTTATTTTGCAACATTCATCCTCCCATCCACTTTCGCTTGTACTACCTTCACTTGTTTAATATATTCTATGTACAAGTCTCGGATTTTCTGCTCTGAGTTCCAACATTTGATGTAGTTTTTCAGTGGTAGCATACCATCGTTGCCTTGACTGAGGTAGTCGCTGGTGGCGACAGTGTATGTCTTATCCATTTCGAGAGGTTTGCCATTGATGGTGACTAGGGCTTCTTGTTGCATTACTCTGTCGCCTACGGCTTTGATTCGCATACCTGCTATGCCTTGTCCGTTTTCATAGGCGAACATCTCGCAGAGTTGTTGCAGGTCACTACCTTTTAGGGTGAGTACCACCAACATATTGTCGAAAGGCATCAGTTCGAATACGTGTCGGAAAGTGATATCTCCTGCTGGCCATTCGCATCGCATACCTCCTATATTCACCACAGCCACATCCACGGGCTCTGGAGACAATTGTCGTGCCATAGCCAATAGCGCATCGCTCGCCCAGTTGAGCATAGGGCATTCAGGTGGATAAACTTGTAAGTCTTTTGGGGCATAACCAATGGGGGTACCCAATTGTGCTTCTAGATCGGCTTTGATGGGTGCGAGGAATTGGAGATATTGAGTATCTTGTATGGCATCCAACGTGGAGTCGATCATGAGTATTTGTCCTTGTGTTGCAGCTACGCGCATTGGTCGATGACATGCGGTAAACAGTGCTGCGAGTAGCAGCATAGTGCAGAAGTGTTTCGTGTTGTGTAGCATAGTGTAGTGTGGTTATTTGACGAGGGCTTGGGTGTGGAGCGTAGTTCCATCGCGCAATACTGCTTCCACGAGGCAAATACCCGAAGGTGCAGCTACGGTGGTAGTAGTATGCAGCAATGTCAATGGTTGATCGAGTATCAGTCGGCCTGCGAGGTCGTAGATTCGCACCTCTTGGATGAGGTGGTTGGAACTTACGGTGAGTTCGCCTTGTGCCAACGAGAAGGCTTGAAGTGTCGCAGAAGCCGAAGACGATACGGTATTATCTACTGCGGTAGTAGGACCTTGGTCATCGCTGCTGCCGAGGTACTCATCAGGTCCTTCGATATAGTAGCGCTCTTCGTGGTTTTCTGGCATTTCAATATCTACCACAAGCCCGTTGAGAATACGCGTGTAGTTTCCTGTAACACTATCGTATAGGTAGCATTCGCGCGTCCAATTAATAGATAAATAGAAGGCAAGTTTCATACGTTCGCTACGATAATCAGGTGCCACTAACATAGATAGCGGTATGCGACTGATACCTTGTCGCACGTCTGCCATCATCGGTACACGCTCGGCTACGGTGTACATATTGAGTGGTGTAGTGACATAACTCTCGCTTTCTATACCCGATGAGAGGAAGAGTGCATCTTCGCCTGCTTGGTAGTAATCGTTAGCGATAGGGTTGGTTGCTAACACAGTGCGGGCAGATGCGCCCTCTACGAAAGCATAGATGGTCATCAATTCCGACTCGACTGAACGATTAGCGGATATCTTCTTACGAACTGGAGTTTGCAATATTGTAGTTGCCTCATCTTCGCTTAAAGAGATAATGCTGTTGTCCAATGTCAAATGTGATGGTGTTAGTTTTAATTCCAACGAGGTTCTTTCTTCTAGGCTTTCTACCAATACTGCGGTCATAGGTGGCAGGTAGCGTTCTGCAGGAGATAGTGTCAAGATTGTGGTAGGTAGCACTGTGCTACCTTGCATGCGATAGAAATTACCTGACAAGTAACTCTTATTATCATTGTATAATTTTAGCAAATCAATATATGCCATCGTTGGGTTACCCATTACAAAATGCTGGCTTGCCACTTTGTTTTGAAGTGTCAATTGCATTTGCTGATTACCATGTGTTGCTGTAAAGGCAAACTTATGTCCTTTATTATCGCGAGCCACTGTAGTTGTTGAGCCTCCCGAATAGGTGTATTGGGTGTCTGGTTTCGGCAAACGAATAGTGAGTGTATCTTCACCCATTCCTTCGCCCCAGAGGGCATATCCAGCACCCAGTTCTAATGGTTGATTTAAACCATTTGATTGCAAGAATGTAGCCGAGGTTGATTCGTCGGTGCTGTACGTGCCATCCTCGTACCACGTCTTAACATCTTGGTTGTAGTAGGATGCCCAGAAAGCATATGGAGCAGAGCTACTGCGAACACCTTCAAATCCTTTTACTACGAAGGGATTAGTACTCTCCGTACTTTTCGCATTTTCTGCATCTTCATAACTTGTCCCTTGATGAGGGATAAACATATCGCCTGCATACATTTGTTGTAGTGGTGCGGACATTAGGTGCCATCCTCCAGGCACCAGTGGCATATCCACGAAAGCAGAGTCGTACTCCAGCAAGTGTTGGTTATCAAGCAACGCCCCTGCTGCAAAATAGATATTGTTGCAGTTGTGTGCTTCGTGATTTATGGTCATTGGATAATGGTTGTGCTCGTGTTCTGGCACGATGTATGGATATAGTCGAGGGTCACTTAGATAAGGTAGTACTACGTTGACTCCTATTATAGGGACATAGCCCTCGGTAAACGTATCTCCATTATTAGGAATACCATCCTTGTTTGCATCTACCCAACCTTTCCAGTTCTCGTTTTTACCCCAACCATTAAAAGATGTACCTGTAGGCTGCCATACGAGAGTTTGAGGTACAACTGCTATTTTGAAGAAGACATAACCTACCTTACAACTGTTACTGTTACCACTTAAATTAGATTCGCCGTTAGCATCTTGCAATTGCAGACGCATAATATATTCTTCACCAGCTTCCAACTGTGTTACCTCTTTTGGTTCGTAGAATGATAGATAACTAGGTAAATTGCTAAGATTGCTAAGATCTATTTTAATTGTATCTTTCGACGAATATGCTATCCCCCCTATCTTCACCTTGTCATTTTCTGCAATATTTTTTATAGGTAGATCTATTTGATTGCTATTTTGCGGCATTTTGACAGTTGGTAATTGTATCTTCTGTTGTGCAGTAAGGGTATCCTTGTCAATTGGTGCCACATTGAGATAGTAGTCTGAAGAAACAGATGTAACATATACACGGTGTGGTTCGTTACAATCTTTTATGGTAATGATAGTATCATTACCACCTATCTTTACTTTTGCTTTAGCCGTTTCTGCAATAGGGAAACACCAATAGCGTGCGGTATCAGCAGAGCCAAGATAGAATTGTACGGTTGTATCGTATAGTTGTAGCCATCCGTTATCGTAGAGGTGTTTGATAATCTCATAGTGGTTATCCAACATAACGTCAGGACGTATCTCTTTGAATGTCTGTGCTTCATAGTTAGGGTTGGGGTTATCTGCAGTAGGTACACGACGCAAATCATACATAATCGCCGAAGAAACTTGTCCGTGTGTATAGCCATACATAGTTTTGAATCCTTCGATAGACGCTTGTAATCGGTTGTTGTAGTCATTCAATGCTGCATTATATTTCTCATCGGTTGTGTAGTTATCGCGAACAGGTGCTTGCTCGGATAGTACATCTCCAGCAGGATCACCTACTAGCCAATCTGCGAAAATAGGTGCATAAACATTCTCTGGCATAGTACCTACACCTTCTACTGCCAAGTGGTTGACCACTGTAGCCGTCAAACTATAGAGGTCGTTAGCACAATTTTCTTTGGAATTATCAAAGATATTGATACCCTCTATAGTGGCATCCTGAGCCGTTCCTTTAGCCTTCAATTCGCCTGATTCATTCGTATGCGTTATTAGTTGTTGCTCTGAATTGCGTAGTCGGAACACGGTCTGTTGGGTAGCATACAACGGTGTTTGCAGGTTACATTCTGGCGTTTCCAACTCATTGGCAGAATATGCCATACGCATCGTATAACTGTTACTGTCGTGCAGTTTGGTTAGTGCAAGAGAATCTACATCTGTGTTTTCAATGATATGCGCTACATACATCAGCCATTTTGTTACATCACCATTGGTCGTTTGAATGAAAGCCTTGGCATGTCGGTGTCCGTGTAATACCATATCGTCCAAGAGTTTGGATACAGAGTAGTAGATTAGAAGGGTATCTTGCCCGTTTTTCTTTAGTTTGACATTCTCTGCGATAGGATCATAATTCGTAGGGGGAATATGGATTGAGCCATATGGGTGAACCGTATCGGAATGATGTTCGTGGTCATAATCGTGGTAATACGCCGCGTCTCCCGTGAGTATCACAGGTTTTCCCTTTGTTTCGTTGAAGATTTGATAGAACATATAGCCCTCATCTCCCACATTGATATTGCTATAATCCAATCGCAATACCGCAGCCGCAGAGGTGATGGTGTCTTCTACAGAACGACAAGCCATCTTTCCTTGGTAGGCAGCAATCGGGAGGTGGGATGCATAAAGGCATATGTCATCCACCATAAAGTCATTCGCACTACCCGCCGTAGCAAAGTTATAAATAGAAACTCGTGTTGCGTCGTACGTGTGTGCGGACTCGATAGGGAAGTTGATTTGTTTCCAGCCAGATGCCTTATCAATTGCACCTACGAAGAATACACCAGCATCTTGCCATTCACCCCATGTCTTTTCATCTATTCGCTCACGACCTTGCACATTACAACGGAAGATAGGCACAGCACCTTCGTGACCTTTGCTTGATGGGTTGCAGAACCAAGCAGAGCAGTACATTGTTTGCCCTGAGCATATTACAGCATCTGTTGAGATGCTTGCCACCAACCCTGGTTCGGTGGTACCATCTACGTATAGCGCAAAGCCATTGTTCGCGCCTCCGTGCTGTTCGGCGTTGACGTATGCCTCGTTGCTCCAACTCTTATTTACACGATTTACCAAACAATATTCGCCATAGAATGGGAACACACCTTGAGTGGCGGCACGCACATAATCATTACTTGCTAAATTGCCTGTAGGATATACAAATCCATAGGTACTTTCTTCCCAATCCAACGGCTGGTTGTAATAATACTTATCATCTGAAAGACGAACCATCTTGGTGCTGTCCGTGTAGTTGAAGTCAATATTTGCCAAAATCTTATATTCATTTCGAATACGCTCTTTGGAGATAATCAGCGGTGATGGTCCACAGTAGTTAGGTCCTTGGTTGTCGTAGTGGTTATCTTTGAATTGTACGGTGAATTTAGCAAGGAGCAGTTCGCCATTATTTGCAGTAAGAGTATAGGTTTGTGTACCTGGTTGTGAGGATAATACTTCCAGATACTCGCCTTTGTCCGTTCCCCCTCCTGACCAATAAGCATCGGTCACGCGTTTGATGATACCATTATCATTGTAGAAATAGCACAGTTCCGAAAGTGGTGTGGTACTTGTTTGTCGGTATTGGTATTGGGGTGTGAGTGGGATAGTTCGGTTGATAGGTGCTTGGTAGGAGTACTCTTCGAGATACTGTTCCCTATTGGATCTTGCAGTCAAAGTATCTGCCATTTCGTTTGCAGGGCGGAGGTGGAAGAGTTGGCGGTAGGAGAGGGTTGGCTCCATGATACTATCTATACGTGCTCCATTTTGACTCGTCCAGATAGTATAATCGGTATATGCGCTCACATCGCAAGCCATTGTATGTGCAGCGCCATTAGTCCAACCCTTCAATATTGGAGATTGATTTTGATTATCGGCAGCTGTTTCATCCAGCACACCATACGATTTGTTCTTGCTAATGGCATACCAACCATACGAACGTCCATCAGCGGCGAGTGATGCAGCAGACGTATCTCGTGGCGTATTGATAGCCGAGAATGGTGCGTTATTGGCTGCGCGTGGTGAGCGGATCCAACTGGTAGAGTCGGTGGGATTTTCGTTGTAGTATGGGTCCATTCCCGTCTTGTAGTCATACCAACGCATATATCCATAGAAATTAGACTCTGCCAATTTCAGTTCTATCTCTTGTCCTGCCTCATAGTATATGGTGCGCTCGGCAGTATGTACGGCTTGTTGATTACGCTCGTCGTAAGGGTTCTGCTCGAATTTTGTATTACCTGCACCTTTGTTAGGTATAAATTGTATTCCACCTTCTTCACCACGTTGGTGGAGTTGGATAGTGAAGGTTCCTGAGTGGGCATGCTCATCTTGCAAGGTTTTGGTTAATGTACCCGTGAGGGTGGCAGAACGTTTACGCTTTGTCGTGTTGTCACCCACCGAGATACGAAGTCCGTTGTTAACACCTCCTTGCTCTGGAAGTCGCAAATCATTTCCCCAACTATTGTCTAACTCCAATGCAAGCACCCAAGAGCCGTCCGAAACTTCGTTCGTGTTTTTGGAGTAGTGCCATTGGATATTTTCAGGGTTAGTTGTATATTGAACATCCACTTTTTTGTTCGTAATGTCGTAAATGGCACTTCCGTGCTGGTGCGTAGCAATGATCTCAAAAGTTTTGGCTTCTGCAGCTTTACTAAAGGTATAGGTCAATGGATTGACGGTAATAACAAAGGACGGAAGAGTGTCTTTATGGTAACTGAAGCGCTTGACATCCAATTGTTTCTTGTATGTTATTCCGTTGTATGTGTATTCTGCTACCAAATAATCCTCGTAGTCCACCCATGCATTATTTGCGCGACTTCTTAAGTTAAGCGGACTTTTACCAATAGGGGTTATAGTGACTGTATGGTTGTTATTGTTTTCCTGAGAAGAATATTGCAATATACGTTTATTGTTATCATCTATCTCCACGCCATCCGAATATTTGTTTTCGTCTAAAGTAGAGTATGTGCTACTTTTTGCTACACTATCCGAACGCCAATAGAATATTGGTTGTATGTTTGCAGCAGAAATGGTATCTTGTCCTTGCCAGATTGTAATGCTCGGATCGCGTACGCACTGGTATCCTACATTGACAACATTGTTGAAAGAGAATGTTGCTGTTTGTGCATTTGTCGTATTGTATCCGAAGTTCATACGGGTAGGAGCAAACTCGCCCGTGGGTACATCCGAGCCCGTTTTTTCCCATTTCTCAAGGTAGATATCGTTACCCCACGTGTTATTGGACTTAAACATAGGAGCACCATTCACCCATTCATACATTACCCACGCTTTTTTCTCTTGCGGTCCGTATGATTCCTGAGTGTAATACAAAAAATACAATTGTCCATACAGGTACTTCTGCGTTTCCAATTGGTTCAAATCTTGATTTTGAGCCATTGAAAAGGAAAAGGTAGTAGGACTATTTGCCAATTGCAGGGCATGGTAGGCTGTAGAATGGTTTGCAATGCTCAGGTACTTATTGGTCGTTAAATCCTGCAATGTGTACGTACCATTGGCTATTCCCAGTTTCCAAAGGCAGTTCTTGTTGACTGTAGTGGAAGTTCTAAGACCGTTTTGACTGGCTTCTAAGTAAAACTTTTGCTGTGGAACATACGCATTTAATTCGGGATTGTAGTAGCCTTGAGTAAAACAAATTGTCACATAGTCACCGTCCGCAAGAACGCTGGTTTGTGCATTTGCCACAAGGCAAGCGACACAGGCATATGCAAAGAGAAGCAACTTTTTCATAGAGTTTGAGAATATTTACGGTTGTGGAATAGTTTGAATATAATATAGCAGAAAGCCATTGCCAGAAGTGGCAATAGCATATCTCCAACAGGCGAACCTGGTCGACTTTCTCCGAGTGCTTCGCCATCATCTGGCCCGCGCCCTGCATTACGGCGAGTGCCTACGGGTTGTGTGGAGGAGTACACTACGTTGGCTGACACCTCGGAATGTATAGCAGCAAATGACGTAGTTCCCTTTACAGAAAAGGAAGTCCATCCCTCCGCAGGCTCGGTATTGAAACCGCCTGTGTGGATGGGCTGAAAGGGATATTGTTGAGGTTGATTTTGTGTCATTTTTATAAAAAAGCGCAATTTGGGTGCAAAGGTAGTGTTTTTTTTGTAAAAAAACAAGAAAAGTGCGATTTTTTTGAAATTTTAAGATAACTTGATAAAAATACTGGCACCACAGCTCTACCTCCAAACCTAGAGGTTGGTCGGTGTATTCCTTGCGAATGGTACGGTAATTCTTCGGTAAAGGTACGGGAATCACTAACTAATCACTAACTAATCACTAACTAATCACTAAGTAATCACTAAGTAAAGGTAAGTAATTGACAGGTAAATGACAGGTAAATGACGGTGAATGGCGGTAAAGAAAAGCGACCTGCCGAGTGGGCAGGTCGCAGATGATAAAAGTACAATAATCGAGTTAACGATTTTTGTACATGTCGTCGTAGTACTTCTCGTAGTCACCAGAGGTGATGTTGTCCATCCACTCTTGGTTGTCGAGGTACCAACGGACAGTCTTCTCAATACCCTCTTCAAATTGCAAAGATGGTTCCCAGCCTAGTTCGGCTTGCAGTTTGCGGGAATCGATGGCATAACGCATATCATGACCCGCACGGTCAGTGACATAAGTGATGAGGTTCATATCTTCGCCTTCAGCACGACCGAGAAGACGGTCCACTGTATTGATGACCACCTTGATGATATCGATATTCTTCCACTCGTTGAAACCGCCGATATTATACGTTTCAGCCACAGTACCTTGGTGGAAAATGAGGTCGATGGCACGTGCGTGATCCTCTACATAGAGCCAGTCGCGCACATTCTCTCCCTTACCATAGACAGGCAATGGTTTGCGATGGCGGATGTTGTTGATAAACAGAGGAATAAGTTTCTCAGGGAACTGATATGGTCCGTAGTTGTTGGAGCAGTTGGTGACGATTGTAGGCATACCATAGGTGTCATGGAAGGCACGCACGAAGTGGTCGCTACTAGCCTTAGACGCTGAATATGGGCTATGAGGGTTGTACTTGGTAGTTTCCAAGAAGAAATCTTCGCCGTATGCCTCGTGATGTTCGGATGATGCTTGGGTGGAGAAGGGTGGCTCAATACCCTCTGGGTGAGTCATCTCAAGCGCACCATACACCTCATCGGTAGAGATGTGGTAGAAGCGTTTGCCATCATACTTTTCTGGCTGTGCTTCCCAATATAGTTTAGCCGCTTGCAGAAGCGATAGTGTACCCATGACATTCGTGCGGGCAAAAGTGAATGGGTCTTTGATGGAGCGATCCACGTGGCTCTCGGCTGCGAGATGGATGATACCATTCACGTGCTCCTCTTGCATGAGAGCGTACATGGCATCAAAATCGCAGATATCAGCACGCACAAAGCGGTAGTTAGGTTTGTCCTCAATGTCCTTGAGATTTGCCAAATTGCCCGCATAAGTGAGTTTGTCCACATTGATGATGCGATAATCGGGATACTTGTTGACAAAAAGTCGAACTACGTGGCTGCCAATGAATCCTGCGCCACCTGTGATGATGATAGATTTCATAGTACAAATCGTATTTGTTTGAAATGATATATTTTTTCTTCTTTATTTTGCAAACGGAGGACCAATTCTCCGTGTTCGGTCACATTTACAAATTCCGCCAAAAAGGAATCGTCTATCCCCTCTCGCGCTATGGCAGTGGGAGTAAGACTGACTTCTCGCTCTAGGTAAGGGTGCCATCCTTCGCGGCGATAGAGATGAGCAAGATAGGCAGCGCGGATATCCTCTGTAGGTGCAATTTCCCACGATTTCATCGATAAAATCCATTCTTCGAGCAGTTGCTTAGGTGGGTAGGTAGAGCCTGTGATTTGCTGCATGGATATGGGGTTAGGGGCATCGCTATGCCAAACGGTTTGGTTGACGTTGAGCCCTACTCCTGCGATGGTATAGGCGAGATGGTTGCTCATGAGGGTATTTTCAATCAATATGCCTGCGAGTTTGCTATTGCCAAAATATATATCATTAGGCCACTTGATGGTCAGTTGCTCCGATGGTAGGTACTTGGCAAGTACTTCCCACCACGTGACCGCAACCAACATGGATAAGCGCCATTGCTCTGTAGCAAGCAAGTGTGGATAGCGCAAGAGGGTAGAATAGAGCAAGTTTTGTCCGTCTTCGCTTTCCCAGCTATTACCTGCTTGTCCACGTCCTGCCGTTTGGAAGTCAGTACGGATGGTATATAGATGGGGCAACGCGTCGGAATATTGCTCGCGCAATAAGGAGGAAGTACTATGTGTTTGCTTGATATACATTGAGGAGGTATTGCTCGATGATGCGTTGTAGTTTTTTGCTTTTGCAGTTGGCACTATTAACCATGACGGCAAAGACCCACACCCGTCCGTCGGGAAGGAAGATATAGCCCGCATAGTTTTTAGTACCACCTATGGTACCACTCTTGGCACATACTTTACCATGCAAGGCAGTGCCACGTAGAAATGAACTGAGTGTGCCACTCTCGCCACTACAAGGTAGTGTCTCAAGGAAAACATCTTTGTTTTTCGAGCCATACATATAGCGTAGTAATTGCACAAACATAGCCGGTGAGATGGCGTCTTGTGGCGCTAAACCACAGCCATCAAGAATCTTGCCACTACGGAAACTGACGCCTCTGTTTTTCCAGTACTCGCGCATAAAGTCAGAGGCGTTGTGGATGGTGCAAGGGGTAGTATATTTAGAACCAAAGATACGGAAAAGCATTTCAGCATAGAGGTTGTCGGATTCTTGTTCGGTATGGCGAATGATTTCAGATAGCGGTTCGCTCTGATGCGTGAAAAGCAATGTTCGGGTGGCGGCTCGCATGGGCTTTTCGCTAAGATACGTTTCGGTACCATCCACAAGAACACCGCTTTGGCGGAGTATCTTGGTGAAGTCGCGTGCAAGGATTAGTCCAGGGTTGGGCATATCGCCTCGCACGCCAAAGGTTTGCTGATTGGAAGGTACGCTGCCTACGAGGTAGCGCGTGTTGCTATAAGGAACGCCGTGGACAAAGGCACCATCGTAGGTGATATGGGTGCAGCGGATGTGGTTGTCAAACTGCACTTCTGGTATCTCTGGCGTGGTATAAAGCACTTCGGCGATACTGCCTACAGCCCCACTACGTAGGACAATATTCATGGTATTGTCCTGATAGGAAAGTGCGAAGATTCCAGGTGCGTAGTAGTTGCCTGCATCTTCCCACAGCCATGAGGGATTGAGGGCATTGCCGTCGAAGAAACTCATGTCGGCTATGACCGATCCCGTGATATGGCGTATGCCCGCCTCGCGCAGTTGGCGTGCCCATGTGTACAAGAAACTCTGCTTGCCTACGTATCTAGAACCAAAAGTAGGGTCGCCTCTTCCCTCTATGTATAGATTGCCATGCAGCGTGCCATCGGCGATATAGCCAGAATAGGTGATAGGCGTTTGGATGCGGTAGTCGCCACCCCATAGCTCTAGGGCGGTGGCACTGGTGAGCAACTTCATAGTAGATGCAGGCGGAATGACTGCGTTGGGGCGGTATGCATCGATGGTATCCCCCGTATGGTAATCACAAATCAGCACACCCATATTGGCATCTCGCGTGTCTGGGTGCGTGGTAAGTATAGAAAGAATGAGCAATAATTTAAACATGGCGACAAAGGTACGAAAAATTTGCGATATGTGCAAATTTTTGTGTATAGTTTGCGTATGTAAAATATTTTTAGTAACTTTGCAGCGCAAAATAGTGATTACTCATTAATAATAACTTTAAAATACCAATTTTATGTCAAAAGTAACCGTAGTAGGCGCAGGTAACGTAGGTGCTACATGCGCAAATGTGTTGGCTGTGAAGAAAGTAGCCAGCGAAGTCGTATTGATCGACATCAAAGAAGGCGTTGCAGAAGGCAAAGCCATGGATATCATGCAAACCGCTCAGTTGTTGGGCTTTGACACCGTAGTAAAAGGTGTGACCAACGATTATAGCGCAACAGCAGGTTCAGATGTAGTGGTTATCACTAGTGGTCTTCCACGTAAACCAGGTATGACTCGTGAGGAACTTATCGGTGTGAACGCAGGTATTGTGAAGAGCGTAGCTAATCAAATCTTGACTTATTCTCCCAACGCTATTCTCGTAGTAGTATCTAACCCAATGGATACTATGGCATACTTGACCTACAAGGCACTCGGTTTGCCACGCAATCGCGTGATTGGTATGGGTGGTGCATTAGATAGCAGTCGCTTCAAATATTTCTTGAGCCAAAAGTTGGGTTGCAATGCCAATGAAGTAGAAGGTTTTGTAATCGGTGGTCACGGCGATACAACTATGATTCCTATGACTCGTTACGCAACTTACAAAGGTATGCCAGTAAGTGCAATGTTGAGTACGGAAGAGATGGAAGAAGTGGCTAAAGCTACAATGGTAGGTGGTGCAACTTTGACAGGTTTGCTAGGTACTAGTGCATGGATGGCTCCAGGTGCAGCAGCCGCTGCAGTAGCTGATAGCGTGATAAACGACCAAAAGAAGATGATTCCTTGCTCGGCTTATTTAGAGGGTGAGTATGGCTATAACGATATCACTATTGGTGTACCATGTATTATTGGTAAGAACGGTATTGAAAAGATCGTTGAAATCGAGTTAAACGATGCAGAGAAAGCATTGTTTGCAGCCAGCGAAGAGGCAGTAGCAAAGACTACCGCAATCTTGAAAGAGATTAATGTATTGTAATTAATGTTGATTCTCTTCTTGACGAATCTCAAGTAAGAGCGTCTGACAACGTTGAAGTAATTGACTCTGGTTATTCTCAAGACGCAGAATGACTGGAGTCAGTTCTTTTTGTGTAACTTCGTCTGCGGTAGCATATTGCTGGCGTAGCTGCTTGAGTTGTTGCTGTTCAGAAAGATATTGTTGGTCTGCTTTCTTCCACTCATAGTATTTCTCTTTCGCTCGTGGTTGGCGAAAATCGTTGATAGAATAATATATAACAGAATCGTTGATAATAAAATAAAAATCCCCGATTTCATCGGTATTTTCCCTGTCCGCTATAGGTGTATGGTTGATGGTAGTATCCGCCACAACCTTTTCGAATTGCTCCAAGCGAGCATAAGCTACCAACGAATCGGTGGAAAGATTCTTCCAATATTGTTTGTAATCAGGGATAGCAAAAGAATAAACATGTACTTTACCTGCGGAAGCAAATCGGTCGGTAGCCAAATATCCAACTTGATGAATTTCATCGAGCAAGAAAAGGTACTCGTTGGCAGGTGAATTGTAAGGCATACCTATGTTTTCTGGTGTGGTATATGCCTCGGTGGCGATGTTGTACCGTGAGACGTAGATATCCATTCCTCCTAGTCCATTGGTGTCGTTGGCTGCAAAATAGAGTGTTACACCATCGTTGAGCAAGTATGGCGAGGTTTGCTTGGTAGTGAAATTGATGGTAGTGGGTAGTGTATCGGGAGTGGTCCATTCATCAAGAAGTCTGTGGCTAGATAATAGATGTAGATTAGAGTCTACTTTGGCGCTCCAGAGCTTACGATCACCAAGCTGATTGGTGTAGATAGCATTGCCTATTGTGTCTAACGCGATTGTACCTGCCTCGTGTGATAGTGGGAATGCATAGAGCATGCTATCTAGCGTAATCTCTACGGAATCAATGATTTGCAGTCGCTCAACACGGCGCATATAGCGCTGTAGTTTCTCCGCAAAGCGGAGTTGTCTATTGACATGGTTGACACGTTCGGGAGATATGTTGGATTTGGTAAGATAGGTATGATATGCCGCGATAGCTTCGCTAGTATGCCACAACTGCAATTGAATCTCACCTACGTAGAAATGCTTGAGGTCATAGCGGTTGCCTGATAACTCAAAGTAGTGTAGGGCAGTGGTGAAATCACCTAGCTCTTGCGCGCAGCGCGCGTACCTATATAAGTATAGAGGATTGTGAGGATAACTCTTGAGCAGTGCTCCGTAGGCTGCTTGAGCATTAGAATAATCGGCTGCTTGGAAAAGACGGTCAGCACTGCTATGCGTTTGGGCAAAGATAGTAGTGGAGCACAATAAAAGAAATAGTATGATCTGAAATTTTCGCATATTCGGCTGCAAAGGTAGTAATTTTTTTTGATATATGAAAAAAAAATAGTAATTTTGCAGCGATGAAACATATTCGTATCATATCGCCTTCGGGTGTGATGGACCCAAATTGGATCCAACAAGCAGAACATCGTTTAGAAAAATGGGGTTTTCGTGTGTCACGAGGACAGCATGTGAGTGCTATCTACGGACGTTTTGCAGGCACTATCGAACAACGTTTAATCGACCTGAATGAGGCATTCGCCGATGAGTCGGTGGATATAATCCTATGTGCTCGTGGGGGCTATGGTTTGCAACAGATAGTAGATAAAATAGTATTGCCAACGCGTCAGAAAGAAAAATGGCCTTTGGTGGTTGGATTCTCTGATATTACTGTGCTACATGCCTTGATGAATATTCACGGAGTACCATCGTTGCATGCATCAATGTGCAAAGCCTTAGCAACCTTACCAGAGTATGATCCTGTGTTATTGCAGATGCGTGAAGCACTAGAAAAAGGAAAGAATATAGATGCACTAAAAGGAACAGCACTACAGGGGCGAAAAGTGATAGGTGGAAACCTGAGTGTACTATATGGTCTGCAAGGTACACCCTATTCGTTGAATGCTATAATTGATAGATGTGAAGATGCCCCCGTACTATTGATTGAAGATGTAGGTGAACGTCACTACCATATTGATCGTATGTTGCATAACTTACGATTGAGTGGCGCGTTGTCGCGCTTGAGCGGTGTGATTGTTGGGCAGTTTACCGATTGCGAAGATGATCCAAAGATGGGATGCACAGTGAAAGAGACAATAGCACAAGTGTTGGTAGAATATAACTATCCTGTAATCTGGGATGCGCCTTATGGGCACGTAGATGGTAATCAGCCATTGTTTTTCTTGTAATCCCGCTATTTCGGTGTGACCTTGTTTCACGCGAGGTAAAACAGGTCTTGTGACCCCGCTATTTCGGTGTGACCTTGTCCCAACGAGTGGGACAGATCTTGTGACCCCGCTGGGATTCAAACCCAGGACCTTCAGAACCGGAATCTGACGCTCTATTCAGCTAAGCTACAGGGCCTTCGTCGGACTTCGCTTGTCGCGCGGACTGACGCTCTGCGTCATTAGGCGACCGCGAGTCCTCCTCTTAAATCAAAATTGCGATTTTGATTTATTTCTTTTTTCGTAGCAAACGTACGACTTTGTTTGACTTCGCTTGTCGCACGGACTGACGCTCTGCGTCATTAGGCGACCGCGAGTCCTCTCATTCTTCTTTAGTCGCGACGACCAATGAAGATTAGAACATAATAAATCAACGTGCCTAAGGACGATAATGCTGCTACCACATACGTGTATGCTGCACTGCGAAGGGCCGATGCAGCCATTGGGGTAGTTTGACGATCGGTGATTCTCGATTGCTCTAACCAAGCTATGGCACGTCGGCTAGCATTGATTTCGACAGGGAGTGTGATGAATGAGAATAAAGTGGTTAAACCATATAGTATGATACCTACTAACAATAATTGTGGGAAGGTCTCAATCATCAATATACCTCCTAATAAAATCCACGTCACCCATCGTGATGCAAAACTGACCACAGGTACTAGTGCACTACGCATACTTAATGGACCATAAGCAAATGCGTGTTGTACCGCATGTCCACACTCGTGTGCAGCAACAGCCGCAGCCGCAACGTTGTTGGATGCGTAAACGGCTTCGGATAGATTAACCGTCTTGGAGCGAGGATCATAGTGGTCGGTTAGGTGACCTGACGTACAGGTAACTTGTACATCGTAGATGCCATGGTCATGCAGCATTTTTTCTGCGACTTCGCGCCCTGTCATGGGTAAATACACCTGAGCATACTTTTTGAAACGATAATCAAGAAGTGCACTGACTGCCCAACTCAACAGAGCAATACTGATAAACAATACAAAATACATAGTTAGGATTTATGAGTGAGATTAATATTTTTCTTGCGACAAACCTTACATTTACCATATATGTATAGTGAAAATCGCTCGTGAACGAAATTGGTAAAACGTTTGTCCTCAAGCATACGTTGTATGGTAGAGTCTTTGATTTTGCTTACTCGTCCACACTGTTGGCAAATGATTTGTACCGAAGAATTGTTGATAAAAGATAGTTCGTAGTACCCTGCGCGAACACCAAACTCCTTCTCTATTCGCTGTACTATACCAGCTTTTTCCATCAACTCTAGTGTGTTGTACACTGTGGCACGGCTGATACGAATACCCGTAAGTGAATAACGCAAGTCATCCACAGAAAAGCGCTGTAACTCGCATATGGCAGTCAAAATGGTTAGGCGCTCTGATGTGTGTCGCAAAGCATTGGCGTCTAAGTATGAACAAAGGCGATTATATGCTTTTCGATATATATCCTCACGTTTCTTGTTGGGCATATTAGATAGATTTTACGTATGCTCTACGGCGTTTATGATACTTGTGAGGGAAGGCCTCCCAATGGTTGAGATTCTTGAAATTAGTTTCCATAATAGCAGTAGTCTCAATGGTTTTGATACCATACTTGACGAAATATGGATGTTGGTCTGCTATAATCACTGCGTTCAACCCTTTATCTTGATAATCGGGGCGGATGGCGATGATTAGAAAGTCAAAGGTATCGTATGAATCAGATTTGAGGGCTTTCAATAACTGATACCAACCAAATGGGAAGAGTTTACCTTTGCATTTTCTCAATGCTTTTGATATATCTGGCATACCTACGCCTAATCCTACAACTTCGTCCTTTTCATTGACTACAATTGTGACAAAATCAAAGTTGAGCAATGGGAAATACATATCGCAATAGTGGCGTTTTTGGCGGTCGGTGAGTGGTTGGAAGTTATAAAGCTTTTGATAGCATATATCAATAACATCCATGTAAGAAGTGCCGTATTTCTTTACCAACTCCTTGCAGTCTTTGACTTTATCCACTCGTACGTGACTACGCTCTTGCACAATCTTAGCCATACGACCAAAGCGCTCTGGTAATTCTTGAGGAGGATAGATTTGCATTTCTATCCAATCATTCTCTTTGACCAATCCGTATGCGTCTATATGCTGTACATAGTACGGATAATTGTAGAGTGAAGCCATAGGAACGAGGTGGTTGAAGCCTTCAACAATGAGACCTTGGTGGTCAAAGTCAGTAAAACCTACTGGGCCATTGATAAGATCCATCCCTTTGCTCTTGCCCCAATTGGCTACTGCGTCTAAGAGTGCTTTGCTGACCTCTAAATCATCAATAAAATCCATCCAACCGAAGCGCACTTTGTTGACCCCCCATTTCTTATTAGCTTCGTAATTGATGATACCAGCAATACGTCCTACAATCTTGTTGTTCTGGAACGCTAAAAATAGTACATATTCGCAAACTTCACAAGCAGGATTCTTTTTTGTATTGAAAGTATCTAGTTCATCCAAGATGAGAGAAGGGCAAAAGTTTTCACATCCATTGTAGAATTCGTTTCCGAATTTAACAAAGCGCAAGATGTCACGCTTTTTGGTAATTTGTTTTATTTGTACAGTCATAAATAATGTAAAAATGTATAAAATCGGGCACAAAAGTACAAATAATTTTCAAAAATACCAAAAATGTCGATATTTTTTTGTAATTTTGCAGCCGATTTCATAATTAAAGTAGAAGTTATCATTAATAATTATGTTAAATATTCGTTCTGTAGCCGTCTATTGTGCAAGTTCTAATAAGGTACGTTCGTGTTTTATGGGAGCAGCCGAGCTGTTAGGTAAAAGTATTGCTCAACATAAGATGCGTTTGATTTATGGCGACGGTGGAATAGGTTTGATGGCGGCGGTAGCACGTGGGGCATTGAGTGCTGGTGGTGAGGTGGTAGGAGTAATACCTCAGTTTATGGTAGATCAGAAATGGAATAATCCAGCTAGCACTCAAACGATTGTCACTACCACTATGCATGAGCGAAAGGCAACTATTTGTGATATGGCGGATGCAATGGTAGCATTGCCAGGAGGTATTGGAACGTTTGAGGAATTGTTGGAATGCTTGACATGGAAGCAATTAGGATTGCATCATTGCCCAGTAGTGATTTTGAATACAGATGGTTATTACGACACGTTGTTGGCTTGTATAGATAGGATGGTAGAAGAGCAGATGATGCGTCCTATTCACAAGGAGATGTTTGTGGTAGTGAGCAGTCCAGAGGAAGTAGTGCCAGCGATTTTGAATGCTCCTAAATGGGATCCTAATACACGCCGATTGGCGGCTATATAATGGAAGAATGGATGCGGATATTATCGCCTAGTTCGGCACCATGGGTAACATGGGTGTTGTTGGGTTTGTTGGTATTAGCATTTGGTAATGGTTTGTTTGTGTCGGATATATCCATTGTCGTAAGAGGATTGTTTAGTAAGGCTGACCGAGTATATGTGGATAGAAATACGCAGAGTATTGCGCATAATATTATCTCGTGGGGTTTTCGTGTCGGGATAATTTCTTTGGTGAGCTACTTGTGGATATATAACGAGCACCATTTCACGATACTCAGTTATTTGGTGATAATGGGGGTGATGCTAGGTGTGTTGCTGCTACAATGGTTGTTGGTTAAGTTTATAGGGAGTGTGTTTGTATCACAAAAGCAACTAGTGATAGCCATGGAGCAACGTTCGGTGAGTTACAATGCAATAGCAATGCTACTATGGCCGATGGCATTGGTGATGGTACATACGAACAAGGTAACCGACACGGTACTTTGTAGTATTGCGATAGGTGTCTTTGTGATAGTGATGTGTACGAAATATGTGCAGTTGTTTTACAAAAATGTGTTGTCAATTGTGTATATGTTGTTGTATGTTATAAGTTTGGAAGTATTGCCTCTATGTGTGGCTTTACTCTGGGTAAAAAAGATAATATGATGAAGAAAGTAAAAAAGATTTTGATTTCGCAACCCCGTCCTGTAATAGGTAGAAATCCTTATACGGATATGGAGACTGACTTTGGTGTACAATGTGATTTTCACCAATTGATAAAAGTAGAAGGGATAGGTGTGCGCGAATTTCGTGATCAACATATCTATTTGGAAGATTATACGGCGGTAATCGTTAATTCTCGTCTAGGTATTGATCATTATTTTAGAATGGCAGATGAGATGCGCTTTACAGTTCCAGAGACGATGCATTATTATTGTATCTCTGAGGCAGTAGGTAATTATTTGCAAAAGTACATCCAATACAGGAAACGCAAAGTGTTTGCTGCAGAGAATAATCGCTTCGAAGATCTGTTGCCTGCGATGCATCGTAGACCTCAAGAAAAGTATCTGATGGTCGTTTCGGATGTACATAACGATGATACGATGAAGATGTTTGCCGATAACAATATCATGGTCAAACCTGCTGTGATGTATCGCACTGTAGCTACTGAATGGCCTAAGGATAAGGAGTTTGATTATGATATGATTGTATTGTTTACTCCTTCAGGAGTGGCTGCGTTGCAAAAGAATTTCCCTGATTGGGAACAGGGTGACACTATCATTGCCTGTTTGGGCGTAAATACAGCTACCGCATTAGAAGAGGCAGGGTATAGAGTGGATATTAAAGCTCCAAGTGAGAAGTATCCAAGTATAACAACGGCTATTCAAGACTTCTTAGAGTCGCAACAAGATTAAAACCATGAAGGCGGCGTTCCCCAAATCGGATAAGCTATGTGGTCAGTTATCAATAGACCATTTATATAAGACGGGCAAGCGCTTTGTGGTTTGGCCTTTGCGTGTGACTTATATGCCGATAGCCGATCCGCCTAGTCAGATACTGGTGTGGGCTCCAAAGTCGCTATTCAAGCATGCTATAGATCGTAATAGACTTCGTAGGCAAATGCGAGAGGCATATAGGTTGAATAAGCACATGTTATTGGATTCGGGAAAGAACTATCAGATAGCGATTAACTATATAGAAAAACAGCCCGTGGCATATGCGCTGATAGATAAAGCCATGCGCAAAGCAATGAGTCGCATGATTCAAAACGGTGAGTAAGATATGAAGAAATGGTTACGACATATATTCTTAGCACCGGTGTACTTTTATCGTGCGTGCATTTCGCCATTGACTCCACCAAGTTGTCGCTTTACGCCTACGTGTAGTCAGTACATGGTAGAAGCCGTTATGAAACATGGCATATTCAAAGGTGGTTGGTTGGGTGTGAAGCGAATATTGCGTTGTCATCCGTGGGGTGGAAGTGGGTATGATCCAGTACCGTGAATGTTTTGTGTTTAGTAAAGTATGCGTATAGATATTTTAACAGCATGTCCAGAGTTGTTGGAGTCGCCTCTCAACCACTCGATAGTACAACGAGCCAAGGATAAAGGGCTTGTGGAGATATATGTGCACAATTTGCGCGATTTCACGTTGGATAAACATCGCAAGATTGATGATTATGCCTTTGGCTTTGGTGCAGGTATGGTGCTGCAGGTAGAGCCAATAGATCGTGCGATTTCGTATCTGACCAGTCAGCGATCATACGATGAGATTATCTTCACAGCCCCAGATGGTGAGCGTTTTACGCAGAAGGAAGCAAACATGTTGTCGCTTAAAGAGAATATCATCATCTTGTGTGGCCATTATAAGGGTGTGGACCAACGTGTGCGTGACCACTTGATAACGAAGGAATATACAATAGGTGATTTTGTGTTGACGGGTGGTGAGATACCTGCTGCATTGATGACGGATGCCATTGTGCGCCTATTGCCAGGCGCAATGGGTGATGAAACGAGTGCATTGAGTGATAGTTTTCAAGACGGGCTGCTAGAACCTGGTGTATATACTCGTCCTGCTGAATATAAAGGATGGAAGGTGCCAGAGATATTGTTGTCGGGTCATCAAGCAAAAATAGAAGAGTGGTTGTACGAAGAGAGTGTACGCCACACACAAGAAAGACGTCCTGATTTATTAGAAGAATAATCATCAAAATATCATGAAACGTTTATCAATTCTTTTTTCTTTTGCGCTGATAGCATTGCTTTCGGCAGCGCAAGCAAAGTACGTATTTATGTTTATAGGTGATGGTATGGGACCAAACCAAGTGTTGGCTGCGGAAATGTATCAAGCCGCATTGGAAGGGCGTAATGGTCGTATACCCTTGTTGATGAGTCAGTTTCCCTATTCGGGACAAGTAGCTACATTCTCTGCTTCAGATGGTATTACCGACTCTGCTGCTGCAGGTACCTGTCTTGCTTCGGGAAAGAAGACCAATAATGGTATGATTGGTCAGACGCCTGATGGCGCATCAGCATATAGCGTGGCAACTCGCCTAAAAGAAGAAGGTTGGGGTATAGGCATTATGTCCACTGTGCCAGTGGATCATGCTACCCCAGCATCGCATTATGCTCATACAGAGAAACGCTCTGAATACTATAAGATTGGCACTCATCTCACTGAGTCCAATTTCCATTTCTTTGGCGGTGGCGGTTTTCAGCACCCAAATGATAAGCATAATCCCTCTGCTCTGAACCTCTACGAAATGGCGCGCCAAGTTGGTTATACTCTTGTGGGTAGTTATGAGGCTGCCAAGAAGTATCTAAAAACCGACAAACTATTGCTTGTACCTCAAACCGATATAGATCATCCTAATCGTGGTGCTCAGGCGTTGCCATATGCCATTGATCAACAAGAGGGTGACCTCACGTTGTCGCAGATTGTGGATATTGCGATTCAGCATCTCTCCAAGCATGATCGCTTTTTCATGATGGCAGAAGGTGGCAAGATTGACTACGCAGGCCATGGTAATGATGGTGCAACCAATATCTATGAAACAATAGACTTTGATAAGGCTATTCGTGTGGCATATCATTTCTATGAGCAGCATCCCGATGAGACGTTGATTGTAGTGACTGCAGACCACGAAACAGGTGGTTTGGCATTGGGTAACAATCAACCTTTACGTTTAGAGCGTTTGGCGCATCAGCAATGTTCTTCTGACACTCTTTCTGCTCGCCTTTCTGCATTGTGTAAGCAATATGCAGACCAACTTACGTGGATGCAAATGAAGGCGTTCTTAGCAGAGAATATGGGATTGTTTGATGAGTTGTCAGTTAATGCTGAAGAAGAAATAGTTCTACAAACGGCATTTAATAATATGATGCGTGAGCAAGAGTCGCAAAAGACACTCTATGCCGACATCAATGCTTTGGCGGCTAAAGCAAAAGAGATGGTGAATCAGAAGGCTGGGTTGGGTTGGACGACTCACGGTCATACCGCCACTGCAGTACCTATATTTGCGGTGGGTGTAGGTGCAGAGCGTTTTACTGGTTGGATGGATAATAGTGAGATAGCTCCTCGTATTTATGAGGCTACTCGGTCAAATTGATTGCTCGATTTCGTCGTAGGTAAATCCTCGTTGCAGACAAAAACGAATAAGCTTTTCACGTGCCATTGGGTCAGAAGACTTGATGGCACGTTTTTTTGTGGATATAACACGCTTCAATATTTCAAAATACTCGATTTCATCGATAGAATCCAAAGCTAGTATTATATAATGTTGAGGTAGTTTCTTGGCGAATAATGCTGCTTTAATCTTGACGCGTCCCCATCCTTGGTAATTAAGTTTGTCATGAGCAAAGGCATGGCAATAACGTTCTTCGTCAATATACTTGTGCTGCTGTAGATGGGCTAAGATGAAATTGATGGTGGTTTCATCTGCGCCCCATTGCAGTAGTTTGGTTTTTACTTCTGAGCAGCAATGTTCTGTACCTGCACAATATGCTTCTGCCTTATGCCTCAATTCGTCCGAAGACCATTCGTGCTTTTCCATACATGTCTGTTTTTAGTTGTATATCGGTATAACCTAATTCGGTTAGCATTTCACACACTTCATTGCCGTACGCTTCGTTGATTTCAAAAAACAGCAATTTGCCCGATTTCATCGATGCTATACGTCGATAAAATAGCAATGGGTCATCGTCAGGAACAAAAAGCGCTGTGTGTGGTTCATAGTCCAATACGCGGCTCTCCATGCTAGTTTTTTCTTTGTGGCAGATGTACGGTGGATTACTGACAACATAGTTGACAGTTGGCAGTCGACAATTGGCGGCTAGAATGTCGGTTTGTAACCACTCTACTTCAACGCTGTTGCGAATAGCATTGTTGTTGGCTATATCTAGCGCATCTTGGCTGATGTCTATGCCTACGACTTGCCACAGAGGTGCAGCTTTCTTTAGAGCGATGGCAATGCATCCACTGCCTGTGCCAATGTCTGCAATATGCAGAGGTTGGTTTTTATCGCAAGTAGCAAGAATCCACTCGATTAATTCGGCAGTTTCTGGTCGCGGGATGAGTGTAGCAGGGGTGACTTGCAGGTCCAATCCCATCCATTCGGTATGTCCGAAAATATATTGTATGGGTTCTTGATTGCGTAATCGTTGAAGGATATTGTCGAGATTGGGAATGGCTTTGGCGGGCTGAGTGTGTGTTAAAATCTGTGTGCGTGTTAATCCCGTTGTTTCTTCTAGAACCCAGTATGCCAACTCGCGCAATTCTTCTTCGGGATAATATCCGCGCAGTTGCGAAATGATATGGTTGATCAGTTGTTTCACGTTGCAAAAGTACAGATTTTTTTTGAATTGCACAAGAAAAAAAATGAAAATGCGAAAATGCTAGTTCGAAGATACTAGAAAGGTCGCTTAATCACTAACTAATCACTAAGTAATCACTAACTAATCACTAACTAACGGTTAACTATTAGTAAGACTTTTTTAGGACGCTTATTGAACTATTGGGAATGGACGCCGTGCTAATGGACGCCATTGGGCTATTGGATAATGGGTAATGGACGTCTGTTGGGTGATTGAGTAATGGAGAAAGGAAATAGGCGGTAAGTTGGAAAAGGAAATAGAAAATTTGTATATGTGAAAAAAAAATAGTACCTTTGCAAGCGAAAGAGAGTAGATTTTTCTATTGCATAGAAACTATACGAAAATATGGCGAGGTAGGAATATGAAAAATGATAGTCAATATATGGCGCGTTGTTTGCAGCTAGCGAGGTTGGGAGAATACTATGTAGCTCCTAATCCGATGGTAGGTGCGGTGTTGGTAGAAAGAAGAAATGAAGAAGGAGAAGCGAGAGAGGTGATTTTGGGAGAGGGGTGGCACATGCAGTATGGAGGTCCTCATGCGGAGCCCAATTGCATACGTAACGCCGAGAAGAATCATCCAGAAGGCATTGATTATAAGCATTGTACATTATATGTCAGTCTGGAGCCCTGTAGCCATTATGGAAAGACACCGCCTTGTGCCGAGTTAATCGTCAAGAAGGGTATTGGTCGCGTAGTAGTAGGATGTTTAGACCCCAACCCAAAAGTAGCAGGCAGAGGCGTAAAGATGCTGAAAGATGCTGGTATAGAGGTGGTAGTTGGGGTGCTGGAAAAAGAGTGTAGAGAGTTGAATAAGCGTTTCATCTGTTTGCAAGAGAAAAAACGCCCTTATGTAATCTTGAAATGGGCGCAAACGGCAGATGGATACTTGGATGAGATGAGAGATAAGAGAGCAGGGAGTAAAGAGAAAGGAAATGCTTTGGTAATCTCGACGCCGCTAATGAAACAGTTGGTTCATCAACAACGCGCAGAGAATATGGCAATTATGGTGGGTACTAAGACTGTACTGCTGGATAATCCGCGATTGTTGACTACACATTGGAGTGGTAGAAACCCTATACGAGTGACGCTTGATAGGCATGGCGTGTTGCCGCAAAAAAGTAGGATTTTTTCCGATGAATCCGAGACAATTGTGTATAAAGAGAATACAGATTGGACATTTGTATTAGAGGATTTGGCGAAGAGAAATATCCACTCTGTATTGGTGGAAGGCGGTAGGCAATTGCTCAATAGTGTGATAGCTTCGGGAGTGTATGATGAAGTGCATATAGAAGTGAGTGATGCGTGTTTGCCTGCTTCTGCAGACGGAAAAGGAGTGAAAGCTCCCGACTATCAAACCTATAGTATCCCTATCGTGATAGATAACCACCGCGTATATGTAGAGTATCATAATTGATTTTTGTATTTATTGTGATTTCGTATAAAAAAGGATAAAAAATTTGCATATATGCAAAAAAAGCAGTACTTTTGTCACTTAAATGTGTTTTTATGAGAAAAGGGATACTGATATTATTGGTTTTGGCGACATGTGTAGGGTGCAGCAAGTTTGAGCAGATGCGCCTGCGTGGTGCTGCGGTGGAATGTAGTGGCGAGATATTGACACATAATGAGTTAGCTGCAGTGGCTATGGGTATTTCTGCGGAAGATAGTGCTGCTGTGGTGGAAAAATATATTCGTCAGTGGGCTACAAACTTGCTGATGAAAGATATAGTTAAACGCAGTCAGAACAAAGAGATAGAGGAACTCGTGGCTGAATATCGCCGTTCGCTGTACCAACATGAGTGGGAGCAGCATCAGATAGCTACACGAATGTCTCAGCATGTTGAGGATAGTGTGGTAGTGGCTTTTTATGAAAACAATAAAGCTCATTTTGTACTTCCAGAAACGATATTGCGTGGTGTGCTGTTGGTGGTGCCTGCTGGTGCGCCAAACATAGACCAATTGAAACGCTATGTTGTAGATCCTCAAGACGAAGAGCATATAGAATGGATAGAGAAATACGCGTATCAGTATGCTAGTGGATATGAGTTATTTTTGGACGAATGGAAAACGGCTAATCAACTATTGTTGCGTATGCCATTTGAGAAGAATACCCTACAAAAACAAATTAAACAAAATCGTCAGGTTGTGGTGGAAGATTCGGTGAATACTTATATTCTACAGGTGGTGGATATGTATGCGCAAGGGGAGCAGATGCCTTTGGATTATGCACGTGGGGAAATAGAAAAAATTCTGCTTCGTCAAAGGCAGGTGGAATTTATCCAATCGGAACGTGAGTTGCTATATCAAGATGCGATTAAATCGGGAAAATTAACAAGGTATGAGAAATAAATTATTGGTAATTGGCTATTTACTGTTGGCGATGGGCGGCATATCTGTGGCCCAGGATAATATCATTGATGAAGTGATATGGATAGTAGGAGAAGAGGCAATTTTGCGTAGTGAAGTAGAGGAAGAACGCTTAAGAGCACAATATGAGGGAATGCCTATAGCAGGTGATCCGTATTGTGTGATTCCTGAGCAATTGGCGATTCAGAAACTATTTTTGCATCAAGCAGAGTTGGATTCAATTGAAGCGAATGAATCGTCGGTAAGTAGTCAGGTGGACATGCGGATGAATTATTACATTTCGCAAATTGGTAGCAAGGAGAAGATGGAAGAATACTTCCGCAAGACTAGCACAGAGATACGCGAAGAAATGATGACTTCGGTGCGCAATCAAATGATTATTCAGCAGATGCAGAGCAAAATCACCGAGAAGATTCAGCCCACTCCAGCCGAAGTGCGTAGATTCTATAACCAACTGAGTGCAGATTCCATACCAATGGTACCTGCACAAGTGGAAGTGCAAATATTGAGTATAGAGCCTCCTGTTCCAGTGGAAGAGACGGAGCGTATCAAGTCGCGACTTCGTGAGTTTACGGATCGTGTACATAATGGGACGGCTGACTTTAGTATGTTAGCTCGTTTATATTCAGAAGATACGGAATCTGCCAAGCGTGGTGGTGAATTGGGGTTTGTAGGTAAGGGACAATTGGTGAGCGAGTTTGCGGATGTAGCATTTAATTTGACTGATCCGAAACGTGTGTCACGTGTGGTACAGACAGAGTATGGATATCATATCATACAATTTATCGAACGCAAAGGTGAACGCATAAATTGTAGGCATATATTGCTGAAACCACGTGTGTCTTCGGATGATAAATACAAGGCAGTTCAAAAACTAGATTCCATTCGTATTCAAGTGGTGGATAGTGGTATGCCATTTGAAGTAGCCGTGGCGCGTTTCTCTGAAGATAAGAATACGGCGATGAGTGGTGGATTGATGACCAATCCCAACACAGGTGCAAGTAAGTTTGAATATCAAGATTTACCGCCTGAGATAGCGAGACAAATCTATAGTATGAATGAAGGCGATGTGAGTCAACCCTTCATGATGATGAATAAGACAAAGAATAAGGAAGTGTGTGCAATAGTACGCTTGAAGACTAAGCGCGATGCGCATAAGGCAAACTTGGTGGATGACTTCCAAGTAATTCGTGGCATGCTCATGCAAAAACAACAAGCGCAAACTATTGATGAGTGGATTCGTGCAAAGCAAAAAGAGATTTATGTTCAGATTGATCCTGCTTGGAGTGGATGTGACTTCCAATATCCTAATTGGGTGCATTGATGTAATGTGTTAGAAAGTTGAGAGTTTGGAAATACATAGTATTGGTAATAAGTTGCGGATTATGGTCTGTGGCGTGTATGGCACAATCGTTGGTGTACTTGGAGCATTCAGAGACACTCTCGTTCGATGAACGCCGTTTGCCCGATGCTCAGATATTGAAAGGTAATGTGTGTTTTCGACACGACTCGATGTTGATGTATTGTGACTCTGCATACTTCTTCGATAAGCAAAATTCGCTGCATGCATTTGGGCATGTACACATATTGCAGGGCGATAGCATAGAGGGTTTTGGTGATGTGCTATACTATAACGGAAATACGAAGTTGGCACGTTTTCGCAAGCGTGTGAGATTGATTCATAATAGAGAGACAACATTACGAACCG
The DNA here is from genome assembly GCA_937891975.1 of uncultured Bacteroidales bacterium. Taxonomy (GTDB): domain Bacteria; phylum Bacteroidota; class Bacteroidia; order Bacteroidales; family Paludibacteraceae; genus Colicola. Next base: position 325,239 of record CALAUA010000014.1, read on the forward strand.
ATAGCCTGAACTATGATCGTAATCGTAATATAGCATATTACTTTTCAGGTGGAACGATTGAAGATAGTCTAAATGTACTCACCTCACGCAAAGGGCAATATACTCCAGATAATAATCAAGCGATTTTTAGGGGAGATGTGAAGTTAGTAAATCCTAATTTCGTACTTACTGCCGACACATTATACTATAACACAGAGACTTATCAAGCCGATTTGGTAGGACCTACGCAGATTATATATGATAAGGAAACAACAATCTTGTCAAGCAATGGTTGGTATAACACACAAACCGAAAAGTCGAAATTGCTAGATCGGTCTCGCATTATCCATACCGATGGAATGACGTTGACGGGTGATACGATTTATTATGACAAGGCTATAGGTATGGGGCAGGTGTTTGGCAATATGCAGAGTACAGACTCAACTAATCGAATGACACTCTATGGCAACAAAGGTGAGGTGTGGGAACATTCTAATAATGGATATGTAACCGATAGTGCGATGGTGGTAGATTGGTCGGATTCAACGATGTACACGTATATGCATGCCGACACGCTCTTTACAGAAGAGATACCTTACCAAATCAGCCAACTTATACCGAAAGATAGCATTTTGGTAGATTCTATTTGGCAGGTGCAAGCCCCTGATACATTGTGGATTGATACAGCCTATCAGCAGGTGAGGGCATTCTATAATGTTCGTATATACCGTGAGGATGTGCAATCGGTATGTGACTCTATGCGGTACAATGGTAGAGATTCGATTATATCTTTGTATGGCAATCCTGTATGTTGGAATGGGTCGAATCAAGTGTCGGCGGACTCGGTTCATGTCTATATAAAGAATGGTGATATAGATTATCTGCATGGTATAGGCAACACGATTGCTATCAAGCAAGAGGGACAGGATGAGTTTGACCAATTGGCTGGCAAAGAGATGATAGCTTATGTGAAGGATGGGGATATACATATGATAGATGTGAATGGTAATGCCGAAACGGTGTTTTATCCTAGAGAGGAAGATGGCACTTATATAGGTGTGAATAAGACGCAAAGTAGTTTTGTAAAGCTTTATTTGGAGAATAGGCAAGTGCATCATGTGGTGTTTACGACATCCTCTTCGGGAGTAATGATACCTTTGGATCAAGCAACAAACGAAGAAAAATACCTGACGACCTTCTTCTGGGCGGAGACAGAACGTCCTCGACAGCCAGGCGATATATTCTTACATCCACAGCGTACTATGCGTCCTGATGCTGCTGCTATATCTGCTGCGGCAGAGGATGATGAAGAAGATGAAGATTAACGAAGAAAAACTAAATAACAATGAAAAGATTTCTTATATGTATTAGTGTCATTATGATGACCATAGTGCCCATACAAGCAGAAGACTACCTTGGTGTGCAAATAGGTTATGCGCAGTCAATCACACGCCTGAATGCTCCTACTGAGGCCAACAATTCGAAATTGAATCCGACTATCTACAATGGTCTGAAAGTGGGTGTGGTCTATGACGCTACTTTGATTAAGGGCTTTGGATTTACCATTGGTCTTAACTATACTTTTGGAGCCAATGCTACAGATTGGGCATCTAAGCACACTACTTCGCTATATCCCAAAATGCGTTCACGAGGTCAATATCACCAAGTGGAGATACCTGTGGACTGGCAATATAAGTTTGAGATAGCTAAACACACGTGGTTGATGCTTTATACTGGACCTACACTGCAATGTGGATTATCGTTTAAGGATAAATGGTATATTGATGACGGAAAGAATGAATCGTTTACGCACCAAGAGGATATATATTCCGAAGAAGATATGAAGGATTATACCATGAAACGTGTGAATGTGACTTGGGGTATTGGTGCTGGTTTTCAATATGAGCGCTACTTCCTGCGTGGTGGATATGATTTTGGACTGATTAATCCGTATAAGGCTCAGTCATTTACGGGAAAAGATATTTATACCCGTGGTCGATTTGATCAATGGCAGATTAAATTAGGATTGTATCTCTGGGAGAAATGATTCCACGCGAAACTATAGATAGAATCTTCGACGCCGCCAAGATCGAGGATGTGATAGGTGGTTATGTCACTCTTAAGAAGAGAGGGGCTAACTTATTGGGGCTCTGTCCTTTTCACCATGAGAAGACAGGTTCGTTCACTGTATCGCCTTCTAAGGGGATTTACAAATGTTTTGGTTGCGGTAAAGCAGGTAGTGTGGTTGGATTTGTGATGGAGATTGAGCAGTGCTCGTATGTGGAAGCCCTCAAGCAGCTAGCTCAGAGGTATCATATCACCATCGAGGAACGCGAACTGACTCAAGAGGAGAAACAACGACAAGACGATCGCGAGTCAATGTTTATTGTCAATGATTTTGCCAATAAGTGGTTTCAGTCGCAATTATTTGATACACAGGAAGGCAGTGCTGTGGGTATGGCTTACTTGCGTCAGCGCGGCATACGTGAGGATGTTATTAAGAAGTTTCAATTAGGTTACTCACCTGATAGAGCCAAATTGTGGGAGGAATCGAAGAAAGCAGGTTACCAAGATACTTATCTCATTAATGATCCTGATACGCTAATTGGTACGGGTGTGTGTATCAAGGATGAGCAAGGCCGTTTGTTCGACCGTTTCCGTGGACGCGTGATTTTCCCATTCTTTTCGGTAAGTGGCAAGGTGACGGGATTTGCAGGGCGTCTAATCAAGCAGAGTGATAAAGCAGGTAAATATGTCAATTCGCCTACTTCTATTCTCTATGAGAAGAAGCATGAGTTGTATGGTTTCTATCAAGCTAAGCAGGCTATTAAGCGTGAAGATTGCTGCTATTTGGTTGAAGGTCAGTTGGATGTGATTCAGCTTGTGCAATCTGGAATAGAGAATGTGGTGGCTTCGGGTGGTACTGCACTCACTTATCCTCAGGTGCGTCTTATCCATCGTTTTACCGAGAATGTGACTATTCTATATGATGGAGATAGTGCAGGTATCAAAGCAGCGCTTCGAGGGGTGGATATGATGTTGGAAGAGGGTGTTAACGTCAAAGTGGTACTACTGCCAGAGGGAGAAGACCCTGATAGTTTTGCTCGTAAGCACAACGCAGTAGAGGTGTTGGATTATATCAAGCAAAATCAGACGGATTTTATTCGATTGAAGACGCAATTACTTAGCCAAGATGCTGGCAATGACCCGATTAAGCGTGCGGATATGATTAATCAAATTGTACAATCTATCGCGATTATTCCAGATATCATCAAGCGTCAGATATATACCAAAGATTGCTCTGTGTCGTTGGGCATACAGGAGGATATATTGACCAGAAAAGTGAACGAACTACGCAAGAAGCATTTAGCAGAACGTACAAAACGTAATGCTGATTCTACTAACCGTTCGGCTGACTCTACACAATCTACGGTGCAGGTGACTACCGATGAGGCAGAACCGCAACCAAGTGCAACTACGCGAGTTGAAGAACAATCGTGCAAGCAGATAAATATTCGTAATCTCATGCAACTCATTGTTCGTTATGGGGAGCAAGTGATATACCAAGATGCCGATGTTAAGGTGCAATTAGGCGAGTATATCATCAATGAGTTGCATCGTGATAATATTGAGTTGGAAAACGCTCTTTATCAATTGATTATATCAGAGTATATGGCTCAGCGCAAAGAACCTAATTGGGTAGCAGCTACGTATTTTCAGCATCACCCCAATGTGCAGGTGAGTCAATTGGCTGTAGAGATGTTGGCTGATAAATATCAATTGAGTCGTATGTATAGCCGCCAAATAGTATCGGAAAATGTAGTGAAGGAGATAGACCCAATTAGCGAAGAAAATATATTGCCCGAATTGACGCAACGATTGTTGCTAGAGCTAAAATATTCGGTGGTCAACGAGCGCATTGATTCCATGCAAAAAGCATTGCATGAAGCACAGAAACGCAACGATTGGGAACTCATACGTACTATCTTAGCAGAGCAACCTATACTGATTAAAATTCGTCAACAATTGTGTCAAGCTCTAGGAAACAGAGTAATCATCGGTTAATCCATTTCGAGCAATTTTAAACCACATTGAACTACTTTGAACAATACTGAACCCTATGCTATTCAACTCTATCGTATATGGTCCCATCCGTTCACGCCGACTAGGTGTGTCGCTAGGTGTGAACTTGATGCCAACCGACGCTAAGTTATGCACTTTTGATTGCGTATATTGCGAATGTGGGTGGAATCACGTAGTGTTGCATCCCCATTTGCCCACTCGTGAGCAGGTACGCGATGCCCTCAACTCTCAACTCTCAATACTCAACGCTCAACCCGATGTCATCACTTTTAGTGGTAATGGTGAACCTACTTTACATCCTGATTTTTTAGGGATAATCCAAGACACTTGTGCGTTGCGAGATCAATATTGTCCCAATGCTAAAGTTTCGGTCTTGAGTAATTCCACCCAACTAGGGCGAGTAGATGTGGTGAAAGCCTTGCTGCTTGTTGACAATCGTATTCTCAAACTTGATTCTGCTATTGATGCTACTATGCGACTGATTGATAAGCCTGTTAATGATCAACTTACGGTGTCGAAAGTGATAGAGTGGCTATCGATTTTTGATGGTGATTTTACTTTGCAGACTTGTTTTTTACGAGGCGAATACGAGGGGAAAATAATCAACAATACTACTGCCGAAGAGCTTACTGCTTGGTATAAAGCGGTGGATATACTTCATCCTAAGCAAGTGATGATTTATGTCATTGATCGAGCTACTCCGCTACAAACATTATCCAAGGTACCTGCGGACGAGATGGAGGCAATTGCAGCGCCACTGCGAGAAAAGGGCATTGATGTAATTGTTAGCGCATGAAAATTCTGATTGCACCACTCAATTGGGGATTGGGACATGCGACACGTTTAATCCCAATCATTCGCAACTACCTAGCGAAAGGCGATGAGGTGGTACTAGGTGGAGATGGAGAGAGCATATTGCTACTAAAGCAAACATTTCCTAACTTGCGGGTGATTGACTTACCTTCTTTAGAACTCCGTTATACCTCTGACCCCAAACAACGTGGGTTTTATTTTCGTGCCGTTTGGGCATTGATACGATTTACGATTGCAGATCACTACTATCTGCGCAAAGCACTTGCTATTGAGCATTTTGATTTGATTATCTCGGATAATCGGTTTGGACTTTTCTCACGTCAGATTCGTTCGGTGTATATAACACACCAACTTTATCCCATATTACCTAAGCGATTACGTTTCTTTCAACCCCTTGCGCGCATAGTACACGCATGTATATATAAAAGGTATGATGAAGTTTGGGTACCCGATTATGCATCCACCGACAATAATCTTTCTGGTTGGCTGAGCCATGGTCGTCGTTTTGATGAGAAAGTACAGTATATCGGTCCACTGTCTCGCTTCACTTTTCCCGAAGGAATACCGAATCTTTGCCGAAGCGATGCCAACTATCCTATTGTGGCTGTCTTATCTGGGCTGGAGCCGCAACGTACTCTCTTCGAACAAGAGTTAGTAGAGCGATTTAGAGAGAGCACAACACCTGTATTGATTGTTCGTGGGAAGATTGGTAGCCCCCGCAGTACAACTCGCATTGGAGCAGTGACTATGATTCCATATCTAAGTGACAAAGAGCTTCTGCCACTACTGGTGCAGGCAGAGAAGATTATTGCTCGTAGTGGTTATACAACCATCATGGATTTGGAAACACTAAATCTACTTACTAAAGCAGAATTACATCCAACTCCAGGACAAAGCGAACAAGAATATCTTGCCACTCATCTTGCCTCTCGTTGTAAATAGAAGCAGATCGTTAATTACAGATAGCGCTTGATTTGTACCAAGTGGTGGGTTAGTTCGCCATCAGGAAGGTGAATACCCTGCTCATCGATGGTGTCGATATGTACACAACCTGAGCAATGGATGATTTCCATAGGGCTGAGCAGCAAGCCTACATGTGAGATATTCGTTGCCTTGGGGTCGCGGTCTGCGTGATCGAAAAATGCCAAGTCGCCCGGTTGTGCTTCTGCTAAGGATGGAACGAGTTCGCCCTGTGTCATTTGTTCGCGGGCATTGCGGAGAAGGTTGATACCCTGAGTCGCATATACGACTTGCGTAAATCCAGAGCAGTCCATGCCCATTGCATTTTTGCCGCCCCAGAGGTAAGGGGTGTTCAATAATGTTTGCGCAACGGCGCAAACATTGTGGGTATTGGACGGTGTTCCGCCTATAGGACGCCCTGAAGGGCTATTGGATATAGGCTGGGACACACAAGTAGGGTCGATGAGATATTGTTTGCCGAGGACTTCGAAAGTACCATGGGCATAGTTGGGAAGGTGTGTGCCGAGGGTGAGCATTAGTTCCTCGCTAGTTTCCATATCTGTCGCAATTGCCATTGGGACAGCCACCACGGTGGCTGGTAGATGAGAGGTTAAAGGTGATAGGTTAGAGGCGGAGGTTAACATCTTGAAATCCACCCAACCTTCTTGTCCGTCGAGTGTGGAGCGGATTTTCGTCCAGCGGGGCAGACGGTCTAGGACTTCGCATACTTCGCCAAAGAGCAACTGAGTCAATTGCTCACTTCCTTCGGATGGCTCCTGACGCACAGGAGTGACTGTGCAATGATTGATGGCAAACTCTACCATACTTCGTTGTTATTGTTATTAGGTGATTTAGGATAGTCGATGGTGTAGTGCAAGCCGCGAGATTCTTTGCACTCTAATGCTTGGCGGGTGATCAAATAACCCACATTGATCATGTTACGCAGTTCGCAGATGTCTTTCGTTGCCTTCACGCGTTTGAACAAATCCTCCGTTTCCTCGTAGAGCAAATCCAATCGCTCCCATGCACGGCGCAAGCGCAAGTCGCTGCGCACAATACCCACATACGTGGACATCACTTGACCCACCTCACGCATGTCTTGCGAGATAAGCACATGCTCCTCGTTGGTCATGGTACCTTCGTCGTTCCAGTCGGGGATATTCTCGTTGAAATCGTAAGTTTCAATCACACTGAGCGAGTGTTTGGCTGCCGCATCGGCATACACCACTGCCTCAATAAGTGAGTTACTAGCCAAGCGATTGCCACCATGCAAGCCCGTGCAACTGCACTCTCCCACCGCATACAAACGACGGATAGTGGATTGCGCATCCAAGTCCACCTTGATACCGCCGCACATATAGTGCGCACATGGAGCAACTGGAATATACTCCTTCGTGATATCAATGCCTATGCTCAGGCACTTGGCGTAGATATTCGGGAAGTGATGTTTAGTCTCTTCGGGGTCTTTGTGGGTAACATCGAGGCAGACATGGTCCAGACCATGAATCTTCATCTCGTTGTCGATAGCGCGTGCCACGATGTCGCGTGGCGCAAGCGAGAGACGTGCATCGTATTTCTGCATAAACTCCTCGCCATTAGGCAAACGCAATATACCACCATAACCACGCATCGCTTCGGTGATGAGGTAGGCAGGGTGTGTCTCTGTGGGGTTATACAGTGCCGTTGGGTGGAACTGCACAAACTCCATATCCTTGACCAGACCTTTGGCACGATAGACCATCGCGATGCCGTCGCCCGTAGCGACATTAGGATTGGTGGTCGTAGCATACACTGCTCCCGTACCGCCTGTAGCCATCAACGTGATACGACTCAGATAGGTATCGATCTTGCCCGTCTCGGGGTTAAGGATATACGCGCCATAACACTCAATATCGGGTGTGCGGCGAGTGACACGTACACCTAAATGGTGTTGGGTGATAATCTCTACGGCAAAGTGATTCTCCAATACATCAATATATGGGTTGGCGCGCACCGCAGCCATGAGTCCACGTTGGATCTCTGCGCCAGTGTCGTCGGCATGGTGGAGGATACGGAACTCGGAGTGTCCGCCCTCGCGATGGAGGTCAAAAGAGCCGTCGGCTTGCTTGTCGAAGTTCACGCCCCAATTGACCAATTCCTCTATCTGCTTAGGTGCTTGGCGCACTACTTGCTCCACCGCAGCAGGGTCGCTGAGCCAGTCACCCGCTACCATAGTGTCGTGGATGTGTTTTTCGAAGTCATCTACGAGCATGTTGGTCACACTGGCGATACCGCCTTGCGCACGGCTGGTGTTGGTTTCTTCGAGGGTCGTCTTACAGCAGAGTGCAATGCGATACTTCTGTGTGCGAGCCACTTTGAGCGCAAAACTCATGCCCGCTACACCGCCACCGATGATGAGAAAATCATACTTTTTCATAACTACTCTTGGTTAGCTATCTTCATTAAATATGCTTTGGCTGCCTCGTACTCGTTGGGGATAATGCCGTCGAGTATGGCGTCTTTGATTGCGTTTTTGAGTTCGCCTACACGGGCACAAGGTTCGAGATGAAGCAGTTGCATAATCTCTTCGCCACGCACAGGCGGTTGGAAATTGCGGATACGGTCTTTCTCCTCCAGTTCAATCATCTTCTGCCGTACCAGTTCGTAGTTCTTGTGGAAGCGACGCACTTTCTCTTCGTTGCGCGAAGTGATATCTGCATCGCAAAGGAGCATGAGGTCATCGATATCGTTACCTGCCTCAAAGAGAAGGCGGCGAACAGCGGAATCGGTGACAGTATCTTCGATGAGATTGATAGGGCGCATATGCAGGTCCACCATCTTGATAACATACTGCATCTTCTCGTTCTGTGGCATCTTCATGGTCTTGAAGATACGCGGAATCATCTTTGCGCCGAGGTAGTTATGGTTGCGGAAAGTCCAGCCCGCATGGTCGTCCCAGGCTTTGGATTTAGGTTTGCCGATGTCATGGAGCAAAGCTGCCCAACGAAGCCACAAGTTGTCCGATTTCATCGCAAGATTATCTAATACTTGCAGGGTATGGAAGAACACATCTTTGTGTCCTTTGCCGTCTTTGGTCTCTACTCCTTTGAGTGCGGAGAGTTCGGGGAAAATTAGCGGAAGAAGTCCGGTTTTATCGAGCAATATCCACCCCACAGATGGCTTGCGCGAGAGCATAATTTTGTTGAGTTCCTCTACAATGCGCTCTTTGGTGATAATCTTGATTCGTTCGGCATTGCGCTCAATGGCATCAAACGTCTCTCTATCGAGATAAAAACCAAGTTGCGAAGCAAACCGCACCGCACGCATCATGCGCAGAGGGTCATCGGAGAATGTGATATCAGGGTCAAGGGGCGTGCGGATAGTGCACTCGTTCATATCGTGTATGCCGCCGAAGGGGTCTAGCAGTTCGCCATAGCGGTCTTTATTAAGACATACAGCCATGGCGTTGATAGTAAAGTCGCGACGGTTTTGGTCATCCTCCAATGTGCCGTCCTCTACGATTGGGTTGCGCGAATCATGTTGATAACTCTCACGGCGTGCACCTACAAACTCCAATTCTATCTTGCCGCGCTTTACCTGTGCCGTACCGTAAGTCTTAAAGACACTAAGGTGTGCCCCTTTTCCGAGACGTTTGGCTACGGCTTGCGCAAGATCAATGCCACAACGGGTTCCCTGACTTGCCTCGTGGGCAAGTAGGGTATTCTTACCTACTACCACCACATCAATGTCGGTACTCTCGCGATGCAAGAAGATATCGCGCACATATCCGCCAATGACATAGCACTCCAAGCCGAGACGGTCGGCTTCTTCGCCTACAAGGTGAAGAATAGGGAGGTCTATTTTGGGGTGACTAGCTAGCACGAGTAGTGATGAACTATGAGTGATGAGTTATGAATTTAGAAGAAAAAGTTTCAAGGGTTCCAGTAGTGAATGATTGAAACCTTTGAAACTTTTTGCATTGTGTAGTATTGTTTAGAATGGTGTAGTGTGGTGTAGTATTGTTGTCCACATTAGACCAAAACTAATACGATTAGCGAACGCGCTCGCAGTAGCTACCGTCGCGGGTATCTACGCGGATAGTCTCACCTTCATTGCAGAAGAGAGGTACGCGGATCTCAGCACCTGTCTCGAGAGTAGCAGGTTTGAGGGTGTTGGTAGCGGTATCGCCCTTGAGACCTGGCTCGGTGTAAGAGATTACCAACTCTACTTTGGTTGGCAACTCAGCAAAGAGGATAGTATCGGTGCTTGCGTCAGATACAACGTCGCAAACAAAACCCTCTTTCAAGAAATCTACACCAGTGATAAGGTCGTGACCGATAGGCACTTGCTCGAAAGTCTCTTGGTTCATGAAGATATAGTCCTCACCCTCTTTGTAGAGGTATTGGTATGGACGGCGCTCTACGCGAACATCCTCCAATTTCTCGCCGATATTGAAGCGACGCTCCAATACGCGACCATCAACTACATCTTTGAATTTCACACGCATAATGGTGTTACCCTTTCCTGGCTTAACATGCAGGAAGTCAATTACAAAATACAAACGGCCGTCCATGCGGATACATACGCCGTTCTTTACGTCTTGAGAGTTAATCATAATTTTATAAAACTAGTTTTAATTATTCGCAAAATTCGCTACAAAGGTACAGCTTTTTTTGCATATATACAAGATTTTTGCGAATTTGTTGATAAAAAACCAAATATTGTCTCAATTTATTTGTGTATATGCAAAAAAAGCTGTACCTTTGCACGCTTTTTCGAGTAAAAAGCATACCATTATTTTATTTTATTATTAACCCGGGCAGGCAAATCGTGAATTTGTAGCCCACAAATGACAAAAACAAATGGCAACAAAAATTCGTTTGGCTCGTCATGGTCACAAAGACTACGCTTACTACCATATCGTAGTAGCTGACAGCCGCTCGCCACGTGATGGCAAGTACATTGAGCGTATTGGCTCTTACAACCCAAACAACAACCCTGCAAAAGTAGATCTTAAATTTGATCGCGCTTTGTATTGGGTAAACGTAGGTGCTCAACCTACTGACACTGTTCGCAACATCCTCTCTGGTGAGGGCGTTATGCTTATGAAGCACTTGAATGGTGGTGTAGCTAAGGGTGCATTCTCTGCTGAAGAGGCTCAAAAGCGTTTCGATGCTTGGAAAGCACAAAAGGATGCTAAGAATGGTAAGATTAGCCAAGCAGAGGCAGACAAGAAAGCTGCTGCTGCAAAAGCATTGTTCGCTCAAGAAGTAGAGACCAACAAGGCTAAGGCTGCTGAGGTAGCTAAAAAACGCCAAGAGGCTGCTGATGCACTCGCTGCTGCTGCAGTAGAGGCTGCTCAAGAGGCTGCTGCCGCTGAAGCAGAGGCAACTGAGGCTGCTGAGTAATCACAGAAAATAGGTTTTTTCCTATGATTAGAGCTCAAAACACTGTTTTGAGCTCTTTTTTTTTGATATGTTAAAAAAAAGTAGTACCTTTGTCGGCATAATTTTCATTAGATTGACTCAAAATGCCTATACTGCTAACCATATGCGCAATTCTTCTCTTGCTCAGTCTTCTGTTTTCAAGAGGAAGATGGTATGCTCCTACCAATCTAATGACGGCTGTTTGGATGGTCAGTTTGATAGGATATGCTTGTGTTGATTCGGGGCAACATCCTTTGAATACCAATACCATATGGGCAGTTGCGCTTTGGCTGATAGTATTTTGTATTGCGGCATGGAGCATGCAATCTGTATATATCAAACCAACTTTTCTTAACGTAAAGTCAAGTGTGCCAGCACGAGATATATACTACTATTTTACTCTTTGTACAATCCCGATAATGATCCTTTGGGTGTCTGTGATTATTGCTCGAGCTGGAGGCAATCCTTTTAGTGCACTGCGTGATGCCAACGTGGCTGAAGTGAGAGGTATCCGAACGGCGGCGTTTTTTGTTTTGTTCTGGATGGTTAGCTATATCATGGAGCTGCAAGTCGTGTCACGAGAGAATATCAGACGAGTGATAGTGTTGTTTATAGCCAATTTCTTTTATGCCTTTGTGTCAATGGGAAAGATGAATTTTATGATTCTTTTCCTTGCTACAGCTATCATTCTTACCGAGCGGAAGATAATTCGTATATGGCATCTAATAATTGCATTTTTTGTTTTGCTCGTTTTTTTTGTTGGGGTACAAAAGATGCGAGGGTCATATACAAACCCGAGGCATTTTACCGCTTTGTATTTGACCACTAGTTTGGCTAATCTAGACCAGAATGTAGAACCATCTACAGCGGAACTTCCAGCAGAAAACTCCTGCCGATTATTTTATGCAATCAAATCAAGTCTTGATGGAGGAAAGACGCCCGTTGTAGATCCTATTTTAGAATTTCAATGGGTAAAAATTGGAGATTTGAAATACTACTCTAATACATACACCACCGTATATCCTTTTTATAAAGATTTTGGCTTGATTGGAGTAGTTGGTTTCGCTTTTATGTTAGGCTTAATATTTGGTTATCTATTTAAGACTGCAGAAGATGGTAGTCAATTTTCATTGGTTCTTTACGCTATTTTAGCAGGAACTGTGGTTATGCAATTTATTGGAGATACATTTTTCATGGTATTGTCCCAAAATCTTCAATATCTATTTGCTGCCTTGCTACCATACATTATTAGTAAGTATAATCTTTTTGCCAACACTTTTGCACGCAATGGTTGATATATTGATGGCAACATATAATGGAGAGGCATTTGTTGAAGAACAAGTACGCAGCATTATGGCACAGTCATTTACCAACTGGCGTTTGCTTATTCATGATGATGGTTCTACGGATCAGACAATAGCCATTATTCAACAACTACAGCAAGAAGATTCGCGAATAGTACTCATAAATGACAATGTTTGCAATTTAGGAGTAGCACGTAATTTCATACATCTTGTTACATATGCTACAGCCCGTTATTGCATGTTTTGTGACCAAGATGATATTTGGCTGCCCAATAAGGTAGAAACGATGATTCGTGCAATATCCGACTTTGACCAAACGATACCGCAAGTATTGTATTCAAACGCATATCTTTGGAATAATCAAAGGGGAGTAATTTCTGATAAAAATACGTTGACTTACCCGACCACAATACGTCAAACACTTTTTTTGAATACGGGTATTCAAGGTGCTGCATCCATTTTTAATCACAAGATGTGCGAAATTATTCGCCAACCTCTTCAGTTTTATGCAATGCACGATCATGTATTACTTTTGGCAGGAATATGTTTTGGCGAAGTACATTACTTGCATCAATCGTTGATGTTTTATCGCCAACATGATAATAACGTCACAGGTAATGCTCCTGGCAGTATTGCTAAGAAAATACAACTAATGTGGGCGAATCGTTCTGTGCCGTTAGTAAGTAGCGAACATTTGGAAGGATTAAGGGCATTCTATGGATGTTTTCAGTCTAACATATCAACGAATGATAAGCATTTGATAAACGTTTTTCTATCTTTACCAGAAAAATCTTGGTTTGCACGAATGAAAACCATTGTTCAGTATCGTTTTCAGTTATTTGACTCAACAATTTTACTGATCGTTAAATTCTTATTACGACGTTATATATGAAACGAATATTGATAGATGGTACACCTATTTCTTGCCAGATAGATGGCTTGACGCAATACATATTGAATGTGGTATTGCGCTTGGATTATTCTGCCTATCAATATACGCTATTGTTGCGTCCAAATCAATGTCCTGAGCATTATCTTGACCGTTTACGCGAAACAAATGTTCAAATAGAGGAAGTAGATATATCTCCTATTGGTCCATTACGCGATATTCAATTTGCTCGTTATTTGCGTAAGTGTTGCCACTTTGATGCTGTCTTTATTCCGAGCAACCAATTTCCATTGGCATTACGTTTGCCTACTATATATGTCGTTCATGATTTGATATACGAACAATTCCCTGAACAATTGGGGAAATTGTGTCGATTAAAACGCTGCTATTTGCGTCATGTCCTAAAAAAAGGACTTATGCGTGCGAAATATGTGATTGCAGTTTCAAACTATACGAAGAACGAAATCCTTCGATGCTATGGTACTCAATACCAAGACAAGATTCAAGTTGTTTATGAGGGATGGGAGCATTTGTTGGATTATCAAATAGAGCCTCCTCAAAACATAAATATTCACTTCCAACAATATATGTTGTACGTGGGCAGTTCGCGTGGACATAAAAATCTATCACGCTTGATTGCTGCTATCCAACAATGTGCTGCTAATTTGCCTGAAAATTTTGGACTGGTAATTGTCGGTAATCAACAGATGTTTACTGCACAACAATTGCAAGTTATTCGTAAAATCAATTCACAGCGAGAAATAATACAACTAACAGGATGGTTAAGCAATAGTGATTTGGCATATTGTTTTCAACATGCTAATGCGTTCATATTTCCGTCTTTATGTGAAGGATTTGGAATCCCAGTTTTGGAAGCATACTTCCATAAAGTACCTTTGTTGCTCAGCAACCAGTCATCTTTACCAGAGGTTGCAGGTGAGGCAGCTATATATTTTAATCCAACTGACATCAACGATATTGCCAATACAATCATTCGATTTGTACAAGAAAAAAATCATGATGATTTGATTCAAAAACAAACATGTCGCATGAAACTATATAGTTGGAAGATAACAGCAATAACAATATCAAATATTATAACATCAATATGGGATACAAAATAGGATTTGTAGGAAATAGTTTACAAACGATGTGTAATTTTCGTGCAGGGGTAATGACTGAGTTAGTTCAAATGGGTTATGAAGTTGTTATAATTGCACCGAAGGATAGCGATATTACCTTTTTGAAACAGAATCAAATTCGGCTCATACCAATAGAAATGGATTGCAAGGGAATGAATCCATTTGCGGATATTCAATTCGCAAGAACATTAAAAAGGATATACAAAAAAGAAAAGTTCAACTTTTTGTTTCACTATACAATCAAACCTGTTGTATATGGTAGTTGGGCAGCGCGAAAAACAAAAACGCTGCAAATATCCGTTATAACGGGGCTGGGATATACTTTTATTCGAAAAGGGTGGATAACACGAGTGGCGAAGTTTTTGTATCGTCTTTCGCTGCGAACCGCCAATGAAGTGTGGTTCTTAAATCAAGAAGATAAAACTTTATTCGTTGAACAGAGTCTATTATCACCATTCAAAGCCCGGTTGATCTATGGCGAAGGTGTCGATGTAGCTAAATACAAATCGCAGTCTGATTTGTTGTCAATACCATTTACATTTTTATTCATCGGACGAGTGTTATGGGATAAAGGTGTCGGAGAATTCGTAAAAGCTGCTCAAGTGGTTAAAAAGCAACATCCGAAAGTGCAATTTCATATACTCGGACAGTTGGGTGCTAACAACCCAGCGTGTGTGTCAATTCAGCAGATGGAAGAGTGGGAACAAACACGTACTGTCAAATATCTGGGCGAAACATCAAACGTGTTACCTTACATAGAAAATGCTACTTGCGTTGTTCTGCCATCATATCGCGAGGGAGTATCACGAGTATTGTTGGAAGCAGCATCCATGGAACGCCCAATTATAGCATCAAATGTTCCTGGTTGTAGAGAGATTGTAATTGAAGGATATAATGGTTTTCTCTGTGAAGCACAAGATACAAATAGTTTGATTGCATGTATGATGCATATGTTGTCAATATCGCAGGTGGAATTAGAGGCATTCGGAAAGAATGGAAGAACGCATGTTATCAAGCATTTTGATGAACAAAAAACAATAGCATTATACAAACGCAAACTACAAGAACATTTTCTAGTCGAAAATCACGAATCATGTTAAATATATCAATTGTATTATACCACCCAGATTGGCAGCAGGTGGCTGCATTGACACAGGTGTTTTTGCAATCTAATAAGGTTGAGCATATTTATTGGATCGACAATTCTCCCGTTGCAGAGAATAGTCTGCCGATACGATCACCTAAGATTTCCTATCGTCATAATGTACGCAATATCGGCTATGGGGCAGCTCATAATATCGCTATTCGAGAGAGCATTTATGACGACATACCTTATCATTTGGTTATCAATCCTGATATAATTGTAGATAATCAAGTGATAGAAACGCTTTTAGCTTTTATGAATCAGCATCTTGAGGTTGGTATGGTGATGCCGAAGGTATTGTATCCTAGTGGAGATCTGCAATATCTTTGCAAGTTGCTCCCTACACCTCTAGACGTGTTTGGAAGGCGTTTTCTTCCTAAGCGATGGATAAAAAAGCGAAATGAGAGGTATGAAATGCGCTCTTCGGGGTATGATAAGATGATGAATGTGCCGTATCTTAGCGGTTGTTTTATGTTGTTGCGTACACAAGCAATACAGAAAGCAAGATTATTTGATGAACGTTTCTTTATGTACCCTGAAGATATGGATCTTACTCGGCGTATTCATCGGGATTATTTGACAGTATATTTTCCATATGTAAGTGTTATCCATAATCATGAACATGCATCATATAAGTCGTTGAAGATGATGTGGGTACATATTGTGAATATGTGCCGATATTTTAACAAATGGGGTTGGTTCGTTGATAAAGAGCGAGATGCATTTAACGCTATGGCGATAAAAGAGTATCTATAAATTCATATTGGATATGTTGCTAAACACGCACAAAAGGGGCTACCAGTTGGTAGCCCCACTATATTGTGGTTTGTTAGAATGCGCTTAAAGGGCGTTGGTATGCAAAGCTAAACTTGACTTCAAGTTTGCAGCCTTGTTGCGATGGATAATGTTGCGTTTAGCCAACTTATCCAACATTGAACTTACCTTAGGAAGAAGAGCCTCAGCAGCAGCCTTGTCAGTAGTAGCACGCAATACGCGAACGGCGTTGCGAGTAGTCTTTGCATAATAATGGTTGTGTGCCTTACGAGTAGCCGTTTGGCGAATGCGCTTCAAAGATGATTTATGATTTGCCATCTCTTAAATGTAATGTAATTTAGTTGTTATACTTTCTGTTATTTGTAGTGCCACGGGGAATCGAACCCCGCTTTAGAGAATGAAAATCTCTTGTCCTAACCGATAGACGATGGCACCATTTTCTTCACTATGGGCGAAAATCGGCTGCAAAGGTACTACCTTTTTTTGAATTGTGCAAATATTTTCAAAGAAAAAGCATATTTTTTCAAAAAAAATTGCATATTTCGGTAGAAAGTAGTACCTTTGTAGCGTTAAAAATACTCAAAGTGATGAAAATACGTGTTATATACCTATTATGGATGATGTGTTTGATGACAGTGTGGTCTTTTGGTCAAGAAGTTACAAATACTTTGCCTGATTTGCAAACGTCTGAACCTGATTTTTTTGACCCTACACGTAAGGTGGAAGTAAAAGAGGAATATACATTCTCCACGACTTGGAGGTGGGAGACTGGATATACACAGCTGAATCAGCAGCAAGATACGTCTTCATTATACCTACATGGGATTAGACTAGGAGCAACTATAGATTTTAATTTGCCTTATCGCTTTAGCATTCAAACGGGTGTATTGACGGCACTAACTTATGGACGAAATAACCAACATTGGGCTTCATTAACGGAAGAGAGTGCACAAGTGAATGTAATGCAACATGATATTTTGCAGTTACAACTCATTATTCCTGCGCGCGCGTATTATAATATAGTGTTGTGGAAAAAGTTACGTATGTTCTTTTATGCTGGACCACAATTGCAGATTGGTTTGATGAGTTATGATTTCATTACCAATAAAACTTCTGAATTGACTACTCAATGGCTGGAACAGCAAGGGCTTGCTACAACATCTTATGATCGCTATGCTACCCGCGAACTTTATCGTACCAATATTCAGTTTGGTTTAGGTGGAGGTCTGGAGTGGGATCGTTATCGCTTGCAAGCGGGATACGAATTTGGATTGAATAATATCTTGCGTACTTCGGTTTTACCTAAGCAGAAGTTGAACGAGTGGGGATGGATGTGTACCTTCTCCTACCAACTATAATGGATTTCTTGCAAGTCCGTTCTGACAAAGCATAATACACCCTGAGTACAAGCCGAGTGCTTATGGGATATTAGCTAACTATATTATTAACTACAGGGGTGCCTCTCACGGCTGAGATTATACCCTTTGAACCTGGGCAGGTAATGCTGCTAAGGAAGTATGAAAAAATTCTCTTTCTTTCTCTCCGCCACTTTGGCGGCAAGTGTCGTTGCACATGCGCAAACGGACACCATCACCCTCACCCGACAATTGGATGAGGTCATCATCAACGCGCCAGTGGCGCAAGTCACTAACAATCACACCGCGCTCACCCACGAGCAACTCAATCAGAGCAATACGGGACAAAACCTCCCCTTCTTGCTTTCCGCTACGCCTGCTCTCGTGGCTACTAGCGACGACGGACTGGGAGTAGGGTACACCTATTTCCGCATCCGTGGTACGGACCACACGCGTATCAATATGACGCTCAATGATGTTCCGCTCAACGATAGCGAGAGTCAAACTGTCTTCTGGGTCAATATGACCGATATGGCCAGCAGCATGTCCTCGCTGAATGTCCAACGCGGCGTAGGCACCTCTACCAACGGTAGCGCATCCTTCGGAGCCAGCATCAACATGTCCACCTCCTCGCCTCTCGCCTCTAACCTCTCGCCTCTAACCTCATCCGTAGGCTTATCCTTCAACGGCGGTATGTACAACACTTTCCGCGAGATGGTGAATGCCCATATCGTGCTATCTAACCAATGGCGTGCTAATGCTCGATTCTCCAAAGTCAATTCCGATGGCTTCCTCTACCGCACTGCCTCCGACCTCTATTCCTATTACGGCGATCTTGGGTGGTATAGCGCTAAAACAGAAGTCGTTGGTCGTTTCTTTGGCGGAAGCGAGAAGACAGGCATGGGTTGGGATGGCGTGGATTATAACACTGCCTATGGTATCAACGGTGCCGACCGTCGCTACAACCCTGCAGGCGAATATACCACTACTGCTGCTGACGGCTCCGATTCTACTGCTTACTATCCCAATCAAACTGACAACTACGCCCAGCAGCATGCACAACTATCTGTTCTCCATCGCTTTACGCCCCAATGGTCACTTTCTGCCACTGCCCACTACACCCATGGCGCGGGCTACTACGAGCAATACAAACGCAAGAAATTCTCCTACTGGGGTCTCCCTTATTCGCACAAGGCCTACGGCATGTACCGTAAGCAGCTCGACAACCATTTCTTTGGCGGAGTGGTGGCTGCTAAGTATATTTCTGAGCCTGTAGATGTGCAGTTTGGTGGCGCAGCCAACTACTATATGGGCGATCACTTTGGCACATTGCATTACCTCGAAGACTCGCTTATCCTGCCTATCAACTACGAATACTACCGCAACGATGCCAAGAAGACAGATGCGAATATCTATGCCAAAGCCAACTGGCGCATTATCAATCGCGCACAAGAGCAACTCTCGCTGTATGCCGACCTGCAGTACCGCTATGTGCGCTATGAGCGCAATGGTCTTAACGATGAGGATATGACCGACTTACCTCTGGAGGTAAACTTCCATTTCTTCAACCCCAAGGCGGGCTTGACGTACCAAAATCGCGGACACTTGCTCGCTGCTTCTTTCGCTATCGCTAACCGCGAACCTAGCCGCAACAACTACAAGGAGAATGTCCTCTACGATGTATCTACGGGCGAATATACGGGTCTGCCTCATGCCGAACGCCTCTATGACTACGAACTGGGGTACACCTACTCGCATCCGCGTTTTGCTATTGGGGCGAACCTCTATTTTATGGACTACGACAACCAACTCGTGCTCACAGGCGAGTACAACGATGTGGGAGCGTATAAGACCAAGAATGTCAAAGATTCGTATCGTATGGGAGCCGAACTTACCGCAGGGGTCAAGATTACCAACTGGCTGCGTTGGGACGGCAACCTTGTGGCATCGCGTAATAAGATTCTCAACTACCATCAGTATATCGACCTCTATGATGACCAAGACAATTGGAATTGGGTAGGGCAGGATTCTGTGGTAGGCACTACTACCATTGCTTTCTCGCCAACCCTTACCGCTTCGTCACTCTTTACTTTTGATGTAGCAGGCTTCACAGCTACCGTGCAAACCAATGTAGTGAGCAAGCAGTATCTCGACAATACCGAGGACGAGAATGCCATGCTCCGTGCATATTCTACCACGAACCTGAATTTGCAATACCGCTTGCCAATGCAACAATGGTGCAAGAAGGATAATGCTCCTGACCTTCGCCTCTTGTGCCAGATTAACAATATCTTCAATGCCAAGTATGCCAATAATGGTGGTGCGGAGGCCAGTCGGTTTATGGACGGCAGCCGTTGTTGCTGGTACTACGCCCAAGCAGGCATCAATGTCCATGCGGGCTTTACGGTCACTTTCTAAAAAAAAATCACCTGTGCTGAAAGACACAGGTGATTTTTGTTATGGCTGTTAGTTACTTCATTTCAATTCCCATGACGGTATATGTCTTTCCGTTATGCATAATTAGCAGTTGACCTCCACGTAGAACCTTCTGATAAGAAGATGAGGAAGTAGGACTCTCTACCGCTGTAGGGTCTTGGTTATATACACAGCCGAAAGTGTCGTATTCGGGGTGATTAGTCGTGTAGAGGCAACTATCTTCGCGCCAAGCACAGAGCATGACTGAACTTTCTGTTTCGCTGCTGCTGGCACTTCTACTTGGGGCAGCGTGAGCGTTGCTGGTTCGTTTGGCAGCGTTATGCACGATGCCATCCACAGAGCCGAGGCCTGCTAACCATACTTTTTCTGCGTTTTCGGCAGTCGTGGTTTCTTCTGGGAATACTACCTCCAACAGCATTCGGCATGCGCCGTTCTCAAGGGTGTCTTTACCTGTAACTACGTGGGTATAAGTAGTGTCTTGAGGGTAGTTGTTGATACCTGCAAAGATTTCCACAGTGTCGCCTATTTCGGCGGTGAAGTCGTAGAGCACATATTCTACTCCATCGCGGAGGAAGTACACACGGTTGTCTTCGTCTTTACCGAAATGCAGTGCACCTACTACAGACTTGGTGGTGGCAGTATCTTTGGTAGATTGGCGTGCGAGTTGGAAATAAGTTTTATTGTTCACCTGTTGCGAGATATCTTCCAACGTGTAGCTGAATGTCTCTGCTTGCAGGATAGTGTGGTTGTTATCCATTTGGCGAAGCACAACTTCTAATTGATTCCATTGTGTAGGGGTTGGTCTGCCACCAATCTGTCCATCTTTGGCATTGTCCTTGCGAGGTCCTCTATCGTAGTCGCATAGGCACTCTGCGCCTAATTCATCCATTTTAACTGGATCCATCTGGTAGAGGAGTTTGTTGTTCTTGCTTACGCAGACGAGGTGTTCACCTTGCAAGCTTGTAGGGACATCCCTATTTGCTATCAATTGAAAGAAATCGCCAGACCATTGTCTATTACCAAAACTACCAATTCCTTCTACGTACTCCATACCATTGTTGAATGTCCATTTCTTGTACTCTTTGCCATCCAATAGGGTGATAGCGGAAACATCGGTGACAATCAGTGTGTCTGCTGGGAGTATATTACCCTCTAAATCTTTGTGGTAATCTACTACACACCATAACTCCATATCACGATCTGCAATCCAATCATCTTTGGCAAAAAAGTCAATATATAGCATTGGCAATGAATCTCCTACTTGCAGATTAAAGTCATATAATACAAGGTCTTTATCCAAGGAACGACTATAAATCAATATCTTATTATCTTTTTCACGCAGCAAAAATGGCGAACAATATATGTACGGCCCACCTGTTTCAGTTCTTGTTGTTAGGTTGGTATATTGTTCAATTCGGGTTTTATTGTCGGCTTGTTCGTAATATTCACGGCAAATTGTTCGTTGCAATCCAGATAATGTAGGGAAAAGGTCGTCGCTGACTACTCCTGCGTTGTATTCGCAACCAAAACGCTCATAAAATGAACCTGTATATTTCAATTCATCATCTTTATAGGCGCATAGGAGCGTAAAAAGACCTCCGCCAACCCAGCCACAAGGAAGAGAACTAATCAAAAATCCTTCAGGAGAACCAACACCTTCTATCCATGTTATTTCCTCACTAGATATTTCCATATTGCCTTCTCCATCTACATCACATAAAGGATGTAACTTTATGATAAGCGGGAAGGTTTTAAGATCTGCTTGCACGTCATCTACAACGCATGGAGATGGTGCTGTTTCTACATCATCTACAACGCATGGATATGTGCTATATGTTCCTATGCCAGAGAATACTTCCAATGTATCGCCTACTTGTGCAGAGAAGTCGTATGCTAAATATTCGCCTGTAGGTAAATCCTGAGTGTATGGGTCGTTGTCATCAAAGCCTTCATAATAGACATATACTTTCCTATCGTTGGTGAAGCGTACGGAAGTTCTTGAGGTAAATTTGCTATATGTATAATCACCGATGACAGTATCTTTACCCAGTCTATATTGTGATGTACTTGCTGTTTCATCAAAGCGCATACCATCAAACCACATGACATTCCATGTATCGCACCATTGGTCTTTGTAGGAAGTTTCTACATCGCATAGGCACTCTGCACCAAGGCGCTCCATTTCTGCATCGTCCATCTGGTAGAGGAGTTGACCGTTACGGCTGGCGCAGACGAGATGATCGCCCATATAACAACCTGGCACTACCATACAAGATTGTGATAGTTCATAGAAAAGACCAGATAATGTACCAATGGATTCAACATATCCAAAATAACCATGGTTAAATATCCATTTTTTGTATTCCTTTCCATCTAAAAGTGTAATAGTAGAAATATCTGTTACTATAAGCGTATCTATTGGACAATCAACAGCATAATCTACAACACTAATAGTTCCATCACTATTAGGATTATTGTAATCCCAATTTAATGTTGTCAATGTGTCACCTAATTCTAATGTAAAATCATATAGCACGAAGTCTTTTTGTAGTAGTTCGCTGTATATGTATATTTTACCATTTTCTTCACGGAGATATTGACCAAAATCCAAATATAGCTTACCACCAATCTCTTTTATATTTCCTGCTTGTAATAGAACTGGTTCGCTTTCTGGTTGATGTCCGCTATCGAAGTACTCGGTAAAACTTGTTCGCTGCAAGCCCCATAGCGTAGGGAAGAGGTCTTCGGGGGTTTGTTCTGCATCGTCCCCACAACCATATTCTTCGTATAAAGGACCTGTGTATTTTAATTCATCGCCTTGGTATGCACAAAGCAAATGTACCGAACCGCCACCGTCCATAGGCACATAGCCGTTCACGCCATTAAGAAATCCAGAATATACATCACCAACTCCTTCTTGCCATTGAGTTCTACGGTATATCTCTGTAAAATCATCAGGATGATTAGGCACATGTAAAGTAATAGTTGCGGGGCATCCTATACATGCGTACTGTTCAACGCCTGTTACAATACACTTGTATGTTTTTATACCGAATCTATAATTGTTGATACCAGCAAAGACTTCTAATTCATCACCTTCTTGTACATTGAAATCATATAACAAATATTCGGCATTATCGTAATAGATATATACTTTTCTGTCATCTGTAAAGCGCACTGCAGCAACATACCGAGGTGCATCAAGAGCATCATTGATTGCTTTGCGAACAACAGCGGTATAGGTATGCTCACCTATGACAGTATCTTTTGCCAATTGATAACGATAAGGCATATTTGATGGGGGGTATACGCTGCCATTAGAAAACATGACATTCCATTCGTTGCACCATTGGGATTTGTAGTCTGTAGTAGGTTCAATTGGCAATATTGGATTGAAGAACATCCATTGTTCTGCCTTTTTGTATAAATCAATAGATTCTGTAGGTACGTAAAGTGGAATTTTAGCGACATCAACACCGGCAAAGAACCAATCAGAGGGTGAGTCTGAAACTACATCTCCTCTTACGGGTGGAATGGTAGCGTAGCAAGTTACTTCCGTTAAAGAAGAGCAATTAGCAAATGCTTCATCTTCAATTATTTGCACAGAAGAAGGGAGAGTTAGTTTTGTTAAGTTGGTACAACCTATAAAAGCATTTTTTCCTATTAATTTTAATGCATCAGGAAGTTTTATATTGGTTAACTTTTCGCAATACTGAAATGTATGGTCTTCGATTGCTTCTAACTTACTTGGCAAGACGACTGATTCCAAATTAGGGCAATCACCGAAAGCTTGTATATGGATAGATGTTACACTTTCAGGCAGCACTACTGATTGTATATTGGGTTGATTGGAAAACGTAAAGTCCAGAATAGCTTTTGTCCCATCTTTCACTACAATAGTTCCAGTTGGTGCAGTCCCTTTATAACGATATAGCAAGTTGCCAATATAAATTAGTCCGTCTGGCTGGTTGTTATACCACGCACATTCGTACAATGCTCCTCCCAAAATGTCTTCTATGCTTTCAGGAAAAGATATGTAAACAAGCTTAGTGCAACCAGTGAAAGCATACATACCAATCTTTTTTACAGTATTAGGAATAACCAGAGTGTCTAACATACTACATCCTGAGAAGGCGTAATTAGCGATTTCCGTAACTACATATGTTTCACCATTATAGCCATTCACTTCGCTTGGGATGACTAGTGAATTTGGTATGTAGTCGTATGGTATACCATATGTTTCACTGGTAACTGCTACTGTTCCATCAGGAAGAATATTGTAAAATAAATATCCAGATTGGAAATCATACGCGAAGGTTGACACACTTGCCATGAGGGTGAGGGTGAGAGCAAAGAGTTTGCTGCGGAAAAAGTTGATTGTTTTCATATCGCTATTATTTACAGGTTATACATTTTTGTTGCAACTGAATTTTGCTGCAAAGGTACTGCTTTTCCCGAAACGATGCAATAGGTTTGGGTGTTTGTACTGCTGGCAAAAATGTATTATATTGATTATCTATTGTTTATACTAAAAATGTACAGTTTTTATTTTTCGCTTTGTAGCATTGCGTGTAGGAAATGATACAGTTCTCGGGTGGGGATGCCTATCTTCTGTGCGATGCGGCGTTTGAAGGTGCTGACGCCTGTTGCGGAGTAGTGCATCCAATCTGCCAGATCCTCCAACGAAGCGGTGGGATAAAGGAGCATATAGGTGCAGAAGACATTCTCACGGTTGGAGAGTTGGTAGGTCTCCAGTTGAGATAGCCAGTCGTGGAGTAGGGTGTCCAAGTCTTTCTTTAGTTCGTTGTAGTCGTTCCACTGTTTGCGAGGGCGTGGATAGGTGGCGCGGATGTCGGACAGTTGGGCACTGACAGACAAGTCATCTATCTGATGATGTGCCACTTGCAAGCGATGGGCAGCGTGTCGGCGGTGCAGCACGATAGCAATGACCAATAACAAGCAGGCAGTGAGTAGGCATAGAAGCATAATCCATGCCCAGCGATAGGGATAAGGGTTAGCCAGATGCTCTTTCAGCAGGGTGAGTGCGCCGTGATACTTGCCCACTTGAGCGTTGAGCAGGCGGTTGGCATCTTGGCGAGCATGAGCATATTGGCTCAGGCGCTCAATATCGTTGTTGGCCTTGGCATCCTGCATGAGGCAGTAGTAGGCATTGACCAGTTCGTTAGGCGTAGCGGACTGTTCCACGATGATTTGTGCGTAAGGTAACGCCGATGCCTGGTCGCCCATATCCAGATAGACTTGCATGAGTTTTTTATAGGTATAAAGGCGGTCCTCCTCGTAGTGCCAGAGGTCTAAAGCTTGGTGGAAGTGGTGGAGGGCAGAATCATATTGAAGTTGCTCGTAGAAATAGAGGCCTTTGGTTTCGTAGAAGCGCGCGAGGTAGTAGTCGTCTATGTTGTAGGAGGCAGCCATACGGAGTATGCTGTCTACCTCGGCGAAATGGTGAAGGTAGGTGTGGAACTCACTGACATCCAATAGGGTGTGCGCGTAATACCAGTCTTTGCCACTTTCGTGGAAGGCGCAGTTGGCACGGATGAAGAAGATGAGGGCGAGCGTGTCGCTCTCGTTTTGTTTGGCTATATGCGCCATGCAGGAGTTGATACGTCCACGATAGATAGGGTCATCTATCTGTGCGCGGTCGGCTGCGATATAATGCGCTGCGGCTTGGGTGATTTGGTTGTTGAGACTGAGATGGCGCCCGATGTAGTAGTGGGCTTTGCCGAGTTGGTTGTGCGCGAAGAGTTTACCGAAAGGGGTGTCGAGCGCGCGGATGGCTTGCTGAAGCGCTGCGGTATCGGGATAGAGCAGGTGTTCGTGTTGGTCCAGACTATCTGCGATAGCGATAGTGGTTTGCGCTTCTTGGTAGCGAGTGGTGTAGCCACAGGAAGCCAGAAGCAGGCAGAGGAGCAGAAAGGTGAGATGACGGATTGGCGACATAAGGCAGTGTGTTTGGTGATTTCGTTTGCAAAGATAGTGAAAATATCGGATGTGAGCAAGTATGTTGAGTAAATGTACATGATTTTGCGATAAAAAAGATTGATTATATGGTAGTTGTGGGGATTTTGTACAGATGAAATTGGAGAGAGGTTGGCATACAAACAGAGGATATATCAAATTTGACATATCCTCTGTTTGTGTTTGTTCGTTTATAGTTTACTTCGTTTTTTCTATAATAGCTTTCGAAAATTCCTTTGGCAAAGGGGTTTCAAAGCGAACTTTCTTTTCGGTCATAGGGTGAATGAATTCTAGTATGCGTGCATGGAGGCAAAGTCGGTCAACAGGTGAGGAATCGTTTCCATGACCATACTTGCGGTCACCGACTACGGGGTGTCCGACGCTTGCCATGTGCACGCGAATTTGGTTAGTGCGCCCTGTTTCGAGGTTCAGTTCCACGAGAGAGATTTCTGATTCTTGATTCTCGAGTCCCGACTCTAATTCTTGCAGCACTTTGTAGTGGGTGATAGCCAACTGTCCACCGTTGTCCACAGGCGAGGAGGACACCATTGCAGTGTGTGGGTTCTCGGTGAGCCAAGAGGTGATTTTGCCTTCTTTTTGAGCGAGTTTGCCCTCTACCAATGCCACGTATGTACGTTTGGTGACCAACTGACGCCAGTAGGTACGCATATATTCTTGCAATTCAGGAGACTTGGCAAATACCAACAGACCGCTGGTCTCGCGGTCGAGGCGGTGTACTACATGCACGGTGTTGCGGTTAGACTGCTTACGTACATAATCTTTTAGGATAGAGTAGGCAGTCATCTCGCTGCTCTTTGGGTTGTAAGGTACGGTGAGTAGTCCGTTTTTCTTCTCCACCACGATGAGTGCATCATCTTCGTAGATGATACGCAGTTTAGGGTGACGGAGTTCAACGTTTCCGCGACCTTGTAGCACTTGCACCTTGTCCCCTGCCTTGAGCGGAGTGTCATGACGAGTTTGAATGCCAGCGTTTACAGTCACTCGTCGTTGGCTGAGCAACTGTTTCACGCTAGTGCGAGTCATTCCGCCTAGTTTGGATAGAAGGAAAGGCATCAACTCGGTCGCTGTCTCCACTCTAAAAGATGTATCTTGTTTGCGTTTCATGCGTTTGTATATATATGAACTCGTTCGTATTTTGCTATTGGTGATGCAAAGGTAGTGAATTATTTTGAACTACGCAAATAAATAGCAACATTATCTCTCATTCAAGGCGTGTTAATATTCTACCTTGTCTTCTTTCTCTGCCCATTTCCTAAATGCTCTTATTGCTTCCGAACGCATAAAATGGTCGCATTGGATGGAACGATCTGCATAGTTCAGCTCAAGCTGATCGTAGATAAACGAATCATCAAAGTTGATGGCCTTGGCATCGTCCTTGGTATTGCCATAGCAGATACGCTTGACTCCTGCCCAATACAATGCGCTCAAGCACATCGGACATGGCTCGCACGAACTATATACCGTGCAGCCGGTCAGCTGAAAAGTGCCCAACTTCTCACACGCACTACGTATAGCCATCACCTCAGCATGAGCGGTTGGATCATTGTTGGGTACTACGCGGTTGGTGCCTGTGGCAATCACTTCGCCATCGCGAACGATAACGGCGCCAAAAGGACCTCCTCCCGTGTCAATATTATCTTCAGAAAGGCGAATAGCCATTTCCATAAACTTCGCATCTTCTGCCGAGATGTGTACACTTTCTTCTAAGTATTGTTTCATATTCGAGATAAGGATTAATTCTATTGATTATTTCTGCGCTTTGGATGCCTTGATCCATGCGATACCTGCTGCGCCATTCACCAACAGGAAGACGGTAAAGAGCACAAAAGAAAAGGCATTGCCTATCAAGGCATAAAACATCATTCCCGCCAAGGCATATACCGTCCACCAGAGCCATGCATCTATCTTTTGATAGATGAGGATGAAGTTGGCGAGCGTAGAGGATGCTATCATCAGTCCTCCTATCAGCTTCAAGATGATGTTATCGCTCCAATCATTGTGCTGAATAACGAGTGTAGCCAATGCATAGTCGGCTACGATGATAGCTACAAGTAACAACAGGGAGACGAGCATCTGCCCCGTAGGCAACCACTCAGGGTAGAAAGGCTGCTCTTGATCCGAGAGGGTGAGCGTCTGACGTCGCCAACGAAGGAAAGACATCAGCATAAAAGGGAAAAAGATTGCCAGTTGCAAAATCACCAGATCATAGTTGCCGAGCAAAAAGAATTGCGTGGCCAACAATACCGCCATCACCATACCACCCAAAAAGCCAGTATAGTTTTTGGGATTGCGGATGGTAAGTACGTATGCCACCCCTATCACACTGGCAGGAATACCCACCACAAAAGCGGAATCATGCCACTGGAGCAACATTCCCCTCCACGCGGGCGCGCACGATTCTATTATATATAATATAAGGAATAGCGCAGAGAAGATACCTATGGATAGTAGGCTATTGCGGGCGAATTCTTTGTAGAGGGCGGTTTTCACGGGGTATCTTGTTGAGGGTTTAGAGCTAAGGAAAAAAAAGGCGAGCCGAAGCTCGCCTTTTGCAGTGTTATGATTACTTGCGGCGGTTGCCGTAGCGAGACATAAACTTATCAACGCGACCTGCAGTATCCACAAGTTTAGACTTACCAGTATAGAATGGGTGACTGGTGTTAGAGATCTCCAACTTGATGAGTGGATAAGTGGTGCCATCGATTTCGATGGTGTCCTTCGTGTTAGCTGTAGAGCGACTGAAGAACTGTGTTCCATCGGACATATCTTTGAAAACTACAACGCGGTAGTTCTCTGGATGAATTCCTTTTTTCATACTTTTGTTTCCTTTCTTTAGCGCTTATTCAGCAGCAACAACGTTCAACTTAATTTCAGCTTTTACCTCGCGGTGAAGTTTAGCGGTAGCGGTAGCTTCGCCCAATACCTTCACTGCCTCGTCGATGGTAATCACTTTCTTGTCAATCTCAATACCTTGAGCAGCCAATGCCTCAGCTACTTGAGCAGTAGTCACAGTACCGAAGATCTTGCCGTCCTCGTTAGCTTTCACAGCCACGGTGATAACGGTGTTAGCCAATTTCTCAGCCAATGCTTGTGCGTCAGCGAGGAGTTTAGCGATCTTGTGTGCTTGTTGTTTGAGGTTCTCTGCCAATTGCTTGCGGTTGCTATTGTTTGCAATCACAGCCAATTTGTTAGGGATGAGGTAGTTACGACCGTAACCATCTTTTACCTTAACGATATCGTTCTTGTAGCCCAAGTTTGCTACGTCTTGAATCAAAATTACTTCCATGATGTTTCCTTTCTGATTAAATAGTTAATTACTCGGATTATTTCATCATATCGGTTACGTATGGGAGCAAAGCCAAGTGACGTGCTTTCTTCACGGCTTGAGCCACCTTGCGTTGATACTTCAAGCTTGTACCAGTGATACGGCGAGGGAGGATCTTACCTTGCTCGTTGAGGAACTTCTTGAGGAACTCAGGATCTTTGTAGTCGATGTACTTGATGCCAGACTTTTTGAAACGGCAGTACTTTTTCTTCTTTGCCTCGTTGGTCTTTGGGGTCAAATAGCGGATTTCGTCATTCTGTGCCATGATTATGCCTCCTCTT
Source organism: uncultured Bacteroidales bacterium (assembly GCA_937891975.1). Lineage (GTDB taxonomy): Bacteria > Bacteroidota > Bacteroidia > Bacteroidales > Paludibacteraceae > Colicola. The sequence goes on from CALAUA010000014.1 coordinate 355,126, forward strand.
GTTCTTGTGGTTTAACATTTGCGTTACGACGCTTTTGTGCGTACTCGTAAGCGTACTTGTCAAGACGTGTAGTGAGGAAACGCAACACGCGCTCGTCACGACGGAATGCTGTCTCGAGCTTTGCAATCATCTCAGGTTCTACATCAAATTGCAGCAAGGCGTAGAATCCCGTTGTTTTGCCTTGGATAGGGTAAGCCAATTTCTTCAAACCCCACTCCTCACGGTTAAGAACGGTACCGCCGTTCTCCTTGAGAAGGTTCTCGAATTTGTCAACCGCTTCCTTCATCTGTGGTTCAGACAAAACGGGAGTCAACACGAAAGCGGCTTCGTAATGATTTAACATACAGTTAGTTAATTTAATTTAGTTAATAATTATTGTTCATTTCTTTATCGCAACGCGCGAAAAAGCGTGCAAAGGTACTGCTTTTTTTTGAATTGACCAAATATTTTGGTAATTATTTAACTTTTTTCTGTGAAAAGATAGTATTGTTAGAGGTTTTTGAGTAGGATCTGCTCCATGATTTGGTAGCAATCGTTGTTTGGATGTACTCCGTCGGCAGCGTATTCTTCGGGGAGTCCGCCGCGTTCATCCACGAGTGCGGAGTAATAATCAATGTACTTGATTTTGTTGGCTTTAGCGTATGCTTTGATCATTTCGTTGAGGCGTTTGATATCTTCTGCTGGCGTGAGTTCGGGACGCCATCTGAAACCTGCCGCAGGGAGTACCGAACATAAGATAGGGCGAATGTGGTGGTGCTTGGCTAGCTCGCACATAGACTGTAGATTTTGTAGGATGTGCTCGTGAGCAATGTATCCGTTGTTGCGTGCGATATCGTTGGTGCCTGCCATGATGATAACCATTTTAGGGCGGAGCGCTATGACATCTGCTTGGAAACGGCAGAGCATTTGTGAGGTGACTTGTCCGCTAATGCCTCGTCCAACAAAATTATTGGCAGCGAAGAATTCGGGGCGTTTTTTTGCCCAAGCATCAGTGATGGAATTACCCATAAGGACTGCTTTTGGGCGCGTGGTAATGGAGTCGTTTTTCGCTGCGTAGCGATGGAATTGTGCCCACTCTTTTTCTGCAGAAGCGATGCAGGTGGTGGCTGTTAGGATAAGAAGAAATAGGATGCGTTTCATGTTGAATTTGTAATAGGATTTTATCGTTGAAATCGGGGAAAATGGATGTTTTTGTCAGATGATTGATAGGGATAGAATAGGGAATCACTTTTTGTGAAGTTGTGAGATAATGAATCCTCTCAGTGTTGAAGATGGTTTGGGATAGCGGAGAGGATGTCGCTTGACCTCGGTGATGTAGGCATCGTACTTTTGTTGCCATTCTTCGCGGAGTTTGGGTGCGCGGAGGATGATACCTGCTTGCTTGACACATTCGCCGAAGTTCTGACGCATAGCATTTTGATTTTCAGATGGTTGTCCTGCGAATGGGCGAGTGACTTTGTAGGCATGTACTACGCCGTTTCGGGTGCGGAAATAGGTGTTCTCTTCTTTCACGATTGCTCCTGAGATGGACGCAATAGGTGAGATGGTGCGGATTTTTGCCATAGTTGTAATTGTTTTATATAGGTTATTGTCTTGTTATTTTCGTATGATCCTTCGGTGAAGTTGGCTGAATGTTACGTTTATCCTACGTATATGTTACGTATATGTTACGTATATCCTACGTAAATGATACGTAATTAGTAAGAGATTGCAAAGGTACAATAAATAGTTGAAGTGTGCAAATAAAAGTAGAACTTTTAATCATTTTTGGAGAAAAAAGCGAAAAGTGTTGTGTATGTGCGATTTTTTTTGTAATTTTGCACGAAATTTGTGCATTTCGCATTGCTTTTAACTGGGCGTGAAATGAAATCGTAGGATAGAAATAATACTAATCAATTGATAAATAATATTTTACGGGTAAAATGAAACATTTTAACGAGTACAAACAACTGAATTTGGCAGAGTTGAGCAAGGAAATCCTTGCGCAATGGGAGAAGGAAGATTTGTTCCATCAGAGTATCGAAACACGCGAGGGTTGCCCTTCGTTCCTCTTCTTTGAAGGTCCTCCTTCCGCCAACGGTATGCCAGGTATTCACCACGTGATGGCTCGTACAATCAAAGATACATTCTGCCGCTTCAAGACCATGCAGGGTTACCAAGTGAAGCGCAAAGCAGGTTGGGACACCCACGGTTTGCCTGTAGAATTGGGCGTGGAGAAACTGCTTGGTATTACCAAAGAGGACATCGGCAAGAAAATCAGCGTGGACGAATACAACGCTGCCTGCCGTCGCGAGGTGATGAAATATACCCAAGAATGGACCAACCTCACCAAACAAATGGGCTATTGGGTGGACCTCGATAATCCATATATCACCTACGATAACAAGTTTATCGAGACACTGTGGTGGCTGCTCAAAGAGTTGTACAAGAAGGGATATTTGTACAAGGGTTACACTATCCAACCTTATTCGCCCGCGGCAGGTACGGGTCTGTCCTCGCACGAGTTGAACCAACCCGGCTGCTACCGCGATGTGAAAGATACGACGTGTACAGCGCAGTTTAGGCTATTAGGCGATAAGGCAATGAGGTTATTAGGTGAGGAAGCTCCTCTCTATGCTCTCGCATGGACGACTACCCCTTGGACGCTTCCAAGCAACACGGCTCTTTGTGTAGGACCAAAAATCGACTACGTCATCGTGAAAGGCGAAAACCCATACACCAAGATTGAGGCATACTATTTGCTTGCTGAGGCACGTTTGGCTGCGTATGCCAAAGAACTCGGCGAAACGCCAGAGGTGCTGTGGAAAGGAAAAGGAACAGATTTGGAGGGCATAGAGTATGAGCAACTTATCCCTTGGGCAAACCCTGGCGAGGGAGCGTTCCGACTCATCCTTGGCGACTATGTAACCACCGAAGATGGTACAGGTATTGTGCATATCGCTCCTACTTTTGGTGCAGATGATGCCTTTGTGGCAAAGAAAGCAGGCGTACCCGGCATGGTGTTCATCACCAAAAAAGGCGAGCAACGCCCAATGGTGGATATGACGGGTAAATTCTTCAATATTGCCGATTTAGACGAGGATTTCGTAAAGAATCAAGTGGATGTAGCGGCATACGAGCCATGGGCGGGTCGCTTTGTGAAGAACGCTTATGACCCTACCCTCACCGACAAAGATGAGACACTTGATATCAGTATTTGTATTTGGCTCAAAGGCGAGAACAAAGCGTTCCGTATTGAGAAACATGTCCACAACTACCCACACTGCTGGCGTACAGACAAGCCCGTCCTCTACTACCCACTCGACTCGTGGTTTATCCGTTCGACCAAAGCGCGCGAGGAGATGATGGCACTCAACGACACCATCAACTGGCAACCCGAATCCACAGGTACAGGTCGCTTCGGCAAGTGGCTCGAGAACCTCAACGACTGGAACCTCTCTCGCTCACGCTATTGGGGTACACCACTCCCAATCTGGCGTACCGAAGATGGACAAGAGGAGATTTGCATCGGTTCTATTGCCGAGCTTATGCAGGAGATCGAGAAGTCCATCGCTGCGGGCTTTATGACCGAGAACCCATGGCCAAAACATGTGGTAGGCGACTACTCGAAAGAGAACTACGAACCAAGTGTCATCGACCTCCACCGTCCATACGTGGATAATATCATCCTCTGCTCTCCTTCGGGCAAACCAATGAAACGCGAGCTTGACCTCATCGACGTATGGTTTGATTCTGGCGCAATGCCTTACGCACAAAACCACTACCCATTCGAGAACCAAGACGCACCACGCACCGCCGACTTTATCTCCGAAGGTGTGGACCAAACACGCGGTTGGTTCTTCACCCTCCACGCTATCCATACGATGATTGAGGGCAGCGTGGCATATAAGAACGTGATTAGCAACGGACTCGTACTCGATAAGAACGGCAACAAGATGTCCAAACGATTGGGCAACGCGGTCGATCCATTCGGCGCACTCGACAAATACGGAGCAGACGCAGTACGTTGGTACATGCTCACCAACTCCAGCCCATGGGAGAACCTGAAGTTCGACCCAGAAGGTGTGGACGAGATTCGCCGTAAGTTCTTCGGCACCCTCTACAATACCTACGGTTTCTTCGCCCTCTACGCCAATGTGGATGGATGGAACCCTGACTCTGGACTCGCGACTCCCGAATCCGAGATTGACAAGTGGATTCTGAGCAAACTTAACTCCCTCATCAAAGAGGTGACTGCCGCATACGAGGCATACGAGCCAACAAAGGCAGGTCGTGCTATCTCGGACTTTGTGCAAGACGACCTGAGCAACTGGTACGTGCGCCTCAACCGCAAGCGTTTCTGGGGTGGCGAGATGGATGCCGATAAGCAAGCAGCATACTACACATTGTACACATGCTTGAAGACTGTGGCACAATTGATGGCACCAAACGCACCATTCTATGCCGACCGCCTCTACCGCGATTTGACCGATGAAACCGTACATTTGAGCACATGGCCTGTAGCAGATGAGGCACTGATTAACCTCGACCTCGAACGCAGTATGTCGCTTGCACAACAAGCCACATCTATGATCCTCTCACTGCGCAAACGTGCCGAGAAGAACGTGCGCCAACCACTCCAAAAAGCTGTTATCCCAGCACCAGATCAAGAGACCCTTGAGGCACTTCTCCGCGTACAAGACCTCATCAAGAGCGAGGTGAACGTCAAGGAGATGGTTATCGTGCGTGCCGAGGATTCCGAAATCAAACTCGTGAAGAAAATCAAACCAAACTTCAAGGTACTCGGCAAGAAAGTGGGCGGTATGATGAAGCAACTGGCTGCTGCTATCGCACAAATGAGCCAAGATGATATTGCCGCGTTTGAAACTGCGGGTACGTTCACCCTTTGCGACTACGCACTTGTCGCTGAAGACGTAGACATCATCACCGAGGATATGCCAGGTTGGCTCGTGGCAAACAATGGCACTATAACTATTGCCCTTGACATTGAACTCACCCCTGCGCTGATTGAAGAAGGTATCGCGCGCGAACTCATCAACCGTATTCAGAATCTGCGCAAGTCCTCTGGTCTGGAGATCACTGACCGCATCGCCGTACAACTGGAGAATCGTGAGGAAATCGCCGCAGCCGTGAAGAACTGCAACGAGTATATTGCTTCGCAAGTCCTCGCCACATCACTCACTTTGGTGGACAACCTCACCAACGACACCGCCCTCGAAATGGACGGATATACCGTACAATGTATCATCAAAAAAGCATAACAATATGAAGACAAGAAGTATCCTATTCAGCACACTCGCATGTATCATGATAGCCATGACCTCATGCTGGAATACTCCAGAACCAGAAGTAGCATTTGACGAAGCCAGCCTGCTCGGCTTGTGGGCAGAAGGTTCCGCAAACTACAACGACACCATCCCCGTGCACTTTGTTCGCTTTACTAAGGAGCAAGATCCAACTGGCGAATACAAATACGGTCGTGAGTGGAACGAGGATGATGATGTCTATGAGGAGGATCTCTTACCCTATGGCAACGGTTGGTTCAAATACAAACTCGTGAAAAGCGACCTCACCGAAATTCACCTCATGGACAACGGTGGCGCAAAAGATCCAAAAGTGTATGTTGTACAGAAATTGACCGATACTGAATTAGAGTATCGCGATGAATACAAGAAAACGTACTATTTTCAAAAGGTTGTATCGGTAAACAAATAAGCATATGAAAAAGTTTGGAAAAATAGTTGGCATTTCGCTAGGGGCGTTGGTAGGTATATTGTTAATTGCGGTATGTGCTTTGCTATGGGTGGTATTCACCCCCGCGCGTTTGACCCCTATTGTACGTCAAGCAGTTGATAAAGTAATCGCTTGCGAGTATGAGATTGGCGAGGTGGAACTAACATTTTTCTCGACTTTTCCTGAGTTTGGTTTGCGTGCAGACACGTTGTGTCTGGTGAATGTGTGTGAGGGTGCGAATGAAGATACGGTATTATTTGCACCACATGTGTTGGCGACAGTGGATGTGATGGCGTTGTGGAAAGAACGACACTTGAATATACATCGCCTAACTCTCACGGATGTAGAGGGTTATGTGTATATGGCGGATAATGTAAGTAATGTGGATGTATTTGTTTTGTCGGGCGATACTGTGACAGAAACGGCGAGTGATGTTAGTTTGCCGTTTGATAGTATAACGGTGGGTGAATTTATTTTAACCGCTAAACAGTTGGTGTTGGATGATAGGAAAAATGAGATAGATGCGTCATTATATAATACTGGTTTACAGGCATATATGAATGGTTGGGAAGATGTGTCACTATCATTATCTGCTGCGGATGTGTGTGCGACAATAGGGGGTGAGGTGTATGCTAATCATTTGTCGGTTGATGTATCGTTGCCTCTGTCGATTGACATGGAGACACAGTCGTTGGATATGCAGCAAGCACGAGTGCGTGTGAACGAATACGAATTGGCGGTGGATGGAATTGTAAACATGGCGGATTCTGTAAGTATGCAAGTGAATGTGCAGGCGGAGGAATGGCAGATAGCACCTTTGCTTGGATTATTGCCACGTTCTTTGACGACAAGTTTAGAGGGGATAGATGTGGACGGTAAGGTGTCGTTGAACGCCGATATTGCAGGTGTTTATAGTGAAAGTCGGTTGCCAATTGTGGATGCTAACGTGGTATTGCAGCAAGGTAGAGGCAGTTATGCATCGCTGCCTTATGTGCTCCGCGATGTGAGTGTGGAAGCTGACACGCATGTGGATTTGAATAATGAAAGCAACACGAATATTATTCTTCATCAATTGTCTGCAAAGACTAAGAGTTCGTCGGTTACGTGTAGGGGGCGTGTGGATAATGTGCTGACAGATATGCAGTTGGATGTTCGTGTTGGTGTGAATGCATATGTTCCAGATTTTGCGTATTTCATGCCTGAAAATATGCAAGTGGAAGGACGCTTGAAGGGAACATTGGACGCAAAGGCAAGTTTGGAAGATTTGTTGGAATTTCGATTGGATGGCATGAAATTGAAGGCAAATTTGTATGCTCAAGATTTCTCTTATGAGCAGGATTCTATGCAAGCAAGTTCTCCTGCTATGCGTGTACGCTGTGAGTTGCCAAATACAACTGCGTCTTCAAAGAATGTGGATTGGGCTAGTGTTCGTATTTCAACGTCGGGTTTGCAGTTCTCTCAAACGAATACGTTGTATGCAAGTATGGGGGTGAGCGATATTGTTGTGGAAGTGAATGACGTATTGAGTAGTGAGACGGTGCAAGCGGTAGTGGATGTGCAATCAAAAGAGTTTGTACAGTTGAAAATGGATAGTATAGCGGTGAATGTGACTTCTCCTCAATTGAAGGCGACGTTGGCTGCTAACATGAAAGATTCAGTGGAAATACCGACTATATCGGCACAACTAGCTTATGATTCGATGTTGGCTAATTATGGTGATATTTGCGGATTGATGCAGGCTTCAAGTTTGGAGGTTAATTTGTCATCAAGTAAGCAAAATAAATCAATTCCACGATTGGAAGCTGCCGTTAGAACAAAGGCGTTGGAAGCTAACGTAGATACAACTATAAGCGTAGAAACGCAAGCGTTGGCAGTACGTGCAGTGGCACGCTACAATGAAAAAGCTGATAATATGCTATTGCGTTGGAATCCTCGCTTGGATGTGGTGATGGAACAAGGTATGGTTCACATGTCATCTATTGCGCCACCGATTGTGATTCCTTATATAGATTTTGCGTATTCCAATAGGGAGTGTGCAATAAATCAGTCGCAATTGCAGATAGGTCAATCTGATTTCTCCTTGTCGGGTAATGTGCGTAATATAGGTGCTTGGTTGAGAGGTAGAGATGAGTTGCAAGGTGAACTGAATTTTGTGTCGGAATACACGGATGTCAATGAATTGATGGCACTCTTCTCTGCAGAACAGGGTAGTGAAGAAACTGAAGTGTTAACAGAAAATACTACGGAAGAATATGACTCTGTGGTGGTTACTAAAGGAGAGTCAGAGCCATTTCTTGTGCCGATGAATATGAATTTGTCGCTGAACACCCATATTCAAGAGGCAAGAGTATTTGAACAGAACTTGAGAAACTTGAAAGGAAAACTCTATGTGAAGGATGGTATATTGGTATTGGAAGAGATGGGCTTTGTTTGCAATGCAGCCAAGTTGCAGTTGACGGCGATGTATCGTACGCCACGCAGAAACCATATCTATGTGGGTTTGGATTATCACATGATAGATATTCATATAGAAGAGTTGGTACAAATGTTGCCTCAACTGGACACAATAGTGCCTATGCTGAAATCTTTTAAAGGTAATGCGGAGTTCCACTTGGCAGCAGAAACCTACACCAATGCTCAATATAAGATAAAGCCATCTACCTTGCGAGGAGCATGTAGTTTGACGGGTAAAGATTTGGTGGTGATGGATAGTGAAACATTTAGCACTATTTCCAAGAAATTACTGTTTAACAAGAAGACCGAAAATAAGGTAGATAGTTTGTCGGCAGAAATTACGGTATACAAGAAGGAGATAGACGTGTATCCATTATGTGTGTCGATGGATAATTATATGGTTGCATTGGGAGGGCGTCATAATTTGGATATGACATTTAATTATGATGTAAATGTGTTGTCTCCTATTTATTTGGGTGTAAATGTGTCGGGAAGCATAGATGATTTGGATATTAAATTGACAAAATGTAAATATGCGAAAGACTTCCGTCCAACTGCACATGGGAAAGTATCTCAACAAACTGCTGAGTTGCGAAATATTATTAGAGAATCAATGCGTAAAAATGTAAAAATAGAATAATTATGAAAAAATCAATTTTAGTGAGCTTAATGCTTTGTATGATGATGGCTTGTACCAATCAAAACCCTTTGCTCGTGGAGCAAAATACACCTTATGGTGTGCCCGCTTTTGATAAAGTAAAGAATGAACACTATATGCCTGCTTTTGAGCAAGCTATAGCAGATAATAAGGCTGAAATAGATGCAATCGTGAATAACCCTGAGGCACCGACTTTTGCAAATACTATTGAAGCATTGGATCGCAGTGGTGAATTGCTGGATAAAGTGGTAGGTGTGTTCTTTAACGTATTGGAGGCAGATGGCAATGATGAAATGAATAAGATTGCCGAAGAGGTGACTCCTTTGTTGTCGGAATTGAGTGATGGAATAATCTTGAATGATGTTTTGTTTCAACGTGTGAAAGCAGTGTATGAACAACGTGAAACTTTGAATTTGAATGCTGAACAAATGCGTTTGCTGACGGAAACGTTTAAGTCATTTGCTAACAATGGTGCTAACTTGCCTGAAGAAAAGAAAGCACGATTGAAAGAGATTAACCAAGAATTGGGTTTATTATCGTTGTTATTTGGAAGCAATGTGGTAGCAGAAACAAATGCATATCAATTGTTCATCACTGATGAGGCAGAACTCAAGGGCTTGCCAGAAAGTGCTAAGGCTGCCGCAAGAGAAGAGGCCGTAGCAGCAGGTCGTCCAGATGCGTGGCTGTTTACCCCAAAACGTACGAGTTTCACTCCAGTACTACAATATTGTGAGAATCGCGATTTACGTAAGGAATTGCTTATGGCATATACTACCCGTGGCAATCATGACAATGAAAATGATAATAAGGATATTATTGTGAGGACGATGCAATTGCGCGTGGAGAAAGCACAATTGTTTGGCTACACTAATCCTGCTGACTATATTCTAGCGGATTGTATGGCGAAAGATGCAAAGACTGTAGATACTTTCTTGGAGTCGGTCTGGGAACCAAGTTTGAAAGCTGCAAAGCGTGAAGCGGCAGAACTGCAGAAACTATTGAGCGAAGATTTACCAGGCGAGAAATTGCAACCATGGGATTGGTGGTATTACACAGAGAAATTGCGCAAAGCAAAATATGATTTGAATGAAGAAGAGTTGAAACCTTATTTTGAGTTGAGTAATGTGCGCCAAGGTGCATTCCAATTGGCACACAATTTATTTGGAATTAATTTTGAGAAATTAGAAGGTATGCCTGTGTATAACCCAGAGGTAGAGGTGTTTAAGGTAACTTATGCTGATGGCAGTTTGGTGGGTATCCTTTATACAGATTATTTCCCACGCGCTGGTAAGCGTCCAGGTGCATGGATGAATAATATCTGTAATCAATACGTTGATGCAGAGGGCGTGGATCATCGTCCAGTAATCATCAATGTGGGTAACTTCAACAAACCAACACAAGGCAATCCATCGCTCTTGTCAATGGATGATGTAGAGACCCTTTTCCACGAATTTGGACATGCATTGCACGGATTGTTGTCAAAAGCGACGTACAAATCATTGGCAGGAACAAATACGCCGCGTGATTTTGTTGAGTTGCCATCGCAGTTTATGGAGAATTATTGCTATCATCCGCAAATTATGAAGACTTACGCTTTTCACTATCAAACAGGTGAGGTGATGCCTGATGAGTTGATAGCTAAGATTAACAAGGCAAGCACCTTTAACGAGGGTTTTGTGATGACAGAGTTACTGTCAGCATCCATCTTGGACATGGATTATCATAAGATGACTACTACAGATGCATTTGATGTGAATGCTTTTGAGGATGCTTCTATGGTGAAGATGCAAATGATACCTGAGATAATCACCCGTTATCGTTCAACCTTCTATAACCATATATTTACAACTGGTTATGCTGCAGGATATTATAGCTACACATGGTCAGCCGTGTTGGATGCAGACGCATTTGCGGCCTTTGTAGAAACTGGTGATATATTGAATCAAGAAGTGGCCAAACGCTATTTGCATTTGTTGGAACAAGGTGGTACTCGCGATGCACAAGAATTGTATCTGGAGTTCCGTGGTAAGTCTGCTGATCCTAAATATTTATTACAGAAAAAAGGTTTTTAATTGAAGTATTTCCTTAGAAATATATCTCAATCTAACATCCTACGAACAATACTCGGTATTGTTCTTGGGATGTTTTTTTGGATTAGTTCTTTGATACAAATAGAACCTCTATGTGAAGTGCTGATTACTTCTCTTTTTGCGATATGTAATGCTGTATTATTATCAGTAGTATATAGCAAATTAGAGGTAACCAACTTGCCATCCCCTTTTGTGGCGATTACTTATTGGATAGGTATATCTGCAATGCCTTTTTTCCATTCCTATTGGCAGGGACAAGTATTGATTGCTAGTGTGTTGGTAGCTTTGTTGATGTTAGGCAATGTTGGATATCGCAATCAAAAAGCGGCAGAAGAGAGTTTTCTATCCACTTTGATTGTGTGTATTGTGTCGTTAGTGGTATGTCAAGCCCTCATAGGAGTTCTAGTAATATGGATTTACCTATTATCTAAGCGAATATTGACTTGGCGAAATTGGATGGCTTCAGTGATTGCTATAATAGTAGTAGTATTGTATTGTGGCGTAAGTCATTATTTAGGATTGATTACGTTTTCTCAAATCTTGTGTGACTTCTTTCAGCAATGGGACGCTTGGATAGAAATGGCATTGTTGGTAGTTATAAGTACAATAACCTATCTTACGATTAAAAGAAGTAGTATCGCATCGGGAATTGTGTATATTATGGCTATCATTGTGCTGCTTACAATAGGTGTTGTTTACCTATGTTTTAAGTGGTGAAACAATAGAAATACCCACAAATGGGTATTGTGCGTGTTGAAAAAATCGAGTAATTTTGCAGTGTGAATCAGAATGCATCGGAATATATTGAGAACGGCATCCAAATACAGGAAGTAGATGCTCGTGAGTTGGAGGTGCAATTGGTGCGTACCGCAGCACTGATGGACCGCCATCAGCCGTTTGTTGTTCTCTTGACACATTATCAAGACCTGCTGCAAACCGATCATAGGCTCAACTATCCCCTACTGGGCAAACTTTTTGGTGTCCACATAGGACTCATTGAGGATAAAGCAGCTATCTTAGCCGAGCAAGAGGGTTTCCGTCATGTGCATGTTGCATATGGCAAAGATGTAGAAGAAGCTATTTCACATATCATAGATGTAATCATTACGCTGCCCAATGTGCGCGAGTTATATTCCAAGCGATATATGGCCATTCGCCTGTTGGAACGTCCTGATGAGATGTTGGCACTGCTACCACATTCCGAAGAATTGATTCGCGTAGCCAACCATGAGCGCGAAGTATTGCAGCAGGAATATGAGATGTCTGCTAAAGAAGTGATAGCACAAGCGCGTCGGGGTTTTGTGCATGGTGCACTTGAAGAAACACTCACCCACGCCAAGAATGATACAGGGCACTCATTGGCAGATAAAATAGATAAGGTGCTGACCAACAGATGGTTGGGATTGCCAGTGCTCATGTTGGTGCTATATGTGGTCTTTGAGTGTACCTTTACTTTGGGTGCTTATCCACAAGAGTGGATAGCCAATGGAGTAGAGGCATTGGCAGAATGGCTACGTGGGTTGATGCCGATGGCGTGGTGGAGTAGCATGCTGATAGATGGAGTGGTAATGGGTATAGGTGCGGTATTGGCATTTTTGCCTAATATCATTATCATGTTTTTCTTCCTTAGTATAATGGAAGACTCGGGTTATATGGCACGTGCTGCATATATGATGGATAAAATGATGCACCGCATTGGTTTGCACGGAAGTTCGTTTATCCCGATGCTGATGGGCTTTGGGTGTAATGTACCTGCTATTATGGCTGCTCGTGACATCACTAATAAGAAAGACCGTGCTATCACGATGATGATGGTGCCTTTTATGAGTTGCTCGGCACGCCTGCCCGTGTATATGCTGTTTGTTGGAGCATTTTTTGCCGAGCAAAAAGCAATTGTGATGCTCTCCCTATACATAATAGGTATATTATTGAGTATTGTATTTGCTTGGGGAATGCAACATATGCCTGCATTTCGTCAGCCTAAACATGACTATGTGAGTGAATTGCCACCATATCGTCGTCCGACCTTACGCAATACGGGATTGCATATCTGGGAGCGTGTAGCAGATTACTTGCAGAAGATTCCTGCTGTGATTATTTGGGCAAGCGTGATTATTTGGGCACTGACCTATTTCCCTACAGGTAGTATGGAGAATATGGAGGCGAGTTATTTAGCCACTATTGGACATTGGATGGAGCCTGTGATGCGTCCGCTGGGATTTGATTGGAAGATGTCGGTCTGCTTGCTCACAGGACTACCAGCCAAGGAGGCGATAGTATCCACGATGGGAATCCTTTATCCTGCGGAATCTGCATTATCGGCGTTTACACCTGTTACAGCATATGCGTTTATGGTGTTTGTACTGTTGTATTTTCCTTGCGTGGCTACCATAACTACATTGCGTCGCGAAATTGGGGCTAAGTGGGCATGGTATAGCGTAGCACAATCGCTGGTATTAGCGTGGCTGCTGAGTTTTATGATATATCAAATAGGAAGTTTGTTTTGATTATGAAAGTTACAAAGATTATATTAGTTGTATTTTTGGCTGTACAGCCTTGGGTATGGGCGAGTGCGCATGCGTGGGGTACGGTGCTAGATGATAAAGGCGAACCATTGGTAGGTGCTAATGTGTATTGGGCAGGTACCACAGTGGGAGTAGCAACCGATGTAAATGGTCGATTTCAATTAGAGCCCGTAAAGAGCACTAATCTATTGGTTACCAGTTTTATGGGCTTTCACAATGACACGACCGAAGTTACTTCACATAGCGAACTAACGATTGTGTTGGTTAGCGATTTGTTGCTTGAAGAGGTGGATATTGTAGAACGCAAGATGGCTGTGCTTCGTTCGCGCATATCTCCTCTTACTACAGAAACGCTTACTGGTGAAGCTCTTTGTATGGCAGCTTGCTGCAACCTGAGTGAGAGTTTCGAAACTAGTGCTTCGGTGGACGTGGCATACTCCGACGCTGCTACAGGGGCAAAGCAAATTCGTTTGCTCGGATTGAGCGGTACGTATGTACAAATGCTCACCGAGAACACCCCAAATATTCGTGGATTAGCACAGGCATTTGGTATGGAATATATCCCTGGTCCTTGGATGGAAGCTATACAAGTGAGCAAAGGTACTTCATCGGTGCTTAATGGCTATGAGGCTATAGCGGGACAAATCAATGTGGAGTACTTGAAGCCGCAGACCCAAGACCCAGTCGCACTCAACGCGATGATTAGTACCGAAACACATGCCGAAGTGAATGTCACTGGCGGATGGGATATTAACGATAAAGTATCAACAGGTGTGCTTTTCCACGCACAAAATATGTCGCTCGAATTAGACCATAACCACGATGGATTCTTGGATATGCCCAAGAACACCAACGTGAACTTGCTCAATCGATGGTATATCAGAGATGGTGATTATACTGGACAAATCCTCGTGCGCGGACTGTATGATCACCGCATAGGTGGACAAACCAAGGAGGCAGTTACTGTTGCGCCTACACCTTATCATATTGACCTTAATACTTGGCGCGTAGATGGATTTATGAAGAATGGCTATGTATTTGACCAAGAGACAGGTATGTCCATTGGTATTATTGCTTCAGCTTCGTATCATAACCAACAAAATTCCTATGGTTCGCGCCAATGGAATGCGGCGCAAACCAATGCCTACCTGAATGCCATTTTCCAAACCTCGTTTGATGATTCAGCAACTGACCTATGGGATGATCACTCTCACAATCTCTCTGCAGGTCTAAGTGTAAACTACGATGGCTATCAGGAGGAGTTATCTTTGGTTTCTCCAATCGATAATCTCAACCGTTGGGAGATGACACCTGGTGTATTTGCAGAATATACCTATACTTATAAGGATAAGATAACCTTACTTGTGGGTATACGCGAGGATTATTCTACGCGCTATGGTTTCTTTACAACGCCTCGTATGAACTTGCGTTATGCACCATTTGAGTGGTGGACATTACGTGGTTCGGTGGGTTTAGGATATCGTTCACCTAATGCTATTGCCGATAATGCAGCCTATTTGTCAAGCAATCGAATATATCATTTTGATGCGGTGAATTTAGCTCAAGAACGCTCGATGAATACAGGACTTTCTACTGTCTTCTATATCCCTATGGGCAACAAAGAATTGCAATTGTCGGGTGAATACTACTATACGAAATTCTTAGACGGTGTAATAGCCGATATGGATCGCGATTTACATGGTGTAACTTTGTATAATATGCACGATGTGGCAGATGCGCAATACTTCTCCCACAATTGGCAGGTGGAAGCCAACATGGAGATTCTCCGAGGCTGGACTATGACGGCAGCGTTCCGCTATACAGATGTGAAACAAACCTCCTTCAATACTGCAACCAACGAATATCAACTTCGCGACAAACCATTGCAAAATAAATTCAAAGGTATCATCTCTACCAGCTATCAAACACCGCTCAAGACATGGCAGTTTGACTTGACCGCACAATTCAACGGCGAAGGTCGTATGCCAGATGGTTTCGTAATACCAGAGGGTAGTAAGCAGTATAGGATGCATAATGGATATATATACCATAAGTGGTACCCACAACTATTGGGACAAGTGACTAAGTTTTTCCGTACTTGGTCCATCTACCTCGGTGCAGAGAACATGACTAACTTCACGCAGGATAATCCGATAGTGGGAAGTAAGATTGGTGACACTCAATTTGTGAATACTCAATCAGCAAACTACGATGCTTCCATGATTTGGGCTCCTATCCACGGATGGAAACTTTATCTGGGATTCCGTTGGGCGCTAGAACGTGCAGAATAGGACCTCGGACGCCGCAAGCGGCTATAGGACGCCCTGCGGGCTATAGGATATAGGTTAAATAGCAAAGATTAAAGACAAGAATATGAAACGAGTAATTATTTTTTTGATGGCAATATTGCCAATGGCCTTTGTACTGAGTACAGCAGAAGCAAAGCCTAATAAACAGAAGGTAGTGTTGTATGTACATCTGCACTGTCAGGACTGTTGTGATAAAATCATGAAAAACATTGCTTTCGAGAAAGGTGTAAAAGACATTGTTTTTGACATGGAGGAGCAAACGGTAACCGTAACTTATGACGCAAATAAAACGGATGTGCCTACTTTGCAAAAAGCATTTGCCAAGATTGGTAAACCTGCTACAACTCACAAACCAGAGCATAACCAACACGAAGAGCATCACCATCATCATCATTAAAAATAGAGCGATTAAGATTTGAGTTTCAAGGAGTATCTACCATATTACAAACGCAATCTTCGCGTGGCATTACCAGTGATGTTGACCCAATTGGGTGCATCGCTGGTAGGTTTTTTCGATTCTATTATGGTTGGACATTATGCCACAGTTGATTTAGCTGCGGTCAGTTTTGCCAATGCAATCTTCTTCACGGTCATGGTCTTTGCTATGGGGGCACTAATGGGTCTCACTCCGCTCGTGGGTATTCAAGTGGGTGAAATGGCACAAACTACTGAAAATAAAAGCATTATTCAGCGTCGCATAGCATCGTTGTTTCAAAATGGAATGTTATTCACGATATTGCTGAGTGTATTGATGCTCATCCTATTGTCAGCGTGTATTCCTTTTTTAGATCGCTTTGGTCAAGATCCTGAGGTGATTGAGGTGGCAAGACCTTACTATATCCTCATTGTCATATCGTTGGTACCATTTTTATTTTTCTCTTTCTTCAAGCAGTTTCTTGAGGGGTTGGGTAATACCATGGTGGCTATGGTCATCACTCTGCTGATGAATGGACTCAATATCTTGCTCAATTGGGTATTTATCTATGGTAATTGGGGCTTTGAGCCAATGGGGGCTACGGGAGCAGGTATAGGTTCGCTCATTTCTCGTATAGGTATGCCACTTTGTTTCTGGGCGGTTATGGCTTTTCACAAAGAGTGGAAACAGTATCTCTGTATGGCATGGAAGCGTTTCTCATGGCAGCATATTCGTGAACTAGCTAAGATTGGCTTTCCTATAGGGGGGCAGACTTTGTTAGAAACCTTCCTCTTTACCGCATCTTTTGTTATCATTGGTTGGATTAGCAAGGAAGCGCTAGCGGCACATCAGGTGGCCAATCAAGTTGCAGATATGACGTTTATGTTGGCGCTTGGTATCGGCTCTGCCACTACTATCCGAGTTTCGCATCAATTAGGTGAAGGCAACCTTCATGGAGTACGTATGGCTAGCAATGCCAGTATTCACCTTGTACTATTGATGAATACGATTGGTGCTGCACTGATGATAGGATTACGTAATTATATACCTATTTTATTTACTGAAGATCAAGAAGTTATTGCAATTGCTTCTCAACTCATTGTGGTTGCAGGACTCTTTCAATATGCTGACGGACTGCAAGCTGTTGGTGCTGCTATGTTGCGTGGTATAACGGATGTCAAAGTACCAATGATAATAGCGTTTGTAGCTTATATAGTTGTAGGATTATCGGTCGGATTATTATGTGCTTTCCCATTACAAATGGGAGCTGTGGGAATTTGGATAGGTTTCATTTGTGGGCTGGCACTAGCTGCTACTTGTTTTCATATCCGTTTCCGTAGAAAATATAAAACATTAAAATAATCTTCCAATAAAAAAGGCTGCGTTTAAGCAGCCTTTTTTTTGTCACTCAATCGTGTTGCTTTAAGGTAACATAACTACTTCGAATACGTTGCCTGCATCAACCAGTTTCTTTAAGGTTGCTTGTACGGTTTCAGCAGTAATAGCCTCTACAGCATCCTTATAATCAGCAATATAGTTGATACCGTTTACATAGTAACGATCCAAGGCGTTCAACCAATAACCATTCTTCTCGAGGTTTTCCTCAAAGTCTTTGAGCATGGCCTCTTTTTCTTTGTTGAGGTCTTTTGCCAAAGGACCATTCTCGACAATAGTCATCACTTCCTCGTGAATAATACTCATGAGTTTAGTCTGCTTCTCTGGGTCGGTATCAAACTGCATAATCAGTACTGCACTTGGCACAGGGCGGATATTCATCCATCCTGCGCAACCTACGCCATACGAACCACCCTCACGCTCGCGGATAGACTCCAAATAGCGAGTAGAAAGGATACGACCAATCATCTCCATATTCAAGTCGTTAGCCAAGGTATATGGCATATTGTATGAAGTGTATTGAATACGGTTGCTTGCAGTCTTAGTTTCCATCTTTTGGGTGAAATAATTTTGTTGTTTACCCAGAGGAACACGCACTTGATGATCTACTACTTTCTCTTTTTTCTTATTGGCTTTGAGCCCACCCAACCATTGGCACACTTGCGCTTTGAAAGTAGAGTCTTCTGGGTTTACATTGCCCACAAAGAAGAACGTGAAGTCAGCAGGATTAGCAAAACGTGCTTTATACACCTCCAACGCCTTATCCAATGACACTTTTTCAAGAAGTTCCTTAGTGAAAATAACGGTACGTTCAGAATTGTTGCTTGTCATCATTTGGATAGAATCGTTGAACGCTACTTTAGGATTCTTATCGCGGTTAGCCAATTGCGATTCCAAGATACTCATCAATGTTTGATAAGACTCCTCATCACGACGTGGAGCAGTGAAGTACAGGTAGTTGAGTTGGAGCAATGTTTCCAAATCTTTTACGGTTGAAGAACCCGATAGGCTTTCTGAATTACCACCAATGCTTGGCGAGAGTGATACACGTTTGCCTGTCAGTGCTTTTTGCAAGTCGGTAACGTTCATATCCGCCAAACCTGCCAATTCCACGACATCTGTTGCCAATAGTGCAGAAGGCAAATCTTCGGTCTTAACTTGTGAGTGGCCACCCAAAGAAGTGGCATAGAATAGAATCTCATCTTGCTTGAACTCGGTAGGTTTAACAATGACACGCACCCCGTTGGAGAGTGTCCACTCGGTAGTACCTAGAATCTCGTTGTATGCTGTCTTGCGGATTTTGCCTGCTTTAGGTGCATTCTCCACCAATGTGGTGCGAATCTCTTCTTCTACAGGTGCTTCGATTTCCTCATTCTTCACCGCAGCTAACATCTCAACTGCCTCTGCCTCGGTAGGAAGAACGACATTCTCATCTTCTGGTGCTTGGAAAGAGATAATCAAGTTGTGGTCAGTAACCAATTGCTGTGCAATCTGGTTGAGCATATCCACATTGATTGCAGGCAGGATTTGTTGAATCATCTCATATTCCCACTTGATGCCAGGAATAGGTGAGCCGTCCAAGTAGTGGCGGATATACTCTTGTGCGTGCGAAATATTACGAACGGTGTTGCGCTCGTTGTAGGATTTCTCATAAGCTGCCAAGGTCTCTTTCTTTACGCGGTCTAACTCTGCGTATGTAAAGCCATAACGACGCATCTTCTCCAATTGGGTGAGAAGGTCCTTGTATGCTGCTACCTCTTGACCTTGCTTAGCCAAGTAAATAGCAATAAACGCATCTTTCTCCTTTACCAACTCGCCATAATATGACCCTGCACCAACGAACGTCGCCTCTGGTTTCATTGCTAACTCAGAAAGACGATTGTTGAACATATCGCAAACAAGCTCAATAGCAATAGTTTGCAGGTAATCTACATTGGTTCCGCGCAATTGCTTTGGCAACTGCTCTTTCTTGAACTCCAACTCAATGCGTGTGTATTGTGCCTCTTTATCACGCACGATAGCCACGATAGGTTGCTCATTGTCGTTTACTGAGTACAATGGACGCTCGCCACGGTTAGCGCGTGCAGGTACATCAGCCCAAAGGGCTTTGATCTTTTGTTCTACTTGATCGACATCAATATCACCCACTACGATAATTGCTTGGTTGTCTGGACCATACCATTTCTTATAATAGTCGCGAAGCGCATCGTAAGCGAAGTTGTTGATTACAGCCGTATCACCAATCACATCGCGTTTTGCGTATTGGCTGCCTGGATACTTCAGTGGGTTGATAGCTTTCCACATACGGCGGTCGGCTTGTGCACCAGTACGCCACTCCTCGCGGATAACGCCACGCTCTGCATCAATCTCTTCTGGCAGTAGCAACAAACCGCATGCCCAGTCGTGCATCACAAGCAAGGCAGAGTCGATGATGCCTTCGCGGGTAGTTGGTACTTCGGAAAGGCGATATACCGTTTCATCCAATGAGGTGTAAGCGTTAATGTTTCCACCGAAGTTCACACCTATAGACTCAAAGTACTCAATGATACCTTTGCCAGCGAAGTGCTCGGTGCCGTTGAATGCCATGTGCTCGAGGAAGTGCGCCAAACCGTTTTGGTGGTCTTCTTCGAGGATAGCACCTACCGCCTGTGCGATATGGAACTCGGCACGTTGCTTAGGATATTCATTGTGACGGATGTAATAAGTCAGACCATTCTCCAACTTGCCCACGCGCACTGCAGAATCAATAGGCAGTGGTTGTGGTTGTTGCGCTGCCATCGTGAGCGACAACGCCAGCACGAGAGTGCTTAAGATAAATCTTTTCATAACCTTAAATATATTTTATTGGATTGTTTCACTTGTAGATGGTAGATTGCTGCGCTGTAGATCGGCTTCGCCTGT
The DNA here is from genome assembly GCA_937891975.1 of uncultured Bacteroidales bacterium. GTDB lineage: Bacteria > Bacteroidota > Bacteroidia > Bacteroidales > Paludibacteraceae > Colicola. The sequence continues at coordinate 375,606 of CALAUA010000014.1, forward strand.
AGATGGTAGATCTGCAACCTCCTCCGCTTTCTTCCTGCGTGGGGCGCGTTTCTTTTTGGGTTTCTCCTCCTCGCCTTTTAGCCTCATCGCCTCATTCGCCTCTATGATTTCGTCTGTACGACTTGCCCAAGGACGAGGCCCTAAGATAGCTTCCACATCATCGGAAGTGATGACCTCTTTTTCAATCAACATCTCTGCCAACTTATTGTGTCCTTCAGCATTCTCTTGCAAAATCTTCTTTGCACGTGCCATCTGCTCGGCGATGATAGCACTGGTTTCGCTGTCAATCACTTCTGCTGTCTTCTCTGAATACGGTTTGGTGATTCCCATGTCGTAGCGACCTGTAGAATCGTAGTAGCTGAGGTTCTTTAGTTTGTCGGACATACCATAGTATGCTACCATGGCGTATGCCTGTTTGGTAGCACGCTCGAGGTCGTTGAGTGCACCTGTGGAGGTCTGTTGCAGGAACACTTCCTCTGCAGCACGACCGCCCAATAGCGAACAGAGATTATCCATGATATGCTCTTTGTTGGTCAGTTGTCGCTCCTCTGGCAGATACCATGCAGCACCTAACGCCACGCCGCGAGGCACGATGGTCACTTTCACGAGTGGGTTGCCCCAACGCAACAGCCACGAGATAGTGGCGTGTCCTGCCTCGTGATAAGCCACCGAACGTTTCTCTTCTTCGGTCATTATCTTGTTCTTGCGTTCTAGACCACCGATGATGCGATCCACTGCATCCATAAAGTCTTGTTTATTGACACTCTTATGGTCATTACGCGCTGCTATCAATGCCGCCTCGTTGCAGACATTCGCAATGTCTGCACCTGAGAAACCAGGCGTTTGTTTCGCTAAGAAGTTGATGTCCAAGTCTTTATCTATCTTGATACCTGCTATATGCACACCAAAAATCTCTTTACGCTCTTGCAAATCGGGCAACTCCACATGTATCTGACGGTCAAAACGACCAGCACGCAATAGCGCAGCATCCAAGACATCTGCACGGTTGGTGGCTGCCAAGATAATTACACCCGAGTTCGAACCAAAGCCGTCCATCTCGGTAAGTAACTGATTCAATGTGGATTCACGCTCATCGTTGCCGCCACCCATCATGTTGTTGCGACCACGAGCACGACCAACAGCATCGATTTCATCGATAAAAATGATAGCAGGTGCTTTCTCCTTTGCTTGACGGAATAGGTCACGCACACGGCTTGCACCTACGCCCACAAACATCTCCACGAAGTCGCTACCCGACATCGAGAAGAAAGGCACATTCGCTTCGCCTGCTACTGCCTTGGCAAGCAATGTCTTACCCGTTCCTGGGGGGCCTACGAGCAGTACACCCTTTGGAATCTTACCGCCCAAGTTGGTGTATTTGGTAGGGTTCTTGAGGAAAGAGACTATCTCTTCCACTTCTTGTTTTGCGCCTGCCAGACCAGCCACGTCTTTGAAGGTTACTTTGTTTTTCTTATCCTTGTCAAACACCTCTGCTTTGGCTTTGCCTACGTTGAAGATACCGCCAGGACCACCACCAGCAGCGTTAGCCATGCCGCGGCTCATCCATACGAAGAACAATACAATCAGTGCGATAGGCAATATATTCACCAATATCATATACCAGTAGTCGCGCGACTTGGCATAGCTAACATCTATCGCCGCTTTGCCTTTGGATTTGCGTTCAACGTTCACATTATCAATGTATTTCGCAAACTCTTCTACGGATGGTACTAATGCTTTCAATTTTCCCTTCACGTCTTCGCCTGCCTCTTGGTTGCCAAAGACTAAGGCATAACTCTCTGGGCGTATTTTTGCTTCTGCGGTGTTGTCATCGTACACTACTACCGATGCTACAGCATCGTTGTCTATGTATGCTGTAAACTTTGTATAACTCAGGTCTTTATCTGCACCATCTTTTCCTCCTACAGGGAAGAAGAATAGTACCATCAGACCTATCATTACTGCATAATACAACCATGACCAACGTGAGCGTTTAGGCTGTTGGTTCTTTTTGGGTTGTTGGTTTGGCTGTTTAGGTTTTTGTTCTGCCATATTACTCTAATTCAAAATTTTTAATTCAAAATTACACATCCGCAATCTCCGTAATCTTTCCATCTGCCCACAGATGTTCGATATCGTAGTAGGCGCGTGGTTCACGCTGCATGATATGTACAAATATCGTACCATAATCCATTGCTATCCACTCTGCGTTATCTCTGCCGTCCACTGCTAATGGGTGCACATGTGTTTGTGTGCGTACAAAGCTATCCACTTCATCTGCGATAGCCACTACTTGCACATTTGAGCCGCCTTCAGCAATAATAAAATACTCGGCTGGCGCCTCTTTTAGTTTGCGCAAATCTACAGTTACAATGCGTTGTCCCTTACGATTTTGAATTCCCTCTACAATCGTTTCTACTAATTTCTTTGTCGATACTTCTTTTTTCATTATGATTATATTTCTATTTCTCTTGTTTTTATACTCTTTCTTTTTTCCGTTTTCTCCTTTCCTGCAAATTCCTTGCCAAAACCTACTCATCTGCCATTTTGGCACATTTCCGCAAATTATTAAGAAAGTGCAAAGATACTACAAAATTTGCAAATGTGCAAGAAAATAACGATTTTTTCGCTATTTTGTGGATAATGGACACTCATGAGGGCTATGGGACGGCGTGCCTCCTATTGGCTATGGGACGCGTGATTCTACGGTGAAGGTGGCTAAATGTTACGTTTATCCTACGTATATCCTACGTATATCTTACGTATATCCTACGTAAATAGTACATAATAGGTAAGAGATTGATAGGTTCTCCTCTGCCTCTAAACAAGTCGGGTGGCTTCCTTTCATTACCCCATAGCCCACAAGGCGTCCCATATCCAATAGGCGGCACACCGTCCCTTATCCCGAAAATAACGATTTATTCGCTCTTTTGCTTGCGCATATGCATTTTTTTTACTACCTTTGCACCCGATATTAAACAATGGACTCCTATAGCGAAGCGTCCTATAGCTCGCAGGGCGTCCTATAACCAACAACGAATATGTTTATCATCGGCATTGCAGGCGGTACCGGTTCAGGAAAAACAACCGTGGTACGTAAACTTCTAGAGCGTCTCCCCAAGGGAGAAGTCGTAGTCATTCCACAAGACTCGTATTACAAGGATAGTAGTCACGTACCTGTAGAGGAACGTCAGAATATCAATTTCGACCACCCCGATGCCTTTGAGTGGCCTTTGCTCGCAAAGCATATTGAGCAACTCAAAAAAGGGCAAGCCGTGGAGCAACCTATCTACGATTATATCACTTCCTCTCGCCTCAATGAAACGGTACATGTTGAGCCAAAGGAAATCATTATCGTTGAGGGAATTATGGCGCTCCGCGACTACCATCTTCGCCAGCAGATGGACCTCAAGATTTTCGTAGATGCTGATGCCGACGACCGTCTGATTCGCGTAGCTCAACGCGATATCGTTGAGCGCGGACGCACGATTGAAGCAGTGATGGAGCGTTACCAACGCGTACTCAAGCCTATGCACGAGCAGTTCATAGAGACATGTAAACGCTATGCCGATGTGATCATTCCACAAGGTGGACACAACAACGCTGCTATCAATATGCTTGTCAAATTTATCAAACAAGAACTCAAAGAAAAGGCACATAACCAATAGCCAATAGCCCGCAGGGTGTCCAATAGGTGGAACGCCTTCCAATTACCAAATGTTATACCTTCAACTCTTTTGGACTTATCTCAAGATTGGTACTTTCACCATTGGTGGAGGCTATGTAATGCTGTCCATGATAGAGCGTGAGATTGTGGTTCGCAAAGGTTGGATTGATCGAGAGGAATTCATGAATATGATTGCTTTAGCGCAAGCAGCGCCTGGACTTATTGCGGTGAATTCGGCTATTTTTATAGGTTGGCGCATTGGCGGTTGGCGTGGTGTGATTGCTACGGTATTGGGTGCGGTACTCCCATCTTTCCTCATCATCTTAGCAATAGCCATGGTCTTCCAGAATTACAAAGACTTACCTGCAGTGGAGGCTGTGTTCAAGGGTATTCGTCCTGCTGTAGTGGCACTGATAGCTGCGCCACTGATTAGTATGGCAAGTAGCGCAAAAATCACGTGGGCGACCGCCATCATACCCATCGCGGGCGCACTACTGATATGGCTCGGAGGGCTATCACCTGTATGGATTATTTTGGTCACAGTATTGGCAACATTGCTCTACACGTGGCTGAAAGAAAGGAGGAAGAAATGATTTATCTGCAATTATTTTTTAGTTTTCTGAAGATAGGTCTCTTTGGTTTTGGTGGTGGATTGGCGATATTTTCGTTGATTCAACACGAGATAGAGGTGCATGGTTGGATGACGCAAGAGGAGTTTGTAGATATCCTTGCAGTGAGTCAAGTCACTCCAGGACCTATTGGAATCAACTGTGCTACTTATGTTGGTTATACTGCCACAGGCAGTGTGTGGGGGAGTTTGCTAGCTACTATCGCCATCATTATTCCTAGTCTAATTATAATGCTATCTATTTGCAAGGTGTATTTTGTGATAAGTACCCGATTTCAACACAATATTTACTTCAATCGTACTATGCACATGTTGCGTTTGTCGGTATTGGGTATGATTGGTGCGGCGGCCCTATTGCTTATGAAGCCAATAGGGCAACCATCTGTCAGCTTTATTGACTGGCGAAGTTGGACAATCTTTGCAATAGTCTGCTTGTTCACAGTCTTGCCAATGTTCTTCAAAAAGCCCGATTCCAACGATAAAAATGCACAAAAAAAGAGTGCCGCTTTTCTCAAGTCAGCACTCAGTCTCCTCTCTCACCCAATCATCTTGATTATCTTAGCGGGTGTAGCAGGCTTTCTAATTTACCGATAACAATCTGTTATCCGAGATAAGTCTTCAAAATACTACTTTGTGGATTATGCTTCAATTTTTTGATGGCTTTCTCCTTGATTTGTCGAACACGCTCACGAGTTAAGTTGAGTTCGATACCTATTTCCTCCAACGTCTTCTCTGGCACACCAATACCGAAGAAGTTTCGGAGGATATCAGCCTCACGAGGATGTAGTTGCTCTAACGCGCGGTCAATCTCACGTGATAGCGATTCATTAATCAGTCTGTGATCTGCATTGGGAGAATCTTCATTCACCATCACATCAATCAAACTGTTTTCTTCGCCTTCCACAAAAGGAGCATCCACACTCACTTGACGTCCAGACATCTTGAGAGTATCTGCAATCTTGTCAACGGGCAAATCCATAATCTCTGCCAGTTCTTCTGCACTAGGCTTACGCTCGTGTTCCTGTTCGAAACGTTGATAAGCTTTGTTGATTTTGTTGAGCAAGCCAGATTGGTTTAGTGGCAAGCGCACGATACGTGCTTGCTCTGCAAGGGCTTGTAGGATGGATTGACGAATCCACCATACGGCGTATGAGATGAACTTGAAGCCACGTGTCTCATCGAATTTTTCTGCTGCTTTGATAAGCCCAAGGTTGCCTTCGTCAATCAAGTCAGGAAGACTAAGTCCTTGATTTTGATACTGTTTTGCCACAGAGACAACGAAGCGTAAGTTGGCGCGTGTTAATTCCTCAAGGGCAGCTCTATCGCCATTGCGGATACGACCAGCCAATTCCACCTCACGGTCAACCGAAATAAGAGCTTCGCGACCTATCTCTTGAAGATACTTGTCAAGCGAAGCCGACTCACGGTTAGTAATGGATTTTGTAATCTTTAACTGACGCATGTGTACAGTTAACTTTTAATAATTAATGGTTAATAATGAAAAGCAATCATAATCCTTAATTCAAAACTATCACTGCTTTGTGATCCGGTCGGGATTCGAACCCGAGACCCACAGCTTAGAAGGCTGTTGCTCTATCCAGCTGAGCTACCAGACCCTCGCGTTCGGCAATCTCGCGCTATGACTGTCGCTCTGCGATATTGGGCGATCGATGCCTTCGCTCTTAACCCAAACTCGCGAAGTTTGGGTTAGTTTTTACATTGTTTTCAATGTTTACACACGAGAAATTACCCGTGTAGGCACACAAAATAGTGCCTACAAAGGCAATTTGGGCACAAAAGTACTGCTTTTTTAGGACTTATGCAAATTTTTTGACAAAAATCTGCAATTTTTTTACAAAAGTTGATCAAAAAGCTTTTGCAAGTCAGGCTTGCGAATAGCACCCACTTGACGGTGAACCAACTCCCCTCCCTTAAAGAATAAGATGGTTGGAATGTTCATAATACCGTATGCAGCACATGTCTCATCGTTGTCATCTACGTTTACTTTGCCTACGATGATACGATCTGCATACTCCTCTGCCAATTCATCAATGATTGGAGATATCATCTTACATGGACCACACCATGGTGCCCAAAAATCTACTACGAGGGGCTTACCCTCTGCTAACAACTCTTGAAAGTTAGCATCTGTAATCTCTTTTGCCATAATTGTTATATTTTTATCTTTTTATTTTCAATCTTTCCTTCCAGTAGCATATCTGTAATCGAATCCTCTATGATTGTTTGTATAGCACGCTTCAATGGGCGAGCTCCATACTTACTATCTTGTGCACTCTCCAAAATACGTTGTTTAGTCTTCTTTGTTAGGTACAGAGTGTATCCCATGGCAGCTAAACGTTGTTTTAAGGGGCGTAATTCAAGCGTCAAAATCTGTGCCAGAGCTTCATCGCTAAGAGGATGAAATACTGCTATATTATCCAATCGGTTGACAAATTCAGGTGGGAAGGTGCGGTTCAATGCCTTTGTCAGTATGTATTCCGACTGCTGCTCATCCATCTCATGGGAGCCAAATCCTATGCCCGTACCAAAATCATTCAACTGACGTGTTCCTACATTGCTAGTCATAATGATAATGGTGTTACGGAAATCCACCACGCGACCCTGACGGTCTGTCAGGCGACCTTCATCCATGATTTGTAGTAGGACATTAAATATGTCAGCATGAGCTTTCTCTATCTCATCAAATAGGACAATAGAATAGGGCTTACGGCGTACTGCTTCGGTTAATTTTCCACCTTCTTCATGAGCGATATATCCTGGGGGAGCACCCACTAGCAAACTAACTGTATGCTTCTCTATAAATTCCGACATGTCGAAACGTATAATCGCATCACGACTTCCGAACATCTCTTCTGCTAAGCATTGTGCCAAATGTGTCTTGCCCACACCAGTAGGACCTAACAAAAAGAATGACCCAATTGGCTTATTTTGGTTACGTAATCCCATACGCGAACGCTGAATAGCTTTGACAATAGTGTCAATGGCCTTATCTTGTCCAATCACGCGTTGCTTGATAATATCACCCATCTTACGCAAGCGTTCGCCTTCTGCTTGGGCGACTCGTTGTACGGGCACTCCTGACATACGACTAACCACAAATGCCACATCCGCCTCTGTCACTATTTCAACCTTATCGGGATTCCACAAACATCTTTGATTTTTTTGGAGAACGGAAGCATCGTGTGCCTTATCAATAACGCTATTATTGATCTTTGCGCGCGATTGCCGAACGTGAGCTCCTGCTTCATCCATGGCATCAATTGCTTTGTCTGGGAAGAAACGATCGGTGATATATCGATCAGTCAACTGGACGCATGCGTGCAATGCCTCCTCTGCATATTGCACATGGTGAAAAGCACCATATACTTCGCTAATGCGTGTGAGTATAGTATAAGTTTCTTCGCTAGAAGTAGGTTGTACCATCACTTTCTGGAAACGACGTTCCAATGCACCATCTTTTTCAATGGATTTGCGATACTCGCTAATCGTGGTAGCACCTATACATTGTACTTCTCCACGCGCTAAAGCAGGTTTCAATATATTTGCCGCGTCCAACGAACCTTGTGCATTACCTGCACCCATAATCGTATGAATTTCATCTACAAATAGGATTATTTCTGGGTGCTTGTGCAGTTCGTTGATAACCGACTTCATACGTTCTTCAAACTGTCCTCGATAGGTGGTTCCTGCCACCATCGAAGCAATATCTAGGGATACGATTCGCTTACCTGCTAAGGCACTAGCTTCGCCATTCTCAATACGCAATGCCAATCCTTCTACAATAGCTGACTTACCAACACCAGGCTCGCCTATCAGTATAGGATTATTCTTCTTCCTACGAGATAGTATCTGTACTACACGTTCAATTTCTGCTTGACGTCCAATCACAGGGTCTAATTCTCCATCATGGGCTTGGGCGGTCAAATCTCTACCATATTTATCCAGTGCAGGTGTGCCATTCTTATTGGTCTTAGTTCTTGTCTCCTGACTCTTGGCTCCCCATTCAAAGGGTTGTTCACCTGCAAATTCTGACTCCAGATGATTACCATCTTGAGGCAATGCTTGTGGTTTAGGATATAATTGCTCAATGCGCTCATAATCGATACCAAACTGTTGCTCTATAAACATGGCAGGATAGTTTACACGCTCTCGTAATATGGCGAGCAGTAGATGTGCCGACCCACATTCATCCGCATGATATAGTTTGGTCTCTATTAGCATTAGTCGCAGGATGCGTTCACTCGCACGCGACATCTTTGTATTTTGGCTCGTCGCACTTTGCATCAATCGTTCGTCAATCGAACGTTTCAGTTCTACAGGATTTAATCCTGCTTGCATGAGAAGTTCAAAAGCCTTCCCTTCTGCCAAACGCAGAATGCCCAACATCAAGTGATCAGGCAGTATCTCGTTGTTGCCTAATCGTTGTGCTTCTTGCTGAGCGTAAAGCAATATTGTATGTAGGTTATTTGTTTGTTGCATTTTTCTAATTTCTAAACTATTTGTAAAAATGCCATGCCAATCCTGCCCTAAACATATCTGGTCCCATGGGATATCCTGGCATTTCGTAGTATTGTTTGTTCATAAATGATGCGTTAAAATGTTGGTATTGGGCAAATAGTTTTAAACGCAAACTACGCACATAGAAATTGGCATAAACGTTCATTACGGGATAATTGCCCACTTCCTCTGTGTCTTGCACGCAGAATTGTCCCAACGCTGGATTCAAAATAGGTGCATTGTATTTGGTAAAGAAACGCATATCTACTCCTATTTGTACGTCCAATGCCTTAAACCAACACCCATGGTAGTATAGGTTGTGATAGAGTGTAAGCATAGGCAATGTAAGACATTTCGATGATGAGTGTTGATATACCACATGATTGTCCAGATTTACCCAAGGCGTGGTTACATTCAGTTGCAAATCTGCTGCCAACACTTGTATGCTACCATCCAATTGTTTGGGTGTCCCACCTATATCAAAATAGATATGTTTGGTAATGTTCTCAAACGATACATTCAGTTTTGGCTGTACCCATTGTGTGGGATATGCAATTTCTCCGCCTATGTATAGGCGCAAGGTCTTCTGAAAATTATTATCCCAACGATAATGATTGCTGCGGTAGTGCTGCAGGTAATAGTCGGGGGTCTCACTTCTGAAGAAGGCTTTAGCAGCGATAGTCATGGAGTCTTTTCCTAATCGAAAACCTGCATCCACATGCCCATTCACTTGAAACTCTCCTATTTTATAGCCCAATAAACATACATTACCATCAAATCCATAATGTATATGCTTACCGCGATGTTTATACAGCGCACCACCTATATAGGTGTTGTTAGTCCATTGTACACCATATAGTGTGTCGGGCATTAGATGCAGTGTGTTTGCCATTACGCTATTATACGGGTTACCCCATGGCTCTAAGTTTACAATGTTTTCTATTTGTCCTATAGCGGAAATATGCCGTTGACATTCGTTCATAGCATATACCATTGCACCAAACTGCAATAGGGTGTTAAATTCCTCTTCAAAGGTTACTGCCAATGTGTTTTTAATGGTCAAACAAGCTGCTGAGTCATTGGTAGCCATTGGGTTACGGTAGGTGTTTGGCAGGATGCTTTGTGTTGCCGATTTCTCTATATAACGTTTGGTAGCGTCGTTGACTTCAAATATATGACGGAATGTTGTCACGGGGACATATTCAATCTTTATCGAATCTTTTTTTACCCATTCGCCCTCTTCGTTGCGCTCACGATAGTTTACTTTACGTTCTCGCTCTACGCAGATACTATAGTAATGATTCAAATACCCCGATAGATAACGTAATGCCGACATTCCTTGCATTTTGACAGGCATATCTTCTGGCTTTAATATGCCTTGCAAATCATTAGGATTGCTCAATCCTCCATTTTCAAAGTTGCTTAATGTATTCCATGTAAAGGATGACTGCAGAGAGTAGTGGTCACCATTATATGACCCAAATACTGACCCGAATACGGTTTTACCTTCTTGATTAGCGAATCTACCATACGAGTTCAGATAATCAATAGTCATTCCCAAATTAGTACGGCGACTCACGTTGCCCGTAAACGAAAAGCTAATATCATTCTGGTCTAGGTTGGTTACGAAACCTTTCTTATATGCAATGGTAGAGTAGGGTGTAGTTGTATGATAGTATTTGACCTGTTGTGGAGTTATTATATAAGGTGTATAGGCGTCCGCGAATATAAAATCCACGGTCTTTTTGCGATTGAAGTAAATGCGCGACTGACTAGGGGATATAAGGTTAGAGTTGGTCACATTAGAGATAGAATAATCATTCAATCTATCTCGCATAGGGTAGTCTATATACGATGAATCAATACCTGCCAACGTATCGGCAACGCCTGTCCATTTGTCCAATTGCCAAGCACGTATGATAGTCGGTACTGTCTTTTCAGCGGCATGCACAGCCGTCGTACAGCCTACCATAAGTATGCAGCCACACCAATGAAGCAATATGTTTTTAATTCTTTTCAAGTGTTAATAGGATTATTTGCTTGACCAATACTTCCCCAATTTATAATTGGGGTGCAAAGGTACGAAAAAAAATGTATATGTGCAAGAAAAAAGCGTTTTTATTCTTTCCCATCCCTTTTTTCTTCGCTTACTATCATAACAACGAGCGCACCAAATTCATGGGTACGCTCGTTGCTTATAGCACTAATTATCAGTCTCTTTACTTATTTTTTAGTACAAGTTTTCTTAGTCGCTTTTTTTACATCTTTGAGTTGTTTTTCCAATTTCTCAATCTCTTTTTCTTGATTTTGAATTGTCTTGAGCAACTCGTTCAATTCCTCATTCTCAATCGTTGTTGGGTATTGTTCATCCACGCGTTGCAAGAAGTCTGACAATACGTTCATATAGTTGATAAACGCGTCATATGCACTCTCAAAGTAGCTTGCGCCCTGATCAATATGATTCATAAAATGCAAATAGTTCACATCTTGCAGGATCAACCAGTCATGCTTCAGTTGCTTGTGTTTGCACAAATGTACGCGCTCTGCCACAGCATACAGTTTTTGCAATGCTTCTTGTTGCAGGTCATTGCCGTTATAGGAGCTCAAGTCTTTGGCTTCGCCTGCCCATGTGAGAGGATATGGAGTTACCACCGCATCCTTTGCACTGAATTTCTTTGCAACTTCTGTTGGAGTCATAAAGCCCATTCCTTCTTCCATTGCAAAATAAGGCAATGCTTTTAAGAAATCAAATATACCTGTTGATGCATGCTGACGAATACCAAAAGTCTCCGCACCAATCCAGATGTTCACCACTTGTTCTTCTTCTGGCAGGGCTGCCAACTGTTGGGTGTACTTGGCTGCATCCATAGGATAGTTATTCCATGCTGGATCTGCAAAATGGAATGCTATCTCATCACTCAATGTTGTGTTACGCAATAGCATTTTCATTTTTGGGGCGGACGCGCTATTATATACGTAGTTCGGACTCTTCCAACTTAAGATGTGTTTTGCACCTTCTGTCATCACTATTTTGTAGCCTTGCGATTGCAAGAAAAGCCCGATTTCATCGGAATATACCAATTCGGTATTGCAGATAGTAGTGGATTGCTGACCAAATAGCTCTTTTACCATCGCTTGTTGTAATTGCAATTGTTCTGCTGCCTCTGTTTCACTATATACGCTTGCCAGTGAGTAGCTATATGGAGTGGCAACGTATTCCACGCAACCAGTATCTGACAGTTCTTTGAGTACGTCAATCATCTCTGGTGCAAATTGTTGAAACATTTCCAACATCACACCCGTCACACTCAATGCGCAGTGGAATCTGCCTTTCGAGAGACGTATCATCTCTTGTATTGTCTTGCACAGTGGCAAATACGAAGTATTTACCAACCAGTTTACATACTCTTCGGTCTGCATATCATCATAGTAGTAATGATCTTGACCAATCTCAAAAAAACGATAGCGCTTCAATGTGTAAGGCGCATGCATTTGAAAGCAAAAACAAATATTTTTCATGACTTTATTATTTTCTTGATTCTTAATTTATTAACCCTTATCCAATACCTATTATCCGAATACTAATACCCATTAATCACCATGTCGTATATTCTACGCACTTTCAATCCCACATCATACCATTTGATGTTATTCACTTCGTCGCGCCCTAATTCGCGTAGCGACTTATACATCGCAGGATACTTCACAATTGCGTAGATAGCGTCTGCCATAGCGTCAATATCCCAGTAGTCGGTCTTGATAACGTGAGACAATATCTCTGCACAACCTGACTGATGCGAGATAATCGACGGACAACCCACCTGCATGGCCTCTAAAGGCGAAATACCAAATGGCTCACTCACACTTGGCATGATATACACGTCCGAATCAGCCAAAATCTCTTGAACTTGACGTCCACGCATAAAACCAGGGAAGTGGAACTTATCCGCAATCCCTCGTTGTGCTACTAGGTCAATCATCTTGTTCATCATGTCGCCACTACCTGCCATCACAAAGCGTACACCGTCGGTTCTTGCTAGCACGCGCGCTGCGGCTTCCACAAAGTACTCTGGTCCTTTCTGCATCGTGATACGACCTAGGAATGTCACTAACTTATCCTTGCGCTCATGTTTTACAAATTCATCGGGATTAGCCAATGGCTCCACAGCGTTGTGTACGGTGCTCACTTTCCTTGGGTCTTGACCATATTTCTCAATCACGGTGCGGCGTGTCAGTTCACTCACGCACATAATATGATCTGCCTCATCCATACCGCGTTTCTCGATGGCATACACCGTAGGGTTCACATTCCCACGACTGCGGTCAAAGTCCGTTGCATGCACGTGTATCACCAGTGGTTTGCCCGATATTTGCTTTGCAAACACGCCCGAAGGATAGGTCAACCAGTCGTGACTGTGGATAATGTCAAACTCCAAACTATGTGCCAACACACTTGCTACGGTCTCGTAATTGCCAATCTCTTCTAGTAAGTTGTCAGGATAACGCCCTGAGAACCCTACACATCCCAAGTCATCGGTACCAATGCGCGAGTAGTCATAGTGAATACCATCGCGCAAATGGTAGTACTCTTCGGGCGACATCTTGCCTTCTATGCGATGGCGAACATACTCATAATCATTATCTTTCCAAACGATAGGTACACTATTCGCACCGATAATTTTCAAGAACGACTGATCTTCGTCGCCCCATGGTTTAGGAATCACAAAGGTGATTTCCATATCCTCTTGTTGCGCCATACCGCGTGTCAAACCGTAGCTTGCTGTTCCCAATCCACCTAAGATATGAGGGGGAAACTCCCAACCGAACATTAATGCTTTCATATTCTCTAATCTCTAAACACTAAACTCCTCCAAAGTATTACATACCTCTATTACCGATGCCACACTGGGTGCATAGCTCATACCGCCATGCCCCTTAAATGGTGGGTTGCCGTCATACAACTCATTCAGTGTGCCTATGCATAGCGCGCCCATCTCTGCCTCGTAACCTGTTAGCAGACGACGGATAAAGCTCTCGCCCGAATGTTGATATACTTTCAAATACGCGATTGCGTATGCTGCTATTGTCCATGGCCATACTGGACCGTTGTGGAAGTTCCTATCGCGCTCCAACTGACCGCCTATATACTCAGGACGGTAGTCGCCACTCTTTGGCGAAATCGTACGCAACCCTTTTGGGGTGTACAATTCTTTCGTACAAATATCCACCACCGCTTTGCATTGACGTCTATCTAGTGGTGAGTAGGGTAGTGATGCTGCAATGATTTGGTTTGGGCGAACTTCTTTGTTGTGATAGTCGCCGTCCACATAGTCATCCAGATACACGCCGTTCCAGAAGGTCTTCACGAAACTATCCTTCGTAATCTCTGCTTGATATTCCATCAAGTCTGCTATCTGCTCTTTGCCCAGTTGGCGTTGAATGTCAGCGGTAAAAAGTCGTGCATTGTACCATAGTGCATTAATTTCCACCACATAACCCGTACGAGGAGTAATCGGACGACCATTCTCCACTGCGTTCATCCATGTTGCAGGGCGCTCTTTGCCGTCCACCCATAGCATTCCGTTGTTGTGCAGGAACAAACGTGGGTGCTGCTGCCCACGGATAAACAACATGATATCTATTATTAACTGACCATACAATCGAGTCGCTTCTTCCAAAGAGGTGTATCTTGCATATTCTTGTATCGCATGTATGAACCATAAGAGTGCATCGGGCTCATCCATTCCTACCAGTTTGTGCGGTCTGCCTTCCATAAACGCACGTATCTCTTCCACCGCTGTTTTATTCACAATAGCGTCCCAATATTCTGGACGACCAATCCCCATCGTACATGCTGGCATTGCCAAAAACTCTTCGCGAGCCGATGCCTTAAACCATGGATAACCTGCCAAGAGATAACATTTATCGCCCTCGCGTTTGTAGAATTGTTGTGCTGCATTCTTCAAACAGCCAAACATATCATCACGTGCCACGCGGCGGTCTAACTCTTTCTTCCATAGTGTCTTCAGCGTCTTGGTGTTCACCTCGCTTATTCCTGCAGAGAATATCACGCTTTCATCTTTCTTCATCGGTATCTCAAACCAACCGGGAGCCAGTTGATCTTCTTTGTGTTCAAAGCCGCGCTCTTGTTCTTTGTAATACTCTATGTCTTTGTACCATGTAGGCGCATGGGTATATTCTACTTTCTTCGAGCATTGCATATATAGCTCTGGGAACGAACTATACATCCTATTTGCGCGACCATTCTCCACCTCGCGCATGTCCGTGTTAGCGTTTGCATTCTCTTTCGACAACTCATGCACGCTGCGGAACGCCAAGAATGGCTTCAGGCGCAGGGTTGTTGGCGAGTGTGCTTCTACCAGCGTATAGCGGATTAGCACGCGTGGCTCAAAACTAACCAGCATACGCTCTTTGGTCAGAATCACACCGCCTACGCGATAGGTCGTCTTGCTGATTATTTCGCAATCAAACTCACGAATGTACTTGTGTCCATTAGGCGAAAAAGTGTTCCAACCATACTTATGAATACCTAGATTAAATTCAGCACCATGTTGAATCACGGTCTCATCCAGACTGCCTAATAGTACGTAATTATTCTCTGGCAGTTCGCCTGCTAATGGCACTACCAATTGTCCGTGGTACTTACGCGTGTTGCAATCAATCAACGTCGTTGAGTTGTATGCACCTGCGCGATTTGTACGAATCATTTCTTTAGTCAAGCTACGCTCAAGGTTAATGAGCAAGGTCTTGTCAAAATTCAAGTAACTCATATCTCTAATATCTAAACTCTAATTAAATTTCCCCTCAAACTTCACCTCTGCATCCATATAGAACTGACGTATCTGCTGCTCATCATCGCGTTTGCAAATCAGTAGCACACCATCCGATTCGGCTACTATGCTATTCTCCAACCCTTGTATGACGGCCAATTGCCCTTTGGGCAAGGTTACGATATTACCATGACTATCGTAGTAAGTCGCATCGCAATGCAAGGTTACGTTTTCGGCTTCATCTTTTTCGCTCAGTTCATAGAGCGAGCCCCATGTGCCTAGGTCGCTCCAACCAAAGTCGCTAGGCATAACGTACACATTCTTAGCATGTTCCATTACACCGTAGTCAATGGATATGTTCGGACAAGTTGGAAACATCTCTTGTATGAAAGCCTCTTCTTTTTCAGTTCCCATTATGCTGTCTGCTGCTCCTGCATCGCCCAACATGAATTTCTGTGCCAACTCGGGCATATGGGTTTGAAATGCTGCTTCAATAGAACGTAGAGTCCAGATAAAAATACCCGAGTTCCACAGGAAGTCACCACTCTCTAAAAACACCTTCGCCAATTCCATATTGGGTTTCTCTGTAAACGCCTTTACTTTGCAAATCTCCTTGCCTATATCCGATAGCGAAGCGTCCGATAGCCCATTAGGGCATTCTATGACCTCACCTTTTTGAATATATCCATACCCCGTCTCTGGACGTGTAGGTTTCATTCCTAAGGTTACCAACGCGTCATTTTCTTCGATAAAATCGAAACATTTTGCAATTGTTTCCCTAAATTTATCTTCTTGCAATATCAAGTGATCACTCGCTGCCACTACTATCTTTGCCTCATCACCTTTTCGCTTCATTGCTTCTATCGCTTTTATCCTCGCTACTGCATACGCAATACATGGTGCTGTGTTCCTGCGTGCAGGTTCACATAACACTTGATTCGTCTGTAAATCAGGAATTTGTTCCAATACTTGATCTCGATACAAAATATTGGTCACAATTAGAATGTTCTCGATGGGCACTAGCGGACGAAAACGGTCTATTGTCATTTGTAGCAGACTACGTCCTGTGCCGAAGAAGTCTAAAAATTGTTTGGGTTTTTCATTGCGACTGAATGGCCAAAAACGACTACCAACGCCACCTGCCATAATCACACAATAATTATTTTCCTTCATGATATCTTAAGTTTTTATTATTCTTCTCATTTCTAGCCCGCAAAGTTACAACTTTTTTTTTAATAATGCAATACTTTTTTTATTTATTTTTCTTAATATGTTGTAAAACATTTATTTTCCCCTCTCTCCATTGCCCATTATCCATTATCCAATAGCCCGCAGGGCGTCCCATACCCCATAGCCCACAGGACGTCCAATAGCGTAGTGTCCATTATCCAATACTTAGCCGTTAGTTAGTGATTAGTTAGTGATTAGTTAGTGATTAGTTAGTGATTCCTATACGTTTTTCGAGCTTTTTAGGACTGATTTCCTTGTTTTCGAGAATTTTCTTGCACATTTCAAAAAAAAAACGTACCTTTGCGTGCCGATATGTGTGAAGATGCAAAAACGTTGCTTAATACTATTCCTTTTTACGGCGCTGCTCCTCTCTTCTTGTCAGCGTCACACTGCCCCAAAACCGTATGGGTATTTCCGTATTGCTACGCCCGACACGGCGTATCATTATGCGCAATTGCCTCACTATCCTTATACCTTTAAGCTCTCGGATAACGCACATATCCAACCACATCTCTATGATGGCGAACAATATTGGATTGACATCCTTTATCCTTCGCTCAATACTACTATCCATTGTAGCTACAAGCCTATCCGCAACAACTTTCGCGCGCTTGCTCGCGATGCGCAAGAGTTCCTCTATAGTCATAGCACGGTCGCATCGGCTATACCTGTCCAAGAGTTCGCTAACCCCATTGATAAGGTCTGGGGCTTATACTTCGAACTCAAAGGCAATACCGCTACGCCTATTCAGTTCGTTTTGACCGATTCCATCGAACATTTCTTCCGTGCTTCAGTCTATTGCAATGCTATTCCTAACCAAGACTCGTTAGCGCCTATCTACGACTATATGCGCCACGATGTCCGCACACTAATGGAGTCACTGAAATGGCAATAATCCACGACATAGTATCAGCCAAAGCCCAGTCGCGCAAACTATTGGTTTTGCTTATTGACCCTGAGAAGCAATCCTCGATCCAGGCATTGCAGCCCTACTTGTCGCTACCTGATATCATTTTTGTGGGAGGAAGCACGGGCAACCAATGCCAGATGTGCGTAACCGAACTCAAGCAACATACTTCCCGACCAATTGTCCTTTTCCCAGGTAATATCGATCAATTCACCGAAAAAGCAGATGCTCTGCTGTTTCTTTCGGTACTAACATCTCGCTTACCACAACTGCTCATCGAACCCCATATACAGATGGCTGCCACCATACTCCAATCGGGTATTGAGGTCATTCCAATGGGTTATCTCCTTATCGATGGTGGGCGAAAAAGTAGCGTTGAAATCGCTACAAATGCACAGTCACTACCGCAAACAGATATCTCCTCCATCGTACAAACGGCAGTGGCTGGACAACTATTGGGCAAGCAACTCATTTACCTCGAAGCAGGTAGCGGAGCTAAAACGCCAGTATCATCCGATATTATTCGCGCAGTGCGTAAGCAACTGCAAATTCCACTAATAGTCGGGGGAGGCATCACCACACCCGAAGCTATGATGCAGGCATACGAAGCTGGAGCAGATATTGTAGTGATAGGCAATCATTTCGAACAAAATCCCACCGAACTGCCCGAATTTATCCGAATAAAACAAGCCAAATATCCCCCATCTCCATTACCTAATAGCGAATCCTCCGACATTCGCTATATGCAACTCGCTCTCGCGGAGGCACAAAAAGCGTTCGCTCTTGGCGAAGTGCCAGTAGGGTGTGTCATCGTGGCTGACGGACAGATTGTAGGGCGCGGACACAACCTCACCGAAACGCTAGCCGACGTTACTGCCCATGCTGAGATGCAAGCCATCACAGCTGCTACCAACACCCTCGGGGGCAAATACCTCTCGCAGTGTACGCTCTATGTCACCGTCGAACCATGTGTCATGTGCGCGGGCGCTATCGGATGGGCACAAATACGCCGCGTGGTCTATGGGGCTACAGATGAGAAACGTGGTTTCACCTTCTTTGCTCCCAAAGCATTGCATCCAAAATGCACGATTTCATCGGGAGTTTTAGAACCCGAATGCCGCCAACTAATGCAATCCTTCTTCGCCTCCAAAAGATAACTCATCACTTATAACTCATCACTTATAACTCATCACTCACCATGAAGTCTTCCATCCGTACAACCATCCAAATCGCTTCTTTCGCAGCATTAGCAGCGTTATGTATTTATTTATGCCCCAAATATACCAACCCCTTTAAGTACCATTTCGAGGTGGGACAACCTTGGGGCTATGGGCTCATAACTGCTGAGTATGACTTTCCTGTCTATAAGACCCAAGCGCAACTGCAACAGGAATATCAACAGGTGATGCGGGACTATACACCTTGCTATACCATCACAGCTAGCGATGCACCTATCTATGTTGTTTCGCTTGAGGAGATGGAACGTATCAAGCAAACTAATGCTACCCACATCTCCGTGATTCGTGATAAAATGGCAACACCTATTGCTGTAACTGACCTCTATACCCCCAAGACTGCCTTCCAATCCACTCGTCGTACCTGGGAACCCAACTTACAATACGATTCTATCACATCCATCAACCTAAAGAACAATCTCTATTCCTCTGTCTCACTTACTCATGGTATGGTGCAAGCAGGGGAGAAAATCGTAGACATGGGTGAGATCGTATCCGAAGAAACCTACCAACAACTCATATCCCTGCGCCATGCAATCGAAAACAAGGATATATCCCAACGCCAATCAGTCATTTCCATGGTGGGTAGTGGATTGTGTATTGTGTTGTTGCTTGTCGTTTTCTACTTATATCTCTATACCTACCGCCGCAAACTACTTGACGGCTTGCGCCACGTGTTCTTCTTCTCTATCTTAATGGCTCTTATCATTTCCGTGGCGTTCCTTGTCCTGCGCTATGCTCCCGTAGGATATATCTACCTTATCCCATTTGCATGGTGCCCTATCATTACACGTGTCTTCTATGATTCTCGTACGGCTATTTTCGTACATATTATCACTGTGCTCATAGTCTCTATTGCGGTACCTGCGCCATATGTATTCTTATTATTACAAGTGCTAACTGGCATCGTGGCAGTCATTAGTCTGCGTGATATGACGCAACGCGCACAATTGGCGCAAACGGCGGCTATCCTCTTGCTCGTTTATTGTGTCCTCTATACAGCACTCACCATGCTCATGACAGGCACTATCAATGATGTGGAATACAAATATTATTTCTATTTTGCCATCAACGGAGTATTGGTTATATGTGCCTACGGACTTATTTTTCTTTTCGAGCGTTCCTTCGGATTGGTTAGCAATATCACACTTGTCGAACTCACCAATGTCAATTCTAATCTCATGCTAGAGTTCGCAGAAAAGGCGCCTGGCACCTTCCAACACTCATTGCAAGTCAGCAATCTCGCTACCGAAGCAGCCAAACGCATTGGCGCAAAAGTGCTGCTCGTGCGTACAGGCGCGCTCTACCATGACATAGGTAAGATGTACCACCCTGAGTACTTTATCGAGAATCAAACGGGTACGAACCCTCTGGAAACGATGTCCAATGCGGAAGCAGCTAAGGTGATTATAGAGCATGTCACCGAGGGAGAACGTATTGCGCGCAAACACCGTTTGCCCGAACTCATCATCCATTTTATCCGTTCTCACCACGGCACCTCTGTTACACGATATTTCTACAACATGGCGGTGAATGCAGCCAAGGCAACAGGCAAATCTGCTGACGAAGTCAACAAAGCGGATTATATGTATCCTGGCCCCAAACCTTCTACCAAAGAGGCGGCTATCCTCATGATGGCAGATGCCATTGAGGCGCGTTCGCGTACACTCAACGAACTTACCGAACAAAGCATTTCCACGATGGTAGATCAGATGATTGACCTGCAAGTTGCTGATGGTCAGTTTGCTGAAACCAAACTATCATTCAAAGACTTAGAAGATATCCGTCAGGTATTCAAGCAAAAACTCATCGAAATCAACCACCACCGCATTACATACCCCACCATTACCCAATAACCCATATCCATTACCCATTACCCTATAGCCCGCAGGGCGTCCAATATCCAATCGCCCAACGGGCGTCCATTAGTGCAGCGTCCAATAGCGTAGCGTCCATTACCCAACACCCAAATTTATGAAACATAAATTATACCTCGCCCCCATGGAGGATGTCACCGATCCTGCTTTTCGCCTGCTCTGCAAGCGATTTGGTGCGGCACGCGTCTATACAGAGTTTGTAAATGCCGACGCATTGGTGCGCGATGTAGCTTCCACCACGCGCAAACTGCAAATAAGCGATAAAGAACGTCCTGTGGCAATACAAATCTATGGTCGTGAACCTGAGAGTATGGCAGATGCAGCACGCATCGTAGAGCAAGCAAAGCCCGATTTCATCGACATAAATTTCGGTTGCCCAGTCAAAAAAGTGGCAGGTAAAGGAGCAGGTGCAGGGCTGCTAAAGGACATCCCCAAGATGTTGGATATCACCCGCGCGGTGGTAAAGGCGGTCAATACCCCAGTCACAGTCAAAACTCGTCTGGGATGGGATGATAACAATCGTATCATCACTGATATTGCCGAACCCCTGCAAGACTGTGGCATTGCCGAACTCGCTATCCACGGTCGTACACGTTCGCAGATGTATCGCGGCGAAGCCGACTGGTCACTGATTCGTGAGGTGAAGAATAATCCTCGTATTCATATTCCTATCATCGGTAATGGCGATGTCACCACTCCCGAACAAGCGAAGAAATGTTTCGATGAATTCGGAGTAGATGCTATCATGGTTGGACGGGCCACCTTTGGTTGCCCTTGGATTTTCGAGGATATGCAATATTATCTTTCAACAGGCGAACTCCTTCCTCCACGCACTATGCAATGGTGTGTGGATATACTCAAGGAGCACATGGAGCGTAGTATTGAATGGATTGGCGATGAGCGCAAGGGTATAGTACATAGCCGTCGCCATTTTGCAGCATCACCCGCCTTCAAATGTTTGCGTGATTTCCGCCAAACTCGTATTGCGCTTCTCTGTGCCGACACCAAAGCTGAAGTTTTCCAAATAATGGATGAAATCGTAGAAAAGTGGGGATAAAATAAACTTTTTTTTATAAAACTTGCATATGTCGCGAAATTTTACTAATTTTGCAGGCTTTTTCGTAATATGCGTATTGCGCGCATACGAGAGCGAGAAAACAAAACAACAAAACAGATTATGCAAAAAATTAGAAATATAGCCATCATCGCACACGTTGACCACGGTAAAACGACCTTGGTTGACAAGATGCTGTACACCGCCAACCTCTTCCGCGACAACGAGCAGAAGGGCGAACTCATCCTCGATAACAACGAACTCGAGCGCGAGCGCGGTATCACTATTTTGGCAAAGAACGTAGCGATTGAATACAAGGGCTACAAAATCAATGTGATTGACACTCCGGGCCACGCCGACTTTGGTGGCGAGGTGGAGCGCGTGCTGAACATGGCAGACGGCGTGCTGCTGTTGGTGGATGCCTTCGAAGGCCCTATGCCACAGACTCGCTTTGTGCTACAAAAAGCCTTGGAGCTCAATCTCAAACCAATCGTAGTCATCAACAAAGTCGATAAACTCAACTGCCGCCCCGACGAGGTACAAGAGGAAGTCTTTGACCTCATGTGCAACCTCGACGCCACAGAGGAACAATTGGATTTTCAAACGCTCTATGGCTCTGCAAAGAACGGCTGGATGTCCACCGATTGGAAGCAGCCAGCCGAAGACCTGACTGCATTGATGGATGCCATCATCGAGTATATCCCCGAACCAGAAGTGCTGGAGGGTACACCACAGATGCTCATCACCAGTCTGGACTACAACCCATACGTGGGCCGTATCGCCGTGGGACGTGTGCATCGCGGTACACTGCGCAATGGTCAGAACGTCATGCTCGCCAAGAAAGACGGCACCATGGTTAAGACCAAAATCAAAGAGCTGCACACCTTCTCGGGCATGGGACACATTAAAACCGACGAAATGAGTTCGGGCGATATATGCGCGCTCATTGGCATTGACGGCTTCGAGATTGGCGACACGATTTGCGACATCGAGACACCAGAGGCATTGAAGCCCATCGCCATTGATGAGCCAACGATGTCCATGGTATTTACTATCAACGACTCGCCATTCTTCGGTCAAGACGGCAAGTTTGTGACCTCACGCCATATCCAAGAACGCCTCGACAAAGAGCTCGAAAAGAACCTCGCTCTTCGCGTAGAGCGCGGTACGGACGAGAACTCGTGGAACGTGTTTGGTCGTGGTGTGTTGCACCTGAGCGTATTGGTAGAAACCATGCGCCGCGAGGGATACGAGTTGCAAGTGGGTCAGCCACAAGTCATCATCAAGGAGATTGACGGCGTGAAGTGCGAGCCTGTGGAGCAACTCACTGTGAATACCCCAGAGGAGTGCTCGGGTAAGATTATCGAATATGTATCCACCCACAAGGGTGAGATGACCCGCATGGAGATGATCAACGACCGCGTACAACTCGAGTTCGAGATTCCGAGCCGTGGTATCATCGGTATGCGTACCTACGTGCTGAACGTGTCGGCAGGTGAAGCTATTATGGCGCACCGTTTCTTGGAGTTCCAACCCTACAAAGGCGAGATTGTGAAGCGCAACAACGGTTCGCTCATTGCTATGGAGTCGGGTACGGCATATGCCTACGCGCTAGACAAACTGCAAGACCGCGGACGGTTCTTCATCTCGCCACAAGACGAGGTGTATGCAGGTCAGGTTGTGGGCGAGAATAGCAAAGAGGGCGATATCGTAATCAATGTAACGAAGTCGAAGAAACTGACCAATATGCGCTCAAAATCGGCAGATGATAAGGCGGTATTGCCACCACCTGTGATCTTCTCCCTCGAAGAGGCGTTGGAGTATATCAAGGAGGATGAGTATGTAGAGGTAACGCCAAACTTTATGCGTATCCGCAAGATTATCCTCGACGAACTCGAACGCAAACGCGCAAACAAATCTTGACTCCTGACTCAAAAAAGAAATCAAATTAAAAATTTAGTTATATGAAAATTGAACAATCAGAAATCAAAGACCTCACTGCGGTAATCACCATGACTGTGGAGCCAGCAGACTACCAAGAGGCAGTTCAAAAAGAACTTATCCAAATTCGTAAGAAAGCCAACATCCCAGGTTTCCGTCCAGGTATGGCACCAAAGGGCATGTTGCAAAAGATGTACGGCAAGAGCATTCTTGCTGAGGTAATCAACAAAACCATCGGCGAGAACCTCAATAAGTACATCGAAGAGCAACACCTCAACCTCCTCGGCGATCCATTGCCAAACGAGGAACTCACTCCAGAGGTGAACTTCGACACACAAGACACTTTCACTTTCTGCTTCGACATTGCTGTGGCTCCAGAGTTCGACGCAATGCTCAATGGCAAGAACAAACTCACCCAATACACCATCACCGTTACCGATGAAATGGTGGAGAACCAAGTACAAAGCTATGCACAACGCTTTGGCGACTACGTAAACGCTGAAGAGGTGCAAGACGGCGACGTGCTCAAAGGTCTGCTCACCGAGCAAAAGGAGAACGGTATCGTGAAGGAGAACGGCATGCTCACTCCTCAGTACATGAAGGATGCAGAGCAAGCTAAACTCTTTGCAGGCGCAAAGGTTGGCGACGTCATCACTTTCAACCCAACCAAAGCATACGGTAGCGAAGTTGAGGTAAGCTCTATGCTCGGTATCACCAAAGAGGAGGCTAAAGAATTGACTTCTGACTTCACCTTCGAGTTGCAAGCTATTACCCGCCACCAAGCTGCGGCTATTGACGGCGAGCTCTTTGCAAAGGTGTATGGCGAGAACAATATCGCTGATGAGGCAGACTTCCGCGCACACATCAAAGCTGAGATCGAGCAAAACATGGCAGAGGATGCTAAGTACAAGTTCGGTTTGGACGCTAAGGCAGCAGTGATGAAGAAGATGGCTAAGATTGAGTTCCCAGAGGCATTCCTCAAACGTTGGGTAAAAGCTACCAACGAGAAGATGACTGAGGAGGAACTCGAGAAAGACTTCCCAGCTATGGTGGACGAGCTCCGTTGGCACTTGGCGAAAGACCAATTGTCTAAGCACTTCAACGTTCAAGTAGAGAAAGAGGACGTAGAGGCATATGCTAAAGAGGTAGCTCGCATGCAGTTCATGCAATACGGTTTGATGCACGTAGAGGATAGCTATTTGGCTAACTACGCAGAGCAAATGCTCAAGGATGAGAAGCAACTCCGTGGCATCGTTGAGCGCGTAGCAGAGAACAAGATCTACGACGCACTCAAGGGCGTAGCTAAGATTGAGGAGAAAGAAATCAGCCACGCTGACTTCGGCAAACTCTTCGCGTAATTGCCAGCCCTCGCGAAGCGACAATACCTGCCCTATGGGCACACAACCTCGGCAGTAGCCGACAATACAAAAAATAAAGACATCGGTAGGAAATCCTATCGATGTCTTTTGTTTATTTTCTGGTTGACGCGCGAAGTAGTTGTTGGATTAAAGTGGTTATTGTTGTTTGATTTTGTTCCCGCAGTCTGTTATGTGCACGGCGGTAGTTCGCCGTGTCTTCCTGCCTCTAATCTCTAAACTGTAGGTGCTCTGCACCGTCCTCTAAACAGTACAAATATTAAGATTCACTCCCCTTGTACCTTATATATATGCACCGTGTAAAAGACCAAGGACGGAATAATCGTTCGAGCCTTTTAGGCGAGATAAGAACCAAAGATGAACCAAGGAACGACCTAAGAACTCCCAAACGCAAAAAAGTACTTTTATTAAGATTGCCGTCTCTTTTCCCTCTCTTATACCTTCCCTAATTTTACCGACCGACGACCGAGAGAACACCGAGAGAAGAGCGAAGCGTTATCGTGCCCTTGCGGCTAAGAACTCCGCACTTTTCTTAAGATTGCTTCCTAAAAAAGTTGACTCCTCTCCTAAAAAGGTTGACTCACTTCCTAAAAATGTTTCTTGGCTTTGTTTATTAATCCCGAATCATATTCGGGTATTCTTCACCTCTCATCTCTAAACTGTAGCTCGCCCCACGAGCGTCCTCTAAACTGAAAATAGCGAAAAAAATCGCTATTTTCTTGCACATCCGCAAATTTTATTGTACCTTTGCACCGTGAACCTGCGCCGAGGGATGTCTGTACATCATCGGCGGAGGGTAGCAGACATAATAAAAGGCGTTTATTACGCTCTGTTCTGACATCTTGAAACTTCGCAACTTTCAAAATCTCATCAGGACTTAGCAACGATAGATGCCCTACGGGATATAGATTGTCCTTCTTGTGCCTATTTGGTACGTCTTTTGCGTATACATGTAATACGCATACGCGTACCTTAACTATGATATAGCACGAGAGTATATTTTATATTCGGCGTGGGCTTCGCGTTGTCGGTTCTATGAGATTAGGCAATGCGAAGGCCTCAAGATGTGGAACTGGCAAATGCAAGTTTCACGCTTTTTTGTGTCGGTATGAAAACTGCGCTGACATGAAACAAACAATCAAACAACTCTACAACCAATTTCGTCATCTCATCTTGTACGGAATTATAGGTGGCTTATGTGCCACTTTGGATTTTGGTATTTATACCTTACTATGCCACTTTGATATTCTCCCTTACCTTTGGGCGAATGTAATTAGTATTCATTGCGGTATTATTTGCAGCTTTTTACTCAATCGCACTTTCAACTTCAAAGTCAAGGATAAAACTCCTCAACGCTTTCTCTCATTTTATGTAGTAGGATTGATAGGCTTAGGAATTAGCGAGTTAATGCTATATGTGATGGTGACTATTGGCGGATGGAATGAGTTGTTGTGCAAACTAATCTCTGTTGTAATTGTTGCTTTGATACAATTTGTACTAAATAAATATATCACTTTCAAAACCAAATAATCATGAAAGATACACTCTACATCGTGATGCCAGCTTACAATGAAGAAGCGAACATTGAAGATGTAATCAAGCAATGGCATCCAGTATGCGAACGAATCAACCAAGAAGGCAATGAGGCAAAATTAGTTATTGCCAACGATGGTAGCAAGGACAATACTTTTACCATTATGCAAGGTCTATGCAAGCAATATCCTCATTTGCTTCCTATTGACAAGCCCAATTCTGGACACGGTGCAACAGTACTATATCTGTATCGCTATGCCATTAATGCTGGCGCAAATTTCGTTTTCCAAACTGATAGTGACGGACAAACATTACCAGAAGAGTTTTGGCAACTATGGGAGCATCGCCATGAGTATGATTTCCAAATAGGTACACGCGGAGGGCGAGAAGATGGTGCAAGTCGTGTATTTGTAACAAAAGTATTGCGTTGGGTAGTTTGGCTAATGTTTGGCGTATGGGTTAAAGATGCGAACACACCATTCCGATTGATGAATGTGGATCATCTGCAAGCGATTATGAAACTCATTCCCGAAGATTTCTTCTTGGCGAATGTGGCAGTATCTGCTATCGCAGTCAAAATGAAAGAGAAGATCGCTTGGTATCCTATTACATTCCGTCCCCGCCAAGGTGGTGTGAATTCAATCAATATGAAGCGTATTTTCAAGATAGGAATTAAGGCTTTGGGTGATTTTAGAACAATAAATAGAAAATTGAAATGAAAAAGGTTTTCGAAAATAAGTATCTCTTGTGGATAGTAGGTGCTTTAGGGATATTATCAATTTTAGTACTCATAATCGGTTCTTTCTTTAATCGTATAGATGTAGATTCTGCGATTATTCTTGTAGAGATGGAACGCATTGCAGAAGGATATATTCCATATAAAACTATGCATCTTAATTATCCGCCGCTATGGTTCTATGTTAATGTTGCCCTTAAATGGTTATTCCATATCCCATATGGTTGTTATCCGTTCTATTTGGTAGTGCATTGGCTATATGCAATTGGCTGTGCTATTAGCCTATTCTATATATCTAAAAGATTTGGTGCGAACAAGATTATCTCTGCATTTGTAGCGTGGCTCTTCTTTATTGTAACTCACTGGCCACAAGGAAATACAATTCTTTTTGAAATCCCAAGTATATTTTGGGGATTACTATCTATCAGTTTATTTCTAAAATGGAGATATAGTCATCCTGCATTACAGATTATAGTTGGTATCTTAGCTGCGTGCTCTTTTTTAACAAAACAATTTGGAGCAGGCTTCTTGCTTCTAGTTCTATGGTTGATTATTACCTCAACATCATCAAGCAAATGGAAACAAGTGGGATATTATTTACTTGGATATTCATTACCACTACTTTTCTGCTTAACTTATTGGGGAACAAATATTTATCAATCTATTCTATTTAATGGATATGGAACAGATGTGATGGATGCTTATAGGGGTATAGAGACTACATTCACCTCTAAAATTGAGAGAATCTGGGGAAATTTAGTGCACATTGTGAATCGCATAACACCTGTTGTATATGTGGCGATAATATTACTTCCTATCATATTTAAGCAGAATAAATGGCGTGAAGCCTTGGTATGTTTATTTGGGATAGGAGGTTTTTCTTTACAATACTTTTTTGTTCATGGTGGACATCATTATTCACTATATATGATTCCATTTGCACTTTTACTGATTCCTATTATATTAACATTGAATGTAAATAAATATGTTCGTGGTGCAATATGGGCAGTAATAGGAATGACAGTTGCTTTAGGAATTTATTCTGCTTTTTATAATCGAGTTTGGAAAATATATTTGCATAATGGTAAAAAGCAATATGATGGACAATGGGTAATGGGGAAAAAAGTGGCTGATATTGTACAAGAGGGAGAGACCGTTTTCATACCTCATGGTGGAATTTGTTATATTTATTATACCGCAAATTTATATCCATCATCATGTATGGCAGACATTGGATATGGGGTTGGACCAATGGAAGTAACCATAGCAACAGCATCTAAATGGGTATCAAATACTGATTATGTGCTGCATTTTACAGATGAGATGATGTATGATTTATATCAAGGACAAGATTACGAATACTTTTACAACGACTCTATTCAACAATATGTAAATCAATTTTATAGCGACACATTAGCCAAAGACATAGTATTGCATCATTTAAATAAACCTAAAATAGCAATGGAACTACAATGACCCACTACGACTACCTTATTGTTGGCTCTGGTTTGTTCGGAGCTACATTTGCCTACTGCGCCAAGCAAGCAGGCAAGCGTTGTTTGGTAATTGACAAACGCCCTCACTTGGGTGGCAATATCTATTGTGAGGAGGTCGAAGGTATTCATGTACACAAGTATGGTGCGCATATCTTCCATACTAATAATAAAGAAGTGTGGGATTTTGTCAATAGCATCGTTCCTTTCAATCGCTATACCAACTGCCCTGTGGCGAACTATCATGGCGAACTATATAACCTGCCGTTCAATATGAATACTTTCCACCAGATGTGGGGTGTCGTCACGCCTGCCGAGGCAGAAGCCAAGATTGCCGAGCAGCGAGCAGCCGCTCTAGCCGCGCTCAATGGGCGTGAACCGCAGAACCTAGAGGAACAGGCGCTTTGTCTAGTAGGACGGGATATTTACGAAAAACTCATTAAGGGCTATACCGAGAAGCAATGGGGCAGACCTTGCGCCGAGCTGCCAGCGTTCATCATCCGCCGTCTGCCAGTACGTATGGTGTATGACAACAACTACTTCAACGATGCCTACCAGGGCATACCTATTGGCGGATACAATCGACTGATTGAGGGGATGCTAGAGGGAGTAGACACACAGGTGAATACCGATTTCTTTGCCGATCGCGAGAAATGGGAAATTGTCGCTGATAAGATTGTCTTTACAGGTAAGATTGACGAGTACTATGAATATCGCTTTGGCAAATTGGACTATCGTACTGTGCGTTTTGAGACCGAAACGATAGATACTGCCAATTATCAGGGCAATGCGGTAATCAACTATACCGACCGTGAAACACCTTATACCCGAGTGATTGAGCATAAACATTTTGAGTCGTTTGGTCAGGCGGTGTATGATAATCCGAAGACTGTGATTAGCCGCGAGTATAGCACCGAGTGGCAAGATGGCATGGAGCCTTTTTATCCAATCAATGACGATAAAAACTCCGCACTCTACGCACAGTACAAGCAACTCGCCGACCAAGAAACAAATGTTATCTTCGGCGGTCGCCTAGCAGAATACAAGTACTACGACATGGCTCCAATTATAGAAAAATTGTTAAAGTTGAATTTATAAAATTCGGATTATTCATAAAATCATTTACTTGCAATTTTGGCATAGAATTTGTATAAATGGTTGTAGAACAATCATCTAAAATATCGGTTTGAGTATTAAAATTTACAAAAAATTGTGTATACATTTGCATATTTGCAAAAAAAAGTGTACCTTTGCAAACTTTTTTAGTTATATTAGCAAACAACGTCTTTCCCCCATGAAAATTACTTTTAAGTCAACAAAATCAAATATTATATACCAACGTTTCGTAGAAGATCCAACTGATAGAGCAAAACAAAGAGCATTTTATCGAGAATTTGATAGCAAAATCGCATCATCTGCAGCCAAACTACACCAACGATTATTAGCATATCCCTCAGTAGCTACTTACAACAAAGATTATGGACAGACAACCAATCGTATAGAAACAACGAAAGGAACAAGAGATAAAGATCCGTTACTACTAAAGGTTCGAGTAACTGGAGCTTGGAGAAAATTTTTCTATTCAATTAATACTTCATCAGGTGATTTTTTATTAGAGAAAGAATGGAGTGGTCAATTTGATGCAGTGACCGATATTTATATTACACATGTAAATAACCACGATTATGATGCAGTTCACTAAACATAAAGAAAATGTTGCAAACCCATTATTGATGCTTAATACAATAGGCGAGGAGGTTTGTTGCCTTTTTTCTAATTATGGATACGAAAATGCTGAAGTATTATTAAAGATACCTAATTTAGCAAAAAAGGAACGTCTATCACAAATACAAATAAGAAAGATTTGTACCATGTTGAATGGCGGGGACTCAATGTATGCGTTTTTAGATACATTTCAAAATAATTATCTTCAAGAGAAGCAGAAGGGGTTGATTTCATATAAACAAGCTAAAAAGAATTTTACTCGATTGAAAATGGTTTTGCCATTATTGAGAAATGAGTATAATGATGGGCTAGATCGTCTTGATGATATTTTAGATTATTTTAATGTTTTATCTGAACAAGATATTTTTGTTGCTGCAGAAAAAACAGCGGCACTTTTTCGTCAACAAAATAACGTAGATGTTGATCCTGTTAATTTGAAGGCATGGTTACGTCGGGGAGAGTTAGATTTTGAGCGTATGAATCTTCCTGAGTATGATAAAGAAGAATTAAGTAGGTGGATAGATAGTCGCCAGTGGGAGGCTTACTTAGAAGATGAAAGTTATTTAAAATCTTTACCTAATATTTTATCTCGTTTTGGTGTTGCATTGGTATTAGTCCCCTTTTTACCTAAAACTGTATATGGTGCTGTTAGATGGTTTGATGGTCACCCATTAATTCAAATTTCTGATAGAGGACAAGATTTAGCTACTTGTTGGTTTACTTTATTTCATGAATTTGGTCATATTTTACTCCACGAAAAAGCAGATATTTTTGAAGGATCAATGAATGATAGTAAAGTTAGTAAGATTCAACGAGAGCGTGAAGCGAATAAATTTGCTAATCATTATTTATTCAATGGAGATGATCTTCGTAAAGAAATTTTTGCTTCCGTACAAAAAGGAGAATGTATAGTACCATCATCTTTGGCTAAAAAATACAATGTAAACCTCATATTTGTTGCTTATTGGTTAATAAAAGCCCAGTACCAACCTACATTTCAAAAACGTATTCATATAGATTTTACATCTGTGTACCAATCATAAGATAAATGATACTTTCTACATAAAATAGCGTATTTCGATACGCTGTTTTATTTTTTTATATTGTAATAGGTATCCCAATACTACCTTCCTAGAAAGCAATGGAAGCAATATCCACCATACGAAGAATGAGCTTGCGCAGATAACCACAGTATACTTCATATGAATTATATTGACAAGTCAAATCTTATCGGTGAGCAACGCTATAGCGATCGACTGACCTATGATGGTACATGGGAGAATAATCTATTCAATTTCATTCGTATTGTATTGCCTCGTTTGACAAAAGACCTGCCACGACCATTTGTTATGGATGGTGTGGAAAGAAAGGATGATACCCCACAACACAAAGCTATTCGTGAGGCGATGACCAATGCCATTATTCATGCAGATTTTATGCTGAATGGTATCCTCAAAATAGAAAAGACGGATGATGCATTTATATTCACCAACCCGGGATTGCTTAAACTGCCGATAGAACAAATCTATGCAGGTGGCGAAAGCAAGGCTCGTAATCAACGCATACAAAATATGTTGCGCATGATTGGTTATGGTGAGAATATCGGTTCTGGTTTTCCGCTAATATTGAGTGCTTGGAATGAAAAACATTGGATTAAACCCGAACTGATAGAACAAACCGAATTGATGCAGGTCAAATTGGTTCTGCATATACTCAATGAAGGTGTCCCTCAAAGTGTCCCTCAAGATGTCCCTCAAGATGTCCCTCAAGATGTCCCTCAAGATGTCCCTCAAGGTGGCACCCAAGGTGGCACTCAAGATGACACCCAAGGTGAGACTCAAGGGTTAGATTTGGATAGTTGGATTGAAAATGAAATTGCTCGTAATCCTAAAATTACTACGGAAGAATTGGCCCAAAAAAGTAAAAAGGGTATAAGAACTATCAAACGCCACCTTGCTAAACTAAAACATATCAACTATGTTGGCAGCGGTTATAGTGGTCATTGGGAAATAATACAAAAATAAGTTGCCATCTCTACAATTTTACTGCAGACCTTCGGCACAATCTTCGGCACGCGAAAACTTTTTGCAAAAAAATACACTCACACTGGAAGCCCTGTAAATACTACACTTCCCGCGTGTTGTATATACCATTTTATTCTCTAAATTCTCAAATCGCATTCAGTTAGTTACCACAAAACCACGTAACATAATGCCACAAAAACACATAATAAAATGTCACAAAAACACGTAATGATTTGCATATGTCATTTATTTTTAGTACCTTTGCAGCGTATTTCAAAAATTAACCTATATGGCATATATTGAGAGAAAAGTTGATAGTCTATTAGAGGAATTGTTAGATTCATCAGGCGCAGTACTGATAGAGGGGCCTAAATGGTGTGGCAAGACAACTACAGCGGAACAACACGCTAAGAGTGTTATTCGTTTGCAAAATCCTGATACGCGCGAAGCTTATATTACTACGGCAAAAACCAAACCTTCACTTCTCTTAAAAGGTGAAACGCCACGCCTGATTGATGAATGGCAGATAATCCCACAATTGTGGGATGCAGTACGTGTAACTGTGGATGAGCGACAAGAAATGGGACAGTTTATTTTGACGGGGAGCAATTCTGTGGATAATCAACAAATCATGCATTCGGGTACGGGTCGTATAGCTCGGCTAAGAATGCATCCGATGAGTTTGTATGAAACGGGGGAATCTACAGGAGAAATTTCACTTAAGGCATTGTTTGACAATCCTAATTTGGACATTGATGGTGTCACATCTCGAATCAGTGTGGAAGAATTAATCTTTGCTGCATGTCGTGGTGGCTGGCCTGCTGCACATATTGCCAAAAGTAATACTGCCAAACTAAATGTCGCCAAAAACTATATTGATAGTCTTTGTGCTACGGATATTTCTACCGTAGATGGTGTACAACGAAACGAAGAGTTGGCACGAGCCATATTGCGATCATATGCACGTAACATCTCCACATTGGCAAAAAAGACGAATATGCTAAAAGATGTGGTTGCCAACTTTGAGAGCGTTTCTCAAAGTACATTCGATAGTTATTTGAATGCCTTCCAACGCCTCTTCGTTATTCAAGATTTACCTGCTTGGTGTCCTGCTATTCGTTCAGCATCCGCTATTCGTAGCGGCATGAAACGCGAATTCTGTGACCCTTCTATTGCTGTGTCGGCACTGGGATTGACACCACAGATATTGGAGATGGACTTGAAAACTTTTGGATTTATCTTTGAAACAATGGGCATTCGTGATTTGCGAGCTTATTCACAAGCTATGCGAGGTAGTTTGTCTTATTACCACGACCGTTACGATTTAGAAACAGATGCTGTCTTGCGCATTGCTAATGGACAATTTGCGTTGATTGAGTTCAAACTGGGTAGTTCAGAGATTGAAGAAGGTGCTAATCATTTGATAGAGTTACGCGATCTAATTCGTGAATACAATAAATATGAAAAGCAAGTACCTTTACGTGAACCTGACTTAATGATGGTTATCACAGGAGGACAACTTGCATATACTCGCGAAGATGGTGTCAAAGTAATACCATTGGCATGTTTGCGAGATTAAACTTTCGGCACAATCTTCGGCACGCGAAAACTTTTTGCAAAAAAATACACTCACGCGGGAAGCCCTGTAAATACTACACTTCCCGCGTGTTGTATATACCATTTCACTCCCAAAATTCTCAAATCTTCGGCACAAAACCCCTTCTGCGCCGAAGATTTTTGCATCATTATTATAGAGGCACAAATACTTGAAACACAAAAGCCACAGAAAGCCCACAGATCTCCTATAGATGTGCTACAGTGGTCGCCTAACTTGTAGCATATTTATTCCCAATACGATTAAAGAGTTTTTATACAAATCACACCAACAAATCACCATTTCACACACCATAGCTTGCATATCTGCAAATTTTTCTGTACCTTTGCAGCATAAATTCAGTTAATGTTATGGGACAAAGCGAAGCAATAAAACTTTTTGAGGAGAAAAAGGTTAGAACTATCTGGGATGATGTGCAAGAGAAATGGTATTTCTCTATAGTAGATGTTATTGCAATTCTAACTGATAGTGCTACACCTCGTAATTATTGGAAAGTACTAAAAAACAGATTAAAAAAAGAGGGTAATGAGTCGGTTACAAATTGTAACCAACTGAAATTATTGTCTTCGGATGGGAAAAGATACCTCACTGATGTAGCAGACCAAGAGCAACTTTTCCGTCTTATCCAATCCATCCCTTCGCCCAAAGCAGAACCTTTCAAACAATGGATGGCAATGGTGGCTGCGCAACGGTTGGATCAAATGCAAGACCCAGAACTTTCTATAGAGCAAGCCATATTAGACTATAAGCGTCTGGGGTATTCTGATGCTTGGATCAACCAACGTATCAAGTCTATTGAAGTGCGAAAGGAATTAACAGATGAGTGGCAAAGAACAGGAGTAAATGTGGGTATGGAATACGCTTCTTTGACTGACATTATCACCAAAGAATGGAGCGGAATGACCACCAAGCAGTACAAACATCTAAAAGGACTAAAGAAAGAAAACCTACGAGATAACATGACTAACCTAGAGATAGCGTTGAATACTTTGGCAGAAGCTTCGGCAACAGAACTGTCTAAACAACGCAATCCAAAGGGATTTAGACAACAAACGCATGTCGCAAAAGATGGTGGTAGTGTAGCCAAAGTTGCTCGTAAACAATTGGAACGACAATTAGGAAGAACAATCATATCAAGCGAAAAAGCCAGTGATTATATTCTTCCGATAGAATCTAAAGAGGAGTGACACTTCATTGCATAACGAAAAAATTGCCAAAATCTTGCACAACTCAAAACTTTTCACTACCTTTGCAGTCTAATTAACAGCAATAAAGAACTATGCGTATACACTTTATAGCAATAGGTGGCGCCGCCATGCACAATTTGGCTATGGCGGTGGCTACCAAAGCAGGATATGTGGTGACAGGGTCAGATGATGAGATCTTTGACCCTGCTCGCACACATCTACAGGAGGCAGGTCTGCTGCCTGAGGAGATGGGCTGGCATCCAGAGAAGATAACCAGCGACATCGATGCTATCATATTAGGTATGCACGCGCGCGAGGACAACCCCGAATTGGTGCGCGCACGCGAGTTGGGGATTAAAATCTATTCTTTCCCAGAGTACCTATACGAACAAACCAAAGATAAGATTCGTATCGTAGTAGGCGGTAGCCACGGTAAGACTTCTACCACTTCTATGATTCTCTATGTGCTTCAGCACCTCGGTATTGAAGCCGACTATATGGTGGGCGCACAGATTGAGGGCTTCGAGCGCATGGTACGCCTATCAGACACCGCTAAGTACGCAGTCTTTGAGGGCGACGAATACCTAACTTCGCCCCTTGACCTGCGCTCTAAGTTCTTGTGGTATCACCCCCATGTGGCGATACTCACAGGCATTGCGTGGGACCATATCAACGTATTCCCTACTTTCCCCGAATACGTGGATACATTCCGCAAATTTGTTGATGGAATCGAAGAAAACGGCACATTCATCTACTATAAACACGACTCTAACTTGTGCGAGATAGCATCTCAAGCACGACCAGATATTAAACAACTTCCATACGAGGCATACCAAGGAAATGTGGATATGAAAATCTTTGGTAAGCACAACATGGAAAATTTGCAAGCCGCAGCATTGGCTTGCGAGCAGATTGGCGTATCGTTGGATGACTTCTACCGCGAGATAGCCACTTTTACAGGAGCCAGCAACCGACTTGAACTTATCGATGAAATCGGCACGAATGTTGCGTATAAGGACTTCGCACACTCTCCAAGTAAACTCCGCGCCACGGTTAATGCTGTACGCGAGCGTTATCCTGAGAAGCAGTTGGTAGCAGCGATGGAGTTACACACTTTCTCCAGTTTGATGGCAGACTTCTTGCCTCAGTACGAGGGCTGTATGGAGAACGCGGATGTGGCATTGGTATATTTCAATCCGAAGGTGATTGAGCATAAAAAACTGATACCTATCACCGCCGAAGCTGTCCGTGATGCGTTTGGCACGAAAAATGTAGAGGTATTTACAGACAGCCAAATGCTGCAACAACGCCTTCGTTCCATTAAGTACGAAAACACCGCACTTTTGATGATGACTTCGGGCACTTTCGATGGCATCAACATCCCCGAATTTGCCCGCGAACTGATAAGTAACGACACCACACCACGCTAAACAATTCTACACAATACCCCTATGGACAAACAAACTCAACGAGACTACCTTTACATGCGCATGGCGCGCACATGGTCAGAAAATAGCTATTGCATTCGCCGCAAAGTGGGAGCAATCTTAGTTAAAGACCAAATGATCATCTCTGATGGCTACAACGGTACACCCAGCGGCTTCGAGAATATCTGCGAGGAGAATAATGTATCCAAACCATATGTATTGCATGCAGAAGCTAACGCACTCACCAAAGTGGCACGCAGCAATAATAGCAGCGAAGGGGCAACTCTCTATGTGACCGCTTCGCCATGTATGGAATGTGCGAAACTCATCATCCAATCGGGTATCAAGCGCGTAGTTTATGGTGAGAAGTACCGCATCATGGATGGCGTAGAACTCCTCGAACGAGCAGGCGTACAAGTGGACTTTATGCCTGATACTCCAGCCTCTAACCTTTAACCTCTAACCTTTAACCTGAATTTTTTTATGAAAAAGTATTTATTCCCAACCCTGACCGTTGCCTGTCTATTGATAGGTTTCCTTATCGGAAATGCTGTTTCCAATAAGGTGAATGCGCAACGCTTTTTTATTCAAAACGGTCAACTCTTTCAACAACCCGAGTCAAAAGTAGATAAACTGCTTCAGTTGATGAATCAGGCCTATGTCGATGAAATTGATGTAGATAGTATTACTGAAGATGTCATGCAGGAGCTTGTTAAACGCCTTGACCCACACTCTGCCTATATCCCTAAAGAGGATTTGGAGATGGTCAATTCCGAACTTTCTGCATCTTTCTCTGGCATTGGTGTGCAGTTCTCTATTCAAAACGACACCGTACAAGTGGTGGCTGTCATATCGGGCGGTCCATGCGAAGGCGTGGGTGTGTTGGCTGGCGATAAGATTGTGATGGTCAATGACTCAAACTTCACGGGCAAAACGATTACCAATGAAAAAGTGATGCATGCTTTGCGTGGTCCTAAAGGTACTGAAGTAAAGATTGGCGTGATGCGAAGCGGTTCGAACGAAGTGTATGACTTTACCATCACCCGTGGCGATATTCCTATTCACTCGGTGGATGCTAAGTTTATCATCGAAGAGAAAGGACAAAAGATAGGATTTGTGCGTGTGAATCGGTTTGGCGAGAACACATATGATGAATTTATTTCTGCCATGGCATCGCTGAAGGGACAGGGTGCAACTTCGTATATTGTTGACTTGCGCGAGAACTCAGGCGGATATATGGATCAAGCTATTAAGATGGCAAATGAGTTCCTGAGCAAGGGCGATATGATTGTCTATTCCGAAGGTCGTGCTTATCCTCGTTATGAGGCAAGAGCCAACGGTTCAGGCCGATTCCAACGAGAAAAATTGGTGGTGCTGATAGATAATTTCTCTGCCTCTGCCAGTGAGATTTTCGCAGGTGCTATGCAGGACAACGACCGTGCTACTATTGTTGGACGTCGCTCGTTTGGTAAGGGACTGGTGCAACAGCAACTGCCCTTCCCCGATGGTAGTGCAATCCGTCTGACTGTGGCACGCTACTATACTCCATCGGGACGCTCTATCCAAAAACCGTATAAGATGGGCGAGGGTGAGGACTATGCAATGGACCTCCTCAACCGCTTTGAGCATGGCGAGTTCTACTCGGCGGATAGTGTTCAAATTGCCGATTCCACCGTATATTTGACTAAGAAAGGTCGCGTAGTACGTGGTGGCGGCGGAATCATGCCAGATGTGTTTGTAGGTCGAGATACAACGCTCTATACACCATATTTTAATCAAGTAGTCAATCGCGCCTATACGTATCAGTTTGCATATCAATACACCGATCGCCATCGCAAGGAACTGAGCAAATACAAAGATTGGCAATCGCTGGAGAAGCACCTGCTGAAAGTGAATTGGCTC
Source organism: uncultured Bacteroidales bacterium (assembly GCA_937891975.1). GTDB lineage: Bacteria > Bacteroidota > Bacteroidia > Bacteroidales > Paludibacteraceae > Colicola. Next base: position 414,472 of record CALAUA010000014.1, read on the forward strand.
GATGAATTCGTAGCTTTCGCCAAAGAGAAAGGGGTTGAACCCAATCCAGAGCAACTGGCGAAGTCCAAGCCGCTATTGGTGCGTTTAGTGAATGCGTATATCGTGCGCAATATATTGAATGATGAAGGCTTCTTCCCTCTCTTCGAGCGCGATGATGATATTACCAAAAAAGCAGTAGAACAACTCACCACATCTTCCAAATAACCACCGCTATACAACTACTACACAACTGCTACACCACACTCTATGAACCACAGACTACAACAACTACGCAACTTCATCCAATACGATCTTTGGCGTCAGCCACATATGGCGGTACACGATCCTAAGAAACGGTTAGGTTACCGTATCTTGCAAACCATTATCCTCTTTGGTCGTGGCTTCAAAGATAAGGCACTCAATGTGCGTGCTAACTCGCTTTCGTTCTCCTTGTTGTTTGCTTTTGTGCCAATGGTGGCAGGAGTGTTTGCGATTGCACGTGGCTTTGGATTTGAGGAACTGCTTCAGGAGCGTATATCCACTAGTTTCTTGGCAGAGGCGAATATTGCCCCTACGATTATGGAATGGGTGGAGCGCTATCTAGAGACTGCTCGCGGTGGATTGTTCTTAGGTATAGGTTTGGTGGTACTGATTTGGGCGGTGTATGCGTTCTTTAATATGTTGGAATTGTCTTTCAACAATATCTGGAATGTCAAGCAATCGCGTTCGTTTGGCAGGCGATTGTCCAATTACATGGTAGTGTTGTTATTGGTACCTATCATGATTATTTTGAGTTCGGGTATCTCTATTTTTCTTAACTCTGCTGCCTCCGCATCGCCCGTGTTGCAAGCGATTGAACCTATCCGTCGTGTGCTGTTGCGATTGATACCTTTTGTGGTGGCATCGGGTGTATTTACGTGGATTTTTATCGCTATCCCCAATACCAAGGTGCGTTTCCTTTCTGCCATTATCCCAGGTGTGATAGTGGGTATTTTATTTCAAATAGTTCAGATGTTTAGTGTCTATCTGGTAATGCTGTTCACGCGCATGAGTGTGGTATATGGTGCTTTCTCGGCTATTCCGTTGATATTAGTTTGGTTGCATATCACTTGTTGGCTGCTGTTGATTGGCGCAGAACTTGGGTTTGCTATCCAAAACAACGACATGTTTGCTTACGAGCGCGATCTAGAAACGATGTCGCGTCGCTATAAGGACTATGTGATGTTGTATCTTCTCTCGGTTATCGTTCGCCGTTTCGAGCAAGGCGAAACGCCCGAGACTGCACAGCAAATGGCATACAACAACCAATTGCCCATTCGTTTAGTGCAGCAACTTCTGAGCCGTTTAGAAGAAACAAATATCCTTCACCGCGTGTATATTGGGCAGTCCGAAGATGAAACTTTTGTACCAGCATTAGACACGCGTCAAATCACGGTTGAGATGGTCATTGGTCGCATCTCTGCACAGGGCACAGAAGAGTTCTTACAGCACACCCCTCCCGAGATGGAAATCTTTTGGCAGCGTTATCTACAAATGTGCGAATCCAACACCTCCGACGACATCCTAGTCAGCGACTTAAGCTAATTCTCTCCAACAACCTATCTTCCCATTGAGGAAGGGAATACACTTTTTCGTATGGTAATACAATTCCAATGCGAAAAATATGCGATGGACCTGTCTAAGATATACACAATGTAGATGCAAAATGATCCCCAGTAATCGACCACTACAACCTGACTAGTTAGATCCTCCAATGATTTTGGCGGCGTTGTCGGCTGCGGATTGGGAGCCGAGAATGTGCCAGAGTTGTTGGTAGTTGGTCAGCATAGTTTGGCGGTAGGATTCGTCATGTAACAAACGATTAAGCTCGGCTGCCACATTATCCACTGTGAAACGACTGGCAATAAGTTCTTGGATAATCTCCTGATTAGGAATGATATTCACCAATGTGAAATGAGGAATACTAAACATAATCGGGCGCAAGAACTTCTCTAAATACTTACTACCTGCAACATGATAAACAGCCGTTTGAGGGCAACCAATGAGCGCAGTTTCTAGTGTAGCAGTGCCCGAATTGACCACAGCCGCCTGCGCACTAGCGACTAACGAATATGTATCGCGCGTGAGCATTTCACTCGACAGCAAGAATGAATCATAGAAACTATCCTCAATGCCCGGTGCTGCTGCTACAACAATAGAATATTGATCTTTAGCCACTTGTCGTGCAGCTTGAAGCATGGTAGGTAAGCAATGGCTGATCTCGCTGCGGCGAGAGCCAGGGAGAAGGGCGATGGTGGGTAATAGATCGCCCTTTGGGCTGGAGTACGCTGCGCTGGGGTTGGTAGATCGCTTCGCTGTAGATGGTAGATCGCTACGCTGTAGGTTGAACGAGCGGATGCAGTCGGCGGTGGGGTTGCCGACATACTGACATGAGTAACTATACTTGGCGTAGAAAGCAGGCTCGAATGGAAAGATGCCAAGAATCTCATCGCAGTATTTCGCAATGGAATGAACACGCCACTTTTTCCACGCCCAAATCTTAGGTGGAATGTAATATACCACTTTGGTATGAGGCAAATGTTTCTTGCAGAACTTAGCCATCTTGAGATTGAACGATGGATAGTCGATGAGGATAAGCACATCTGGACGCTCTTGCAACAAAGTTTGTTTGGCAATGCGAAAATTGCGTTTGACTTTATCTAGATTTTGCAAAACCGCTACAACTCCCATATATGCCATATCGCGATAGTCCACACGAATATCACATCCTTCGGCGCGCATCTTGTCGCCACCAAGACCAACAAAGGACGATTGCGTGTCTTGGAGTCGCAAGGCACGGATGAGGTTGGCGGCGTGTAAGTCGCCAGAAGCTTCGCCAGATATGAGGAAGAATTTCATGGGTGTATATATATGGGTTTATGCCATGAGTGCTATACTAGTGATGAGATAGGGAATTGTCGCTAAAAGGACTCCCTTAGCTGTGCGCCAAATCTCAAGTGTGTAAAAGACAAAGAGCAGCGCTAGATTAGGGAATAGCCCTACCTGTAAGATCTTGCTGAGGATATTCCTCATCATAGACAAATCAAACGCCTCAAACGTGTACCAAAGGTTGAAACGTTCGACATATACATATCCCACTAGGGCAGGTAAGATTAATCCTAGCAAGATTCCAATCCAATATTTATCAAATCTCTGCGTAAGCCGTTTGGTCTATTGTACAAGGATGAACACTGACATAATGATTGTTCATTGCCCATATATCAGTATCCTCTACTTCGGGTTCCATATTAATAAATTCTCCAGTCAGCCAATAGTATTTCTCTCCATTCTCGTCCACTCGCTCCTCCATTTCTTTTTGCCAGAAACCTCGGCATTGGCGTGTCCACCGAACACCTTGTAATTCGCCAACAGGAGCATTGATGTTATAGCATACGCCATAAGGCATACCTTCTTCGAGGAGATGGCGAGTGAGTTCTAGTATGTATGGCTCGAAATACCTAAAATCAGCGTCTGGATTGTGGTCATCTATCGAGTAACCAATAGACGGAATAGCGTGCTCTGCACCGACAAAGCATGCTCCCATAGTGCCTGAATAAATCACATTAATAGCAGCATTAGAACCATGGTTGATACCACTTGCCAACAGATTGACACGTGTAGGGTCGCCTTCAAATAATACATCCAGAGCTAGTTTTACGCAGTCGCTGGGTGTACCATTGGTGGTATAGACGGTTGCGTTCTTTTGCCACTCTTCTGTGTCCCAATTAGGGTCATTGAGTGGGCGAAGATACATGGGTTGTTGCACGCTAATAGCATTGCTCATACCGCTTCGTGGCCCATCTGGGGCAACGACTGTCACGTGCCCCAGTTGAGTCAAGATGCGTATAAGTGTGAGGATGCCTTTAGCTCCCCAACCATCATCATTGGTTACTAAAATTTCCATTATCCTACTACAGCCCAAACTACGTCAATCACTTTCTTTGCCAATGCGTCTGCCTCTTCCATAGTAGCAGCCTCCGAATAAACACGGATAATCGGCTCTGTATTGGATTTGCGCAGGTGTACCCAACCGTCTGCAAAGTCAATCTTCACGCCGTCACGGTCGTTGATACGCTCGCCTGCATATTTCTCTTTCACTGCTTCTAGCACTTTGTCCACATCAATCTCAGGAGTGAGATCAATACGATTCTTGGAAATGCAATAATCAGGGAAGGTAGCACGCAATTCGCTCACTTTACAGCCCTTTTGTGCCAAACTGCTTAAGAAGAGTGCTATACCCACCAGAGCATCACGTCCGTAGTGGCTAGCAGGATAGATAACACCGCCGTTGCCTTCACCGCCAATGACAGCACTGGTACGCTTCATCTCGGTAGTGACATTAACCTCACCTACTGCGCTAGCACTATAAGAACCACCATGCTTGATGGTAACATCGCTGAGTGCACGAGTGGAAGACATGTTGCTAACCGTGTTGCCAGGTGTGTGGCTCAATACATAATCGGCTACGCTAACTAGTGTGTACTCTTCACCGAACATCTCGCCGTTCTCGCAAATGATAGCCAAACGGTCAACATCAGGGTCAACCACGAAACCTACATCGGCTTTACCCTCACGCATAAGGTCAGAGATTTGGGTGAGGTTTTGTGGGATTGGTTCTGGATTATGCGCAAAATGACCAGTTGGCTCGCAGTTGAGTTCGATGATGTTTTTTACACCTAACTCTTTGAGGATAGCAGGAATAGCCAAACCACCAACCGAGTTTACGCAGTCGATAGCCACGGTATAGTTCTTTGCTTCGATAGCCGCTTTATCCACCAATTCGAGTGCCATCACGTCGCGCACGTGGTCGGGCAGATAGTCACGATGGGTGATATGACCTAGGTCATCAACCTCCGCAAAATTAAAGTCCTCGCGCTCTGCGATAGCCAATACTTCTTTACCCTCTTGGTCGTTGAGGAATTCGCCCTTCTCGTTGAGCAGTTTCAGTGCGTTCCATTGTTTAGGGTTGTGACTAGCAGTCAAAATGATACCACCAGCCGCGCTCAATCCGGTTACTGCCAATTCGGTTGTTGGAGTACTTGCCAAACCAATATTGATGACATCATATCCCATACCAATCAAGGTGCCGCATACCAATTGGTCCACCATCTCGCCGCTCAAACGAGCATCACGACCTACTACGATTGTCTTGTTGTCTGGAATCATTGCCAAACGCTGGGTAGCGTAAGCAGCTGTGAAACGAACAACATCTACTGGGCTTAAGCCCTCTGCAACGCGACCACCAATAGTGCCGCGAATGCCTGAAATACTTTTTACTAGTGCCATGGTATTATTATTGTTTTATAGGGTTATCTGTGCGTTTGAGGTCATAGCCATAAGGTATGACTGCGCTGTTTTCTTCGTTGAATCCGAGTTTACTAGGGCAGATGATCTTGCACTCCGCATAAGGATACTTCATATACTTGATAGCCAATTGCCAACCAGTACACGATTGGTCGGAAGAAACCATGTATTGCAGTTTGATAGGGTCTGGGTTATCGAGTGAAGACCAGTTCTCAATAGTATCGGCATATACGTCAAGGGTATAACGACGGAAGCGTAGGAGGATATCATCGTTAGCACTAACCTCACCAAGCGTAGTATCACCACGCGCTACGAGGTGGAAATAGAAATTGTCGGCATCGGGAACTTGCCAATATACTTTTTCTCCCCATTCTTGAGGTTCTTCGGTAACGACAGTGATACCGTTGCGAGCGATGTAGTCCTCAATAAGTTTGCGCTCCTCTTTGAGCAAATCAGAATACACGTTGGTTTCCTTGCAAGCTGAGAAAGTCAGAATCAATAATAAAAGATAAACTACTTTTGTCTTCATTGTTCTATGGTTAATAAGATGATTAAATTGCTATATGGTTTGATTATACTTGTCCCCTCGATACCATAGGCAGTATACCAAGGAGTTATGATACTCATTTGTTCACCAATGCTCATCATCTTGAGCGAGCGATTGATGGCAATGGGTAAATCGCCTGCACCTACTACAACTGGCATTTTGGTGTCTAGGATTAGTGGACCATTGATCTCGTTGATGAGCAAGTGGAGATGAATCTCTTGCCCCTTTTGCAGGGTATCAGTGTGCAGGTTGATGGTCTTGGCGTACCAAAAACCAAATTCGTCCATTACATATGTTAGAGAATCCTGCTGGGTTCGTGCTTGGCATATGCGATCTGCTTCATCCGCCATGCGTATGTTGAACTGCATCTGTTGGAGCAGGGTGGAATCGACCGTTTGCTCCTTATTGAGATGCTTGACGCGCTGAGGCGACTGCTGACAGGAAACGCAGGCAAAGCTGAGTAACAACCAGATAAACGATATGGTTATGCGGTAGATAGTTGGCATATGGACTAGATGTTGGCTCGTATTTCGGAGAGTTCGTGGCGTACGCGCTGCAAAATCTCGCTAGCTTGTTGGCGAACGTCGGTCTTGCGGTTAGCACTCTTGAGCTCGTTGCGTATGGCTTCGATGCGAATAATATGCAAGTCGTCTCGGATATACTTGATTCGCTTAATTAGGGCAATGTCTTTTTCGGTATAGTAGCGATTGCCGTGCTCGTCTTTGTAGGGCGATAGTTGGTCAAACTGCTGCTCCCAATAGCGTAAGGTAGCAGCAGGAAGTTGGGTGAGTTGCCTAACTTCTGCTATGGAATAATATACTTTGGTTGGTTGCATGCGTTTATTTGCCAATTTTAAGGGTTTTGCCTGCTCGTATGAAATCAGATTGTAGTCCGTTCCATGCTTTGAGTTGCTTGACGCTCACGCGAAACTTGGCTGCTATGCCGCCGAGGGTGTCGCCTTCTTTAATCTTATAATAGGTGATACCATTGATGGAATAAGCACCATTGACAGATGTGCGTTGTAGCAATTCAATCTCATCGCGTCGGTTGTGGATGAGTTCTTTAGCTTGGTACGCCAAAATGGTTTGTTCGTTGTCGATATATGCCCCTGCCTTGTCAATAGGTAAGCAGATGGCATAAGGCTTTCCGCCAGGGATAATATCGCGTGGATATTGCGGATTGAGTCGGCGTAGTTCAGCGATTGGGATATCAATATTCTCAGCAATCTGCTTGAGGTGTTGTCGTTGGGTAGTTAGGATAGTATCTGTACGCATGGTGATATCCAGATTAGCAGGACAGATACCATGTACCTGCGCATAGTTCATAGCATAACATGCTGCGATATAGATAGGTAGATATCCTCTGGTTTCTTTGGGTAAGAATGGATAGATGCTCCAGAAGTCACGTTTGCCCCCTGCTCGGTGGATGGCTTTGTTGACATTACCCGGTCCACAGTTATAGGCAGCGATGACGAGGTTCCAATCTTGAAAGATACTGTAGAGATTACTCAAGAAACGACATGCAGCTTCGGTAGAGCGAATAGGATCCATACGTTCATCAACGAGCGAATTGACTTCGAGGCCATATTTCTTACCCGTAGCAGGCATAAATTGCCATAATCCTGCGGCACCCATAGGTGAGCGAGCTTGCGGATTAAGAGCCGACTCAATAACGGGCAGGTAGCATAATTCAAGGGGTAGGTCATGCTTGGCTAGGATGTCTTCAAATATGGGGAAGTAGTACTCCGCTTTACGTTGCAACGATGCCAGTTGGCGTGGATTGTGCTTGGTATAACGTAGGATATAGCGTCGTACAATCTCGTGATAAGGCATTTCGATGACAAAAGGTAGTGCCTGCAGACGCTGTTTGTAGATCGAGTCGGGTAGTTCAACTATAAGGGTGTCAGAAGTACATTCCGTGGTATCTAACCAAGCTAATGCTTGATCAATATGTTCAGATGATGAGACAAGTAGACTATCAGGTGATGAGGAGGCTAATAGGCTATCAGGCAATGAGATTATGATGGTAAGCAGAAATATGTAGAGAAGTTGTTTCATTTTCAGAATAGGATAGCTAGTTTGACTTCAGCAGAGCGTTGGTTTTGCAAGTCATAATATAATTGTGGTTGCACGTTGAGCGAGAGATTGGTAGATATATCGAAATCGAACAATTGTGCATCTACGTACGCGTCCACTAGGGTCAGGGCATATACAATAGCTGTGACGGCTATGGCTAAATCGCGGTTGCGGCGCGAACGGTTTTGCCACTCTTTGAGTCGGTTTTGGTAAGCAGATGCGCCGCCCATCATATCGATAGTATATCCTTCGGGTAGGATGGCTATATACGCCTTGCTAGGGTCATTGGTGACCTCACCGTTGCGGATGTCGAAGTAGATGTCACGGTAGGCATTTTTGTATCCATCGTACTGATTGTTGGTCCATGTGATGGCATAGATACATCCCATAAATCCGCCATAAACGATGGGTAGTTTCCAGTAACTACGGTTGTATATTTGACCCAATCCTGGCACAATAGTTCCGAGCCAAACAGCACGCATAGGATCAGGTTTCCAAAAGAGGCGATCCATCTCCTTTTGGGTGAGTGGCATAGAGTCCTCGTGAATGACTAACGTAGAAGACTGTGTAGCACGTTCTTCGGTGGTCATCCATTCATCAGCATCCGTAGTAATTGTGTCTGCTTGTGCGAAGACAGCAGATATAGGAATTAGGAGCAATATGTAAAGCAATAGTTTTTTCACATCAATCGATGGATAAGGGTCTGTAGTTCTGTTTCGCTACGGAAAGATATAGTCAGACGATTATGGGTGATCTTGACAGGCATATTGAGTGCTTGAGTCAGTTGTGACTGTTGCTCCGTGTAGTTAGTAGCAGTTTTGATTTTGCTCTCTTTGCTCTTGGTTGCATTGACGAGTTCCTCTACTTTGCGTACCGACAAATCGTTTTGCAAGATTCGCTTGTAGATGCTCAATTGTTGCTCTGGAGATGGTGAACCCAAGATAGCGCGTGCATGTCCCATATCAATCTTGTGCTCTTTGATACCGAGCTGAATCTCTGCTGGCAACTTGAGCAAGCGTAAGTAGTTGGCTACGGTGGCGCGCTTCTTACCTACGCGTTCCGACATACGCTCTTGCGTCAAGTTGTATTCGTCCATGAGGCGTTGATAAGCGAGTGCAATCTCAATGGCATCCAAATCTTCGCGTTGAATATTCTCAATCAATGCCCATTCCATCACCTGCTCGTCCTTAGCGGTACGGATATATGCAGGTATGGCCTTTAGTCCAGCCATCTTGGCTGCACGGTAACGACGTTCACCTGCAATGATCATATAGCGGTCATTGCTATCCTTGCGCAAAGTGATGGGTGATATGACTCCATGCTCGTGGATAGATTGTGCCAACTCCTGCAATGCCTCTTCGTCGAAGGTATGGCGTGGTTGATCGGGGTTAGCATAAATTTGGGTCAATGCGATCTCACTAATGGATGATGATCCTGCTGTAGCTACATGCGTTGTATCAATGAGTGCGTCTAAGCCTCTTCCTAAACCGAGTGTCTTTTTCATACTTCTTGTCTCCTTATTAATTCTTTTGCCAAGTTGGTATAATTCTTTGCACCTTTGCTGTTGCGGTCATATTCAAGTACGGTTTTACCATGGCTGGGAGCTTCGCTGAGGCGCACATTGCGAGCAATAACGGTATTGAACACCAAGTCACCGAAGTGGCGACGCACCTCATCGTGGACTTGTGCAGACAGACGCAAACGTGCATCATACATGGTGAGCAAGAAACCCTCGATACGTAGGGTAGGGTTGAGGTTGGACTTGATAATCTTGATGGTGTTGAGCAATTTGGCAATACCCTCCAGCGCAAAGAACTCGCATTGCACAGGAATGATGATGCTATCGCTAGCGGTAAGGGCATTGATGGTGATGAGTCCGAGCGAAGGTGAACAGTCGATGAGGATATAATCGAACTGATTGCGCAATGGCGCAAGCACATGCTTGAGGATGTTCTCACGGTTATCAATGTTGAGCATTTCTATCTCAGCTCCTACCAAATCGATATGCGAAGGGATGATGTAGAGATTTGGCGTGTTGGTTGAGAGGATGGCTGTAGTAGGATCGATACCGTTGATGAGACACTCATATATGGTGCAGTCTAGGTGCTGAATCTCAACGCCCAATCCTGACGAAGTGTTAGCTTGAGGGTCAGCATCAACTAGCAATACGCGTTTGCCTTGTTGAGCGAGAGCTGCCGCCAAATTGATGGATGTGGTGGTTTTTCCGACGCCACCTTTTTGATTTGCTAATGAAATGATAGTTCCCATATGGTAGTATAGTTATTTAGCAGTGATGTGGTTATTTGATTTTTATTTCCCAGAGGTATGCGAAATTGACACTAAGGTTGATAGGGTTAGCCATCTTGAAATGGTCGGTTACTTTAGTACTAAAGGTGCTGCCTAAACTATAGTTAAAGCGAGCTTCCAATTGGAACAACCCGATCTTTTTTGTACGGTAATACACACCTAGTCCGCCAGCGAGCCCCCAGTCAAAAGGATGTTGTACGGGTAGGTATTGGTATTTGTAGAGTGGATTCTTTGTTCCATATTCTGTGTCACGGAAGCAATAGCCAATCTGAGGCCCTAGGTTGATGAATCCTCTGAATTTTTTACCGAAGTACAAGTGCATAAGCAGTGGCACTTGGATATAGTCGAGTTGTCGACGGTAATTAATAGCCGACGCAGTTTCAGTGGCAGGCAATATCTCTCTCCAACCTCGTTGCATATAATTGACTTCCACCTGCAGTGCACACACTTTGTGGGCAGCATATCTAAACATCAGTCCACCATTGACGCTTAGAGGCGACTGCATAAGGTCGATACCCTTGACAGTAGGGTCGAAGAGCATGCTTGATGCCATCACCCCGGCATGTGCGCCGAGGTAGATCTCTGGTCGGCGCAAACGAGGTTGGGCAACCATAGTCGTCCAAATGGTAAGCAATAGCAGAATGGTTAATATATAGCGTGTTGGTTTCATTTACGAAGGATATGTATCATTTGATTTTCGTACCCCCCATTGGATACACGTTGATATAGGATGGGCGACTGAATGCCGTGCCACAATTCGGTGGTGTCGCTGCCCAATGCATCATTCTGAAGCAAAAACAGCAGGTGGCGCGTGAGGTCGTAACCAAGTAGATCATAGTGAGGGCGGGTGGAAGATAATTCGTGGTTGAAGTATTCGATAAACGTATGAGTGTACTCCTCTGGAATAGCGATGGAATCGGAAAAAATACTGGTGTAGATTTGTGGTAGAATGATTTTTTCGTTTTGCCATGAATATTGCGAGAACAATACAATGCGGTATTGGCTATATGCTTCTAGCAGGTGAGGCATCACGGCTTGCAGATTTCCATATCGCTCAGTGTTGAAAAGCACATAGTTGTCCACCTCTGGAACAAAGGATGTTTCCAGAGAATCAATGAGGATATTGCGTATGGTAGTAGTAGTAGTGGGGACGCTATACTGGTCGAGCGCTGTGCGTAACGCAGCAATGCCAAATGGAATGATATCGCCTTCTCTAGACTCAACTAGCACACAATTAATACTATCGCCGTATTGGGCTAGGTATTGGGCTAAAGTGTCGGCGACGGTGTGCTCCGAGGGATTGAACTGAAGGATATATGGATTGGAAACTGTTTCTTCGGTAGACGAAACGAAAGGAACTAACATCCATGTACTATCGGATAGAGCATACTGGGCTGCAACTTTGACCTGTTGGTTGTATGCGGGACCAATGATTGCATCTACTTCGGGGAAGAGACTATCGCTCAAGACGCGCTCTACTTCTTGTGCGGTTTTGCCTACATCATAAACGAAGGCTTCAATGCGTTGACCTGTAGCTTGCACTTCGTTGATGGCAATAAGTACGCCGCTATAAAAATCATAGAAGCGCTCCATATTACGTTCTCGCTTGATGGCGTCAGCATGCAATGGTAGCAAGATAGCTAAGCGGATAGGAACGTCAACGGTGTCGGTCTGTATAGTGTCAATAACCATCTGAGTCAGCAATGAATCCTTATCTCTACGCCTAGGGAAAATTCTTGGGGTACGTACTTTATGTGTTTTGGTTTGAGGGGAACTTGACACTTCTGGCATTTCCGCCGCAATGGATACTATAGGTTTCTCTTCTGTAGTAGGATGCTTCTTTTCCGCAATAGGGGTATGCACAACAGTTGGCGTAGGTAATAGTTCTCCCTTGACAGGAATAAGTATCACCTCGTCGAAATGCAAACCTCGCTGCTGAAGTTCGGGGTTGCTTGCCAGAATATCCTCTTGTGTGACATGAAAGTTCTTGCTAATTCGATACAATCCAATACCGCGTTCAACCGTGTAGCGGTAATAGATATGTCCGTTGATGGTATCTAAAGGATAATCAAGGGCAGGTTGAGCAAAAGTAACAGCAGAAAAAAGAATGCTGATACTTACGAATATATAGGTTAATTTCTTCATATTATCTGGTGTATTTTTTTCGTCTTATTGCTATCACTATACCACCTGCGATAACCAGTATCGCCAAAGGTATTACGATGCTGATGAATTGTGCAACTATACGTGCCTGTTGTGCTCGTTGGTCGTTGATTAGGCGTAAGGTAAATTCTTTCTCTCGCAATTGCATCCAGCCTTCCTCATCGGTCAGATACAACACAGCGTTGACCATAAAGTCACGATTACCAAACTGCATTTGTGTATATCGGTCATAACCCAAGGGTAAGGGCTGTCCTTGTTGCCATTCGTTGCGAATCGTACTGCCTGCAGCCACAAGTATTTGCTTAGTAGGTTGACTTTCGCGCAGCAATGGAGCATGTTGGGTGACCTCTTCTGGTGGTAGCAGGTGGGCATATAATGAAGGGAATATGCCCTCCATACTTACCGCCACGGGTACAAAAGAATACTTGAAGTCATCGCTAGATTGGCTATTCATACTCAGGTCCACTCGTGCGGGCACCCCTGTGAGTTTGCTCGCAGAGGACGTTGCCAATAGCACTTCTTTCTGTATGCCATCGTCACCACCTACGATATCAACGGTACTAACCATAGTAGCACTCACTTGTGCTACGTTGCGCGTGATAGGTGATGCTTGAGATGTGAGTAGTAGTGGCGCATAGGTCCACGGCATAGGTTGCCAGTTGGGTTGGCTAGGGTCGTGGGATACATCTACAGGCACGGGCAGACATTGCAAGTCTTGCACCAGAGCATGATTGACGCGCACACCGTAACGGAAGAGCATATCATTGATGTTCAAATCTAATGCTACGATAGGAGTGGCACCTTCGGAAGAAAGATAGTCGCTAGAGAAACGCACACCATTAACTACCCACAATATTCTACCACCATGCATCACGTATTGGTCAAGGATATACTTGTCGGTTTCGCTGAATGGCAATTGTGGGTCAGCAATAATCACCGCCTTGTACTCGTCAAGCACTCCGCTCTCTGTCCCCAGAGCTCCACGATCTACTTGATAGTATTGCGCTAATGCTTGAGTTAGGTCATACACATCTCGTTCGTCCAATTCGCCGTGTCCCTCGAGAAAGGCAATCTTCTCCACATCCTCTTGTGTCAGACTGCGAATAGCTTCTACAAAAGCATATTCCAAATTCTCAATGCTACGATTGAGGTTCTCCTCGCCACTCAATCCGCGTTGGTTTTTGAGTAGCGTCACCACATGGGTTCGACCTTTGTATTGTATGATAGCATAAGGATAAACCGTTGTTTGTGCGGTTTTCCCTTTGTGGGTTCGCTCGTGTATAACGGTGGGGGTAAGTTCGCGCTGAATAGCTAAACCTGACTCATTCTTTTGCTCTATATCTGCATATACCCCCAATTCATCCACCATCTCTTGAGTGGCTTTCTTCAATCGTAGGAAACCTGCGTTGAGTTCACCTTCGAGCAATAGGGTGATAGTCAGAGGAGCATCAAGGTCGTGCAATAAAGCTTTGGTGGGTTGGGAGATGCTATAGCGTTGGTCATCGGTCATATCCCAACGACAAACTACTAACCCTGCCAGCAGATTGATTCCTGCTAGCAGCACCAATGCTACTATTGCCTTGTATGTTTTCACCCGTTACTTTCCACTTCTCACGTTCTCCCACACTGCCTCGTTGACTACTACAGGGTATTTCTCGCGCAGTTTGGCAATCCAAAGTTTCTCCAAATAGTCTTGGTAATCGGTTACCACTTTGCCACGTTCGTCTTCATAAGCTTGAGGCGCTTTAATCACCTTGCCTACTGTTATCACAATTGGAAATTCTTCGCTAGCGGTATATTGTGCGTCTTTGTTTTTGAAACCATATACATCTACAGCTGCGTGCTTGCCCATTGTCCACAAACCGCGCTCTACTTTCACGTATTGTACGCTATCTATATTGACGCGTTGGTTGAGGTAACTCATCACAGAGTCTGGGTGAGCCGTCTTCACGATTTGCTTCGCTGCTTTAGCTGCTACGTCATTCTTTGCATATACAATCCAACCTTTGTAGCGAGGTTCGTCCCAAGTATATCGCTTCTTGTTGGCTTTGAAGTATGCGGTCAGTCCGTCGTGGTCTTGATTGGCTTTGTCCCATACCTCGCGCAGAGATACGTCAAAGAGCAAGATACCATCGTGATACTCTCTTACCAAGTTGCGCAATTCGGGGTACTTCTCTTCAAGATGTGCATCGGCGTAGGCTTTCACATCGGTGTCGCTCATGTCGGCTGGCAGATTATACTCGATACGTGTCTTAGCAATAAAACTCTCGTTGGCAATCTGCATACGTTGATCGCGTTGCACTTGACGCAGCAACTGGCTACGCATACTATCCAATGGTTGGATGCCACGTTTCTCATAGAGTTTGGAAATGTGGATACCAAAACGCGTTTGGAATGGCTCGCTAATCTCACCTTCTTTCAAACCAAAAGTAATATCCTCAAATGGTTGTACCATGGCTCCACGACCAAACCATCCTAAATCACCACCGCGCATAGCAGAACCACGGTCTTCACTATGTGCTTGTGCTAATGCTGCAAAATCTACAGAGTCTTGTTGAATGACAGCGTACAAACTATCCATCACGAATTTGGCTTGTGCCATGCGTTGGATATCGCCTGCAGGAGTCATCTTCATGATGTGGGCCGCATGTACCTCCTCAAAATCGCGCTCACCTTCCACTTTGGCAATATGCAAGCCAAATGGACTGCGGAATACTTCGGTGATTTCGCCTACAGGGGTGTTGTACACAGCATCTTCCAACGGATATACATAGCGGAATGGCTGAATCCAACCCAACTCGCCTTTGCTTTGTTTAGCAGCAGGGTCATCAGAATATGTCATAGCCACTTCTGCAAAATCTTCTACCTCTTGCACCGTGATTTTCTTGCGACCTTTCTTTACCTCCTTAGGTAATCCCACAGTCACACGAACACGCAACTCGTTGATTTTATCGGTCGCTGCAGCCAATGTAGCGCTGTCTGCATCCATTGGACATTGTACAGCGATATGTGATGCTTTGCGAATACGTGCAGTACGATTATAACTCAATTCTACGAGGCTGTCAATGGCGGCATTGTCTTGCAAGTATTTAGGTGTTGCCTGCGCGCGATATCCTGCCAACTCCTTCTTGAAGGCCTCGGTAGTATCTACACCCTGTGCGATAGCTTCAGCTACTTTGAGCTTGAAATTGATAAACAAATCCAAGTACTCAGTCATTGATTTTTTCTCCAGACTGGTTTCTTGGTTGTTCTTCTCATAGATGTACATAAACTCGGATACCATCACAGGCTCACCATTGATGGTCATCAACACTTGATCAGGTGTTTCTTGTGCAAATCCTAGAATACTTGCTCCAAGCAAAACGATAGATAAAATTGATTTTTTCATTTGTTTTATATGATATTTATTAATATTCCTCGCTATAATCCAAAAATAGCGCGCAAAGGTACAACAAAAAATGCACATACGCAAGAAAAGTGAGAAATTATTTTCAAAAAAGATAGATTTAATCTATCTCAGCCGATATTTAGTACTCGCTCAAGCTTGCTTGAAAGTGAAGTACTAAATGGCGGATGTAAAGGTGTTAAACCGATTTTGAAAATAATTGCGAGCGAACTGGAGTATGGGCTGCATGATGCGAACGTAGCTACGGGGGAATTGGCTTTGCCAAGGCAGATGTCCGAAGGTACGAAAAAAAAAAGTTTGAGATGTAGGAATGAGCTTATTATAATACTTTTTGCCCCCCTTATAAGGGGGGCTTGTATTATAGCTCTTCTACATTCTCAAAAACTCTTCAACTGTTGATGAATCTGCGCTATCACAAATCCTCGCAAGGTAGCATAGTGTTTTTCTCCTTGTTTGGGATGTTTGAATTGTTTCTCAAACAGCGGTT